>NZ_JAFNJE010000004.1 GCF_017368475.1 Alteromonas sp. 5E99-2
TTTGTCATCTTCGGAAATGCTGCTTTCTGGATTTTCAGCTTCCAATTCATCTAACAGGTCATCAGTAAGATCATCTGATGGCTCTGGAGACATCGACTCTAAAAGCGCATCAACATCATCAACGCTATCCTCTTCGTCAGAAATACTACTTTCTGGGTTTTCAGCTTCCAATTCATCTAACAGGTCATCAGTAAGGTCATCTGATGGCTCCGGTGACATAGACTCTAAAAGCGCATCAACATCATCAACACTATCCTCGTCGTCTTCGGAATTGCTACTTTCTGGATTTTCAGCTTCCAATTCATCTAACAGGTCATCAGTAAGATCATCTGATGGGGGCTGTGAAACTGAGTTAAATATGTCGTCGATATCGTCTGCTGAAGCATCTTCACCAGCGTCACTATCAGCCGTTAGAGGCTCGTCAATTAATTCATCAATTACATCGTCAGTAATTGCATCTTCACTCGATGAGTTTTGCTCTTCAGATTCATTGCTCGAATCTTCAACAGGCGTTTCTTGGCTTTCTTCTTCATCACTTAAGTCAAGTTCGTCAAGCATTCCACCCATCATTTCTAATTGATCAATTTCACCAATTAAATTCTCTGTATCTTTATCTAACTCTTGGCCTTGCTTTTGTATTTGGTCATCAATTTTGCCAATGGCATCTTCATCGAGATTATCGCCATCAATGCCTAATTTATCAGCGACATCACTAGCATCAAAATCGGCACTATCCACTGCTGCATCGAATAAGGCATCAACATCTACAGCTTCACTTTCTTCTTCCTGATTACTTTCTTCGCCCTGATCACTTTCTTTACTCTCATCGTCACCAGAAATATCAAATGCATCTACTTCATTGCTGTCACCAAACAAATCATCTAAATCACTTTGACCTATTTCACTGTCACCCTCTTCAAATAAGTCATCTAGATCAGAGTCACCCTCAACGCCAGGCTCTGGCACTAACATTTCATCGCTTAGATCAGTGAAGTTTTCCAGTTCATCATCCAAGGAATCTTCTAATTCACTAGACAGCACGTCATCAAGTAAATCATCATCATTAAATAACTCGTCGTCACTGATGTCTTCGCTATCATCAATAGGCTCATCCAGTAAGTCGTCTGTTTCCGACACTGAAACCGCGTCAACAGGCGCGACTGCATCTGATACAACAGGCTCTGCACTTTCTTTAGGTGCCTTTTTCTTGCCTAACAACCAATATGCAACGCCTCCAAGAACCAGTAGAGTCATCACGATAGAAATGACCATAAGTGCAATAGGACTAGAGAGCTTTTTCAATAGACTTGAATTTTCAGCTTCCTGCCGTAACGACTGCTCTTCTTTCAACAACTGCAGCATTTCTTCAATACTTTGTGATTGCGCGCTCATAGTAGACTTAACATCACCGTCTACTTGTTCTCTCAAAGCGTCTAAATCACCGTTAACTTTATCTATTCGTTCGTACAGCTTTTGGTTATCTTCCAACAATGATTCAACAGACTTGATGGAAAGCGCGAACTGATCTTTGAGTTCATCAAATTGCCGTGTTTGAGTTTGATCTAACGAGTTTAGCCTTTTTTCAAGGGCATCCTTCGTAGAAGAAAGGTCATCTTGATTCACCAGTGGTGAAATAGGTTTAATTTCAGCTACTTTCCCATTGGCGTCTCGCGTTGCTCTCTGCCAAGCCTGCTCATCACCTTCAGCTCGTGCTTTAGCTTCTTCAAGATCCACTCTTGCTATATAGCGCTCTGATGGCAACCTAAGAATAGAACCATCAATCATCAAATTTAAATTTCGCTGCTCAAACGCTTCAGGGTTTAACTCGTATATGGCAAGCATGACTTGATAAATTGAGAGGCTTCGATTTTGACGATACCGCTCAGCAACACGCCATAGCGTGTCATCTGACGTGATTGGACCGTAAACATTACCTGAAAACTGTTCGGTGGCGCCTTTAGGCCCCTTTATTTGAACAGATTCCTGAGCATTAACAATATGCCCAATCCCCATATTTATAATAAAGAAGACAAAAGCAATGGAAGCAATAAAAGAGCTTGACCGGGTGTTATTCATAGCGAAATTAAGCTGTTCCCAATTATCCGAATGTAAACCTACAATGAGGTCATCGGCAGATTACTTATTATATTTATTTTATACCACGCACTGTGGCGCCAAAAATACGACATATTCACATGTAATACACGCAATTTTATTTAAAAACACAGCATCTACAATTAATTAAGCAAGTTTTACGCCTAAACGATAAGGCACAAAAAGGTTATAAAAAAGAATGTACTTAGAAATATAAACTAGATCTGTGCCGGCAGCAAAGGTTGCTACCGACAATTTGGTTTTTATTGCAGAGATTTACAGAAAATCGCGAATAAGGGTTTCAGCGATTTGAATGCTGTTAGTAGCAGCGCCTTTGCGAATATTATCAGACACAACCCACAGATTAATACCATTAGGATGAGTGATATCATTGCGAATACGACCAACATGAACAAGATCATTGCCGCTAGAATCTCCTACTTGGGTAGGATACTTTTCTCTATCTTCGTAAACACGAACACCGGGCGCATTTGCTAATAAGGCTTTGACTTCATCAGCATCAATAGGTTGATGTGTTTCTAAATGAATTGCTTCACCGTGGCCATAAAAAACCGGAACACGAACTGCTGTAGCATTAACTAAAATACTGTCGTCGCCCATAATTTTCTTAGTCTCCCACACCATTTTCATTTCTTCTTTGGTGTAATCGTTGTCTAAGAACACATCTATTTGCGGAATACAGTTAAATGCAATTTGTCTAGAGAATGCGTTTACTTTTGCTTCTCTCGCACCCAACAAATCAGCAGTTTGCTTGGCAAGTTCTTCCATTGCTTCTTTACCAGCACCAGATACCGACTGATAAGTGCTAACGTTAATACGTGCAATACCTACCGCTTCATGAATAGGCTTAAGCGCCGCCATCATTTGAATTGTGGAACAATTAGGGTTAGCAATAATATTGCGACTTCTAAAGTCAGCTAATGCATTTGCATTCACTTCAGGAACCACAAGAGGCACGTCTGGGTCGTAGCGGAACTGAGAGGTATTATCGATAACAATACACCCTGCTTCACCTGCAATAGGAGCGAATTTTTCTGAAACGCTTCCACCAGCAGAAAAGAAACCAAAGTTAGCTAAAGACCAATCAAACTCGTCTGCATCAATGACTGTGATTTCCTTACCCTTGTACGTAACAGTTCCACCAGCCGAGCGTTTACTCGCTAGAGGGTATAGTGTATTGATCGGAAAATCGCGGGCTTCTAAAAGTTCGATCATAGTTTGACCGACTAAACCTGTTGCACCTAATACCGCAACATCAAAGGCTTGAGACATGAGAGTGAATGCTCCTGTAATAAAATATCTAGTTAAGCGTTATTATCTGGTAAAAATGTAAAGCCAAGTGCACTTAACGCAGCTCGCTCTTTTTCTGACAGCTTACATTCGCCATGCAAATAAAACGCGTTGTATTCTCGCCTTCCCTGGTATTGCTTTCTTAATTTTGAGAACGCGGGGGATTTTGACATGTTCTCAACAAAAATCCTATGGTCAAAATGTATATCATATACCCTTTGTAAAAATTGGCTCATTGGCATAGCACTATCACCATAGCCATATTCCAAAGGCTCAAGCCGAGGAAGGAATTGATCAATATGCACTTTTTCGCTTTTTGTCGATGTTTTACTACACAAATAATCGTACACCATTTGCGTACCGCGAATTTTACCTTCGTCGGTATGCCCAGCAATGTGTGGCGTACCCAAACGCACAAACGGCAATAACTCAGTATTAATTTTCGGTTCGTTTAACCAAACATCTAATACTAACTGAGGACCTAAATTCGCTTTTTTTAACGATAGTAAATGGCTTTCATCTAGCACCTCCCCTCTACATGCATTAATAAGCCATTGGTTCGTTGTCATTTTATCTAAACGACTAGCACTAAGCATGTTCGCTGTTAGGTGTTCTCCAGTTTGAACGTAAGGAACGTGTAGACTAACCACATCACAAGCAAGCGCTCTGTCTAGATCGACAAAATTGCGTGGGTCCTGATGTTCAATAGGTGGATCGCATAATACATATGAAATCGACAGCGCATCTAAATACTTAGCTAAGGTGCTTCCTACATTGCCAGCCCCAACAATGCCAACTTCAATGGTATTGAAATCCAGTTCTCGTTTATCGTGGGCAAACATAATGGCGCTAACAACGTATTGCGCAACGGCTATAGCGTTACATCCTCCCGCTGAATAATAATTAATACCCGCTTTTTGTAAAAACGGAATATCCATATGATTTGTTCCCGCAGTAGCCGTAGCAACGGTATGCAAACGATTGGCTTTACTGAGAAGTTTTGGTGTGATTTTGGTAGTAGAACGAATGGCTAATACATCAATATCAATAAGACATTCGGATGTCAGAGTTTGCCAAGAATAAGGCTTTGCATGACCCAAAGAGCAGAAATAATCTGCTCCGTGGGGCATGGTATCTTCATAAAGAATATTCATGCTATCGCTATGTTGAGTAAAAAATTAACCCTCGAATTTTTTCATAACTAGCGTTGCATTGGTACCACCAAAGCCAAAACTATTCGACATAACTATATTGAGTTCTGCTTCACGAGGTGAGGTTACAATGTCTAAACCTTCTGCTTCTGGGTCAACGTTTTCAACGTTAATTGACGGACAGATAAAGCCATGCTCCATCATTAACAACGAATAAATGGCCTCATTCACACCTGCAGCACCAAGGGCATGCCCGGTTAATGACTTAGTTGCGCTAATAGCCACTTTTTTGTCACCAAAGACCGCTTTGATGGCGTGAAGTTCTTTCACATCCCCCACAGGCGTAGACGTACCGTGAGTATTTAAATAATCTACATCACCGTCTACATTTTCTAGTGCCATTTGCATACAACGGATCGCCCCTTCACCAGAAGGTGCAACCATATCATGACCGTCGGACGTTGCTCCGTAACCCACAATTTCAGCGATAATATTTGCGCCGCGAGCTTGTGCATGTTCTAGTGACTCAACCACGACCATGCCACCACCGCCACTACTTACAAACCCGTCTCGGTCTGCATCATAGGTACGTGAAGCCAACTCTGGCGTGTCGTTAAATTTCGACGATAATGCACCCATAGCGTCAAACTGAGCTGATAAGGTCCAATGTAGCTCTTCTCCACCACCAGCAAAGACGACATCTTGCTTACCCAATTGAATCAGTTCCATCGCATGACCAATACAGTGGGCACTTGTTGCACAAGCTGATGCAATAGAGTAATTAACACCTTTAATTTTAAACGGTGTCGCTAAGCAGGCAGATACCGTTGATGCCATACATTTAGTTACCATGTAAGGCCCAACACGGCGTACGCCTTTTTCTCTTAAGATGTCAGCAGACGCTACCTGAAACTCAGACGATGCACCGCCAGAACCTGCAACAATACCTGTGCGTATGTTGGAAACTTGTTCTTCAGTTAGTCCTGAGTCGGCGATAGCTTGGCTCATTGCAACGTATGAATACGCCGCAGCTTTTCCCATAAAACGCATTTGTTTGCGATCGATGTGTTCAGCTAAGTCAATATCAACGTCACCCCATACCTGGCTACGCAATCCCATCTCTGCAAATTGTTCAGAGTGAGTAATGCCCGATTTACCAGATTTTAATGACGCCACCACGTCCTCTTTGGATGTACCAATACTAGATACAATTCCCATTCCGGTAATGACTACTCGTTTCATATGTTACCCTTGCGCTTAATTAGCGCTTTTTCCTAATAATTAAAATTTCAGCGTACATGTGTACACTGTGACGGATGAAGCGAGTTATTGCAACCCAGAATTTAGTTGTCGGTCCTGCTAGAATGAAAATTAACACTGCCAAAATACAATTTAATGAACAAAATACCCCGGTCGCAGAAGAGTTTGACGATGTCTATTTTTCTAACGACGACGGTGCAGCTGAAACACACTATGTTTTCATTCAAGGAAACGATTTAATAAATCGTTTCAAACACTGCGATAAACCCTTATTTATCATAGCTGAGACGGGTTTTGGTACAGGCTTAAATTGTGCGATTGCTGTTGAGATATTTAATAAGTTTAGACTAGATAATCCAAATCACGTACTAAAGCGCTTACAAATAATTTCTGTTGAAAAATACCCTTTATCTGCACCTGATTTATCAATAGCGCTGACTAAACAACCCTCCTCTCAAGCATTCAAAAGTGCATTGCTGTCTCAATACCCTAATTTAATCGGTGGTGCTCACCGATTAACCTTTGGTGCCGTCAGTATTGATTTGTGGTTAGGCGACGCAATAGAGATGTTTGACGCCATGATGAGCAGCACTCAAGACAAAGTTGATGCGTGGTTTTTAGATGGTTTTGCGCCAAGTAAAAACCCTGACATGTGGTCTCAAGCCTTGTTCGAAAGAATGGCGGCCTTATCGTGTAACAAGGCGACACTAGCGACATTTACCGCAGCTGGTTTTGTTCGTAGAGGCTTAATTGAGGCGGGTTTCACTATGCGAAAAGCACCGGGTTATGGCCGAAAACGCGATATGTTAGTGGGTGAATATACACCAAAGTTACCTCCTCGTTCCGTAAACAATCACAACAATATCGCGATAATCGGAGGTGGTTTAGCGGGCGCCAATGCCGCACTCGCCCTTGCCAAACGAGGGTGTAACATTACTCTATTTGATAAAAATGACATTGCTAGTGGCGCATCGGGTAACCCTCAAGGAGGCTTCTACCCTCAACTTCACGCTCAAGTGAGTAACCCTAGTACGATTCAAGCTTTGAGTTTTGATTACGCTAAACGAAGCTACCAATCATTACTTAATTCACGTTTTACCTTTGAACACGATTTTTGTGGTGTACTTCAGTTGGCATTTTCTGACAATGTAAAAGAACGTCATCAGAAAATGAAAACTAATAAGCCTTGGCCTGACACGCTTATTCACCCAGTTACCCAACAAGAGGCCTCGACCATAGCCGCAGTTCCTCTTGAAATAGGCGGGATGTTTTTACCTCAAGGCGGTTGGATATCGCCACCATCGCTAGTGAAGGCGTTACTCAATGCCGCAAGCGCTATTTGCAAGCTCACCATAGTTACCAATACCAATATTAATGTGCTTGAAGAAAAAAATGGCAAAGTAAGAGTGAATGCGAAAAATATCAACTATGAATTTGATCATCTGGTTATGGCCAGTGGTTCTCATACCGACGCATTTTCACACTATGCTCATTTACCTTTTGGTAAAACACGAGGGCAAGTGGAAAGCATTCCAACTAACGACGACATCGCGCAATTACAAACCGTACTCTGCCACAAAGGGTATTTTGCGCCGAAAATGAATAACCGTCACGCCCTTGGCTCTACCTATAAACGGGACGATATCACCACTGAATATCAAATCGATGACACCCATATTAATTTGCGAACCCATAAAAAAGCGTTGCCAAATACCGCGTTTATTGACAGCTTGCAGAATGAGTTTACTGGCCGTGCTGCTACACGAATGACCTTGCCGGATCATCAGCCCGTCGTAGGAATAGTAAAAGATGAAAATGATTCTGGGTGCTTCAGCGTGTTATCAGGGTTAGGTTCTCGCGGTTTAACAACTGCCCCACTAATGGCTGAGATATTGGCGAGTGAATTGTTTGCAGAGCCCATACCTATGGCACAGAATCTATATGACGCTGTGCACAATACACGTTTTGCAAAACGTGCTGCTAAACGAGGTTAATAAACCTGAATTCAGGTTTATTACATTTTATCTGTACTTAATTTCACTCCACCAGCCCAGTTATCGCCTTTACTGTCTTCACTTGGAATAACTGCATCGGCAACATAAAATGGCACCAATTGCTGTGCTGTTGCAACAACAGCCCGTGATTGCATACCAATAATTCGAGCATTAACCATATAGCCACCTTGGTGTTTTGCCAAGGTTCCGGTAAGTACGAAATCCACATTGCTGTCACGGGCTAGTTCTAAGTAATCCCTAGACAATATGAAATCACCTTCTTCAGTAACTCTAATGTAATTTGTCGCTTTAAAATCAATAACGGGAATTCTGAACTGGTGAATTTCATGAATAAATGACTCGGCCATTTGTTGAGCTAATAAATTAGTTTGCTGTAAATCGCTATCTAACAATGAAAAATGAGTCACGCCAATAGGCGTTCTTTGGCTAACTTCGTCCATATTCGCAACCAAATCTTGCGTCATCATACGTACGTAATCGCCAATATGATGGGTCAACGGCCTGCCTTTATATGCACCTTGTAAACTTGAATATAGCGGCAGTTGGTTTCCCTCCGTAGCGTCGCCATCCCTTACATTCCCGTTAGCGGAATATTGTATATTCTCTTGAGTTGACTCTAATGTTGTAATATCGACAATATTAAGGCCACTAACCACAACATTGTCTTCAATTTCCTTATCTGCATCATCACCTTTAAAGATAGAACAGCCACTTAATGTAACTACAGCGATTACAGCAAGTACATGTAAATAAAAAGGTTTAATCATAATAATGCGCTCTAATTAATATCAGTCGTTAAACTTTGAGTTCTCACTAAACGACCATTTCTGGAAGTAACGGATTCTGTTTGCCAAAACAATTCTGCAGGGAAAAAAGTCGTTGCCGCTGCCACAACTTCTTTAGTCTGAGCGTGAATAATGCGTGCATTCACAATTGCACCTAACTCTTGATTAAGCACAGTCCCCGTTATAAAAAAATCCACTCTTCGTATATCGCTTAATGCTTCTACGTTGCGTGTAAGTATTGAGTCTGAATCTGCTGTTACTCTAATATCGTCTGAAAGTAAAAACTCTTGAGTAATATAACCTCGTTTAGCAGCTTCAGTCGTTATCCCTTCTTTTAGTTGATGACCAAGTAATTGCAGTGGGTGATGAGACTCACCGTTATACACCTGCTCTGCGAGTGGAACAAACCCCACAACTGCGTAGCGAGATTGTCTACTTGGTGAAGACTGAGCAAAAAGTTCATTGGCAAGTTTATGAGTATAAAGCTCAACATTGCCTAAGGCAGGGTGTGCTTTAACTTGCCTTTTGCTTCTTGCCTCACTGATTTCATCATCACTGTTTGCACAACCACCCAATAAGCAGAGTAAACTTACCAATAAAATGCTCGGTTTTGCCATAATAGCGTTCAGTTTAAAATGGAACATACTGGTGTTAAGCAAAAATCATGCACAAAATTCAAGTTTATAAATTATAGTGGAAACCAAGTTAAATTAACCCATTGGATATCAAAATATAAGACCCAGATAGGCAAGGATTTGCCGTATAGAGGAACAAAAACTACTGCAATATGAGAATGATTATTATTAATAGAATTGGTACACTATAAATGTTAGAGGTAAAGCTAAATTTCACCTTTCAAGCTCTACGGTACATCAACAATAAAAAGGAATGGCAATGGTAATTGACTTAAATAGTAAAAAAACTGTCTTGACTAGTCTGTGTTTAATCGTGGGCTTAAGTGCCTGTAATAAGGCTTCTGACGATACAGAAACCAGCCATTCTCACAATGATGAACTCGTTACTGCAGTAGTAAAAAATGATGCAGACATAGCTTATGCTGTCTACAGCGATTCCGTCATATTAGCAAAAAACCTGCAACAAACCTTAAGTGAATTTATTGCTAACCCTACCGCTCAAGGTTTACAGCAAACAAAAGCAGCTTGGTTGGCCGCCCGTGAGCCTTATGGTCAATCAGAAGTGTATCGCTTTCGCATGGGACCTATCGATATTTTACGTGAAGACGGCACCTTGGGTAGCGATGGCGAAGGTCTTGAAGGGCGCATTAACGCTTGGCCATTAGGTGAAGCCTTAATCGATTATATTGCACCGTCAATAGATGGAAATGCTGGTCCTGAAAGTCCAGCAAATGCGTTAACAGGAAATTTAATTACTAATGTCGACGCCTACCCTGAAATTAATTTAGAGTTACTTAAAACCTATTTTGAACACGGTGAAGACGAACGCAACGTGACAACAGGTTACCATGCCATAGAATTCTTGCTATGGGGGCAGGATTTGAACAAAGACGGCACAGCCGGTTTAGTTCGAGATACTTCTCCTGGGCAGCGTCCACTTACCGATTTTATTGCGAAAGAAGGAATGTGCACTTCTGGTGATACCTTAGCAGCTGCACACATTTGTCAACGCCGTGGGCAATACCTGTTAGCCGCCACCGAATTATTAATTCAAGATCTTTCGGTTATTACGGAATCGTGGCATCCAGAACGAGGCAGTTTTTATCAGTCTTATGTGAGTGCACCTAACAACGCGCTATCCGCCATGTTTGAAAGTATGGGCCGATTGAGTTTTGGAGAGCTTGCTGGAGAGCGTATAAACATTGCGGTAACAACAGACTCTCAAGAAGATGAACACTCATGCTTCAGTGACAATACACATAGAGATATCTTTCTAAACGCACAAGGCATTCAAAACACCTATTTAGGTAAATACACTAGAATAGATGGCAGCGTGATTGAAGGGACTTCTATATACGATTTATTGAACGAAAGTGGTCACAGCGATATTGCAAATATACTGTTGCAACAACTTCAAACAACCATGCAATCAGCAGCGGTTATCAGTAATAAAGGTGAAAATAATATCCCCTTTGACGTGCTGGTTCAAGAAGGCGTAACGCAACCTGACATCAATGCCATGATTAAAAACCTAACAATTCAAACCGATGGAATAGAAAGAGCCATTAATGCTCTTAATTTGCGAACTGATAACTTAAGACAAGATACAGAGCAGGATTTAAGTCTTTGAAATATTGCTGTTTTATCATTCTGGGCTTAATGCTTATAGGCTGTCAGCCCAAACAAGACGAGGTGATTCTCGATCACAGTGGTTTGCCGTTATTGAGCGCAACCAAACCTGATCGCAATGAACACCTATCTGGTGGTGACACCACAGTCTTTATTCGCAACAATGATGCCTTTAGTCAAAGGCCTCTAGCCGTTGCGAAAAACTTTGCCCTTGATGGCGCATTTACTTCCGGTGACCATTTCTTCCGCACACCTATGGCGGGTGTTGGCCCATTATTAAATACTAACAACTGCCAAGGTTGCCATTTAAATGATGGACGGGGCGTCCTTCCATCATCTCCTAACGAACCCTTTACCAGCGCCTTGGTTAAAATTGGCAGTAAAAATGGCGTTCCTGATCCTGTTTACGGAGATCAAATTCAAACGTTTTCGATCACTAGTTTTTCATCTTCAGACATCACTAATGGACTCCCTGAGCACGGTTCCAGTTTGGAGGGTGAATTAAAAGGAGAAGCCTTCCCTTATATCGAGTACGAAGAAATAGCTGGGCAGTACAGTGATGGTACCCCCTATTCCCTGCGAAAACCCATCTATAAATTCAAAGATATGAGCTTTGGAGACTTCATGCAGGATATACAGTTTTCTGTGAGGGTCGCGCCGCAAGTTTTTGGCTCTGGATTATTAGAAGCCATTCCAGAAGCTCACCTTCGTGCATTAGCCGATCCAGATGATAAAGATGAGAACGGTATTTCAGGTAAATTATCCTTAGTTACTGAAGAGCTCACCCAAAAGCAAACAATAGGACGCTTTGCCTATAAAGCACAATCACCTACAGTATTACAACAAGTCGCAGCAGCCTTTAATGGCGACAGTGGCTTAACAAGCTCTATTTTCCCCAAAGAACCCTGCACAGACCAACAAGAAACCTGCCTCGATTACTCGAGTAAAGAACCTAAACAAGGCGACGTACCTGATTTAGACAATGTCATTCTAGCTTTTGTTGAGTTTTATAATCGCGTACTGGCAGTACCTGCTCGTCGTGGCTACGACATAAAAACCGAACGTTGGGATGACAATATTCTGGCTGGAAGAAAAGTCTTTATGGATATTAACTGTCAAAATTGTCACACACCTCGTCATCAAACTGGTGTTGCAAAAGGAAGTGTTCTAGGTGAAATAGCCTTAAGCGGCTTATCTGAAAACGCCAGCGATATCCATGTATTATCGAACCAAACTATTTACCCATTCACCGATTTGCTCTTGCACGATATGGGTGGAACATGCCAAGTTTCAAAAGAGACACCAAACAACCAGATATGTACCAGCGGCGAAAATTGCCATTATGTACAACGATGTGAAGGCCTCGCAGACGGTTTAGTACAGGGAAATGCACTACAAAGTGAATGGAAAACACCCGCATTATGGGGGCTTGGTCTAGTTCAAACAGTAAACCCTAAAGCAACATTTTTACATGATGGACGAGCCCGCACTATTGAAGAGGCGATACTTTGGCATGGTGGGGAAGCCACATCAAGCCAACGTGAATTTATCGCATTAAACGCAAAACAAAGACAAGATCTTATTGCGTTTTTGACATCACTTTAACGCAAAGATTTTCGGAAAGACTAAAATGATAAGTGCCACAAATAACATAGGTAAAGTCAGCGCCGTACTTTTGGTTTTATCGCTTACGGCATGCGGTAAAGCCCCAACGCCAAGCACAACACTACCGACGCAGGAACAAAGCACAAATTCCCATGACCAGTATGAACAATACAACCGTTCACTTAGTGAGCGAGTGCTAGTCCCTCGTTACACCAAGTTAGCGGAATCCTTTTCTAATCTGCATACTACGGCAGTCAACACATGCACTACTGCTCTATTAGATTACACCCATACAAAAGTGGCTTGGCGAGATGCTATGACTGCATGGCAGAGTATTAATTGGTTTCAACTGGGACCAATAGCTGAACATGGGCAACTGACTCGAATTCAATTTTGGCCAGACAGTAATCAAGCCGTAAAACGCGGCGTTGGTAAATTGTTGGCACAAGAAGATCTCCCCACACCTGAACGCCTCAGTCAAATAAATGCGGGGGCTCAAGGTCTACCTGCCATAGAAAAATTACTCTTTAGCGATTTCATGGTTGAGAAAGCAAGTGAACAAAAGCGTTGCCAACTAATTGCCCTTATCTCAGGTAATCTAAGTTCAATGGCAAACGAGGTGTCAGCACAATGGAATAACTCGCAGACGCCCTTTATTGAACACTTCAACACAGGCGAAGGTGAATTTAGTGATGCAAAAGACGCATCAGAAGAAATGATTTCCAATTGGTTAGCCAGTTTAATTCGAGTGTTAGACAACAAGCTGTCTTACCCCTTGTCAATAAAAGCGCCTGGCATTCCTTTACTCGCTGAGTCTCCTTATGCCGATTATTCCACGCAAAATATTCAAGAAAATATACGTGCTTTTCGCGCTGTATTTTCCGCCGATGGTGGCTTTGGAATCGATGATATACTGTCAAAACAAGGACAAGATACTTTAGCTGAAACAATATTACTTCAGTTTGATCGCGTAGATAATGCGATGGCCAAAATCCCTGATTCTTACGAACAAGCATTAGCCACTGAAGAAGGAAGGCAAGCACTAACTGAGCTAATTGATGAACTACGTGGGCTACAACTATTATTTGCGACTGATATGGTGAACGAGCTTTCGTTGAATTTAGGTTTTAATGCCCTTGATGGCGATTAATAAATGAAACGATACGCGAAGTGAAATTGCTTCGCGTATCGTATTTTATGAGGTTATCTGCTACCTGTGTAATGGATCATGTTTTTCCAATCCACAATCACTCGACCCGAACCATTAGTTAAACGGTAAGCACCTACTTTTCTATATTGTTCTTCTTCACCGCCACCGCTAACAGTTTCTTGCCATATAAGTGTGTTGTTTGCGTCGAAAAGCTGTGCAATTTCAAAAGTGCCATCTCTAGTGTCACTGAAAGTACGTAAGTGTAAGCGATACCAAGTGTCTAACTCTATTTCCACAGTATCAAATCGGCTATAACCGTTATTCGCTTCAGTGGTATCCCCTTGTACGCCGAATACATATTCACCATCTTCTTGTCTTACTTGGTAAATAGAAAACACGCCTTCAGAGCCCGTTTGGTCATCGTGAGTTTGTGCTACAGATACACGGTTGAAGTTTGGTTGTTCTGAACTGATTCTGAAATTGCCAGAAAATCTATGTAAGCCTTGTCTACGTTCAAATTGAAACTCTTGACGTTGTAACTCCGCAGTACTTGAAGTTGAAATTTCAAATTGAAATAACCCTCTATCGTTAGTTGCACCACTGGTACTAGGTGTGCGCCCTCTGCCATCTTTGTCTTGGCTGGGTGAGTTACTCGTGTCAACAGTCCATTCGACATCTGAAAAGCTCTGCGCTGAAACACCAGATATTGATGCTGCAATTAACGAACAGGCTACAAACAGATTTTTAAACTTACTTTGATTCACGTACTTCATAACTTTACTTCCTAACGAGGGTATAAATGAGTGGAAACGTTTCCACGATTAAGTAACGTTTTGTCAAAACCACTTCAACAAAAGCAACGTAATAATAACATTTACTTTTTAGTAACAAACCCTACCCACTAGGATTGTTATTATTTCGTTAAAAGTTAAAATTTGTAGGCAATTCGCAATAACAATATAAACACATGATAAATAACGAATTTAAAAAAATAATATAGTGAAAATAAAAAACTTACCTTTCAAGTCGTGATAAAAAAGTGAGATTTAACTTATTGATAAATATCGATTATTTGTTCAAAAAACTAACAATTATCATTTATTGTTAAAAATTTAAACAATATTCCTATCCCGAATGCTAACTAACCTGAACCCAGCTTAAGTATTCGTGCAAGTGTTTGTTTGAAAGTGCTAATTTTTAATACGCCCTAATAATGCTGTCTTTGTAACCCTGTTTGAGTCAATATTTTGGCCGACATCTCTTCGATGGAATAAGTAGTACTATTAAGAAAAGGGATATGTTCCTTACGATATAAGTTTTCTACTTCTCTCAGTTCCATTTTACATTGACGAAGAGAAGAATATTTACTTTGAAACCTGCGCTCTGAACGAATTTGATGTAGCCTATCTGCATCTATTGTCAGTCCAAACAATTTGTGTTTATAGCTTTTCAAACTCAAAGGTAACTTCAATATGTCTCCCATATCTTCTTCTGTAAAAGGATAATTCGCCACTTTAATCCCGTACTGTAATGCAAGATATAAGCTAGTAGGCGTTTTTCCAGACCGAGAAACCCCAATCAAAATCACGTCGGCGTCATCATAATTTTTTAAACTAGAACCGTCGTCATTCGCTACGGCATAGTTAACTGCATCAATCCGAAAATCATAGGTCTTTTCGTGAATACTGTGAGTTCTATGCTTAAGAGGCTTTGATGCTAGCCCTAGCTCCTCTTCCAATGAAGCAACATAACGATCTAAAAAACTATAATTGATACCCACAGATTTAGAAATTATCAAACTCACTTCTACATTGACGATAGTGTAAAAAACTAATGGCCTTTCGCCCGATTCTTTATAAGAGACTTCAATTTCCCTCAGCACAGCTTCAGCTTGTTCTGTTGTTTCTATAAATGGCAAAGTGATATGTTTAAATTCTACGGTAAACAATGACAACAGAGCATGACCAAACACTTCGGCAGTAATCGCAGTTCCATCTGATACGTAAAACGCTGACCTCATAACATCTCCTTAACAATGTCGTAATTTAATTACAGTGAAATTTTAAATTTTACTTTCATATTAAGCTCAATTTATGATTACGCCTCAAAAGCTAGACTTATATAAAAGCCATATTCTTTTGAAAAACAATGATCTTGAAAACAAACCAAGAAAATGAAAGAAATTTGTAAACTTACTTTAATACAAACAACATTATTGATTAAATAACGTTTTGGAGCAAAGCACGTGTTGAATTACACTTTATGGTATCAAGACTTGGGAATGAATGACATTGGCCAAGTTGGGGGTAAAAACGCATCACTAGGGGAAATGATTTCGAACCTAGCAAATGCAGGTGTTGAAGTCCCTGGTGGTTTTGCAACCACTGCCGATGCCTTTAATGAGTTTTTGCAAACTACTGGCGTAGAAGACAAAATATACTCATTACTCGATTCCCTTAATGTCGATGATATAAGTGCCCTAGCCGCTGCCGGCGCTAAAATCCGTCAATGGATTATTGAAACCCCTTTTCAAGAAGCGTTTGAAAAGGCGATCCGAACCGACGTTTTCCGTTTGCAAGAGGGAAATAGTTTAGATATGTCTTTTGCTGTCCGTTCTTCCGCTACCGCCGAAGATATGCCTGACGCTTCATTTGCAGGCCAACAGGAGACATTTTTAAATGTAAAAGGGGTTGATTCCATTCTTATTGCTATTAAGCACGTGTTTGCGTCTCTTTTTAATGATAGAGCGATTTCTTATCGCGTTCACCAAGGCTATGACCATAAAGGTGTTGCACTATCAGCAGGTATTCAACGAATGGTTCGCAGTGACCTAGCGTCTTCAGGTGTCATGTTTTCCATCGATACTGAATCTGGTTTTGAAGATGTCGTATTTATTACGTCTTCTTATGGTTTGGGTGAAATGGTAGTCCAAGGAGCTGTAAACCCAGACGAATTTTACGTACATAAACCTACGTTAGCCGCCCAGCGGCCAGCCATTGTTAGGCGTAATCTTGGCAGCAAATTAATAAAAATGACTTACTCAGATAACCTAGAGCATGGCAAACAAGTAGAAATTGTCGACGTAGCTAAATCTGACAGTGATCAGTTTTCGTTGACCGACGACGAGGTACAGGCCTTAGCCCGTCAAGCTAAAATTATTGAAAATCACTATCAACGTCCTATGGACATTGAGTGGGCGAAAGACGGCAATGATGGCAAGTTATACATTGTACAAGCTCGTCCTGAAACTGTGCGCAGCCGTGAAAAATCTCAATTTATTGAAAACTTCAAACTGAATGGTTCAGCTAAAATCATAACAGAAGGTAGAGCAATCGGTCACAAAATTGGTGCAGGCCAAGCAAAAGTACTCTCATCTATTGATGAGATGAATAAAATCAACGCTGGCGATGTTTTAGTAACCGACATGACGGATCCCGACTGGGAGCCTATCATGAAGCGGGCTTCAGCAATCGTGACAAACAGAGGCGGCAGAACGTGCCACGCCGCGATTATAGCTCGTGAAATGGGCATTCCTGCCGTTGTCGGCTGTGGAAATGCAACCCATTTAATTAAAACGGGCGATACGATCACCGTATCCTGTGCTGAAGGTGATACCGGCTTCATTTATGACCAACAACTGGATTTCGAGGTAGTAACATCTCGTATTGATCAAATGCCAGAGATGCCCCTAAAAGTCATGATGAATGTGGGTAATCCTGATAGAGCATTTGATTTTTCGCGTTTACCTCATAAAGGCGTTGGTCTCGCCCGCTTAGAGTTCATCATTAACCGAATGATTGGAGTACACCCAAAAGCATTATTAGAATATGACAAACAGCCCGTTGATATAAAAAAAGATATTGACGAAATGATGGCTGGATATCCATCCCCAGTCGAATTTTACATACAAAAATTAGTTGAAGGTATTTCAACTATCGGCGCAGCTTTTTCTCCTGAAAAAGTCATTGTTCGTCTATCTGATTTTAAGTCGAATGAGTACTTTAATCTCGTTGGAGGGAATCAATACGAACCTCATGAAGAAAACCCAATGCTAGGTTTTCGCGGCGCTAGCCGCTATATTTCAGCCGATTTCAAAGCCTGTTTTGCACTGGAATGTGAGGCAATAAAGCGAGTTCGTAATGATATGGGGCTCGTCAATGTAGAAATCATGGTTCCTTTCGTTAGGACACTGGATGAAGGCCGTCAGGTGATCAAACTCCTTGCTGAACACGGTTTAGTCAAAGGAGAAAATGGACTAAGAGTAATCATGATGTGCGAGCTTCCATCTAACGCCCTTTTGGCCGATCAATTTTTAGATATTTTTGATGGATTCTCAATTGGCTCAAATGATATGACCCAGCTGACACTTGGTCTAGACAGAGATTCCGGCCTCATTGCTCATTTATTTGACGAAAGAGATCAAGCTGTAAAAGTGTTACTTTCCATGGCTATTAGCGCAGCTAAAAAACGAGGGAAATATGTCGGTATATGTGGACAAGGTCCTTCAGATCACAGCGATTTCGCAGCTTGGTTAGTTGAGCAAGGCATTGATACTGTTTCATTAAACCCAGACACAGTAGTTGAAACCTGGCTGTATCTTGCTAATGCATTAAAATAACCCCTCAAAGGCTGCGTATTTCGCAGCCTTTTTACGAAATACGCATAAACACAGACACTAAAGCTTCTCAGATTCTAACTAGGTTAAATCTATTCAACCCACACACAAAAAGTAATCCACCCTGTAATATTCCAACAAAACTTACAGCTTTTGATCAATTTGACCTAAAAAAACAAATTCATTATGTCACTTAAAGAAAAAGTGATTGTACTGTATGTCTATTTTTTATTAATAAACTAGACTTTAAATTACTGCACCAAACCAATGTTAATTAAATGTAGGAAAAAAATGAAAAAAACAAACACACTGACAACACTAATTTTACTTGGTACATCTTTACTCAGTTTTAATGCACTTTCAGCAATAGAGTTACTCGACAAAAGTAAAAACTTACCGGATACCCATGTTTCGGTATCAGGTTACCTAAAAGTTGATGCAAGACATGTAAACGGAGATGTGGGCTATCAGGATTATTGGGTTGCCAATATTCCTGGTGGAGAGGCCATTGAAACATCTACCACCGCATTTAACTTTAGAGAGTCTAGATTAGGAATTAAAGGGAGCCACAAGGACGTTTCAGGTTATGTGGAAATTGATTTTTATGGTGGCGGCGGTAACGAGATTGTATCAAATTCAACGACCCCTCGTATTCGCCATCTGTTTATCGAGTATAAAAATTGGAAGGTTGGTCAAACCTGGACCACATTTATGCCGCTTGCTGCTATACCTGAAACATTGGACTTTGGAGGGCCTCACGTTGGTGAAGCGTTCATTAGACAAACTCTAATTAGATACACCAATGGACCTTGGCAATTTGCGATAGAAAACCCTGAAACTAACGGCGATGGAGACAATGGTTTTTCCTCAAGTGCGGTGGGGCTGACCGGCACAGATGCTGATCCTGATGAGTCCATTCCCGATTTTATCGGCCGCTATAATCACGATGCAAAATGGGGAAGATTAACATTTGCAACGCTTTTTAGGATTATTGATCAAGGTGGATTAGACGAAACAGCTTTTGGCTTCAACGTATCTGGAAAAATAAAAACGTTTAAAAAAGATGACCTGCGCTTTCAAATCAATCACGGCGACTTAGGACGATATGTCTCTGCTGGTTTAACTCCTGATATTGTCGTTAATCCAACCACCAATGAGACTGAGGTTGAAACAACAACGGCTTTTACAATCTCTTACCGACACTTTTGGACTGAAACCATGCGAACGACCGCTTTCTATGGTTCAGGACAAACGGATATATTAGATAGAAAACGCAATCATTGGGGAATCAATTTGATTGAAGATATTACGCCATACCTTAATATTGGGGCCGAGTTTGGAAACTACTCCGTTGATGATGCAGCCATAGAAGACATAGATTCTAACTACTTTCAGTTATCAGCGAAGTTCACGTTTTAATAGAAGTATTCTTTTTTATTTTGGAAGGCTGTTCTGAAATGTTCAATCAGCAATTTTAGTTTTTTATCAGGCTGACGAGTTCTTGGGTGTACAGCAAAAATACCCAATCGCTTGTTAGCGTGCTTTTCCAGTATCTGAATTAAGCGACCTGATACTAAGTCTTCATGCACTAGCACTCTAGGTAAATAAGCAATACCTAAACTAGCCAGTGATGCTTGTCGCAATCCATCTAAATTATTAGTATTAAAGCGCCCCTCAACTTTTACATCTTGCGCCACACCGTCAACTTGGAATTTCCACAATTCAGCATTTTTCCCATCATATCGATAAACCAAACAATGCCTATTTTTTAGTTCTTCTGGTAACTCAGGTACTCCATGTAAACGCAGATACTCGGGGCTTGCACAAACGATCCATTGAGAATCAATGAGGCGTCGAGCAATAAGGGATGAATCTTCTAAGTGGGCAGTTCGAATAGCGAGATCATAACCATCACCAATAAGGTCCACAAGATGGTTACTTACTGAGAGTTCAATATTAACTTTTGGGTGAAGTTGACAAAACGTGGCAGCGGCAATGTTAAGAACGATTTGAGCCGATACAGCAGGTACAGTAACCTTTATTGTACCTTTTAATTCATTTGCATAACCTGTTACCGCATCTTCTGCATCTTGAAGCGCTAATTTCGCCAGTCTTGCTTTACCGTATAAAGCTTGACCAGCATCAGTCAAACTTAACTTACGTGTAGTACGATAGAGTAATTGTATATTAAGGGCTTTTTCTAATCTTCCAATACGTTTACTTACAACCGAGTTGGTTAACTCCAACTTTTCTGCAACTTTGGAAAAAGATCCATCATCTACAACATGCACAAATAAAAAAATATCATCTGCTTTAACCATAAAACACCTCAATTATAGCAAAAAAAGAAAAAAACAATGTCTTTGATGAATGTATATCAATAGCCAAAGCAAGTGTAAAGTTGATTTCACATTGATTTAACCCATTTTTAACATCATTGTTAGTTCAAAATTGAAACAAATCAATTGTTTTGCTCATCTGAATTAACTGCCAGGAGATGATTATGAACCATACACTGGGACTTTTAGCTTTATTCCCAATAGCCTTATCGGCAATACTATTACTCGGACTACAATGGTCAGCGAGAAGGTCCATGCCTATAGTGCTAGCCGTCACGATAATAATGGCTTTGTTCGTTTGGGAAATGTCCGTAAGCAGAGTTACTGCGTCAATATTACAAGGTTTAATCATTACAGTATCGGTATTATGGATCATCTTTGGCGCGATTGTTCTACTCAATACGCTTAAATACACAGGTGCCATTCAAGTTATACGAATGGGTTTTACTCGAGTGTCGCCGGACCGAAGAATACAAGCTATCATTATTGCATGGTGCTTTGGAACCTTTATTGAAGGCGCGTCCGGATTTGGTACTCCCGCAGCTATTGCTGCACCACTCATGGTTGCCATTGGTTTTCCAGCCTTAGCTGCTGTACTTATGGGTATGATGATTCAAAGTACTGCTGTTTCATTTGGAGCTGTAGGTACCCCCATAATAATAGGTGTAAATAAAGGTTTAGACACAACAGCTATTTCTGCAACCTTGCAAACACACGGCAGTAATTGGGAGCAATTTCTTCAATTGATCACAACTGAAGTTGCCATTATTCACGGTATTGTAGGTACTTTCATGCCTCTTTTAATGGCTATAATGTTAACCCGCTTTTTTGGCAAAAATAAAAGTTGGAAAGAAGGCTTTGAAATTTTACCATTTGCGATTTTCGCAGGCTTAACTTTCACCATTCCTTATGCCCTAACCGGAATATTTCTTGGTCCTGAATTCCCCTCATTAATGGGAGGTTTAGTCAGCATGACTATCGTAGTTAATGCCGCAAAAAAAGGCTTATTCGTGCCCAAAACAGTGTGGGATTTTCCGAAGAAAAGTGAGTGGTTAGAAGGGTGGACTGGTAATTTAGAAACTAGAAATGACGACATCCCTGTAAACAGGAACCTATCTCCTGTAATCGCTTGGATGCCTTATCTTATCGTAGCGGCGTTATTAGTGTGCTCGCGCGTCTTTGTCGACTTTAAAGCAATACTTACAGGTGTAACTCTAAACTTCACCGATATATTTGGCGAAGCGGGTATTAATGCAGGGTTTAGTCCGCTGTATTTACCTGGAGGTATATTAGTAGTTGCTGCGCTCGCAGCAATTATGATGCAAGGTAAAAAAGGTAAAAAGTTATCAATATTCGGCAAGGCCACAGGCGATTCATTTAAAACTATTATGGGAGCAGGTTTTGTTCTAGTGTTTACTATTCCTATGGTTCGCCTATTTATTAATTCTAGTGTCAATTTAGCAGACTTACCCAGTATGCCTGTTGCGGGCGCCGAATTATTTGCTTTTATTTTTGGTGATGCCTTCCCCTTAGTCAGCCCCTCTATTGGTGCATTAGGCGCATTTATTGCGGGTTCCAACACAGTATCGAATATGATGTTTAGCCAGTTTCAGTACGAGGCAGCTCTAACTTTAGGTATTACCCCTGCCCTTATGGTTGCAACGCAGGCCGTTGGTGCGGCAGCTGGCAACATGATCGCGATTCATAACGTAGTTGCAGCTTCTGCTACTGTAGGTTTACTCGGTCAAGAAGGAGCAACATTAAGAAAAACAATTTTACCCACTTTATACTATGTTGTTACTGCGGGTGTTATCGCGCTAATAGCACTAGCCGTTGTAAGGTAGAGAGGAAGAGAATTAAACTATGACTGTATCAAATTATTCCTTGATTAATGATTTCGAAGTACTTCTAGGTAAGGACAAAGTAGCAACAGGAAAACGCAATACCGAACATTTCGTTACAGGATGGCGTTCAGGCAAAGGTGAAGCCCTTGCGGTTGTATTCCCCCAAACGCTTTTGGAGTTTTGGCAAGTACTTAAACTTTGTGTTAATGCGGATTGTATTATGGTTATGCAAGCTGCAAATACCGGCTTGACTGAAGGGTCGACACCCAGTGGGTCTGATTACGACAGAGACGTAGTTGTCATTAACACCTTGGCCATGAGCAAACTAATTTTATTGGATGAGGGAAAGCAAGTAATTAGCCTACCTGGAACCACACTCCACACACTAGAAAAAGCACTCAAGCCGTTAGAACGCTCTCCTCATTCAGTTATTGGTTCGTCGTGTCTTGGTGCATCTATCGTTGGTGGCGTTGCAAATAACTCAGGGGGAACTCTAGTTAAACGAGGACCTGCGTACACAGAACTATCTGTCTACGCTTGGGTAAACGCGAAAGGTGAACTCAAGCTAGTTAACCATTTGGGTATTGAATTAGGCGACACTCCAGAAGAAATACTAACCAATCTGGAAAATGAAATATTCAACAATACTGATATACAATATGACACTGGCAAAGCATCGGCAACGGATTACGTAGACATACTACGAGACGTAAATGCCAATACGCCAAGCCGCTTTAACGCCGACCCAAACCGATTATATGAAGCTAGTGGTTGTGCGGGGAAAATAGCGGTATTTGCAGTGAGATTGGATACGTTTTCCAAACCTAAAAAAGAGCAGAGTTTTTACATAGGGACTAATTCACCAAAAACCTTAGCTAAAATTCGAAAAGATATTCTAAGTTCCTTCAAAGCCATGCCCGAAGTGGGTGAATATATGCATCGAGATATTTTTGATGTTGCGCAAGATTATGGCAAGGACACCTTTTTAAGTGTGAAACACTTAGGCACGGATCAACTCCCTAAAATGTTTGCAATGAAAGCGAAAATAGATGTGGTACTGAATCGGGTACCATTTTTACCCAATTACATCACCGATCGTTTAATGCAAGGGATTGCAAAGCTATTCCCTCAACATTTACCTGAAAGAATGCTTCAGTTTCGTCATCAGTTTGAACATCATCTTATTCTTAAAATGAGCGATGACGGAATTGAAGAAGCCCGAACTTTTTTAAGCCAATTTTTCGCAGAAGCCCCCTCTTCCGGCAGCTACTTTGAATGTGAGCCAGATGAAGCAGAAAAGGCATTTTTGCATCGTTTTGCCGCCGCTGGAGCAGCAATTCGTTATCAAACTCTTAACGAAAATAAAGTAGGCGATATCCTTGCTTTAGATATAGCACTGCGTCGGAATGACGCCGATTGGGTTGAACAACTTCCCGAGGATATCAACCGTGATATAGATAAACGTTTGTACTATGGACATTTTTTCTGCCACGTTTTTCATCAAGACTATGTATTGAAAAAAGGTGTCGATGCCATGGCTGTCAAAAAGAAGATGCTAACGTTGTTAGATAACCGAGGTGCCAAGTACCCCGCTGAACACAATGTAGGTCATGTATACCAAGCAGAACCTGCCCTACAAAACTTTTATCGTCAGCTAGACCCAACAAATAGCTTTAATCCCGGTGTGGGCAAAATGGAAAAGCACAAGCGTAACTGCGCATGTTGTTAGTGTCGCAAATTAGACGATTGTAAAACTCTATATCAAGGTGTTTGTTCGCCTTAAAACGCTCCAAAATACAGGTTTAAAATGACAAGATTAAAAAATTGCCACAATTTTCATGATTTTCGAACATTGGCAAAAAAGCGATTACCCGGTCCAATATTTCACTATATCGATGGTGGTGCTGATGACGAATCAACGTATCGACGCAATACTGCAGCGTTTGAAAGTTGTGATTTAGTGCCTAGCGTACTGGCTGGTGTTAAAGATGTGGATCTATCTGTCACTGTAATGGGACAAAAATTAGACATGCCCGTCTACTGTTCACCAACAGCATTACAACGTTTGTTTCATCACCAAGGCGAACGGGCTGTAGCCAATGCCGCAGAAAAATTTGGAACCCTATTTGGAGTTTCATCATTAGGTACAGTAAGCATTGAAGAGATAGCCAAACAAATCAACTCGCCTCAAGTCTATCAGTTTTATTTTCACAAAGACCGCGGATTAAATAGAGCTATGATGCAACGTGCAAAAGAGGCTGGTGTACAAGTTATGATGCTAACCGTTGATTCTATTACTGGTGGTAATAGAGAACGGGATTTACGCACGGGGTTTTCTATTCCTTTTCAATTGAACCTCAGCGGTATATTACAATTTTTAATCAAACCCATGTGGGGCATCAATTATGTCACCCACGAAAAATTCAGACTACCACAATTAGATGAGCACATTGATATGAGTGGAGGCGCAACGTCAATTGGCGATTACTTTACTAATATGCTTGAGCCATCTATGAACTGGGATGATGTTGCCGAAATGGTGAAATTTTGGGACGGAGAGTTCTGTTTAAAAGGTGTAATGAGTAGAGAAGACGCCCGTCGTGCTGTGGATATTGGCTGTACAGGGATTGTCATATCGAATCATGGAGGCCGCCAACTAGATGGTTCACGTAGCTCCTTCGATCAACTTGCAGAAATAGTCGAGGAAGTCGGAGATGAAATTGATGTTTTGTTTGATAGTGGAGTGCAACGCGGAACTCATGTTTTAAAAGCGCTCTCTCTTGGCGCAAAGGCAGTCGGTATTGGACGAATGTATCTATACCCCCTCGCAGCCGCAGGTCAATCAGGCGTAGAAAGAGCGCTTGGACTAATGAGAGCTGAGATTGAAAGAGACATGAAGCTAATGGGAAAAACATCAATCGACCAGCTCTCAAGTGATAACCTACGCTTTAGGTAATAGCCCGCGTACTATTTTGAGTACAAGCCACTAACAGCTGTTAAAATCAATGTGGCACTTAACTATTATTGCTTCCATTTAAGTCGCCGACTAGGGACTGCCATAAGGCTAAAACTCGTTTTTGATCGCCGCTTTCTAGTTCATTATTGTCAAACGCACTGTGCAAGCTGGATAGTACCTTTTCATTGAGTAAAGGCAGTGACGCGCCTGGCTCAACTTCCATTGGTTTAGCAATCACCGCGACATGACCTTGTAAGTAACTGGCAATAAAAAGTTCTTCGTCAGTTCCCGTATCTACCACACTATCCAGCGCCGATTCCAACGCCATTACTTGATTTAAAAATACAGCCATATTGCTATTCCACCAGATATAAAGCTCGGTCGTGATAACCGGTAATAATTGTTATAGGTCCTTGTAAATTACGATCCACTCTTTCATTTCCCGTGTCGACTCGTAAAGGTCGACCTTCCAATGAATTTAGTTTCAATTTACTTGCCAAAATTAATATATTTTGTTTTTCGATTTGTTTTAAAAAGCAAGGACTTAGTTGTTGATTACCTCGGCCAAAAATGTGTCCTTGACCACCTATTACGGTAATCACTAATTTCACTTTGTTTTTATGCGTATTCACTAGTTGTTCTAAGTAAGACGCGTCCACATCACTTTTGATACACTCAGATTGATAAACCACATCTACGCCCAAAAGGGAGTTTGGCAAATTCAACGATGCCATTACTGATGCTAGGGTAGAGCCTGAGCCCATTACATAATAGAAATCGTCTTCTTCGTCCATTATTTCGATGACATCATCAACTATGTCTTGAAGAACCAATTCATCGCTTTCTTGGCCCCCCATTTTAACGGCTTGGACGTAATTCAAATGAGACGGCACTCGCATACTACCATAGTGCTTCGCGATGACTTTACCTTGCCTAAACGCAGATTCATCGATATCCCGCACTTCACCTTCAATTTGGCTTACAGCTTCGCCCCTTAATAGCGCCCTTAGTACCTCACCTGCGGCACTAGGTGTGACAGCATAAACACCTGAATGAATCTTGCAGCCTGCGGGAACACCTAGCACTGGGATAGTTTGACCAACACAATGAAATACATTCCTTGCAGTACCATCGCCTCCAGCAAAAATTAACACGTCGATTTCTTCTGCGAGCATAGCAATTATTGCGCTTTCAGTATCCGATGCTTCTGACTGAGCATGTGTTTGGGAATACACAATTGAAGGCGTTAACCCCAAAGCAGTTAATGTACTCTCTCCCATACTGCCTGAGGCCGTGAAAATCTGAACCTGCTGTAACTCTTCAACAGCAAGTTTAAGCGCATTACGCATTTTGTCATTGGACAAGCATTGTGCACCTGCACTCAATGCTTGAGCACGAACGTCATGCCCGTCACTGCCTTTTAGCGCTAATGCCCCGCCAATACCGGCATAAGGGTTAACGACAATGCCAATTTTTAGCCGAGCTTTTGTATGCACTGCATGATCCAATTTTTTAATTGCTGCTCGCTCAGCCCTCCAGACATTCTGTCAATTTCTTTGCCGTGATGGAAAAAGATCAAGGTTGGAATGCTACGGATAGACGCTTCTGCAGAAATCCGTTGCGCTTGTTCAGTGTTAACTTTGGCAAATAATACTGTTTCTGACTGCCTAGCGACACTAGTAAATACGGGAGCCATAGCTTGACAAGGTCCACACCAACTCGCCCAAAAATCCACAATTACAGGTAAATCATTTTTTTGAATATAATGCGCATAAGTACTATCGGTTAGCGCTACGGGTTCGCCTGAAAACACGTTATTTTGACACTTTCCACAACGCGCTTGGGTATGGTCTTTATCTTCAGGTATGCGATTAATCGCAAAACATTCTGAGCAAGCTAAATGCATGTATATTCCTATTGGATAATTGAGCAATACTGAATTTTATCAGTTTTTGTTTTCAGGCGTTGTCTATTTATTACGCAAGCGAACCGCACATAGACGAAACATTAAAGGTTTTTTGTAAAGCGTGTATAAAAACTTGAGCGCGAGGAGGAAAACCATTTTCCATATAAACACCAAGTTGGGTTTCAACCGCTTTCGCAAAGGCTTCGGTGTTGGGCTGTGCCCCATTTAAATTATCTGTGCTGACCCTAAATTTATGATTACTCGCCAGCGAGAATCCCCACTCGATAGCCTGAGGTTTTACCTCAACAAGTTCGAACTCTGCTTGCTGTTTTTCATTTCTGCCATCTGGCTCGTACCAGTAGCCGTAATCTGTTTGCAGCCGCCTTTTTTCCCCCGCAAGACACCAGTGGGCAATTTCGTGTAACGCACTAGAGAAAAAGCCATGAGCAAAAATGATACGGTGGTAAGGTATGTGCTGATCTTGAGGAGCGTAGAGGGGTTCATCATCCCCTAATATCAAACGCGTATTGTAGTGTTGAAATGTAACATCAAATAATTCGATTAATTTCCGCACTTTTTCATTTTCTTTCATATACTTATTAACAAAAATAAACCAGCTAACTCAGCATTAATGCATAATAGTGTAGCAAAAGTAAGGCACTATCGGCTATGCTAGCGAAGGTGTACAAAAAAGGACAGTTATTTGCACTCTATCTCCGAACAAATAATAGCGGATCTGCGTAAAACGCAAGCACAACGAGATCTTGCTAAAAAAATGCAAACTCTCGACGCAGTTATTGCTTTACAACATTGGCAGTGTCAACGTTTGTTAACCACTCATGCAGAATTAGCAAAACAAGACAAATATAAAGAAGCTATGGCTTTTTTTGTGGATGAGCTTTACGGCCCCAAAGATTTTAGTCAACGAGATGCCGATATAGTAAAAATTGTGCCTAAACTCGCAGCCTTATTACCTGAAAAAGCAACAAGTGCATTAGCCGATGCGATAGCCTTAAACACCCTTTCTTTTGATATGGATCTAGATTTAATCCATCACTTAAAAGGGCCTCTCAATCCGACTAACTACGCCCAAGCGTACCGAGCAATGGGGCGATTTGAAGACAGGCAACACCAACTTAACACCATTAGCCATCTGGGAAGCCTACTGGCAGATGTAGTAAAGATTCCCGGAGTGTCTATGTTAATAAAAGTAGCACGGCAG
Source organism: Alteromonas sp. 5E99-2 (assembly GCF_017368475.1). GTDB lineage: Bacteria > Pseudomonadota > Gammaproteobacteria > Enterobacterales > Alteromonadaceae > Alteromonas_F. The sequence goes on from NZ_JAFNJE010000004.1 coordinate 28,518, forward strand.
CCCGCTAGAGCAGCCGGTGTATTGACTCTTCATGAATTTCTAGAGCGAGGCTTTAGGGCCTTTAAAAATATAGGTGATGTAAACAGCTTTATTTCTCCGATTATTGCTAAAGAAAGAGAAATCATGCAAACACTGCATAGCGATACTTTTGATGTATCGAATGAAAACCCTATACCCGAATTAAGCTAATGACTTCATTCCCGTGGCGTTACGACAACCCTTTTATACTTGAATGGCAGATTCAAGAAGAACACATCGACCATTATGGCCACGCCAATAATGTAGCTTATATTGCACAATTGGAAAAAACAGCGTGGGCCCATTCAAATAATTTAGGCCTAACGATTGAGCAATATAAAGCTCTAGATAGGGCTATGGTTGTGAAGTCACATAATGTGGACTATCTATTGCCCTGCAATCTCAATGAAACTCTTTTATGCGCAACATGGGTTGTACAGTGCAGTAAGAAAATTAAGCTAAAACGCAAATTTCAGTATCTTTGTACCCAAAGAAAGAAAATCGTTTTTGAAGCTGAAACCTTGTTTGTTTGTATCGCGTTATCTTCCGGTCGTCCAACTCGTATGCCTACGATTTTTGAAGACGTGTACGGCGGAGCCTGTATTGGAGAAGTTCAGTGAATCGAACTACAGGCATTTTGATCGTAATAATTTTACTTTCCATAGGATTTAACATTGCACTATGGTTTGGGAATACTTCAAACCCTACGCAAATAAAAAACACACCGGTAGTGGAAAAAACAACCGATAAAACTGCCACAAAAACTAGTTCTCCTGATTCTTTAAATACGCAAGAGCAAACATTAAAACAAGATGAAGAATTACCTTCGAACCTTAATATTGCCCCTTTACGAAGACTTTTAAAAAATGGCGAGTACATTGAACTGGGCCGCCGATTAAGAGATGCGTTGCGGGTTTTACCTAACAATACCGAATTGCTGTTAATGGAAGCTGAATTTATCGCAAAAACCCAGCCGCTCTCCGAAGCAATATTAAATTACTACTCTTTACTCGATAGGCCCTTTGACCCTAACACTCATAAATATATTCAAGATAAAATAGACGAGTTAAGCAGCCACGGGGTTTTACAACTACAAAAAAGCCAACAATGGGATATGCTTGCGCAGTTTATGGAGCCACTATTTCAACGTGTTCCCGATAACAAAACTTACATATTGACCTTGGCTGAAGCATACGGACAGCAAGAAAATTTTTCTTTGATGGAGAGTGTTCTTGCGTCTCTGGATGAGCTCGATCCACAAGCCATTACACTGAAAAATCAAATGTATGCCAATCAACAAAGACCTGCCAATACATCTGAGTTTTTACCGACAACACAAGACAGATCAAATAGCTCAAAGCAAACCGATTCAGTTGCACTAATTAGAAGTCGAGATCACTTTCTTGTTGATATTACTATCGAGCAAACCCCTGTGCGTTTGCTTATCGACACAGGAGCGAGTATTACAGCCTTATCAGCCAGAACTGTAGACCGTTTAACTGAAAAGTACGATGCAGAGTTTCTGGGAGTTTTTCAAGTGAGTACAGCAAGCGGTGTGATTGACGCTCCCATGGTCGCATTTAGAGAATTACAACTGGGTAAATTTACCTTCTCGGATTTACCGGTTATTGTATTACCCTCAGATCCCTTTGATGAAGCGGAAGGCCTGCTGGGAATGAATGTATTGCGTGCATTTGACTTCAAAATTGACCAAAAAACACCAGCCCTTCAATTACGTCAATTTTAACACCTTATACCATGGCTTTTTGGCTTATCCATTCAGCGACTCGCTCAGCAATCATAATCGTCGGCGCATTAGTATTGCCTCCGATGAGTGATGGCATCACAGACGCATCTACGACTCTTAAAGCCTCGATCCCTTTAACGTTACACTGATTATCAACAACCGCCATATCGTCTTCTACAGATCCCATTTTGCACGTGCCAACGGGATGATAAATAGTTTCTGACTTGTGTCTAATAAACTCGCCAATATCACTATCGCTTTGAGCTTCAATGCCAGGACTTATTTCTTTGCCATGATAATGCGCAAAAGCCGGTGAGCCTAAAATATCACGAGCGATTTTCACGCCATCTATCATCACCTCTAAGTCGTGTTCGTGAGACAAATAATTGGGTTGAATTATCGGGTGGTCAGCAGGGTGATTACTTTGTAAACCAATATAACCTCGACTTTTAGGGTAAAGACAGCAGACATGAATTCCAAATCCATACCCCGCCACAAACTTTCTTCCGTGATCTTTCAATATTGCAGGCAAAAAATGCAATTGGATATCCGGCTTTTCGCTTCCGTGGCGAGAGCGGACAAAACCACCGGCTTCAGCAATGTTGGAAGAAAATACACCTTCCCTTTTAAACAAATATTTAAAAGCCCCTTCAATGTACTTAGGCAACGCTGTGGGTGAAATAGCGTAACCTTGTTTTATATTTGTTGTGCATTGCACCAAGCTGTCTAAATGGTCTTGCAGGTTTTTACCTACTCCCGGTAAATTGTGTTGGACGTGTATACCTTTATCCATTAACTCTTCTGCAGGGCCTATACCAGAAAGCATTAAAATATGAGGAGAATTAATAGCGCCCCCACTTAAGATAACTTCTTTTTTTGCATGAAGTCTTAGAACTTTACCTTGGAAGCGAGCTTGCACGCCTATGGCTCTTTTGGCTTTAATTAACACTTTTTCGACATGAGTGTTGGTGTGTATATGTAAATTAGACCGATGGCGAATATCAGATAAAAACCCCTTCGCAGTTGAGCATCTCTGGCCGCCTCTTTGAGTCACATGATATAGTCCTAAACCTTCTCTGTGCATACGGTTAAAATCATCAATGACCTTGAGTTCAACATCTTCTGCGGCATTAACAAAAGCGCTAGAAAGCGGGTCGACATGGCGAAGTTCGTTTACCCCCAATAACCCCCCTTCACCATGAAACTCATCTTTACCGCCAAAAAAATCTTCTGAACGTTTAAAATAAGGCAATACGTCATTAAATGACCAACCTGTAGCCCCTTGCTCAACCCAAGCGTCGTAATCTTCAGCTTGTCCACGTATGTAACACATAGCATTTACCGAACTGGAACCGCCCAAGGTTTTACCGCGAGGCCAAAACAACTCTCTCCCATCAAGGTGTTTCTGGGCTTCTGTATTATAGTTCCAACCAATACTTGTCAGGCGACTAATTAAGGACAAGCCAAAAGGAATGTGAATCAAGGGATGTTTATCTGGCTTTCCAGCTTCAATCAGCGCTACCTTAGCTGCTGGATTTTCACTTAACCTAGATGCTAATACTGCACCGGCCGATCCGCCGCCGACAATAATAAAATCATAATCTTGATTGAACTCTTGCATAACACACCCGAATAATTAAAACCAAAAGGCTGACTTGTGTTGTACCTGCTATTACACCTATACTCGCGGAACTACCCACTCTTTGTCTAGTAAAAATAATACGCTATGAAAAACCTTTCGTTCGCTGATCGTTGCCGCGTAATTATTGCCTGGGTACTGGTGAAATGCGGACGACTGCACTTCGACGATTTTTCAGAACAAGAGCTAAACGAACTTATATCGCCTTATTTACCACAGGAAATTACCGTTGACGTACCGATCGGTAATGCCACTTTGCAATGTAATAATGCCACTGTTTCATTGAACGTCGATAATCGGCTCAGGTTACACACAACCAACGCGTTCAGTATTGATTTTATGGGTAACACTCTTTATCGGATCCATGTAATGGCGATAATTAGCGCCTCACCTAACTATATTAGGAAGCACGAAAAATTAACTTTTATAGATTTAAAAATAGACGAACTTCAATGGATTGACGATGAATACACCTTAATAAAAGAGACGACTAACCGGCTCACCCAGTATTCACCATTGGCATTTACCGCTTCGCTAGCGTCTCCTCTTACAAGTATGCTCAATACAGCAACTGCGGGTTTATCTAGCTCAGCCATTACCTATTTAAATAGTATTGCCCAGAACAACAAACAACAGGTGTTAGATGATCATAAACCAGCCATTGAACAGGCTATTGTGACTCAACTTAACAAAAGTGCAGGCTCTATTACTATGGATCAGGCTATTTGGCGAGAATACGTGTTTAGTAAAATCGGCAAAAAAGTCACGGTTGAACATAATAAACTGCGATTTTGGTTGTCTTAGTAGGCCCTACCTAATAGGCCCTACCTAAATGCGCCAAGTTAAGATTCTACAATAGACACGGGAATATCTTCTTCGTGCTCACCAATATCATCAATACTTAACGTCGGGTCATCAACGCTTTTTTCCAACATATCAAACGCTTCTTCAACGTATCCTGCTAATGGTTGCAATGAATCAATTCTATTATTCCCACAAACAAAGCCTATGTTGGCGGTTCCGTTGTAGGTCATCAAAGTGATATTAACACCGCCTCCTGGCGTCATTGTGGACACCGGATACACCGAAATTAATTTGCTGTCTTTTAAATAACGGGTGTCTTTGGGCCCCGGTACATTAGAAATTAAAATATTTCCAATAGGAGGAATGTAATTCGATAAGCGGCACCATTCAATCACTAAGGCACAGGATTGAATAACAATGGTGTAAGCACTAAACGAGCCTGGGTTTGCTCGTTGCGCTGCGTTTTTAACGATACGGTGATTATAGATAATTTGACGAAGTCGCAAATAGGGGTCGCTTTCTCCATGAGCCAGTTTCACAGGGACTATTGCTATCTTGTTTCCACCGGTTTTTTCACCCGGGCGCCTCAAATTAATAGGCACATTAGTCAACAAAGCTTTTTTGAATGTGTGCCCGTGATCTTGTAAAAGCCTATGTACCCCAATATCAAAAGCGCACAATAAGACTTCGTTTGCCGTTGCTCGGCATCGCCTACTTACTTTGCGAACCCGAGCAAAGTCGATATCCATTGTGGCCACAGCCCGCCCATTTTTTACTTGCCCCGTTAAGATGGTTTTTGTTCCAGTAAACGGCACTGGCATGTAGTGGCGATTAACGCGAATTAACTTTAACAGTAGACGAATGAAGATCACCGTTAAATCCCGTGAAATATGGACGAAATTCACAACTCGTCTTTTCCACATTGCCAAGACCGAAAGACGAGGTTTTGAATAACGTTTACGTTTCATTGCCCAAACAGGGATAAATGAGCCAGTATGTGGCTGCTTCAAATACCCTGCTTGGAACCACCTGACTAAGGTTGCCCCATCTCCATACATGTGATGAACACGAATATAAATGGCAAAACGACGAGATACATCATCGTGTAGAACATGAAATTGCCATAGTGGTTTATCAGGGTCTAAACGGGTTTCATGCATGGATGCTACTTTGTTATCCATGGCAATGGGGTCGTTAACATCCTCAACTTTATGAAACTGAACATGGTAGGACATATTCAAAGATTTAACCGGTTGAAGCCCTATTGGGTACCCCATCACAGATTTCACTTTACATAGAAATGGCGGCACCGCTTTGTCGAAAGATTTGAACTCTGCAACTAAATTGGAAACATACACCGATGGAATAACCCCATCAGGCATCTCTAAAATTTGTATACACCCTACATGTTTAGGGTTTGCAGCCGATTCCGTTATCCAAAATGATTTATCTAAAAACGATAGCGATTTAGCCATATCATATTCCTTGAGACCATCCCTTATGGTTAAAACTAGGTAAATCGTGCAGTTCCAATGCTCTCACGATTGCTGTAGCTGCATTTGGAGACAATGAACACCTTGGAAGCAAGGCAGTAATAAGCAAAGACAAGCAATGGTATTGCTCATATTCACTTGAGTCATATTCTTGATTACTCCCCTTTACTCTTATCATATGATCATATTGACAAGATTGCGTGATAATGAGAGAGGTTAAGGTGGAGATTTGTGCTGACGACGTGTCTTTTAAACTAAACCCACCAGCGTTTGCACACTGAGTAAATAATTGTGAAAGCGTGTCGTTTAACTGCTTCAAAAAACGACTATATTGCTGTTGATGTTGAGGGTATTTTTCCATTAAATCAGCAGGGCTACGATAAAGAAAACGAAAAAGATGAATGCGCTGAATAACCAAAAAAAGATAGAAAAACAGTTCATCTATTTCCAGCGTCGCTATTTTATTTTTATCTAAAATTTCGTCCATTTGCTGGCGATGTAACTTCATTAACGCCATGACTAGCTGCTCTTTACCTTTAAAGTGATAATACAAATTACCGGGAGAAATATCACACTCATTCGCTATATCAACACTACTTATCGCCGCTTCCCCATGGTCATTAAACAAGGCTAAAGACGTCGATAAAATACGCTGCGCCGTTTTCACAAGAAAATTCCAAATAGTTGAGCGAAGCCCGCTCCCATCCCCAACAAAGCGCCAATGACAATCAGTTTCCATTCATCGGCTTGGTAGGCGGGCCGAAGTACCCCTTCAAACTCTTTCGGTGATAACGCACGCATACGCTCACACAAGTCTTCATTAACCCTAAGCACTTGATTAGCGTAATCATAGGCGTAAAACAAAGTGGCTTCGGAGTTATCAAAAATTTGCTTTACCGCTTGTTCTTTCATTTGAAAATAATTGTCTGAGCCAACTCCAATAGCAAAATAAGGCTGTGCAATTGCTACATAGCGCTCAATTGCATCGTTGACGTGAAGTTCTATGAGTTCAAAAAGATGAGATGAGCCAGACCCGTTCAAAATACTGTGAGTAATATTTTGTGGATTAATCAATTTTTCGGAAATTAAATCTGAATAGACTTTTGATACTTCATTTTGCCGTTTTAAAAACATGCCTTGTAACGTAAAAGGGCCAATTTTAATGGGGTTAATGGGTTCAAATATGATTTTTAATGCAATCCAGTTGGTCGCATAACCAACAATTAGCCCACCTAAAGGTAAAATCCACCATGCTTGATAAAACATCCAAAGCAGCATAGTTGCTAAACCGAATAAAAAGCCAAAATAAGACCCAGAACGAATAATAAACGGAAATTCTTTTTCACCTGATTTTAAAAATATCTCATTGATTAGCTCGGGAGAATTCACTAGTTGATAAACAACTAACTCTTTAATATTCAGAATTTCGGTAATATTGTGTTGCACATCGCCCACTAGCTTCTTTACGACGTTAGGCATGTCGCTTTCTACCCTGAGATAAACTAGATTTTTTCCCTGTACCGGCATTGCAGCCCACAGCTGAGGTGCAGAGGATTGCATAACCTCGTTAACTACTTTTCGGATAACTTGTTTTAATCTGCGTTCAACAGCTTTAGTCAATTCATCGGGGTCTAATCGCGCTGCGAGCTCTTCAACGCTCAATAATTTACCCAATACAAGTTCAACTTCAATTTCCGCCATTTCTTTGCGCTTAGCAGGGATCAAACCTTGCCACCCCAAAAAAGGTCGAAAACCAACAAACTCTATTGGGTAAAACATCATTTTTACCGCCATAAAATTCGTTATCCATCCCACTATTGCGCTAGTAAGCGGAATAGACAGCAGTAGCAAAATTTCACTATTCCATTGCATTGTAAACTGCTAGTCCTTGTTTAGGTGAAAACTAAAGGCTACTGGTCGTAGCCCATAACGTCAATGCAAATAATTGGGTAGAGCTTTCTAATCACATTGACTAAACTATAAATTCAAAAGACATGTGAGGTTGTCATGGTACTTTTTAATCGACGTTTGCAAGATCTAGACGAAGCTATTCTTCATGCACAAAGCTATGAAGAATATAAAGAAGTCTGCCATGAACACGACGAATTAAGTGGTGCAGAAGAGTGGAAACACAAAAACCCTTGTAAAGACTACGATTACAGGCTTATCCGAAAGCGCGTGCAGCGTATGCAGTTGGCTCAAAGTAGCGGCGATATTTTTGGTTTAATGTCGATATTGCATGAAGGGTTACATGGAAACCTTGGAAATATCGCAAACCCTGAATTAAAATCTCAATGTAAAATTGGCACTAAAGTCCTTATCGAAACCTTTATTGAGCAAGTACTCAAAGCCATTGAGGCTATTTATAATGCCAATGAAAATAAAGTCGATTTCTACGAAAAATTACACTTTTTTGAAGAAACAAGTCATTCCTTTGGCCGTAGTTGTTTAATGTTATCTGGCGGTGCCGGGTTAGGCTTTTTCCATGCTGGTGTTGTGAAGTCACTTAACGAACAAAACGCATTACCTACAGTAATATCAGGTGCAAGTGCGGGCTCTATTATAGCGGGCTTGTTAGCCACGCGAACTCAGGAAGAACTTCAAACCTGTTTAACACCAGAATTTATATACGAGACTTTTAAAAATTGGCGGGTATGGCGAGGAATTGATAAAAAAGGGCTATTTAATTCCAAGTATCTAGAAAATGCATTGATTGAACTTTTTGATTTAACCACTTTCGAAGAAGCATATAAGCGTACAGGAAGACATGTTACCGTCACGGTTTCCCCTGCAGACATACATCAACATTCTAGGTTGTTAAATGCAAAAACATCTCCTAATGCTATTATGTCTCAAGCGATTAGAGCCTCATGTGCAGTTCCCATTGTATTTAATCCTGTACAACTTCGAGCTAAAACGCCCTCTGGTGAAGTTATACCCTATATTCCAAATCGCCGGTTTGCCGATGGTTCATTGATGGCTGACTTACCATTTGAGCGTTTGGCCCGATTATATGGTGTAAATCACAGTATTGTGAGTCAAACTAACCCATTAGTTGTCCCTTTTTTGTCTTCCGAAAGAGAAGACTCTAAAAGCATAACGAACATGACATTGCGTCATATTAGCGCTTTAGCCAAGCGAAACAGCATTTTCGCATTTGATATTTTAGAGGAAATTATACCGGGTAGAGCAACCAAATTAGCCTTGCACAAATGCCGTTCAGTTATAGACCAGCAGTATGTTGGAAGCATCAATATATTGCCCGAAAAAAACATAAGAAATCTGATGCATATACTGGCAAATCCAACAGTAGACAGCATTCAAGAATTAATGAAGCAAGGTGAAAAAGCAACATGGAGCCAACTTGACTCCATCCATAGAAATACAATAATTAGTGAAACATTGCGTTCATATTTGCAGCAATTGAAACAAAGAGAAGCCCGTATGCTCAAAGGTTTTAGGCCTAGGGATATTGTGGATAAAAGAGCATAGGGCTAGGAGTAAAATTTGTCTTTAAACCAAGTAGATACCAGTTATACACAACAAGTAAAACAACTCGTTTCACATTATTTTGACCCTAAAAATGAAAAGGGTTCAGTTGTATCTGACGCAATGGCTTATTTTGCGAACAAAGATTCGAAAAACAAAGGATCGAAAAATAAAGAGTCAAAAAATGTCACTTTAAATAATTCAGAAAAATCACGCATTGCTAGGGTTTCATCTCTCAATAGCTTTATTTCCCAGTTATTATCGTTGACCGAAGGCGACTCTTTAGAAGAAACTCAACATAATACGGCAAAATTCCTTGGCACCTTACTGCTAATTACAGACCACTCCGATAAGGATTTTGCTAAGCACCATCAAATACTAAAACCTATCTATAAAGCAGCGCTATCATTACGACTTTGTGACGACCTGCTCAATCTCGGCAACGTTACACATCGCTATTTAGGTAAATACTCAGAAACCACGTCGCGCTATCAAACTGACAGCCATTGGGGTGAAAGATGGCGAAATGAACTTGCATTTCCGTTAGTAAAAGCTGCGTTATTACAAGATATTGGCTTGTATCACCCTGCATCAATCGACTTGCTACATGGCGATAACGATAAACTCAATGAATTTCGCCTATTAGACGAAGGTGAACGTAAAACACTGTTAAAGCTAAATTTAAAATACTCTTTAGATTACGTAGAAAACGCCATCGGCTTCTCTCCTTACCAAGCCAATAGTCACGAAGAAAAAGACATTAAAGAATTAATGGAACAAGAGGCGCTAGATTTCACCTTAGAAACCATTAAAGACGCAACAATTTTACAAAATCATATTGGTGATTTAATAAAAATACCTCAAATTTACGCATCCTTTGTGTTGTCGACGAAATCTAATTACGACAAAAAAGACCTACCTAAAGGCTACATGATAATTGAGCAATTAATGAAAAATGGTACGCTGGAAAAGCGCATTGCAAATTGTTTTTTACAAATGGTGGGTTATTTCCCTCAAGGTTTTGGTATTTCTTTTATCGCAAACGACGAGCACGGCAATTTAAAGTCAGACTATGAATTTGCAATTGTTAACCGCCTCTACCCTAAAACAGCTGCGGAACCAAGAGTACGATTAGTCACTAGGAATTTAACATTTATTCGCTCAAGCAAAGATTTAGTCATTTCCCGAGACGCTAATCTCTTTTTCCAAAGTAATCATAAGAAACTACTCACCATCAATAAAGAACGTTTGAACGAAATTTTATCAAACCTCACAGGCGGCCCAGAGGACAGAAACGTAAATAACCTAATTCCTAAACTATGGGAACCTTTTGATTATTTTAGTGAAAAGCAAAATCAAAACTTATGGAATGGAAAATAAACGCCTTAAATTAGGCGTCTTTTTTCGTTGTAGACGTCGTACTTTTAGCTCTTGTGGTACGAGGTTTTGCCGTAGTTGAACTTCTGGCTGCTCTTTTCCTAGGTGTAGCCTGAGTTGGCTTAGATTTAGTTTCAGCCGCTTTTTTAGCTGCAAGCTCAGCAACTAACTCTACTAAGCTATCGATTTTCACCGACAATTGCTCCAATTTAGCGTCTTTGGATGATAGCGAGTCAAAGCGGCTTTTAATAGGACTACACAATTTAAAAGACGTTAAGTTTTCTTTGAGTTGCTTTTCAACTGCACTCCCACGTTCCTGCAAAGATGAAAAGTGGTTTATGGAATCTTCTTTTACAGCAGTAAACGAGCGCTGTAGAAGACTAAAGGGCAGCATTGCTAAACCTATGCCAGCGTCTACAAACTGTGAAATTGTTTGATTTGCGGCTGTATATTGTTTCTTATCAGTAGCCATTTTATAACTCCCAAAATAAGCAACTTGAACTCGAGATAAAAAAATCTGCTGACTACAATCGTAATCAGCAATTAACGAAATTCATCTTGCTTACTTAGCAGCAGCTAACTTTGCAACGGCTTCCGTAAGTGCATCTACTTTCGCATTTAGCTCTTCAATTTTGTCGTCGCTACTATCTGAATCAAGGCCTAATTTTTTACGCACATCGGCTACTCGAGTTTCTACTTCACCTGTTGTTTTTTTGATTTTACCTTTGGCGTCAGACTCTAGGTTTTCGCCTTTCGCAACAAGATCATCAAAGAGCTTATTCGCTTCTGAGCTAATTTTCTCGTAACGACCTTGTGCTTCATCAACACTTTTACCGTACGCACCTAAACCTGCAAGCCAGATTTTACGTGCAAATTCTTCTGCGTTATTGACTGTTTCTTTAATGGTAGGTTTAGTCATGGGGCTATCCTCTTAAACAAAATTCAAAAATAGTGTAAGAGGATAAATTAGAAAGCACATACTAATTATGAAAAATAACGTTAGGAAAAGTTAGTCGACCAAATCTTTTGGCATGTTATCACGCAGTTCAGCCCAAACTTTACCACTTTCGATACCATAACTTCTTACCAGCAATGGTACTTTATCATGCTCCCCATCGGCTGCGATTTGCAGTAATTTCTGATAGTAATCAATAGCGAGCTCTCGCGCTTGGGGGTTAGAAAAGAAGTAACCACCGATGCGGGAATATAACCCTCTAAAGCCATTCATCATTAATACGAACACATTGTTGTTCGACGCCAATGCTAAGTCGTGGTTAACTTGGTAGTCAAATTGTGCAAAAGCAACGCCTTCTTGCTCAACATTTTTATAGCGAGAGATAATTTCTATCGCTTTTTCAGGATTGTGGCGTATTGCACCTCGTATGAATACGGCGCTGAGGTTTGTTCTGGCTGCTAACAAATTGTCGACAAGTTCTGGAATGCCGTCTTGATCTAGACGTGCAAGGGTTTCTAGAATATTTAAACCACAAGTCTCCCAAAAATTATTTACTTTCGTCGGTTTTCCATGCTGGATAGTTAGCCATCCATCTCTAGCTAAACGCTGAAGTACTTCTCGTAATGTTGTTCTGGTAACACCAATCAGTTCAGATAATTCACGCTCTGCTGGTAATATAGTGCCTGGAGGAAAACGCCCGCTCCATATCGATTCGACAATATACTCTTCAGCAAAACCTGCTGGACTTTGTGCCTTATAAATCATAGAAAATTTTTAAACTCATGGCTTGATGTTTTATTCAAACTGATTGTACCAGATGCATAGTCGTTAACAAACCGTTATTAGTTTCTAAAAATTCTCATTGCTTTTCAGTATAAAAATAGAAACTTTTACGCTACTCTTAATTCAGTATTTTATGTTCATTGAAACAAAGGATTCTTCTGTGCAATCTAACATTATGTCCGCGGTTTATAAAAACTTTCTGGGCCATGCTCCCGATTGGTTCAAATTGACCATCATTGCATTTTTAGCGATTAACCCCTTGGTTTTTTATATAGACCATTACGTTGCTGGTTGGCTATTGGTGATAGAGTTTATTTTCACTCTTGCAATGGCATTAAAATGTTACCCTCTGCAACCTGGAGGTTTGTTAATCATTGAAGCCTTGTTTATTGGAATGACATCCCCCGATCACGTATTACATGAAATAGAAGTGAATATTGAAGTACTGCTACTGCTCGTGTTTATGGTTGCAGGCATATACTTCATGAAAGACTTACTGATGTTTTTGTTTACAAAATTAGTTATACAAGTCAAAAACAAAGTGGTTCTATCCGTTTCGTTTCTTTTTGCTTCTGCGTTTTTATCTGCTTTCTTAGATGCATTAACTGTCGTAGCGGTAATAATCAGTGTCGGCATGGGGTTTTACACCATTTATCATCGCGTAGCATCCGGCAAAGAGTTTACTGCCGACCACGATCACACTAGTGATGACAAAATTGGCGAAGACGATTTAGATAATTTCCGCGCTTTTCTACGTAACTTAATGATGCATTCTGCCGTAGGTACCGCGTTAGGTGGTGTAATGACTATGGTTGGAGAGCCACAAAATTTAATCATCGCTGACAAAGCCGGTTGGGATTTTGTAGAGTTCGTTATCCGAATGTCTCCGGTCACTATTCCAGTGCTGATTTGCGGAATTATCACAACGATAGTGTTAGAAAAAGTCAAACTGTTTTCTTATGGTGCCCAACTTCCTATCAATGTCAGAGGAATACTGGTGGACTACGACAAGCATATGGACGCAGAACGCACAACCAGAGATAAAGCCAAGCTTGTTGCTCAGGCACTTATTGGTATTTGGCTTGTGGTTGGTTTAGCTACCCACATTGCCGCTGTAGGCCTTATTGGTTTGTCAGTTATTATTCTAGCCACCTCTATGAGCGGCGTAATTGAAGAGCATGCATTAGGTAAAGCCTTCGAAGAAGCTCTTCCCTTTACTGCCCTACTGTGTGTATTTTTTGGTGTTGTGTCCGTTATTATTGACCAAGGCTTATTCCAGCCAGTGATTCAATGGGTACTTTCTTATGAAGGTAAAACACAACTTGTCTTGTTTTATCTAGCTAACGGCTTTTTATCCATGGTCAGTGACAACGTTTTTGTAGGCTCGGTTTACATCACAGAAGTGACTACAGCACTGCAAGAAGGCCATATAACTCGTGACCAATTCGATTTACTAGCAGTTGCTATCAATACTGGGACTAATTTACCCAGCGTAGCCACACCAAACGGGCAAGCTGCTTTCTTGTTTTTGTTAACGTCTGCCATTGCGCCGTTATTACGCTTGTCATACGGGCGTATGGTGTATATGGCCATACCTTACACTATCGTGCTGACTTTGGTTGGCTTAGCAGCAACCTATTTCAATCTATCAGATGCCACACAAATGCTTTACGATATGCATTTAATCGAGCATCACACTCTTTCTGATATGAGTGAGCATGCCACAGACTCAGGTCATTAGGCTATGAAGATGGCGTTGTTGTAAATGAATAGAATAAGTCTTTGGTCCACAAAACGATCAGCTTGGCTATTGTTGTTTAGCTTATCATTGTCGCTAGAAATAGCGGCTTTGGTATTTCAACACGGGTTCGGTTTCGAACCTTGTGTTATGTGTATTTATCAACGCAATGCCCTTTGGGGTATTGTGTTGGCAAGTACGGTAGTGCTGATATCGAATACACCCTGGACTCGGCTTTTCGGCTATGGGCTGTGGTTGTTATCGTCAGTATGGGGAGCGTTACTATCCTGGGAACATATCGATATTCTCACCGCAAGTAACCCCTTTTATATTGCGTGCGATGCGATGCCAAACTTCCCTGCATTTTTACCTCTACATCAATGGCTTCCTTCTATGTTTGCCGCACCTGGGTTATGTAATGATGATAGCTGGCAGTTGTTAGGACTCACCATGCCTCATTGGCTATTGGGAATATTCAGTCTGTTTGCTTTAACTTGCGTTATTGTAGTGGTAAGTCGGCTTATGGATGCAAGGAAGCTGTGACGGACCTTTATGTCTTACCCGCAAAACTACCTGCTATCCACACACAACAAGGGCCTGTAACTTTAGAGCGAATTCATGTAAATCATGCCGAGATGTTGGCAAAAGCAGGCGCAGATTCAGCGGATCATGTTCATCAGTGGTTAGGAAAGGAGCTATGCCCAATCTCTTTGCGAGCTGCGGTAAAAGTAATAGCTGATCTTGAAGAAAAGCGCATCCAAGGTTTTGGAATTTGCTATCTATTAATTTTTAATCAACAATGCCTTGGCCTAGGCATCATTAACTATATTCACCCTACCCATAAAAATGCAAATTTAGGCTATTGGCTACACCCTGCTTCTGTTGGCCAAGGGCTCGCTTCAGCACTGTGTAAAAGTCTAACTAGGCTTGCATTTACCCAAATGGATTTAATGCGTTTAGAACTACTCATAGAACCCGCTAATTACGCTAGTATTGCTTTAGCTGAAAGGATTGGAGCATCCAAGGAAGGCCTATGTAAAAAGCGTTTATGGGGAACTAGAGATGCTTATTTGTATTCAATCGTCGCTTAGCGGCCACATGACGATATAGTCTTCAAAATCCTCTAGCTCTACATCATTTTCGTTCACTGTTTTGTTACGTATAGATTGATTTGCTGCATGCATCGCAGATTTTTTGCCTTTATTGAGCAATGGATGCCACTTTGGTAAAGGCTTGTTTTCGTACAAACGGCGATAGGCACAACTAGGTGGCATGAAAAAGATATCTTTTAAATTCACTTTAGTTAATTTAACGCAATCTGGTACAAGCTTAGTGCGAGTTGTGTATTGAGTACAACCGCAAGTTTTGGTGTTTAAAAGGTTACACGCAATGTTAGTATAAACGATAGATTCCCCTTCATAAATCACATCAGTAGGCCTTCCTTCGTCTTGATTTTCATCATCGATAAACTTATGCAAACAACATTTTGCGCAGCCATCGCAAAGCGCTTCCCATTCGTCATTATTCATTTCTTGAAGTGTTTTATGTTCCCAAAAATTAACACTTAGAGACATGTAACAACCTCAGTATTCACACAAATTTTGTTTTCTAATTTCATTGCAATGGAATCGCCAGAAAACAAGGGAGCAACGCCTTTGGGAGTCCCCGTCAAAACGATATCGCCAGGTAATAAAGTGAAATGGCTTTTAATTTCATTGAGTAAGGTTTCAATATCAAAAATCATGTTGGATGTATTGCCAGACTGTCTGGTTACACCGTTCACGTCTAGCTGAAAAGACAGGGTCGACATGGTATCTGGTGAGACCGGTATAAAAGAGGAAATAGGACAACTCCCATCGAAGGATTTGGACTTTTCCCACGGATGTCCTTTCTGTTTACACTTAGCTTGGATATCTCGTAAGGTTAGATCCAATGCCAAGCCCACGCCCCAAATTTGGCTCTCCACATCTAGAACCGTATGTCGATTGATCGTCTGTTTAACGAGTAATGCGACTTCAATTTCATTATGGCACTCTCCCTTATCGATAGGGATTTCAATAGGAAGAGAGGCATCAACCAGTGACGTATTCGGCTTCATAAACAGCATAGGCGAACGGGTTCTCGTCGACGCCATTTCTTGTATGTGCTCAGCGTAGTTTTGTCCCACACAGATAACCTTCCCCACAGGAAGGTCGATAGTATTGCCATCAATGTCTTGAAATGACTTAAACAATTTCATCTATAGGCCTTTTTTAATTCTTTCGCTTAAATATGACACGGATATGCCAAAATAGCTTGAACGATTCCAGCGCATGAGTGTTTGAAAGTTGTCATAAACCAAATAGTGCCTACCGGTTTCTCCATCGGGCATCAGTAGCCACGCCTTAATCGGCACATTGGGTAATGGTTGACCATCATAACGAGTAACATTGAATTCCCCCCATGTATGTATTGGTTTACTTAAGCGCTTATCTAAACCTACAATTGAAGAATCTGTCACCGCGCTAGCGTCTACTTGACGACCCCATGTGTATTCATCATTCCAGCCGTGCTGTTTTAAAAAATTAGCAATTGAAGCTAATACGTCAGGTACTGAGTTCCAAATATCTTTTTTTCCGTCGTTATCATAATCAACGGCATAAGCCAAAAAGTTAGTAGGCATAAATTGAGACTGCCCCATCGCTCCCGCCCAAGAACCATTGAATGCTTCTAGGTTGATATGGCCTTCTTGTAAAATAGTTAACGCCGCAAAAAATTGCGTTTTAAATAAGGTTTCTCTGCGTCCCTCAAACGCTAATGAAGCAAGCGAACTCAACACCGGGTGTTTGCCTTGAATTTTACCAAAGTTGGATTCATTTCCCCACAATGCAACAATAAAACGCCCTTGAACTCCGAAATCTTGCTCAACCTGTTTTATTAGTTCTTTATGAGTTTGGTACAAAGATACCGCCTGTTCAACTTTCCAATCGGGCACCCGTGTAGACAAATAATCAGATAATGTAATACGTTTTTCCGGCTGGCTTTTGTCGGCTTTTACCACAGTTGGCCGAAAGGCTATTGATGCCTTTGCTTGAGTTAAAATATCTTCACTGAAACCTTTTTCTTTTGCTTCTATAAATAACTGTTCCACGTAAAGAGCGAATTCGGCTTCGTTCTGGGCAAATACATTGCTTGAAAAAAGATAAAATGAAACGAAGCAAATCCAAAGCGTTACGCCTTTTTTCATTTTAAAACTCCTTTTTAGGAGGCATGGCATCAAGCCCTAAAGCACTGCGATGTTCATGCAGAAGATTCTCTTCTTTTTCTGGTAATTGTAAAAAATAGCCTTGTTCTTCAATTCCTTTAACAAGGTCGTGGTGAGATACCCTATTAAAGTTTTTCTCGTTGTTTAAAGGGAGCATCATCACCAACTCCGGCTTACCCAACTCCTGCATTAAACCTTCAGGGATGCGTTCGAAATGACCTTTTTTCTCGACAAACAAATAAACGCCGGTTTTACGGCGTGTTTTGTACACAACACAATATTTCATTTTTAGCCTACAAGTTTAATGCTTGAAGATGTGGCTGAAAAAGCGCTTTACGCCAGCCCGTCATTAGATCGGGAGTCAGCCCCTGTACTCTGTATTCATCAATAGACAGCCAGTGGTATTTTAGCACTTGGTGCAACTGCTTTTTAGAGCTTAAAATTTCTGTAGGGATACCCGTTTCAGACGAAATTTTGTCTAAAACAGTTTTCAAACTTGCCATTGTCGCTTTATATTTTGAAAACTCAGACAAACGTTTTACTGGCTCAGGAATACTATTTTTATTATTCTCGGCGTCACTTAATGCTTGGTTAACAATTTGTATAGCGTTGCCCCCCGTCATTCTAGCTTCTTGCGGAGTCAGTGCTGAGACCTTTGATAAAGCGGTTTTACTGGTTGGCATTACCATCGCAATGTTGACCATTGAGCCTTCTTTTAATACAAAGTTTAAAGCCATGTCACGAGCTCGTGCTCGTTCTAATCGCCACTTAGCTAAATATTTCAATGTTAAAAGAGACTCTCCTCTCAATTTCCAATTATTTTTTATGAGTAAATAAGCAAATTCACTAGGAAAATGAGCGGCTTTTTTACTGGATAAGAGTTCTGCCTCTGACAACACTATTCGCTTTTGTTCGTCAGATAACTGCGCTATTAGCTTTTCATAAATATCGTACAAATAAATAACGTCGTTTGCCGCATAAACCAATTGCTTTTCGCTTAATGGTCGAGCCAACCAATCAGTTCGTGACTCCCCTTTATCCAATTCAATACCAAGCATATTTTGCACAAGATTGGCATAGCCCACCGTTGCGCCTAAACCACATAACTGCGCTGCAAATTGAGTGTCGAAAAGTGGAGAAGGAAGTACATTAAAGGCAGTGTTAAATGCCTCTAAATCTTCAGAGCAGGCATGCAGTACCTTAATGCAATTTTGATTTGTCAGTAAGTCGATAAGAGGTTGATGATTGTCAATGCACGTTGGATCAATTAATGACACAGTATCGCCATCATTGAGTTGAACAAGCCCCAATTGCGGAGCCAAAGTTCGAGTGCGAACAAATTCCGTATCTAAAATGACAAAGTTTTTTTGTTGAGCGCGGTCACATACGCTTTTTAACTCACTCGAACTTGTGATTAATTCAGTCACGCAACTCTCTTCTTAAAATTTTACCTACATTGGTTTTCGGTAACTCATCTTTAAACACTATAGATTTAGGTACCTTATACCCAGTTAAATGCTGTTTACAGTGGGCTATCATTTCATCTTTTGTAACTGTATTGTTTTTCCTAACAATAAATAAACGCACAATTTCACCACTTACATCATGAGGAATTCCCACGGCAGCGGCTTCAATTACATCATCGTGCATTGCTGCGACTTCTTCTATTTCGTTAGGAAATACGTTAAACCCTGAAACTAAAATCATGTCTTTCTTGCGGTCAACAATATAAAAGTAACCTTGCTCATCAACTTTTGCGATATCTCCCGTCGCTAACCATCCGTCTTTTAGTATTTCATTGGTGGCTTCTTCTCGATTCAAATAACCTTGCATCACTTGTGGGCCTTTTACCCACATCTCTCCTGATTCACCATAAGCCACTTGCTCACCGTTGTCGTCAAGTAGACGAATATCCGTAGAAGGCACAGGCATACCAATACTGCCTTTATAAGATTCAAGCTGAGGCGGGTTAACCGTTACCACAGGGCTACATTCAGTAAGGCCATAGCCTTCCAACAAAACGGTTTTCGTAACCGCTTCCCATTTTTCGGCGACTGGACGCTGCACTGCCATGCCACCGCCGAGACCGAATTTAAAATTGGAAAAATCTAATTCAGCAAAGCCTGGCGTATTTAATAAACCATTAAATAAGGTGTTGACCCCAGGAAGAATGGTGAAAGGGTATTTGCTCAACTCATTAACAAAACCTGCCATGTCCCTAGGATTGGTGATTAACAAGTTCTGGCAACCGTATTTCAAGAAAAGTAGGCAGTTCGCTGTCAATGCAAAGATATGATAAAGAGGCAGTGCGGTAACAACCACGTCTTTTCCTGGCTCAATAACCGTTTCTAAAATTTCAGACACTTGTTCCAAATTAGCAATCATGTTTTTATGCGTCAGCATTGCCCCTTTCGAAACACCGGTTGTACCTCCGGTATACTGTAAAAAAGCCAACGAATCGTGATTCAAGTCTGGTTTTACAAAATCGGAAACATGGGTTTCATTAACCACAGAGGTAAAGGATTTAGCCGTTGGCAACGAATAGGCTGGTACCATTTTTTTCACATACTTGATGACGGCATTTATAACCCAACGTTTAAGTAGGGGTTGCATGTCCCCAATTGAAGTTAAAAAGACATCTTCAACTTTCGTTTCTTTCAGTACGCTTTCCAAAGTACAGGCAAAGTTGTCGACAATCACTATGGCTTTCGCACCGGAATCATTTAGCTGATGCTTTAACTCTCTAGCCGTATAAAGTGGATTCACATTTACAACAACCATACCCGCTTTCAAAATACCAAACATCGCAACAGGATATTGCAAAAGATTAGGCATCATGATGGCAACAGGATCTCCCGCTTTTAATCCAGATTTTTGTAAATACGCGGCAAACTGTGTTGATAATCTATCAAGTTCGTTGAAAGAAAGAGAGCAACCCATATTAATATAGGCAATGGAGTCTTGATAACGCTCAACTGACTGATTGAAAATATCGACAATAGACGCATATTTATCAATATTTATTTCGCTACTAACCCGTGGGTCGTAATGCTCAAGCCAGCTTTTTTCCATCCCAAACCTCATAAAAATGTTGTACAAACCCAAAGTTCTCTCTTTGGCTTCTTATATCTCGATAGATAAACCGTGACATAGTATAAGATGCTAGGGTAAAGATAAACGCAATCTCTTATAATTGCCTGATAAACTCTGTGATATTAAACACAGTTTCTTCGTGTTTTTCTAAATGAAGATGATGGCCTCCATCAATTAACACTAAATTTGCCTGGCTAACCCAGCCTCTCCTTACCTGAAAGACCCTATCCATTTGCTTAACGCTGGTTGAAGATGCAATAACAAGTGTCGGGCAAATAATACGAGTCATTATATTTTCTGCCTGCTCTTCGGTAAGCCTCAAAAGTGACTGAGTTACCAATCGAGGATCACTTGCCCAAAATTGTTCTCCGCTAGTATTTAGGCGAATATTTCTTTCAAGTATAAAACGACATAGTGATTCTTGCAGATCTGTTTTTCTTGCTCGTGCTGCAGAAGCCAAAGCCAAATCAGCTTTTTTGCTTTTTTTCACATTCATTTTCTTCGATCTTGAATGCAATGCATCGCGAAGTTGTTTGGCACTTGTATTTGCAGGCTTAGTTAATGGACCAAAGGAATCAATATTAATCAGTACAATCACAACACTAGGATATAGCGCTGCATAAGTACTCGCTATTATTCCACCTAATGAATGTCCAACTAAAATTACCTTATCTAGAGAGAGCGCATTAATAAGCTGATGTAAATCCTGAACATAATCTAGCTGATTATAATGGCAACCTTCAGGTCGATGCTCAGACTTTCCATGTCCTGCGAAATCTAAGGCAATGAAATCGTCATTTGGAAATGACTGATTCAACCCAATCATGCTATTGGCGTTGTCTAGATAGCCATGTAAGGCAATAACTGTATGTTTAGCTTTGTCCCGTTTTACCTTTAAACCTCGTAACCTAATATAACCTAAGTCAACTTCCCATTCTGTGGCCGATGGCATTATGTACCCTTTAATCCATAAAAAAAGCGGCATTACATTGCCGCTTTAAATCTTTAATTTTTTAACTATTTACTTTTCTATACGATCTGATTGATTTGAACGTCGTCCTTGATAAGGTCTTGAACTAGCTCGAGTAGAGCGAGGCGAAGCACTTGGTGCATTTTCAACCACTCTTACGCGAGAGCGGCCGTGACCACTGCGCACTCCGTAACCATATCTATTTCCACCATAATAACGTCCGCCAAAGCGAGAACCATAAAAGCCACTATGAAATCCGCCAAATCCTACATCTAAACTTGTTACGTTATAGATAGTTTCTTTACGCCATAAATGAAAGCTATTCCCTTGTAAGGTAGGGTATACATAATTTTGTTCGCCAATTACGCCTTCTAAAGGTGAATCAACTACCCCAGTAAAGGTAATCACTCTGCCAGGCTCAAATACGATTGGGTCAAGAAAATCGCTCATTTTAACTTTAAAGCGACCAACGCTTTCGCCTCCAAGGCTAGGCTTTCCATAATGGTTCAACGGAAAACTTACAACTTCAACGACAGACCCATTTTCTAAATTTTCTACATTCGCGATTAACCCTCCCCAACGGGCAGGCTTAGTTAAAGCACCATCACCTATTGCCAGCACTTGTTCGTATGTAACCAGCTGATTCTCATCAGCTATTTGAATATTTTCAGGCACAATAGCGCAGCCAGAAAGAAAAGCGATGAATCCGATCCAAATGAAACGCATGGGTAATTCCTCTAAAAATGGACGATGAGCAATATAGTACTAAACCTTTTTACATGAATGGAACCTGAATCGTTCACAAATTTCATACAAATTAGTCTCAAGCATATATATCTAGACCGAATAACTGCTGAACTTGTTCCCTTCTTTCTGTATTTTGTACTGCTAAATACTGACTTAGTGCTTTGTTGGCAGGTTCTGGTGAAAGTAACTCTGGAGAAAACGCCTGTGAAAAACCGCTTCCGAAATTGACTTGAGAAACCGGCGGCGTAGGGGCTATAGCTTCAGTTCGGTTGTTGCTTGCATCAACAGCCTGTCTTCTAGGAGCTTGTGGAGACAACAGCGCATTACTGACGCCAGTATTAATTGTGGTCATAAAACGTTTATTTAAACCAATTCAGAACGAACAATAATTTGTCGCTTAACTATAAACCCAAAACTAAAGCAAATTTTATACCCATTTACAACAATACTATTCCGCGTCCGCGGCGAGATCAAACTTTAGATTATAACCATCAAACTATTGATCAGCATTTGATATAAGCGCGGCCTGGTGTTTCTCACTAAAATCTGATCAAATCTCCTTTTTTAACCATTGAACGATAAGATGGAAGGCTTCGCTGTTTGGGTCAATCAGGAACGAGACAATTCAGGCGGTCAACATATTGCCTTTGATGGAAAAAACCTTGCCCAAAGCCCTCGAAAAAGAGGCGGATGTTGTTCTTCAGGTAAAAGAGAACCCAAAAGGGTTAAGAGCAGGGATTGAAGGCTGGTTTCATAAGTGCCCGCGCGATGTGTAATCGTCAAGTAAACCTGTAGAGTTTTTAAGCCGCTTTTTGCATTTCTAAATATTTTTCATGGAGTGTCATATATTCCAATGCGGAATGTCGCCGTTACCATTTGCTGTGACCCAAGATAATAAAGACTGTAAGCTCATAGAAAAGCTCTTTGTAGCATCAGGAATTTCTACTGGTACGCAAAGAGCTTTCTTCGGAAAAACACGCTAAAAGAAGCCTATATCGTCACTCAAGATACAATTAAAAATGCTATTTATTCAGATGTACATGATCTATAAGTTTTTGAATCCAGCATAGACAGTCATTTGCCGCGAGGTACATTTTTTTGCCGGATATTGCCGCTTGTTATAGAAACCACATTAGTAATAAGACGAGATTCTAACGCTTATATATTGATTTGAATTATTAACCTGTTATTTATATCAGGTTTTATCATATTGGTTTGTTATTTGCTGTGTATTAAATACCGTAACATCACCCAACGAGAATTTAGTATGCAAGTCAACGGCGCGCAATATTATTCAAGTCAGATCGATGTAGTACAAAAAGGTAATTTAAGTCCAAAGTCCACTGTCCCTTCTACCTTAAGCACGCCAGCCACAACCAAGTCAACGGCTGACACCGTATCAATTAGCACCGCTGGGCTAAGCGCAGAACAAAGGTGGCAGGAAATCGCTGATAAATATGACCTGACAAATGTAACAGCTAATGAAGTTACTACAATGGCAAAGGAGCTATATGACAACAAGCTGATATCTGCTACGGAGATGTTTGACATGTATGTACCCGAAGACATTAATTTTCATCTCAATCTTGATACCAAAAGAGATCATATAGAAAATATGACAAATCGCCTTACAGGGTTAAATAATGCAGAGGGCATCTCACGAGAGTCAATTGAACAAGCGACAAAAATACTTGAGATGTTAAAAGATCTTGGTTAGAGAACCTATACCCATTATCTAAAAATGAGTATAGATTGAGGTTACATTAGGTTTATCGAATGAATACTGAATCACTGTTAAAACCAAATGGAGAGGCAACGGAGTTTGCTGAAACGTTAAACTGATCACTTACATTCGAAGCACCGAAAAAGTCGAATGTATACATGAGTTGGAAACACAACTTTGGCGAGCACACAGGGATAACGATATATCAAAAAAAATGTTGGAATGATTACTTGAACTTACAGCAGCTTTCTTCACTCGCGACAATCGCAGACTCAACTAGCTAAAAACATGAAGAAAGCCAAAGCTGTGGCTATTCGTCCCACACGTCAGCATCGTTACCTTGAAAATGAAAGTGAAGCGGCTTACGCCGCCAACATATTAAAACGACATTTCAACCTAAACACACATAATACGCATTTTGCAGGGGAAATAATGAACATTGGGACATATCAATGCTAAAGTTATCTAGCCTGTGTAATGGATTTATCGACCAAAGAAATAGTGGGCTATGCGCTATCCCAAACACCCAATGCGCAATTAGCGATACAAGCATTAGACAATGCGGTCAAATGCAAAAAACGGCTTAAAAACGGCTTAAAAACGCTACAAGTTTACTTGATTATCACATTTTTGTGTTAAAACTTGACCAAAGTATAATCCCATCGTAAGTACTATTCTTTACCTGGCAACTTCTTCCACGTAACTTTGTCTCGTAAATAAACAGGCTCCAACTCACTTGCGTCCATACCAATAAGTTTGTCAGTTGTGTTTTGCAACTCAGTTAAAGCAAGCTCAATTAAAGCAAGCTGTATCATTTTCTCTGCATGAGGAAAAGCGGTGGTGGCCTGATGAGATTTAACGACCTCGGCAAATTCGGGATAAGCATGCCAACCAGAACCGGATATTCCAGTAGGACTAAAGGCTTGCATCGACTCAAGCGCCACTGAAGGTGGAATAACACTTTCATTTACACAGGTTAAGTGGCCCTGCGCACAACGTTCATATTCACCGTAATAAACTTCACCCATACGGGCATCAGATGCCACAGAAATTCTTTTTTCCTCTGATGTTTGCGCCATAGCAGCTAAGGTACTGATACCAATAACCCGTTTATTTGCGCCAAAGGCCAAGCCTTGAACAATACCGCAGGCTATTCTCACGCCAGTAAAACTACCCGGCCCTCTTCCAAATACCAAATAATCCATATCAGCAATTTTCGCTCCACACTCACTTAATAATCCATCAATCATTGGAAGGATTTTCTGGCTGTGCTGCTGAGGACATTCTTCATACGCACTGTATTGTTTACCATCAACAAGAACAGAAGCAGAACAGGCTTCCATCGATGTATCAATAGCAAGTAAATTAAACTGTTTCATAGTTTTTCCAAAAAAGAAGTCACTTGATTTAAGTCTCGAGTCCGCCGCATAGTCGGCAAACTTGATAAAAAGGTCTTACCGTAATTGTGCGTCACCAAACGCGTATCGCAAATCACTAAAACACCTTTATCACCACTGTCTCGAATCAATCGCCCTGCGCCCTGTTTAAGACTAATAACCGCTTGAGGGATCTGAATGTTAGCAAAAGGGTTTGCCCCCCTTTTTTTACAGTCTTCTATTCTAGCTTGTAGTAAAGGGTCATCAGGGGCAGCAAAAGGCAGTTTATCAATTAGCACACAAACCAGTGCGTCGCCCCTGACATCGACGCCTTCCCAAAAAGCGCCAGTGCCTAATAATACGGCATCAGGCTCATCGACAAACTGTTGTAATAATGCTCTTTTGGTTGTTGAGCCTTGAACTAACAAGGTATTGTCTACCTTATCCGCTAAAGCTTCTGCCATTTTCCTCAGCACATAGTGGCTTGTAAACAGTAAAAAACACCGCCCTTTACTGCTTTTTATCAAAGACAATGAAATGCTTAACAAGGATTCAAAACTCTTCGGATTACTGGGTTCAGGAATATGTCGAGGTACGCATAATAACGCTTGTTCTTCATAATTAAATGGACTTTCCAACCCTAACGTATGGGCGGCGTCTAACCCCATTCGGCGTTGAAAATGATCAAACTTGCCCCCGACCATCAGCGTTGCTGAGGTAAAAATCCATGCTCTATCGGAATCATCCATAATTTGACGAAATTTAGCAGAAATAGAAAGAGGCGTTAAATGCAGAACAATATGTCTTTGAGTGGTTTCATACCATAAGCTCACACCTAGTTTTTCAATATTACACACTGAATCCAAATTCATTCTTAGCAACACTACACGCTCAAAAATTGCGTCGAGCTCTTTGTCTCTTCCAAGGTGTATTTTTGCCACTTCATACACAATACTAAGTGCAGATTTTAGCTTTTCAATTTGTAAGCTGATCTCTTCTTCTTGTAATGCGTCGTGCCAATTCCCTCGTTTGGGGTTAACTGGAAAACACAAACGTAAGTCGTTTGCTGCAGTTTGGCACTTTTGTGCGGCTTTATCGAGCTGTTCAATATCTTTCAATGTTGTGCGGTAGAGCACGGTTATGTCTTTTGCTAATTCTACACATTGACGACTAGAAATGGCTTCCCCGAAATATTCACTGGCAATATCAGGGATTTGATGGGCTTCATCAAACACAATGGAATTGGCTTCAGGAATAAGCTCTCCAAACCCAGTGTCCTTTAGCGCTAAATCAGCAAAGAAAAGATGGTGATTTACGACCACAACATCGGAGTCCATTGCCGTTCTTCGGGCTTTCACCAAATAGCAGTCTTCATAATCAGGGCAGTCTCGCCCCAAACAATTGTCCGTTGTAGAGGTAACGAATGGAATTACTTTCGCGTCTTCTGGAAGCTCTGTTAACTCGCCGATATCCCCGGTTTTTGTCTCATTTACCCATTCTCGGACCAAACTCATTTCATGTAGTGTTTGTTTGTCTAGAAATGTCGCTCCACCCTTGTGTTGTCCTAACCGGTGAAGACAAGCGTAATTAGCTCTGCCTTTTAGCAATGCTGCGCGTTTATTACTTGCTAATGCCGATTTAACTAAGGGAAGATCTCTATGATAAAGTTGTTCTTGAAGATTTTTTGTTCCCGTGGAAACGATACACTTGCCCGGTGCTAGCAGGGCAGGAATAAGATAAGCAAAGGTTTTCCCTGTCCCCGTGCCCGCCTCTACAATCAGTTGCTCTTTCGCTTTTATGACTCGTTCGACTTCAACAGCCATGTCCGTTTGTGCTTGTCGAGGTTTATACCCATCTATTTTTTGCGACAACGCACCTTGACTTGAAAAAGCGTCCTTAACTGTATGTTTGGATTGAGACATTTACGCTAAAACTTTTAAATTCATTAAAATTTACGCCAGTGCTCAGACTAACGTATTCCGCTCATTGTACAATCTTATCATTGATCAGGTGCCTTCTCTTCGATAAATGTTTATCAATAGTCATTTACCTTCGCGTAATGTTATTTATCAAAATAGGGACGCAGTTGTAGTTTACCTTCCCATCACTCTCAGGCATAGTAGAAAAAACAGTATTAATTCATTAGGTTAGGCATGGCTTTTACATCAAATATCAAAGGTATTCTTTGTTTATGTCTTTGTACGTTTTTTGCTCATGGCTCTTCAGTTTACAAAATATCTAATGGCAAAAATACGCTTTATTTAGGCGGAACTATGCATGTACTGGCTCAATCTGATTATCCGCTATCAAATGCATACACTATTGCCTATAAGGCATCTGACAACTTAGTATTTGAAACTGACGTCATGGCTATGTCGTCCCCAGCTATGCAGCAAAAAAGTGTAGAATTATTAACGTTTTCAGATGGTCGCTCCTTAACAGATGAATTGTCCCACGCTACGCTAAGTAAGCTTAAAGCACATTTAAAATCCCGAAATATTTCTTATGACATGTTTCACACAATGAAGCCTGGGCTCGTTGGAGTGACGTTGTCACTCATAGAGTTGCAAACTATGGGACTCAGTGTCCAAGGTGTAGATGCATATTATACTGCTCTTGCGCTCAATGATGGGAAGCCAATTAGTTGGCTCGAGGAACCAGAGCAACAGCTTCACATGTTAGCTAAATTTGGCGAAGACCAAAGCGATCAATTTATTCAATATTCTCTTTCCGAATTACGCGATTTCTCCGAAGACATAACAGCACTAAAACAAGCTTGGTATATTGGCGATTTAAATGGATTAGAAGAAGTAGGAATTAACGACTGGAAAGCAGATTACCCCGAGCTATACCAAATTCTATTATCTGACAGAAATAAAAACTGGATGACCAATATAACAAGTATGATGCAATCCCCCCCTACTGAATTTATTTTAGTCGGTGCTTTACATTTAGCTGGAAATAATGGCTTAATAGCCCAACTCGTCTCAAGAGGATTTACAGTCACCCAGCTGTAATATTAAAAATTTATTACATTCACGGCTAATGTGATTAAACCATCATCTCCCTGTGATACTTTTGTGATATCTTCCAGTCAAGCTTACCTCAATTGATATTTTAGCCTTTATGGCAATTGGAGTTATTCCTTATGACACATTCTGTTTTAGTTGTTGAAGACGATCCAGATATTGCAGATCTAATACGCGTTAATCTTTCAGAATTAGGCATTCAAACTACAATGCAAAATGACGGTAGACAGGGATTAAACTGCGCCAAAGAGAATAAGTTCGATCTGTTATTGTTAGATGTTATGTTACCGGAGATCAGTGGTTTAGATATTTGCCGTGAAATTCGCAGCTGTAAGCCTGAGCAAGCTATTCTAATGCTAACATCCAAAAACTCGGAAACTGATAGAGTATTAGGATTAGAGCTTGGCGCTGATGATTACATGACTAAGCCCTTTAGCGTTAGGGAACTGCAAGCACGTGTAAGATCTCATTTACGTCGTATTGATGTATACAGAGAATCACATCAAGCCGTATCTCAAGATGACATTATCAAAGTAGGCGAATTGGAAATTAATCCGACTCACCATACTATATCCATAAAAGGTGAAGTTTTAGATTTAACGTCTACAGAGTTCGATTTAATACACCATTTAGCCAAGCACCCAAATCAGGTGTTTAGCAGAGCTCAATTATTAGAAAAAGTATGGGGCTATCACCACAGTGGTTACGAGCACACAGTGAATTCTCATATCAACCGACTAAGAGCGAAGGTAGAAGCTGACGCGACTTCTCCCAAAATAATTGAGACCGTATGGGGTGTGGGATACAAACTTAATCCGAGCGCCTTATCATGATGAAACTCTGCTTCTATCAGCGCATCACTCTTATTGTAGTTGGTGTGTTTATGTTAATTTTGATCATGTTTTTCGCGGGTAGCTCATACCTTCAAAAACAAACTCGATACGAAGCAGAACAAGTACTCCACCAAGATCTGGCTCATCACTTAGTAGAAGATAGCCCATTATTAAGCAATGGAGTGTATGATCACGAAGCTCTAAAAAATTCATTTCATATGCTTATGCTGCTTGGGCCAGGCTTTGAGTTTTATTATTTAAATAAAGACGGAAAGGTTCTCACCCACTCCACCCACAAATCGCAACCAGTGGTCAGAGAAGCTATCGATCTTAAGCCTATTCAATCATATATAAACAAAGATAAAGACTTTCCAGTCTTCGCAGACGACCCTAAAGATAGCGATAGACAAAAAATATTTTCCGCAGCTCCTATCTATAATGAAGGCCAGTTACAAGGCTATCTGTACGTAATTATTGGTGGCCAAGATTACGACTCCATCTTATCAGAATTACAAAATAGCCAATCTCTGCGTGAATTTTTCATGTTTGTTGGAGCTGGCCTGATAGCAATTTTAGTTGTTTTATTGGTACTATTTAAGCTCATTACCGCACCGCTCAGAAATTTAGTAAAAGACGTAGCAGAATTTAGAGAAGCGGGTTATCGATTGGAAAAAGCCAAACTTTCCGGCCATAAATGGTGCGTAGACTCAAACAGCGAAATCGACCGACTAGGCTGTGCATTCAGTGATTTATTCCATCACGTGGACGCACAATTTCATGCACTTGAAAGAATAAACGAACAGCGTAAAGAAATGCTGGCTGATATCTCTCACGATCTCCGTACACCTTTAGCCAGTATGAAAGGCTATATCGAAACCTTGCACTTACAAGGTGATACCTTATCTAGAGAAGATCAACAACGTTTTATTAGTATTTGCATGCGCAATATGAACAACTTAAAGTTATTGATTGATCAAATTTTTGAACTCGCCTATTTAGAAGGTGGTCAAGTCACCATTCAAAAAGAAGCCTGTGCCATTGGTGAGTTCTTATTTGATATTACTAGCAAATTTTCGCTAGACGCAAAAAACAAAAATATAACGCTGCGACTCGAGCCAGGCCAAATCGAAGGGTATGTAAATACTGATATGGGTAAACTAGAGCGTATTTTGTCTAACTTAATCGATAATGCAATTCGCCACACACAACCCGGTGGACAAGTCACCTTGTTTGTAGAAGAAACGAATAGTGGTTTTAACGTTGGTGTTGAAGATACAGGTGTCGGTATTGCAGAGAATGAACTTGAATCTATTTTCACACCACGATATCAAGCTAGCAATACCCAAAAACAAGATGGTAAAAATGTCGGCTTAGGTTTGGCAATTAGTCAAAAATTAGTGAGCTTATTAAACTCTGACTTAACAGTGAAAAGCAAATATGGCAAAGGTACCACATTTAGCTTTTCACTCCCTCAAGCATAATATTCGTTACGCTTACATCCGCTCTAGTGTTTCAATTCCAAGTAGCTCTAGGCCTTTAGATAAGGTCTTGGCTACTAATGCGATGAGCGCTAAACGACTTGCTTTTTCTTGCTCACTCACACCTTCTTTTAGAATAGGACACGCTTCATAGAATGACATTAGCGCGCTAGCTACATCGTACAAATAGGTACACAGAAGATGCGGCGTTGCATCTCGCGCTAGGGTTTCAATGACTTCACTAAACTGAAGAAGTAATATGGCTAATTCACGTTCTTTCTCATGTTCTAACACCAAGTTGTTAGAGCCTAATGTACTTGTATCTATACCAGATTTAGTTAAAACGCTATTCACTCGAGTATAGGCATACTGTAAATAAGGTGCAGTATTACCTTCAAATGACAACATAGAGTCCCAATCAAAGACATAATCCGTCGTACGATGTTTACTGAGGTCGGCATATTTAATTGCGCCAATACCAATATCATTGGCAACAGTGGTTTTTTCTTCGTCCGACATGTCATTGTCGCGCTCGGCAATCAAATCACTTGCTCGTTGCACAGCTTCTTTTAACAGGTCAGCCAATTTGACTGTGCCGCCGGTGCGGGTTTTGAAAGGTTTACCGTCTTTGCCTAACATCATACCAAAGGGACAATGCTCATAACTTTGTTCAGGAGCGATAAATTCCGCTTTTCTTGCAACAATTTCGGTTTGTTTGAAATGCAAAGCTTGTCTTGCATCAGTAAAGATAAGGGTTCTGTCAGCATTCAATGTGTTGTTGCGATAACGAATCGCCGCTAAATCTGTTGTTGCATACAAAAATCCGCCACCGGATTTTTGTATAATATAAACTGCCGGCTTACCTTCTTTGTCTGCCAATTCAGGTAAAAAGACAACTTGAGCACCTTGGTCTTCTACTGCAATTCCACTTGCTTTTAGCTCTGTTACAACATCGTTTAAATCGTGGTTGTAGGCACTTTCTCCCATAATATCATCTCGCGTTAGCGACACGTTGAGGTAGTCATACACATCTTCAGAATGTTGAATGGAGATATCAATGAACTGTTGCCACAAGGCTTTACAGCCTTCATCGCCTTGTTGCAAACGAACAACATATTCTCTTGCTCTGTCAGCAAAGCCTTCTTCATTATCAAAACGAACTTTCGCTGCGCGATAAAAGTCTTCTAAATCGCTCAGCGCTTTTTCAGCAATTGCGTCTTCAGCCAAGGTGTCGCTTAAATGGGCCAACAGCATGCCAAATTGTGTGCCCCAATCACCCATGTGATTTTGTCTAATCACATCATGGCCTAAAAATTCGAGGGTTTTGACTACAGCATCACCAATTATCGTACTTCTCAGGTGTCCTACATGCATTTCTTTCGCTAAATTTGGAGCTGAATAATCAACAACAACTTTCTTTGATTCTTGTTTAGCGACGTTTAATCTTTCATCATTCAGCGCATCTATCGCAGACGCTGCAACGAAGCTATCTTTAAGAAAAATATTGATAAACCCAGGCCCTGCAATGTCGAGCTTTTCAACCACGTCATCGAGTTCCACCGCATCAACGATAAGCTCTGCAATATCACGAGGCGCTTTTTTTAATTTTTTTGCTAACGCCATAGCCCCATTAAATTGATAGTCACCAAACCCAGGGCGGGTATTTTTCGCAACGGGTACAACTGGGTTTTCAATGTTCATTGCGGCTAACGCAGCGCTAAAGCGCTCAACGAGTAAAGTATGTATATTCATTAAAATTGTTCTCTTAGTGCTCGCGAGTCGTTGCGAATTCGATATCAGGGTAGCGTTCTTGTGCTAACTGCAAATTAACTCGAGTGGGCGCAATATAAGTTAAGTTATCGCCGCCATCTAAAGCTAGGTTTTGCTCAGCTTTACGTCGGAATTCATCCACTTTTCGCTCGTCGCCATATACCCAGCGGGCCGAAGCGACATTGATATGCTCGTATATCGCATCAACTTTATATTCAGATTTAAGCCTAGCTACAACAACGTCGAATTGCAGAACACCTACGGCACCAACTATTAAATCATTATTAATTAATGGTCTAAAGACTTGCACGGCACCTTCTTCGGATAGCTGAATTAAGCCTTTTTGCAATTGTTTTTGCTTTAATGGATCTTTTAACCGAATGCGCTTAAACATCTCAGGCGCAAAGTTTGGTATTCCGGTAAAACGGTAATCATCACCAGAAGTAAAGGTGTCGCCAATACGAATAGAACCGTGGTTATGCAAACCGATAATGTCTCCTGCATAAGCTTCTTCTAGTAACGCTCGATCCCCCGCAAGAAACGTAAGTGCATCAGAAATACGTACGTCTTTACCTATTCTGGTATGACGCATTTTCATGCCTTTTTCATACTTACCAGAAACAATACGACAAAACGCAATACGGTCTCGGTGTTTGGGGTCCATATTCGCTTGTATTTTAAATACAAAACCACTGAACTTATCATTGTCTGAGTCTATGCGCCCATCATTTGTATCTCGCCCCTGAGGCGCAGGAGCCCATTCCGTTAGACCATCTAACATATGGTCTACACCAAAATTACCCAATGCAGTTCCAAAGAACACAGGGGTGAGCTGACCTTCATTAAACAGCTCCACATCAAATTCGTTTGACGCGCCCGTAACGAGCTCTAATTCGTCGCGTAATTGTTGCGCTAAATCAGACCCGACTTTTTCATCAAGCTCAGGGTTGTCTAATCCTTTAATAACGCGTAGTTCTTGTATGGTATGACCCTGTCCCGATTGGTACAACAAGGTTTCATCACGTTGAATGTGATAGACGC
The DNA here is from genome assembly GCF_017368475.1 of Alteromonas sp. 5E99-2. Lineage (GTDB taxonomy): Bacteria > Pseudomonadota > Gammaproteobacteria > Enterobacterales > Alteromonadaceae > Alteromonas_F. Next base: position 61,865 of record NZ_JAFNJE010000004.1, read on the forward strand.
CTTTAAACAGCTTTCCACAGCCAATAGGCCAGGTAATAGGGGCGCATAAGATATCTAGCTCTGTTTCAACTTCATCAAGTAATTCCAGAGGATCGCGAATATCTCGGTCTAATTTATTCATGAAAGTAACAATAGGCGTGTCGCGCAGACGTGTTACTTCCATCAGCTTACGGGTGCGATCTTCAACCCCTTTCGCTGCATCGATAACCATTAAACAGGAATCAACGGCAGTCAGTGTTCTGTAGGTATCTTCCGAAAAGTCTTCGTGTCCTGGGGTATCAAGTAAGTTAACTAAACTATCGCCATAAGGAAACTGCATCACCGAGGTAGTTACTGATATACCTCGCTCTTTTTCCATTTCCATCCAGTCAGACTTTGCGTGCTGCCCAGATTTTTTACCTTTTACCGTTCCAGCAGTTTGAAGCGCATTTCCAAAAAGTAGCACTTTCTCAGTAATGGTGGTTTTACCTGCATCTGGGTGAGAGATGATAGCAAAAGTCCGTCGCTTATTAATTTCTTCGATAAAACTACTACCACTCATATTTGAAAACCTTTTGAAAACAATTTACCCACCACACAATTAGCCAATACAGTTGCGCTATTAAAAGCGCGGTATTCTACCGAAAATGATGAACTTTTGCTTATCAAAATTACTACAGATAGTAAAAATAGATATTATTCAAACAAGTCATGACTAAGAGCCCTACAATACTAAGCTCATAATTAATGCACTTTCTCGGATTTTAGGGTCATTCACACCAGGATAATAACTCGCTCGTTTGCCTACTTCGCTAAAACCTAACTTCTGATAAACACGAATTGCGGTAATGTTAGCTGCTCGCACTTCCAAAAAACACTGTCTGGTAGATTGGGTATCGAATTGCCCAATAACCTGTTTTAAGAAATCGGTACCAATGCCTTTATTTCTAGCGCTCTGATGTACGGCTATATCCATTAGTGTGATTTCATCTAATACCTGTAAAGTAATGGCATAGGCAATAATCGAGTTACTTGTATCTGATGCGATATAAAGGGTGTAGGGTTCGCTTACCATATCGAAAAAAACCTTTTTCGACCACGGGTATGGCTGGCTTTCTTGGTGAATTAAAAAACATTCTTCAATCTGCGCTTCCTGACCAACAGAAACGATATGTAGCTCAATCACGCCACAGGCTCAGCACATTTACACATCGCTTTCCATAAACTTTTCTTTTGCGATGCTGATAAAGCAGTTAATTGAAATGGCACAGACACAAGCGATGAGGAAAACAATATAGGCTTTGAATCATCGACCTGCCATTCCTTAGTATTAGGTAGTGCCATATTGATGTCTTCGAAAAAAGTCTGAATATCGGTAATGACTGGTGAGCTAGTTTCTGTAAGCTTAATAACTTGTTCAACGTTTGATACTGGAACTTCTGGCCGCTTCTGAATGGTATTTTTAGGAACATCTTTTGACTTTACAGATGAACGGAGTGATTGAATAGGATCAATATTTTGAGCTGGTAGCACATCACAAGACTGCACTTTTTCTTTAGCATCTTTGTGCTGCTGTGTCTCAAACACAACAATTCCCATTTGTTTCAATAAAGCGTGTTGATAATCACTTAACATGAGTAAACAAAGAGTACTTAAAAAAAGTGGCAGGGGTGGAGGGACTCGAACCCCCAACCATCGGTTTTGGAGACCGCTGTTCTACCAATTCGAACTACACCCCTAACGAGGTGGTGAATTATACGTATGAAGTTATAAAGGTAAAGCATTTTTAGCCTCGTACCATAAACCATTTGTAATTTGTGTACATAATTTCATCGCTTGAACATAATTGAACACTTCTTGTGCGCTTCTTCCTAGTTTTTCTGCGTAACTTTCAATCACCTGATGAGCCTGGCTTAAGGGTATTTGGTTTATAGAAATTGCCGATGCGATATCAAAATAGCGGTTTCCCCATGCAAGATACTCCCAATCAACCACTATTAAGGGGGCGTGGGATAATATATGCCCTAAAGACAAGTCGTTATGGCATAAAACTCGAGGTTCTGTGTCAAACAATTTATTATAATCGTCAGTGCCTTGCTCAATATCATGGAGCCACTTTTCTTGCTCACTTTGACTTAAATGTTCAAGGTAATGTTGCCATTGAGCAGGCAAATCAATATGTAAAATCAATTTAGAGTCGATTTTTATGGTGTGTAGCTCAGCTAAAACCGTCCCTAAAAGGCTTTGATTTTGTGCAGGTTTAAAAACAACGTTTTGACTGGATACATACTCTTCTACCCAAACTCCATTTGCACAGTCAATCCACACAGGCATTGGAGCAAAACCTTGGCTTGCAAGGTCCTTTTGAGCATTGAATATTGCCGGTCGATTTAACTGAGTAAAAGATTCTTCGATGAATTTTTTTATAACATAGGTTTTATTTTCGGCCTCAAAGGTATAAATCCTATGAGTAGACTGAACAGGCATTAAAGTAAACACTGTATTCTTACCAATTCTTAATGGCGATTTCTTCAATACCTGTAAAAAAATCTTTTTTTCATCGTTCGATATAGTCATATAACGCCTCGTATAAAACCACCGACTTAATTATATTTTCGCTTTCTTTCTCGCTTCCATAACATCAAAATTAAGAAATTTTGCAACGAATATTGCTTGGCCGACTTCTTCATGGGTACGCTGCATTTCTGTACCTAATATAGCAACAACTTGCTGATAATCTCCTGAGACTTGTGTGCTTGTTGAACAAGTTTCAACTTGAATATCACTGTATGAGTTCAATCTATCAATAAACGACTTTATTGGTTCAATATACTCATTGACTAGCGGGTAAAGCGATAGTTCAACCATAACTTTCATAGATTTTTCCTATAATTAATCAGCGCCTTGTACAGTTTAGTACCCATTGCATAATATCATTCAACTTTTATGCTACCAAACAACACTTGAATCCCCCACTATAATCGAACGTTATGATCACTATTGAAATTAATCTAAAAAACAATTGAACTTTTTCCTTGCAGTCACCTCGGGTATTGTTAAAATCTCGCCGCGTTGAGTTAACTCAACGAACCAAGGGGTGTCTCTTTTAACGGAGGCTGAGACTAGCTGTGCTAGAACCCTTATACCTGATCCGGATAATACCGGCGTAGGAATGGTCAATAGTTTTTCTTCCATTGCACTGCCGCAAAACCGAATCTTTTCTATTTTTATTTGAAGAGATCCACATGAAATATCATAAACGTTATTTAAGCTGCTGCCTTGCAGTTGCCCTGTCTCCTGCCCTGTCTTTCGCCAATGAGACAATTGATGAAGCAGACGTAGAGCGTATTGTTGTTACCGCTGAATTTAGAGATGACAGCCTACTTGATTTATCAAGCAGTGTCAGTGTTTTAGACAAAAATGTCATTGAACGCCGAGGCGCTAACCACATCGAGCAATTGTTGAATTTTGCCCCCAATGTAAACATTACTGCTGGCGCATCAAGAGGCCGCTTTTTTCAAATTAGAGGCATTGGTGAGCGAAGTCAGTTTATTGACCCAGTCAACCCTTCAGTGGGTTTGGTTATTGATGGTATCGACTTTACTGGTCTAGGTTTAGCAGCAAATACACTTGATGTTCAACAAGTAGAAGTGTTTAGAGGCCCTCAAGGAACCTTGTACGGTGCAAACGCACTGGCTGGCCTTATCAATTTAAAAACAAACGATCCTACTGATGCGCTCTATGCAAAAATTGGCGTTGAGCTATCCGAATTCGGTGGTCAAGTTATCGACGGTGTGGTTAGCGGACCTATTGGTGAAAAAATCGGTTATCGCGTTGCCGTGCAAACGCTAAAAAGCGATGGATTTACCGAAAACAGCTTTTTAAACAGAGATGACACAAACAACATCGATGAAACCACACTAAGAGGAAAGCTGAAAATCGCAGTTAACGACGATTTGACAGTAAACCTTACTGGGTTATATCTAAACGCTGACAATGGCTATGACGCATTCTCATTAGATAACAATCGAGTGACCCAATCCGATCAACCTGGTCAAGATACACAGCGCTCCTTTGCAGGAGCTATAAACACAGTTTGGACAGGAGCCGAAGCATTCAACCTTGAAGCAACTGTCAGCGGTGCAACCACTGACAGTTTATATAGCTTTGATGAAGACTGGAGCTTTATTGGCGCATTTTCTGACGATTTGTTTCCCTTCAGTTCAGCAGACAGCTTTGATAGAGAGCGAGATAACTTTACTTTTGATTTACGCGCGATATCTTCAGAAGGACATAATATTTTTGCTGGAAAAACCACGTGGGTAGCAGGTATCTATTCAAGAACAGAAACAGAAGATCTGTTTCGTATTCGCTCTTCCGACTTAGCATTTGATGGTGCTTTTTCCAATGACTTCGACACCAGTAATACTGCGATTTATGGTCAGTTAGATACCCAATTGAATGAGCGCTGGAACCTGATCACAGGCTTACGCGTTGAATACCGTGACGCAGAATATACTGACTCAACAGGTGTAGATAGCTCAGTTAGCGAAACATTATGGGGCGGTAAGATAGTACTAGAATATCGCTTAGCCGACGACACTTTGGTTTACGGTTTATTGTCTCGTGGCTTCAAAGCCGGCGGTGTAAACGGGCAAATAATTTCAGCAGCAGAACGCAATGACTTTATACCTCAAAGCACATTTCAATTCGGTACCGAAACATTGGTAAACCTAGAGTTAGGTGTTAAAGGCAGCTGGTTTAACGACAAACTGCAATCACAACTGTCTGTATTTTACCAAGATAGAGATGATGCTCAGGTCAGTCAGTCTATCTTTAACTCAGATGACTTCTCATTTGATGAGTTTTTAGATAACGCTGCGGCAACCGCTATGGGACTGGAGTTTGAGGCAGTTTACGCCGTTTCAGATTACTTTAGCATTTACACTAGTCTTGGTTTACTCGACGCTGAGTTTGACGATTTCGAAACCTTCTCTCATGTTGATGCCCGTACCGCATTAGCACCAATAAACCTTGAAGGCAGAGATATAGCACAAGCCCCGACTTATCAATTTACAGTAGGTACTGATGTTTACCTGAGCGACGCATTAACTTTAAATATTGAAGTAGAAGGTAAAGACGAATATTTCTTCTCGAATGGTCATAATGACCGTGCAGACGCATATGAGCTACTGAATATTCGCCTAACTTATCAACTTGATAACTGGGAGTTTGCGATTTGGGGTAGAAACTTAACCGACCAAGATGTTCAAACTCGCGGATTTTTCTTTAGTAATGAGTTTGGTAATAACCCAAGTAATGGCTATGCACCAGAACCTTATTATCAGTTTGGTGAGCCTAGAATTGTAGGTATAAACGTAAACTACGAGTTCTAACCTCTTAAAAGGAAAACATGCACCCTATATAAAATGGGGTGCATATTTCATTTTATTCGGTCATTTTTAAACCATCACCATACAGCGCTTGATTTTGTAAGGTTTCAAGAGTCTTATGATGGGCTTCAGGCTTACCTGTATCAGGGTTTATTTTAACAAACACAATTTCTTCAGCTAAACATATCGTTGTTTTAGTTGCGTTGTTACGAACCAAACATCTAACCGTTATAGAGCTACGCCCTACCCTTTTTGTTTCTAAGCCAAATTCAACAATATCACCTTGTTTTGCCGGCGATTCGAAGCTAATTTCACTAATATGTTTAGTGACTAAACAGTTTGTTCCAAGTTGGCAAATTGCATAAATCGCTGCTTCTTCATCAATCCATTCTAGTGCTCTACCACCGAATAGCGCATTGGCATAATTTAAATCACTGGGCATCACTAGCCGACGAGATAAAAATCGCATTCGAATTCCTCTTTGCATACAGATAAACTACACATACTTTTTATTATACGCGAATATTCCATTGTATCTCTGGGAAAACTGGTTCAACGAAAGACAACAAGGCCAATACCACCGAAAGTTAATATTACTCAGCGGTGACAAAGTCTGGACTGACGAACAAGCCATACGACTTAGTCAAAGTACTGAGGGAAAATCTATTTGGGTAGGTGACACTAGTGTGTTCACCACACGAGGCGTTCCCACTAAGCAATTTAAAAAGCTACTAGGGCAAGAGTGCTTGATTGGACTATATGACGCTCAAAATGGCATAAGCCCAAGTGCGCTGTTAGCGCTATCCGGTACAATCAAGGAAAATGGTGTATTGGTAGTGTGCTGCCCTAGATGGTCACAGTGGCCATCAGCAACGGCATTAATGCAATCAAATCTGATTAGTCATGGATATAGCTTAGAGCACAGTTTATTCATAGAACGCTGGCAAGAAATGATTTCTAAGGCAGAAGACGTTTTTGTTTACGAACAAGATAAAAACCTTGTGTTTTCACCTTGTAACAAGCCGGTAGAAAATCCGAAAGAATTAAACTTCGAGCCGCCTTTCGCAAGTGGCGATCAACAAAACGCATTTTCAATTTTGTCTAACTTAAAACAGAACGAAAATGCAGTGATAACCGCGAGAAGGGGCAGAGGTAAATCTGCTCTTCTGGGTCTAATTGCAGACTATTATGTAAATGAAGGTAGAACCGTTTATGTATGTACTTCGTTAAAATCCAATGCTACCAGTATATTTAAACATGTAGCTAACAAAAAGCAGGTGAAATGGTACGCACCTGACTCCCCGGAATTGTTAGACTCGTCAGATCTGTTACTTATCGATGAAGCTGCAAGTCTCCCAATAAAAGAGGTGCTGCGGCTCACTAGGAGCTGCAACCAATATATTTTGGCCACCACCACTGAAGGCTATGAAGGCACAGCGACTGGTTTCAAATACAAACTATTACCAAAACTCAAAAATAAAAGCTCGCAAATACGTGAAATAACCTTGCACCAACCCTTGCGCTACTGCAGCGGAGATTCGTTGGAATTACACCTAGACTGTTTATTCTTGCTAAATTCAACAATTCATAATGTTGAAGTTAAACCTAATAAAGAATGTAGCCCGCACATAGAAATCATTAAAAATAAACAGGATGTCTCGGCTGAGAAACTTCGTCAGTGGTTTTCAATTTTATCGTTAGCCCACTATCAAACAACGCCAGAAGACATAATCCGCACTTTAGATTCACCGGATAATTTTTTTATTGTACTTTACCAAAACAACAGCCTTATTGGCGTTGCTATTGTAATAGAAGAAGGCGGGAATCGCTTACAATCTCTTGCTCAAGATATTGCCAGCGGTGCGCGCAGAGCAAAAGGCCATCTGTTAGCACAAAAGTTAAGCTTGCATTTGAGTGACGACACTATTCTCACGAGGAAAATTTGGCGTATAAATCGTATTGCGGTATCTCCCCAGTTACAAAACAAGGGTTTTGGAACAGCATTTTTACGGCAAATAGAAGAGCATGCTTACTTTAAAAAAGTAGACCTTATGGGCGCATCGTTTGCGGCAAGTAATAATGCCACTCGCTTTTGGATTCAAAATGGCTACACACCATTTCATTTGGGCTCTGTAGCAGACAAATCAACTGGTGAGGTATCGTTAGCGGTTGTTAAAACGATCCGTCCTCGAGTAGGCATGGATGAAGCTTTATTGCTTAATTTATTTGTCTATGAGTCACCAAGGCAATTTAGAAACGAGACCATCAGCGAGCTATGTGAACAAACAATCTTAACAAGTAGCAATATAGAGCGACTTGAAGAAATTTTCTTGCAGCGGATTCTGGACTATATCAATGACTCAAGAAGCCACAATCATATGGGCAAAGCAATATCATACTGGTTAGAGGCCAATACACATAGAATAAAGCAAGTTCAACCTCCGACTAAGAACTTCAGTCAGCTACTAACACGTCGATGGATTGACGTAGCCACAGACCAAGAGTTACTCAAAGATTTTAAAATTAACGGAAGGAAAAAGCTCTACAAAAGTCTTAAAGAGAGTTTTTGTTATTACTACTGGGAATTAAATATAGAAATGGAATAGTTTAAAGCAGATAAGAAAAAAGCTCCCGAAGGAGCTTTTTATTTAAAGTCTAATGCCTTTATTTTTAGCTTTAGTTTCAATGTATGAAACCCAAGCTCTAGCATTTTTTCTAACTTCTTTATGTTTTTGTGCTTCAGTCACGTGAACAAATGCTTGCTTAAAGTCGCCTTTATGGAAGTTAGCTTCCATTAAAGCATAGTGCAATTCACCTACATCTTCAGAACCACCATTCAATGCAGCTTTATACGCTTTAATGGCACCACTGTAGTCTTCAGCTATCAACAACAAGTCACCTTGTTTTTTATTAAGCTCTGCATTGTTTTCCACCTTAGCTGCTTGACCATAATAGTTAGCTGCGTTGATGTACTCTCTAGCTTGATGATAAGCATTTGCAACACGGCTAAGTGTTTGCTCATCCTTTTCAAGCAGGCCTGAACTTAAGTTTTCAACAAGAACCTTTGCTGATTTACTTGGTATACCCACTGCTCCGTATAACTGAGAAAGCGTCTGAATTTGACTTTTCTTTTTCAGGAAACCTGCGTTATACGCAATTTCATAAGTAGACAATGCTCTATCATAATCTTCTGTAGATAAGTAGAAAGCACCAAGTTGTGTCCACCAATTTGGATCTTCAGGAAAAACCGTAACAAGATCTTCTGCAACTAATACAGCATCTTCATACATTTTACGTTCGTAGAATGCCTGAAGCTTCAGTACATAAGGATTCTTATTGGGCTTTTCAAAAAGCGCAATGGCTTTATTCGCAGGTTCAACGATTTCAGCAAACTTTTTCAGCTGGTAATTAGCATTGGCAATACGTGTATAAACATTTGGGTCTTCTTTACAAGTAAATTCGTCCCACTTTGCGTAATAGTCAATTGCACTAGCATACTCTTGCTCTTGCATGCTTAAATCACCAATCAATTTAAGCAAACTTGCGTGCTCACTGTCGTTTAGAATTTTAGGATTAGCGGCCTCTTTCAAATGACCTAAAGCCCGCTGACCTTCACCTTCAACGCCTGCTAAAATATTTCCTAAGAAACGCTTAACATAAGCTGCATCAAACTCATTTTTTGGCGAAAGCTCGTCTAAAATTTCAACAGCATCGTTAATGCGATCTTCATTATAAGCTTCAAATGCTTCAGCAACTTTTTTACCTACACTTTGCCCAGGTAAGTTAGTTTTACCTTTCTTGTAGCCTGGACAAATGACAGGTCCAACAGGTACAGCTGGCGCTGCGTTTGCTGTGTCATTTTCTTGCGCAGAAAGAGACATCGCAGAAAGCGACAGCCCCATGCCTAATGCAGCATTAAAAAACACAGAACGCTTAAATAAATTAGTCATATCTAGTTCTCCAACTTAAAGTCTAATTGGACAGATTGATTAAATTGTTTAACTGCCTTACCGCCTTCGATTTTTGGCTTGTACTTCCACTTAGCCAAAGCTCTTCGCGCTTCTCTATCGAATACGCGCTTCGGGTCCGCATCTGTAACCTTGATATCGTCAACACCACCCAACTCATTAATAGTAAAGGAAAGTCTTACCCAACCTTGTTTACCATCACGAGCCGCTTGGGGCGGATATTTCGGTTCAATACGAACAATAGGGGTTGCTTCACCATCTTGTCTTAGTGCACCGACACCACCTAAGTTAATATCAAGACCACTTGTATCAACGCTTGGAACATTCAGACTAAACCCATCTGAATCTGGTTCAGCTGCATCCGGTTCAGTTGGCTGTACCTTAGGCGGTTGCTGTGGCGGAGGCGGAGGAGGAGGAGGAACACGATTACGCGTCTGTGTCTCATCGTCCGGCTCCTGCATCACGATATCAATCACTGGCACTTCAGGGATCTCATCATTGGGACCGTTCGATGATTCGATGAGCTTAGCCATCATAACGAACAGTCCAAATGCGAAAGCAGCACCGATAAAAATCGATAATATTACTCTCATTTACTTAACCTCGCGCAGCAACGGAAATGCGATCAATCCCAGCAGCTTTGACTTGGTCCATCACTTCAACTACCAAACCGTGTTTCGATTTGATATCCGCTTGGATAATCACATAGTCAGTGGGTTGTTCTTTCAGAAGGCGTTCCATATTAACTAAAACGCTATCTGAGTCAACTAAACGCTTGTCTAACCAAACGTCACCGTCTTCCGTTATTGCTATAAATATATTTGCGTTCTTATGAAGGAAAGCTTGGCTAGCATCTGGCTTATTAACCTCGACTCCGGCTTCCTTAACAAAAACAGTAGTAACAATGAAAAAGATCAACATAATAAATACAACGTCCAACATAGGAGTCATATCTAGTTCTGCATCATCCTCTTCTGTTCTGACTTTACGCGCCATAATCTTTCTCTCTAATGATGAGGCAAGCTGTCTATAAGCTTATCACGTGCTATTTTAGCTCTTGTCTCTAAACGAGAGCTGATGAATAAGCCTGACAATGCTGCAACCATCCCAGCCATAGTAGGGATCGTCGCCATTGATATACCAGATGCCATTAACCTTGCGTTACTCGTACCTTGAGTCGCCATGGTCTCAAAAACATTAATCATTCCAGTTACTGTACCTAATAATCCTATAAGAGGACACATAGCTATTAACGTTCTGATAATTAACATTCTTGCATTCAAGTCATCTGACGCTTGCGAAATCCAACGATCACGGATTCTATGCGCATACCAAGACGTGGTATCTTCTCTGGCTTCCCAACTAGTGATGATGTTTTTTCTCACTTTTGGAAATTCACCTAAAAGATACCAGTAGCGCTCAATCATTAAAACCCACATAAGAAAGAGCGCAGCAGCAACGAAATACAACACGTCACCACCGGTAGCGATAAAGCCCCTGACAGATTCAAGTAATCCGTAAAGGCTTGTCATATTATGCTTTCTCCGACTCAGCGTGAGCCGCGATTACACCAGCAGTCTGCTCATCTAAAACATGAACAATTGATCTGCTACGTGATGCAACGAAACTATGCATAAGAATAAGAGGTAGCGCTGCAATAATACCTTGAGCTGTTGTTACCAATGCCATTGAGATACTTCCAGCCATTTGACGAGGGTCGCCTGTACCAAACAAGGTAATAGTTTGGAAAGTCTCAATCATACCTAAAACTGTACCAAGAAGACCTAGTAATGGCGCGATAGCTGCGAAAATCTTAATAACATTAATACCGCTATCAATACTTGGTAGTTCTTTCAATATAGCTTCGTCAAGTTTAAGTTCTAAGCTTTCCGCATCTACATTTTTATTGCTATGATAAACAGCAAGAATTCTACCTAATGGGTTAGCGCTCGAAGGATTATTTGTATTCTTAAGCTGTGCTTTAATTTTACTTCCAACTAAGGTTAACGTAATAATTTTATAAACACCTATAAGAAGACCAATTACTAGCATTCCAGTAATTACATATCCTGGAGTTCCACCATTATGGAAACGTTCCAAATTTGTCGCTTTTTGTTTTAACAAGCCTAAGATTTGACCCGCTGAAGGATCTACATAGAAAGGAATTACACCTGAAGAGGCATCAGTCAAATTTTGAGCTGTAGCCACCAAGTAAGAATCAGGTTGACGTCCTAATGGCTGAACTTTTTTACTCTCAGCATCATAAGATAAATAACCTTGTTCACTTACTAGGTTAAATGAACCGACACGAACCACTTCTTGCTGAACAGTACCACCGTCTAGACTTACTACTTCCGTAGTGAATTTAGAAACTTGGCCAGATTCAGTCATTTCAGTTTGTAGTGCGAACCATAAATCTTCAAGCTCTTTTAGCTTAGGTAGCCCCTTAGATTCAGATGCCATTTCAGCAAGAAAATCACCACGGCCTTTATATTCAGCACTTACTATAGATGTGGAAATACGTCCATAAGCTTCAGATGATGCCTGTCGAACTACACCAAACATTTCACCCAACGTACCCAGCGCTTGGTCCAACTCTGTTGCTTTCTCTGTAAGCGTTACTTCATTTGCAGCAAATTGCTTATTAAGGCGAGTGCCTCGATCTTCTTCAGCTTTAAGTGCAGCTTGCGCTTTGCGTAATAAAGCTTGTTTATCAGAACGTGCAGAACGAAACTCTGCTTCTCGCTGTTCATTAACTTTTGCTTCAGAAACACGATTGCTTTTCACTTGATTTAGCAACTGCTCAAGAGTGCCCGCTTCTTGCGCTACCGCGCCTGCAGATGCAACCATTAGAGAAGCGGCTGCGGCTATAAATTTCAATTTTGCTTTCACGTCAATTACTCCGCTGCTTGAATAGGCAATTTAATTAGGTCGAATGGAATTTGTTGATTTGCCATTCTGACAGCACTAACAGCTGATGATAGATATTCACCACCTAACTCATTCCAGCTACGAGAAGTATTGTCCCATACCCATGCACTTGATTGGTCTAGTGAAAGGGCTAAAAGCGCAGTACGCCCAAGATTGAAAAACTCTACAGTAACGTCTGTTCCAGCAATATTGATAGTACCTTGTTCAGATGTGATCTTAGTACCATATTCATTTTCAACCAAGTAAGCTTCTATAACCTGACGGAATTGCTCTGAAACCGTTACGTCAGAATTACCCATAAGGTCGCGAAGACGGTCAACACGTGCTAAACGTTCTACCTTTTTGATAGGAACATCTAGGTTAACAAACTGTTCTAGGCTATCAATCATTCTAAACATTAACGGCACTATGCCTTGTTTAGTTTCTTCAATACTGTCAATTTGATCTTGAAGAGAATTAATACCTAATTGTTGATCTGCAACCAAACCTGCAAGGTAATCGTTATATACCTTAAGGTTTTCTGTTTGATCTACTACACCACGATACTCAATCAACAAATCTTGGGATTGTTCGAATAAAGCGTTAATCTTTTCTTGAGATTTAACCGCTGCGTTATGAATTTTTGCTTCTTCTGAATGAAGCTCTTTGAGCTCCGCAGCAGATGCTACTGAGCTACTTAAAAGCACTACTGAGCTAACTACAGCAGAAGAAATGAGAGTTCTTTTACTCATATTGGACATAGTTCCCAACTAATTTATTGTTAATCCTTAAAAAAGTATTACGCTTTATTAAGGGCCTTTGAAAAAACGCTTATTAAATAAGCAAATTTATAAATATTATTAATATTATTTTTTTGTTCAGTGCAAATATTCACACGATTACAAGACTCGAGTCAAGGTACTCTTTTTATTTAAAGTAAACTTAATCCGATAATTTCTAATTAGCCTTTGAAATTATATCAAAAGCAATAGTTAATCTTTGCTCATCCGATGAGAAAGGAATTGTTCCGTGCCAACAATACGAAGGAAATACAACCAACCTTCCTACTTTAGGCTTAATTTTGTATTCGTATTCTAAATTACTCGGAACTTCAAAGTTAGGTTTCCCAAAAACAAGGTGGCCCATGTCACTTTCTTCACCAATAACGTCAGGGAGAGACACATAGAAAACTGCACTCAAGTTTCCTTCAGGGTGCACATGGGAACTATGGAAGCCTTTATCATTCAAACAAATAGACCATGAAGCTACAAATTGATGATTATCAAATGGTTTTGGGATAAATTCATGTTCACTAGACAGTTCATTCAAGCCTAATCCATAACTTTTAATACATTCATCAAAAAACATTTTTAGCTTTTGAATAAGATAGTTAGAACTCGAAAGTATATCGCCTTTAGTTTGTGTACCACTCGTTAATGTTTGGAATAGAGGAGCTAAATTGGTCTGATGTATAGCTTTTAAGTAGGCTGATAATTCATTGCAAAAGACATTTGATTCTGAACCATTGAAATTAATAGGAAGATCATAGGTTTGAACCAACTTAGAATAGTTACAAAAACTCTTAATGTATTCTTTTTCACCAAGTAAACGTTGGGCAACAGCGTAATAAGCCTTCCCTACTACGCGATACGTTTTGTCACTTATTAACTCTAAAGCCAACTCTTTTGCACTATTCGCATCTCCCAGCTGTAATTTATACATGCACAAAAGTTGCTTAGCTGGAAGGGAGACTATATTTTCTAAGGTTTCAGACGCAAGCAATAAGTTTCCTTGTCCGAATTGTATTTTCGCCAAACGAAAACGTATCGCGTCCTGATTATGCAATTGACTATAAAATTTATCGATCAATTGGGATGCTGCATCGTAACGTTTTAATTGAATCAAATTATCACAATATCCTAAAACTAAACTTTCACTTACATGACCTTTTTGCATCGCCTCTTGGTATGGTTTTATGGCCCCTTCAACATCTCCCAGTTCAAACAAAATTTGCGTCAAATTTCGATAACTATCTTCAAAGTGCGGATTACGCTCAATAGCAAGCTTGTAATGTTTGACGGCATCAACTAAGTTTGAGACATCTGTATAAGCATTACCCAAATTATGGTGTAACTGGAAAGAATCGTCCCCGAGTGAGGCAACTTTTTTCAAATAAACTAGTGCTCTTGAAGGGTTCTTTAACAAGCGCTCAACAACGGCCAAGTTATGAAGTGATGATTTTCGATTAGGCGCTAATTTGATTATACTCTCATACATATTTTTTGCATAAATGAGCTCGCCTTTCTGTTTTGCAATACTTGCTAACTTAGTTTTTAATAATAAATTCGTCGGCCATATTGACTCATATATCTCGAATTTATTTTGTATAAAGCTTAATTCAACATCACCTTTTGCATTCAATAAGTCTAAATGCTTAATAGCTAAATCACTATGGTTTACAGCTTCAGCTTCTATGATACGAATTGCATCCTCAACACGATTAATCGCAAATAAACAATCGCTTAAAGAAGAAATTATCTGACTATTCTTTGGCTGAAAATCATAAGCGCGTTGTAAAAACTCTAGAGCTTCTTGGGCTCTTTTCGTTTGTAATAACAAAACACCAAGGTATAAATTGACATTAATATCGCCCTTATTTTCAAGAAACAATTGGCGATATACAATTTCCGCTTGATTAAAGTCACCTTGCTGATGTTGCGATAACGCATATTGAAGATTGAACATACTAATATTTTTTAAATGTGATAGACCAAGCTACAGGTAGCTCTTTATTTTTTATAAAAAATGGCGAATAATCCCAGTCACCTAGTTGATTTGTTTTACTAATAATATTCTTGATATCACTTTCTCTTAAAGCTGCTTCACACATTATTGACATTCGACTCATTGCCTCTTTAAGTTGCGCATCTATACCATTGAACCATTGTATAATATCAGACTCATTATATTGCCTGAAACGTTCAACTAACTGCTTAAATCCATTAACAAAATGTAACGTGCCTCCACACCAAATATCATAATTTTCATCAAGAAAAAGCAAAAATTCCGATAATAAATCAGAGACACCATTCGCAAACAATTCTTTTATGGATTCTTCAATTTTAGAATACAAGGAACATTTAGTTAAAATCAATATCGCTTTTAATTCCGCAGAATAACGAGAATGAATATGGCCACCATGAATATGGCTTAAAGTATACAAGCTTGCATTTGATGATAGTAAGCTAGGAATGCCTGTAAAAACCTCCACCCCAAGATATTCAACACCAAACTGACTAACTACAGTAGTAAACTTATGTAAGTCACATGATTCAAGGTGGTTTTCAGTATTTAGGAATGTCGATACTGTTGGGAATTTAGAACTTAATATGTTCAAAGGTTCAAAAGAACAATCAATCCCCATTAATTGATACGACTCAAGAGCATCAATACAAGAAAATATTGCCCCTGTCCCACAGCCAATATCTGCAATTCGACTATTTTTATTTTGTTTATTAAAAATTGTTTTCCAATATAAAGATAATTCTTTAAACCCTTCTCCATGAAGATCGGTAAATACCGATTGTGTATTGCTATTCGACAGCCAGTATTTATTCCATTCGTCTATATTTTTCATTACATTGTTTTATAAAGTTCAACTCGCATTTATTAAGTACGTCTTTAAAATAAAAAAGGCGGGCTATGCCCACCTTTTAATATATCCAAATAACGTGTTTTAGAACGTTGCTGTAATACCAGCAAAGTAAGTTCTACCGAACACATCATATGTTGCAGGATATGTGTTTGACTGTTCTGAGTTAGCGCCAAATACTAATGGCTCTTTTTCAAACAAGTTACGTACACCTGCATTCAACTTAAAGTGATCATTAAGGTAGTAAGTACCAGTTAAATCAAAGTAACTAACTGAACCTGTAGTTTCTTGTACAAATACTACATCATCATTATCATCTTCAGTACTTCCGATAAAACGCCATAGTAACTGAACGTCGAAGTCATCTTGACCCCACTGTACTGTTGCTCTGTGCTTATAGTCTTGAACTGGCTCACCACATGTATCACCAAATTGACCTGCACAATCTATCACAGGATCTGCGGCCGATGTCTGGAAAGAGTTTTCGTCTGTGTAAGTTCCTAAGTAGCTTACGCGCATATTACCGCCAGCTAAATCAAAAGAATAATTCACAGAAAGGTCAACACCTTTTAATGCTAGTTTACCCACATTCTGAGACAGAACTTCTACAAAATCAATTGTACCATCTGCGCGACGAGTAATAACATCACAGAACGCAGAACCTACACCACCATTCTCATTGCTAGTATCATAACAACTTTGAAGGATATTATTTACACCACCACCGAAGTCAAATACTGCATCTTCAATTTCAATGTCAAAGTAATCGATACTAATATTTAAATCTTCGATCGGAGAAAATACAGCTCCAATTGTCACAGTATCGGCTTCTTCTTCTTGTAATTCTGGGTTACCACCAAAAAGTCCGCTCGTTTGGCCTGAAATAGCATCAAGTGACGGTGTGAAAACTGCGTTTGCAGGAACACCCGTTGCTAAACAAATAGCTCTAACTGCCTCTGATTGATCAACTGCTTGCGATGAACAAGGATCTTCTGCTGAAGGGTTACCTTCACTTTGAGGAGAGAACAATTCATCAATATTTGGAGCTCTAACCGCTCGGTTAAATCCAGCTCTGAAGCGAACTTTATCGTTCACGGCCCAAGAACCTGCGACTTTAAATGAACTTACACCACCAATTGTAGAGTAATTTGCATAACGGTATGCTAACTCTAAATCAATAAGTTCTGCGAATGCCACATCAGAAACCAAAGGTAGATATGCCTCTACAAAGTAATCATTTACTTCAATGTTACCAGATACGGGAGGTGAACCATTAAAACCAGCAATCGTACTTGCTGCTAAATCTTGTGATGGGTCAAAAGAGAAGTTCTCTTCTCTTCGTTCAAAACCTACTGAAAGGCCAATTGCACCGCCAGGAAGTTCAAAGAAATCACCAGTATCACCAGTGATATTAAAACCAAATACATCCTGCTCGAATTTTTGTGCTGAATTAACTCGCGTAGAAATAAACTCGGCTGATTCTTCGCTGATATTACCTTCACCGAAAATATTTAATGGAGTACAACCCGTTAAACCACCGTTAGAAGCAGTATCAGAACAACTTGGGTTTCCATCTGCATCAAGAATAACCTGCCCAGATTCATCTGTCGCAAGGAGAAGAGCTTGGTTGAAACGGTCTACATTGACGTTACCTAACTGAATAGTATCTTGAGTAACTTCACCAGTTTGATAGTAAAGGTCATATTCCCAAGCAGAATCCCCAAATGCGCCGCGTAAACCAGCTAAAATTGAAAACTTAGTACTAGTGTCTTCTGCAATACGAGCGCCAACTTCAAGTAAACGGCGACGCACTAATGCAGTAGCGGTATCAGCAATACCATCGTTATCAGTGTCTACATCACCACCAATTGCGTCAGACAAAATCTGTTGAGCTTCAGCGTCAATAAATGGATTTCCATCTAAAGTAAATTCTGAAGTTTCAAAAACTGGTGTTGCAGCTAATTGTTGTGGAACAAAACTGTTTGCGAAACTGCCCTGACCATACACTTCAATGTTGTCAGTTATTTCATAACGACCAAGTGCAGTTATATTATAACGTTCCTGAGGAAGTTGCAGATAGTTAACTGGAGCAAAATTATAAAAGTCGTTCGGCTCACCAGATTGAACGAAAGGTCTAAATGAACCATCTGGATCAAAAATACCGCCGCCACCAAACTCATCCGGTAATCCAGCTGCAAAAATAGACGTTCCTGGTACACCTGAAGAACCAAAAGATTCTAAAAATAGGCTACCATCTTCAGCCACAGCATCATCTAACGCAACAGCGGAAATTTCTCTGTCGCCGGCAAATAATTCTTCACGTTCGGTATATTGAAGAGACAACACAACGTTACCGCGGTTATCATCAAAGTTGCCACCTACAGTAAATGAACCATTCCAAATTCCGGCATCACCTTCTTCTGTAGTTTCATAACTGACTTGAGCTTCTGCACCTTCGAAGTTTCTTTTTAGTTTAAAGTTAACAACACCTGCAACCGCGTCTGAACCATAAACTGCTGAAGCACCACCTGTTAGCACTTCTACATCTTCAATAAGCGCAGCCGGAATAGTGTTAATATCAACAACACCTGCAGCCGTAGTTGGAGTTGCACGGATTCCATCAACCAACACTAGCGTACGGCTAGTGCCTAAACCACGTAGGTTAACAGTTGCAATACCACCACCTGGGTTATTGGAAGAACGGTCCAGACCAGGAACCGTTTGTGGTAGCGTATTTAATAACGCTTCAGTATTCACTGAGTTTGTAAGAGTGAACTGTTCTGCACTAATAGTCGCAACTGGAGCATTACTTGAAAAGTCAGCCTTGCGTATACGAGAACCTGTTACTGCGATTTTCTCGACGTTAACTTCTTCTTCGCCCGATGACTCTTGAGCGTACAAAGGGGTAGTAAGGATAGTCGATGCAGCACCAACCATTCCAGCAAGCTTCACAGCCGAAGCTAGCTTTGAATTTCTAAACATGTATTGTCTCCCTAGACCACTAAATTCATTTAGTGTTTATTATTCGTTCAATTAAAAATTGATTATTGCAATTGATAACGACTTTTATTAATTTTTTGAGAAATCTTTCCCAACAAAATAATAACCAAATAAAACACGGCTGGTCAACTTAACAGTTTCAAATAGCTGTGAAAGTTTCAAATCAATTAAAAGATGCTAACTCAATTTGTAAATAAATGTTTACAGCAGTTTAATTATTAACCCATTTGCGTAAAACTTAAATAGAACTTTTGTTTTTATAATGTTCAAACTATCTTTAGATAATGTTTAGAAATTAAAATTATATAAAAGAGACTATAAAATGAAATTAGATGATGACATTCATAATTACTATGAACATTTGGTCATAGAGCATGTGACTGCGTTAGGTTTAGACAAAACACAGACACCTGATTATTTAGCGGATTTATGTTGCTTAGCGCTTAATCAAGTACCGCCGCGGTACATACGATATGAAGTAGATATGGCCTTTTATTTGCCCCAGAGTGAAAGGATGCAAATGAAAATGAACGTTGAAGAAGCCGTTGGAAAAGCAATACACTTTTTAGAATCTAGCGCGTCTTAATTCAATTTGAGTAGATTGGGTGGCACACCTTCAGCCGCATCCCGGCACATGAGTCGTTTGCTGCGGCTGCTCCCTTCCAGGCCTGACCGAGTTCACAAAGTATCATTGCGGGAGGACCAAAGGCCTACCATTGAAGGCGCGCATTATGAACAAGTTACGCAGTTCATGCAAGCGCTTTTCACTTTTTCAAAAACCGTTCTTCAGCAATTTTATTTGCCACAATATTGGTCGCTAAATCTTGTTCATCAGAACCTTTAAAAATATCGGTTAATGTTTGACCGATATTTTCAATATGACTTTTAAGCCCCCTATCAGAACTTTCAATTTTTTGATGATAAATATCAATTATTCCTCCGGCATTAATCACATAATCTGGAGCGTAGAGGATTCCTCTATTACGGCATTCTGTTCCTATTCCCTCATTTGCCAATTGGTTATTTGCCGCTCCCGCAATCACTTTAGCTTTAATGTTAGGTAACGATGTAGGGTTAATCGTTGCGCCTAGTGCACAAGGTGCAATAACGTCAACATCGAGAGTTAAAATATCTTGAGGATCGACAATAACAGCCCCCAGTTCTTCTGCTGCGACGGTTACGTTCGGCTTGTACACATCTGCTACAAATAACTCTGCTCCCGCATTTTTTAAATGTCGAGCCAAGCGAATCCCTACACTTCCCAGTCCCTGTATAGCAACTTTCACCCCTCTTAAGTCAGTATTATATTGGTATGCAACGGCTGCTTTTACCCCAACAAACACACCCAATGCAGTAGCCGGCGATGGATTGCCATCAGACTTTTCTTCACTAATATGATACTTGGAGTGAATACCCGCTATATAATTAGAGTGTTTTTCCATATGTTGTAAATCTTCAACGGAAATCCCCGAATCTTCGGCCGTGTAATAACGCCCTTTAAACGTGTCAACGAATTTTCCCATTGCTTCCATCATAGCGGGAGTTTTAGCAGCTCTAGGATCTCCAAGAATCACTGATTTTCCGCCACCCAAAGCTACATTTGCCATAGCAGCTTTATAGGTCATTCCTTTCGACAACCTAAGTACATCCGTCAGCGCTTCCTCACTATTTGCATATGACCACATACGACACCCTCCAAGAGCGGGTCCCAAATTAGTATTGTGTACCGCGATAATTGCTTGTAAACCTGAATATTTATCATTAAAAAAAGCGACATGCTCGTGATTATTGTATTCATTGTGATCTAAAACAGACATTGCGATCCTTATAAAATATTTACTGACAAAATAGTAAAATAAAAATCAAACAATAAATTTGCTATGTTTGTAGAAATTGGCAATCTCAACAGAAATTCTATGTTTATACGATCCTTAGTGTTAGGATATATGTCCTGTTTGTTGACGATTTATATGATAGATGAAACTCGATAAGTTTGACCGAGAAATACTCAGAGTGTTACAGAAAGATGCAACCGTCTCTATGGCGGAATTAAGCACTCGAGTAGGTTTATCTCATACTCCCTGTTGGAGAAGAGTAAAGAAACTAGAAGCTGAAGGTATAATTAAGCAAAAAGTAACATTGCTCGATAATAAACTTTTGAATCTTGGGGTGTCGGTTTTTATTTACGTCACACTAAAAAATCACGATGGTGAGTCACTGAACGATTTCGAAAATGCTGTTCAGTCGATTAATGAAATTGTCGAATGCCACACCACCAGTGGTGAAAAAGATTATTTACTCAAAGTCATTGTAGAAAGCATAGAAGAATACGAACACTTACTGAAAAATAAACTAACAAATTTGCCTTTAGTTGATCACTTAAGCTCTACATTTGCATTAAAACAAGTAAAAAACACCACTGAACTACCTATAAAAAGTCAATAAATGTAAATAGATAGCACTAAAGTGGTGTTGAACTTTTGTTGATGCCATATTCTCTTAATTTATTGGCAATTGCCGTATGACTCAAACCTAATTTTTTTGCTAGCTGACGAGTACTTGGGTACGATGGATAAAGTCGTCTTAGTACGTCTTTTTCAAACTTTTTCACTTCTTCATCTAATGTGCCGTCAAAGTTCTCATCTATGTATGTAACCGAAGGTGCACAACTGGGGAGTTTGAGATCATCTTTAACAATCTCACTTGAGTCAGACATTGATAACACTCTAAATAACGTATTTTTTAGCTGCCTAACATTTCCAGGCCATGGGTACTGTAATAAAAAATCAACACAAGATTTATTCAGTTTTGCAGTACGCTTTCCAAGTTTTGCACTATTCTCAACGATGCATTCCTCTGCAATTTCAATGATGTCTGCTTTCCTATCTCTTAGCGCTGGCATCGTTATATTAAGGCTATTCAATTGGTAATAAAGTTCCTGCTTAAATTTACCTTTATCAGATAATTCACTCAAATCTTCAGTTGTTGAGCAAATTACTCGCACCGAGACTGTTCGCAATTTATGCTCCCCGATTCGATTAAATTGCCCAGTTTCTAAAAAGTGTATAAGTTTCAGTTGTATATTCTCTGGCAGCGCAGACACTTCGTTTAAAAAGAGCGTTCCACCATCACAGCTTTCAAACAACCCCACTTTAGCTGAAGTTTGTCCCATGACATTATCTGCACAACCAAATAGTTCTAATTCCAGCACAGTTTCAGGTAGCAAGGCACAATTTAACACTAAAAAAGCCTTGTTAGCTCTTCGACTATTTTGATGGCAAGCTTGCGCTAAGCGCTTTTTACCCGATCCTGTTTCACCGCTTATAACAATTGAAGCATCAAGATCGGAGATTTGTTGTGCTGCTTTGATAACCTTTTTCATTGCCATACTTGACGTAGTGAATTGTTCAAAAGCGCTTTTTTCATAGGTATGAAAGGTGTTAAATTGCTGCTCCAGCCTCACTTCAGATTTCAACATCATAACGCCCCCAGCCAATATTGAGCCATTGGTACCGTCAGGAACAAACACAGGAACTATGTCGGCTAAATAATCTTGTTTAATAAACTTAACTTTTGTTGTCTGAGAGCCAATATCACTCCGTTCAAGCCAATTGCTGACAACAACTCCGTCAATCAATTCTCCAAGTTCCAGCCCCTCTACTTCTTCTTGAGAAAGCTCTAAACTTGAAAGCGCCGCTGTGTTGCATGTGACAACTGCACCTTTAATGTCAAATGAAAAAACAGGGTCGGGTAATGCCTGTAAAATTGCTGATAGCTGATAGTGTTCCCTTTCCCCAGGCATATAAAGTGTAGTTTTAACATCCTCGATACCATTTATCCGTCTTATTTTAGGCATCAAATGTTTAAAATCTTCAAATTCCATATTCGGAAAATGTAAGTATATTTTTCCTGATTCGTAAATCTCGATACCTCGTAAATCGATTTTATGCTCAACAAGAATATCAAGTATATCTTGAGTTATGCCCAACCTGTCCTGACAGCTGATTTCCAATCGCATTTACACTACCTACTCATGAACTCTAGTTTGCGAGAATAGACTAGAACATGCCGAAAACGCTAACTTTTTCTATTAAGAACGGTTTATTTGCGATTAAATCAATTTTTTAAGAAATTAAACAATAAAAAACCCGAAATAATTCGGGTTTTTTAAAGACTCTACTCATTTACAGCTGGTTAAATTCTCGTTTTAATTGAAATTCACGAGAAGTTACATAAGTTTCTATATTTCTCAATTTTAGTTCTGCTTGCTCAAATCTATCTTTTATATCTGACAATGCTTGTTTTGGCGGCTCCCCTGCTTGCCATACTTTTGTTTTCAATTCCACCGGACCAGTTGGTGAAGATGCTTCATTTTTCCATCCTTTACCGTCATGAATTGACACTGTATTTTCGGCATTATTGATTTCACTTTTGTGCTTCTTATCTAAGATAACCCACGCAGCAACATAAGTTACGAAAACAAAAGGAGCGGCAAGTAAAAAGAAGCACGTTATAGTTAATATCCGCATAAACCATACTTCGATACCAAAATAATCCGCTATTCCAGAGCAGACACCTGCAATCCTTTTATTCTCAGTGTCTCTAAACAAACGTCGTTTTGATTTCATGCCTTTTTTCTCCAATCAGGAGTTTCTTGGTCTAATATAGCTTCTAATGTTTCAATCCGCTCTGCCATTACCTCTGCCTTAATAGCCATGTCTTTCAATACGGCTTGATCTTCCGGCGCTAGCCCCTGGGCAACTTGTTTTTTACTTTTATAGTGCAAAATTAACCAAATAGGTGCTACGAAAATAATAAACAAGATCAATGGTGCGATGAAGAGTCCAACTATACCTTCATTCATTTTTACTCTCCTTGAAAACAGGCCCTAAGCTAGGGCCGATAAATTAATAAATAACTAGACTATAAACTTAAGATTTCGCTTTTTTGCTCATTTTCGCTTTCAGCGCTTCTAGCTCATCAGTTACTTTATCATCTGCTTCAAGTTCAGAAAATTCATCGTTCAAGGTTTTCTTCCCAAGGTCATAGGCTTCAACTTGAGATTCTAAATCATCAATTTTTCTCTCAAACTGACCGAACCTTTCCATAGCTGCATCTACTTTACCACTATCTAGAGTTCGCTTAACTTCTAAGCGAGAACTCACCGTTTTTTGGCGCATTAAAATCGCTTTCTGACGACTTTTCGCATCAGCTAATTTTTCTTGTAGCTGACCTACTTCATCCTGAAGTTTAGAAATTTGTTCTTCTACAATGCTAAGCTCAGTCCGAAGCGTTTCTGCACTGTCTGCTGCCCTTTGTTTTTCTTGTAAAGCGGCTCTTGCTAAGTCTTCACGTTCTTTGTTAATAGCCAGCTCCGCTTTTGCTTCCCAATCTGCGGCATCGGAATCAAATTTATTAATTTGATGTACGATTTCTTTCTTACTTGCTATTGTCTTAGCTGAAGTAGAACGTACCTCGACTAAGGTGTCTTCCATTTCTTGAATAATTAGACGAACCATTTTTTCAGGATCTTCTGCTTTATCTAAAAGCGAGTTGATGTTTGAATTAACGATATCGGTGAAACGCGAGAAAATTCCCATAATTGTATGCCTCGTTTTACTTAAGATTAAATAACTATACTGAGAATGTATTCAATAAGCTTGCCAACTCTAAAAAACAGTATAACCGAATGAAAAATAACAATTTAATCTAAATCAATAAAAATGTCGATTTCCTCACCGTTATCACTTACACTAACATTTGGTTTTTTTGACCAAATATTAAGGAATCTAATTTGAGCCGTTTCCGCAAGCAAGATAATTTATTAGGGCAATCCAATAGTTTTTTAGAGATATTAGAGCAAATATCTCAAATCGCCCCACTAAATAAACCCGTATTGGTTATTGGTGAGCGCGGCACAGGTAAAGAGCTTATCGCTGCTCGGTTGCATTATTTGTCTAAGCGCTGGGATCAAACTTATCTTAAATTAAATTGTGCTGCATTAAGTGAAAGTTTGTTGGAGTCAGAACTGTTTGGCTATGAAGCAGGCGCATTTACCGGCGCATCGAAGCGCCGAGAAGGTCGCTTTGAAGTCGCTGACAACGGTACCTTATTTTTAGATGAACTAGGGAACACATCTGGCTTAATCCAAGAAAAACTATTACGTGTTATAGAATATGGTGAATTCGAGAGGGTCGGTGGAAGTAGAAGTGTAAAAGTTGACGTACGTATTATTGCAGCAACAAATGAAAATCTTCCCGCTTTGGCTGAATCTGGCGAGTTTAGAGCTGATCTGTTGGATAGGCTCGCATTCGACGTTATTACTATTCCCCCATTGCGTGAACGGCGAGACGATATCATAGATCTAGCGGAGCACTTCGCAATGAGTATGACAAAAGAGCTAGAAATGGAGTTATTCAGTGGCTTTTCAAAGAACGCAAAGCAGATATTGTTAGATTATGATTGGCCGGGGAATATTCGAGAATTAAAAAACGTTGTTGAACGTGCAGTTTACCGAAACAACAACCCCCATGTACCCGTCCATGAAATTGTATTGGACCCGTTTGAATCCCCTTTCAAACCAAAATCTAGAACCAAGACTAAAGATAGAGCTCAACATATTGATCCACTGAAAGATGAAAGTGATTCAGTCTTAGACAAAGCCAATTCAAACTCATCCATTTCTGAGCAACCTCAAATTGCACCGAATACCAGTCCTTCCTTTAGCTTTCCATTAAATCTAAAAGAGACCTCTCAGAATTTTGAAATAGATCTGATTAAAAGTGCACTCGCAGAATGCCAATTTAGTCAGAAACGTACAGCAGAACAATTAGGCTTAACTTATCATCAACTTAGAGGCTACCTGAAAAAGTATAATTTGTTAGAATCTTCTACACAGAATATCAACGGCAAGTCGGTATAAATGAACACTCATTTACTAAATACATGTATCATTGGTGTGTTAGTTTTACTAATCAGCGCATGTTCTCAATCTAATCTCGACAGCATTGCATCTGATTCAATTGTCTATTGTTCAGAGAGTGATCCAAATACTTTTAACCCGCAACTCGATACCTATGCAACTACAGCTGATGCATCTTCATACCAAATATATAACCGACTAATTGAATTCGACCCTATTGATGGAAAAATAATCCCGTCTCTTGCTAGTAGTTGGCTAGTAAGTAAAGATGGCCTTACTTATACTTTTCAATTGCGCCGCGGTGTTAATTTTCACACAACATCGTATTTTACACCGACACGTTCATTTAATGCTGATGATGTAGTGTTTAGCATTAACCGTTGGCGTAATGAATCTCATCCCTACCACCATGTATCAGGTGGCCGTTATCCTTACTTTCAAAGTTTAAAGCTCTCGAAATTTATTAAAGAAGTTAAAAGAATAAATGGATACAGGGTACAAATTACACTTAACCAACGGGATAGTTCTTTTCTAGCCAACCTTGCTACAGATTTTTCAATTATCTTATCCGCAGAGTACGCCCAAAATTTACTTATAAACAACCAACCAGAACAGATCGACAGTTATCCAATTGGTACGGGGCCGTTCAAATATCAAGATTATACAAAAGGCCAGGTTATTTATTTTAAAAAGCATGATGATTATTGGAAAGACGAAAAGACAGTCAATAATTTAATTTATGATATTACTCCCAAAAGTACTCTTCGGCTCGCTAAACTAGTGACTGGCGAATGCGACATTATTGCCTTCCCTTCCCAATCGGAGCTTGACGTTATTGTCGATAGAGATGATTTAGTGTTAGACCAATCGCCTTCATTAAACATTGGTTACTGGGCGTTTAACACCCAAAAGGCGCCTTTCAACGACCCTAACGTACGAAGAGCTTTAGCCTACGCCATTGATAAAAATTCATTACTCGAAACCGTTTACTTAGGAAAAGCGACCCCAGCTAATACACTTATTCCTCCCACGAGTTGGGCTCATAGCGAAGATGTTAACGATACGTCTTACAACCCAATATTGGCTCGTAAACTACTTGACGAAGCCGGCATTGAACCCGGCTTTACAATGACAATTTGGGCAACCCCACTTATTCGAGACTACAATCCCAATGCAAAACAAATGGCAGAACTTATTCAGCAATATTTAGCCGACGTCTTAATTAACGTTAATATAGTTAATCGAGACTGGACGCCTTTTATAGAAAAGTTAAACCTCGGAGAGCATGACTCAGTGTTGCTAGGTTGGTCAGCAGACAATGGAGATCCTGATAATTTCTATCGACCTCTACTTAGCTGCGATGCTATCCCCTCAGGGACAAACGTTGCAAGGTGGTGTAATGACGACTATGACCAATTGGTTTATCAAGCACTACAAACCGATGATATCGCACAAAGACAACTGATCTATGAAGAAGTTAACCATCTAATTGCTAAGCAAATTCCAATTGTACCCATCGCCCACTCTTTGAGCTATCAAGCGTATAACAAGCAGTTAATAGGTTTGACTAATAATCCTTATGGCGCGATACGGTTTTCTGGTGTGAGTAAAAGCCAATGATGGCAGTTATAATCAGGTACCTTTTATTATTTGTCATCACTCTCAGTGTACTGATTTGCTTTTCGCTTGCACTCGCACACATGTTTCCAGGAGACCCATTAACTAACTTATCAGGCGTCACAACAGAGAACGCCAAAGTCATTGAACACCTTGCTAATAAGTGGGCAATTGACACCAACCCCATTCATTACTTTATGAATTATTGTTCGCTGTTACTACAAGGTGATTGGGGAATAAGTACAATATCAGGTAACCAATTGGCTGCTGATATGGCTCGTGTTATTCCAGCGACAATAGAACTGAGCATTTATTCAGCTTTCATCGCTATTTGTATTGGTGTTCCTTTAGGATGCATTGCGGGAATAAAAGCCTATACAAAAATAGATTATAGTATTAATGCGGCCTCCATTATTCAGTATTCAACGCCCGTTTTTTGGAGTGGACTAGCATTTATACTTATATTTTGTTTTCAACTTAAACTATTCCCGCTATCTGGACGAATTTCCGTATTATTTAATATTCCGCATCAAACCGGCTTCGTCTTAATCGACATATTCTTAGCTGAGAACATCGACCGCAAAGCTGCTTTTATGAATTGTCTGCATCACATGGTTTTACCTAGTCTTGCCGTAGGTTTAGTTTCTGCAGCTGCGCTAGCTCGTCTTGTTAGACGTTCTGTTATAGATGTATTAAACAAGCCTTATATTTCTGCTGCGCGTTCTAGAGGTCTTCCATTTAAGACTATATTCTTTAATCATGTACTTAGAAACTCATTACTTCCAGTATTGCCATTAGCAGCTATACAAATTACCACTCTAATTACCAATGCTATGATTATCGAAGTGTTGTTTTCTTGGCCTGGTGTTGGTAATTTTTTACTGCAAGCTATTTATCAACAAGATTACTCTGCATTGCGCATTGGGATGCTAGTCGTTTCCACACTCGTTATCTCCTTGACCATTTTTGCTGATTTACTAAATAGAATAATTGATCCCAAAAAAGGGAGTGTCTCTGATGTCTCGATTTAGCCTTTACGAAGAAGAATTTCATCCTGCTCCTTGGCGGCAAACATGGCACTCATTCAAAGAAGATCATGTATCTATGATTGGCTTTATTCTGTTTTTAACAATGGTTAGTTTAGCATTACTGGCTCCATTACTCGCTCCAACATCCCCTTCGGTTCAAAACACTGATGCTTTGATTCTTCCACCTAGTTGGGATACTGCAGGCAGTATTAATTTCATATTAGGTACAGATGCATTAGGCCGAGATGTTTTATCTAGATTAATGTATGCAAGCAGAGTCACCTTTAGCAGTGCCCTAACAGTTGTTTTAATATCACTTTTAGTGGGTGTGACTGTTGGTACGTTAGCAGGAATGCTTAGAGGTATACGTTCTTCGGTTTTAAACCATTTACTCGACGCATTAATGGCAATCCCGACATTATTAATTGCCATTATCATTGTAGGCATCTTCGGTGTCGGTTTATTAAATACCATTTGGGCAATAACCTTAGCACTTATACCTCAGTTTATTCACGTTACGAGAAATTATGTTAGTGAACAAATGGATAACGACTATATTCGTGCATCTAAATTAGATGGGGCGACTCCGTTTCAAATTTTTTATTACTCCTTGTTACCCAACTTATCAGAAATGCTAGTTGTCCAGGGGACTCTAGCCATGTCTATTGCAATCATTGATATTAGTGCCTTAGGTTTTCTAAATCTAGGTGCGCAATCCCCCACCCCAGAATTAGGAGCAATGCTTGCGGAAGGATTAGATATTGCCTATATCACTCCATGGAATATCATCCTTCCTGGATTGTTTATTTTTCTTTTTGTCTTAGCGATAAATATCGTTGGAGACGGTTTAAGAGCGGCTTTACGCGCTAGGACTAGTCGCTAATGCCGTTATTAGATATTAAGAATTTAACCCTCGAAATTCCCCACGAAGGGAAGCTCATAAAAGCACTTGATAAAGTAAGCCTAACGGTGAGAGAAGGTGAGATAAGAGCGCTAGTCGGTGAATCAGGCTCAGGTAAAAGTATTATTGTTACCGTCATATCTGGCGCAACGCCACCAAATTGGCGAGTAACCGCAGACAGAATGACGTGGAACGGTGAGGATTTACTTAATATTTCGGCGGAACGTCGGCGCACAATAATGAATCGGGAAATAGCCGTAGTTTTCCAAAACCCACTAACAGCGCTAGATCCATCAGTAAAAATTGGAGCTCAAATAAAAGAGAGTATTCCCAATGAGCTCGTTGTAGGGAAATATTTCTGGCAAAGAGCAGCAAGACGGAAAAAAACAACCATATCCACACTTCATAAGGTTGGAATTAAAGACCATTTAGGAGTGATGAACTCATATCCTCATGAAATATCTACCGGCATAGGGCAAAGAATAATGCTGGCTATGGCACTGGTTGCGCAGCCCAAGATAATCATAGCTGACGATCCCACACGAGGTATGGAAACAAAAACAAAAACTCAGATACTAAAACTATTAACTAAGCTTAATGTGACTCGTTCTGTTGCCGTTTTGTTTGTAAGTCATGATTTACTTGCTATAGCCAGTATGGCCAATAGTATGACGGTGCTATATTGCGGCCAAACCGTAGAGTCGGGAAAGATGAAAAACCTTAAAAAACGCCCTTTACACCCCTATACAAAAGCCCTCATCGACAGTGCGCCAAGTTTTCGTTCTGATTTATCCCATAAAACGTTACTCCCAGCCTTATCAGGAAGTATACCCGCTTTACAAAATGTTCCCATCGGATGCAGACTTGGGCCTAGATGCCCAAGAGCGCAGCGAGAATGTGTAAACGTACCGTCACCCCGGCGAATACATGAGCATACTTATAGTTGTCACTTTCCTCTACATAGGGAAAAACGTTAATATGGCTTTGATTGTCAACGAGCTTTATCACATATCAAATAAAACCAAATTCGAACTTGGGCCGATTTCGGTTACGGTTGAAAAAGGAAAGTCTTTGGCCATCATTGGTGAGAACCAGTCGGGTAAATCACTTCTTGCCAAGATTCTAGTTGGTGCGACTAAGCTTAGCGGAGGGAATATTGTGTTACACGGAGTACGCAGTGATAGCCGTGAACGTAAAAAAGCAATTCGAATGATGTTTCAGTTTAGTAGTCATACCCTCAACCCGTCGTTATCCGTTAAAAAAATATTAGAAGAGCCATTAATACGAAATACATCATTGTCTGCTACAGAGCGAGTTTTTCTAATTGAACAAACGTTAATACAGGTTGGCTTACTACGGGAACATTTGCACTTCTATAGGCACATGTTGTCAGACGGACAACAGCAACGGATTGCATTAGCTAGAGCGATTATTTTATCACCGAAAGTACTTGTAGCAGATGAGCCTTTTGCAACCTTAGACCCATCAATACGTTCGCAGACCATCAATCTTATATTAAAGCTACAAGATGAATTAGGGCTTTCCTTTATTTTTATTAGCCACAACCTTGGAATTGTAAGGCACATCGCGGACAATGTGATGGTTTTAGATAAGGGAAAAGCCGTAGAAATAGGAAAAACAGAAACCATTTTTCGCTGGCCTAAACACGATGTCACCAAAAGACTGATAACATCCTATCAGTCCTTGATTCCTCAACAAACCTTAACGGATTAACCTACTAGCGCAAGTAATATTCCAGCGGCAACGGCTGAACCGAGTACACCAGCTACGTTAGGCCCCATAGCATGCATCAATAAGAAGTTTTGGGGGTTAGCTTCCAATCCCACTTTATTCACTACACGAGCCGCCATAGGCACTGCTGATACGCCTGCGGCACCGATAAGAGGGTTTATTGGCGTACTACTAAATTTCGCTAGTACTTTTGCCATTAACACACCAGCCGCCGTGCCAATCGCAAACGCAATCGCACCCAATCCCAAAATGCCTAATGTTTCTACCGTTAAAAATTTCTCAGCGGATAACTTTGAACCCACAGCCAAACCTAAAAAGATAGTAACGGTATTAATAAGTTCGTTTTGAGCAGTATTAGATAACCTGTCGACTACACCGCTTTCTTTCATCAAGTTGCCAAAACAAAACATACCTACTAGCGGTGTTGCTGAGGGTAAGAATAAAATCGTTAACAATAGAACCGCCAGCGGAAAGAGTATTTTTTCTCTTTTAGAAACAATTTTGAGCTGCTCCATTTCGATTTTTCTTTCATCTTCAGAAGTCAGTAATTTCATGATTGGTGGCTGAATAATAGGCACCAATGCCATATATGAATAAGCAGCGACAGCAATTGCACCCAGAAGATCTGGTGCAAGCTTAGAGGCTAAGAAAATCGCAGTTGGCCCATCCGCCCCGCCTATTATGGCAATTGCCGACGCATCACTTAAAGAAAATTCAAACCCAGGCACAAAATTTAATGCAATTGCACCAAATAACGTTGCAAAAATACCAAACTGGGCCGCGGCACCCAACAGTAGAACTCGAGGGTTAGCAATAAGGGCGCTGAAATCTGTCATAGCACCAACACCCATAAATATAAGTAAAGGGAAAACCCCAGTATCGATACCAATATGGTAAATGTAATGTAGTAACCCACCGACTTCGCTAAAGCCCGCTAACGGAATATTCGTTAAAAGTGCACCAAAACCAATTGGAAACAATAATAGGGGTTCAAACTTTTTAACAATGGCTAGGTACAGTAAACCGCACCCCACAATCATCATAATAACTTGCCCTAGTATGAAATGAGGAAAAGCCGTGCTTTGCCATAAAATTTCTAACTTTTCCATTTATTACCCCAAAGTCAGTAAAGGTTGACCAGCAGACACACTGTCGCCTTCTTTAGCAACAACCGATGCAACTGTGCCTGTATACGCACTTCTGATCTCAGTTTCCATCTTCATAGCTTCTAGAATGACAACTACGTCACCTTCAGCGACTGCTTGTCCCGGAGAAACCAAAACTTTGAATACATTTCCAGCCAGAGGTGAATTAATGGTGTTAGATGCTACTGTTGTGGCTGCAACGTGTGGCGTTGCGGTTTGCGTGCTCACACTTGGACTAGCAACGTCTATGCTCGCTAACGACCCAGTAGGCCCAATAGCAACTTTATAGGCTTTGCCATCCACAGTAACGTCGTATTGCCCTAATTCTGAACCCGCCTCAGATACATCTGTTACAGTGGTGTTCTGTGCAGATATTGGTGCGTCTTCAAATGCACTTGGGTTGTTTCTATTTTGGAGAAATTTAAGCCCAATTTGTGGAAACAGTGCATACGTCAGTACATCATCGACTTTTTCATCTGCAAAAGTAAAAGATTCAGATTTTGATAACTCAGTGAGCTCTTCAGTTAGCTTTTCAAACTCATCATCTAGCACATCAGCAGGACGGCAAGTAATAGGCTCTTTTCCGTCGAGTACTTTTGCTTGGAGTTCAGCGTTAACTGGTGCAGCTGTTTTTCCGTATTCGCCTTTCAACACACCGGCGGTTTCCTTCGATATACTCTTATACCGTTCACCAGTAAGTACGTTAAGCACAGATTGAGTACCAACAATTTGAGATGTTGGGGTAACTAATGGAATGAAGCCTAAATCTTCACGAACTCGAGGAATTTCTTTTAACACTTCTTCGAACTTGTCTTCAGCCCCTTGCTCTTTCAGCTGGCTTTCCATGTTAGTTAACATGCCACCAGGAACTTGCGCTAGCAAAATACGAGCATCAACGCCTTTTAAACTTCCTTCAAACTGCGCATACTTTTGACGTACATCTCTGAAATAAGATGCGATTGGCTCAAGCTGCTCTAATGATAACCCTGTATCTCTAGCGGTGTTTTCCAGTATAGACACAATCGTTTCTGTTGCAGTATGACCATAAGTCATACTCATTGGTGAAATTGCTGTGTCGAGAATATCAATTCCCGCATCAATGGCTTTTTGATAGGTTGCTGTACTCAGCCCTGTTGTAGCATGACATTGCATCGCGATAGGAACACTTACGGTTTCTTTCAAGCCTTTAACCAGAGCTTCACAGTCGTATGGCTTAAGTAATCCTGCCATGTCTTTTATACAAATAGAATGCACACCTAAGTCTTCAATTTGTTTAGCCATATCAAGCCAAGTTTGCAAATTATGAACTGGGCTTACTGTATATGACAACGTACCTTGAGCATGAGCACCACAATCAATAGTGGCGGCAACAGCAGTTTTAAGGTTTCGAACATCATTCATCGCATCAAAAATACGAAAAACATCCACACCATTAGTGTGTGCACGCTCAACAAACTTAGTCACTACATCATCAGCATAATGTCTATAGCCCAAAAGGTTTTGACCTCTTAGTAACATTTGCTGCTTGGTATTTGGCATTGCCGCCTTTAGTTGCCTAATACGCTCCCACGGATCTTCACCTAAATAACGAATACAAGAATCAAACGTCGCACCACCCCAAGATTCAACGGACCAATATCCTACTTTATCCAATGCTTCCGCTATAGGAAGCATATCTTCAAGGCGCAAACGCGTGGCTAGCAACGATTGATGCGCATCGCGCAATACTAGCTCTGTAATCGCTAAAGGTTGAGTCATAATAGATCCTCGTTTTCGTCTTATTTCTTAAGGTGCATGGCAAAAGCAGCGTTTATGGCCGCAATATGCTCTTTCGAGATTTCTTTTTCTGCTTCTGATTGAGCATTAGAAACACTAGAAGTTGCAGCGGAAACATCATCTGAACTCTGTTCTGGAAATAATGAGCACAACCAGCTTAATCCGTTAACTGCTGCAATTAGCAAAGCGAGAAAAAGAAACACAACAAGCATACCAACAAACATCAAGGATGCCGCTTCGGTAAGTTGTGAAGTAACAAGTTCCTGAGCCATGAAATGTCCTCAATTTACTGTATTTTAGAAAAACTGGCGTAGTCCGCAAACTACTCATATGCAAATCTCAAGCTGCATATTAACAAATAACAGCCTTAAACGCCTAATTATTCATTAAACTTGAAATTTTATTCTCTTTCAGGCATAAAAAAACCGCTCAAAGAGCGGTTTTTCTAATTGGCGCGTGTGGAAGGATTCGAACCTCCGACCGCCTGGTTCGTAGCCAGGTACTCTATCCAGCTGAGCTACACACGCATTGTTTGTTGGCGCGTGCGGAAGGATTCGAACCTCCGACCGCCTGGTTCGTAGCCAGGTACTCTATCCAGCTGAGCTACGCACGCGCAATAAACAAAACAATGGCGGAGAGGGAGGGATTCGAACCCTCGGTACGAATTAACGTACGGTTCCTTAGCAGGGAACTGGTTTCAGCCACTCACCCACCTCTCCGGAATGTGGGAGCGAATTCTACTGATTAAGTAAGGGAAGTCAACGCTTTTTTAAACTTAAACAGTGCGCTTGCTGTTAAATTAAACAAACGCAAAGAATTGCTTAAAATACAGGCTATAAGCTAGCGTATATTTTACTGGTTACCATTATTATCGGTAGAAATAGGTTGACCCGTTTTTTCAGCCTGAATACGCATGTAAATTTCTTCACGATGCACAGAGACTTCTTTAGGAGCGTTAACTCCGATGCGAACTTGATTACCCTTTACACCTAATACCGTAACTGTCACTTCGTCACCAACCATTAGAGTTTCGCCTACGCGGCGTGTTAATATAAGCATTATTTTGCTCCTATTGTTCCATTAATTGTAGCATCCTGATATCAATATGAATTTGACACGACTCAAACCCAAATTTATACCTCTACCGATACTTTCGTATTGTTTATCTTCTTGCAACTAGACCGTTCAATTATAGCTTATCTTTCAACCATTCGTTAACGCTATCTAACGCAGCTGCTAAATTTTCTGGTTTATCACCGCCAGCTTGGGCCATATCAGGCCTTCCACCACCTTTACCACCTACTTGAGCCGCAACAAAGTTGACTAAATCTCCAGCCTTAACTTTGTTTGTTAAATCTTTCGTTACACCTGCGATAAGGCCTACTTTACTATCATTTGCAGTGCCTAGAACTACCACACCTTGTTTTAAACGGTTTTTCAAATCATCCATCATAGGGCGCAGTGCTTTCGTTTCTACGCCGTCAAGCTTAGCAATCAACACATCGATGCCATTAATACCTACTTTACTAGAAAGAAGGTCGGCTCCCTGCTGGCTTGCTTCCTTATCTTTTAGTTTCGACAACGCTTTTTCAGTTTGTTTCAATTGACTTTGTAATAATTCTACCTTTTGTGCGACAGAGTCTAAGTCAGTTTTCAACAAACTTGCTGATTGTTTCAGAATCGCATTGTGTGATTGAACAATTTTGAGAGCCTGACTCCCCGTGGTTGCCTCTATGCGACGAATACCGGAAGCAATACCACTTTCGCTAGTTAGCACAAACAGACCAATATTCCCTGTTGAACTCACATGGGTTCCCCCGCATAACTCAACTGAAAATTTGCCCATAGATACTACGCGCACTTTTTCGTCATATTTTTCACCGAACAACGCCATAGCACCAGACTCTTTAGCTTCCTCTAACTCCATCAATTGAGTCTCTAAGGGATGATTTGCTCGTATTTCCTCGTTAACTCGCTGCTCGATTAACGATAACTCTTCAGCAGTGATACTTTCAAAATGAGAAAAATCAAAACGCAGTTTTTGGTCGTCAACAAGAGAACCTTTTTGCGTGACGTGTTCACCTAACACTTCACGTAAAGCTGCATGCAATAAATGTGTTGCACTATGGTTTCGCTTTATTGCTTCTCTGTTTTCGTTATTAATTGTAGCGGTAACTTTGTCACCCACAACAAATTTACCTTTAGCAACACCACGATGAGCAAATGCATTACCTAGTTTTTGAGTGTCTTTTACTAAAAACGTACTGTCTCCGCTTCGCAGTGTTCCTGTGTCACCAACTTGTCCACCTGACTCAGCATAAAATGGAGTTTTAGCTAGAACTATAATGCCCTCTTCTTCGTCCTCAAGCTGTTGGCTTTTTTCTTGACCAGCAATAATATCGAGAATATCTGACTCATCAGAATACGCGTCATAGCCAACAAATTCAGTGGTACTTTCCACAGCCACATTAGAGGAATAATCCACGCCAAAATTAGAGGCTTTTTGCGCACGTAGACGCTGTGCCTGCATTGCAGATTCAAAACCGGTTTCATCTAGCTTTATGTTTTTCTCACGGGCAACATCATTGGTTAAATCTACAGGGAAACCATAGGTGTCATAAAGTTTGAAAATCACATCGCCAGACAGGGTATCTGTAGTGAGTTGTTCAATGGCTTCATTTAAGATAACCATTCCTCTTTCAAGGGTTTTACTGAACTGCTCTTCTTCAACTCTTAATACTTTTTCGATAACAGGTCGTTGTTCGACAATTTCAGGGTAGGCTTCACCCATTTCTTTACATAATTGTTCTACTAGGCGGTAGAAAAAGATATCGCTGGCTCCTAGCTTGTACCCATGGCGCACAGCACGGCGAATGATACGCCTTAGCACATAACCACGGCCTTCATTTGACGGCATAACACCGTCACAAATTAAAAACGCACAACTGCGAATGTGGTCGGCAACAACTCGTAAAGATTTATTCTCTTTGTCTTGCGTCCCGATAATTGACGCTGCGGCATCAATTAAGTTTACAAACAAATCTATTTCATAGTTGCTGTGTACGTTTTGTAATATTGCAGAAATACGCTCAAGCCCCATTCCCGTATCTATAGACGGGGATGGCAATGGCAGCATGTCACCATTGGCTTGCTTATTGAATTGCATGAAAACCAAGTTCCATATTTCAATAAAACGATCACCGTCTTCTTCAGGTGAACCTGGAGGTCCTCCCCAAATGTGCTCACCGTGGTCGTAGAAAATTTCGGAACAAGGTCCACATGGGCCTGTATCGCCCATTGACCAGAAGTTGTCTGAGGTACTAATACGGATAATTTTTTCTACTGGTATGCCGATATCGTCTTGCCAAATGCGAAACGCTTCGTCGTCTTCGGAGTAAACTGTGACTAATAATTTTTCTTTTGGCAGCTTTAACTCTTCAGTAAGAAATGACCATGCAAACTGAATAGCTTCTTTTTTGAAGTAATCGCCGAAACTAAAATTACCGAGCATTTCAAAGAAAGTATGATGACGAGCGGTGTAACCCACATTTTCTAAATCATTGTGCTTCCCGCCAGCTCTAACACAACGCTGAGAGCTTACGGCTCGTGTATATGAGCGTTTTTCTTTGCCTAAGAACACATCTTTAAATTGGTTCATTCCGGCGTTCGTAAATAACAATGTTGGATCATCGGAAGGAACCAATGATGAGCTGCTCACTTGCTGATGATTATTGCTAGCAAAGTAGCTAAAAAAAGCGTTGCGAAGTTCTGCTGTAGAGAGTGTCATTAAGTAAGTAGTCCTTAGTGCTAGAGTACTGACGATTTCTGGCGTTAAGGTATCACGAATTGACCTCATTTGTCAGTGCGTGTTCAATCTGCTCGTAGGAAAAACCTCGATACAACAGAAAACGTTGTTGTTTGGCTTTTTCTTTTGCATCTTTAGGAGGTAATTCGCCAAACTTTTTACACTTCACAACCCAAGCGAGTTCGAACCAATCAACCTCAATTTCACTGAAGCCTGCCAACGCGTCACAATCATCTATTTTATGCTGCTTTAGGACCTCTTTTATACGCGTTTTCCCTTGGCCTTTGTTGATGCCAGATCGATAATGCATTTCTGCAAATCTAGAATCAGACTGAATATTAGCTTGCTTAAATTTCTCCAAAACAGGCAAAATATCCTCTTGCTCAAAGCCTTTTTGCTCTAGTTTTAATAGTAGTTCATTAAAGCCATGCTCACGACGACTAAGTAAATGAGTCAATGTATGGCGAATGAGTTTTTGGTTATCTTCAGTCATGCTAAGACTAATTTTCTATACTTTTTGTTGTGTTACGTTTTGTATAAAACCGTTGAGATCAAAGCTCGCTCTTACCAAACAAAACTCTCTGCATAATTTTAGTGAATGTCATGAGAACAAAATTATCAAACGAGATATTCAATAAATTCGCTATTCTATTCTGGAATGACAATAGGTTCTGGTGGTAAAAGCACTCAGACTTCATTTCACCATTAGCTCTAACTCTTGAGGCTCTTAGTTTGAAATTGCCAACTTTATTTTCTTTTAATGCAAACTCTAAAAGTGCTTCACTATTGAGCGAAGCATTACTTTGTATAGAGAATTCCAAGGTTTTATGAAAACGCTTGCCATAACTTGCGATTGCATTTTCCCCAGATACAATCGCAAATCTGTCGTTGTAGCCATTCCAGTGCTGCCAATTTGGTAACAATACACCGTCCTTTAATGTAAGAGCTCGTTTGATATCCGTATAAAACGAATCGTGATACATTAAATCTGGGCGAACAAAAATAACAATATCGGCATGCCACTTTTCGGCCAATAAGGTTACTCGCTTTAATGAATAAAGTTGGTGGTATAGGTTTCTAAGGGATGTAAAATCATCGTCATAGTTATCGCCATACGTTTTTGAGGCTTCAAAAGTAGTATTAGGCAAAAATTCATCGGGTTCTTCCAATATGACTTCATCTAACTTCAACAACTTAAATTCGTCACTTTTGAGCTTTTCATTCTCTCCACTACGCGAATTAACAACATGTTTTTGGTTGAAAAAATGCCCGAAAAGCTTAACCTCTGCAAGCTCTGATGCAGGCTTGATTATATTCTTTTCAATATTGCCAATCGTATACTTGAGAGAACGTGTGATGCCAAAAAAACAAATCGCTATTTTCATTTCAATACTACATTTTGTAAAAAATAAAGTTGCTACTACTGTGTCTAATGCTTCATAAAATTACATTAATGGCTAACTCAAACAGCCTGTTTTTTGCGGATATCGATTGATATTTTAAGAATAATATATGAAAAAAGTATGGGTTACCATTTTTAAATAATCTAGCTTTAATCTCTCAATTTTAAGCTCTATTCATTTGTAAAAATCACCCACTTTACTAAATCACCAAATACGCGAACGTATGGCGAATGACTTTGTATTTATCTTCGGTCATAGTATGACGTGTTTTTTATTGTATTTTTAAGGTAAAACCCTTGTCTCTTATTGTAAAACAGCACGCCAGTATCACTGATTTTGAGCAGGCCGTCTGGGATTCGCTTGCCAATGATGCAGGTCCATTTTTATCCTATCATTTTTTGGAGGCCTTGGAATTAAGTGGCTCTATCAACAATTCAATAGTTAATGATACTGGGTGGCAACCAAACTATTTAGCCGTTTATGACACAACTTCTACTTTAGTGGCCGCTGTTCCGGGCTATATTAAAACCCACAGTTATGGTGAATATGTATTTGATCACGCTTGGGCAAATGCATACGCTCAACACGGTTTAGATTATTACCCGAAATGGATCGGCGCTATTCCGTTTACTCCAGTAACAGGTAAACGAATTTTGGCGAAACAAGATAAGCTCGCCTCATGTTTGAGCGCTATCGACACTCATTTGAAAAATAGAAATGATGTTTCTTCGTACCACTGGCTCTTTACCACTCAAGAACAACAAAAAAGCTTACTAACACTATCTGGACTCCCTAGGTACTCAGTGCAGTTTCAATGGCAAAATCGCAAATTTACTAGTTTTGAACATTACCTATCCACCTTCAAATCAAGAAAAAGGAAAACCATTAACAAAGAACGGTTAAAAGCACAACGAGGCCTGAAAATTCAACGGTTAACAGGAGACGCAATCACTCGGGAAATACAAAAAGAATTTTATCTTTGCTATCAGCAGACCTATCTAAAACGCAGTGGGCACGCCGGCTATTTGACCGAATCATTTTTCGAACGAATTTTTACACAAATGAAAGAACAAATTTTGCTAGTTGTCGCAAGTGACCAATCAGGCTTTAAAGGCTCGGCTTTGTTCTTTTATGATCATACTGGATTATTTGGTCGCTATTGGGGATCACTGGATGATATTGACGGTTTGCACTTCGAGTGTTGCTACTACCAAGGAATAGAATTTGCTATTGAAAACTCGTTGCCAATATTCAATCCCGGTACTCAGGGAGAACATAAGTTACTAAGAGGTTTCGAGCCCTGGGTATGTGCATCTTGTCATGTACTTAGCGATCAACGTTTTCACAGCGCAATATCTGATTTTTTAGAAAGAGAATGCGTTGCAATAGAGCACTATTACCAAAGTGCAATCAACACGCTTCCTTTCAACAGCGATATGTTAGCCGACATTGCCAATCAAAACAGGTTAATAAACACACATAAGATAAAATGGTAAGCTAAAGCCTATTGCTCCTAATTGTTCGAATACATTCACCTATTTACTCATCTCTTCGGTGCTCATCTTGGCATTCTTTTAAGGTTAGCAAACCCGATGTAATCGATACTAAAAACGGAACCAAATACGTCAAAAGTAAGTTCAATACATTTAATGGTGCATTCCCTAACAGGCCATCAGTTTGATTTATCAAGTTTAAAACCGTCCCAACCAAGAGCATTGTTATTAACGATCGCTTTAACAATAAAGGCGTGACCTTAAATGAGCTAGACGCTGTTGATTTTGTCATGATTAAACTCTAACCCCTAAAAAATCGTTGTAATAAACAAACCGTACCAAAGAAGATAAGTGTAGCACCCCAAGTAGGCTTAATTTGCTACGGTCATCTTATGACTAACGCCTTGAACTGTCAGTAATACTACTGTATTTATTAGATTAATCATCACACATAATCTATATTTAGCTACAATTCGTCTAGAAAACTAATTATAAAGCCCGTGGACAAACTTTCTTCTGCCTTTCAACACTTTTCATTTAATGCCGATGTGTTTTTCAGCGGGAACCTTTGCAGTATTAGTGAATTTAAGCAATCTTCAAATTTATGCGGCCATTTACACACTGTCCAGTCTGGTGTTTTAACCGTTATTGACAGTAACAAACAGCAACATAAAATTACTAAACCCAGTGTGCTTTTTTTTACTAAAGAAAGCCATCATAGATTAATTCCCGAGCCAGGCTCTAATGTCGAATTAGTGTGCGCGACGATTAACTACAAGAATGAATCCCACAACCCGATAACACACTCAATGCCAAGTTTTGTTAATCTTCCTTTAGACGACCCTACATCTAAGCTAGGTCAGACTGCAACCTGGCTATTTGAAGAAGCGTTTTCTGAGCTGAATGGAGGTAAACTAGTTATGGATAGGTTATGTGATATCTTGATTATTCAGTTGTTAAGAGAAACGCTAAAAAACAATACGTTGGCTCCCGGGGCATTGAACGGCCTAGCTCACCCACAATTATTTAAGGCATTAACTGCCATTCACAACCAACCAGAGAAGCCATGGAGTGTAGAATCGTTAGGAACTGAAGCTTCTATGTCACGTGCAAAGTTTGCTGAGTTGTTTCACAATTTAGTTGGCCAAACACCATTGAATTATTTGACTGATTGGCGGATAAACTTAGCCAAAAGCCTCTTAAAAAAAGGGCTTACAGTATCTGAGGTATCCCAACGTGTGGGTTATGAAAATAGCTCTAGTTTTACTCGAGTGTTTTCGAAGAAAGAAGGGACTTCTCCGAAAAAATGGGCACAATAAGAAAGCAAAAGCTGCAGTTGTTAGCTGCAGCTTAAACGCCTTTATAAATTAGCCTTTGCTACTGATATATTCATCAACAAAATCTTCAAGAATATTTAACGGCACAGCGCCGTTTTTAAGCACGACGTCGTGGTATTCGCGAATATCGAACTTATCTCCAAGTGCCAATTGTGCTTTTTCTCTGAGTTCTAAAATTTTCAGCATACCAATTTTATACGCTGTTGCCTGCCCCGCCATTACCACATGACGTTCTACCATTTTAACCGCATCCGGTTTAGGGTTTGGTGTGTTATTTACGTAATAATCGATACCTTCTTCACGGGTCCATTTCATCTCATGAATTCCAGTATCAACAACAAGTCTACACGCTCGCCACAACTCCATCGCTAAGCGGCCAAAATCAGAGTATGGGTCCTCGTATAAGCCAATCTCTTTAGGCAAATATTCAGAATAAAGCCCCCACCCCTCAATATAGGCAGTGTAGCCTCCAAATTTACGAAATTTTGGGATACCTCTTAATTCTTGAGCTATGGCTAGTTGCATGTGATGCCCAGGGATACCTTCGTGGTAGGCCAATGCTTCCATTTGATAAACAGGCATATCACTCATCCGATAAAGGTTAGCGTAATAAATACCCGGTCTCGTGCCATCTTGAGATGGTCTTTGATAAAACGCTTTACCGGCGGACTTCTCACGAAACGCTTCAACGGCTTTCACAGTAAGTTCAGCCTTAGGCTTCACCAAAAACAGCTCATCTAATCGACCTTTCATATCTTCGATAATTGCAGTCGCTTCAGACAAATAACGCTGCTTACCTTCAGCCGTTTCGCCATAGAAAAACTGTTCATCAAAACGCATGAAATTGAAAAATTCTTGAAGGCTCCCTTCAAAGCCTACTTTTTTCATGATCACTCGCATTTCATTGTGAATACGAGCCACTTCACTTAGCCCTATTTCATGAATATCTGCAGCTGTTTTATCCGTGGTGGTCATTCGTGCTAAGCGCACGTTATAAAATTCACTTCCTTCAGGGAATTTCCATACACCATCATTGGTATCAGCGCGCTTTTCTAGCAAGTTCAAGGTGTCTATAAGTTTTACATATCCAGGGCCGAATGAAGATAATAGCGCTTCACTGACTTTTTCAACTAGCAGAGATTTTTTATCATCTGCAATATCCAAATCTTTAATTTTACTTTTAAAATCAGCAAGAAGCGTACTATCGTCGCCATCATCAAACGGCGCGCCTTTTATAACGTTTTTACTGTCGCTAATCACATAGGGGTATACAAATTTTGGCGCAATAATGCCCTTATCAGCTCTACTTTTAAGACCATCAATGACTTGGTCTAAAAGTTCATCTACTTTATTAATACGAGAAATATAATCCAGGGCATCATCTTCACTACTAATTGGGTGTTGATTAATAAGCAGCGCCGGTACGCGAGAGTGAATACCAAACATTTGATTCACTGGATAGTTGTGATCACGCCATTTGAAGTCTTCTATCTCTTGCTCGAGATTTTGCTTCATCATGGTATAACTTACTAAAACCTGGGGGGATAATGCTGAAGTATCAATCTTATCCATCTCTTGAAGATTCGCTTTTGCGATCTCAAGGGTTTCTAGTGCGAATGCGTCAGATAAATCATCCCACTTATCTTGATCCTCTTTTATCCCAAGAAAACTCTGGGTCATTGGGCTTCGCATTACGCTTTCGTTAAATACTTTCTCAAAAAATGCACTGGCCTGTTCATCAGCAGATAATGATGCAGCTACAGACTCTACTGCTGTTTGGCTTTCTGCTTTAGTAGATTCGGTTGTTGTAGATTTTTGCCCACAGCCAGAAAGAAGAATAGCACTCACTGAGAGTGCTACAATATTGAATTTGTTTCGCATTTGTCGCCCTTATTAAGTTTTGTAGTTATTGTTTTCGCTTCGAGTCTACCAGACTATAAAAACGTCTCAACACTACTGGTCTCAATAAATCGACACTTGATGAATTGCTACAAGTTAGGACCAAGCCAGCGTTCAGCATCTTCACATGACCAACCTTTTCGCTGAGCATAATTTTCAAGTTGGTCTCGCTGAATTTTGGCAACCGCAAAATACTTAGCTTGGGGGTGAGAAAAATACCATCCAGAAACCGATGCGCCAGGATACATGGCATAACTCTCGGTTAACTTCATACCAGTATGCTTTTCTGCATCTAATAAGTTCCAGATAGTTTGTTTTTCTGAATGTTCAGGGCACGCCGCATAACCCGGTGCCGGACGAATACCTTGATATTTTTCTCGAATTAACGCGTCATTGTCGAGGTCTTCATCAGCAGCATAACCCCAATACACTTTACGAACTTGTTCATGAAGGTACTCTGCAAAGCCTTCGGCTAATCGGTCTGCAATGGCTTTCACCATAATCGCATTGTAATCGTCACCTTGCTCTTCAAAAGATTTTGCTAAATCATCTTCACCAATACCCGCAGTAACAGCAAAGGCACCGATATAATCTTGAATGCCACTTTCTTTAGGCGCAATGAAATCACTTAGACAATAGTTTGAGAACTTATCTTTCTTAGTTTGTTGACGTAAATGGTGCCCCACTGCTTGTATATTCTCACGACTATCATCCGTATAGATTTCTACGTCATCTTCAACACGGTTAGCCGCAAACAAGCCGATAACGCCTTTAGCAGTTAAGCTCTTATCCTTAATCACGGCATCTAGCATGACATTAGCATCCGCAAACAAAGAGCGGGCTTCTTCCCCCACTACATCGTCATTAAGAATACGGGGATACTTCCCAGCTAACGACCATGTTAAGAAAAAAGGTGTCCAATCAATATAATCGCGAAGTTCACTCAACTCTACACTAATAGGAGTTACGCCTAATTTATTAGGGGTAACCGGTAGCGTAGCAAAATCGGGAGA
The DNA here is from genome assembly GCF_017368475.1 of Alteromonas sp. 5E99-2. GTDB lineage: Bacteria > Pseudomonadota > Gammaproteobacteria > Enterobacterales > Alteromonadaceae > Alteromonas_F. The sequence goes on from NZ_JAFNJE010000004.1 coordinate 106,858, forward strand.
GAACGCATTTTCACGGGCATCTTGTAAGGATACAGCTGCTGATTTCGGCCGTTTTCTAGCGTGCTGCTCACGCACTTTTTCATATTCAGTATCGAGTTGTTTTGAAAACACATCTCGAGACTCTTTATTCAGTAGTTTTTGACATACCCCTACAGCACGGCTGGCATTGGGAACATACACTACGGGGTGGTCATAATTTTGTTCAATTTTAACAGCAGTATGTGCTTTTGATGTTGTCGCTCCGCCAATTAACAAGGGTAAATGAAAGTCTTGGCGCTGCATTTCTTTTGCCACATACACCATCTCATCAAGAGAAGGAGTAATAAGGCCAGACAAGCCAATCATGTCTACATTTTCATCTTTAGCGGTTTTCAATATCGTTGCTGCGGGTACCATAACTCCCATGTCAATAACTTCAAAGTTATTACATTGCAGCACCACGCCCACAATATTCTTACCAATGTCGTGCACGTCACCTTTTACTGTAGCAAGTAAAATTTTTCCATTACTTTTAACGTCACCAGATTTTTCATCTTCAATATAGGGCTGCAGATATGCCACCGCTTTTTTCATAACCCGTGCTGACTTTACCACTTGAGGAAGAAACATTTTTCCTTCGCCAAATAGGTCACCTACTACATTCATACCGTCCATCAATGGACCTTCAATAACATGCAAAGGCTTTTCAGCCTGTGACCTTGCTTCTTCAGTATCATCAATGATGTAGTCGGTAATACCTTTTACAAGCGCATGTTCAAGGCGTTTATTCACATCCTGCTCTCGCCATGTGAGGTCTTCTTTAGCTTGAACCTTACCATCGCCTTGATACTTCGGCGCGAGTTCTAAAAGCGCGTCAGTTGCACCATCATTGCGATTTAAAATAACGTCTTCTACTGCGTCCCGCAGTTCTTTTGGTATTTCATCGTAAACTTCTAATTGACCCGCATTAACTATGCCCATATCCATACCCGCCCTAATGGCGTAGTACAAAAATACGGAATGCATGGCTTCCCTTACTGGGTTATTGCCACGAAAGGAAAAAGAGATGTTAGATAACCCGCCAGAAATATGGGCATGAGGACATGTTTCACGAATAATACGCGTGGCTTCGATAAAGTCTACGGCATAATTATTGTGTTCTTCGATACCGGTCGCCACTGCGAAAATATTCGGATCAAAAATAATATCTTCAGGTGGAAAGCCGATTTCTTCAGTGAGCACTTTATAGCTACGCTGACATATTTCCACTTTCCGTTCTTTTGTATCGGCTTGACCTGTTTCGTCAAATGCCATAACAACCGTTGCTGCACCATAACGTTTAATCAATTTTGCTTGATGAAGAAAGCTTTCTTTTCCTTCTTTCAAACTAATCGAGTTCACAATGGCTTTACCTTGCACACACTTTAAGCCAGCTTCGATTACGTCCCATTTACTACTGTCAATCATAATAGGAACCCGGCTAATATCAGGCTCAGACGCAATTAAATTCAAAAATGTAGACATGGCCTCAACTGAGTCCAACATGGCTTCATCCATGTTGATATCAATAATCTGCGCGCCGTTTTCTACTTGTTGTTTTGCAACATCAAGTGCAGCCTCGTAGTCACCTTCAAGAATAAGGCGTTTAAATTTAGCGGAACCCGTAACATTTGTACGTTCACCGACATTAATAAATGTAGAAAACTCTGTACTCACTTTTCCGCCTTAATGAACAAAAGGTTCTAAACCAGACAATCGCATTTTCGTTTCTATTTTTGGTATAGAACGAGGTGCTAATGTTGAAACTGCATCGGCAATTTGTGCAATATGTTCTGGCGTACTACCACAGCAACCGCCAACAATGTTCACTAATTGACTCTCACCCCACTCTTTAATATGAAACGCCATTTCTTCTGCGGTCATATCGTACTCACCAAATTCATTAGGTAGACCAGCATTCGGGTGAGCGGATACTAAACAGTCTGCTATTTGAGAAATTTCATCTACATATTGTCTGAGTGTATCAGGCCCCAATGCACAGTTTAAACCGAAAGAAATTGGTTCGACATGACGCAATGAGTAATAAAATGCCTCTGCTGTTTGTCCAGATAAGGTACGCCCTGACGCATCTGTAATGGTGCCAGAAATCATCACAGGTAACTTTTTACCCAATTGTTCAAAAGCAGTATCAACTGCGAATGCTGCGGCCTTTGCATTTAAGGTGTCGAAAATAGTTTCTAGCATAATGCAGTCTACCCCGCCCTCAACAAGGGCCAAGGTAGATTCCACATAAGCTTCAACTAATTCGTCAAATGTAACATTGCGCTTACCAGGGTCATTTACATCGGGAGAAATAGACGCAGTACGGTTAGTCGGGCCTAAAACCCCAGCTACGATGCGAGGTTTATTCGGTGTTTTAGCTGTGTATTCATCTGCAGCTTCTCGCGCAAGCTTTGCGGCAGCGACATTGATTGCCTTGGAATAAGATTCCATATCATAGTCTGCCATAGCAATTGTCGTAGCATTGAAGGTATTCGTTTCAATAATATCAGCACCCGCGGCTAAATAATCGCAATGAATTTGTTTGATGATTTCTGGTTGTGTTATCGCGAGTAAATCGTTGTTGCCCTTCACATCACAATGCCAATCTGAAAATTGTTCGCCTCGGTAGTCTTCTTCTTCTAATTTATGGCATTGGATCATTGTTCCCATTGCACCATCTAATATAAGAATACGATCAGCGGCTAAAGTTGAAAAATCGAAACTCATTGCTACCTCTAATTACCCGTTTTGCTTAACGTATTAAGATCATAAGGCGTGTTTTGATACACATAATAATTTAACCAATTGCTATACAGTAAGCTTCCGTGCGAGCGCCAATTTACTATTGGTTTTTTCGTTGGATCATTATCAACAAAATAATGCTTTGGCAGTGTTGGATTACATCCTTCAGCGGTGTCTCTGGCATATTCTTCAGATAAGGTTTCAGGATCGTATTCAGGGTGCCCAGTTAATAATACGGTGCGTTTATCTGACGACGCAACCAAATAAGCGCCAGCTTCTGGTGATTCGGCAAGTACATTTAAGCCATCAATACTGTTGTATGTTTGACTGGATATTTCACCAAAGCGCGAATGCGGCGCCCAGAATGTATCATCAAATCCACGAACCAGTTCATTTTGCGGTTGTGGTACGCGGTGGGAGAATACCCCTGATAATTTATCTTTCCTCAGGTTTCTATTTACGCCATGGAAATGGTACATAGCGGCGTGAGCTGCCCAGCATAAATAGAGAGTGGATTGAACATGTCTTTTTGTCCATTCAAACACCGCTGCTATTTTATCCCAATATTTGACCTCGTTATAAGGCATTAGCGCCAATGGCGCACCTGTAATAATAAGACCGTCATATTGTTTATAGGCAACATCATCGAACAGTGTATAAAAAGCGTCCATATGGGATTGCGGTGTATATTTAGGCGCACAGGAATCAATACGAATAAGATCGACATTGATTTGTAAAGGCGTATTTGAAAGCAAACGCAATAATTGCAGTTCAGTTTCAATTTTATTGGGCATTAAATTCAGTATACCCACTTCTAACGGACGAATATCCTGCGTTGCTGCACGAGCGCTATCCATAACAAAAATATTTTCTTGCTGTAACAGCTTTTGCGCAGGAAGTGCTTCAGGAACTCGTATAGGCATAGTATGACTCTGAATTTAAACGGTGCACAACACTAAATAAAATTACACTAGTTGTCAATTTATTTACGTCTAGACGTCTAAACATCTTAAATCTAATAAGATTGACTCCCGTTTAAGGAGTGGTACAAGCGTTTGTTTGAAAGTGCTAATTTTAATATTGACACTCGGTGCTGCTAGAATTGAGCGACGTTTCTTAAACAGGATTCAGGTTAATTAAGTGTGTAGAGAAATTAAAACACTGACTTCGGCGACAGGTAAGTCACAGGCTTGAGCTATTTCTTCTGCCCCAACGCCTTGTTTAGCCATAGCGGCTGCTTTTTGATACAACTTGACTTGAGGATCCTGAGAAAGCTGCTCTCTCAACGTACCCTCTAACTGATTTATTTGTTCAGGTAATGGTTGGATTATTTTATGTAGGGTATGGATGCTTGCTTCAGCTTCGTCGAGACGAGACAGCAAGATTTGATATGCCATTTTATTTTTAGCAATCAACTGCGCTGCGCTAGTCTGTTCTGTAGTAATCCGTTTTAACTTTTTATTTAACCCTACAATCATCGCTATAAACACAAATAGCGCAGTAGCAATCAGTGCTCCTACGCTAATCATTTGAGTCATTGTAAAAGTCAAAATAGGTTCTTATAAACTACTAATTTCTTCCCATTCTTCATCACTAAGAAGTTTATTCAGGTCAACCAATATCAATAGGTTACCATCGCGATTAGATACACCTTGAATAAATTTAGCACTTTCTTCAGTACCCACATTTGGTGCACTGTCGATTTCAGAAGAACGTAAGTAAACCACTTCTGCTACACTATCAACGAGTATACCGACAACCTGCTCATCAGATTCAATAATTACAATTCGTGTATTGTCAGTGATATCACTAGACGACAGACCAAAACGTGTTCGAGTATCAATTACGGTAACAACATTACCCCGCAAATTAATAATTCCCAGCACGTAATCAGGCGCGCCTGGCACAGGTGCTATTTCGGTATATCTCAACACTTCTTGCACTTGCATTACATTTATACCGTAGGTTTCTTCACCCAAACAGTACGTTACCCACTGTAATACTTCATCGCTATTGTCGGTTGCTGGATTCGTATTTCTATCGTCACTCATTTATTCGGCTCCCACTTAGTCTTGTGAATCGCTGTTCAATCCTTTGTTAAGCATAGATACTAACTGATAAACATCAATTAAAGCACACATTCTTTCTTTTACCATACCGGCCAACCATGGACGTTTTTTATCATTCTCACGCCATTTAACATCAGATTTGTTTAATGACACGGTATCAACTAACTTCTCGCACGCTAAGCCCCAAGTACTCTCGGCAAGCATAACCAGATAACTATAGTGTAACCCCTCTTCCAAAGTTTGCGTGATTTTTTCAGGCATTACCCATTTTGCGGTGTCTACAACATTTAATTTTTCATCACGATGCAACATCACACCCTTAAACCAAGACGGTTTTCCAAACAATGGACTCACATTATCAACTTGATGAATTCCTCCAAGGGTTACCAGAGGAACTGCCAATGTCAGCCCTGCGACTTCAAAAAAAAGTGCTTGGAAATTCTCTTCGAGCTGCTCAGCAATGGGTATATCATGTTTGATTAATGGCTGAGTACCTATTTCCTCAGAAGTCTGCTCTACTTCTAACTCAGGAACAGAAACATCACGCTCAGCTTTTATTACCGGCGTATCTATCAATTGCGATTCAGTTAACAGCTTCTCAGCAACCGCTTTTTTTTGTTCTAGGTAGCCGGTTTCATCTGAGACATTATTTTCTGACAACAAACTCCCCAAGTAATCTTCCATTACTTCTTCATTTGCAAAACGGTTTGGCTTGCTCATTATCCCTTACTCTCTAATTCTTTTAGTAGTCGCTTGTATGCAAACACGCCTCGACATTTAGGAAACGTAACCGACGCTGGAGACTGCGCTTGGCTCGCGTCTCTAAATCGAGTATCAATCGGAATTGTGTGTTCCCACAATATATTGCCATAATCTTCATTTAGTTTATCGTGCGCATCCAGCGCAGCTTTAGTCCGTTTATCAAACATTGTTGGAACAACGACGGCATTGAACTCTTTAGATAAGGTTTTACCCATGATTTCAAGCGTATGCATCATCCTGTCTAAACCTTTAAGGGCTAAGAATTCGGTTTGAACGGGTACAATCACTCGTTGGCAAGCAGCCAAAGCATTGACCATTAGTACACCTAAAACCGGTGGGCAGTCGATGATCACATGATCAAATTCATTTTCAATTAACTTCAATGCATTTTTTAACACAAACCCCATACCGTTTTTTGCGCCTAACTTTCTGTCTAACGTTGCAACATTCATAGTGGCAGGAAGTATAAACAAACTATCTAGTTTTGTTGGACACAAACAATTCATTACACTATCGAAAGTCAACGAACTAGCTTGAGTAAATACATCATAAACAGAAGCATTAAGTTCCTCTGAATTAATACCGAAATAGTAACTTAAGGACGCTTGAGGATCCGTATCAACCAGCAGAACTCTTTTTCCTCTTTGCGCTAAAAGGCCACCTAGAGTAACGGTCGTGGTTGTTTTCCCTACACCGCCTTTTTGGTTAGCAACTGTCCATATGCACAATTTATTCATCACAAACCTAGCTCTGCTAACAAGCAAGAGGCCATATCATCAATACTAATATTCTTTGATGCAATCCCCGCTGTGGTTACAGCTTTTGGCATCCCGTAAACCACCGAACTTGATTCGTCTTGTGCCCAAATAGTCGCACCAATTTGACTTAGCTTTTCACACCCTAGCTTTCCGTCTTGTCCCATGCCAGTTAGTATTACAGCTAAAACATCGCCTTCGTATACTGATGCCAAACTATCAAAGGTAATATCAACACATGGGTGGTAATTTACTTTTTCATGAGACTCTGTATCTCTCACAACTAACGTACCATTGTGAGCTTCGCCTTGAACTACGCATTGTTTTCCACCTGGCGCGATATAAGCTTTTCCACACTCTAGTTTCATCCCGTTGCTAGCATGAATAACATCAATACTAGAAATGATATTCAACCGTTGCGCAAATGCGGCGGTAAAGCTCCCTGGCATATGCTGCGCAATCACAACTGGAACCGGTAAATTTGAAGGCAGCTTAGTCAAAATTGACTGTAAGGCAACAGGGCCTCCAGTGGACGCTCCTATAGCTAAACATTTATAACGCTTACCCGAAGGAACAATGGCTGAAGAGGATACTTTTTCCGCTTTACTTTTGTGCGCAGGAGTAACTGAAGAGTCTTTTTGAAAAGACATCATCGACGGATCATTATGGGTCGATTTTGTTTTAACTATATAAGGTTTACGCCTTGCCAGAAGACGAATTTTTGTTCTCAAAGCATTGACAGCTTCGGTATTGTTGTTTGAAATATCATCGAATTTTTTTGGGAAAAAATCCAAAGCTCCCACTTCTAAAGCATCTAATGTTGCTTGAGCTCCACTTTGAGTAAGTGAAGAAAACATAAGAATAGGAATCGGTGTATTTTCCATAATACACCTAACTGCAGAAATACCATCAAGAACAGGCATTTCTACATCCATAGTAATCACATCAGGCGAGAGCTTTTCCGCTAAAGCGATGGCTTCATTTCCATCTTTAGCTTCACCCACTACATTAAGCATTGGGTCTTCATCAATAAGCCTTCGCAAACTGCGCCTATAGAATGTCGAGTCATCAACCACCAGCACATTAAATGCCATTAACTCGTTCCTTTATATTTCTATTTTAATGTTTTTGTAGCATATTTTTTAAGTAAACTAGGAATATCCAAAATCAGGGCTATCCCACCATCAGATGTAATGGTTGCGCCAGCCATTCCCGGAGTTCCTTGTAATAAAACGTCGAGTGGTTTAATTACCACTTCTTCCTGTCCAATCAATGAATCGACAACAAAACCAACTTGCTTCGTACCAATTTGAACAACAACAACATGTCCTTTGTCTTTTTCAACATTACTCGCGTCGCCTCGCAGTAACCACTCCCCTAAGAAAAATAGTGGGATGGCTTTAGAGCGAACAATCATGGTCAATTGTCCATCTACCGTATTCGTTTTACTAGAATCAACATTGATTATTTCGTTTACAGCGCCCAAAGGTAAAGCGAAGGTTTGACCTCCGACTACAATCATAAGTGTCGGTAAAATCGCCAGCGTAAGTGGGACCTTGATATCTAAGCGAGTGCCTTTACCCAACTGAGAATCAATACTAACAGTACCATTTAATTGATTTATTTTTGTTTTAACAACATCCATTCCGACACCACGGCCAGAAATGTCACTGATCTCAGTTTTTGTAGAAAAACCTGGTGCAAAAATCAAATTAAATGCTTCAACATCAGACATTCTTGCCGCTGCATCAGCGTCTAAAACACCTCGACTAATAGCGATTTCTTTAAGTTTTTCAGCATCCATCCCCTTACCATCATCTTCGATAGTAAGCAGTATGTGGTCGCCCTCCTGAGAAGCTGCGAGTGTTACAGTTCCCATCTTAGGCTTTCCAGCCGCAACCCTTTCATCTGGCATTTCTACGCCATGGTCCACTGAATTTCGTACTAAATGCACCAATGGATCTGCAAGGGCTTCTACTAGATTTTTATCTAAATCAGTATCCTCACCTTTCAGTTCTAATGTAATTTCTTTTTTCAACGAGCGAGCCAAGTCACGTACAACTCTAGGAAAACGTCCGAAGACCTTTTTAATTGGTTGCATGCGGGTTTTCATTACCGCGCCTTGTAAGTCACCGGTAACGACGTCCAAATTGGCAATCGCTTTTGTCATCGACTCATCAGCTAAATTTATACCTAAACTTAACAGCCTATTTCTAACCAATACGAGCTCGCCGACCATATTCATAATTTGGTCAAGACGCTTAGTATCTACACGTACAGTCGTTTCAGCTGCTGGAGCAGATTGCGCAGGCTTTTTATCGTCTTTAGGTGCCGCTTTTTTGGCTGCTGCAGGCTTAGCAGGAGCAGGTTTAGTGTCTTTTGGTTTTGCAGGTTCTTTTGGTTTTTCAGCAGCTTTAGCTGCTGCAGGTGGCGGTGCTTTTGCTGGAGCAGCATCAGCAATAACCGGCCCTTTTCCACTACCGTGTAACTCATCTAGTAATGCTTCGAACTCATCATCTGTGATTTCGTCATCATTTCCTGATGCAGCATTATCCGCTGAAGCATTTCCTTCAGAAGGTTCGTTTTCTGCGCTGAACTTACCTTTACCATGAAGGCCGTCCAGTAAAGCTTCAAATTCGTCATCTGTAATGTCATCAGAAGAATTCACGTCTTTTGATTCAGAGGCATCAGCCTTAGGAGTTGGAGCTCCACCTTCACCATGAAGCTCATCAAGTAAGGCTTCAAATTCGTCTTCATTGATCTCATCAATACTTCCACCCTCAGTGGCCTTTTGGGCTTCTGCTGGTGGAGCGACTTTCTCAGGTTCAGGTTCAGGCTCTTGCTCAACAACAGCCTCTGATTCACCATCATTAGAAAAAATAGATTCACCATCTTTCTCTGGTTGGCTCAATTTATGAAGAACGTCAATAAGCTCTTTGTCTGCAGGTTCTAGCGCTTCAGACGCTTTGACCTTCTCAAACATTTCAACTACGACATCAGTTGCTTGTAGAATCACATCCATGAGTTCTGGGGTCAGTGTTCTTTGCCCATTACGCATGATGTCAAAAACATTTTCAGCACCGTGACATATTTCAACTAACTCAGTCAAAGAAAGAAAGCCTGCGCCACCTTTTACTGTGTGATAGCCTCTGAATATGGCATTGAGTAAATCCCCATCTTCGGGATTATTCTCTAAATCTACAAGTTGTTCTTGAAGTTGTTCTAAAATTTCGCCAGCTTCAACCAAAAAGTCCTGGAGAATTTCTTCATCTACATCAAAAGACATGTCTCTTTCCCCTAAAATCCTAAGCTAGATAACAAATCGTCAACATCATCTTGACCGCTAACTACATCATCTCTTTCAGCTGCATCCAGTATTGGACCTTCAGCCGTTATACCATCAACAGACTCTTCTGCCTTCGTAGACTTAGATGATGCCCCCGGCTCCCCGAACATAGTTAACATGTTAACTAGACTGTCTTGTACTTCGTTGACTAGTTCAATTACACGGCGAATAACCTGCCCGGTTAAATCTTGATAACCTTGCGCCATAAGCACTTCAGTTAACAAGCTATTAAGCTTACTAGCGCCTTCTGAGGTATCTTTGAAAAAAGCATCAATGTTATGACAAAGTGGCTTAAACTCTCCAGAACTAATGTTTCTAGTCATTAATTTTTGCCACTCTGGAAGAATTTTTTCTAATTTTTCTGACAAATCATCAACAATCGGCATACTCGCATCCACCGCATCCATGGTGGTATTCGCTGCTTTTTCTGTTTCTTCGATAACATAAAGTAAACGAGTTTGAGCATCAGGAATATCTTCCGAAGCCAAATCAGCAATGCGCTCATCGAGCTGCACATTGTGAAGCGAATCGTGTAGCTGACGGGTCAACTTTCCAACTTCTGCAAATAATTCTGCTGAAGCTTTCATGGATACCGCTTCTAAAAGTGCATTAGCAGAGTCGGCATCGCCTGATTCGATATAGCTAACCAGCTGTTTTGCCTCTTCGAGTGAAATAGGCACATTATTTTTATTATCTATCATCCAGATTTCCTGTATTGATAATCAGTGCAAATTTCACCCAAGACGCTCAAAAATTTTGTCTAATTTTTCTTTTAACGTACCCGCAGTAAATGGCTTAACTACGTATCCATTCACACCTGCTTGTGCAGCTGCGACAATTTGTTCTTTTTTAGCTTCTGCGGTAACCATAAGTACAGGCATATGTTTTAATTTATCGTCAGCGCGAATTGCCCTCAATAAATCGATACCTTGCATGCCTGGCATATTCCAATCAGTCACTACAAAATCAAAATCACCTTGTTGCAGCATAGGTAATGCGGTACTGCCATCATCTGCTTCTTGAATATTTCCAAAGCCAAGATCTTTAAGAAGATTTTTAATTATCCGTCTCATCGTTGAAAAGTCATCAACAACAAGAATTTTCATATTTTTATCCAATGTAGCCTCCGATGAGGTTATAATTATGCTAATTCTTTATCTAGCTATTTTTTTGCCATGATTCCATTTTGGACTTGAGCTTTAGCATGGCTTGACTGTGAATCTGACTAACCCTAGATTCACTCACTTCCAACACTTCACCAATTTCGCGAAGATTCAATTCTTCATCATAGTACAAAGACAAAACAATCGCCTCTCTCTCAGGTAAAGTAGTGATCGAATGAGCCAGTGCCTTTTGAAAAGCTCCTTGCATTAGATCAGCAAGAGGGCCATCATTTCCTTCGTCCTGTTCTGATGATAGTACATCTTCAGAAATTCCCAAGTCTTCTATGCCAATTAATTTTCCAACGTTCACATCATTGAGCATACTATGGTATTCATTTAGGCTGATATTGAGCTTCTCCGCTATCTCAGAATCACGCGCATCTCGACCTGTTTCTCGCTCAACTTGATTGATTGCATCGGTAATAGAACGGCTATTTCTATGAACAGAACGAGGAGTCCAATCACCTTTTCGGATTTCATCAAGCATCGCACCTCGAATACGGATACCTGCAAAAGTTTCAAAGCTAGCACCTTTTGAACCATCAAAGTTCTTAGCGGCCTCTAACAGACCTATCATGCCGGATTGAATGAGATCGTCTACAAGAACACTTGCGGGGAGCCTGGCGATTAAATGGTGTGCGATACGCTTAACGAGAGGCGCATGCTGTTCCACAAGCTGGTTTTTATCTGACTGTTGTTGGTATGCAGCGGCTTTCCTCATAACATTCAGTCACCCATAGCTTTACTTTGGGTTAATTGCTCCAAAAAGAACTCAAGATGGCCACCTGGCTGCTCAGGTATCGGCCAATTCAATGCTTGTGTCGCCAATTGACTAACGGCCACTGCCGCAGGCGAACTGGGGTAGGCGTCTACAATGGTCTTTTGCTTGCGCACAGACTTCCTAATATTTTCATCAAAAGGAACGGTACATACTAACTCTAGTGCCACATCGAGGAAACGGCCCGTGACTTTAGACAACTTATTAAATAATTCTCGTCCCTCACGAATATCTCTTACCATATTCGCAACGACTTTGAACCTAAAGACGCCGTGTTCTCTATTTAATAATTTTATCAGTGCATAGGCATCGGTAAGTGAAGTTGGTTCGTCGCAAACTACGACCATGATGTCTTGGGCTGCGCGAGAAAAGCTCAGCACCATATCACTAATACCTGCCGCCGTATCAACAATAAGCACATCAATAGGTGTTTTTAACTCACTAAATGCCCTGATCAACCCCGCATGCTCTATCGGGGTTAATTCAGTCATAGACTGAGTTCCCGACGTCGCAGGTGCGATTTTAATACCGTGGGGGCCAGTGACCAACACATCATCTAGAGTGCACTCACCAGTTAATACATGGGAAAGGTTTTTTTCCACACGTAATCCGAGCATGACATCAACATTTGCTAGGCCTAAATCGGCATCGAGTACCATAACTCGTTTGCCTTGTTTTGCCATAGCAATTGCTGTGTTCAATGTTATGTTTGTTTTGCCGACACCGCCTTTTCCGCCGGTGACTGCAATTACTTTAATTAATCGAGACTGATTCATAGTTCTTAAGCTGCTGGCCTGATCGGAGATCATACTGCTCGAGTTGTCGAAAATTGATTGTGGTTGTTAGTATGGTTCATACCGTGCTTTTTATAAAGCTTTGCAGCACTAGATACTAAAAATTTTGCATCTGCGGGGCGAATGTCTTCAGGAACTTGCTGCCCGTCAGTTAAAAAACTAAGAGGTAATTGATGTTCCAATGCCACACTTAATGCTTCCCCAAGACTAAAACATTCATCCAATTTAGTCAGTATGCATCCATCTAAATTTGCACCGTCATATGCTTGTATAGCTTGGTTTAGCGCGGGATACTGCGTATTTGATTGAAGTACCAAGTAGCGCTTTACTGCCATATTAGAATTCGACAATTGCTCAAGTTGCTTAACCAATTTTTCATCTCTTTGACTGAATCCTGCAGTATCAATAAAAATCATTTTCTTATGTCTCAATTGAAACAGCGTATCAGACAAAATTTGTGCATTTTCTGCTCGTTTAACCACACAACCTATAATTTTCCCAAAGGTTTGCAGTTGCTCAAACGCACCTATTCTATAAGTATCAATGGTTACCAAGGCGACACTATCAGGACCGTGTTTTTTTGCATATCGTGCGGCAAGCTTAGCAACTGTTGTTGTTTTTCCTGTCCCTGTAGGCCCCATTAAGGCAACAGCGCCTGTTTGCGAAAGTAATCCATTACCGCCTAAACTAAGTCGGTTAACCATTAACTGTAAAACATAACGCCACGCATCTCGTTCTGTAGCGTCTGCGGGAACAAAATCCGATAACTGCTCTGCTAAGTTATAACTTAGCCCTAAGCCAACAAGTTGCTTACAAATAAAGCCATGAATAGGTTTTTGTCTTTGTTTTTTTGCTTCAAATAAATCCGCAACTTGATGCTGTAAAACTTGTCTCAACGTTGTTAATTCGTCTTTAATATGAGTAAGTGATGCATTATCAATACTAGGTTCATCAGCCCAGTCGTCTTCAACAGATTGAGCCTGTTTATTCGGTGCACTCGCTTGTACACCAAAGTCGTTTTCACGCTGTGGTGGTGTTGGCTGATAATCACTCATACCCTCTTCACGAGGAAGCTGTGATTTTGCTTGTTGCTCAAGAAGGGCTTTTAAATTATCAGGTCCGTGATCACCAATAATTTCACTTAACGTAGGTACAGGTTTCGTACTTGGCGCTGAAACGGGAGTGCGTGCTTTTAAGCTTTGCTCTGGCTCTTTATCATACGCAGCAACAAGCTCGACACCATCAGAAACTTTACGATTCGACATAATTACAGCATCTTGACCAAGCTCGTCTTTTACCAAACTCAAGGCTTCTCGCATGTCTTTACCAAAAAATCGACGAATTTTCATTTCATTTCACCTTACTTACCTATAGCACTCACAATTTTGATTTGTTTATCTTCAGGAACTTCCTGATAAGATAAAACGTGCAAACCCGATACCGCATTTTTTAAGAATCTAGAGAGAACAGGCCGCAGCATTCCCGACGTTAACAACACTGCTGGCTCACCCGCTAATTCCTGTTTTTGACAGACATCTTGTAAAGATGATTGCAAACGTTCAGCTAACCCTGGTTCAATACCAGCGCCACTTTCTCCACCAGCCTGCAATGACTGATGCAAGGTCTGTTCCAATTCTGGGGCTAAGGTAATAACAGGTACTTCTGACGCGCCCTGACTGACTTCTTGCACAATTAATTTTTTCAGAGCAATTCGTGTTGCAGAAACTAAAACGTCGGGATCTTGACTCTTTGGCCCGTATTCGGACAAAGTTTGAACAATCGTGCGCATATCGCGAACGGGAACGCCTTCATACAACAGTGTTTGTAAAACTTTAACCACAGTACTCAAAGGTAAAATATCAGGCACCAGCCCCTCAACCAATTTGGGGTGTGTTTTTTCCAAGATATCAAGAAGTTGTTGAACCTCTTCATGTCCCAATAGCTGATGAGCGTTGGTCATTAATAATTGGCTTAAATGTGTAGCAACAACAGTGGCAGCATCAACAACCGTATACCCCAATGTTTGTGCTTGCTCGCGTTTGGTTGGTTTAATCCAAACCGCTTCTAGCCCAAATGCTGGGTCGGTCGTTTTACGCCCATCTAAGCTTCCATACACCTGACCGGGGTTGATGGCCATTTCCTCATCATGACTAATTTGCGCTTCTCCCGTATTTACTCCTAACATTGAAATTGTATAAACATTGGGGTCGAGATCTAGATTATCTCGAATATGAACAGGAGGTACCAAAAACCCCAATTCTTGAGACAGCTTTTTCCGTACGCCTTTTATTCTGGTGAGTAGTTCTCCACCTTGGGACTTGTCTACAAGGGGAATAAGCCTATACCCAACTTCAAGTCCAATGGTATCGACTTGCTGTACGTCATCCCAGCCCAGCTCTTTTACTTCTGTGGGCGCGGCTTTATCCGCATCGACTAGCGCAGGTTTAGCGGGTTGTGCGGCTTTAATTTTCGCTTGTCTCGCTGAGAAATAAGCTAGCCCACCAATCAGCGCAGAGAAACCTAAAAAGGCAATATGAGGCATACCTGGAACAATACCCATTACAAACAAAATACCTGATGCAATGTATAAAGCCTGCTGATTACCTAGCTGCCCTCGAATTTCATTACCCATTTCTTGAGAATCGTTTTCTCTTGTCACGATAATCGCAGTGGCAACAGATAAGAGTAATGAAGGTATTTGCGCCACTAAGCCATCACCAATGGTCAAAATTGTGTAAACCTCCATAGCCTGACCGAAAGGTAAGTCGTGTTGAATAATGCCAATAAATAAACCACCCACAATATTTATCAACATAATGAACAAGCCCGCCATCGCATCGCCCTTTACAAACTTTGACGCACCATCCATTGAACCGTAAAAATCTGCTTCTGTGGTAATGTCTTCTCGGCGAGATCTCGCTTCTTCCTGGTCGATATACCCTGCGTTCAAATCCGCATCGATAGCCATTTGCTTACCTGGCATCGCATCTAGGGTAAAACGGGCGCTCACTTCAGAAATACGACCCGCACCAGCAGTAACAACTTTAAAGTTGATAATCAGTAAAATCGCGAACACAACTACACCGACCGCATAGTTTCCACCAATAACTACTTCACCAAAGGCTTCAATCACTTGACCTGCCGCGGCCCCACCCTCATGACCATATAGTAAAACCACTCGAGTCGAAGCAACGTTCAGCGCCAGGCGTAAAACTGTCGCAATTAATAGAACAAGGGGGAAAATTCCAAAATCTACCGGCCTTTTAGTCAAGACAGCCACTAAAATAATCACCAATGACAAGGCAATGTTAAAACTGAATAACACATCCAGTAAAAACGGAGGCATCGGCAGAATAACCATCCCCATAATGGCTAGGAGTACTATGGGCGCACCCAAGCCTCCTGCTACACTTTGGAATTGCGACTTATTGAAATTTTGAAAATAGGCAGGTAATTGCACCGGGCCTCGTCCTCTAAGGTAAATATCATTCGCGCCAAAAAAGGCAACACTTCAACTTACCTTACAACTACTGTGCCAATGTATTAACGACGTAATTCTGGCGGGATTGGCAGTGTCTTTGATAAAGGGTTTGGACGCTTACCTTTTCCTGATTTAAATCGCTTCAACTGATACACATAAGCCAACACTTGTGCAACCGCCATAAACAGTCCATGAGGTATGGGGTGATCCACTTCAGTAGAATAAAAAATAGCCCTAGCCAACATGGGTGATGGTATTAAAGGCACATCATGGGCTGTAGCAATCTTACGAATATGCATAGCCAGTTCATCAGCTCCCTTAGCAACGACTACCGGCGCCATATCTCCATCGTCTTGATACTTTAACGCGACAGAATAATGAGTTGGGTTTGTCACTACAACGTCAGCATCAGGCACAGCTTGCATCATCCTGTTTGCGGCAGCTTGGTATTGAAGTTTACGAATACGCCCTTTTGTTTGTGGATCCCCATCTGAATTTTTGTGCTCATCTTTCACTTCTTGTTTCGTCATTTTCAACTCTTCGTTGTGCTTATGCATTTGATAAGGCACATCAATAACGGCAACAGGAATAAGAGAAAGACACAAAATCAAAAATGCCCACTGAATCATGTCCATGGCATGAAAAAGGTTTGCAGGGTAATTCTCTAAATCGAGGTGTATAGCTTCATTCCGATATAAATACAAAGCAGTCATTGTGGCTGTAGCGATAACCAAAATTTTCGCAATGGACTTAACCAGCTCTACGAGTCCATTGGTACCAAACATTCGTTTAAAACCAGCCATAGGGCTTAGTTTTGACCATTTAGGCTCTGCCGATTCCCAAGTGAAGTTAAACCCGCCCAATGCTATCGAACCATAAACGCCTGCAACCATTCCAATGACTAAAAACATAATAACCGGCACCTTCACCCTATCAATGGAGTACTGAAGTGCTTGAAACATATGTAAAGGGTCGTAGGTTTCATCTCGTGATAGCTCGAATAAGCTTCCCATAACACTGAATAACGACTCTGCAACAATCCCCCCGAATATCAATAAAGCAATTGCACTGGCCGCTAATACCAATACTGTAGATAACTCTCGACTTCGCGCAAGTTGGCCTTTTTTTCGGGCATCTTCAATTTTTTTGGCCGTGGGTTCTTCGGTTTTTTCTGAACTCTGTTCCATTTTTCTCTTACCTTTCTACTGTTTATTTCAGTTAGGTTTTAAGTTGCACAAATTCGAAGTAATTCACACATAAATTGTTCAGCCCTACCCCATTGCAATGAAAAATGCATGGCAAAATTCGACATGGTTATCCACATGATCACCAAGCCCATAATTTGGGCGAGTGAAAAACCAATACTAAATACATTTAATTGAGGCGCGGCTTTCGTCATCACGCCAAATGCTAAATTCACAATGAGTAATGACACAATAGGCGCGAGAGACAAGGTTAACGACGATACAAACAACCAACCGGCCCAAAGGGCAATGTCTCGGAAATTTTCTTTACTAAAAAATTCGCCTCCAATAGGAAATGCTTCAAAGGACATCACTATCATTTCTATCATAATCAAATGGCCATCCATTGCCCAAAACAATAAAGTCGCTAAAATCAAATAAAACTGACCAACAGCGGGAACGTTTATTCCGTTAACGGGATCGACAATAGAAGCAAACCCCATCCCAGTTTGCATTGCAATAATTTGTCCCGCCAACACAAATGTATTTAGCACCATCATTGAGACAAAGCCAATGGCAACACCAATTAACAACTGTTGAATAGCAAGTAATATAGTGTAGGCGCTAAAAAAGTCATCTACAGGTACTACGGGTACTAAAGGCATAATGGCAAAAGCTAAAATGATCCCGAATAAGGCTCTAATTTGCGGAGGTACGGTTTGCGCACTAAGCCCGATCATGGCCACAAACAAACCTGATATCCTTAAGAATGGCATCATAAGGCCTGCTATAAACTGGTTAATTGTTTCTAGCTCAAAAACCATATCAGCTGTTAGCCTATAATCTGAGGGATTAATTCAACCATATGGAAAGTAAAATCCATCAGTTTTGTCACTAACCAACTTCCTCCCCAACTCAATGCAAGTAGCGTTACTATAAGTCTCGGTAAAAAGCTCATTGTTTGTTCGTTAATTGACGTTGCAGCTTGGAATATTGCAACAATTAACCCAACCCCTAAGCTTGGGAGAATAATCGCGGTTACCAATAAGATAACCATGAACATGGACTCGCGGAGTATTTCAACAAAGACTTCAGGTGTCATGGGTTAGACTCCCATTCCAAAACTGGTTGCTAAAGTACCAAACACCAAATTCCAACCATCTACCAAAACAAACAGCATTAATTTAAAAGGAAGTGACACTATCATTGGCGATAACATCATCATACCCATCGCCATCAGAATAGACGCAACGACCAAATCAATAATAAGAAAGGGAATAAACAGCATAAATCCAATTTGAAAAGCGGTTTTCAGTTCGCTGGTGACAAACGCAGGTATCAAAATAGTGATCGGCACATCTGCTGGGTCTTCATACCTGTCTTCATGCCCCGCAATTCTGACAAAAGACTCAAGATCTTTCACCCGTGTTTGCGACAACATAAATTCTCGCATAGGCTCTTTCGCTTCATTTATCGCGTCAATAGAAGACATAGACTCGTGTAAATATGGTTGCAGCGCTCGGGTATTCACTTCATCAAATACGGGAGACATTATATACATGGATAAAAACAAACTAACACCAATCAAGATTTGATTAGACGGTGATTGTTGCAAGCCAATCGCTTGGCGTAATATAGATAACACCACAATGATACGGGTGAACGACGTCATCATTAATATGAATGCCGGCAACAAGCTCAAAGCAGTCATAATGAATAACGCTTGAAGCGTCATGGTGTAATCTTGTGCTCCGTTGCCGTCGGTTGTTACTGTAACCGCTGGAATACCTTGTTGAGCAAAGATATCAGGAACAAACAAAAGGGTGATCAGCCCAAGTAAAAACTTACTTTTCATTATTATCTTCCTTCTTTGAACCCATTTTATTTTGAATACCCGACGCCATAGCTTCTACTAGCTTATCTTTAAAGCTTCCAGATTCATTTTTCGTCAGGGATTTTGCAAATGGTTGATTTGGCTCAATATGCTCTTGGAGTGTTGCCAAGAGATTAATGGAATGGGTTGTTATACCAACAAGATGTTGTTCATTCCCGACCTGCAACACCATAATGCGCTCTTTTGTACCAGCCATCATGCTAGAGACCACTTTCATTTGGCCATTGCCATGAGAACCGCCAGTAAACCGACGCATCATGTAAGACAGCCCAAAAATAATGGCGATAACAACAAAAAGCGACATAAAAATGGACATTATAGTCGCGATGTCAGGACTAGTGCTGGTGCTTTCTGCTACAGAGGAAGTAGACAGTGTGCATAGGGGAATCATGCACACCACTGATTTTAAAGAGGTTTTACCTAAGCTTTTTAATTCTCTCAATTTGACTAATAACATCAGTTAACCGGATACCAAATTTATCGTTGACCACTACTACTTCTCCATGAGCAATCAACGTGCCATTTACAAGCACATCTAATGGTTCCCCAGCAACCCTATCCAATTCAACCACTGAACCTTGGTTGAGTTGAAGTAAATTCCGAATACTAATGTGACTGCGTCCAACCTCCATTGAGATCGTCACAGGGATATCTAAAATAGTATCTAATTTTTTCTTTTCATCTTGGGTAATAGGCGCGCTGTCATCACCACTGAACTCTTCAAGTTCTGCGGTTTCTACACCATCGACGCCTTCCGCTGCTTCTTCAGCTTGCTCCTGCTCTTCAGAATCAGCTTGTTCAGCCATTGCCGCAGCCCAATCGTCCATACCGTCTTCTTCACTCATAACTTTCCCCTTAAATTCAACTTATAAATCGTCTTCTAACACTTGTAGTTCAGCGTCGTTATCAATAACTCTGCCGCCTCTAGTTAACAATTGCAGCTCAGATTTAACGGACGTGGGCCGTGGTATCTTCTCAACAATTTTTAACGCTAAGTTATCTCTCGAACGGCCTATTTTCGCTCTGAATGTAGGTAAGCCTTCAATCAGCACTGTAATGTGTTCTGGTAACTCTACAGGTACAATATCACCGGCTTTAAATTCCATAATTTGGCGCAGGCTCACATCAAAATCCAACATATGGGTACTTAATTCCACATCAACATCTAAGATTTCATCGCGCAGCGCTTTACTCCAACGTAAATCCGTGTCTTCTTTATCACTTTGTACACCGGCATCAAGTAATTCACGTATAGGCTCTAACATGGAATAAGGTAATGACACATGGAAGTCACCACCACCGCCGTCAAGTTCAATATGGAAAGAGCTAATCACCACAACCTCAGTGGGGCTAACAATGTTTGCCATTGCTGGGTTCACTTCCGAATCAAGATATTCAAATGACACGTCCATTACCGGTGCCCAAGCTTCTTTATAATCTTCGAAAATGATTTTAAGTAGCATTTGAATAATACGTCGCTCAGTAGGCGTAAATTCCCGCCCTTCAATTTTTGCGTGATAGCGACCATCGCCACCAAAGAAGTTATCAACCAGAATAAACACTAAGCGCGCTTCCATAGTGATCAGCCCCGTGCCTTTTAACGGACGAAACCGAACCATGTTCAAACTCGTTGGAACAAATAAGGTATGTATATATTCGCCAAATTTGATCATTTGAATGCCATTAATAGACACTTCAGCTGATCGGCGCATCATATTAAACAGGCTAACTCGCATATGACGAGCGAACCGTTCATTTACGATCTCCAGCGTGGGCATTCGCCCACGCACGATACGATCTTGAGAGGAAAAGTCGTATTCTAGTTCGGACTTATCCCCCGCTTCCGTATCGGATGTATCCTCTTCTTCGACGTCATCTACACCGTGTAGTAGTGCATCAATCTCGTCTTGGGAGAGTAGATCGCTCATGATGATATCCTCATTATTGCATCACAAAACCGGTAAAAAGCACCTGCTCAACAACAGGCCCACCCGCGAGTTCCTGCAATCGTTCTTGTACTGCCGTTAATGCATTATCTCTCAACGCCAATTTACCAGATTCAGTCACTAACTCGTCAGCATTTCCTGCACTAAAAACTTGTAATAGTGTACCTTCTATTAAAGGAATATGAGATTTAGCTAATTCTTCATTTTCAGAGCCACGCATCATCAATTGCACTTTAATTTGGACAAGCCGAGCTCTCCCAGTACCAGGTACGTTGAACACAAATGGCCTAGGCATAGCAACGTACAACGCAGATCCTGTTTGTGCAGCCCCTTGAGGTTCAGCTGCTGGAGCTTGTTGTCCCGCTTCACCTGACACTTCTTCCATTTGCTCAGGCACATCATCTGACCCACTAAACAATAAAAAATACGCAGCGGCACCGCCTCCAAGTAATACAACTACTGCAATAATAATAATCAGTGGTAGCTTACTCTTCTTTCCACCATCTTCAATTTGTAACTCTTCATCAGCCATTAAATAACTCTCTTTTAATATGTTGATAGTAATTATTAGCTAACATAGGAAAATCGCAACTTTATACATAAGCATCAACATTATAAGGTGACTGATTTGGTCGAATTGGTTGCTCAATTACATTAATATCGTCATCTGATTCCGATGCGAACAACGGATTATTCGCAGCGCCTTCAGCGCTTTCGCCGTCAGAACTATCCCCATCTTGAGTAGAAACAAAAGACTCACCTAAATCTAGTCCTTGTTCTGCCAACATATCTTTAAGCTGTGATTCTGTTTGAGCTAACACATCTCTTGCTTGCGCAGATTGTACAACAAAGTTCACCGAAGCCGTTTCCCCCACCATGTTAATTCTAATTTGCATACTACCTAATTCAGGCGGATCTAAACGAATTTCAGCTGCGGTAACTCTACCACCCACCATCCAGCGAATTTTTTCAGCTACTTGTTTTTGTCCTTCCACTTGATGAATAGCAACAGGTCGATTTAAATCAGTTGATGTTTGAGCTTGAGTTTGCACTCTATTTTGCGCAGCTACATCAATAGCCCGTTCTGCCGTTAAATTGTCAAATGTTGTTGCCAAAGATACATCCGTTGCATGAGATGTAGGGGCTGCTGAAGAAAGTAATTGCGCAACGACATTCAATTGACCATTAGCCTGTTCAACAATATTTTGCACTAACCCCAAAAATTGTTCTGTTTTCGCAGCCTGCTGTAACACTAACGATTGTTGATCATCGGTTAACTCTACTGCATCACCAGATAAAGACTCTTCTACAATGCTCGCTAAAGACTCTTCTGATGATTGTCCATTATTTACCAGCGCTTTAACATCGCTTACCGAGGCAACAATGTCAGCTCTCAATGTTAAAGCTAGATTCGCTTTATCTACTGACTCTGGCAACACAGTTAATACATTTTGTATTACCGCTTCAATATCATCCTCGCTCAAAGAAGCAAGTTCACTATCAATTAGCTTATTTTCATCAGGATTTAAAGCAGAGGGTAACGTTACGGCTGCTGTGCTGCTATTGTCTGAAGCAATATTTGCTTCTTCACTGATTTCTTCTAGCTCACTTTCAAGTAAAGTCGTAACCAGCTCAATATCTGCTTCTTGCTGTTCCGCTGTTAAAAGAGGGTCAATAATAATTTCTGCATTAGTATCTAAACGTAAACCATCATCTAAATCACCGCTGTCATTACTTCCATCAATAGCATTGATGATTGATACAATATTTGATGCCGTCGTTAGTAACACATCGTCTTGAGCAATTAAATCAGCAGACTCATTATCTAGAGTAACGTTATTAGATGAAGTATCTTCAAATAGTAAGTCAATATTTTCTGTGTTGTCGACAGTACTCTCATCACTATTATCTTTGAATATCGGTGTTGCGTCTAAAAGCGACTCTTCGTCTTCTACTAGCAAGTAATCAAGGTTGTCAATTAATCCGTCTTGCTCTATTTGAATTTCAATATCTTCATCTGCTAATTTGTTACTTTCTGCCCCTTCCACAGTAAGATTGTTTGCAGAAATTTCATTTTCTGTGATTAAAGAAGAAAGCAGTAATTCTTCGACAACATCCTCTTCAATTACAAGAGCAGAATCGGTCTCTTCTACAACAACAATATGTCCTTCAGCATCTTCGGCTAATTCACCTTCAATTTCGGAAGAAACAATACTCAACACATTATTTTCATTGCCCTGAACCGCTTGTTCTGTGGCATTGTCATTATTTTCATCACCAGCAATAACATCGTCTACAAAGGCAACCCAGTCGACATCCACTTCTTCTGCGTGCTCGTCAGTATTTGTAGTCGCGTGAGCAAAAGAGTCTGTTTCCGGCTCTGGTTCAACAGGGGTTATTCTACCTCTATCGATAATCCTATCACCGCTATTTTGCGTTTGGTCTCCAGCTTCAGACAACAAATTAGCAAACACGAATTCGCTTTTTTCACTGGCTATATCAGTGTTCGTTTCAATAGAAATAGCGCTATTAAGATCAATAGGCAATGTAGCGGCAGCGTCAGTCTTTGGTGTGGCAATATGTTGCATAATCGTTCCTGGCTGAATTTCTATTTATCGGATTTTCAACAATATTTTGTCTATAATCCCAAACATACTGTAGATGTTTGCAAAAGTTATTCCATCTTTCTTCATTCTTTTTACATTGCTGCTCTACGACGTAAAAATTGTTGTCCAGAAAACTCGTCCATTAACTGTTGTTCCATTCTTGTTTGCCTTTGCATAGCTTCAACTTTTTTCTTTTCTAACAATAATTCAATAGCTTTTTTGCGCTGCTGTTTAGCAATCCATTCCCTTCTACGTTGATCAACTAAAAGAGTCGCTTTAGAAATAAATTTTAATTGTTGTTCACAAGCTAAGTCTAATTTTCCGACAAAGGAAAGGTGTTGTTGGTAACGGGAAGCCGCAAGACCAACTGCACTGCCATCACGCTTTATGCCTTCGATATAATCAATTCTATACTGCTGCAATTGAGTTAGTTTTTGTTGAAGTTCCAACAACTGATTTTGCGCAGCTCTAAAGTTATTAGCTGCGGCTTGCTCTCGCTCTATTTCTACCCTAAGCACGGTGTCTAGTTGAGAAGTGGCCATATTACCTCGCAGGACCTAGCCCTTTTGTTAAGGTTGTCATTGCCTGTAGACTATCTTCAAAAGGCAAAATCGTTTTCATTGGTTGTTGTAAAAATGCGTTAATTGCTGGCTCAGCCCGTATGGCTAAGTCAATGCGCTTATCAGTGCCTTTTGCATACGCACCTATGGTAATAAGGTCTTTATTTTGCTGATAACGAGAATAAACTTGTTTAAGCCGTCGTGCGGCTTGTTCGTGCTCAGGTGTAGTGACTTGAGGCATAACACGGCTGATGGATTTTTCGATATCAATGGCGGGGTAATGTCCCGCATCGGCAAGGGTACGGGATAACACAATATGACCATCTAAAATCGCTCTTGCTGCATCTGCGATAGGATCTTGTAAATCATCGCCTTCCGTAAGCACTGTATAAAACCCTGTAATTGAACCTTGTCCCTCACCACCGTTTCCAGCCCGTTCGACTAACGCTGGTAATCGGGCAAATACCGAAGGCGGATATCCTTTAGTTGCTGGCGGCTCACCTACAGCCAAAGCAATTTCTCTTTGCGCCATAGCATAACGAGTTAACGAATCAATCAGCAATAACACATTGAGGCCTTGATCTCGAAAATACTCAGCAATACTCACCGCGGTTTCACAACCTTTTAAGCGCATTAGTGGTGAGGTATCAGCAGGAGCGGCAACAATAACAGCACGCTCTCTTTCTTCTTCCGTCAAAATATCCTGAATAAACTCTTTTACTTCCCTCCCCCTCTCGCCAACTAAGCCTACGACAACAACATCGGCTTTACAGCCTCTTGTCATCATACCAAGTAACACACTTTTACCAACACCACTTCCGGCAAACAAGCCCATTCGTTGTCCTTGCCCTACGGTGATCACGCTATTGATTGCACGAACACCTACATCAATAGGCGTGTCAATTGGACGGCGAGTTAATGGATTCATAGGAGGGCGTGTAAATGGAACGCATGTTGTAGTTTCAATAGGGCCTCTACCATCGATAGGTTGAGCGTTACCATCAACCACTCGCCCAAGCATAGCCATGCCTACTGGCAAGCCATTGTCTCGAGAAAGAGGTAACACTCTTGAACCTGGAATAATGCCTCGCACCGCTTCTGAAGGCATTAAGTAAGTAATATCTTTGTCGAAACCAACCACTTCAGCTTCAATTTCGCCGTCTACGGTTTTTACAGCACACTGACTTCCAACCGGTAATTGGCACCCCACGGCTTCAAGCGTAAGACCAATGCCTCTCACCAATTTTCCTGCTGCAACGACAGGCGCTGGCGTCACTTGACGACTTAACTCAGCAAAGTGCTCTTCAAGCGTGATCATCATTTATCCCGTGAGACAATAAGAACTTATCGATAACGTCTCGGGTTCTTCGTTCAATACTGACATCCACGGCATTGTTATTTGACACCACTTCAACGCCACCTCGTTCTAGGCTTTGTTTTTCTATGATGTTCCAACCCTTTTCATTTTGTTTCTCTTTAGAAACAAGGGTGTCAAGGTTAGTTATATCATCGGGGTGAATATGGATTTGAATACCCACTTCATTTAAAGGTAAAGCCTCTAGGCCTTTTTCTAGTGCCATCGAAAGTACATTCTCGTTGGTTTGCACTTCGACTTGAATAACGGCCCTTGCTAACGTCACTGCCAGTTGAGTCACTTGTTTTTTTACAGCATCATTGACTTGTTCTAATGGGTTATGCAGCTGTTGTACTAGGGTTTCAAATGTATCGGCAATCTCTTTCGCTTCTTTTTTACCTTCTTCTAGGCCCGAATTCAGCCCTTCTTCGGTGCCTTTAGCCAGGCCTTCAGCCTGACCACTTTCGAATCCTTCTTTATTACCTTCAATAAGACCTTTCTCTTTACCTTGGTTAAATCCTTCTTCATAAGCTGCCGCTCTTATGGCTTCTATATCTTCAGCAGTTGGAGGTAATATTTCTTCTTCTTTTTCGGGTGGTTCATATTTCCACCCAGGCTTAATGTTAAACGCATTGGTGGGCGCATCACTTTTATTTTTTTGCTCTTCGATGTAGGGTAAATCCCATTCTGAAACATCGTCATCGTGGTCTGAATTATAAGAACTCATCACCACCACCACCGCCTAGCATAATTTCACCAGAGTCAGCTAAGCGACGAGCAACAGAGAGTATTTCTTTTTGTGCTGTTTCTACTTCGCTAACACGTACAGGACCCATTGCTTCCAAATCATCAATCAACATTTCAGCAGCCCGCTTGGACATATTGGTTGTAATCTTATCTTTCAATGCGTCATCAGCGCCTTTAATTGCTTTGAGCAGCGCTTCTTGTTGTACTTCTCTTAATATGGCTTGAATACCTCGGTCATCAACATCAACAAGGTTGTCAAATACAAACATGAGGTCTTGGATTTGCTGGCTCATTTCTTCATCTTGTTCACGGATAGCATCCATTAACTGGCCTTCGATATTCGTATCTAGGTAGTTCATGATGTTAGCAGCAGATTTCAAGCCGCCCATTTTAGCGGCTTGCGTCCCGGCTTGACCTGCAAACTGTTTCTCCATAATTTCATTTAATTCTTGCAATGCCGCTGGCTGAACTTCTTCAAGGTTAGCAACACGCATTAATAAGTCTAAACGCACTTTCTCAGGGAATTGCGCCAAAATTTCTGCTGATTGTTCTGGTTCAAGGTATGACAATACAATGGTTTGAATTTGTGGATGCTCGTTGCGAATAATACTGGCCACCTGCTTAGAATCCATCCATTTCAATGAATCTAGCCCCTTAGCACCAGATCCCATCAATATTTGGTCAATCAAGTTGGCCGCTTTATCTTCACCAAGAGCCGCTGTTAATGCGCGCTTCACAAAGTCTTGGCTTTGGAAACCAATGGTACTGTAGTTTTGAATTTCTTCGATAAAGTGTTTATGCACAGACGTAATTTTAGCCTGAGTCATGTCATCTATTTTCGCCATCTCACCGCCAAGCTTTTGAACCTGCTTAGGCTCGAGATGCTTTAATATTTGCGCAGCATCTTCCTCTGACAAACTAAGTAATAAAATAGCGGCTTTTTCAACCCCCTCTAGCTTACCAATGTCATAGGTTGCTTCTTGCCCTTCAGTTTCTGCGATTTCTTCAGCCATTATTTAATTCTCTCTATTCATCCTGAAGTAACCAGCCTTTGACCACTTGAGCAGAAAGTTCTGGCTCATTGGCAACAAGGGCACGTACTGCTTTAAGTACATCTTCGTCTTTATGTAAGTCAGGTAACATTAATGAGCCATCGGCGGCAAAACCAACTTGCCCTTCATCAAACTCTTCTGACAACATACTTATGGTTTCATCACCCAAATCTAAACTGTCATCAGCATCAAATTCGTCGGAATTAGCCGTTTCTTCAGGGTTAATCAACTTACGCATCATCGGGCGTACAACAACAAAGAACAACACAATGATTACTAAGCCACCCATGACTATTTTCACTAATGGCAAAAATGAAGGGCGTTCCCACAAGGGTAAATCTGCAACTTCACCTTCTTCAAACCGTTTAAATGGAATACTGACGACTTCCAGTGAATCTCCGCGGGTAACGTCGAATCCTATACCGCCTTGTAATAAACGACGAATATTTAGTATTTCCTCTTGGGTACGAGGCTCACTGGTTACCGTTCCATCTTCAGCAGTAACAGACTTGTGATCCACCGCAACTGAGACACTTAAGCGGCTCATAACACCGGTTTGCTGCTTAGTGTGGCTTATTGTTGTATCTAATTCATAGTTGCGGGTTTGTTCTTTGCTGTTGCGCCCTGGAATGGGTACTGAACGACCACCACCATTGGCTTCTTCGGGAATATTGGATTCTAGTGGAGGTTGGTTTGATAACGCACCTGGTATACCTGAGTTTACCGACCCTGTACTGTTCTGTTCAACGATCATTTCACTGCGCACTGCAGGTAAATCAGGATTGTATCGGCGCTGTGTTTGTTCCACCGAAGTAAAATCCATACTGACATCCGCTTGTGCCGTGTAGTTTCCTAAGCCAATAACAGGAATGAGTATGGCATCAATTTTCTTTAAATACTCTTGTTCTCTTTGTCGTTCTAGTTCGTACTCTTTTCTTGCTCTAGCACTCATTGAATCTTGAGAGCCTGAATTGAGAAGACGTCCGTTACTGTCGGTAATAGTTACCTTTGAGGGCTCCATACCTTGTACCGCGGAAGCTACAATATCAACAATGGCGTCAACTTCTTCGCCCGCAATAACTCGTCCTCGTTGCGCGGTAAGAACTACTGTCGCGCTGGCTTTCTTTTCTCTACGAGCAAATACATTTTCTTTCGGTAACGCCAGTAACACTCGTGCGCGGTTGACACTGGATATCTCTTCTATGGTTCTTGCAATTTGTTGTTCACGAGCATGTTTTAAACGTTCGCCTTCAAGCCGCTGGCTCACACCGAACCCCATATCTTGCATGATAATATCAGAACCCGTATCGACATCTTGCGTAACGCCTTGACGCGCCATGCCCAGTTTAATGGTCTGATATTCATCACTGCGAACTAAAATGGTATTCCCGTCCAATTTATAGTCAATATCGCTAGCATCTAGAAAGTCTAGAGTTTCAATCAACTCTTCAGTTGGCATTTTTGCTAAGGGTCGATAATCTGGCTCTTGCATCCAGATAACAACCATTACGGAAATTGCGATACAAATCACCAAGACAACAACAAGTGTCATCTGGCGCATCATATCTGCCCCACTCAGAGCGTCAATAAACCCAGACTTTTGCTCTGCATCATTGTCTCCGATACCATTTGAGTCTGAAATTGCCAATTCGGTACTTGCACTATCTGCCACGAGAATCTACTCCTAAACCGGCATATTCATGATTTGTTTGTATGCTTCAAGTACTTTGTTTCTCACTTGTACTGTTGCTTCAAACGCAATACCCGCTTTTTCTTTTGCAACCATCACATCAGCTAAACTGATGTTGGGTTCACCTAATTCAAAACTATGCTGCATATCACGGGCTTTATAACCCATGTCATTTACATTACCTATTGCATCGCCAAGAAGTTCTGCAAAGTTTTGTTGTGCTGGGTTGTTAGGGGTAACAGTAGGAATGTTGTTAGGAGAAATGCTATTGATTTCTCCCATCATGGCTTGCATTTCTTGATATAAGCTATTGCCTTTAATGTCCATGATACTGTGCTCTCTCAATGCGGTAAGTCAAAATATTGGCGATGTTAATCGCAGTTATAGAGAGAATTGCAAGGAGCTTGCCAACAATAAAAAACCCGCTATTAAGCGGGTACGTCTACACCAGATTCTCGCATTTTTGCGAGCTTATATCGCAGTGTTCGAGGACTAATACCCAGCTTTTCTGCGACATCTTTTCGCTTGCCATTACACAAAGTCAGCGTATCTAAAATAATTTGGTGTTCTTGCTGTCGAAGTTCAGACCCCAACTTGCTGTCAGCATCTTCTTCGCTAACGACCTCATGTTCAACTTGTGCCCATGCAGTGTCAGTTTCAATGAGCAAATCAGAAGAGTCAATTTCTCCGTTTTCACATAGGATCAAGGCACGCTGTATTACATTATCTAACTCACGTACATTACCTGGCCACTGGTGTTGAACTAACTTGTTTCTTGCAGCTGCATTCAATTTACACACTTCACTATTCTGAGCCTGTGAATAGCGATGTATCAAATGCTCAGCCAAAGGCAATATATCACCAGGTCTTTGATGTAAAGGACGCCACACTAATGGGAATACGTTTAGTCGGTAATACAAATCTTCCCGGAAAACCCCTTCAGCGACGGCTTGTTTCACATCTCTATTACTGGTTGCAACCACTCTTACGTTTAATGAAATTGTTTTACGAGCACCTAACCGTTCCACTTCTCTTTCTTGGAGAACCCGCAGAAGCTTGGCTTGAAGCGCTAAATCCATTTCAGTAATTTCGTCTAGCAGTAAAGTGCCATTTTGTGCTTGTTCAAATTTTCCAGGACAGGCTTGCACTGCGCCAGTAAAGGCCCCTTTTTCATACCCAAAGAGTGTTGCTTCAAGCATATTTTCTGGAATCGCCGCACAATTTATTGCAACAAAAGGTTCATTCGCTCTAGGCGACATATCATGAACATAACGAGAAATAACTTCTTTACCCGAGCCACTTGGCCCTAAAACCATAACGGTCGCGTCTGTTTTCGCCACTTTTCTAGCTAAATTTAATAACTGCAAACTCGATTCGTCTTCAACCACTGGATTGCCTTTTACGACCTTTTTAGCAGGAGCGTAACGTTCAACTAAATTGATTAATACCTGAGGTGCAAAGGGTTTTGATAAGTAGTCCGTAGCGCCATCTTTCATGGCTTGTACTGCATCGTCAATTTTCGCAAATGCCGTCATTAAGATAACAGGAGTATTGTTACTTTTTGCCTTAATTGACTTTAGTAAGGAAAGACCGTCCATTCCCCCCATTTGAATGTCACTAATGACGAGGTCAACAGATTGACGACTTAGCTCTATAAGCGCCTGCTCAGCACTTTCAGCTTCTACGGTTTCGTAGTTAGCAAGAGTCAAGGTGTCATTCAGAGCTTCGCGTAATCCTGCATCATCTTCAACTATTAGAATTTTCGTAGCCATGGTTATTCTCCTGACGCTAAAGATAAGCTAGCTTGAGCTGGCAAAGTTAAAATAAAGTGAGCGCCTCTATCTGTTTCGTTTTTCAAAGTAACATTCCCCCCGTGAGACTGCATAACCGACTTAACCACAGCAAGCCCTAAGCCTGTTCCATTGGTCTTGGTTGTATAAAAAGGAGAAAAAATTTGCTTCATAATACCAAAAGGAACACCTGGTCCTTGGTCAATAACATGAATAGACACATCATTTTGAAGCCATTCAACACGCACATTGACATCATCACCAGGCTGGCTTACTTGAATGGCATTATCAATCAAATTAAGCAAAGCGCCTTGTAGTGCTGTTAGATTTCCTGAAATAGTCATTGGTAAATCGACATCATCTACCTTTAAATTCACTTTTCTCTTATCTGCTAAAATTTGAGCTGTGGGTAACACTGAATTAAAAATATCAGCCATTGTTAACGGCGCAAGTACTTGTTGATCACCACTTTTAGCAAACAACAGCATGTCATTAACTTGGCTTTCAAGCTCTTTTAGCCTGTCGTTAACTCGGTTACTGAATTTGACTCTTGTGGCATCATCCATAGTTGGCTGAACTAAGTTCGCGGCATACAACATAGCTGCAGATAATGGCGTTCTAATTTGATGAGCAAGTGACGCCACCATATTTCCAAGTGACGATAAGCGTTGCATGTGACTGATTCTTGACTGAAGCTGTCTTGTTTCTGTTAAGTCAGTTAACAGAATAAGTTGGCCCGGCTCACCTTCCAAAGGAGATATAGCTAACTTCACTCGTTTTCCATTGGTAAGGGATACTTCATGACCATCATCGGCTCTTGGCTTAAATGCACGGGCAATAACGTCTCGCCATAGCTCATTTTCCAAAGGCTCGCCTAATAGCTCAATAGCTTGAGGGTTAGATTGTATTACAACCCCTTTGCCATTAATTACAACGACCCCAGCAGGAAGCACTTTAAGAAGACTTTCCAGTCTATTAGCTTGTAGAGTTTGAGATGTAGTCACTTTGAATCCTCACTTATTAAGCGTTAAGGCGTCATTTTTTTATGAATAACGCTTTGCTATAAGGAGGGATTGCAGAAGGTGTGCCAGTTTTTTGTTAGATTTTCGCCAAAATCTTGGCAGGCAGTCTAATTTATATTAAAAATACCTTAGGGTTTATCTTTAGCAATGTCGTATTTACGCATTTTTTCAACCAAGGTAGTGCGACGCATTCCAAGTTTATCCGCAGCTCTAGCCACCACCCATTCCGTTTGCTCAAGGGCTTGGGTAATCATGCTTGTTTCTAAATCTGATAAATATTCCTTCAGATTCACACCTTCATCAGGTAAGTGACTACTTTGAGCAGCACCAGAACCAACTTGGCTAATAAGCTCATGATTTTCTTCTATTTCGTCCGCAGCTGATTCCGCAAAAAGAGTATTAAAAGCTTCTCTCTCTAATACTTCTTCTGGATATTCAGGTTGATATTCACTGAAGTCACCATGCTGATATTTTTCTGGTAAATCAGTAACGTCAACAATTTGTCCTGGATTCAAAATAGTCAATCGCTCAACTAAGTTTGATAACTCCCTGACATTTCCAGGCCATGAGTGTTCCATCAACGAGCTCAAAGCTTGTTCAGTAAAACGCAATCCTGGGGCCCCGTCTTTTGTTAACCGACTCATCAACTCCTGTAATAACAGAGGAATGTCATCTTTCCTTTCTTTCAACGCAGGACTAATGATAGGGAATACATTTAGACGGTAATATAAATCTTCCCTAAATTTATCCTCTTCAATCATAGTTTCTAAATTTCTATGAGTCGCGGCAATAATACGCACATTACACTTAATAGGCTTACTTCCACCAATGCGCTCATAAGTGCGCTCTTGTAACACTCGAAGAAGCTTAACTTGCATCTGTAATGGCATATCACCAATTTCATCTAAGAAGAGTGTTCCGCCTTCCGCTAACTCAAAGCGTCCCTTTCTAGCGCTTACTGCGCCAGTAAATGCGCCTTTCTCATGACCAAATAGCTCACTTTCTAACAATTCTCCGGGGATCGCACCACAGTTTAAAGGTATGAAAGGACCCGATTGACGTTTTGATAAATAGTGAACATTTCTGGCAACCACTTCTTTACCAGTTCCCGACTCGCCTAATATAATTACGCTAGCATCAGTAGGAGCAACTTGTTCTACTAAGTGACGCACATGTTGAATTTGCTTACTCTTTCCGACCAAACTACGAAATAACATCATTGTCGGCACAGTACCAGCTTGACGAGCTGGATGTTGACTCGTGTATTCTTGGCAACGATGTAATGCTTGTGTCAATGCGGGATAAGTAACAGGTTGAACTAAATGACACACTATATTTTTAGGAAAATGGTCTGCATTTTCTTGTGAGCCTATGCAAATGAATGCAGTTTCAGGCATCGCGGGAATAATAGGAATAATACTATCCATAGACTGGCAATTAAAAATAACTGCATCAGGAACACTTTCAGCTTTACTGTTAGTAACCGATTCAAATTCATCCGACGAGCACGCATGAAAAGTTTCGCCTAGAAAAGATAATATTGTGCTGAGTTCTTGTTTAAAAGACTTATGGTCTGAAACAAGCAAAATACCTTTCATTCATTCCCCAAAGACACTGCGTTAATTTTAATTTTTAGTATTTGCAGTCTTGATTGTATATCCTACTTCGCGGATCGCAACTGAAAGCAGCTATTTCACCCATAAAAAAAGCAGCTATTGCTGCTTTTTTCTACATTAAACAGATATTTAATTAAGGAGAGCCAAAACTTGCCCTTGTTGTTGGTTTGCTTGTGCTTGTATTGTGAGCGCAGCTTGGCTTTGTACATTAGAAGCCGAAAGGCTTGCTGTAGATTGCGCAAAATCAGTATCTGCGATACGCCCTCTAGCAGCAGAAACATTGACGTCACTTTGGGATAAATTTCTCGCTGTGCTCTCGAATCTACTTTGTACAGCACCTAGTTCACTTCGGGCTGATCCAACAGATTCAATGGCCGCATCTGTAGCTGCTAACGAGTCTTCGATTGATTGAGTCGTCACATCAACATTTAAGATTGCATCAAGTTCTTCATTGAAATTTTGTGTGCTTACATCAATTTGATTACCTGCATCTGAACCAACCTGAAAACTGATACCGCCGTCTTCACTCAATAACGCTTGGCCTGCAAAGTTGGTTTGTTCAATGGTTTGTGAAATGTTGTCTTGCAACGCAGAAATCTCGCCCTGAATAGCGGTTCTGTCAGAGTCGCTTAAAATGCCATTACCTGACTGAATGGTTAATTCACGAATACGGTTCACGTCTTCGTTTATTCCTGACAAGCCACCTTCAGCGACTTGCGCCAAAGATATACCATCAAAAGAATTGGAGATAGCCTGACGGTTACCTTCTACTTCTGTGGTTAATCTGTCTATAATTTGTTGAGCTGCAGCACCATCTGCTGCACTATTAATTCTTCGCCCCGACGAAAGCTCTTCCAATCGCTGCTCTTGCTGCTGTTGGACTTGCTGTAATATGGACGAAGTACCT
Source organism: Alteromonas sp. 5E99-2 (assembly GCF_017368475.1). Taxonomy (GTDB): domain Bacteria; phylum Pseudomonadota; class Gammaproteobacteria; order Enterobacterales; family Alteromonadaceae; genus Alteromonas_F. Next base: position 141,137 of record NZ_JAFNJE010000004.1, read on the forward strand.
ACTGTATTTATTGATGACATAGTTCACCCCTCTTAAATTCAGTATACACATAATAAAACGTCAGCTCAAAGTTTGTACAACATACTTAGGTATACTATTTAATAACTATTTCATTCGCCACACCTTAATTAGCGAGATAACACAAGTATTTATGATTTCTTCCGATAAAATAACTAACTCTATTTTTTCAACTAGGTCTGTTTAAAAACCCTACACCATGCAGCAAAATACGTTTTTAATCCAAAAATTTGGAATGTCTCTTGTTCCACTAAGCTCAGACAATGTTGTTCAAGTGCTAGATTGGCGCAACTTGGATTTCGTTCGAGCGAATATGCTAAACCAACAAATAATCAATGCATCTGAACACCAAGCTTGGTTTGAACGTGTTTGCCATGACGATAATGAGCTCCATTTCGTAATTGAATATAAAAATGCAGGTGTTGGCGCAGCAAATTTAAAATTGCAGGAAAAGTACGCTGAATCCGGTTTGTATTTAAGCGATGAGGCAATTAGAGGTAGCGCTTATGCATTTTTACCTTCACTTTTACTACTAGAGCTTGCATTTGACACATTAAAGCTTACCGAGGTCCGTGCAACAGTATTACTTCACAATACCTCAGCACTGCGTTTTAATACACAACAAGGGTATGAAATCGTGGAAGAAAATACGGATCATATTATGATGCGCATAACACCAGAGCTGTTTAACCCAAAAAAACAAAAACTCTATCGCTTTTTTGACAGGTAAATTATGTCCAATACAACACTAATCGATGTATTTAGTACATCACTTAATATCGAATCAAACCTAGTTGTCGATACACTCGCATATTCCGAGCACCCAAACTGGGATTCAACCGCTCACATGATATTAATCACCGATTTAGAATCAGCATTTGATGTCATGCTTGAACCCGACGACATTATCGATATGAGTTCAGTGGCCAAAGCACGACGGATTTTAGCTAAGCATGGTGTGGCTTTTTAATGAGTTTTTGGCAACTAAATGCAAATACGTCCGCTTTGGCTTGCATTGCCGAAGATGGTAGACGTGTAAGCTATACTCAGTTGCAACTTGCCGTTGAAAAAAAGCGTGAAGCCCTTCCAGCTAAACGCACCCTATGTGCTATTCGCACGCAAAACACCCTAGCTACCTTAATCAATTATCTCGCTTGTCTGCAAAGCGGGCACGCAACAATACTTATTGAAAAAAGCGCACCTGATGCGGCGCTGCTAGCAATAGAAAAAGAATACCGTCCAAATGTTACCTTAGACGAAGACACCATGACGTTTTCAGCAGATTGTGAGCATAACCTAGCTTCAGAGCTTGGATTATTATTAACCACATCTGGGTCGACAGGCACTGCAAAATTTGTCTGTTTAAGCTTCGAAGCTCTAAAAGAAAATACCAGCAGCATTTGCTCTTATCTACCCATAAAAAGTACAGATACCGTACTCACCACATTACCGTTTTCATATAGCTTTGGGCTATCTATAGTCAATACCCATTTAGCCAAACGCGCCTGTATCGTATTTAATAGCGCTAGCGTAATGAGCCCAGAGTTTTGGCAAAACGTAACTACCTACAATTGCACTGCACTTTATGGCGTACCATTTACATTCGAAACGCTGCGCCGAGTGGGTGGTTTAGTAAAACTGCCAAAGTCCATACGGTATCTGGCTCAAGCTGGCGGATATTTGAATAAGCAAACAAAACTCCTTTTTCATCAGCATTGCGAAAGCAACAACTTTGAATTTTATGTTATGTATGGGCAAACAGAAGCGACCGCACGCATCGCATATTTACCTCCGGAGAAACTAAGCCAAAAACCAGACGCTATAGGTCAAGCCATTCCCGGCGGGCATTTACGTTTAATAGACGAAGGCGGAAAGCCAGTTACTAGCGCAAATATAGCTGGTGAACTCGTTTATGAAGGCCCCAATATCATGTTGGGCTACGCCGAGTCATATCGCGATTTACAATTTTTCTCGAAATTGCAAACTCTTCCTACGGGCGACTTAGCTTTTTTCGACGAAGAGGGCGATTTCACATTACAAGGTAGAAAAAAACGCATTATTAAGCTCAACGGTGAACGTACCAATTTAGATGAAGTTGAAGCGATACTTGGACAAACCTTAGGGCCAATAAAAGTCATCGGTGAAGATGACAAAATACATTGTTTTGCCGAGCAAAACTGCGGCGAAACCTCGGGTAAAAATGAACTTACCGCCAAGCACATAGCGACGTTACTAAAATTCCACCCTCGCGTTATTGAATTCACTTTTGTAGACTGCCTACCTGTACTTAGTAACGGCAAAGTGGATTACACGAGATTAAAAACCTTATGCTAAATTGGGATGAGCTTAGCTTATGGCCTGTATATGACTGGCCCGAAAGCCAAAAACAGTCTGTGTTTAAACCCGCATTTTCTGAGCTCAACCAATGGCATTATACTCATTGTAAACCCTACCAGCACTGGGTAAACGCCAGCCAAGGTGAACATCTCCCCCTTTGGGCGAGGCAGTTCAAGTTACAACACTTGTCTTCTATTCCTGAAGAGCATCGCTTTAAAACGGTTACGTCTAGCGGAACCAGCGGCGGCTCGGTATCACAAATTGTGTTAGATAGAACCACAAGCGCATTGCAGTCTAAAATACTGACTAAAATACTGGGGCAATGGATTGGGAAGCAACGCCTCCCCTATTTAGTTGTGGATAGCCCTTCAGTATTAAAGTCAGGAAGTTCATTTGGTGCTCGCGCTGCGGGAATTCAAGGCTTATCATTTTTTGGTCGAGGCAGAGAATTTGCGTTAGACGACGACTTTAATCTTAACTTGGACGGGTTATTGCCTTTCCTAAAACAACATTCAGGCCCAACCGCGTCTCCTATTTTAGTATTTGGTTTCACATTTATTCTATGGTCTAAGTTTCTAAAGCCTTTGTTAAATAAAGGATTAACCTTTGACCTACCCAATATGATCATTTTACACAGCGGCGGCTGGAAAAAGATGCTCGATGACGCTGTGGATAATGAAACCCTGAAACATCATGTTCATGGGCTATTTGGGACCCATCATGTTCATAATTTTTATGGTATGGCGGAACAAACCGGAACCATCTATGTTGAATGTGACGCTGGGCATTTACATGTTCCAGTTTGGGCAGATATCGATATTCTAGATCCTCAAACCTTTAAACCTACTGAAATAGGTAACCAAGGAATTATCCAAACCCGTTCATTGTTACCCACCAGTTACCCCGGACACAATATCGCCACCGAAGATTTAGGCGTCATTCGTGGTATTGATGATTGTCCTTGTGGAAGAAAAGGAAAATATTTCAACGTCCTTGGTCGTATACCTAAAGCTGAAATAAGAGGTTGCAGTGATACGTTTAAGTAAACTTGTTAAATTCGACACAATCAGGTGGCTTTACCCCAAGGCAATAGAGCACTGCGATATGTTCGACAATGCGCCCTGCGCTGAATTTATGAGTGAAGATAGTCTGAGCTTTTTTTCCGATTTTTCGGCATTTTTACTACACCAAGAAAAGGTTAAAGAGGAACCTGTCTTAGTGTCGCTGGCATTTTGGTTACGCAGTGCCAATTTAACTCAAATTGCACAAAAATATACGAAAAATCAACATGAGCCTTTGGGTAGTGTATTTCAAATCGCGCCGAACAATATCGACACCTTATTTTTTTACAGCCTAACCCTAGGCATATTGACGGGAAACAAAGTTGTTGTTCGACTAGGTAATACCGCTTCGCCTATTGCGTCTTTACTCATTGAACAATTTATAGAGTATTGTGCCAAATCACATTATCAAGCTGCTAACCGCCTTGCCTTAGTTTCATACCCTCGAAACGACGATATCTCTGGGAGCCTTGTGGCCCATGCTGATGGCATTGTCGTTTGGGGAGGGGATGCTACGGTAAATCATTTCAAAACATTGAAAACTAAAAACAGCTGTAAAAATCTATATTTTCCAGACAGGTATTCCATTGCTTTACTTGGCGAGATAGCCAAATCTGATATTCAAAAAGCAGCGAAAGGTTTTATTACCGATGTACAAAGCTTTTCTCAACAAGCTTGTGCGTCGCCTAGAGTTGTTGTTTGGTTGCCAAATGTAACGACCAGAACCAAACAACTGTTCTGGTCTGTGGTTAATGAACATTGGGGAAATACCCAACTTACCACAGCAGAACAGGTAGACCGGCAGGTTTATATTCAATACCTTGTAATGCGTGGACAAACCCAAGCATTAAGTTCGTTCGATGATTTTGATGTGATTGATGTATCTCATATACAACAACAAGACATCGAACTACATTGTGGTAATTATATATTTGTACAAAACCACCTTTCATCTTTGCATGACCTAAATGCGTTACTGCAACCTAAACTACAAGGCATTAGCTATTATTCTGTATCAGATGAAGAACGGCTAGAAGTGCAAAGTTTAGCAGGCGGCGAACACATTCGCCGCTGGTCTTTGCTAGGACAAAGCTTACAGTTTTCTCATGTTTGGGATGGGGTGGATATGGTTAGTGAACTAAGCAACTAAATTGCTATATTCACAACATGTTGCTAATCGGATTTAATCGTCCACTGATAGGCATTTTCATCATGAAAACAATTCACATGACCTTGCAACTTTTCATCAGATAGTAAATGAATAATAACCAAATCTCGTTGGCTATATTCAATAGGCGCAGGTTTAGCAAAGCTCCCCAATATATCAACATAATTATTGGGGAGCTTTGCGTTAAAACAGCAGTAATCGGGAAAAACATAAAATTGAGGTAATACCTCACCTAAATTTTCAATCAAATTCAAAGTTTGATTCTTTATTAACTCCAATGTCGCCTTTGTAGAATAAAGTAATTTTGGAACATATATGGCGCCATCTAATTCACCATTTATAACTTTAGGGACTAACTTTAAGGTATTTGCATCATAGTGTAGAGGTGCTGTCCCGTTGTAAAAATCGTCTAGCGAATCCTTGGACTTGGTATGAAAAGGGCTTATCAGCAAGTTTATCCTATGTGCAGGCAGAGCTGCTTTTAACCGTTTGAAAATGTGAATATCAACATCAACAATTAGGACATCTTTGGGTTCATTTTGTCGACTAAGCGTATATACAATTTTGTCAAAGATGTTTTCATTATTTATGATAAAAACAAAACTTGAATACTCGCTAAATTCATCACTAGAAAAGTGAAAGTTCATATTTTTAGTTTTGAATTCACTTATACTTTCCAAAAGGTAAGGACAATTTGTAATGTTCAAATTGACATAAACCTCTACAGATTTTAAATAACTATGTGCGATTATCTTTTCTCGATGAAAACCGAAAGAGTGAATAAAGTCAAACTCAGAAGCATAATTAGCATACTCAATTTTCACTTTACATAAAAAACGTCGCCATGCACTAATCAAAGAGATTTCTAACCCAAAATCTGACTCTGGCAATTGAGAGAATTTTGAAAAGACACTCAATGCATAATTATTAGAACCGTAAAACAAATAGAATGATAGTGAGTTATTGTTATAGAAATCGATTAATAGTTGTTTCTGTTTCAATATAAATGTGTCTATAGTAATGTCTCTTGCCTCAAGACTAGACAAAAGAGTTAATAACAATTCAATATCTTGCTCTACTTTCTCTAAACTAAAATGGCTTAAAATATCTTTTGAATCCACCTGCTTAAGAAGGTTTTTAGATTGATAAAAAGCATGTTCTTTTAACGTGTCCAAAACAACACTTTTATCCAATTTAATTTCTGGTAGCGTTAATTCATCAGAACGTATCGGCTTAGCGCCTTCGATTAGCGCTCCGTGGCTACAATTGAAACACTCTACGCCCTCATTGCTAAGTAAGCTTTCCATACAATTCTTAGATAACTTAAACTCGTACTTCGTTTTTAAAAAGCCACCGAAATTTCCAGGAACAAAAATATTCAATTGATTACTTTTAGCATAGTCATAAACTTCTTGACCTTTTTCATTATAGTATTGAGAGTGACTTGAGTGATGCTCAGTATCCGATAAAAAGGCTAAATCCACACCAAATAAAAAGATATTTTTTAACTTCAATTTGATAATTGCGTTCAAAGCTAAATTAGAAACTGTGGGATACGCATTTTCTAAAATTTCGGCAACATTGCGGCCTATCGCTAGTTCTGTTACTTCTGTTGACGATTCTCCCTGCTTTAAACACATGAAAACATCTTTAAAAAGTTCGGTAACGTGGGGGTGAATACCATTACAAGACAACAATATCGTTTCAGCTAACAACGGTTTGCAATCGGCCCTCTGTAACCAATCATACGTAGAACGGTTTTGTTCTATTTCTACGTGAATATCAGGTTTAATATTAAACTTCGCTAACGTACCAATAGAAGTACCACAAGAAACAATAATAACCCGTTCTTGAACCGAACTTATGTAGTCTATTTCTTTGTCTAATGAAGGACCATTGCCAACAATAAACACAGGGGTTTCATCAAAGGTACCTGGATATGTTATATCCGACTCTGTTCGTTGTACAAAGCACTCATTTTTCAGTACATGACGAGTATGCTCTATACCGTAACGCACATGATCAAAGTATTCACCCGCACTGACTACGACCTGTAACTGTTCTCGCAATGAACTGATTCGATCAGCAAAGTCTCTTCTCGAATAAGCTTGATAAAAATAAGTATCTTGCAATACATAAGGACCAATTGCATGAAACTGATGTATTAAATCTGAATATAAATGACTACCATCATCGCCAATATTAAAATACAAGCGGGCTTGCCTATGGTTAAAGTCATCTAATATAGGTTTAAAGTCTATAGCGAATAAAGCAGCATAAAAAAAGTCAGGTTCAGGTTCACAAACTAGAAGAGCATCAATTGTATGTTCAGCTAATAATTCATCTAGATGATAACCATTAACTATACCAAACAAAATTAATGACTTGATATCACTAGGCAAAGTCGAAACTTTGTCATCTAACTGCTCAATTATCACGCCAACTTCATCAACAAACTGATAATGCAAATAGGGGAGCAATTTAGTCCCGTTGTAACCAAGTACCAAACCATCTTTATTGGGGTACTGAGCAAAATTATTGTAATTAGATTTTCCGGCATCACGTGGCAATTCTGAGCAAAAATAAAGTCCTGTTTCTATGTGTCTTAGTGCTACTTCATTTTCTTTAGATTCCACAACTTCCCAGCGCTGTGACTTATAATTTTCAAACTGCAAAGCAATCTCTGAGAACGTTGCTCTGAAAGTTTCAATATTCTTTTTAAACAGTGAGTGATCTTTAGGTACAACTTTTTCTGAGATTTCAAATTTCGGCGGAGGAGTCCAAATAGGTATGTATTGAGACCAATTTTCTCCTCGCTGCCATTCAATAGCATATTCAAAAAAGGATATAGCATTGTAAAATTTTGCGTGATCAATGATGCTTAAAAATTCAGCATTATTGTAATGCTGATAAAAATCAATGAACTTTAAACTACAGTGTTCTCTAAGCTCTTTTAAATCACTTTTTATTTTTTCCCCACTTTCACCTATTTGAAAGAATAGCGTTATACCTTTTTCTTCTGCCCGTTTTAACACAATTTGCCAATCAAGGAGAAAGCTTGAGCCCAACAAAAACTGAGTTTCTGGCTCATAGATAATTATAAATTTGCTGTTTGTCTCTTCAATCAATAAGTTAAGATGATAACCAAGACCTAACCCTAGTATAACTAGACAGGAGGAGTCCGTAACTTGTGATGATTGAGCACCATTTGCGTCCAAATATACTCGTATGGGCGCGTCCTTGAATTTGTTTACTTGACGGTGAATTTCGTCATTTGGCTCAACGCCATAGAGCACAGTACCGGTTACTCCATCGACTAAATTCCCATTTTTATTCTTGTTAAAAAAAAGGCCATAGTTTTGCCAACTACTTTGTTCAACAACTTTTTTTAATCCCGGTGCAAAACGAAAAAAAGCCCTTTTATTATCCTCAAAACGCTTTGTTAAACCAATTGCACTATGTTGCTCTATATCACTTTGCTTTTCTTCGTCAGAATAGATGTGTAAACGTATATCATCAAGCATAAGTATATTCTTCTGTCATAATTCAAATTCACCAACTAGCTTGTCGATGTTTCTTTGTTTATCGTAAAAACACGCTCTCTGTTGCATCAAAATCAATTTTTCTTTAGATTCTATGAGGCGTCTCGCAATTCTCAGAAAATCATTTTTTAGCGTCTGCTGATTACCTGAGTATTCTATAATTTCAGCCCAGCCTTGCTCATTTGACAACTTAGATGCATGCCTTTGATTACTTGCTACTACAATTAGTAATGACGGTGTATGGCAAGCTAAAAGTTCAAACTGGCTACTGCCACCGGCAGAAACTGCAAACAACGCTTGACCCCAAACCTCAGCCATGTTCTGTACATTATGCTTATGAGAAATTGAGATTTTTAGCACTTTATTCATTCTATTGATAAGTGTATTGAGATCATCTACGTATTTATAGGCAGGACCCGTCACTACACAAATAGCATAATTTAAAGGTAAACTTACTAACAGCTCTAAGAAGTACCCTGTTAGATTTTGAGTATCTGCCCCGCCTAAGCATAAGACAATGGTATTGCGTTCATCGATAGATTTAGGCTGGATTTCAGTAAATTCCCGTCTCAAAATTCGATAATTATGTCCCAAAGCGAAGCGGGTATTTAACTGTTTATTTTGATACTGATTATGATTCATTGCCGAATTAATCACTAAATCGACATGCTCAAAATCGGTATAAACTAAATCATCAAATAAAGCTACTCTTTCACATGCGTTTTTACACAACTTAAAAAAATCAGGTGGGACGTTATAAGAGTCGATTACAACCCAATCAACTACTTCATGGCTAAAGCCAGTTAATGATGACGCAGAAAAAGTCTCCGCAACTTCAACAATGTTACCTATCCAATCGCTTCTGATATTAACAAGCTCAATTGAAGGCAAGTCTAGAACAAAAGTAATTTTATGTTTTTTTGATTGCAGCGCTTGTGCAAGAGCTAAACACCGAAGTAAATGCCCCATACCGGAGCGGCTTGAACCTTCAGTAAAAAACGCAACATGCATTAGCTAATATCTTGCCATGTAAGTGCGTGACCTTTCACAAAATCACTTGCCGCTTTTCTACCCAACACATCTTCCCAATATTTAGGAGCAAGACCAAAGGCAGGCCGCACAATGCGTAGATTCTCATCAGTAAAAACATCTCCTTTTTTAACGTTTTCACTAACGTAAATAGAACGTCGATACTGTTTTGAATTCGTTTCAGCTTCAGTTCCTGCGTATACAATATCGCCTTTTGCTTCCCAAGCTCTATGAGCTTCTTCAACTAACATCTGTAACTCTTTTGGCTCCATAGAAAACGCTGCATCAACACCGCCATCGCTTCTATCAAGAACAAAGTGTTTTTCTATAACGACAGCGCCAAATACAACCGACGCAACAGCAGCTCCTATCCCTTTAGTATGATCAGATAAACCAACACTGGTTTTAAATGTCGCGCTCATATGAGGTAAGGTAGTTAAATGAGTGTTTGTTGCCTCAGCCGGATACGTACTTGTACATTTTAGTAAGATAATATCTTCGCATCCAGCTTGCTTCGCTGTCGTGACTGCTTCATCTATCTCAGCTAGCGACGCCATACCCGTAGACATAATTATTGGTTTACCGGTTTTTGCTACTTTTTTAATTAACGGAAGATGAGTCAGTTCAAACGATGCAATTTTATAGCAAGGTACATCTAATGTTTCTAAAAAATCTACGGCATCAAAGTCAAAAGGAGAGCTAAACGCTTCCAAACCAAGAGATCCAGCATAAGCAAACAACTCTTGATGCCACTCATAAGGAGTGGACGCTTTTTGATACAATGAATGCAATCGCTCGTTGAACCACAAACTCTCTTTTTCCTGTATTAAGAAATCAGGATGGTCGACATCTAAAGTCATACTATCGGCAGTATAAGTTTGCAATTTGATGGCATGAGCACCAGCATTTGCAGCTTCTTCAATCATACGCTTAGCCAACGATAGATTCTGCTGATGATTGCCACTGAGCTCAGCAATAATAAAAGGCGCATGATTTAGTCCTATAAGACTATTACCAATTTTAATCTCTTTCATATTGGCTCTTATTGTATTTTGATTTTATATACGCTTCGTACATAAGCTCTGCTTTAGTCCAATCTTCATATGTGTCGATGTCTTGCACCAGATATCTTGGTAATACAACGGGAATACTATGTTCGGAAAACATCGCTAATTTGTTTAACCAAGCCGAAGTGCTTCCCCAATAAAACTGCCCAGCGTCGTGGTACATTTCCGCTAAATCTTGAGAGCGACACCCCATAGCACTCGGTGTCACAGGTAACACGCCGGATCCAGATAATTTTAGAGCTCTTTGAATAGGAAAATCGAATGAAGTCACAGAAAAAGCAAACTTTGACTCATTAGTATCAGTCAATTTCTCAAAGCCTTTTTTTATCCAATCACCAGTTAGGAAAGGTGCAGTTGCGTAAATACAACATACATTGTCTACTTCACCGAAATGATTTTCGTAAAACTTTATTCCATGTTCAACAACCGGCATAGTACCTGTTTTATCATCTGCGAGGCTAGTCGGTCTTTCTATGATAACAGTAGCCCCTGACTCCTTAGCTATTTTTGCTATTTCAGAATCATCCGTAGACACAACAATAGCATCAAAAAGGGCCGTACTGATTGCAGCTTCAATGCTATATGCAATTAATGGTTTTCCAGCAAAACAACGTATATTTTTTTTAGGAATACGCTTACTTCCTCCTCTTGCAGGTATTATCGCAATGTTTTTTTTATTCATGACAGCATCTCTTTTAAAGATTGAATAATATAAGTTTGGTTATCGGCTGATAAATCAGGAAATAAAGGGAGAGTCACCGCCCGCTCAAAATAATTTTCACTCTGAGGGAATTGCCCTTGAAAGAATCCTAGTGATTGAAAGTAAGGGTGCCAATGAACGGGGATATAATGACTATTAGCCACAATTCCTTTACTTTTCAATTTGTCATAAACAAATTGTTTATCGTGCTCCAATAACTCCACCACAAACAAATGCCATGCACTACTCTCATCCCAAATAGGAAGCTTTAAAGGTAGTATACTTAATTCATCAATGTATCGTTTTGCTCGCTCTCGACGCGCCTGAATCAAGGAATCTATTCGCTGCATCTGGCTAACACCTAATACCGCGTGTACATCGCTCAAACGATAATTGTAACCAAGAAGTTGCTGTTCAAAATGAGCCGGACCGAAACTATCACTCTCAAATTCATTTGCGTTTTTTGTAATACCATGAGAAGCATATTGACGTAACTTTCGAGCTAATTTGTCGTCATTCGTTAATACGGCTCCGCCCTCGCAAGTCGTGATACTTTTTACAGGGTGGAATGAACATACGGTCATTATAGAATGGAAAGGTTTACCTAAAGCGTATTGCTTTTTATATTTGCCTCCCAAACCATGAGCGTTATCTTCTATTATCGAAAACCCATAATCTAATGAAAGTTGATAAAATGCCTCTAAATCGCACCCATGACCCGCGAAATGCACAAGCACAATAGCTTTTGGCAAACAGTTGTTTTTTTGAGATTCCGATAATTTTTCTTTTAGTAAGCTAACAGACATTTGTCTAGTGACCGGATCAATATCAACAAAGTCTATTTTAGAGCCGCAATACAAAGCACAATTTGCAGATGCAACAAATGTGTTAGGCGTTGTGTAGACAATATCACCTTTCTGCAAAGATAAAGCCAAACAAGCAATATGCAACCCAGAAGTTCCACTATTTACGGCAACAGCATGCTTTGCTCCGGTGTATTCACACAACGTTTTCTCAAACAAAGGCACTTGCTCACCTTGTGTCAGGTTACCGCACTCCAATACTCCACTTACAGCATCAATATCATCGCGGTTAACCGATTGCGCTCCATAATAAATCATAATAGTTGGTTTAAGGCTTTCAAATTATCTACTGTCAGAAAATCCGGATTTGTTCCTGAGTGATATTCAAATTTTTCAGGGACTGGAGAGCCTTTTTCCCCTGCTCTATTTTTATCGTATTTTATATTTTTGTCGAAAAAAGTAATGGCTGGCGTAATAACATAATGATCATCAAACTCAAATGTGTGTCTTGCCATTTCTTCTGGCACCATTATTTCGTGCATTTTTTCTCCGGGCCGAATACCCACTTTTTCGTATTCACGAGAGCCACTCATTGCTTCAACTAAATCAATAATATGCACAGACGGTATTTTAGGAACATAGATTTCCCCTCCTTGCATACGCTCGAAGGTTTTGATGACAAATTCAACACCTTCGCTAAGTGGAATCCAAAAGCGCGTCATTTCGGGGTGAGTAACAGGAAGTACAGTTTCTCCTTTACTTATTAATGAATGGAAAAACGGTACTACCGAGCCTCGAGACCCTACTACATTTCCATATCTAACAACAGAAAACCTTGGTCCCTTCACGCCCGATATATTATTAGCTGCTACGAATAGTTTGTCAGATGCTAATTTAGTTGCACCGTACAAATTAACTGGATTTGCGGCTTTATCTGTAGACAATGCAATAACGTGTTTAACATTATTTAAAATACACGCATCAATAACATTTTGAGCACCATTGATATTCGTTTTTATACATTCATTTGGGTTGTACTCAGCTGCAGGTACTTGTTTCAATGCTGCCGCATGAATGAGAAAATCTACATCACGAGTAGCCGATTTCAAACGCTCTTTGTCTCTAACATCGCCTAAAAAATAGCGCATACACGGCTCATCAAATGACTGCTGCATTTCAAACTGTTTTAATTCATCTCGAGAATAAATTATTAGCCGTTTAGGCGAATAGGTAGAAAGTAAAGTTCGAATGAAGTGCTTACCGAAAGACCCGGTGCCACCAGTAATTAGAATTGACTTGTCGTTAAACATACTGAGCCTCTATCTAAGTTAATCGTATCAGCTTATTAATTATTCTATTTTTTGATACTGCATTATTTGTACCATAAGAGTGACGGTATATTGACAAAAATTAAAGTATTATTTTGCCGTTTGTTTAAGATTAACTAATATCCATTTTTAAGTAATTACCAAAACGGCCGATAAAAACTAAAGTGTTTGACGATAGTTAAAATTAATTGCGTTGGAGAATACAAAATCAAACTTGCTAAATTAATCGATTTTGAAATAAAAGGAGACTCACGAGGTTCCTTGATTTCGCTTGAGCAATATAAAAATGTTCCATTCGATGTGTTGCGTATATATTATATTTTCGATACTAGAACTGGAGTATCACGAGGGTTTCATGCCCATCGTCATTTGGAGCAAGTCGCTGTTTGCGTAAAAGGCCGTTGCCAATTTCATCTTGACAATGGCAAGCAGAAAGAAGAAATCGCCCTAGACTCACCAAGCGTCGGTTTATACATTGGTCATAATATATGGCGTGAAATGCATGATTTTAGTGACGATTGCGTATTATTGGTTTTAGCCAGTGATTATTATCATGAAGACGATTATATTCGTAGCTATGATGAATTTTTAACATCGGTAAAGAATAATGATTCACAAACTAAGTGACGTTGCATCTAAAGCCATTGGAAAAAACACCAATATTTGGCAATTTAGCGTTGTGTTAGAAGGTGCTATCATTGGTTTCAATTGCAATATTTGCGCCCATACATTCATCGAGAACAAAGTCTCTATGGGTAACAATGTAACCATCAAATCTGGTGTTTATTTGTGGTACGGGATAACCATAGAAGACAATATGTTCGTTGGGCCTAACGCGACATTCTCAAATGACAAATACCTTCGCTCTAAAAAATATTTAGAGCAATACCCAAAAACTATAGTGAAAAGAAATGCGTCTATTGATGCAAATGTTACAATTCTGCCTGGAATCATATTGGGCGAAAACTGTATGGTTGAGGCTGGCGCTGTAGTTACAAAAGATGTTCCTGACAATACCGTTGTTGTAAGTAATCCAGCTAGAGTTATTGAATACGTGAGCAAGTAATATGATCCCATTTTTGAACTTAAAAGAGATAAATCAAAAATATGAACAAGAGTTGAAAGATGCTTGCTCTCGAGTCATCAACTCTGGTTGGTACATTATGGGCGAGGAGCTTTTGGGTTTTGAAAAAGAGTTTTCCACGTTTTGTGGGACTAACCATACTATAGGAGTAGCCAGTGGTTTAGATGCATTATCGCTGGTACTCAGGGCATGGATAGAACTCGGAAAATTGAAAGCCGGCGACGAAGTTATTGTACAAGCAAACACATACATTGCTTCAATATTATCTATAACAGAAAATAATTTAATTCCCGTATTTGTTGATCCCGATCCCTTTAGTTTAAATCTTGACCCACACAAATTAAAAGCCGCTATCACAGAAAAAACAAAAGTCATTTTACCCGTCCACCTATACGGCCTGCTTTCCCCAATGAGTGAAATAATGGCAATAGCAAAAGATTTTAACTTACTCGTACTGGAAGATTGTGCTCAAGCACATGGGGCAAAAGAGAGTGGAAAGTTAGCAGGAAGTTGGGGTGACGCGGCTGCCTTCAGTTTTTATCCTGGTAAAAATTTAGGTGCGTTAGGGGATGGAGGAGCCATTGTTACCGATAACGATGAATTAGCCCATTTGTTGAGGGCTTTGCGCAACTACGGTTCCCACAAGAAATATGAACATTCTTACCTAGGAGTCAATAGTCGCTTAGATGAAATTCAAGCCGCTATGCTCAGAGTCAAATTAAAATACTTATCTGATGAAACCGTATCTCGTCGGGACGTTGCTTCGCGGTACTTATCAGGAATCGTAAATACAAAAATTCAATTACCACAAGATCCAATACCGCTCAGCCATGTTTGGCACCTGTTCGTTGTACAAACTGAATACCGCACTAAATTACAAGAATTTTTGAGCTCCGAAGGAATACAAACACAAATTCACTACCCAATTCCACCAAACAAACAACAAGCTTACAAAAAGTGGAGTAATTTAAGTTTACCTATTTCTGAAAAGTTGCACCAAAGAGTGCTGTCATTACCAATAGCGCCTAATTTAGAAAATGACGAAGTTGAATATATTATCAAAACAGTAAATCAATTTAGTTAACTTAGATATGTCATTTAGATTGAATGTCGATAGATTTTTAAAGATGAATATTACCCAAAACGAATCAAGATTACTGTAATGTTTGCTTTTTATGCTGACGGGTTCAACATGGAAGTATGATGATCTCTATCAAGAAATGAAGGAAAGTGACAATTTTCACCCGACGGTAGTTATCATCCCCTTAGTAACAAAAGGGGAAGAAGCTCTAATTCAAGAAATCGAATTAAGCCAGAATTATTGTGAACGCAACCACTACAACTATGTCTGTTCTGCGCAACTAAATCAGGACACTTTTCGTAAGGAACTTTGTTCATACTGTACTGGCGACAGATCACCATTAGCTGTATGGAGCCTTTCTAAGTTGTAATAGCGCATATACGCTGTCACATTATTTCTCATATGTTCACGAGTTGGCTGTGGTACTTTCAGTAACCAATCATGTTTTAAGCTGCCGAAGAAACGTTCGACAACAGCATTATCCCAACACGCACCAACATCCCCCATACACGCTCCAGCGCCGTAATTCAATAATAATCTCCGGTATTGTTTACAGGTGTATCGTGACCCTCTGTCAGAGTGAAACACCAAGCCTTTTGGTGGTTGACGTAAGTTATACGCTTTCATCATGGCTTTACTTACTAAGTCCGTGGTCATTCGTTTATCAATATGCCAACCAATGATACGGCGGGAATATAAGTCCATGACTATGGCTAGATACATCCAGCCTTCACCAGTCCTTAAATAAGTCACATCACCAGCCCACACTTGATTTGGCGCAACAGGATTAAAGTTTTGATTCAACAGATTATCTGCAACAGCATCACTGTGTTTGCATTTGGTCGTCACCTTGTAGGCAACACGTTGCGTCACAACTAGGCCAAGTGTTGCCATTAGCTTCTGAACGCCGTAATCACTCACTTGAAAGCCCTCCTCGCATAACCGTTTACGTAACTCTCGATAATCTAAGCTATTTCTGCTTTGTTCGAAGATAACTTTGGCTCTTCGATACAGATTAAGTTGCTCTGCCGTAATGAGTTTTGCAGGGCGATTAAGCCATGCGTAATAAGCACTGCGGCTTACTTTCATCATTTTACAAAGCTTCACAATAGGAAAAGCTGAAGATAACTGCTTAATCGTTTTAAAGGTTACTTGGTTTCCTTTAACAGGCGGGCGCTGGCCTTTTTTAATATCTCTTTCTCTATCCTTAGCTCTTTATTTTCCTTGCGCAGCTTTAGGAGCTCAGCTCGTTCATCTGCATTTAGGCTAGTGCCTGAATGCTCAGCTTCAACCTTGGCTCTCCAGTTATAAAGTAATTTATCTGTAATACCTAAAGATGCTGCCGCCTTAGGTACGCTGTAACCTTGCTCGGTTACCAATGCCACAGCTTATTGTTTAAATTCAGCTGTATAACTTATGTTTGTTCGTTTTGTCATTTAACACCTCGATAATTGGATTATATTCCATTATTAAAATGTCCTGTTTGATTAAAGCAGAATAATTTATTTGCAAGGTGATAGAGTTGGAAACAATCCGTTTTTATTTGAAATGAACTCAATGGAATCTACCGATGTAGACTGGGAAGAAGATTTTACTATTGCAGAAATACTATACAAACACTCTCTAAGCCAGAAACTCTAATCGAGTCTAGCCAGAGTATTAACCACCCACTTCTCAATTTTTTCGCAATTGATGTCATATGGAGCAATATACATACCTCGGGTGTCAGCGGTACCCGCTTTATATGTAATGAAGTCAAGTTTAATACCCAAATGCTCAGCCAACGACGAATAGCCTGAAAAATCACCTGCCTCTTCGGCTATCCAAGTCAAACATCGTATCCCCGAATTTGCGAAAATCAAATTAGTCCAAGCAGCGCCTGTTGGACCTATAATAATCTCTGCTTGCTGCATTACTTCGACCTGCTCTTCAAAAGTAAGGTCTTCCAAATAAACTGGCTTAAAGCCATATTTATCGAGAATAGAAATTACCTCATCTTGGTTGAAACTCCTAATATATGGCTTGCGAGCAAAAAACACTCTTTTTTGCTGAGACTCATTCGTTTTTTTTGCTCGTCCTTTTAACGCTACCAATTTTAAGAAACGAAGTGAACTTGAGCTTATATAACAATTAGTAGCATCGCAAACTTCACCTATTTTTAAATTCGGTGCGATATAATTAGGAGGAGTAATATAAATAAGTTCATTCACCTGATACTGACTCGTACTTTCCAACCATATAACGTCATTTTTAATCTTAAAAAGAGAGAAAAAAGAACTGATCGATGGTATTTCCTGAACATTTTTAGAAATAAGAATAGGAAAATTCACAAACTCACATGGTAATTTACTAAGATATTGAAGTTTACTTAATACTTCTAATACCCAATGATAATAATTAGTATCACTGGATCCAGTAATTGCTATGCCTCTTTGAATTTGTTTTGGTTTTCCTTTTCTCAATATCACTTTATTACTACCGTGAGTTACAATGTTTCCACCAGAGTAATCTGCACAATGATCTCTCAAGCTAGGGACTCTGGTCATTACAGTGGTGTTATTATCAAACGAAATCGCACTATTTGTAGGAGATATAGTAGCCTGTTTAAAAAAATACGCCGATACACTTGGGAGATATATCTGCTTTATTTGAGATTTTGAGTCTAAGAAATTAGGAGTAAAAGAAAACCCCTTATGTTTAGCTATAAATTCTTTAACTTTATTCATTTCTAATTGATCTAACCATAAAATATCATTGGTTAAATAGCATCGAAAATCTATCACAAAGAGTTTAACTAAATATAAAAGGCAGCTAGATAGCAGGTTCTTGTGATTACATATATAGTTTGTTAATGCACTTATAAGATGATGTTTATAATGGTGACGTGGTGATAAACTTACGTCATGATACAAGCTAATTTTATGCTCTGGTACGCTCAACTCGCCTGTCAATTGCTTATGTATTTCCTTATAAGAATCACTTGCAATAATTATAGTATCAAACATTTTTTCTCCGATCTCCTTAGGATCAAAAACGGGTTTTCCACAAAATCTTGTCCCATGTTTGTTACTATTGTTGTCTAAAAATCCAAGAACCTTATATTGGCTTTGGATAGAATCAAAAAGATATTTCCCTCCAGCTCCTGTACCAAAAATAAATACTTTTTTTTTCTTTTTCGAAAATTGTAAGTTCAACATCCTCATACTAGCCTTTCCATTCTAAATATCATATTTATAGTAATTAGCGGGTCCACTACTTTGGAGAGACTATTAAAATATCTTACTTATATTTTGCTGTTTTTTTACGCGCGGATATAAATTTAGCCAGCTCATTTTTTGAGGAAGAAAAATGCGTCTGTATTTCAGTTTCAAACTTTTTTTGAGTAACTAACTCTTTACTAGCGAAGTCCTTTTTATCAACATCATCCAATAGATTCATATACCGATTTATCAATTCATCTCTTAATGCCATAAATTTATCTAGAGCATGAAAATCGACTTCTTGTTCTAACAATACAGAAGAAATTGAATTATTAGTTTGTATTAACTCATCTAACGTTGAATCTGCTATCACTTAAACAACCTCATTGTTCTGCAATTTCATTTGATAAGCATCATCTTTCGCTGATTGAGGAATTTGCACCCATGCGTCACGGATAGGGCTAAATAAATGAATAACTTCATCTATTGGCTCTAGACTATTTTCAATATGAGCTTTACCTATTTGATCTATCATGTAGTCATACAAAGAATAAAGGTTTTGAGATAATTCTCCACCGACCTCTAAATCAATAGTATCTCGTAAATTCATAAAAATAGCGGTCACTCTAGAAAGCAACTCGGATTTTGATTCAAATTCTTTTCTTTCTATCGCACCTTTAGCATAAGCAAGTCTATCAAGTGCGCCTTGCATTAACATTAATGTTAAGCGGTGAGGATCTGCGTTGGCAATATCTTGTTTTAAATTGCCTTTCTTATAGGCATTTATTCCTGTTAATCGCATGTTATGCCTCTATTAGCCAAGCGCACTTAACAATGCAGCACCTGTACTATTCAAACTAGATACAGTTTGATCTAGATTTAAATACCGATCCCGTAAAATCTGCTCAGTATTTAAAAGTCTCAACTCTAACGCTTCTCGTTCGTCAAACAAGTTATCTCGCTCTTGAAGGGCACTGTCTTCTCTCGAATCAATCAGCCCTCCAGCTTGAGTATAGGATTCTAAAACTTGTAAAAGGCGAGTCGCTATTCCTTCGTCCTCATCAGTAAATAGTGCAGCGATATCGTCAAAATTGTCGTCTAACGCATCTTGCAGTCTATCTTCTCCCGTACCTAAACCAAAATCGGTGTTGCCTATTTCCAACTCACCATCTGAATTTAATTCAATTCCCAGCTGAAACAAATTTCCCAATCCCGAAGAGGCAACATTTTCACTTACGATATTCGCTAATGATGTTTGCAAACCACGTAATAAAGAGTCTCCGGCTAATGCCCCATCATCTTCTAATTCTGACTCGCCAAAACGAGACAATGTTTGGATTTCACCAATCAAACTATTGTAATTATCGACAAAATCTCTAACTCTGGTCTCAAGCCCTTCCTGATCAAAGCCGACAGTTAAACTTGAAGTAACACGGGTTACGCCATCAGCTTCAAATTCAGAAACGCTCTCAACTTCAAAAGTAACACTTTGAATAGTATTAGCAAATTCGTTAGACCCGCTTTGAACTTCTAATCCATCAACAAAAGCAATGGCATTTTGCGCATTTTCTGTTGCAGTAAGAAAAGCCGTCGTTTCAGAGGAGTCTGTGGTTGCTATTCTTTCTAAATCAGAGAGATCATCATCATTGACGATAACTAAGTCATTTCCGTCTCCCGTTACATCAGAAGTAATAACAAGCCGAGCACCTGCAGCCGTGCCTGTGTCAATAATATTGGCCGTGACGCCAAAATTGCCTTCAGCGTTGTTAATTTGTTCTCGTAATTGAGCTAATGTTGTTCCTGCAGTTAAATCGATTGAAAATGAATCTCCACTACCATCAACTTTAAAGGTAAGAGAACCATCTCCCGATGATAAAACAGCGTCAGAAGAGTCGGTAAAAGCACCGTCATCTGTAATTAATCGACTTCCAGTCGCAAGCTGCTCAACTTGAATATCATAGGTACCACTTAAAGCACTGTTAGCTGCTTCCGCGGTAAAAATAGCGTCTTCAGAATCAGGAGTAGAAACGGTCGTTTCACGTCCATTTAAATCCGTACTGTTCTCAAGGTCTTCAACTGCATCTTGAAAATCAGACAAACGAGAAGTTAATTGACCTAAAGCAGAAATTTCAGCCTCATTGGTCTCTTCTCTTGCATTAATCGAATTTTCTCTTGGCTCACGCTGCGCAGATACAAGCTGAGTAACCAAACTTTCTAGATCTAAACCTGAACCTACACCCAAAGATGAAATTGACATACTATCTACCTTTTTAAACTTGTCGGTTGATTAACACCCCTACACTACTTCCAATATCGTCTTGTAAAGACTGAATACGGTCAGCGAGTTCCAATACTTCTTCTGAAGGTATCTGTCGGATAACATCACCAGAACTGGAATCTCTCACTGTTACTATAGCGCGTTCTGTTTCATCATCCACCGAAAATGCTAAGTTACGGGATTGGCCTTGTACAAAAGATTCAACTTCTTCCACTGCTTCCTGTAACGCTTCATTATTACTTTCGCTATCTAAGTTATCGGCACCCGTTGAGCTTTCTTGAGTATCAGACGTAACATTAACTCGTGTATTATCAGTACGCAACGGTATTTCTGTATTTACATTTGTACTCTGCTCATCAGTTTGCGGTGACGATGTTCTCTCCACTGTAACATTAGATGCAGCAATATTTTGACCAACTTGTAATGAATTAATTGTCATGATCTACCTCCTTAAGTAGAAACGACAAAACGGGCTCTGTTTTCACAGACGCCCGTTGTCTTTAATAAAAACTAAACTCGCTTCGTTAGCCGAGAAGAGACAACGCAGTCTGTGGACGTTGGTTCGCTTGGCTTAACACAGAAACAGATGCTTGTTGAATAATCTGATTTCGAGTCAACTCTGCCGTTTCTGTCGCAAAATCAGTATCTCTTACCTGCGCTCGTGCACCGGATAAGTTTTCTGAAATATTCGAAAGGTTACGGATAGTCGACTGAAAACGGTTTTGTAAAGCACCTAATTCAGCTCGAGTTCCACCAATAGAAGATATCGCACCGTCGATTGCAGTTAATGCAGCAGATGCACCTGCAGCCGTTGAAACATCTGCAGTATTAACACCAAGCCCAGTAGGACCAAAACCATTCGTTGACGACAAGTTAACACTGATGGTTTGTCCTGCATTGGCTCCAACTAAGAAAGATGCTGAAAAACCGCCATCTAATAAGTTAACGCCACCAAATTCAGTGGTTTCAGCAATTCGAGAAATTTCAGCTTGAAGCTGGACAACTTCTTCCTGTAACGCAGTTCTATCAGCACTGCTGTTAATCCCATTTTGTGATTGAACAGCCAAAGTACGAATACGCTGTAAACTGGTTGTAACTTCACCAAGTGCGCCTTCAGCAGTTTGTGATAGTGAAATAGCATCGTTTGCATTACGAACCGACTGATTCAAACCTTGGATTTGAGATGTCAAACGATCTGAAATCTGAAGACCTGCCGCATCATCAGCTGCACTATTGATACGAAAGCCTGAAGAAAGACGTTCGAAAGACGTATTTAGACGCTCACCCACATCAAATAATTGACGTTGGGCGTTAAGCGCCGATGTATTAGTATTTACAAATAAAGACATAACCTACCTCCTGGGCCTTAGCAAACTATTTGCTGGCTCAAAAATTTTCGTTATTTAGGTTCACTACGCCTAAACAACAACCTCATAATTAAATTTCCTCTCAACTATGGGTATCGACTGGTTCAGTAGGTTCTTTAGTTTTTTTTTCGCTTTTTTTAAAAAAAGATGAAAACATTTCATAACCCCATGTTTAAAATAGATTTTTTATTTAAATAAAAATCAAATGATAAAATAAGGTGGCGTCGGGATGGTTTTGTGACAAGTTGGCACGAGGTGTGCTTTAGTATTATCAAGTAACGCTGAATTAATCGGATGTTTGACACTGGCATAAAAAAGGCCGGGTCATACAACCCGGCCAGCTTGCTCACGTTAGGAGATTGGAGCAAATCAGTTTCAGTCGGCTTTCAGAATTAGTAGATATATACTGGCCTCTCAACCATAACTTCTACACCTTCAGTTCTGTAAGTCGGCGTTTTATTAAAAGTAGTGGCCCTTTGAGCTTATTGCAAGCCCAAGGGCCGCCTTCCTTGGCTAGGGTTGGCCTCTCAGTTCCACCCTCAGTGGTATTTCTTAACTATTTTTCTTACTTCTTCCTATTATCCCAATAATGATAACGCAGCTTGCGGTCTCTGGTTTGCCTGAGCGAGCACTGTTGTACTTGCTTGCTGAATTATCTGGAAGCGGGTAAGTTCTGCCGTTTCTGTGGCAAAATCTGTATCTCTAATTCGAGACCTTGCCGCAGAGGCATTTTCAGAAATATTACTCAGATTTCGAATTGTCGATTGGAATCTATTTTGCAATGCACCTAATTCTGCCCGTACACCACCGATAGCAGAAATAGCACTATCAACAATGCCTAATGTTGTTGATGCAGCAGCCTCAGTCAGTACATCTACGGGCGTACCATTGGACAATCCAGAGAATCCAAAGCTTGCACCACTTGCGCTAGACAAATTAACGCTGATTGTTTGCCCTGCATTGGCGCCAACCAAAAATGAAGAAGAGAATCGCCCGTTTAACACATCAACCCCACCAAACTGTGTGGTAGCGGCTATCCGCGACACTTCAGCTTGCAGCTGAGCGACTTCTTGTTGAAGTGCCACTCTGTCCGCAGAAGAGTTAATACCATTTTGCGATTGAATAGCCAAAACACGAATACGCTGCAGTGCTGTTGTAGTTTCAGATAACGCACCTTCAGCTACTTGAGCCAAGGAAATTGCATCATTTGCATTTCGTACTGCTTGATTCAAACCTGAAACTTGCGATGTAATCCTGTCTGATATTTGCAGACCGGCGGCATCATCTGCTGCACTGTTAATTCTAAAACCTGAAGACAGTCGCTCAAAGGCAGTGTCTAAGCCAACTCCAGAGTTAAAAAGTTGACGCTGTGTATTTAAAGATGAAACATTAGTATTTACGAAAAGACCCATTATATTTCTCCTAACTATTTAATAAAAAACGTGTTATTGATTTTATTATTCACGTTATGGTTTTTAATCAACGAGTTGGCATAATCCATGCTTCTCTCAATGTGTCAGGAAATTCCTGACACTTTTACACGGCCTAGCCATGAAAAAGTATAATGCTGACGGCGGGTCTGGCGTACCAGACCTCATACCTCTCACTACCTCCTGGCGTCTTATCCGTCAGTCAGCAGTTCAAGCTCCACATGACACTTTCTCGCTCGTTGCCTTACAAATTCTTATTTATTTACGTTTCTGTAGTACGCTAAGTAAACACTTAGGCTGTTAACCTGCCTGCTCTAATACTGGCGTACTTGCCTATTAGATAATTTAGAATCGACTAAATCGTGCCGCTTCTATGGCAAAGCCTGTATTTTTACTTCGATAGCTTGCCGTTGACGCATTTTCAAACACAGTGTTTAAAACACCGCTTCGAGCAAGTTGAGGTGTGATCAAAATACGACTAACTTGATTAAATCTTCGTACTTTCGATGCGAGCTTAACTAAAAAAAACCTCGTATCTACTTTGTCGTATCTTGCACTTTTGGTTGTAAAGGATGACGAAAGACATGTAAACGCAGCCGTCAAACTCACTTTGGGAAAGAATAATTGTCGTTGTATATTTAAAAACAACGTATTTTTACTAACAAATAAACTCATTGTAATCTCCTAACGATTTTCTAAATCAGGCATATTTATTATTATTATTTGCCTAGTATGCCATTGATATTTTTATTATTAGTTCAATGACTAAGGGAATTTTCCCTTGGGTAACCGGCTTGTTTTTATTGTTCCGATTCCCTTTGATTTAGTTATCGTGCAGATACGAGAAATCCTTTAGCATTTTTTTCACTAAATTATTAAGCTTTTGTTTATAAAGGATTTTTAAATGGGTTTATTTTCTAAAATTAAAAAGGCTGAGGCAATACTGCCCCAGCCAACCGCTCTACGTTAGGAGATATTGAGCGAAAATCGTTTATCCGACCTCTCATTACCCACTCCTGGCGTCATCAGATAGCGATAGCTCACTACCTAATTTAACCTAGAAGGGAAAGGGCGGCCTGTGGTCTCTGATTTGCCTGAGCCAACACAGTTGTACTTGCTTGTTGAATAATCTGGTTACGAGTCAACTCAGCGGTTTCCGTCGCAAAGTCAGTGTCTCTAACTTGCGAACGTGCACCTGACAAGTTTTCAGATATATTACTTAAGTTACGAATAGTAGATTGGAAACGGTTTTGCAACGCACCCAGCTCAGCTCGCTCTCCACCGATAGCAGAGATAGCAGCATCTACTGCCGCAAGTGCAGCCGAAGCACCAGCCGTTGATTCAACAGTTAACGTATCAACTCCAAGGCCTGCTGGGCTAAATCCATCAGTTCTAGATAAATTGACACTGATGGTTTGTCCTGCATTGGCTCCCACTAAGAAAGACGCTGAAAAACCGCCATCTAACAAGTTAACACCACCAAATTGCGTTGTTTCTGCAATTCGGGATAACTCAGCTTGTAATTGCACAACTTCTTCTTGCAGTGCTGTTCTATCTGCTGAAGAGTTGATACCGTTTTGCGATTGTACTGCTAGAGTACGGATTCTTTGTAGTGCCGTAGTACTTTCTTGCAACGCACCTTCCGCAGTTTGCGAAAGAGAAATTGCATCGTTAGCATTACGAACGGCTTGATTAAGACCTTGAATTTGCGACGTTAAGCGGTCAGATATTTGTAAACCAGCTGCATCATCTGCTGCACTGTTAATACGAAAACCAGACGACAAACGCTCGAATGATGTATTTAATCTATCACCCACATCAAACAACTGACGCTGGGCATTTAACGCGGACACATTGGTATTGACGAATAAACTCATGGGATTCCCCTACACTTTCAGTCCAGCACAAGCTGGCCGTCGGATTTTCCGACTTACTTTCAAATTTAGTAGACCATCAATCTCTAAAATGATGACTGATGAACTGGCTCTCACATTGGTTATCGTCGGATTAAAAATTCCCTTGAGTACTAATTTCACTTTTTTTTCATTAAAGGTGTTTTTATAAACAAATTTAAACAACTATACTGTATGTAAGTTAATGAATTAATTTAAAAAAATGACATCAACATTTAATTTAAAAATAAATAATATTATTCGAATATCATCTTCGGCTTGTCATAGTGCATTTTGTGATGCTATTGATCTTGGTGATACGCAGTTGGCCTGCTACAGGCAAGCCACTAATCACATAAGTGCCGATGGTCGTATTGAAACAACCTTGATCACCCCCCAGGGAAAACAACGACAACACTTATGGTTTAACGATGTGGATTTACGGGATCCCAAATTATCACGGCTTCCCGACGGTCGAATATTACTGATTGCTTACGCAAGGCATACCGCTAACGATAACAAAACCTTATATGGACAAAGTATTTTTTGGGTAAGCCAAGATGGTTCGAGTTGGTCTTCACCACGTTACTTTGGCCCCAAAAATTGGTGGCTGTGGCGTTTAACTTGGCATAAAGGCGTAGCTTACGGCCTCGCTTACAACAGAGAAAAAGAAAGAGTCGACCTTTATACTGGCCACCCTTTACGCACAATGGATTGCATAAAACAAGGTGCGTTATCAAAACAGAAAGAAGGGTATGGATATCCAAATGAAAGTGATATTTGGTTCGATAAAAACCATCACATGCACGTTTTATTGAGAAGAGATGCAGATTCCTATTCAAGCCTTCAGGGTAAAAGCGCATTTCCCTATACCAAGTGGCAATGGAATGATTTAAATAAATATGTAGGCGGCCCTAAGGTTATCGCAAATCCATTTAACCCAAAAGAGTCGTGGGTTTGTGGAAGGGGCATATTAAAAAATAAGTTGAAAACTTGTCTGTGGTCACTAACCAATGAAAATACTCAGTTAGTTCATCAACTCACGTTACCAAGTGCTGGAGACAACAGTTACCCAGGTATGTTTTTTAAAAATGGTTGTCTCAATATTGTTTACTATTCATCACATATAGATAATCAAAGCCGTGTATATCTAGCGACTTTAAAATAACAATAACACTAACACTATGAAATAAAATTAAACAACGACAAGTTAGAAATTCTCGGAAAAGTCGTGAGTACCGCTTCCAGAGCTGCTTCTTGACGAGAAAAATCGGCTGACGCTTGAGCAAAATCCGTATCTTCAATTTCAGAACGAGCCTCTGCGTTTACAATTTCTAAATCGAGGTTTGTTTCATATATAGATTGCGCTGTATTTAAACGTCCACCAATAGAAGACACTTCTTGTGCAATATCTGCAGTACCATTATCTATACCCACTAAAGCATCGGCAATAGCTTCGCGAAGATCAGAATCTGATGAACTTGGGTCTTGTAGAGCAATCACCAAATCATTCAAGGTTTCGGCCACGTTCTTTTTTTCAGGCGCTCGTAAACTTAAATCGACCGTGTCTCCAGCACTACCTTCAATGGTAAATTGTGCACCATTAACGGTGAAGGGTTGACCAGATGTAAAGCTCTGAGTCGATACAATCGCGCCCGTACCCACATTCGTGAGTTGAATATCGCCTGAACCTAAAATAGTGAATTGAAAGTCATTATTCGCAGGGTTAAGAGCGTCATAGTTATTTTCATAAAATTGATCGAATGTTCCCTGTTGAGTGATCACAGTATCGCTTACGCTTGCAGTACCTGATACACCAGTCACATCATAATTAAATCGAGCAAGAGCATTTTCAAATACTTGTTGACCTGAAACGGAGCTTCGCACTTCTACACTGTCACTCAATCTCACCGTATTTGTTCCTGCATCGCCTAGGTATTCAAATGAATTCGCCGACGCAGGGTTAAAGTCATAAGCTTGAGTGTTTGATTGATAACCTGAAAAAATATATTCGCCATTCGCATTTTGAGCATTAAACAAATCAAACACTTCGTTTCGAATTTGTTCTACTTCTGCGGCAATGGCCTCTCTATCGGACTGAGAAAAAATCCCCGAGCCCGCTTGAATTGTGAGTACTCTCGCTCGCTGTAGTGAATCAGTAATATTAGTCAGCACAACTTCTTGTTGTTCTATGGAACTCTGAAACAAATCATTATTGCGCTGAAATTGTGTTAACTTATCAATTGTTTCTGTTAAACGAATGACTTTTGCAGCACCTATGGGATCGTCCGACGGGTCATTAATCCGCTTTAGGGTTGAAAGCTGCTCTTGCGTTTTAACTAAATCATTTTGATTATTATTAATTGCTCTAATGTTTTGTTCGTAAAGAAAGCTAGTAGGTATACGCATAATTTATTCTCGACTCAATTATCTAACGACCGACAAGATAGTGTCGAACAAAGTTTGGGCTGTTGCCAAAATTTGCGCCGATGCAGAATAAGATTGTTGAAAACGGACTAGGTTTGCCGCTTCCTCATCTAAACTCACGCCTGATACCGAATTAAACAGCTCACTGGACTCTGCTTGCAGTGCTTGAGCCGCTTCTAATGTGATATCCGCGTTCGCAGATTTCGCGCCAACACTTCCTACCAACGAAGCATAAGCTTCGTGTAAAGTAGCATTCTGATTACTTGAAATGCTGCTTAATTGAACCAAGCCACTCTCTTGTAAGTCAGCCAAAATCACCGCATTTCGGTTATCATCAAAACCATTAGTATTGAACTCAAACGTAAAACTATCGCCTGGCTCAGGTTGTCCTTCCAAAGACACGTCGTAACCTGGGTAATTCTCCAATGCCGAAAATGCTGCAGGGTAAGCTGGTGAAGCACCATTAGCTTCTGCTTGAGCCAATAAATTCTGATAATCTGTTACCCCTGTAACCACAGTTATGGTATTACCCGCATTGTCTAAAACCGTAAATTGACTTGATGAATCAAAAACAATTTGTGCTGGTGCGCCCACAGTAGCACTAGGGGAAGACGCAACATCGTCAATACCGCCTGCACCATTAAATCCAGAACGGTCGTTTCCTACACCAACTGTAGTATTCGTTACCACTGTAGACGTTACCTGCAAATCACCAAAATTGTTTGAGTCAGGTGTTACTCTTATTGGCAATGCAAATGCTAAATCTTCCGGTCTATTTGTATCTAATTCAATATTTGAACCGGCAAATTTGGTAGGTTGAAACAAAAATTCATCATCTACAGTATAAGTAGATGTAGAGTCGAACTCTATTTCGATCCCGCCCTCAATGGCATTAAAACCACTTCCTACAACAACATTCGTGAATACAATCGGATTGTTGTCAGCATCGAGTTTTGCCGTACCATTCCCTTCTAACAATTCAATCGTAATTTCATTTGGCTGGTTTGCACCATCAACGCTAGTAACGGTAATTTTAATATCTGCATCTGTAACAGTAGAACCTTGACCTGGAGTAAATCGCCCATCAACGGTAAGGCTTCCATCTGTATCCTCAAATGGCAATCCTATAAATTCAGGCAGTGCGAAAATATCACCGCCAAGTTGACCGTCCAAATCTAAACCTAGGCTATTCTGAGAATTAATTGCATCGCTGAGAGCCACTGCTAACTGACCAATATCTCTTTGTGCAACACCAAGGACTTCATCACGAAAACGAAAGAGCCCCCCAATGCTTCCACCGAGATCGTCTTCAGAAACATTAATCACTGTGTTGTTTTTGTTCTCAAATGACGTTGTTAAACGCAAATCCCTAGAAAACGAATCAGCTTGGTTGCTTAGCGCCAGTAAGTTAAATGATCCATCATCAAGAACTAACGATTCGCCAGATGTTAAGCTAACCGCTAACGTGTTCCCTGGCCCAGCCCCTTCCCTAACTTCTATAGACAATAATTCGGCAAGATCATTTATCGCTGCATCTCGTTGATTTAATAGCGTACTCGCTTCCCTATCTGGGTTATTTCCTTCAGCAACGATAATGGCTTGATTAAGCGTACCAATATTCTCAATGAGCGAATTGGCTTGGTTTATTGAATCTTCAAACTGTAGGTTAAGTTCTTCCTCTTCTTCCGCAAGAAAATTTGAAATGATTTCCACTTGCGAGATAAACTGCCCCGCTTCACCCAGAACGACTTCTCGTGAAACCACACTAGACGGGTCATCAACCGCAGTTTGTATAGCAGCAAAAAACTCACTTAGGCCGTTAGCCAAGGAGTTTGCTTCGCTAGCCAAAAGATTATCAATACTGTTAATTTTAGCCTCGTAGGTAGCAAGTTCGCCTACAGTGGTAATATCACGACGGAGTTGATTTAAAGCAAACTGGTCAAGAACGCGCTCGGTAGTACCCTGCCCAACCCCTCCGCCAAGTTGCGAAGTGAAACTTGTTCGCTCGCGAACATAACCATCTGTATTAACATTGGCTATATTGCTACCAGTGGTTTGCAGTAGTTGGCTACTGGCATTCACTCCGGTTTTGGCAATGGAAAATAAATCGCTGGTAATAGTAGATGACATATTTTACCTACCCATCTAGCCGCTTCATGATAGCGACGATTTTTTCTGCGTAGGCAGGGTCGGTTGCATAACCTGCCTTTTGCAATTCTGAGAAAAACTGATGTGGTTTATCAGCCTGAGTTAATGCTTTTTGGTATTTATCGTCATCTAAGAATTTTGCGTAATCTTCCACACTTGACTGCAAAGAGTCATAGACTTTGAACGTAGCGTGTTGTTTCTTTGCTATACCGTCTTTATATTCAATTGTCGGAACGTTAGCTTTCTGGCCATCCCATTTCCCATCGGCTTTGATCCCAAACAAATTGTTGCTGCTCTGCCCTAATGGATCATGAACCATGTATTGACCCCAACCTGTTTCTAAGGCGGCTTGCGCGACTAACGCATTAGTTTCAATGCCAACCTCATTGGCTATAGGCTCAAAAATAGGTGTTAACGTATCAATAAAAGCTTGTTCATTTTCAAATGCAGCTCGTTTTTGTACAGGCGCATTTTCAACAAAAGGTAAATTACCATCATTTCTTAGAACCGATGCTGGAGTGTAGCCTTCTTGAGGAGGTCCTAATTGCTGAACAATAAGCTCTGATAACCCTAAACCTTGTTTTGAAGCTAAATCATTGGCTATCTCTTGGTCATGCATTTCCCGATAAAACTTCATATATTGGGAGTTCATTGGGTTTTTGTCGTCAGCCAACACATCTTGCGCTTGGCGCATAGACTTGAGCATCATACGAACAAAGATTGCTTCAAACTGTTCTGCAGCTTTCTCGAGCGCGGCAACATCGCCACTTGCGGCAGCTTGCTTTAAACTGTCTAAACCAGCTTCATCACTAATATTACTTGCAAGGTCTAAATGTTGTTGATTGCCCAGCTGCCCAATAGTCATTAGATCACCACCAATTCACCGCGTAAAGCACCCGCCTGACGAAGCGCTTCAAGAATAGCCATTAAATCACCAGGCGCCGCGCCAACTTCGTTCACTGCACGCACTAATTCATCTAAGGTGACACCTGGATCAAATTTGAATATTCGGCTGTCAGCTAAATTAACATCGACAATGGACTGAGTCGTAATTGCAGTATCCCCATCGGCAAAGGCATTAGGCTGAACCACTTGTTGATTTTCAGCTATGGTCACCGTAAGTCCACCGTGAGTAATAGCCGCAGGAAGTAAACGCACATCTTGTCCAATAACAATGGTGCCCGTTCTGCTATTAATGACTACACGAGCCGGTGCATCTGCAGGTGTGAATTCGAAGTTTTCTACCGTTGCAAGAAAAGCCACTCTCTGGCCAATATCTCTGGGAGCAGTTATTCTTACTGAAGCCGCGTCAATTGGCGTAGCGATAGAGTAACCTTGAGAAGGAGAAGCTCCTAATCGCTCGTTAATCGTATCAGCTAAACGCTTAGACGTACTAAAATCGGGATAATGTAAATTAAGTGTCAATGTATCGCCGTTAGCAAACCCACTTGGAACAGACTGCTCTACCATCGCGCCATTAGGAATACGTCCAACCGTTGGTGTATTCACTACAATTCGACTTCCATCTGCACCTTCAGCACCTAAACCACTGACAATCAAGCTGCCTTGAGCTACAGCGTATACTTGGCCATCCAAGCCTTTCAAAAAAGTTTGTAGTAAGGTACCACCTTGTAAGCTACTCGCTTCACCAATGGATGAAACGGTAATATCAATGGTTTGCCCAGGCTTTGCAAAAGCCGGTAATTCAGCGTGTACAGCAACCGCTGCAGAGTTGGCAACGCTCGGCGTATCATTTGGGTCTAGCGCAATACCAAAATTAGCGAGCATAGTTCGAAAACTTTGCTCAGTAAAATCAGTTTGCTCACCGGTTCCGGGTAGGCCTACAACCAGGCCATATCCAATCAACTGGTTACTTCTCACACCTTGAATATCAGCAACATCTTTTATTCTTTGTGCAAACGAAGCCTGACTAGCCAATGCAGTAAAGAATAAAATGATGGTTACCATCAAAAAGTGTATGCGCATTATAAAGGCCACCATTTAGAATCGAAAAATTTGGCTAACCAACCTTGTTCTTGTGCCCTAGCAAAAGAGCCGGTACCACTGTATTGGATTCTTGCATTTGCAATTTGCGCTGATTGCACAATATTTAGCGGAGAAACGTCTCCAGGGCGAATAATGCCGGTTAAACGGATGTATTCATCGCCGGTATTAAGGGTGAGCCACTTTTCGCCCCGTATAACTAAATTGTTATTTGGCAATACATCCACAACTGTTACCGAGATATTGCCTTGCAAACTATTACTTTGGTTGGCTTGAGCATCGCCTAAGAACTCGTTTTCAGTTTCTACTTCAAAACCGATAGAACGTCCGCTAATGGTTGCTGCAACATTGCCTAAACCTAAAATTGGATCAATCCCCAATGACTGCTCTTTTGACGTAGTAGTGTTCGCTGATTTGGTTGCATTGGTGTTTTCGTTTAGCTGAACGGTAATTATGTCGCCGACTCGCTTAGCGGTTTTGTCGCTGTATAGACTGTTAGAAAAACGAGCTTGAAACAACGAACCATTCTCTTCTACTTGTTCAACAGGATAGTCTGGAACAATGGGTGCAAAACGCGGGTCATTTGCTTGCACAGGGGGTTGGCTTGGCGTGCTTCCGCACCCAATAACCAAAAAAGACAATGTAACGATGAACAAAATGTTTTTCACGACGTCACCTATAGTTGTTGAATAATTTGGCTTAGCATTTGGTCAACGGCAGAGATAACTTTTGAGTTCATTTCGTACAAACGCTGACTTTCAATTAGGTTTACCAACTCTTCTGTTACATTCACATTTGAAGTTTCTAAAGACCCTTGAATAAGAGAACCTATGCCATCCAATCCAGGGATACCTTCAATAGGGTCACCACTGGCACCTGATTCAATGAATAGGTTTTGTCCTATCGGTTGAAGACCTGCGGGATTGATAAAATCCGTTAAGTTAATTTGTCCTACAATTGAAGGCGCGGCTTGCCCTGCCAAAGTAACGGCGACTTGTCCATCTTGAGAGATAGTGACTTGCTCAGCGTCTTCAGGGATCGTGATTTGCGGCTCTAAAAGAAATCCAGCACCAGGCGTCACAATTTGACCTTCGTCGTTTAATGTAAATTGGCCATTTCGCGTATAAGCTGAAGTACCATCAGGCTGTTGAATTTCAAAAAATCCGTCGCCTCTAATACTGATATCTAGCGCGTTTTCAGTGGTTAATAGATTACCTTGAATATGGGCTTTTTGTGTTGCTACTACCTTAGAGCCAGCACCTAGTTGCAAACCAGAAGGCAATTCAGTATCCGCTGACGAACGCCCACCGGGTTGATTGATGTTTTGATATAGTAAATCTTCAAATACCGCTCTGTCTTTTTTGAATCCAACGGTTGATGCATTGGCCAAATTATTCGACACCACTGACACATCTGTTTGCGCCGCGTCTAAACCTGTTTTACTTATCCACAATGCAGGATGCATAACTTACTCCTCGTCACGTAATACGCGCGGTTAAAGAATTCTCAATAAACTGTTGCCACGAGTGTCTAAGTCTTCTGCACTCTTCATCATTTTCACTTGCAATTCATAATGGCGCTGTAATCCGATAACCGACATCATTTCATCAATGGCATTCACATTGGATACCTCAAGGAATCCAGATGCGACAGTTACACTGTCATCAAAATTAGCGTCTTCGCCATTTTTCAAACGAAACAAGCCATCGGAACCGCGCTCCAGCTCTTTAGTATCAGGATTGACAAATCGCAACCTACCCGCTTCTTCTTGAACCGTAGCGGGAGCTCCCTGAGGTGTAGTAAATATGGTTCCATCAGGTGATATCGTCAGGTTGGATATAGGAACAGGTAAGACAATCGGCCCAAAATCGCCGATTACTGGACTACCATGAGCATCAACCAAACCACCTTCCGAATTCATTTGAAAACGGCCATCTCTGCTGTAAGCTTCATTACCGTTTTTATCTTGAACTGCGAACCAACCTTCTCCTTGTATAGCAAGGTCTAAGTCTCTGCCGGTTGCCTGTAACGCTCCTGCGCCATAGTTATTACTCGGACTTTCCGTCATAGAAAAGACCCGGGTCGGCAAACCTTCGCCGTACGCCGGCATAGCTCTTGCCTGTTGTAGCTGAGCTTTAAAACCTGTAGTTTGAGCGTTCGCTAAATTATTAGCCCTAACGCCGGTGGCTAAGAGATCTTGATTCGCGCCAGATGAGGCGATGTAAAGCAATTTATCCATGACACTTAATTGACAGTTAGAGTTAGATTAATAACTACTCAGCAAAGTTAGTGCCAACTTTGTGATACTTTGATGATATTTCGAAAACCTTAAATGGCTTAAACAAAAAGGCCAAGAAATGGCCTTTGTAGAAGAGTGCTCTTGCGTTCCGCTATAAGTGAACTTTGGCTAATTAAAAAAATAAGTGGCTAAACGGATTAAGGAGTCGGGCAACACCTGAAGTGAAATGCAGCGGCTCATCAATAATACTAAACACTAAACAGCCATCCTCATGGTTAGACAATGGGGAATGTGTGTGAGTATCATTTAAATAAATGAAATCACCGCTTTTATAGGTGTTCATACCGTCGCTGAATTCACCGTTAATAACCAGTGTGGTCTCTCTACCTTTGTGAGTATGTTCAGGTACACTTCCACCTTTCTCCATAAAAATAAAGTTTGCTTTCCCAGTTCCACCTATATTTACAGGTGCCTGCCAAAGTTTTCCTACTAACTTCGACCAACTCCCCGTTACACTGGCATAACGTCTTAGACTTGGTGGCAATACAAATTCACGACCATCTAGTTCAATCGAAACATTTTCCACAATTGCGTTTTCTTGAGGAAGTTCAGGTAATTGAAGAATGGATTCTATCATTGATGAATAACGAGGTTGATCAGACAATTCATTTTTCAAAGAAAGACTTTCAGACGCCAAGACTTCGGTTAATTGCGCTACCTCAGCTTGACACTTTTCACACATATCGCAATGAGCTGCAATAACCAAACTGTCACAGCTACCAAGTGTTCCGTCGACATAGGCTCGTAATTGTTCTAATGAAGGGTGATTTTTAATCATGATCTTTCAACATTTCCTTCAAGCGTATTAATGCCAAGCGAGTACGAGATTTAACGGTTCCTAATGGAATATCTAATTCAGTTGCGACTTCTTGTTGAGATTTACCATCAATATAAATTGCTTCAATAACGACTTGCTGTTTCCGAGGTAAATTGGCGAATAACCCACCGACTTGTTCTAAAGTCACTTTTTCATCGATAGAGATTTCATTCACATCTGCCGTTTGCTCACACAAAACGGGCCAAAGGTCATCCGAGCAAATATCTTCTTTTCTATTTTGCAACTTTCTAAGCATGTCAAAGCGAATATTCCTTGCTATGGTAAAAATCCATGTAGACGGTGAGCCTTTATCTGCGTTAAACAAATGAGACTTTTGCCAAACTTTTGACATCGTGTCTTGTACCAGCTCCATTGCTAAAGCCTCGTTACCTATTTGTTTCAGCGCATAGGAGCGAAGCCTTGGAGCAAAGTGATTAAACAAAGCTGCAAATGCGGGTTTGGAACGCTGTTCAGCCACCAATACAAGTTGAGCCGACAAACTGTCTGCACACTCTTTTGAATTGACTGTTTTTTGCCTATCTTCCAATGGAATACCAACTAGCATGAGCGCCTCTATATAATCCGCTTTATCGATTATACGAGCAGTGAGGGTATAGAGATCAGTCTAGCACAAGGTTTTTTAAAAACGTCACTATATATTTACAGTCTTGTTGTTTCATAAAAAACTGTTTTCGTTCTGGATCAACAGGTATCAATTCTAACCAGCGATGAATAACCCAAATAGGGTTATCAAATTCTGGCCTTATATATAGCGTGTTTAATTCTTCATATCGGCTAAATATTTCTTGTAATCGCCCCCTCATAACGGCAATGTCAGATTCGTCAATATCGCAGCACCAAGGTGCTTTTTCTACACAATCTCCTATCCTAAGCCCGTCGCTCTCGGTACGGATATTATCTATGTTAACTGCCGTTTCACCAAAGACAGTTATGGACATAAAACCGTCACTAAGCAGATTAAAATCAATTATCTTCGCGTATGTCCCAACCTCAAAAATGTGTTTGTTTAACGCTTTGTCTCCACTCACGTTTAGCATGCAAATAACAAATCCACTGTCATTCGCGCAGGCATCTTTAACCATACGAATATATCGCGGCTCAAAAATACGCAGTGTCATTCTTCCTCCTGGCATCAAATGCGCAGACAACGGGAATAAAGGACAATTAGTAGAAAACATGGCTAAACGCTCATTTGTTTTATCGTTTAAAGTGACTACGTAGATTGGCGAAAAATAGTTTGATCATTTTTCATGATCCTTTCATTTATTAAGCCTGTACACTCTATAAAACAAACAAACAATGAATTGCATGAGTATTTTAGATAGATTTAACAAAATGTATTCTGATATATCAGAATTGAACGTTGAAGATTTAAATACCCTTTACCACCCTGATGTAACCTTTGTCGACCCGGTGACAACGCATAAAGGGCTTAGCTCTGTTAAAGGGTATTTTATGAATCTATTAAAAAGCTCAAAAACGTGTACCTTCACCATCCACGACACCATTGAGAATAATTCAGCCATTTCTTCCACTCACTTTGTGGTTGTTTGGACAATGTATTTAACCTCTGAAAAATTGAACAAAGGAAATCCTATTACGTTAGACGGCACCAGCTTGTTAACAGTAGAAAAGGATCTCATCATCTATCATCGAGATTATTACGATATGGGGCAAATGATATACGAAAATATCCCCGTATTACGCCACATTATTTTAAAGATTAAATCAATGTTAGCTAAATCATGAATAAAACCTTATTGGTAACAGGTGCAACCTCAGGTATTGGTAAAGCGCTTGCTCTTCATGCAGCTTATTGTGGATACAAAGTGATTGCTTGTGGCCGTAACAAAGAGAGCTTGCTAGAGCTTGCAAATAACACACTAATTTCTACCTTAGAATTCGATGTCACTAACGAAAAGCAAACTCATCGGGTGCTAGCAGACCTTCATTTTGATATTGCAGTGTTAAACGCGGGCACTTGTGAATACGTAAAAATTGATAATTTCGAACCGTCAGTAATAAAGCGAGTGTTTGACACCAATTTTTTTGGTGTTGTTAATACCTTTTCAGCCCTTCGGGATAAATTATCGGCAGGTAAGCAAATCGTAATCATTGATTCTTTAGCTCGTCTTCTTCCTTTTTCCAGATGCGAAGCTTACGGTGCAAGCAAAGCCGCAGTCTATTATTTTGGTAAATCTTTGGAAGTGGATTTGGCTCAACATGGAGTCATTGTGCAAACGATTTCTCCAGGATTTGTAGAAACACCGTTAACCGATAAAAACGACTTTGAAATGCCAATGAAAATATCGTCTAGGTTAGCAGCAACGACTATTTTAAATGCGATAGAAAGTAAGGATTCAACGACTTATTTTCCGCGCAGGTTTTCATTCTTGCTACGATTTTTTAGTTTATTACCCGCTCGTATTCAAAGAAACCTTTCTCTTTATTTAAAAAACAGGCAAAGCCAATAATATGAAAGATAAACGCAAACGTATTGCAATAGTTGGCAGTGGTATTTCTGGCCTAACAGCAGCTTATATACTCAATAAAAAACACGACATCACTGTGTTTGAAGCGAATGATTATATTGGTGGCCACACTGCCACTAAACAAGTGGAGCACAATAACACCCGCTACAATATAGACACTGGGTTTATCGTATTTAATGATTGGACTTACCCTAATTTTATACGTCTGATGGACGAGCTAGGTGTTGAAAAACAAAAAACGGAAATGAGTTTTTCCGTTAAAAACACATCAGAAAATATTGAATACAACGGCCACAATTTAAACTCCTTATTTGCTCAGCGCAGAAACCTGCTAAGACCAAAATTTTTACACATAGTTAAAGACATCATCAAATTTAATAAGGTCTGCAAGCAGGTTATTGAAGATAAAACCGATACAGATGGACTGACACTGTTTGATTTTATTCAACACAACAAACTCAGTCAGGATTTCGCAAATAATTACATATTACCTATGTGCGCAGCGATATGGTCTGCGAGTTTAGATGACGTGAAACAATTTCCACTGACGTTCTTTTTGCAATTTTTCAACAATCACGGCTTGTTGAATATAAAAGATCGCCCCCAGTGGTATACGTTAGTTGGTGGCTCTAGTAGTTACATCGAGCCGCTCACTTCAGGCTTTAAGCAAAAAATAAAACTGAACAGCCCTGTAAGTAACGTACATCAACTAGACGGCACCTGGTATTTAAGTACCAAAGGGGGAATCGAAGAATTCGATAGTGTGATCTTCGCATGTCACAGCGACCAAGCACTAACCTGCTTAAGTAATCCTTCAAGTGTTCAAAAAGCAGTTTTAGGCGCCATTCCTTATTCAGACAATGAAGTCGTGCTGCATACTGACGAATCTGTACTCCCTAAACGAAAACGCGCTTGGGCAAGCTGGAACTACGAATTACGTCCTAATTTATCCTCTGGTTTGGCTCATAAAAGTCCCGCATCGGTGACGTACAACATGAATATATTGCAACGGCTAGCTACCCAAACAACCTTTTGCGTTACTTTAAATAACACAGCTGCAATTGACCCAAAACAGATATTGGGACGTTATAACTATACTCACCCTCAATACAGTAAAAGCATGGTTAAAGCACAGAGCAAACGCAGTGAAGTTACCAACCAAAATGGGTTACATTTCTGTGGTGCGTATTGGTACAGTGGGTTTCACGAAGATGGTGTAAAAAGTGCACTTGATGTATGCCGAGATATGGGAGAGCAATGGTAATGCAACATGTACAAGAAAGTGCGATTTACCAAGGCGACGTCGTTCACCAACGTTTTCTTCCTAAACACCACAAATTCACTTATTCAATGTTTTTTTTCTGGCTTAAATTGTCAGAAATCACAGATGAATTGAACTTTATAAACTATTTTTCTGTGAATAAGCGAAGCCTGTACCAATTCAAAGTGTCTGACTACTTTCCCTATAAGCAACCCCAAACACCTCAAGAGCTTGCCAGCGCAGTAAAAGCGAAAATGCAAGATTTAGGGGCGAGCGATGTTTCAGGTGAGATCTACTTTTTTGGGCAAGTGCGAGCTTTGGGTATTTTTTTCAGTCCAGTGAATTTTTACTTTCACAAGCCCACCACAAGCGACGACTGTAATTGGATGCTTGCAGAAGTCAGCAATACCCCGTGGAACGAAAGACACTATTATTTGGTTGATATGTATAATCAAAAAGACACTGACAAGCAGTTTCATGTATCGCCATTCAACCCCATAGACATGCAATATAAATGGCAAGTCGGACAACCTAATAACAGCTTTAACTTGGCTTTATCTTGTTATAAATCTGAACGTCATTTTACCGCCTCTCTCGCCTTGAAAAAACACGCATTATCCAGCAAAAATATGAAACGACTCGTATTTAAAATACCCAGTACTACGCTGTTTTCATTGATAGGTATCTATTGGCAAGCGCTCAAACTATTCATTAAACGAGTCCCTATTTACTCCCATTCTCCAGTATTAAAAGAGGACAAGCACAATGTCTCAAAGTGATTTTATTCTTCCTTCAGTAGAAACTTACACCTGGAGTGAACGTCTATGCCGTTCATTATTTTTAAACGTCTTATCTATGATGAAAAACGGACAAATTACCGTTCGTGAACAAGGACAAGAAATAGCTCAATTGGGCTCGGCATCTGAACTACAGGTAGTCGTAAATATAAATTCTCCGAAAGCTTACCCTAAATTGCTATTGGGGGGTGGAGTTGGAGCAGGAGAAGCTTATATGGACGGGTTGTGGGATGCGTCTGATTTAACCCAGCTAGTTCAATTATTTGCTCGTAACCTAACCCTAATTGATAAATGGGAAAACAAATTTAAATGGTTGAATTATCCAACTCGAAAGATACATCACTATTTACGCCGAAATAGCCAAGCTCAAGCAAAGAAAAACATCGAAGCTCACTATGACTTGGGAAATACGCTATACACCCAATTTCTAGACGAAACCATGATGTACTCATCGGCAATTTACCCTGACAGTACGTCATCCCTTCATGAAGCCCAAAATTATAAACTGCATACTATTTGTAACAAATTGCAGTTAAATGAAAATGATCACTTATTGGAAATAGGCACAGGTTGGGGAGGACTAGCAATACATGCCGCAAAACACTTTGGGTGCAAAGTGACCACAACGACAATTTCAGAAGAACAGTATGCTTGGGCAAAGCAGTGGATAGAAAAAGAATCTTTAGAAGACAAAATAACTCTGCTTAAAAAAGACTATCGTCATCTTACAGGACACTATACAAAACTGGTTTCTATCGAAATGATTGAAGCTGTGGGTAAGGCCTATATGAGTCATTTTTTCCAAAAGTGTAATCAGCTACTTGAAGAAGATGGCTTGATGTTGATTCAAGCTATCACCATTGATGACAGACGCTACGAGCACTATTCAAAAAACGTTGATTTTATTCAAAAGTACATATTCCCGGGAGGTTTTCTGCCCTCTCAACTTGCATTAAATACAGAGCTGAAAAACAACACCAATATGATGATCAGAGATCTTCAAGATATTGGCCTTGATTACGCGCAGACATTAAAACACTGGTATGAAGCCTTTAATCAAAATAAAGATAACCTATATCAGCATGGTTACGACGATAGATTTATGCGCATGTGGGAGTTCTATTTAAAATACTGCGAAGGTGGCTTTTTAGAACGCAGCATAAGTACGGTTCAACTTGTCATGAGTAAACCGCACTTTAGAAGCCAGTTGACTAGAGCGGTCCACTATAACTAAGGGGACGCTCATCGCTACGTAAAAGAGTATTACATGGATGTTGCCCTCGCTTTCTTATCACTGGCACTCTGTCCGTTTAAACGCCTTAATGTGATTACTTTCAGGGCAGTTAGATGGGGAAACTCTATCAGCATACCTATGGTAATAGTGGCGTATACCAAAGGTTGGTCGGGTAGTGCTATTGTTGCCAGCCCAAGCATCATAGGTGCATTACGCGCTGCCGTCGTAAAGGTAAGTAAGCAATGGTCTTGATAATCAAATTTAGCAATTTTTGAAACTACTTCAGCCAAGAAATACGTGGCTAAAAAGAAGATAAAAATCGCTAAAAGTAAAAGAGGCAAAACGCTCAAATAGTGAAGTAATTGATTAATATTAAAAGCAAAAATTTGCCCAACCAATAAGGTTAATAATAAAGGAATTCCATACTTACAAAACCCCAACATGGCGGGCATAACACGATGTAAAATCAAACGCAGAAAAATGGCTGCCAATAAGGGCTGTAAAAACCACACTAGCAATGCGCTTAAATCAACTTTATATGCCACTACCGTATCGAAAAGGAGTAAATAAACAGGGAACAGGATCAATTGCGTTAACATATTGATGGGAAGAAGTGCCGCTCCCAATTCAACATTGCCTTTGGCTAATCGAGTGAACCCCAAAAACCAATCCGTACAGGGCGCCATAAAGTAAATCATCAGCCCAGTATAAAAAAGTTTGTCTCCAGACAAGAATACCGACGCTATGACAAAACCTATAAAAGGAATTAAAACAAAATTTAAGCACCATGCGATACTTAAAAATCGCAGGTTATTCAACCCCTTGAAAATACCTTTAACAGGTACTTCAAATAACAACAAGAAGACTAAAATCAAAATGGTAGGGTCAATTAAATCTCCTGCTTGTTCTCCTAAATGGGGAGACAGGAAACCCATAACTGAACCGCAGATAATGGCGATCATAAACAGACTTGTAGTGCTGAACAAAAAAGTGCGTCGTAGGCTTTTAAATTGCATTAACAAAAGCACTCCTGCGTCACACAACACCCTAAATCATCCAGTAACATTCCCGCTTGCTTGTAATGGGACAATATTGACATGTCTAAATCTAATTCAGTGCCTATTACTTTGCATGGAAGGGCAAATCGGCCTCTAAACTTATAAATGAAGCACAATAAAACCGTGTCATGTGCTAGCTTAGGTCCAGCTAAAAACAGATTGTTTTGGCATATTGATTCGTCGAAATTGTTTACCAGAGGAAGCCCATTTTCATATTTGAATAATTCGTGGACTGGCCCAAGATGCGTATCGAAGCCTGTACAATTAATGGGTATGCCTTTACTGACAACAGCCTTTCCATTAGTAGATACCAGTCGAAACCCATCCGCAGACGATAAGACTTGTTTTACAGAAAAATTTTGTTCTAATTCGACCAGGTGTGAATTCGCCATAGCTGAAAGCCTTTCAGCGGTATAAGGACTTAACACTTTGCTCGGGTCATAAGTGGATTCTTGTTCACCTCCATTGTCAATCAAAGTTACTTTTTTGCCTAAAGAGGCTAAGTTATACGCGGCGTCTACGCCACTTTCATAACCACCAATCACAACATAATGGTCTTCTTCACATTCTTTCCAGGACGTTATTTCGCTGTTATGTACACATAAATGACTCCCTTCAAAGGCTGACATCCGAGGTGAGCTGTATTCTCCTCCAGCCCAAATAACATATTGGCTATAAATTCGTTTTCCTGTGTTAGTCGTCAATAAAAAATGATCATAAGGCTGAGGTTCAACCTGAATCACTTGGGTATTTTCTAACACTTTAATCTCATAGTGGCTGGCAACACTATTTAGATAGCCTGCATATTCATCTCCACTTAGATGCTCTTTTCCAACGCTAAATCCAGGAGATGTATCAGGCGTAATCGCATTCAAATCAGTTTGATGATAACCGTTACTAGGAAAAGACGGCGTTATAAGCTTCATCTCTTTTGGCCATGCTTTAAAACTACTGCCTACGGTACTGGCATCCAAAATCACCATATCGGCATCTTTGATACCCATCTGCTTTAATAATGCAGCGCATCCAAGCCCAGCTGGACCTGCCCCAATAACAGTGACTTTTGTATCTTGTCGAGAAGTTACCATTGAAATTAAT
The DNA here is from genome assembly GCF_017368475.1 of Alteromonas sp. 5E99-2. Classification (GTDB taxonomy): domain Bacteria; phylum Pseudomonadota; class Gammaproteobacteria; order Enterobacterales; family Alteromonadaceae; genus Alteromonas_F. The sequence goes on from NZ_JAFNJE010000004.1 coordinate 184,178, forward strand.
ATCTCAAACCATAAAAGTTATGTTATATCATAACAATAAATAAAGGAGATGATCAATCGATATAAAGGCAGGAATACACTTTTCCTTACGCTCTTGAGCTTAAATAAAAATCATAGTTTTATGATGTGAAAAACCAACACGAAAACATGTTGGTCTTCATTTTATGTTTCTGTGATTATATGTAAGATACATATACAGAACTCGAAGCGTTTTAGCCTTCAGTGGTTTCAGTAGTCGCTTGTTCTGTGACTGAGATGGGCTTAGAGAATTTAGGTTTACCCTGATTAATGGTAATTTCGACTCTACGGTTTTTTGCGCGATCTTCGCTATTTTTAGGTTTTGGTATCAGTGGGTTTGTATAAGCCAGTCCAACTACCCTCATTCTGCCTTCGTCAAACCCTGAGGCAGTGCGCAGTTCTTCAGCAACTGCAACGGCGCGCTGAGACGATAAATCCCAGTTGGAATTATACAGTTCATTGGAAATATTTTGTCTGTCGCTGTGGCCCGATATCTCTACTTCACCGGGTACATCAGCCAAAATCACCCCAATTTCTTGAATAATAGGTTTAAATTGAGGCTGTAAAAACGCAGAACCCGCGGAAAATGACCCGTTTTCTCTAATTCTAATAATGATTTGCTGACCTAACGATTCCAGTTCTAAGGCACCGTCTAGTACTTGTTTTTGCAATTGTTGGGCAATTTTCTTTAACTGTTCGGCAGTTTCTTTTTCACTTGCAGCCTCTTCTGCCGAAGACGTTGCGCTATCTGTAGCCGTTTGCTGGGCCTGACCACCCCGTTCATTCCCACGCTGCTTTTGGCGCCCTCCAGATGATTCTTCATCGCCAGCTTGAAACTCCAACGCCTCTTGGGTAATTTCCATTGTTTGTTGCTCTAGAATTTCAATTGGGCTGGGCTCCGGTCTACCAGGGCTGAACTCTAGTGCAATCACACTGGTACCTTTGGGGATATCTTTTACCTCAATTTTATTTTGTACGCCAAAAGCAAACTTCATTGACCCCGCAATTTGCTTAAATTTAAGTACATCCATCTCAGAAAAAGAAAGTAATAATACGAAAAAGCACATCAACAACGACATTAAGTCAGCAAAGGTTCCCATCCATGCTGGAAGACCTTCAGGTGGACACTTAGGGCATTCTTCAGCCACTTTTTATTCTTCTTCTGTCGTGCTGCCGCGCTTCTTAGCGGCAATGTAGTTTTTCAAAATTCCTTCAATCACTCTGGGGTTTTGCCCATCAGCAATACCCACAATACCATCGAGTACGAGCTTTTGATTTAACGCTTCTTCCACCGCCCTGTTTTGCAGTTTTACTGCGATGGGTAAACAAATAATATTTGCCAAAAATGCACCATACAAAGTTGTTAATAATGCAACAGCCATTGCTGGGCCAATAGATTTTGGGTCATCCATATTAGAAAGCATTGCTACTAACCCAATAAGTGTTCCAATCATTCCCATTGCTGGTGCAACATCACCAAGGGCTTTAAATATTGTAGCGCCGAACTCATGCCTTTCTGTGGTCATTTTAATGTCTTTATCTAAGGTTTCACGCACTACATCAACATCGTGCCCATCAACCAACATATCGACACCTTTTTGCATAAAGGGGCTGTCAATTTCTGCTTCTTCCAACGCCAAAAAGCCACCTTTACGTGCTGCATCGGCCATTTCAACTACTTTCTCAATAAGCGTTTCAGGTGCGTCAATCTTGAACATGAAAGCTTTACCAGCAACTTTCCCCGCACCAAAAAATTGACCAAGGGTAAATTGCGAAAGCACAACAAATAAAGAACCACAAAATACAATGAGTATAGACGGGGTATTGATGAACATACTCATTTCACCACCGCCAAGCATTGCCATCACAATAAAGCCAATTGCGCCTAGGATACCGATGAGTGTTGCTAAATCCACGAGCCAATCCTTTCAAGAATAGAAAATATACTGATTATTACTTAGTGTATCGGCAACACAGAAATTTTCCATACTCTTTCGCATTGATTTTTCATTCTTTTCTAATATATCAACATGAAATCAATTCACGCCTTTAATAAAAGCCACAGATATTAACAATAATGCACAATTATATTGACCCTAAATACGGCCTCGGTTAAGGTGCGCGCTTATCTTTATTGAACGTTGTTAACTACTATGGCCGAACCAAAACAACTCGCCAATTCCTTTGAAGATGCTATCCAACAGCTTGAGAAAATTGTCGAACATATGGAACAAGGAGATCTTCCTCTTGATGAGGCACTTACTCAATTTGAGCGAGGTGTAGCCTTAGCTCAACACAGCCAGCAAGCGTTAAACAGTGCTGAACAGAAAGTAAAACTACTTCTTCAGTCAAAACAAGGCAGTGTACTGACTGACTTAAATGACGACGACAATGACGCTGCATACTGAAGATATGTCACTTCGCCCTACAGCAAAACACGTTCAAGACAGTGTGCATATGTTTCTTGCACAGCAAATAGATAGTTTACCTAGCCACCCTACTGAACTTGCAAATGCAATGAAGTACTCCCTACTCGGTGGTGGCAAGCGTATGCGCCCACTACTGTGTTATTTAATAGCGGATGCGATAGATGTGTCGACAAAAGACGCGCTTGTCATTGGTTGCGCAATTGAGTGTATTCACGCGTACTCTTTAATTCACGATGATCTTCCCGCGATGGATGATGATGATACACGAAGAGGCCAACCAACCTGTCATATCGCATTTGGTGAAGCCCAAGCAATTTTGGCCGGTGACGCATTACAGGCTCTTGCCTTTTCTATTTTAAGTGAACCTGATTGGCTAACTGACCGACTGCAATCTAAAGTCGCGTTAGTGCATACCTTGGCGTTGTCGTCAGGGCAACAAGGTATGTGTGGAGGACAAGCTATAGATTTAGCCGCCACAGGTAAAAACGCCAGTATTCCTCACACTCTAGAAACCTTAACTCAGCTTCACCGTCTTAAAACCGGTGCTTTATTAAAGGCTTGTGTGTCTATGCCTTTATTACTAAAACCTGATATCTCCAAAGAACATGTTGCCTTATTTGATACCTTTGCCGAAAAAATTGGGCTCGCATTTCAAGTTCAAGACGACATACTTGACGAAACGGGTTCTGAAGCACAAATCGGAAAACCTCAAGGTTCAGACGCAGAGCTGCACAAGCATACCTTCCCTGCACTACTAGGTATCGAAGGCGCAAAAACAGAATTACAAAATCTTGTGCAAGATGCCCTTCACGCGTTAGCCAGTTTGCCTTACAATACATCAGCTTTGGTTGCGTTTTGTGATGTGTTAATCCATCGCGACCATTAAGCAATTATTAGGCATAACAAGATTATAAAATGACCCTAGACTTAAACCACTACCCGACTCTTTCATTGGCGTCTACACCCGACGAAATGCGTAAATTGAGTCAAGACCAACTCAAATTACTCAGTGAAGAATTACGTGCATACTTACTCGCCAGTGTGAGTCAAAGTAGCGGTCACTTTGCTTCTGGGTTAGGCACGGTTGAACTGACAGTCGCATTACATTATGTGTATCAGACACCTTTTGACCGACTGATTTGGGATGTGGGCCATCAAGCTTACCCTCACAAAATACTCACGGGTAGAGCTGAACAAATGTCGAGTATTCGTCAAAAAGACGGATTACATCCTTTTCCTTGGCCTCCAGAAAGCCAATTCGATACATTCGCAGTAGGCCATTCATCCACATCCATCAGTGCCGCTTTGGGTATGGCTATTGCCGCAGAGAAAGAGAACAAGGGCCGACGAGTGGTATCGGTTATTGGAGATGGTGCGCTCACCGCAGGTATGGCATTTGAGGCCATGAACCACGCAGGGGACATAGGCACAGATATGGTTGTAGTATTAAACGACAACGAAATGTCTATTTCCGAAAACGTAGGTGCATTGAATAGTCACCTTGCTCGTTTATTAACGGGTTCATTCTTTAATGGCATTCGAGACGGCAGTAAAAAATTACTGTCTAATGTGCCACCGATAAAAGCCTTTGCCAGTCGAGCTGAAGAACATATTAAAGGCATGGTTGTGCCCGGCACCATCTTTGAAGAACTGGGCTTTAATTATATTGGCCCTATTGATGGCCATGATGTTAACGGTGTAGTAGACACCTTGCGCAATATGCGTAAATTTAAAGGCCCTCAACTGCTTCACGTGGTGACTAAAAAGGGTAAAGGCTACGAAGTAGCCGAAAAAGACCCAATAAAATTTCACGCAGTACCTAAATTTAACCCTGAAGATCATTGCTTCCCTAAAGCCGCGCCTTCAAAGCCGAGTTTCTCTAAGATATTTGGTCAATGGCTATGCGACATGGCCAAAGACGATGCCTCGTTAATGGCGGTAACCCCCGCAATGCGCGAAGGCTCAGGTATGGTTGAGTTTTCTCAAACATACCCTGAACAATATTTTGATGTGGCGATTGCCGAACAACATGCAGTCACATTTGCCGCAGGCTTAGCCAAAGACGGTCTTAAACCTGTTGTTGCAATTTATTCGACATTTTTACAACGGGCCTACGATCAACTCATACATGACGTTGCTATTCAAAATCTTCCGGTACTATTTGCCGTTGATCGCGCTGGCATTGTTGGTGCTGATGGGCCAACCCATCAGGGGGCGTTTGATATCGCCTTTATGCGCTGCATTCCGAACATGATGGTAATGACACCAAGTGACGAAAGCGAATGCAGAAATATGCTGTATACGGGTTATCAAGCAAATCAACCAGCGGCCGTTCGCTACCCTAGAGGTTCAGGTATAGGCATTGAAACTCAAGAAAAAATGGAATTGCTGCCTCATGGTAAAGCGAAACCGGTTTTAGCTGGACAGTCTGTGGCTATTTTAAATTTTGGTACGCTTATGCCATTTGCAAAAGCAGTCGCCGAAGAAAGAGGTTATTCATTAATTGATATGCGCTTCGTTAAACCTATAGATGAAGCCTGTATTATTGATGCCGCAAAGAACCATAAACTCATCGTTACCCTAGAAGATGGGTGTATTATGGGCGGCGCTGGCAGCGCGGTGAATGAAGTCATAATGAACAGCGCTCACCTTACTTCTTGTTTGAATGTTGGTTTACCCGATGACTTTATATTGCAAGGCAAGCAAGAAGAAATGTATGGGGTGTATGAAATGGATGAAGCAGGTATTAAACGTCAAATTGACCAGCGTCTACAGAAATTAGCATAGCTCTATTTTTTAATTAGCTTAGTTATAAAACACTGTAATACACTAAGGCGTGTAAGCATCCGCATGCAAAAATACCCGCGAATACATCATCAACCATAATCCCCAGGCCGCCACTGACGTTTCTGTCTAGTAGACTAATGGGCCAAGGTTTTAAAATATCAAATAACCGAAATAAGACAAATCCAGCGACTATTGTTGGCAAGGACAAGGGTATCCATAAAAACGTCAACATAATGCCAACAATTTCATCCCACACGATGGCCCCGTGATCATGTACTTTCATGTCCTTCGCTGTTTTTTCGCAAATACTAATCCCTAGCACAGCAAAAACAGCAGTAAGCGCAGCAAAACCCGCCATAGGTATATAATCAATAAGGATAAGAAAAGGAAGTCCGGCTAACGTTCCAAACGTGCCAGGCATAAAAGGCGCGAGTCCCGAGCCAAATCCCAAGGCTAAAAAATGCCAAGGGTTGGTTAACTTAATACGGGAGCGAATCTGTTTATCCACTAAAGTGTTCGAAACCTGCGTCTTTCGGTAAGGAAAATGGCATATCGCCTAAGCGTAAATCAATCTTTTGCTTTTGGCCCGTAATTTGGCCAATACAAGTCGCTTGTACATCGCAATTGCCCAGTATGGTCTCCAACTGCCCTCTTTGCTCTTCGCTCACAGTAAAAAGCAATTCGTAATCGTCACCCGAGGTTAATGCATGATTCACGGCATCGTCAATACCAACCACATCAACAAGTTCATCAGACAAGGGTAATCGGCCTATATGCACTCGCGCGCCCACGTCAGACCGCTCGAGTATGTGTTGTAAATCAGCCAACGTACCATCTGAAACGTCAATACAAGAACTTGCTACACGGCGCAGTGCATTCCCTAACATGACTCTAGGTGTAGGTGAAAAATGACGATTAACCAAATAATCCTGACTTTCGTTTAAATTCTCAAGGCCTTGCTTAGCTATCTCTAAACCCGCTCCTGCATCGCCTAAGGTTCCTGATACGTAAATCCAATCACCTGGTTTAGCACCAGACCTACGGATTTCACAATTTTCGGGAATAAAACCCTGTGCAGTAATAGTTAGCGATAAAGGCCCTTTCACTGTATCACCGCCAATTAGATCAACGGAATAATATTCAAGAAGCTCATACAATCCTTCAGAAAAAGATTCCAGCCATGCTTCGTCAGTGTCAGGCAGAGTAATTGATAGACTAATCCAAGCCGGTTCAGCGCCCATTGCAGCGAGATCACTAAGGTTAACTGCAACCGCTTTATAGGCCACTGAGCGTGGGGGAGTGTGCGCTAGAAAATGCACATTTTCCACTAGCGTGTCGGTAGTTATGGCTAGTCGTTTATTGTCGGGCACCTTTAATATGGCACAATCATCACCGATACCCACAATAACATCTTTTCGCTGACGGCCTCGTCGCTCAAAGAAGCGTTCTATAAGGTCAAACTCCTTAATAGACACGCTTTATTGCTCGTGCTCTCGGAATTTTCGTACGGCTTTATCAAGTGCGCCATTAATAAATTTATGACTTTCTTGTGCACCGAAGGTTTTTGCTAATTCAACGGATTCGTTGATCACAACGCGATAAGGAATATCAATACACTCTTTCAACTCGAAAGTCGCAATGCGTAAAATCGCCTTTTCAATTGGATCAAGCTCTTCTGGTAAACGACCAAGATAGGGCTTAATCGCAATATCCAATTCATCGGCTTGCTCACCAACACCGCGAATTAGACGTTTGAATAAAGCCGTATCGACCTTTTTCATATCATTGCTAGTGGCCATACTTAATTCGACTTGCTCGATGGCATTACCGCTTAACTGCCAAGCATAAATTCCTTGAACAACAAGCTCTCTAGCGCGGTGACGGTTTGATACTTTCACTCGTTAGGCTCCAAGCGCTTCATCAAGAGAAGCCATTACGTTCACCATTTCTAACGCACCTAATGCAGCTTCAGAACCTTTGTTCCCTGCTTTAGTACCTGAACGCTCTATCGCTTGTTCAATGGAATCTGTGGTAATAACACCAAAAGAAACAGGAATATCAAAATCTAAACTAACTTGTGCTAAGCCTTTATTACATTCACCCGCAACAAAATCAAAATGAGGTGTTCCACCGCGGATAACTGCACCTAACGCAATAATTCCATCGAATTGCTTAGAGGCCGCAACTTTTTTAGCCGCTACAGGTAACTCGTAAGCACCGGGTACGCGAACAATTGTGATGTCTTGTTCGTTGACTTCACCATGACGTTCAAGTGTATCGATTGCTCCTTCAAGCAAACTCTCAACGACAAAGCTATTAAAACGAGATACAACTATCGCAAATTTTTTGCCAGTGGCTCTCATATTGCCTTCGATAACGTTCATGGTAAATTCTCCAATTTTTAAACGGCGCGAAGTATACCCTAATGGCTGATTAGCCGCCAGTACACATCGCACTTTAACCTCAAGGGTAAATTAGTCGTCGTCAGACAACACGGTTTCCACGACTTCTAGGCCATAACCTGAAAGTGAATGGTATTTCACAGGCTTACTGAGTAAGCGCATTTTAGTCACACCTAAAGATGCAAGAATTTGACTGCCCACACCGATAGTTCGTGATGAGCCTTTCCAAATTGCACTTTGAGGCTTTTGTCCTTGGTCTTCAGCACTAAATTGACGTACCAACTCGGGTATATTTTCTTGATTTCCCAATACCACCAGCACGCCATCTTCACTGGCTATGCGTTGCATTGCTTGAGGTAGCGTCATAGAACGGCTAATTGAACGGGTCGACCCCAATAAATCGCCTAGGGTATTGTGTAAATGCACTCGAACCAATGTAGGATTATCAGTAATCTCGCCGTGCTTTAACGCATAATGCACTTGGTTATCGATAGTGTCTTTATAAGTATGTAATTCAAAATCACCATATTCTGTAGGCAAATTACATTGCGCCACTTTTTCAATGGTGGTTTCATTTAAATTTCTATACTCAATTAAATCGGCTATGGTACCAATTTTAATATTGTGCTTTTCAGCGAAAACTTCAAGCTCTGGACGACGGGCCATTGAGCCATCATCGTTAAGTATTTCAACAATAACACCGGCAGGTTCACAACCTGCAATTCTGGGTAAATCGACCCCAGCTTCAGTATGCCCTGCTCTATTTAACACCCCGCCTTCTTTGGCGATAAGGGGGAATATGTGGCCAGGCTGAACGATGTCGCTTGCTTGCGCATCTTTATTCACAGCAGCTAAAATAGTCGCCGCGCGATCAGCTGCAGATATACCTGTGGTCACGCCTTTGGCCGCTTCAATTGATACGGTAAAGTTAGTGGAAAACTGCGCGCCGTTATTATCGACCATTAAAGGAAGGTTGAGCGTTCTACACCTTGCTTCAGTCATTGGTAAGCATACTAAACCTCTAGCATGGGTCACCATGAAATTAATCGCTTCTGGCGTTACATGCTCAGCGGCCATGATTAAATCGCCTTCGTTTTCTCTGTCTTCGTCATCCATCAGAATGACCATTTTACCTAAACGAATATCTTCGATAATTTCTTCTATGGAGTTTAACGCCATTGTATATCTCTACCTATTTAAACGAGACTTATTTTAAGTAACCATGTTCAGCTAAAAATGCTTCTGTTATTTTTGAAGACGTGGGCTGTGCCGCTTTTTCGCCTAGTAACAAACGCTCTAAATAACGGGCGATCAAGTCAACTTCTAAATTAACTCTAGTGCCTGATTGGTATGTGTCAATAACGGTTTCTTTTACCGTATGAGGAATAATCCAAAGCATAAAACGAGCGCCGTCGACTTTGTTTACTGTTAAACTGGTACCGTCTACAGTAATACTGCCTTTGTGGGCAATATATTTAGCAAGCTCATCCGGTGCTTTAACCCAAATTTCCATGTAATCGATGTGATCGATAATGGTGTCAATTTCACCCACACCATCAACATGTCCAGACACAATATGACCACCTAAACGCCCGCCTACTTGCATTGCTTTTTCTAAATTAACTTTGCTGCCATTTTTATAATCAGCAAAACCGGTTAATTTAAGTGTTTCTGCGGAAACATCAGCTTGGTAAAAGTCGTTAGCAAAATGCACAACAGTTAAGCATACGCCGTTAGTCGCAATACTGTCGCCAAGTTTAACATCAGACATATCTAAGTTCTGGGTTGCTACGGTAATTCGGCAATCATCGCCTTTTCGGTCAATCGCCGTTAGCGTTCCAACAGCTTCAATAATACCTGTAAACATTAATCACCTTTATTCTGCGCGTATTCATTAATCTTCAAACACATAGGTAAGACGAATGTCTTCACCAATTTGTTGGTTTTCTTTGAGTTGTAATTTAGGTGTTTCAGCTAACACTTCATAATGAGGTAAGGTCACCAAAGGTGCTCCGCTGTGACCTATAACCATAGGTGCCAAATACACAACAAGCTCATCCACTAAACCTTCAGCTATAAAAGCCCCCGCAAGCGTAGCGCCCGCCTCAACTAAAACAGAATTACATTCTTGTTTAGCTAAATACGCTAACGTGCTTTTTAAACACGGATAAGCGTTATCATTTGTATCATGATGAACAGAAACACTGTCTGAAAAGCCGCGCTGTGCTTCATTGTTACAGGTTACCAATAAGGTTGCTTCACCATCATTAAACAACTGTGCCGACGGTGACAACGGCGTATTACCTTCAACCACCACCCGTAACGGCTGCCGAATAGCCTGTTCAGGGTAATCCTCAAATTGTGCTTGCTCGGGCCGAACAAGTAAACTTGGGTTGTCATCTCTTACTGTTCCACTGCCAGTAAGAATCGCGCAGCTTTTAGATCGTAAGTGTTGAACATCACGACGAGCACAGGGCCCAGTAATCCATTGGCTTTCGCCGTTTTCCAATGCCGTTTTACCGTCCAAGGATGCTGCCAGCTTTACACGAACATAAGGCATTCCTGTGGCCATGCGTTTTAAAAAACCAAGATTCAGTTGTTTAGCTTGGTCACGCAATACTCCGGTTATAACCTTTATTCCAGCCTCTTCTAGACGGCGAATGCCATTACCATTTACATTGGGATTTGGGTCGTTATTCGCAATAACTACACATGCGACGCCAGCCTTAACTAAGGCATCGGCACAAGGGGGCGTTTTTCCTGTATGGGAACAAGGCTCAAGTGTTACATAGGCTGTTGCGCCCTTGGCTTTTTTACCCGCATCTTTTAACGCGTGTACTTCAGCATGGGGATCACCCGCCTTCATATGAGCGCCTTTGCCCACACAGAGGTTGCCAGCATTAACAATGACACAACCCACATTAGGATTCGGAGAGGTGGTATATTGGCCTTTTTGCGCAAGGGCTATTGCTTGTGCCATCCAATATTCGTGATTGTTTTGATCCGCACTATTCGGGTTCATTGAGCTTCGCTATTTCTTCGCCAAACTCTTTAATATCTTGAAAAGAGCGATACACAGACGCAAAACGTACATAGGCCACTTGATCTAGGCTTTTTAATGCATCCATGATCAAGTTACCCAAGTAATTACTTTGAAGCTCCCTTTCGCCCGTAGCGCGAAGCGTCGACTTGATAGACAAAATACAGCGTTCAATATGCTCAGTGCTCACTGGGCGTTTTTCTAACGCACGTTGTAAGCCTGCTCGTAATTTATCTTCATTAAAAGGTTCTCTAGAGCCATCTCGCTTGATAACTCTAGGCATTACTAACTCTGCGCCTTCAAACGTTGTAAAACGCTCTTTGCAACTTGCGCATTCCCTACGACGTCGTACTTGCTGCCCTTCTGCAACCAAACGTGAATCAATCACTTTTGTCTCATGGGTGGAGCAGAAGGGACAAAGCATTAAGCGTAAACCGGGAACTGGTTACACAAGGCGACGACTTCACCTTTAACACGCTGCTCTACGCTTTCATCACCAAGGTTATCAAGTACATCACAAATCCAAGTGGCAACTTGTTTTGCTTGTTCTTCACCAAAACCACGACGAGTAATTGCTGGCGTACCAATACGTAAACCACTGGTTACAAACGGAGAACGGGGGTCGTTAGGTACAGAGTTTTTATTCACTGTAATATTCGCACGGCCTAAGGCAGCATCAGCGTCTTTACCCGTGATGTCTTTATCGATTAAATCTAATAAGAACAAGTGATTTTCAGTGCCGCCAGACACAATGTTGTAACCTCGGTCTTGCATTACTGAGACCATAGCTTTTGCGTTGATCACAACATTTTGCTGATACACTTTAAATTCAGGTGCTAATGCTTCTTTAAACGCAACTGCTTTTGCAGCAATAACGTGACAAAGAGGACCACCTTGATTACCTGGGAATACAGAACTATTTAGCTTTTTATAAATCGTTTCATCACCACATGCAGACAAAATTAATCCACCACGAGGGCCCGCTAAGGTTTTATGCGTAGTGGTAGTCACTACATGAGCATGAGGAAGAGGACTTGGATAAACACCTGCGGCAACAAGCCCGGCTACGTGAGCCATATCCACTAATAAATACGCGCCAACTTTATCAGCAATTTCTCTGAATTTCTGCCAATCAACTATGCCTGAGTACGCAGAGAAACCGCCAATGATCATTTTGGGTTTGTGCTCTAGTGCTAATGCTTCTACTTGCGCGTAATCAATAATGCCCGTTTCTTCGTCTAGACCATATTGAACTGCGTTATAGGTTTTACCCGAAAAACTAACATGGGCACCATGAGTTAAGTGACCACCATGAGCAAGACTCATACCCAAAACCGTATCGTTCGCTTCAAGTAACGCCATAAATACAGCTGAATTAGCTTGCGAACCAGCATGAGGTTGAACATTGGCGTAATCAGCGCCAAACAACTGCTTTGCTCGCTCAATAGCTAGGTTTTCGGCAACATCCACATGCTCACAACCGCCATAATAACGCTTGCCTGGATAACCTTCTGCATATTTGTTGGTAAGTTGAGAGCCTTGTGCTTCCAAGACTCGTTGGCTGCAATAATTTTCTGATGCGATAAGTTCAATATGCTCTTCTTGACGACGAGTTTCAGCCGAAATGGCTTCTGCTAGTTCCGGATCAAATTCAGCAATTGACATCTTACTCGTGGGCGTATTGATAGACATATGGGCAGCTCCTAACTTCTAAATTAAGGTGTTCAAATTTGCACCGCGTATTTTAGCGATTTTACGCTGGATGTATATAAAAAGCGTTCAATCAAACAGGGCAAAATGTAATTAGTTATTCTGTTTCTCTAGTTGCTTCTCTAATTGTTTTACGCGGTCGAATAAAGAAGGTAGTTGACGCCCTCTTACACTCACCTTACGCCACTCTCGATTTGTCAGAGCAGGTTGGCCAGAAGAATAAACGCCCGGCTCGGTAATATCTTGCACTACCATTGAAAAACCCGTGACTTGTACTTTGTCACAAATCGTAATGTGCCCATTTATTCCAACTCCACCAGCTATAACAACATATTTTCCAATCGTGGTACTACCCGCTATACCAACAAAACCACAAATACAACTGTGATCACCTATCTTACAGTTGTGTCCAATTTGTACTTGATTGTCGATAATGCAATTTTTACCAATAACAGTATCATCCAATGCGCCTCTATCAATACTGGAGCTTGCCCCAATAGAGGTATCGTCTCCGACGATGACAGAACCAATTTGAGGAACAGGTATCCATGTTCCTTTATCATTAGCAAAACCAAATCCGTCGGCGCCAATGACTGTTTGGCTATGTACAACAACGTTATTGCCTAACTGAACCTCTCGATATAAGGTGACGTTTGGATGAATAATACTATTACTGCCAATACTGACATTATTTTGAATTACTGTATTCGCGCCAATAGTGACGCCATCGCCAAGCACAACATTCTCGCCCAGCACTACATTGTGCCCAATGTTTACATTCTGCCCCAGTGAGACAGACTCTGGCACCACAGCACTTGCAGCAATTCCACTTGCTAGTGGAACGGGTACATAAAACAACTGAGCCACTCGAGCAAATGTCGCATGAGGGTTATCAGAGAGTAATGCAGGCCCATTGACCTGATCTTTATAATCAGGATGAACAATCACAGCCCCTGCATTAGTTGTGTTGAGCTGGCTTTTGTACTTTACATTGGTTAAAAATGAAATATATCCGCTAGTCGCATTCGCTAGGGTATCCACACCTGTATAAACCGCGTCGGTTGTATTTATCGCTTCGAGGCCAAGTTGTTCCGCGATATGTTGAAGAGAAAAGTGTTTTGCCATTTTCATACCCTTTCTTAAATCTAGTGTTACTCTATCTGTAATGTATAGACTAAATTCCCATTTACAATAACCAAGACTAGCGAGAATAGGTCTGCCTTGGTTACAATAACCTTATTAATTACCCCTAATAGTAGGAAAAGTATGGCTCAGTACGTTTACAGCATGCATCGCGTTGGGAAAATAGTCCCACCCAATCGTCATATTCTTAAAAATATTTCTCTTAGTTTTTTTCCTGGTGCCAAAATTGGCGTACTCGGTTTAAATGGTGCAGGTAAATCAACCTTACTTCGCATTATGGCTGGCGTTGATAAAGACATTGAAGGGGAAGCTCATCCTCAACCCGGCATCAATATTGGCTATTTACCGCAAGAGCCTCAGCTTGATGAGAGCAAAGATGTGCGAGGCAATATTGAAGAAGCCGTTCAAGATGTCGTACACGCATTAAAACGACTAGACGAAGTTTACGCAGAATATGCCGCTGAAGGCGCAGATTTCGACGCACTAGCAAAAGAACAAGGCGAATTAGAGTCGATTATTCAATCTAAAGACGGTCATAATTTAGAGCAATCTCTTGAACGCGCAGCTGACGCATTGCGACTGCCACCTTGGGACGCCGATGTCTCTAAGCTTTCAGGAGGAGAACGCCGACGTGTTGCTTTATGTCGTTTATTGCTAGAAAAGCCAGACATGTTGCTACTCGACGAACCTACTAACCATTTGGATGCAGAATCCGTTGCTTGGTTAGAGCGTTTCTTGCACGACTATGAAGGCACCGTTGTTGCGATTACCCATGACCGATATTTCCTCGACAATGTGGCCGGTTGGATACTTGAACTAGACCGAGGTGAAGGTATACCTTGGGAAGGAAACTATTCTTCTTGGTTAGAGCAAAAAGACAACCGTTTACAGCAAGAAGAAAAAACCGAATCTGCGCGACAAAAATCCATAAAGCAAGAATTAGAATGGGTACGCACAAACCCTAAAGGTCGTCAGGCTAAAAGCAAGGCTCGTATGGCTCGCTTCGAAGAATTGAATACGTCAGATTACCAACGCCGTAATGAAACCAGTGAACTATTTATTCCACCGGGTGAGCGTTTAGGCGATCAGGTTATTGAAATAAATAACCTCAAAAAAGCCTATGACGGCAGAGTCCTCATTGACGATATGTCTTTTACTGTTCCCAAAGGGGCTATTGTGGGTATTATTGGGCCAAATGGCGCGGGTAAATCAACCTTATTCAAAATGATTACCGGTGAAGAAGAAGCCGATGGCGGTACGGTAGTGCTGGGTGATACGGTAAATATTGCTAGCGTTAACCAATTTCGAGACCACATGAATGAAGAAAACACCGTGTGGAAAGAAATTTCAGATGAACAAGACATCATTAGAATTGGTACTTTCGAGATTAACAGTCGTGCGTATTGCAGCCGCTTTAACTTTAAAGGCACAGACCAACAAAAATTCATTAAAGACTTGTCTGGTGGTGAACGCAACCGAGTGCATTTAGCCAAGTTATTGAAAGCGGGCGGTAACACCTTGCTACTCGATGAACCAACCAACGACCTTGATGTTGAAACCTTGCGAGCATTAGAAAATGCCTTGTTGGAATTTCCGGGCTGCGCCATGGTTATTTCCCATGACCGTTGGTTCTTAGATCGTGTTGCGACTCATATTTTAGATTATCGCGACGAAGGGAAAATTAACTTCTATGAAGGTAATTACTCTGACTACGAAACTTGGTTAAAAGAAAACTTTGGTCAAGACGTGGTTGAGCCTCATCGATTAAAATACAAAAAAATCAGTAAATAAACAAAGAGCCGAAAAAAGCGCCGAAAGGCGCTTTATTTTTATTAGCACAACATTGAACTATAAATTCAATAGTATTTTGTCTATGGTTATTTGGCGGCCAGTTCATAAAAATCAAATTTTGAACTGGTCACAAATTCTTCTAACTTTTCTATTTCTTTCGTCACTTGTTCTTTATCTGAACTATTTTCGCCTCGCTCTAAACTTTTTATTTTATCTTTCGCATCAACTAGGTTTTGCTTAACATTGACTAACTCGGGGTCAATTTGTTCCCAATCAATTCCCGACAATATCGTAATAAGAGTATCTGTTCTTTCAGATAAGCGGTTTAGTTCATCTCTAGTTTGGCGAGATGCCATGAGTTCTTCTACTTTTCTGTCTTCCCACTTTTTATTCCCGCTATAGGTTTTCACCCCATGAGCCAATATACCAATTCCCCAGCCGAGAGTAGGGTAAAGAAACCACAGGTGATCAGGATCCGTTATTAAATTTGATACACACAAAAATAAACTCACTCCAAACCAACGAGAAAGATGAAGGTAAAAACCTCTTATTTCTTTGACATGGGCCCGTGCTTCTTGTTCATTCATAATGAGTTCCTTTATTGAAATTAGACACTTTAAACGTATTCATTGAGATTGTAATGGCATTAGTTAAGCAACAACCACACCAAAAAAATATCCACTTTAAATCAATAGCTTAACAAAATGAAATCATATAAATATAATAATCACACTAAGTTTTAGTCATATCAATCAATTTTTAATTAATTTACTGAGAATCGAATTAACAATTTTAAATGTGTATAGACAGGCTAATTAAAAACAGTAATAGTGAATAATTATTTCCTCATATCTAAACGAGCACTATTCGAATGATTATTACCAATACAGAAACGATTCCAAATAAAACGATATCCATATGCCACGGTGTTGTTTCTGGCAGTACGGTAAGAGCTAAACACGCAGGCAGAGATTTTATGGCCGGTCTTAAAAATTTAGTGGGTGGTGAATTGGTAGGTTATACCGAATTACTCAGTGAATCGAGAGAGCAAGCCATGGAAAGAATGAAAGCCCAAGCAGCAGAGCTTGGCGCCAACGGCATTGTTAATGTTCGCTTTTCTACATCCAGTGTGTCTGCTGGAGCCTCTGAAATATACATATATGGCACAGCCGTCACTGTGGAGTAAAAAGCATGCTGCAAATTGCTATTATTGTTTCTTTATTACTCCTTGGCTATGTTTTTGGCAGACATGCAGAGGCCAAACATTATCGCTATATAGAAGCGAAAGAAAGTGAGTTACTCGCCCTTCCTGCAACGAATTTACGTACGCCATTAAACACCTCGAAAACAATTTCTCATACTGAATTAGTCACCGGGAACGTAGTCATTTCTGTAGATTATTTTAAACGTATGTTAGCAACACTTCGCGCTTTAGTAGGAGGCGAAATTAACGCCTACGAAACTCTAGTCGACAGGGCGCGAAGAGAAGCTATTATTCGCTTAAAAACGTCTTGTTTGGGAGCAAGTGAAATCATCAACTTAAGACTAGAAACCTCTTCTATATCAAAAGGCGGTAGAAACCAAATAGGCTCAGTTGAAGTGCTAGCTTATGGCACGGCTATTTATTACCAAGGTGCGAATACTGAAGGAACAGTACTCTGAAGTACGCAACCAAGCGCTTTCAAAAAAATGTAAATGTAAGCTCAACCCACCCTTTAAAAGAGTTCTTTATTTTATTTTTGGGTGTCAGTGGCTGCTTTCTGTTGGTATTTTTTTTATTGGGTATAGCGGTTGATTCAGTTGTTGACAGACTACCAACAGATTTTGAGACAAACGCTACCTTCACTCCGTTAATTAGCGAGAATGAAATCAATCCAGAATTACAGTCCAAAGTGAACGCGCTACTAAGCTGTGCCGGTTTACAAAATGCTGTACATGTTTCCGTTGTAGATGATGCTAGTATTAACGCTATGGCCTTGCCTGGTAAACATATGATTGTAAATCAAGGCCTTCTGGATGCCGTTAAAAGCGACATCGGGTTGTCATTTGTGCTCGCTCACGAACTTGCCCATTTCCAGCATAAAGATCACCTAAGAAGCCTAGGTAGAGGCATAGTGCTCAGTGGCTTATCGGCAATGCTAACGGGAAGTAGTTCATCCCTTACCCAACTGCTCACTCCCGCTTCTCATGCAGACCAGTCACACTATTCCAAGAGTAGAGAATCACTCGCTGACTCGGCCGCATTAGAAACAGTGTTCTGTTTTTATGGTTATACCGAAGGTGCAACCGAACTATTTCATGTTATTGCTGAACGATCTGAGCAAAGTCGCTGGTCTAACTTAAACCACTACTTATCTTCTCATCCAGACACGAATGAAAGGATACATGTTATAAATGCATTAAGCAGAGAATTAAAAGACACCAATGAATAAAGTAAATCATTTCAAAGTTAATAATTACACCTCAATTAGTCATCGGTTAATCTTGTTATTTATTCTTAGTAGCTCATGGCTGGTTACAATAAATAGTGTTCACGCCAGCAACGAGGAAATAGCTGAAATTCAAGATTCAGTTATTAAAATATACACAACCCAAGCCACCCCAGATTATTTCACTCCTTGGACACTGCTAACGCCTCGTCAAAGCACAGGCACAGGGGCTGTCATTAAAAATAATTTGATAATGACAAACGCTCATGTAGTGGCAAATGCAAGTTATGTTCAAGCGCAAAAACACAATGACCCTCGCCGCTATCAAGCCCGTGTTGTATTTATATCTCATGAAGCCGATTTAGCAATGATAACCGTAGAAGAACCCGGTTTTTTTGACGAATTAGAAGCCCTTCCTATAGGTGATTTACCCGACCCTCTGCAGGAAGTCTCCGTTTATGGTTATCCGATCGGAGGAAAATCGCTTAGTATCACTAAAGGCATATTATCTCGAACTGAACACCAAAGATATGCTCATGCTGGCGCTTTTTTATTGGCAGGTCAAATAGACGCAGCGATAAACCCAGGAAACAGCGGTGGCCCCGTTATTGTTGATAAAAAAATTGTGGGTATCGTAATGCAAACCAATGGCAATGGTCGTGCGGAAAATTTAGGTTATTTCGTTCCACCTAGTGTGATTAAGCATGTGCTAACAGATGCCACAGATGGAATTAACGATGGTTTTCCCGACCTAGGTTTCCGTACTCAGAACTTAGAAAGTCCATCAGCTAAAGCCGCATTCGGTTTAAACAAAGACGAAAATGGTGTTGTCGTAATTAAAGTATTCCCAGACTCGCCGGCAGCAGGCATTCTAAAAGAAAACGATGTAATTTTGAGTATCGATGATTTTGATATCGCCGAAGATGGCAGCATTAAAATAGGTCAAAATGTATTAACCGATTTTAAATATGCTATTGATTTGCATAATGTAAATGAAAAAATCAACATTACTTATTCCAGAAACGGAAAGATCGCAAAAACCAAACTGGTTGCCGAGAAAGCCAAAGGTAATTACAACATGGTGTTGGCTGAGAACTTCGACTCGCTCCCCCAATACTACGTTTATGGCGGGGTAGTATTTGTCCCTCTCAACATGAACTTAATAAAACGTTGGGGAAGTGAATGGTATAAATCAGCTCCCATTAATTTTTTAAGTGCGCGAAATGAGTGGCGCACGCCAGATAAAGATCATTATGTTGTTGCACTTAGAGTATTACCTGCAGATGTCAATCTAGGTTACCACGATTTAAGAAACTGGATAGTCGATACCGTTAATGGCGAGCCCATTGGTAACTTTACGCAATTTGCAAACAAACTTAAAAACAATACCGACGACGATTTGGTGTTTAGAAACTCGCTTGGATATCAAATTGTGATAAACCATGAACAAGCAATAGAATCACAAGACAAGATTTTGTCTCAATATCGCATTCCAAGCCCTTACTCTAAGAACTTGTTTAACGACAATTAAATTGCCTCTAGAGCATCCAGCAAAGTAGATACACCAACAACCGCTAGCCCTGTTAGCGGTTTTTTTGGTTTGTTTGCCATAGGCACAATGGCGCGTTTAAACCCGTGTTTGGCCGCTTCTTGCAAACGCTCACTGCCGTTGGGTACAGGTCTAATTTCACCGGCTAGTCCCACTTCTCCAAACACAATCAGATCATCCGGTAATGGGTTATTTCTAAAACTCGACATCATAGCCAGTAATACGGCTAAATCTGCGCTAGTTTCCGTTACCTTTACTCCGCCCACTACATTCACAAACACATCTTGATCGCTCATCTGCAAGTTACCATGCTTATGCATCACGGCTAACAGCATGGCTAGACGATTTTGCTCTAAGCCTACTGTGACCCTTTTAGGGTTGGCAAGTTGGGAATAATCCACCAAGGCTTGTATTTCCACTAAAAGTGGCCGAGTTCCTTCCCACACCACCATGATGATACTGCCCGGAGACTGAACTTGGTTCTTACTCAAAAATATGGCTGATGGGTTACCTACTTCTTTTAGCCCTTTTTCGGTCATGCCAAACACACCCAGTTCATTCACCGCGCCAAATCTGTTTTTATGACTTCTCAAGGTACGGAACCGACCATCACTTTCGCCTTCAAGCATCATGGAACAATCAATACAATGCTCTAATACTTTGGGTCCAGCTAAACTGCCGTCTTTAGTGACATGTCCAACCACAAACATGGCGATATGATTTTGCTTAGCAAAACGGGTTAAATACGCTGCGCTTTCCCTTACTTGAGCAACACTTCCCGGTGCCGATTGAATATCACTCACATGCATCACTTGTATCGAGTCAATCACCATAATTTCAGGTTTTTGCTGAGACGCTAAATGGCAGATTGTTTCCACATTGGTCTCGGAAAGCATATTGAGCTTATCTTTTGGCAAATTTAACCGCTGCGCCCTCATTGCCACCTGTTGTAACGACTCTTCTCCAGTCACATACAGCGCTTGTTTATGTTGCGCCATGGCGCACATGACTTGTAACAACAGCGTACTTTTTCCGGCACCCGGGGAGCCACCAATCAAAATAGCTGACCCCGGCACAATCCCGCCACCAAGAACTCTATCAAGTTCTTTAAACGTGGACTCGAGCCGAGGTAAAGCTTGTGTATCTATAGTATCTAGAGTTTGAATTTGCGCTGAGGTTTGCCCTGCATATCCCGAAAAATCAGAACGCGAAGCAGGTTGTGCCGACGACAAAACCACTTCAGAAAGCGTATTCCATGCCTTGCATTCCGTACATTGACCTTGCCAACGAGGAAATTCTCCCCCACAGTCTGTGCATACATAGGCTGTTTTTCGTTTTGCCATAATCGAATAAATATCTTAAAAATATATTTTGCTATTCTACTAGCGAACGCTATTGGAAATACATAACGGCTTAAATAAAATCATAAAATAAGCTTATATTTATGTATATAATCAAAAAAATTGCCGTCATCAATTATCAGCTATTAAGCTTGGATGGTATTAGCCGATAAATGACAAAGCGTCCGAATAGGTGAAACAAGGGTTATAAATGTCGCAAGAGTTGCAACAATACACTTCAATTATTGAGCAGTTGAAGCCGATGGTAAAAGAGCCCGAGTTTAACTATGTACTCTCTCAAGTTGCAGGCCATATCCCAAAAGAAAAACGCTTTCTAATAAAAATGGAAGTAAAACGCTTAGCTAAGCCTTGTATTCGTTCTATCGATCTTCGTGGTCAACTAGACACTCAATGTAACCACTTTATTCACTCCAATATTGGGCATTATTTAGATGAAGCCGCAACTGACTTATTCGAACAGCAACTGCGCATTTTTGGTCAATACAGTTTTGGTGTGTATGAGGCTGTTGTTAATGATGCAAAAAAACGAGCTTTAGAAGACGTAGGCAAAAACAAAGGATTCCATTTAGCTGAAGATGCAAGCGACACATCAGAAAACACGTATAAAGCACCCATTGTAAATTTATTAAACTATCCACAACGCAACTATGAGCGAATGAACTTCGCTGTATCTTTGGAAGTATTTACAGAGCAAAACAAAAGTATCATGGCCACAAGCATTGATATTTCAATATCAGGCATAAAACTAAAAACCCTGTCTGATACCCCTTTCAATGCAGGTGAAAAGGTTTCTGTTTATTTTCGAGGTTTAGAGGCGGAGTTTGCAATCACTCGTCGTGATTCAATAGCTTACAAAATCATAGATACGGCTAGAGGTAATCGGGAAAAAATTATTCGGTTAGAGCGCTGCGAAGAGCATCCTAACCCATTATTCGACGAATTTTTAGAGCGTTTTATTCACGGAAATAAGCGACGCTATAAAGTGAATATGAATAATACAATTGATGCCATTATTAACAAATCCTGTGAACAATATTTTTCACCTTTATGCCCTTCTCTACCGGTTTTTATAGACAGCATTGAAAATAAACTCATTCCAAGATTTGCCATGCTCAATAGCGCAAATAAAGACATTCTCGATTATTGGACTGACGAAAGAGACAAAGTCATGCTGGCCTATTTGCTTAGCCCGGCCAGGTTAGCTAGCTTATGTAGAGGCGAATATCATGGAGAAACCACAATATATGCGTTTAACCATATTCAAGACGAGCGTATTTATTTTTATTCTGCCATGCAAGAAGAGCTTGATAGTAACATTGAATTTAAAAAACTTTTTTTAGGTTTCGGTTCAAAAAAAGTGAGTTGGCGTGTATTCAAATTAAAAGCAATTGGTATTCGCCCAGAAGATGCACACTCCCCTTTGTCTATTCCAGACTCCATTAGTAAAAAAATAAAATCTCAGAATACACCGCCGCCGCCCAGACTAATGGCAAAGTTAAAACACCTGAAGTACATTATCCATGTTACTGATATTACTAGTGAACTTGGTCAACAATGCTATGCTGCAATTAAAATAGATAGAGGAGCTATCAAGGGCTTGAAGGAATTTGCGCATGCTCGAAATCGCATCCCTGCCAATATAAAAGCATTTCGCTATAAACACGAAGAAAACAGAACAGAAAGTAGATACTTACTCCGTTCAAATGTAGAAGTAACACAAGGCAGCAATACCCTTTCTGGAGTGACAGAAGATATTTCCACAAATGGCGTACGCATTGAACTCAGCAGCCCATTTGAAGGGGCCATTGACAATAGAGTTAGCGTTAATTTTACCAAACTCCAATCAATGACGACTAAATTCAATGTTTCATCTCTTAAATATCGAGTCGTACATTTAAGTTCAGACTACACAATAATGCACTTAAGGTGCATTGCTGGTGATGAAGGTTTACCTGCTCGCACTTTCTTTGATGAATTAATCAAGCAAAACCGGTCTCGATTAAAAACCTACCCAGAGGAAGAAGAGTATCCAGGTATTGGCCACGCGCTTCGTTGTATTAACGCAAAAAGTATTACTGAATCGTCATTTATAGTACAAAAAAAACAAGGCCAACACATACCCTATGCATGCGTATGTCCTGAAACATCCACCCTTGTAACCACTATTGCTTCTTTTCTAACCAAGCCAGGTGAAGTCGACTTAGAATTTTTATTTCGTGAAGAGGAAGACAATGATTCCTTTATTGATTCTGCTTTTAAGCAAGCCAAATTGGAAAATTGTACCGTTAATGCCGAAATATTCATTAGTTTTGACTCTACACAAACAGATAAAGAGCATGCTTTAACGGTACATTGGTCCCATAAATTTGCGAGTCATAAAGTGAGAAAATCCTTTATTGACAAAGCGATGAAACGAGGTCAGTTCATCGCTTTAAAAGTAGCAATCGCTCATACTCAACGACCTGACTTAGCTATGTTACAACTAGAAATGAATTACGTCGGCATGTACGCCCTTCATCGAGTCAAACTACTGGAAGAAAATTTATGGTCCGTTGTCGGTGGCGTTCATTTATTTGACATTACCGAAGAAACAATGAGGCGCTACCACTATTCAACAACTGTAATAAAAAACAACCGTCATCAAACTTCAGTCCCAAAAGTAGAGACCGACGGGATCAAGGCGCTACTTTCCTCTTAAGGCGCAATCAGTAGCAATAGAGCATCTAACGATTGATACGATACGACGTAATCAGCTTGAGCTCTAACACTGGGTTTTGCGTGAAATGCAACGCCTAAAGATGCCCGAGCTAGCATAGGTAAATCATTTGCGCCGTCGCCAATTGCACACACTTGTTCACTGTCTATTTCCCACTCACTCTGTAAACTAGATAAGGTTTTAGCTTTTACTTGTGCATCAACAACTTGCCCTGTTGTTTTGCCTGTTAGTTTTTCATTTTCTATTTCAAGTACATTAGATATAGCAAAGTCTAACCCTAGCAGATCTTTCAAATAATCAGCAAAATAGGTGAAACCTCCAGATGCAATGGCTATCTTCCAATTACACTTTTGAAGCTCGGTGACTAAGCGCCACAGACCTGGCATCAATGGTAACTGAGCTTTTATATGTTCCAGCGCGTCAAGGTTAACTCCAGATAAACACGCCACTCGTGTTTGCAAACTTTCAGCAAAAGCCAGTTTGCCATTCATTGCTTGGGCAGTCACGTTCGCTACATCATCATAGCGGTTCGCAAGACGGGCAATTTCATCAATACATTCCATTTGGATCATAGTGCTATCCATGTCCATTAAGAGCAAACCAGGTTTGCTCAATGTTGGGCAACTGGCTTGATATACTAAATCAACTAGATAGGTATCCGACATGACTTGAAGTCGTTCTTTCAACGTGTCTTCATCATTCACAACAATGAAAATGTCTATGGCATACATACCCGTTTTGGCAGTATTGGCATTTTGCTTAACCCCAACAAGATCAACAATAGGAATTAAATCATCAAGTATCTTTTCTATCGTAAATGGCGATAAGACTTGACCAATAACAACAATTTTATTTTGTGTGTGTACGGCTTTTTCTAAAGGGGTAAACCCTGTACTTGAATCCCATGAAAGCCCTTTAGGGTAAGATGAAAATAAAGAGGTAAAAGAGGAAAACGAAGAGTTATTCACGTCGATTGTCCAAGATAGTCAAAGTGCTGAGTATCCTACGCTAACTAGTACAAATTGGGAATTAGGACTTGGCAATTTTCCTACTTTGTTCTATGTTAAATGCGATGACATCAATTAACTCTACTCACGTCGACAAGCAGTCAGAAGCTCCTAGAAAAATAGGAACATCTCTTACTCTTCATTCCGACTACACCGTAATTAAACGCGTTCTTCATATTACGTGCTTAATCGGTATACTTTACGCTTTGAGCTTTGCATCTTTTCAGTTCTCCTCACTGGAAGAATTAGTACACTCGCAGCACTCTGCTTTAGGCACCACTGCAAATCGATATGATACAGAAAAAAACTACGCAACTTTGTTTGCAGAACAATGGGGAGCCGCTGCATTTCAAGATCCCATTGAAAAAGACACACTTATTCAAATTTGGTCTACCTTGCCCGCAGTTAAATTCATTGCTGTGTACAGTGAAACTGGTCATCTGATCAGACAAGCGCCTCAAGACACATCGTTAAAAGAAACAAGAAAAGCGCTTCCTAATGCTCTTGTTACATCAGCGTTATTAGATGAAAAAACATCAAAAGGAATGTTAATAATGCTAATAGATGAATCATCTTTTGAGTCAATCGCCGCCACTCATAAGCAGTTATTATTGAAAGGGGTACTCGCCTGCTTGTTTATCGGTGTAGTTATAGGTAGCTATCTGTTTAGGGGATTTCGCTATTTTAGGCCTAAAACCCGCAAATAATTATTACTGGTCGTATTTTTAATAGTTAACAGGTCTTCATTTAAAAGTTCGCTCAAACAGTCGGCTACATGAACAATGTTTACAGGCTCATTGCGTATTCCTTGCAACCCTTTCATAGGCATATCTGGAGAGTCCGTTTCCAACACCATTGTGGAGAGCGGAAGCTGGCGTAACGTATTTCTAGTTTTAACAGCTCTGTCATAAGTTATAGTTCCTCCTATTCCCAACACAAAACCTCGGTCAATATAGGCCTTAGCGACTTCAATGCTGCCAGAGAACCCGTGAACGATACCGCCATAATGAAATTGAATTCTCTTTACACTCGCCATAATACTGTCATGAGTTTTGCGGTGATGTAATATGACCGGTAGCCGGAGCTCTTTCGCCAATGCCAGTTGACGTTCAAACGCTGACACCTGTTCTAGCCAAGGGACAGAGCACACTTTATCTAAACCAATCTCACCTAAGGCACATGCTTGGTGAACACTAGAAAATTGATTTTCTAGTGTCTTCAAATCACACTTCCAGTGCTCGTTTAAAAAAAAAGGATGCAGCCCGAATGAATAATCGATACAAGGGTAGTGTTTGGCGATACCGATTTGTCGTTCCCAACCAGCTCTAGTCGTACCCGGAATATGCATGCGTTGTACTCCCACGCCTTGAGCTTTTGAGACAACGTGAGCTAAGTCATGGGAGAAGTCAGGTAAATCTAGATGACAATGGCTATCAATCAACATGCATGTATTCAATAATAAGGAAAATAGATTTCATAAAAAACAGCCTCCCCCTTAACATAAAGCCCTTCAATTAACGCCTTGTTGTTCCTTTAATTCTGCTCGATATTCTTCAAGCTTCTGAGCAATATGTCTACCTGATGGTTTTAGCACATGAGCTTTAAACATTAACTCTTCCGCTAGCATTAAGTCGAACTTTTCAACGTTTATGGCTGCTTCTTTTAACAGCATAGCTGATTTTATATACGCTTGAGTTTTAAGATCCCTTACAGGGTTTAAGCGTTCTTGGTACTGTTTAAAGACAGCTCTTAATTTCTTGTCGGTTAGATAACTGAGAATTTTGTTTAATACCTCTTCTTCATCGGCTCCACTTTTAGCAATATTATCGAGTGTTAATTTGTAACGATTAAGTACAAAGTCTTGCGCTTTGTTTAAGTACTCCTCAAGTTCAAAACGCTCAATAAATTTTGAATAGCCAATAGCGGCTTCTTCTCGGCCAATAACATCAACGTCTCGGGCATTTTTCTTTGTTGCTAATTTAATGTAGCCGTTACGGTTATCCTTAAATATTGTTTTAGACTTCATCGCTCTCTCAGGGCGACCTCTAGACAGCAAAGAGATATACTCCATTTCACTTCTATGCATTCTATGCACTACGTAAAACGGGTCAACGTCCGTTGAAAAGTAATCTCCTCTTACACAAGACGCATTCTTATGATAAACACCAAATTTCCAAGGCTTACCATCGCCTAAAAAGTACTCACCATTTTCAACGTTAACATTATGTATATCCACTTTCTTGATAGCTAAATTAACATTAAATAACGTTTTCACTTGGCGAACGCTATTTCCTTTAAGAGGTTCATAAATGCTTGAAAATTCAGTTTCGTTGGTTTTACATAGCCATTTAAAGGAGCAAATATGCTTATCGTGATGCTTTTGAATAAAATCTTTAATTGAAAAATCTATGCTAGGAGAAAACCAAAATTCATCGATGTCTAAAAACATCATATGAGTAAACCCATCAGCACGGGCACTTAACAAGGCTTGTTCGTATACTTCTTCTTGCGGGAAAACGTAACCACCAGAAAAAATAGGATCCGCATCAATAAAATTAACTTGGGACAAGGCTTTTAGCTTATTTTTTAATTCCCACGTGTTATCAGAGGTATTATTTACATGAATATCAATCTCATCAAATCCTATTGTCAAATGATGAAAAATCCATTCAGGAAGATACGCCGCTTCGTCTTTTGCAACGGCGACCAATTTAACTTTTGCCATTTACCAATACATCCATAATGAGGTAATAAAGTTTATTTTAATAAAAGTAATCTTCATAAAGCACTAATAATAAAAATAAATCCAAGAAACCAAAAGAGAGAATCTATATAATAATAACTTACTCAAATTATTCGACCATCAATACTAATACTAGATTCAGCGAGAGCTTAAACTATGGGTTAAGCCTTGTTTTAGTCCATTGAGAATGGATATTTTCACGGGAAAATACAATTCTATCATGTAGCCGATGAGAGCCCCCTTGCCAAAACTCGATAACCAGAGGCGTAACCGAATATCCGCCCCAGTTGGGTTTTGGAATCGGCTTATCAGCATATTTTTCCTTCATAGCATTAAAACGGTCTATCAAGGTTTGTTTAGAACTAAGTGGTTGGCTTTGTTGAGAAACAAATGCGCCTAGTTGACTTTCCTTTGGCCGTGACGAAAAATAAGCTTCGCTTTCATGCTCAGGTGTACGGCTTACCACTCCACGAACGGATACCTGACGTTCAAACAAATACCAAGGAAAATGCAAAGAAACTAGGTCGTTTTTTTCTATATCTTTGGCTTTGCTGCTTTCATAATTGGTATAAAAAACGAATTTGTCATCAGGGCGTCCCTTTAATAACACAATACGCTGAGATGGCTCGCCGTTACCATTTACTGTAGCCAAGGTCATCGCATTAGGGTCTGGTAAGTCAGTTTGAATCACCTCCTCTAACCAGCTATCAAACAGTGCCAAAGGGTTGTTAGGTAAATCAGCTTCTAACAATGTTCCCCTAGTATAGTTTTCTCTAATATCTGGTAGTTTCATAAGATGCTCGCTTTAATCTTGACCATACCCTAAAGAATGAAGTGCACGTTCGTCATCAGCCCAACCAGACTTAACTTTTACCCAAAGTTCTAAAAACACGGTTTGTTCAAACAAGTTTTCCATGTCTTTTCTGGCTTCGCTGCCAATTTTTTTAAGCGATTGACCGCCCTTACCAATGACCATACGTTTTTGAGTTTCTCGTTCTACAAGCACTAAGCCGTTGATCCTCAAAGTACCATTGTCCGTCATCAGAAATTGTTCTATTTCTACCGTAGCCGAATAAGGTAATTCATCGCCAGTAAAACGCATTAATTTTTCACGGATAATCTCAGCAGCCATAAAGCGACTTGAACGATCGGTAATGTACTCTTCAGGGAAAATAAACTCGCATTGAGGTTGCTGCGCAATGACGTAGTCTCTTAAAGGATCAACATTTTTCCCAGACTTCGCGCAAATAGGAAATACTTCGGCATAGCTATGTGTATCAGACAACCAAGAAAGTTGCTCTAACAGTTCAGTTTTTTCTTTCACTTTATCTGTTTTATTTACCACGAGTACGACAGGTAAACCGCTGCGTTTCAGCTTTTCCAGTACATGAGCATCGTCGTCATTCCAGCGAGTTCCTTCAACAACAAATAACACTAAACTCACTTCCGCTAGAGTACTGCTTGCAGCGCGGTTCATTAGCTTATTTATAGCTCGTTTTTCGTCTTGGTGTAATCCAGGCGTATCAATATAAACGGTCTGAACATCGTCTTGACTGTCAATACCTAAAATACGATGTCGAGTGGTCTGAGGTTTTCTAGACGTAATACTCACCTTCTGCCCTATCAATTGATTCAATAAGGTAGATTTCCCCACATTTGGGCGCCCGACAATTGCAACGAATCCACAACGGGTATTAGGTAATTCAGGCATTGTCATTAGTTAACCTTTTTAGCATTTCTCTGGCCGCGTTCTGTTCTGCTTTTCTACGACTGGATGCAACCCCTTGGGTTGTAATATCAGAATTTATAATAGAACAACTCACGGTAAATGTTTGTGCGTGATCTTTACCTTCAGTCGCCACAACTTCATATAAAGGAAGTGCTTTTTTACGACCTTGCAACCATTCTTGTAACTGCGTTTTACTGTCTTTGGGATGGGCATTAGGGTCCAACACGTCAATCCGAGCTTGGAACAAATCTAAAATAACCTTTTTAGTTGTATCAAATCCAGATTCGCAATAAACCGCACCAAGTAAAGCTTCCACCGCATCGGCTAAAATAGACGCTCTGCGATACCCTCCACTTTTCATTTCACCACTACCGAAAATGATCAGTGGCCCTAAGTCCAGCTGCATAGCGACCTCAGCTAACGTCTCGCCTTTAACTAGGGTTGAACGCATTCGCGTGAGATTCCCCTCAGGCACTGTCGGAAATTGCTTAAAAAGCGCTTCAGCAATAACTAAACCCAAGACAGCATCGCCAAGAAACTCTAAGCGTTCGTTGTGCACTTTGGCGGCACTGCGATGAGTAATAGCTTGTTCAAATAAGTTAACATCAGTAAAGGTATAACCTATTTTGTCAAAGATTTGCGCGTAACGACTGCGCTTTTGCATTATTGGATACCACCAACGCGATTAAATCTCACACCCGTCGGGATCCAAGAAGGCAATATGCTGTCTTTGTCTCTATCGAACTCAAAACTAATCCATATAGCTACTGCTTTACCAACTAGATCGTCGTCAGATACAAAGCCCCAAAAACGACTATCTCGGCTGTTATCACGGTTATCGCCGAGCATGAAATAATGCCCCTCAGGTACGACCCACTCATTTGCTCTGGTCCCGCGCTGAGCGTAAAACTCTGAAGGGTGAGCCTCATAAACAGGATGACGTAAAATATCATGAGATACATCGCCAAGCTGTTCGTTAAATCGCTGTAATTTAGCTAATTGCTGCACAAATTCATCGTTGCCAATGTAATCTAAATGGACCGGCGCTAACTCAGGACACGATGAACTTTGCGATTCACACTTTGGCTTTATAAAAATTTGCTTGTTGCGATAGATAATAGTGTCGCCAGGTAAACCCACTAGCCTCTTTATATAATCTACCCTTTTATTTTCAGGGTATTTAAACACCACCACATCACCTCTGGATGGTGAACCTGTGTCTAAAAATTTATGCCTAAAAAC
Source organism: Alteromonas sp. 5E99-2 (assembly GCF_017368475.1). Lineage (GTDB taxonomy): Bacteria > Pseudomonadota > Gammaproteobacteria > Enterobacterales > Alteromonadaceae > Alteromonas_F. The sequence continues at coordinate 214,273 of NZ_JAFNJE010000004.1, forward strand.
AGGGTCTTTTACCCCGTATGCATATTTTTCTACCAAGATAAAATCACCCACCAGCAACGTCGGCATCATCGAACCAGATGGAATTTGGAAAGGCTCGTATAAAAATGACCGCAATACTAAAACAAAGGCAATAACAGGAAAAATCTGCTGAGACGTGTCAACAATATAAGGTAATTCTCCTGCTTCTGCTTCTTTGCGTTTTTTAGCAAAGAAAAGCGAATCGACCAACCAAATAATGCCTGTGATAGTCGTCAAAGCCACAAGCAGTAACGAGAAATAGTTCGCCATTACTTACCTACCTTCAACACTGCTAAAAACGCATCTTGTGGTAATTCTACATTCCCAACTTGCTTCATTCGTTTCTTTCCTTCTTTTTGTTTTTGGAGCAGTTTTTTCTTCCTACTCACATCACCACCATAGCATTTAGCGATAACGTTCTTTCTAAGCTGTTTAACTGTACTTCTAGCAATAACATGGTTGCCAATTGCCGCTTGTATAGCAATATCAAACATCTGCCTTGGAATTAATTCCCTTAGTTTCTCTACCAGCTCTCGGCCACGTGTTTGAGAATTTTCTTTGTGCGTGATCACTGCAAGAGCATCAACACGTTCGCCATTAATCAAAATATCAACCCGAGCCATATCAGATGAACGAAACGACTTGAAGTTATAGTCTAATGAAGCAAAACCTCGGCTAGTTGATTTCAATCGGTCGAAGAAATCCAATACCACTTCTGCCATTGGTAATTCGTAAGTCACAGCAACTTGCTTCCCGTGATACGCCATGTTGGTTTGGCTCCCACGTTTCTCGATACACAGGGTAATAACGTTACCTAAGTAATCTTGAGGTACCAAGATATTCGCTTCAACAATAGGCTCTCTAATTTCTTCAATGTCATTGACCGCAGGTAATTTTGACGGATTATCAACTTGAACCAGTTCGCCTTTGGTCGTTTTCACTTCGTATACCACGGTTGGCGCAGTAGTGATCAAATCTAAATCGTATTCTCGCTCTAAACGCTCTTGTATGATTTCCATATGTAACATACCGAGGAAACCGATACGGAAACCAAAGCCTAATGCGGTTGAACTTTCTGGTTCATAAAAGAGTGATGCATCATTTAGACTTAGCTTAGCTAACGCATCTCTAAAGTCTTCATAGTCATCAGAGCTGACAGGGAAAACACCTGCATAGACTTGAGGTTTAACTTTTTTAAAGCCAGGTAATGCCAGTTCTGATGCATTTCTCGCAGTAGTAATGGTGTCACCAACAGGCGCGCCGTGAATTTCTTTAATACCAGAAATAATAAAACCTACTTCACCTGCTTTAAGCACTTTCTTTTGCAGTGCTTTTGGCGTGAACACACCTACTTTATCAACAATGTGCTCAGCCCCATTGGACATGATTTTGATTTTATCTTTTACTGAAAGCTGACCTTGTACAATGCGAACTAAAGACACGACACCTTGATAATTATCGAACCAAGAATCAATAATTAGCGCTTGTAAAGGTGCGTCTAATTCACCTTCAGGTGGTGGAATTTTAGTTACGATTTCTTCAAGTACATCTTCAATACCAATACCCGTTTTCGCAGAGCACTGCACTGCGTCAATTGCATCGATACCGACAATATCTTCAATTTCTTCCGCCACTCGCTCAGGCTCGGCTTGTGGTAAATCAATTTTATTCAGGATAGGCACAACGTCCATATCCATATCAATAGCCGTATAGCAGTTTGCCAATGTTTGAGCTTCAACACCTTGTCCAGCATCAACAACCAACAATGCGCCTTCACACGCAGCTAAAGAACGAGACACTTCATAAGTGAAATCGACATGCCCGGGCGTGTCGATGAAATTCAATTGATAGGTTTCACCATCTTTCGCTTTATAATCAAGGGTTACACTTTGTGCCTTGATAGTAATGCCGCGCTCTCTTTCAATGTCCATTGAGTCAAGGACTTGAGCCGCCATTTCGCGGTCAGCCAGCCCTCCACAATGCTGGATAAGTCTGTCTGACAAAGTACTTTTGCCATGATCTATATGAGCGATGATACTGAAATTTCGAATGTGCTTATGTTGCATATCTAGAGAGATACCTGAAAACTACGAACTAAAAATGTGCAGTAATATTTATGAAAATTGAGCGTTATATCAAAAACATTACAAATGAGGGCGGATTTTACCTATTTCTTGCGCAGAAAGCTAACTTACCCATCGCCTTATAATAACAGGTTGAAACCGTCCTTTGTCTAACTGTTTACATTTACCTGCTACATAGCGGAAGCAAATGAATGTAGGGACACAAGCAAGGGCAAATAACATCAACTCATGAACTGTGTTTGCCCAAAAACTAGATAGGCTCAAAAGGGCAATAAAAAAAACAAGGATCGGCAATAAATACAATAACCAAGATGCAATTAAAACACTCTGTTCATGAATGCCAATGCTCACCGTATCACCCACTTTCACCGGTACTGGAGAAGATAAAGTTAAACGCTGAACTTTACTAGAAAAGGCTCTCGCGATAGTACCAGAGCCACAATTATCTTGAGCATTACAGCTAGAACAGGTACTTTTTACTGCAGCTTCAACCACAATTTTGTCATCAATTACCGATACAACCTTAGCGGTTTCTTCAATCACAATTAAGGTGCCGTTTTCACAGAGCTTGCAATGGCATTTGCAGTTTCTGGTGGAATTTCACCGATTACAGTCACTTGGCTATTTCCCATAGAGCGACTTAAAAATGTACTGAGCCCATGACGAAACGCTACATCTGTATTCAACGACTCACTTCTGGGTTCAACATAGACGGAAACATCAACTAAACCATCAGAAAACAAACGGTATTCTACCCTTTGGCCTGTTGCCGCTAACCGCCTTGTATCTTGTTTAATTTCTTTCATACCTTCAGGTAAATAAGAAACTAGCCAATTGTGCTTATCAGGCATGGTTGGTGGCATTGCCGTTAAGCGCGGCAGGCGATCTTTATTCACAGTTGAAAAATAAGGGTGAGGCTCTTCGCTAATCGCGAAAAGCAACATTTGAATTTGCTCTAAAATAACGCCTTTATGATCCAGCATATTAAGTTTGAGTAACATGCCTGTTTTTTCATCTAGCCATAATTGATAGCTATATCGCGTGTTATCTAAACTTACAATGCGTATTTGCTTCGCGGGTTGACCTGATATTCTAGACCGGCCCACCACAATAAATTCATACGCATCATGGAGGAAATCTTGATTTTGTAGCAAGGCCCAAGGAATGGGTCCGTTGATAGAGTTACCGACAACGGTATATGGCGGCGCATCGGGTTCAAAGACACTGACATGCTCGCCCACTCGAATAAACTCTTTACCCGGACCGTTTTGTAAGTTGAGCTGTTCCATATCAGGGCTATCCCCCATACGGCCATGGCGCCATAAATAGGGAACTGCATCCTGCCCCGCTTGTAAAACAACAAAACGAGCTTCGAAGTTATTTTCGGTAACTAGGTTATGTAATTGTTCTAAAAGCTCTTCAGCCGTTTGGCTAGTTGAAGAGGTTGTAGGTGAAATTTCAGACGACGGTGGGCTTGTTTGTGCTACTGCAAAAAACGCAGCAGCACTCAAAAATAATACAACAGGGAAAAATCGCAACATATTTATTTTGACGGTACGCCCTCATGAGCTTCTTCAGACAATTCTGGCACTGAAGCTTTTAACTTAACTTGTTGTTCATGATCAGTAATTAGCGCTTGAATTTGGCGTCTAGTTTCCATCAAGTCTTGCTTTGACTCATTAGGTAAAACACGAGTTTGATTCAAACTCACTGGTGCTAAACCACCTTGAGGGGTAGTTGTGATTGCAGTTGTAAAAGGTTCATTTGTGTCAGGTTGGTTGTAAGTTTGTACACCAATAATCACCGCAGCTGCAACACTTGCAGCAACAGCAAATTGACCTGATTGACGCGCAAATGGGACTACTTTAGTCGAAAGTTTTGACAAAAAGCTCGAATTTTTTGATGTCTTAGGAGCAAGAATGGCCGGCTCAGATTCTAAGGCTGCAGCAATACTTGCGCTTACATCCATATAGGCACCTTCTGGCATTTCCTTACGCATAACACTTCTCACTACATGATAGCGATTCCATGCGTTACTCAGTTCAGCATCATCATTCACTTGTAGTGAATCGACATTGGATTCTCCATCCATAACTGCTGACATTTGTTCAAATTTTTGTGTCATATCGATTTTTTCCCGTTGCCTCTATTGGCATTCAACTACACCTTACGACATGCAATATCGTAAAAGGTTCTAAAATAAGATCAATTACTTTTCTAAAAGAGGCTGAATAACTTTATCAATTGCCTCTCTAGCTCTGAATATTCGCGACCTAACTGTACCGACAGGACATTCCATCACGGTCGCAATTTCTTCATAGCTCAGCCCTTCAATTTCCCTCAATGTAATTGCCATACGTAAATCGCTAGGCAATTTATCAACGACACCAAACAATACAGAACTGATTTCTTCCGACAGTAAACTCGCTTCCGGTGTATTTTTCTCCTTTAGCGCATCACTACCTTCATAATGATCAGCTTCTTGAGCATCAACATCACTAGAGGGCGGCTTTCGCCCCTGAGACACTAAATAATTTTTCGCACTATTTACCGCAATGCGGTACAACCAAGTATAAAACGCACTATCCCCACGGAAGTTGGGAAGCGCACGATAGGCTTTAATAAAGGCTTCTTGAGTCACGTCTGCAACATCACCTGAGTGCTTTACATAACGAGAAACTAAATGCATAACCTTATGTTGGTATCGAGAAACCAAAAGATTGAATGCGTTTTTATCACCACTTTGTACTTTTTCGACCAATTGCTGATCTGTTAACTGCTCGCGCATTCGAGCTTTTACCCCTTAATTATTCATGTACCATCATATTTTGCTGACAGACATAAGATAGATGACAAATATCGCGATAAGTTTCATTTTTTGCGATTTTGTTTTGTAATCAGTAAACTTGACCTACATTATGGCTCGAAACCCCATACAAAATAAATGAAAAAACACACAGTTTTGTCATCACAGGCTCAAACAGACACAATTGAGCACCTTACCGACGTACTTATTATTGGCAGTGGCGCTGCTGGATTAAGCTTAGCGTTAAAATTAGCAGACCATTGCAACGTTATTATTTTGAGCAAGAGCGACCGCAATGAAGGTTCTACACGATACGCCCAAGGCGGTATTGCTGCTGTATTTGATGAGCAAGATTCCATTGAAGCTCATATTGCAGACACCTTAGTTGCTGGCGCAGGTTTATGTAATGAAGAGGCGGTCAGATTTACCACCGAAAGCGCTAAGTCTGCTTTGGAGTGGTTAATTAGTTCAGGCGTACCTTTTGATACCGAAAAAGATGACAAAGGTAAAACTCGGTTTCATTTAACCCGAGAAGGTGGTCACAGTCATAGACGTATTTTACACGCAGCCGATGCCACTGGTGAAGCACTGCAAATCACATTAAACGACGCGGTGGCCGAACACCCCAACATTCATATATTTGAATGCTATAACGCCATAGACTTAATTTGCAGTAAATCTAGGCCCACATACAGCAATGGCGCTTACGTATGGAACTTAAAGCGCAGCCACGTAGAAGTCATACGTTCAAAATTTGTTGCTCTGGCATCAGGTGGTGCAAGTAAAGTCTATCAATATACATCTAATCCAGATGTATCCAGTGGAGACGGTGTTGCAATGGCTTGGCGTGCGGGTTGTCGGGTGGCCAATATGGAATTTAATCAATTCCATCCTACCTGCTTATATCATCCACAGGCTAAGAACTTTTTGATTAGTGAAGCGCTACGTGGTGAAGGGGCCTATTTATGCCATAAAGACGGCACTAAATTCATGCACAAATTTGATGAAAGAGCCGATCTCGCACCTAGAGACATTGTTGCAAGGGCGATTGATTTTGAGATGAAACGCTTGGGCGCAGATTGCATGTATTTAAACATCAGCCATAAACCGTCAGATTTTATTCGAAAGCACTTCCCTAATATTTACCGTAAATGCCGCTCGCTAGGCATAGATATTACTCGTGAGCCAATCCCAGTGGTTCCCGCAGCACACTACAGCTGCGGAGGCGTGATGACGGATTTCAATGCAAAAACCGATTTAGAAAATGTCTATGCTATTGGAGAAGTTGCTTATACCGGGCTTCACGGTGCCAATAGAATGGCGTCTAATTCCTTACTAGAATGTGTGGTATTTGCTCACGCTGCAGCCAAGCACATTTTAACGGCTCTGCCCAATTCAGATACACCAGGAGCCGTTGCACCTTGGGATGAAAGCCAAGTTGTTAACGCCGATGAAGAAGTCATTATTCAGCATAATTGGCACGAATTGCGATTATTTATGTGGGACTATGTTGGTATTGTAAGAACCGACAAACGATTAGAAAGAGCCCTTAGGCGAATTCAATTATTGTCACAAGAAATACAAGAATACTACGCTCATTTTCGCGTAAGTCATAATTTACTCGAGCTCAGGAATTTGGTGACCGTCGCTGAATTAATAGTTAAATGCGCAATGCAGAGAAAAGAAAGCAGAGGTTTGCATTTTAACCTGGACTACCCTGATTTATTACCAGAAGCAAAACCTACTGTTATAAAACACGAGCTATCAAAACCGACGGTGCAACCGGGTAGCCTCGCCACGGGCATATCTGACGAGTAAATGCACAATATCTCGTTTATTCGCATCATGTAAACTCATGAACCTATCGACATTTATGCACCCCGTAACTATTTGTGTAGTGCTGGGTAAATAGATAGGTTTCATGAAGTCACAATCAATTTCTAGGGGAAGATCGGAATCTTTAAAGTTTAGCGCTTCTTCTTCAACAGATAAAACCATGGCTAAGCTATACATTCCATGAATTATTGCCTGTTTGAAACCAAACATTTTTGCAAACACTGAAGCCAAATGAATGGGATTATAGTCACCTGATAATTCGGCATAACGCCTTCCGTCACTCCCTTTAAATTTTAAAGGCCTTAAGTCTCTTCTCACTAAACTAGGAGAAGGGCGTAAATAAGGAAGATGAGAAGCCTGCTTCAATTTATTATCAGTGTCGTGAAAACTACGCGACAAATAAGTACTGGTTGCTTGATAAACACATTTAGATTCCTGCTCTCCCTTTACAACAACGTCTACCGCAATGCCCCTTGGGTGAGCATAAACCTCGCCAAATCGCACAGACAATTCAAAAGGTTGGCCAAGTTCAAAATCCGGTGTTTGTACAATACTGTTGTGAATATGCACAAGCCCAACTGGGTTAAATGGGCAACGTTCATCTGTCAATAGCTCCAATTGCATTGGCAATGTGAGCATTTGTAAATAACAAGGATGAGTAAAATCAGACATCCACCTCAACCTAAACTCATACTGCCGATAGTGGCGGTAATCTACTTTAAAGTAGGGGTCAGTTATTGTGATAGCACGCAAGGAGCTCAGTGCTTCAGCGTCGAATGTAGTGTTTTTTTTCTTAATTGCATGTTTAATAGCTTTAATAACGACACGAATTACAGCCTTGTTTTTACTCAACATTTTATTTTAACTCTGCCGTCATTGATTTCCATCTTGTTACCCATCGGCACAAGCGTCTATAGTTTTTATCGCCTACAGAGCTCTGCATTACCCAACCTCTCACCTTAATATTACTTTTACTTTGCAACGACAAAAACACAGCAAAGGGAGTAATCAAACTAGGAAAAGTCAGGTTCATTACTTCTTTTGAGAAACCCAATAGACGAATATTTTCATTATTATCGTCAAACGCTATCGCAGACACTGTACGTTTATCAATAGACAGTGGTATGAATACACAACGTGTCCAACAACTTAAGGATATTTTCGTATAGGTACTAGACACGAACACGGTTAACAACAAGTGCAACCATTTTTGCAAACTCGGGATCATCACACTTTTCGTGCCCCATCATCCAAGCATATAAGTCTGGGTCATCACTTGTTAAAAGTCGTTCAAAGGTCTCTTGCTGCTCAAAAGATAAATCCGCAAAAGATTGCTCTACAAAGGGCAATAACAAAACATCAAGTTCTAACATGCCTCTGCGGCACGCCCATTTCAATCTAGCTAAACGTTTTTGAGTGAACATTTCACACCTACAATTATTTGATTAATAATATCGTACCACGAGGCTAATGCTGTGCTAACCCTTCTTTAGTTCAGGTGATCAATTAAAGATCAAAATTTCTCTTGTAAAGCCACTTTATACCCCAATTTCTAAAGTAGTTTAATTTTTATTGAGTCCGTTGTCATGACGCTATCAGCGCCCCCAAGTCCATTAAGTCTATCCTTTGTTAAGATTACTGGTCCCGAAGCCAGCTCGTTTTTACAAGGTCAGCTTACGATTGACGTGCCTTCTCTACAACCTCAAACAATGCGTTACGCAGCACAATGTAACGCAAAAGGAAAAATGGTCGGTTTGGGGTATTTATATAATTCGGGTGACGCGTATTTTTATATTCAATCCAGTGTATCTGCACAAACAAGCTATGCTCAGTTTAAAAAATTCGGCGTCTTTGCAAAGGCTGAATTTAACCTACCTGAGAATGACCAGCATTGTGTTGCAATTAGACCTCACTCTATAGATTTTCTAGCCAATACAGCAGTCATCACTCCAGTTGTTGAACACGTGCAAGGCCTTCAATTTGCCATTTTCACTGGTCAGCTTCAGCAAAGTGAAATCTTAAACTTCGAAGATGCAAACGCAGAGTTTGTACAAAATGGAATCCCGTTTCTTTACAGCAATGTCGATGAACAATGGATACCGCAAATGTTAAATGTGCAGGCACTCAATGGTATCGATTTTGACAAAGGCTGCTATATGGGACAAGAAGTGGTTGCCCGAACGCATTATTTAGGCAAGAACAAACGCGCCCTTTTTACCTTTTCAACTAGTATTACAGACGTAAACGAGCAAATAAAAATAGATGACCCCGTCTACCGCCGTTTAGGTGAAAACTGGAGAAAATCAGGCTCTATTGTGAATTTCGCCAGACAAAATAATAAGCTGCTTATCTCGGCCGTACTGCCCAATGATGTGTCTGAACAAGACGTCTTAGCCTTAACTGAAACAGAGTCTGACAGACTTAGCCCCATTCCTTTACCCTATGTGGTAAACTCTTCAACGTCTTCAATTAAAAACCGAAAACACAATGATTAAATTAAATGATGTAGTAACACTTCACTATTCAGTCTCCACCCAAGATAACGTTACACTGGACTCGTCAAGAGACGGCGATCCTATGGAAGTTATGATAGGAAGCAGATTCCTTGTTGATGGGCTAGAAGAAGCAATTGTTGGCAGAACCAAAGATGAAATCTTTGAAGTTACTCTTTCTCCGGATCAAGCCTACGGAGAAAGACACGATGCACTAGTACAAACAGTGCCTTTGGATATGTTTGACGGTATCGAAGTTGAACCGGGAATGAGTTTCAGAGCAACCACTGACGAAGGTGAGCAATCTGTTATCGTAATCGAAGTTGATGACACCAATGTCGTTGTAGATGGCAACCATCCTTTAGCAGGTGTTACCTTATCATTTGACGTCGAAATTTTGGGTGTTAGAGAACCCACTGAAGATGAATTAAAAAATGGGCTAGCAGAAAAAAAATCGAGCTGTTGCGATTCCAATGATGATGACAGCGCTGGCTGTTGCCAGCACTAATAACAAAAATAGAACTTAGAGCGCTTCTTCTCCGCGCTCTCCTGTACGGATCCGAACCGCGGTTTCAATTGGGTAAACAAAAATCTTACCGTCACCAATTTTACCTGTTTTAGCCGCTTTAATAATCGCTTCAATTGCTGCATCTACTTGCTCGTCTGCCACTACAATTTCAACTTTAACTTTGGGTAAGAAATCAATTTGATACTCAGCACCTCTATACAACTCAGTGTGCCCTTTTTGACGACCAAACCCTTTTACTTCGCATATGGTCATTCCTACAATACCGGATTCAGCTAATGCTTCTCGAACATCATCAGTTTTGAACGGCTTAATTATTGCCTCGATTTTTTTCATTTATTATTCTCCATCGTATATTGTCGGGATTGGTATGCGCTTATGCTGCGTTTTTTGATAAATGCCAATTAACCGCTTTTCCACTTCACTTGGCACTGTTTTTCCCTCTAGGAAATCATCAATTTGGTCATAACTCATGCCTAAAGCCTCTTCATCGGCCTTCTGTGGAGAGAGTGTTTCTAAATCAGCAGTAGGTGCTTTATTAATAATAATTTCAGGTGCTCCAAGTCTAGCAGCTACTGCTTTAACTTGGCGTTTGTTTAAACCAAACAAAGGAGCCAGATCACAGGCTCCGTCACCATATTTAGTATAAAATCCGGTAATATTCTCCGCAGAGTGATCTGTGCCTAAAACAAGCCCATCAGTTAGTCCTGCGATTTCGTATTGAATAACCATACGAGTACGGGCTTTAACATTACCTTTTACAAAATCGACTTTGCTCGCTTGATCAGGAATAAGTGATGTTCCTGATAATGCATCTAGCGTAGTTGCATGTATAGCATCTGCCCCAGGTTTAACATTAACCGTTACCGATTGGCTAGGCTTAATAAAGTCAATTGAAGCCTGAGCGTCAGACTCGTCTGCTTGGGTATCGTAAGGCAACCTTACCGCAATAAATTGATATGATTTATCCGACTCATCGTTGAGTTCATTCACTGCAACTTGAGCCAATCTACCTAGTGTGCACGAATCAATACCACCACTAATTCCCAGCACCAAGGTTGTCATGTTGGCTTGGACAAGCTGCCCTTTTATAAACGCCACACGCTTTTCTATTTCCGCGTCAACATCTATACATGGCAACACTTTCATTTCATCTAAGATAGCTTGTTTATCCATGGTATTTAACTCCAACCCATTTTTTTAGCCGCAATAGTTACACAGTAAATATTACACATAAATGCACACGATAAATACGGTTTAACAACATTATTCCCATATCAATCCAAGATAGTAGACGTAAACTTAACTTATTTTCAGAATATCCGCGATCAAAGCACTACCAACAGACTTTTGGTTCACGGTTCAAATTCTGATCAATACTCAAGGTATCGCACAACTCATTTTGTTTTTGCCCACCTAGCGCATTGGCTTGAATAACAAACTCCGTCGATGACGGTGTTGTCATAGAAATAAAGTAATACTCCGGTTCCGGAAATGAAATTTCATTGGCGTTGGCAAAGCGCTGTTGCTGCAAAAAAAACGCTTGTTGCTGTAAGTGCAACTGTAGCAGTTCCGTTTGAGCATTTTTTCTTCGTGCAGACACAGTAAAATCTTGATAACTCGGAATTGCAATACTCGCGAGAATAACACCCACAGCAAGGCTAATCAGTAATTCAATTAGCGAGAAGGCGCGTTTGTAATAGACCTGTTCCATAGTCGGTTTTTCCTTGTTAGCTATTGTCAAAAAGCCTTTTCATCGTATAGCGTAATTAAGGAGTTCTAAAGAGTATCGTCAACAAACTGAACCAAACCTGCCAAGGAGAAGGCAAGATGCAAACTGCGTTTAACCGTTATGGATATACCTTAATTGAGCTCATGATAGTGATAGCCATTATGAGTATTTTAGCGACAAAGACATTTGCTAGTTACTCTTCAATTCAACTAAAACTAAGCCAACGAACAACGGCCTACAACATAGAAGATTTTCTAAACCAAGCGCGTAACAACGCCATTCAACTAAAACATGATATATATGTGTCGATACAAGAATCAGACAACTGCCTAGGCGCATCGGCTTCAGGTCCTTGCGATTGCAGCAGCGAGTATTCGTGCTTAATAAATAGCAAAAACTACAGGCTCATACTAGACAATAAGCAGTTAAGCTTTAATGAACTTACACTTGCTCAGTCCACGTATTTCAAATTCGAAAAACACCTTGGTATCGCTGCAGGCTACAATGGTTCCTTTGCACTGCACTCATCATTAGCTGACGTTCGAGTGATATTATCTGGGCTAGGCAGAAGCAGAGTTTGCCTAGACAGGGGAAATATGTCTGGAATTTCATCATGTTGAAGCGCACTGGCTTTACCCTAGTAGAACTAATGATATCCCTATCACTCAGTGCCGTTGGCATTGTTATGACCGCATCCATAATAGCCTCAACATCAAATCGGCTGTTTAATCTTGATCAAGTCATGAGATTACAAAATGAGTTGAACATTATCGCATCGATTCTTTACAAAGACATACAGAATATGGAATACGACGGCGTAGTAATAGAAAGATTAATATCTCCCTCCATAGGCCCCTCTCCCTTTGATGATTCCATTGAAATATCCCAAGCCACGGGCGAAACGGAAAATAGCTGTATAACCTTTGCAAGCGATCTAAATGGAGACGGGTTACTCACCACTGAATCACCGAATGAATACAGAGGGTATCGGTTGCGTAATGGTGCAATTGAAGTGAGGCAAAACGCTAGGGGCTGCAACGAAAATGGGTGGCAAGATTTAACGTCAACAGACAGTGTTATTATTGAGTATATTGCCTTTACTACGTCATTTAGTGATGCAATCCCTATTGCCAACAAGGTGATCACCATCACCATTTCTGCTTCATTGCCAAACTATGTAAATATCACTCGGCATTTAGAAATACAGGTGGTCACAAATAATGCGTAAAATTGACTACCAGATAAGTTTTCGCAAAGGCTTTTCGACGTTTATTATTTTATTAATACTTGCCGTCTTGTCATCATCAATCGTTGGTGTATCGGTAAATAAAACCCACCGGCAACTATCAGCACTAACCGCTCAACAACATACATTCGCAGCTGAAACCTACGCGGCTTCATTGCTAAATGACATCATTTTTGACCATTTCGCGTTTGGCGCTCACCAACATACCTTAAATAATAATCTCGGTTGGGATTTCATCAGCACTGAAATGGTAACGCCTATATCCATTAAAAATAAGCCATTTCAAAAAGTAGCGCTATCGATTACAGCAAACCACTCATCAAGGGCAAGTTTCACCTACAGTGTGAACATGCTTAAGAGTCGACGACTAGAAAATATTCCTAATTCTGCTTTAGAGCACTGGTCTCCAGAAGAAATACATTTATTAACTCAGCATTATTTCAATACCGACGAACATGACTTTCTTAGTTACCATAGTACCGCAAAATATACTGCTGGCAATTGTGATTCTTTAACGCCTGAACACACAGGGTTACTCTGGATAAAAGGAGATTGTGAACTAGCCTCTCTTCATTTAGGCCAAACCCTACGCCCTGTCATGCTTGTTATTGAAGAAGGTGCGATTTCACTAAACCAAGCAAGTGTAACAGGTCTAGTTATTCATTTATGTGGAGTATCCGAAAGTCACTCGTTCTTATTAAATACAGATTCAGACGTGATTGGTGGAGTATTGTCATTATGCACACCACCATCAAACTCATTAGCATTACAGTTTAATAGTGACGTATTAAACACGGTTCAATCTCATCAAGATAACGTATTAACATCGATTATGGAGGGCTCATGGCTAAAACAATAGCAAAAGGATTTTCCTTAGTAGAAACCCTAATTAGTGGCAGCTTATTAGCACTTTTATCTTTCACGTTAATCCATACAAGTTATACGCTTCAGGATTACACTCAAAAGAGTGAAGAATTTATACAGAGCACATGGCAGCGCAAATCAGCACTGACTTATGGACAACTCACCTCAGATGAGTTGTCATCAATTAACAGCTATACACAAGACTTTGTATTGCGTTTAACAGACACAAATAACGACGGTATTGACGATCAATGGTTAAGGGTATCAGAACCCAACACCACGAATGCACTAGAAAAACACATCATAGAAACACGCTATGTAAATGGAGAAACCTTATCGCTAACACACAGTTCGCTATTGCCGCGCTAAATATGAGTACGTTAAACGCAGACTAAATTCAATTAACTCTCGTTTAAAGCGTGTTTTAACGGTTCCAAAAAGCCATCGTAATGTTCCCACTGATGCACTGCATCTTTATATAACGGTAAGCGAACCTGCTCTGAACTTGGTGTGCGTACAGGTCGTGTAGACTGGTGAAATTCAACACAGTTTTGTTCAAAGGGTAACTCGCAGTAATCGAGTATACGACGGACTTGTTGCTCTAGGTTTTCGTGTAAATCTTCATGTTGAACACGCAATATCCTATTGGGTAATACGTTATCCCAATGGTCCATTACATCCACATAATGGCGATAATAATTCCCCATATCTGACAAGTCATAAGAAAAATCTTGGCCTTCAGCGAACAGCTGTTTAAATCCAGAAAAACAACAAGCCATCGGCTCTCGGCGCGCATCAATGATTTTTGCGTTGGGTAAAATAAGTTGAATAAACGGAATATGTCGAAAGTTATTCGGCATTTTATCAATAAAAAATGGCGCTCCATTGCGATGAGCCATGGTTTCGTCGATATACTTTTGTCCTAAGTTAAGGCACTGTTCAAAAGACATATCTTGTAAAATACTGGGATACCGAGGTGTTTCACTATTTACTCGTCGCCCATTTAAATGATGGGCCATGCTGATAATATTGGCCAATTCCATCGTGCCATCAACTTGACTATGTGACGCTAATATCTGTTCAATAAGGGTTGAGCCTGCTCGGGGCAAACCTACAATAAAAATAGGTGCTTGAGAGGCACACCCTGCATTTTTAAATTTATCAAAAAATGCAGAATCAAAATGCTGTTTTTGATAGTCAAGCTCGTAGGTCACTTTACTTAAATCATAACGACTTTTCGCTTTTTTCAATGTGTTGCCAGAAGCATAAAATTCAAATGAGCGAGCATATTCCTTGCGATCTTCAAACCCTTTTCCTAGTGCAAAGCAAAAATGCGCTTTATCTTCCGCCGATGTTGAATCACGTTCGACTTGCTCCATCATATGATTGATTTCATTGTCCGAAAAACGATACGTTTTTAAATTGGCTAAGCTCCAAAACGCATCGCCATAATCAGCCCGTTGTTGATACGCTTGCTGATAAGACACTATCGCCTCTGGAACCTTTCCTATGGTTTTTAACGCATGGCCTTTAGAAACTAAAATAGAAGAGTTGTTTTGTTCTATTGCCAATGCTTGGTCGTAAGTTTCCACGGCCAATTCAAACTCCCCACACGACTGCTGAGCGTTAGCCAAACCAACAATAAACAAAGGATTATTCGAGTCCGCATCAAATAGGGTTTGTGCCTGTTCCAACGCCTGATGAAATTTTTGTCTGCGATGCAACACATTAATAAAATCAAACCTAGCTCGGGTAAAATTTGGTGAAAACGAAAGCGCGCTTTCCAGCAGAAACTCTGCATCATCGAGTATTTGAAATTCAACACCCAATTCAGCTAACATTCTCATAGCTTCAACGTTTCGTGGGTTTTTCTTTAAAAAAGAACGACATAATTGCTCGGCTTTGTGCAACTTTTTCTGATGAATATAGCTTGCTACTGTGACCAATTCACGAGGTAAACTACTCAACCACGCGTAATAAACCTTAGCCTCTTTTTGACGGTGATAAGTCGTTTCCTCTGAGAGTACTTTCCAGCTCGCAAGTAAAGACGGGTTGTATTTAACCGCAGTATCAAAGGCATCTATAGCTTCATTTTTTTTACCCATAGCAAGAAAGTTATAGCCTTTTTCTTGATACGCTCTATCGTACTCGGGACTCATGTTAATGAGTACACTAAGGGAGTCTAAGGCCTGTGAATATTGCTGTAACTTTCGCTGGCACACGGCTAGACAATAACGACTTTCAAGATCAGTTTCATTTTCCATAATCCCTTTTTCAGCTAAAGTTATAGCCTGTTGAAAATGGCCTTGTTGAACTGCTAATTTAGCCGATTGGCTGAAAGATGGAGATCCTGATGAAGCAAATGAAGACATAAAAATTTAGCGAGAATGTGAAACCGACATAGTAGCTAAGTTACCAGCCTACTATATCGGTTTTATGACAGCGATGATTAATATTGGTAGCTTACCCTAACACCAGCTGTTCTAGGTCGAGTTGGAACAACTCTAAACACATTATCAGGTGCGCCAGCAGACAACTCCCCCACTGTATCAGTTAGGTTGTCGACAAAGAAATTAACCGTCCAATTATCATTACTTACGCCCAAGGTTAAATTTACCTGTTCATAACTATCTAATTCAAAACGCTGATCTTCTGCTAATGAAGTAAAGCGGCTGCCAACTAATTGGCCAACAACTTGTCCAAAATACGTATAGTCACCAACATCGTAGTAATATCGACCACCTACCACACCTTCATAAGATGGAGAATAAGCTAAATCAGACCCAACAGGCGCTATGTTCACTAAGGTGTCAGGAATGTCAGTTAGCTCTGAATCTAAGAAGGTAAAGGAAGTAAACAAGGTTAAATTATCATTGGCAGCCCATTCTAAATCAAATTCTAAACCTCGTTGTTCCGCAGAGCCAACATTGTCGATAAAGGTTACATTGGAAATAGAAAAATCAAGAACGCCTTGTTGTAGGTCATCAAAGTCAATAAAAAACAATGCGCCGTTAAAACGTAGACTATTGTCAAACCACTGCGACTTCCAACCAAATTCAATGTTAACTACATCATCGGTATCAAAAGCAAAAGGAATATCCTGCTCTCCATTACCCGTACCATTTCGATTAAAGCTACCAGACCTAAACCCTTCTGAATACGTTCCATACAGCAAGGTGTCTTTGGTTGGTTTCCAGCTGACATTAAATTTGTAAATTGTATCTTCTAGCGTGGTGGGAGATTCTCCTGCCAATACAGAATCTACGTTTAACCCACCATCCGCTTCTAGGCCTGATGCTCTTTGGCCAAAGCTTGATTGTCCGGTTAAACCTATATCGATACTGTAATGCCTAAAGCCAAAAGACGCGGTAAGCGTATCGGTGAAGTCATAAGAAAATTCACCAAAGACTGAAGTTTCTTCTCTATCGCGAACAAAATCGTTAAAAAATGTAACTCCGATTTCCCGCACATTTGTATCCGATGCAAAGGCAGTGGGTATTGGGAAGTTAGGTTGGAAGCCTACCTCTACGGAAGAAGGATATACAAAGTTGGTACGTTCAGTGATTTCTTGATCATCATAAAAAAGGCCACCAATGATCCGCCAATCTTTATCTGCATCCGTTGCAAAACGGATTTCTTGAACTAAACGCTCAGTTTGAAAAAAGACATCAGCAAACAGCTCAGGTGAACCACATTCATCATAACCAGGCGTACAAATGTAATATGGGATAAAGGGGCCATTGTTCGCGTAACCGGTATAATCTGTGGTGCCTTCGAACACACGATCTGTGTATGAGCCGTTGTAAATAAGTTCTAAGTTGTTTGCAAAACCGGTTAATGTCCAAGTTGTTAGCGACAGCTCGTCTTCACCTCTGTCAGGAGTAAACGTCTGTACGTTAAAGTCGTCGTCTGTACTTACGTCGGGTTCAAATTCGAACACACCTTCAGAGTCAATGGTTTGACTAATATGGTTAACATACAAATCCCAGTTTTCATTAAATTTATACAAACCACTCAGCCTAAACCCTCTGTACGAAGCATCGTTAAAGTCGTCTTCTGCCACTGCGGTGTTTGCTACTGAGTCTCTCACCGAAGGAATAGTGTTTGAATCTGCGAGTGTGGGATTCGATAAAGGCAATTGTCGTGTAGCAGGTATATTGTCTACAAAACCACCCTCTGTAGAACTGTAACCAACAAACCGAACGGCAAATTTATCATCTATAACAGGTAAGTTAACGTAGCCTTCACTTAAATTACTGTCTTCACCAGATTTTGTTGTCGAAAAACCAATAGTTCCACCGGCTTCAAACTCATTTAATACCGGTTTATTCGGTATTAAGCGAATGGTTCCCGCTTGAGAACTCGCCCCAAACAAGGTTCCTTGAGGACCTTTAAGTACTTCAATTCGGCTCAAATCAGCGGCATAAATATCAATATTTCGCCCACCAGTAGAAATAGGCGCTTCATCAAAGTAAACCGCAGTACTTGGTTCAGCTGCTATACCGGAAATTCTAAGTCCTGTACGCCCTGGGGTAATCCCTCGAATGAAAATTTCTTGCTTTCCCGGGCCTTGACCTTGTGCACTCACACCGGGTAACAAGGAAACATAATCTTCAAACTTATCAATACCTAATTCTTCTAGTTGCTTTTCCCCCAGAGCGCTTACGGAAACCGATACATCCTGAATACTCTCTGCGCGTCTTGATGCGGTAACCACCACAACTTCTACGCCCGATAGCTCTTCCTCTGCGACTTCTTCAGCATAGAGATTTGATGATGCTGCAATCATTGCCATTGCAATAGGGGATAAAGACCGAAGTGCTGTGTACTTATAACTGCGTCGAACTGATGAAAATTTACTGTGCATTCTACTATTCCAAGGCGTCTAATAATTAAACTTTCGTTTGTTTTTATTGATAATATTTAACTTGCTAAATAGAGTTCAGTATTGAATTGAGCTCAAAATAACAAGGCTTAGAAAGTAAGGGAGTTGAATGACAATCTTGTTTCAGTTATGAGAAACTATTGTGACTGCCATATACTAAAACGCAATTACAGGGTGCTCATGAAGTCGTTTTCTAACAGCAAGGATCTAATGAAAAGGTATCATTAGCGCGACTGTGCAAATAAATCACAGGTATTTATATTGCAAGTCGCAGTAATAGGTATGAATAAATTTAATGAAAATAAATAGATTAGCTAACTTGCTTTACTCTTAATTCTTTTGGCACGGCAAATTCGATATTCTCTTCGGTACCAGAACACTCTTTTATGTTTGTTGCACCCCATTCTTGCAAGCGAGTAACCACATTTTGCACAAGTACTTCTGGTGCAGATGCTCCAGCAGTAATACCAATTTTAATATCTTTCGCAAACCACTCTTGCTTCAAGCAATTAGCATCTGCAATTAAATGTGCTTTCGCCCCGACTTTGTCAGCAAGCTCTTTTAAACGATTAGAGTTAGAGCTATTTTGCGCACCAACCACCAAGACCACATCGCAATCAGTTGCAAGTTCTCTTACCGAATCTTGCCTATTTTGCGTGGCATAACAAATATCGTCTTTACGAGGACCTTGAATATTGGGGAATTTCATTCTTAACGCATCAATGACATCTGCGGTATCGTCAACAGATAAAGTGGTTTGACTACAGTAGTATAATTCATTGACATTTTTTACCGATAAATTCGACACATCGGCAGCAGATTCAACTAAATAAATACCGCCTTCGTCATTATCGTATTGCCCCATCGTACCTTCCACTTCTGGATGGCCGTCATGCCCAATTAAAATACACTCGACACCCCGTTTGCTCGCACGGGTTACTTCCATATGCACTTTCGTTACTAATGGGCAGGTTGCGTCAAAAATTTTAAGTCCGCGATCTTCTGCTTCTTTCCTAACCGCTTGCGACACACCATGAGCGGAAAAAATAACAATGCAATCGTCAGGAACTTCAGATAACTCGTCAACGAAAATAGCACCGCGCTCTTTTAATCCGTCAACCACAAAGCGATTATGTACAACTTCGTGTCGCACATAAATGGGCGGCGTGAAAATTTCCAATGCGCGTTCCACAATAGTGATTGCACGATCAACCCCAGCACAAAACCCTCTTGGATTAGCTAAATTCACTTGCATGGTGACTGAGCCTCTTTAATCCTGATTAATAACATTAACAATTTCAACGTCGAAAATAACCGTTTGTCCTGCTAAAGGATGATTAAAATCGACGGTTACTGAGTCACCGGCAACACTTCTAATAATACCGGGTAATTCCGAACCATCAGGTTGAGCAAAGCCCATAATAGCACCTTCTGCTAAGTCGGAATCGGGGCCAAATTTACTGCGTTCTAAATAATAAATATTATCGGGGTTAGGTAGGCCGAATGCGTCTTCTGGTGGCAAAGTAAATGATTTTTTATCACCGGTTTGCAAGCCCAATAGGCAGGCTTCAAAATTAGGTGTCAGGCTACCATCGCCCATCACCATCTTTGCGGGTTTATTGTTCATTCGGGTGCTATCTGCTGCAGAGCCATCTTCTAATTTCAGGTCAAAATGAAGGATCACTTCACTTTCTGACGCTATGATTTGGGTACTACTCATGTGTGCTCTTCTCGTTGTTCTCAGCGGTATCTTTTTTATCAACAAACATATCTAGAATAATTAACATTGCACCAACAAAAATGGCGCTATCGGCAATATTAAAAACAGGCCAATGATAACTCCCAACGTATACATCTAAGAAATCCACCACATAACCATAAACAATACGGTCATAAACATTGCCTAACGCCCCACCCAACACAAAGGTAAAAGCAATAGGAAGAATACGTTGGTCTCTTTTTGTCTGTGATAGCCACCACACAATAACACCACTAATTCCTACCGCAATTAACGTAAAGAACCAGCGCTGCCAGCCATCGGCATCGTGCAAAAAACTAAATGCTGCGCCGTAGTTTCGAACATAAGTTAAATTAAAAAATGGCAACAATTGATAAGACTCAGAAAGTGCCATTTCTTTAAGAACAAGCAGTTTACTCCATTGATCTACGCCAATGACAACAAGGCTGATCCACAGAAACCTTAGACCCGAAGAGCCAATGCGAGACAACAGCCCATTAAGCATAGTGTCGAACCTCTCCGTCACCGTCTACGTTAGTAATACAACGGCCACATAGCTCTTCATGAACACTTGAGGTACCCACATCAGCTCTATGATGCCAACAACGTACGCATTTTTTACCTTCAGATTTAGCAACTAAAACAGATAATCCATCGACGTCAGTGCTTTGTGCTGAACTTGCGCCCTCGTCATCAATACTAATAAGTTGTACCGACGAGGTAATCAAAACAAAACGTAACTCGTCTTCAATTTTGCTTAATGCATTAAACAAATCATCATTCACATACAAAGTCACGCTCGCTTCTAATGAGCTACCAAGTAACTTATCTTTACGGGCTTTTTCAAGTTCGGCATTCACTGCCGTTTTAACGCTCATTACCGACTCCCAAAGGGCATCGTCTAAAGAACGATTCAGCTCAACGTTATCAAGACCAGTAAACCATTCATCGGTGAAAACATAATCGCCTCGCTTGCCTGGCAATGCTTGCCAAATCTCTTGGGCTGTAAAACTAGTCACCGGTGCCATCCAACGTACTAGGCATTCTGCAATGTAATACAAGGCAGTCTGGCAAGAACGTCTAGCATGACCTTCTGCTTTCGCCGTGTACTGGCGGTCTTTAATGATATCTAAGTAAAAACTACCTAATTCAATGGAGCAAAAATGAGTCAAGCTCTGAGAGACACCTAGCATGTCATATTCACTGTATGCATCAATAATGGTTTTCTGCATTGCTTGGGCGCGGCCTAATACCCACTTATCTAGCTCTACCATGTCTTCAAACGGTACACAGTCAGTTTCTGGGTTAAACCCACTTAGGTTCGCCAATAAGAATCGAGCAGTGTTTCGAATTCTTCTATATCCATCAGCTGAACGCTTTAAGATATCGTTTGAAACTGTCATTTCTCCGCGATAATCCGTTGACGCAACCCATAAGCGCAAGATATCCGCACCTAATTTGTTCGTCACTTCTTGGGGCGCAATAACGTTTCCTAACGACTTGGACATTTTTTTACCATTGGCATCAACGGTAAAGCCGTGAGTCAGCACAGCCTTGTAAGGTGCTTTTCCATGCATTGCAGTAGATGACATCAACGAAGACATAAACCAGCCTCTGTGTTGATCTGAGCCTTCTAAATACAAATCAGCAGGGCCGCTTAGCTCTTCTCTGCAATCAGTAACAAATGAATGCGTAACTCCACTATCAAACCAAACATCCAAAGTATCAGTGACTCTGTCGTACTGATCTGCACTGTCGCCTAACAAGCTTTCATCACTGGCATCCCACCACGCTTGAATGCCACTTTGTTCAACGGCCAAGGCAACATTCTCTAAGATAGTAGACGTTTCTGGGTGTAATTCACCGGTTTGCTTGTTAACAAACAGTGGCATTGGTACGCCCCATGTACGCTGCCGAGAGATACACCAATCAGGTCGGCCTTCGACCATTTTACGGATCCGCTCTTCACCCCAGCTCGGTACCCATTTTGTTTCTTTGATTTGTTCAAGAGACTCATCTCTCAGCCCTTTGTTATCCATGCTAACAAACCATTGTGGCGTAGCACGGAAAATAATGGGCGACTTGTGTCTCCAGCAATGAGGATAACTGTGCTCATAAGGTATGTTTAAAACTAGATTACCCGTTTGTTCCACAAGCTCGATAATAGGCCCATTCGCTTTAAACACGTGCATACCAGCAAAGTGAGGCGTATTTTCTAAATAAACGCCGTTATTCCCTACGGGGTTATAAACTTCGATATCATACTGTTTACCGACATTGAAATCTTCAACACCGTGGGCTGGCGCAGTATGAACACATCCGGTACCCGATTCGGTAGTAACGTGGTCACCTAGAATCAGTGGAACGTTAATATCTAAAAATGGATGCTGTATCTCTAGTTTTTCTAGCGCACTACCTTGTGTTGTTGCAATAACCGTAAAGCTTTCAGCACCGTAACGCTGCATACTTTGCTCAACAAGATCTTCTGCCAACACCATTATACGTTCTTTATCACTGGTCACTTTTACCAACGCATAATGCAACTCAGGGTGCAGACTAACCGCTCTGTTAGCCGGTAAGGTCCACGGTGTTGTCGTCCAAATAACTACACCGTGGGGCAATTGAGCAAACACACTTTCGTCAACACCAAACGCCTTGGCAAACTCAGCAACATTTGCCAAAGGAAAGTTCACATCAATGGCTGCTGATGTTTTATTTTGATATTCAACTTCAGCCTCAGCTAATGCTGAACCGCAATCTGTACACCAATGAACAGGTTTAAACCCTTTCATCATGTGACCAGAATCTACAATTTTACCTAACGCGCGAATGATATTAGCTTCAGAGCTAAAATCCATGGTTTTGTATGGGTTATCCCAATCACCCAAAATACCCAAACGTTTAAAATCGGCTTTTTGCCCTTCTACTTGGGTATTGGCGTAATCACGACAACGCTGTCTAAATTCTCCCGCAGACACTTTACGTCCTGGTTTACCCACTTTTTTCTCTACAACAAGTTCAATGGGGAGTCCATGGCAATCCCAACCAGGAACATAAGGCGCATCAAAACCCGCAAGGGTTTTTGACTTAACGATAATATCTTTAAGAATTTTATTCAGTGCATGACCAATATGAATATTGCCGTTGGCATAAGGAGGGCCATCGTGCAAAGTAAAATTAGGTAAGCCTTTTTTCGCTTCTCTAATTTTTTCGTACAAACCGTCGGCATACCATTGCTTAAGCATATCTGGTTCGCGTTGCGCAAGATTTCCACGCATTGGGAATGCGGTTTCAGGCAAGTTCAAAGTAGGTTTGTAGTCAGTCATTAATTCTCAGATTCCGTAATTACATCGTCAAATAATGCTGTTAAAAGCGTTAAGGCTTTTTCAGCATCAAGGGAAATTTGTTTTTTTAATTCATCAAATGAATTGAATTTTATCTCATCGCGAATTTTCGATATGGGGGTAACGTCAATACGTTTCCCATATAAATCGCCACTATACTTAAATATATGTACTTCGAGCTGCACTCGAGTACCGTCAATTGTGGGCCTACTGCCTATATTGGCAACGCCAAAATAACGTATCGTACCCAAGGTCACCGTTACAGCAAACACCCCTTGTAACGGAGAACGACAACGGTTTAATAATACATTTGCCGTAGGAAAACCAATAGTACGGCCTTTTTTATTGCCGTGAATCACTTTTCCAGAAATAGAAAAAGGACGCCCTAGCATTTCATGGGCAATCTCAAACTCATTTTGCTCAATTGATTCGCGAATAGCCGTGGAACTGATTCGAGAATCATGTAAGCGAAAACTTGCGGTATTCACTACGTCAAACTGCTCTCGCTTACCCGCGTCTAGCAGCATAGCAAAATCACCTGCACGTTTTCTGCCAAAGCGGAAGTCGTCACCTACCACTAGGTATTGAATACCTAATTTTTCAACAAGCAAGTCACGTATGAATGCTTCCGGAGATAACGCAGCAAACCGTTTATCAAAACGAATACAAATTAATCTATCAATGCCTTGCTCGGCAAGTAAAGTGGCTTTATCTCGAAGCGTGGAAAGCCGTGCTGGTGCGTCAATTGGGGCAAAGACTTCTTCTGGTTGAGGTTCAAACACCATAACTGCCGAGGGTAATTGCATTTCATTGGCCTTTTGTTTTAGCCGCTTTAATACTGCTTGATGCCCTAAATGCACGCCATCAAACTTACCGATTGTTAATACACAACCCGTATGTTTTGCAGACAAATTGTGCACACCTCGAACAAGTTCCACGATAACCTTACTGTATTCACTTCTATTTTGTGCGTGGGATTATAAACAACCAAGACACATATACCAACGCTTAAAGCGCAGGTTTTAGCTGTCTTGGCCGAATTCCTACAAAGAAACTTGAAATAATGTAAATCAAACCGGCTCCTAGCACCCCTGAAGCTAACAAAATGACCTGCTCCAGTGAGTTCGCAGTAATGAAACCAGAGTTGTTCATTGCAATACGCAATACCAACACCATCAATGCAGTTGAAATTAAACTACGCAGAATGAATTTCTTTGTCTGAAGACTAAGAACATACACCTTATCCCGTCGTAATGCGTAATAGAGCAACCCTGCGTTAAGAAGCCCAGATAAGCTAGTCGCCAGCGCCAACCCGATATACGCAAGAGGCACCACTAAAATTAGGTTAAACACCATATTCGCCACCATACAAATAATACCAAACTTCACGGGAGACTTAGTATCTTGGCGACTGAAAAAACCAGGTGCGAGTACTTTCACTAACATAAACCCAACCAACCCCATTGCGTACGCCGTTAAGCTAAATGACGCCATTATTGCGGTCTCGCTAGTAAATGCTCCTCTTTCAAAAATTACTTTTAAAATCGGCTCTGCAAGTACGCCTAAACCCGCGGCTGCAGGAAAGCCTACAAAACAAACCGCTCTGACTGCCCAATCTATATTTTGCTGAAAGGCTTTTGGGTTATTGCCAATATGGTTACGAGAAAGCGTGGGAAGAATAACCGTTGCAATAGCGATACCAAATAGTCCCAACGGAAACTCTAATAGCCGGTCTGAGTAGTACAACCAACTGATTGACCCCGTGACTAAAAAGCTTGCGATAAGCGTATCTAAAAGTAAATTGATTTGGCTGACCGATACCCCAAATAACGCGGGTATCATTAAGCGTCTGACTTTTGTAACTTGAGGATGAGACCAGCCCCAACTGGGTTTAACCAATAACCCTTGCTTTAACAAAAACGGAATCTGAAACGCTAATTGGATAACGCCGCCAATAAATACGCCCCATGCTAATCCAAACGCCGGCTCCTCGAACCGCGGCGATAGAAACACAGCACAACTGATAATAGCAATATTCAATAAAACAGGGGTAAATGCAGCAACTGAAAATTTATTCACTGCATTCAAAATAGCACCTGACAACGCAGTTAAGGCGACAAAAAATAAATAGGGAAAGGTGATTTTTAGCATCACAGCAGCCAGTTCGAACTTTGCGCCCTCCGGTTCATTGTTTAAGTAATCAATAAACCACCCCGTACCAAATAATGCCGCAATGACAGGAGAACCAATGACGCCAACGATAGCGGTAAAAAAAACGATAATGCCTAGGGTTCCGGTAACCTTTCCAATAAACTCGATTAAGGCTGCGTTGTCTTTTTTAGCTTGCTGTTCGGTAAGTACGGGAATAAAGGCTTGAGCAAATGCGCCTTCAGCGAAAAGCCGACGCAAAAAGTTAGGAATTTTATTAACCAAAAAGAAAACGTCTGCTGCCGCGCCATCCCCCATTAAGCGAGCGACCACCACGTCTCGAACCAATCCAAGTATGCGAGACAAAAATGTCATTGCACTTACAATAATACCTGCGCGTAGTAAGCCTGTGCTCTTTTCCTTGTCGCTTTTTTCTACTGTGGAGTTGCTCTGAGTTGCCATGTTATCTGTTGGTATACAAAAATGATCTAGGTCCGCATGGTGAGTGCTATTTTAACTCTATGCAAGTAAAACATCACAATCTATAATTCACTGTTGACAAAGGCGCACTTTCTAGGCAGAATTCGCGTCCTCGATTTTTGAGTTGAAATTATTTTTTGGGAGTTACACCTTGGCTAATATCAAGTCCGCTAAGAAACGTGCGATCCAAGCCGAAAAACGTCGCCAGCATAATGCTAGTCGCCGCTCTATGACTCGTACAAGTCTTAAGAAAGTGGTTGCTGCTATTGATCAAGGTGATAAAGAAGCTGCACAAGCTGCATTTGTAGCTGCAACGCCAATCCTAGACAGAATGGCAACTAAAGGCCTGATCCACAAAAACAAAGCTGCTCGTCATAAGAGCCGCCTTGCTGCGCAAATTAAAGCGCTTTAAGCAATATATACAATTAAAAAAGCGAGCTTTATGCTCGCTTTTTTTTATCTAAAATTCGGCCTAAAGCTAGTAAAGCTATTCATCTTGCATCCACAGAAATTAACGTTAAATTAATATCCTCGTATCCCCGAAAATATAGTATTGTCTCAATAAGCCATTATTCAGCAAAACGGTTAAACAAGACTATGCTACGTATCATCATTCTCATTCCCTTACTTTTACTTGTTTTATGGTTTATATATTTAAAATTAAATAACTTCTCTCTTGAACAAGGCAAACAAGGATTTGTGTATATCTTAGTCATATCCAGTGTGATTGCGTTGTTTTATTCTGGAATGCTATTTCTTACTCATTAAAAAAGGCGAACACTAGGTTCGCCTTT
Organism: Alteromonas sp. 5E99-2; assembly: GCF_017368475.1. Lineage (GTDB taxonomy): Bacteria > Pseudomonadota > Gammaproteobacteria > Enterobacterales > Alteromonadaceae > Alteromonas_F. The sequence continues at coordinate 241,266 of NZ_JAFNJE010000004.1, forward strand.
TTAAGTCATAAAGTAGAAAGCTTAGTTTTCAACTTCAGCCATCAACTTAATGGAAGCTTCTTCTTTTAATGCATCTATTAAAGCCGCCACTTCCACGTTTGTACTTTCAGCGGCTAAACGCTGTTTATACTGCTCAATGGTCTCTGCGCTCACTGAGTCCACGCTATTGACTGCAGTCAGTAAAACTACAGCAACGCTATCAATACCTAAATCAACCACTTCAATATTCTCTGGAGAGGCTGTACTCATAGAAAATAGAGTATTTCTTACGGTAGAAGGTAAATCGGATGTACTTCTTGTTAGTGCAACCCGAGTAGACCAATCAACACCGCGCTCTATCAGCAAGCTTGCAGCAGCAGAAACGTCGGTTTGATAAGTTTCAATAAAGCTCTCAGCCCAAGTACGAGAAGCATCTTGTGCTTTTTCCGTTTTTAACGTGCTGACTATTTGATCTGAAACTTCATCCAACGATTTAGTACGCTGCGGCTCATGCTCGATAACACGCATAACCAACACGTGCTCATCAGTTATTTCTATTACATCACTATTCACTTGTTCTTCAATTAACTCGTCAGAAAACGCGACTGCAGCAATATCACCACGGTCAAACGGGGAAGGCGCAAAGCTTCTAGTTAGCAACCCTGTAGTTTGTACTTTACCATTAATGCTTTCTGCCACTTCTTCTAGAGAGTCAGATACCTCAAATGCTAACTGAGACATTTCTGTTTGTAGTCGATAAAACTCATCTAACGCTTTATCTTGCTTAATCGTTTCTTCGATTTCAGCACTCACCTCAGATAAAGGCTGTGTTTCTAACAATTTAATCGACGTCGCTTTAATTAAGTGGTAGCCGAAATCAGTCTCTACTGGCTCAGAAACATCTCCAACATTGGCTAAATTGAACACCGCAGATTCAAATGCTTCTCCCATCAAACCTTCGGTAATCTCGCCTAAATCGCCACCGTTTTCTGCACTGAAGGTATCATCTGACTCTGCAGATGCGACCTCTTCAAACGCTTCACCATTGTTGATACGTTCTTTTAATACAGTTATCCGCTCAAGTGCTGCGTCTTTATCATCATTGAATTCAACTAAGATGTGAGATACGGCTCTTTTTTCTTCTGTCTGATAAGCAGACAAATGCTCGTCGTAATAAGTAGCAACTTCTTGCTCATTCACCAAAATGTCTTTCTTCAGTGTTTCAACGTCTAATTCAACATAAGCTAAACTGACTTTCTCTTCTGTATCAAAACGATTTAAGTTGGCATCGTAGTAAATTTGAATTTCTTCATCAGTCACTTCAATGTCGTTTGAAAATGCACTTGATTCAAGAGTCAATATCTTTGCGTCGCGAGTTTGCTGTTCTAATTGAGCAACTAATTTCGCTGCATTAGATAAAGCAAAACCACTGCCGCCTAACGCCCTTGATAATTGATCACGTGTCATTTCTCGGCGAATGTACTCTCTAAATTCAGATGGTTGAAAACCTGACTGTCTTATCGCAACTAAATATCTGTCGTTACTGAATACGCCGCCAACTTGAAATTGCGGTATAGCCGTAATTGCTTCCTTAACTTGTTCGTCACTTACTCTTAAACCTAATGACTCTGCATGCTGCTTAAGGAGTAAATCACCAATAAGTTGCTGCAGTGCTTGGTCTTTAAATTGTGCTAAATAGGTAGGGTCAGAAAATAAGGCTGACACTCCTTCACCAAACTGCGCTTCCATTTGAGCACGTTGATTTTGATATGCTCGTTCGACTTCGCTGGCTGCGATTTCTTCACCGTTAACTTTCGCTACTGCGTTCGTGGTTGGCGCTGACAAATAGCTTCCAACACCAGCAAAAACAAAGCTCATTATAATTAAGCCAACAATAACCATTGCCCATGGACCTTGGGCACCTTCTCTGATCCGTTCTAACATGATCGTTTATTTACTCCGTATCTGAAATACTGCCCATTAAGATATATGGGGATATGCGATGGATTATATCGTACTCTTAGGGGTTAAAGCGAGGTAACAGAAATAAAAAAGGCGATGGATATGCCATCGCCTTTCTAATCGTTAACTGTAAACTTAATTACACGAATCTTTTAGCGCTTTACCCGCTTTGAACGAAGGTACTTTTGCTGCAGAAATTTGGATAGTCTCGCCTGTCTGTGGGTTACGACCACTTCTAGCTGCTCTTTCTCTAACCGCAAATGTACCAAAACCGACCAATGCTACTTGATCCCCTTCTTTAAGCGCTTCAGTAACTGTATCGGTAAAAGCATCTAGTGCACGGCTTGCTGCTGCTTTAGAAATATCTGCATTTGCAGCAATACTGTCGATAAGTTGAGACTTGTTCACTATTTTAATCCCCTTCGGTTGTTATTATTTGTCACGCCACCTATTAAGAATGACAACTCTGACGTTATAACAAGCTTGATTAAGAACATCAAGCTATCTGTTACATTTTTTTAACTTAAAAGTAAAACCGCTTCTATCCCTTTGGTGACAAGGCCTTTAGCAATTCCATATAAAAGGTATCACAACTTTCGCCTATTGAAAGCCCCGAAAGCCAAATAAATTCAAAATTTATTGATATGTATTGATTTTTTTATTCAAAAAATTAGTTTTTCGTCGTTTTCCATGATTCAACAGGGTTAGCCAAGGCTAAATCAAGTACTTCATCAATCCATTGAACAGGATGAATACTAAGATCCTGTTTAACATTATCCGGGATTTCTTCCAGATCTCGTGCGTTATCTTTTGGAATAACAACAATTTTTGTCCCACCACGGTGGGCAGCTAAGAGTTTTTCTTTTAACCCCCCAATAGCAAGTACCTCACCTCGTAGGGTAATTTCACCTGTCATTGCAACATCACAGCGAACAGGGTTGCCCGTTAGTGACGAGACCAACGCTGTGCACATTCCAATCCCTGCACTTGGCCCATCTTTGGGCGTAGCACCCTCAGGAACGTGTACGTGTATATCTCTTTTTTCGTAGAAATCGTCGTTAATTCTTAATTTCTCAGCTCTACTTCGTACCACCGTCATAGCAGTTTGAATTGATTCTTGCATAACATCGCCCAACGAACCTGTGAAGGTTGTTTTTCCTTTACCCGGTACAGATGTTGTTTCAATCGTAAGCAGATCACCGCCGACTTGCGTCCATGCTAAACCTGTTACTTGGCCGATTTGATTATTGTCTTCAGCTTTTCCATAATCGAAACGTTGGACACCTAGGTAATCTTTTAGATTCTTATCATCAACAACGACTTTTTCATTGCTCTTTTTCAGCAAAATCGATTTAACCGCTTTTCTGCAGATTTTTGAGATCTCTCGTTCCAGACTTCTAACACCTGCTTCACGAGTGTAATAACGAACAATACCAATTAATGCTGAATCAGTGACTTCCAATTCGCTAGGCTTCAGTCCATTACGCTCTATTTGTTTGCTTAGCAAATGGCGTTTGGCAATATTGAGTTTTTCATCTTCCGTATATCCAGACAGCCTGATAACTTCCATTCTATCTAATAGCGGCCCCGGAATGTCCATACTGTTAGATGTCGCAACAAACATAACATCAGATAAGTCGTAATCCACTTCAAGGTAATGGTCGCTAAACGCGCTATTTTGCTCTGGATCAAGCACTTCAAGCAAGGCTGAAGAAGGGTCTCCACGCATGTCAGATGACATTTTGTCAATTTCATCTAACAAGAAAAGTGGGTTTTTAACGCCAACTTTCGCCATTTTCTGTACTAATTTACCGGGCAAGGAGCCAATATAAGTACGGCGATGGCCACGTATTTCAGCTTCATCACGCACGCCACCTAATGCCATACGAATGTATTTACGGCCAGTCGCTTTTGCAATTGACTGCCCCAAAGACGTTTTCCCTACTCCCGGAGGTCCAACTAAACACAAAATAGGGCCTTTTAGTTTTTTGACCCTTTGTTGAACTGCGAGATATTCTAAAATCCGTTCTTTTACTTTATCTAATCCGAAATGATCGGCATCAAGAATTTTTTCTGCTCGAGGGAGATCTTTTTTAACCGCACTGCGCTTTGTCCAAGGAACGTTTGAAAGCCAATCTATATAACTTCTCACTACAGTAGCTTCTGCAGACATTGGCGACATCATTTTAAGCTTTTGCAGCTCTGCGGTAGCTTTTTCTTCTGCTTCTTTTGGCATTTTCGCATCAGCGATTTTCTTTGCTAACGCTTCAAATTCGTCTGGTGCTTCATCCATGTCACCCAGTTCTTTTTGAATGGCCTTCATTTGCTCATTCAAATAGTATTCTCGCTGACTTTTCTCCATTTGCTTTTTAACGCGAGTACGGATTTTCTTTTCTACTTGAAGAAGGTCTATTTCCCCTTCCATCAATGCCATCAGATACTCAAGACGCTCATTGATGCCTTTCATTTCTAACACTTTTTGCTTTTCGGCTAGCTTTAAAGGCATATGTGCGGCCATGGTGTCAGCCAGTCTCGCGGCGTCTTCAATGCCATTAAGTGAAGTCAAAACCTCAGGAGGAATCTTTTTGTTTAGTTTTACATAGCCTTCAAACTGAGATACCGCAGAACGAATGAGCACTTCTTGCTCAGCTTCAGGCAACGGAGCATCATCGAGCTCTTCAACCTCTGCCATAAAGAAAGGCTCTAATTGAGAGAAAGACTCTATAGTTGCTCGCACGCTTCCTTCAACGAGCACTTTAACGGTGCCATCTGGCAACTTTAACAATTGTAAAATAGTGGCAACGGTACCCACTTGGAATACGTCATCGGACGTTGGTTCATCAACGCCTGCATCTTTTTGTGCAACGAGAAAAATGTGTTTATCCGCATCCATTGCTGCTTCTAAACATTTAATGGATTTTTCCCTGCCCACAAACAAAGGAATGACCATGTGTGGATATACAACTACGTCGCGCAATGCCAGAACGGGCATTTCAGTGCGATTATCTCGCTCTTTCGTCATGCGTATTCTCTAAACTGATTAATTAAATATGATTATGGCTATATATATGGGGGTTGTCACAAAAAGTTCAATAAAAAAAAGGCCCAAAATGGGCCTTTTGTATTAGCTGTCTGACGCAGCGCGTTTTTCAGCGTTGTCGTAAATAAGGATAGGTTTCGACTCTCCCTTAATTACTGTCTCATCAATAACCACTTTACTGACATCTTCCATAGAAGGAAGGTCGTACATAGTATCAAGCAAAACAGCTTCAACAATCGAACGCAACCCACGAGCACCAGTCTTACGCTCCATTGCCTTTTTAGCAATCGCGGCAAGGGCATCATCTCTGAATTCGAGTTCGGTTTTATCAAGAGCAAACAAGGCACCATATTGTTTCGTTATGGCGTTTTTAGGCTCTTTCAATATTTGAATGAGTGCATCTTCACTCAACTCTTCCAAGCTGGTCACTATAGGTAATCTACCGATAAACTCGGGAATTAATCCATATTTAACCAAATCTTCTGGCTCTACTTGCTTGAACAGCTCACCGACAACTTGTTTAGATTCGCTATTTTTTACTTGAGCTCCGAAACCAATACCTGTGCCAGTACTCGCGCGTTGTTCAATTACTTTGTCTAAACCAGCAAATGCGCCACCACAAACAAATAAAATCTTTGAAGTGTCTACTTGCAAAAATTCTTGCTGAGGATGCTTCCGGCCACCTTGTGGAGGAACAGACGCAATAGTCCCTTCAATAAGCTTCAATAAGGCTTGTTGAACACCTTCGCCCGATACATCACGAGTAATAGATGGGTTGTCAGACTTACGAGAAATTTTGTCGATCTCATCGATATAAACAATACCGCGTTGTGCTTTTTCTACATCGTAGTCACACTTTTGCAGTAATTTTTGAATAATATTTTCTACGTCTTCCCCTACATAACCCGCTTCAGTCAATGTAGTTGCGTCAGCCATAGTAAAAGGAACGTCAAGCAATCTTGCTAGTGTTTCAGCAAGGAGGGTTTTACCACTACCTGTAGGACCAATAAGTAGAATATTACTTTTACCTAATTCTACACCTTCGTGAACGTCACCATTTTTTAATCGTTTGTAGTGATTATACACAGCAACGGCAAGCACTTTCTTAGCGTGCTCTTGGCCAATGACGTAGTCGTCTAAGTGCGCATGAATCTCATGGGGACGGGGTAACTCATCTTGCTGTTGCTTGGGCGCAATTTCTTTAATTTCTTCGCGAATAATGTCATTGCACAATTCGACACACTCATCACAAACAAATACCGACGGGCCCGCAATTAGCTTTCTTACTTCATGTTGGCTTTTACCACAAAACGAACAATACAATAGTTTGTTATCGCCATCGTTGTTTTCATTATCACTCATTTAAAATGCCTCTTACTCACTTTAGTGCAAATGGGATAGTAAATTCTATTTACCTAGCTCAGTATCAGAGCGATTGGTAAGCAATTGATCAACTAATCCATATTCCATTGCTTCCGTTGCCGATAAGAAATTATCTCTGTCTGTATCGTTTGCAACTTTTTCATACGATTGGCCAGTATGTTCTGCTATTAATCTATTTAATTTCTCTTTAATAGACAGTATTTCTTTGGCATGAATTTCAAAATCTGATGCTTGGCCTTGGAAGCCACCTAGAGGTTGATGAATCATCACTCTAGAATTAGGTAAACAATAACGCTTACCTTTTGCTCCACCAGAAAGTAAAAATGCGCCCATACTCGCAGCTTGCCCTACACAGACAGTCGCTACGTCAGGCTTAATAAATTTCATGGTGTCATAAATTGCCATTCCAGCTGTCACTGAACCACCAGGAGAGTTGATATACAAGTAAATATCTTTTTCTGGGTTTTCAGCTTCTAAAAATAGCATTTGCGCCACAATTAGATTTGCCATGTGGTCTTCGACTTGTCCAACAAGAAAAATAACATTTTCTTTTAAAAGTCGAGAGTAGATATCGTAAGAACGCTCTCCTTTTGATGTTTGCTCAACAACCATAGGAACGAGTGCGTTTTGAATATCGAATGAAGATGTGGTCATAACAGTCCTGAATGCGTTACTTAAAAACAAAAATGCTCGGGTTACCCGAGCATTTAAGCAGTTGGCCTAGGGAGAAGTCAAACTTCTCAGACAAATTTAGGCCTGTTTGTTCATCACTTCATCAAAAGATTTACTGACAACAGTGGTTTTTGCCTTTTCCATTACTAAAGTAATTGCTTGATCTTCAAGGGCAACATTACGCATTTGTTGCATAAGCTCTTCGTTACCTTTGTAGTAATCAACCACTTCTTGAGGATCTTCGTATGCAGATGCAGACGTCTCAATAAGCTCCATTACTTTATCTTCATCTACTTTTAGTTCGTTTTGCTTGATAATCTCACCAAGTAACAAACCAATTGATACACGACGTTTCGCATTATCAGTGAAAAGTTCAGCTGGAAGGTCTGGAACATTTTGTCCGTTGCCTTGTTGTTCAAAGCGTTGCTTAGCTTGATCACGCAAAGCTTCAACTTCTTGGTCAACAAGAGCTTGAGGAACCGTTACATCGTTGCTATCGATTAAAGAAGAAATGACTTTTTCTTTATTTTCAGCTTTTACTGTTTGGTCTAGTTCACGTTGCATGTTCTTGCGAACTTCAACATTCAAGGCTTCAACACCGCCTTCTTCTACACCGAACAATTTCGCGAATTCTTCGTCAACGTCAGGTAATTTTTGACCTTCAACTTTCTTCACACTCACTGCGAACTGAGCATTTTTGCCTTTAAGGGCATCAGCGTGATAGTCGTCAGGGAAAGCAACATCAACGGTTACGTCTTCGCCTTTCTTAGCACCAACTAGTGGCTCTTCAAAGCCAGGGATCATTCGGTTTTTACCAAGCTCTAGAGTAAAGTCTTCAGCTTTTCCACCTTCAAACTCTTCACCGTCAATGGTTCCTACGAAATCGATGATAACGCGATCATCTTTTTTCGCTTTACGGCGTACTTCTTTCCATGTGGCGTGTTGCTTTTGCAACGTTTCCATCATGGTTTCCATATCTTTATCTTGAATTTCGACTTCAAGCTTTTCAACTTCAAGTGCATCTAAAGATTTAAGTTCAACTTCTGGGTAAACTTCAAATTTAGCAACAAACTCTAAATCTTGACCATCTACGTCTTTCACTAACTCGAAAGATGGCATACCTGCTGGATTAATTTTTTCTTGGACTACAGCTTGATAAAAATTACGCTGCATTACGTCACCAGCAACTTCTTGGCGAACTGCTTGGCCAAAACGCTTTTTAATTACGCTAACAGGCACTTTTCCAGGGCGGAAGCCATTAATACGTTGGGTTTTTGCTAATTGTTGCAAACGTGATTTAACAGCTGAATCAACTGACTCTGCTGGAACAGTAATTGTAAGACGGCGTTCTAAACCTTGTGTCGTCTCAACGGAAACTTGCATGCTTCTACCTCAATACTTGTGCTGCTTCGCACAATCTATACGTGTTAAACAGGCTTAAACGTATGGTAATTATTTTTCACCATAGCCTGTAGCGGATAAAAATGACGCAGCATTATAGCCACACTCTATAGGGAAGTCTATCAGGAGTTTATATTAGACTTACGGAACCGTAATAATTGAGAATAAATGATTGAAAATTCGACCTAAAATCAAACGATGGTCGGTGAGACAGGATTCGAACCTGCGACCCCTTGGACCCAAACCAAGTGCGCTACCAAGCTGCGCCACTCACCGAGACATGATTGATCTTTAGATAAAAATAAGATGGTGCGGAAGGAGAGACTTGAACTCTCACGCCGTGAAGCACTGGAACCTAAATCCAGCGTGTCTACCAATTCCACCACTTCCGCATTGTAAAGAAATGGGGTGGACGATGGGGTTTGAACCCACGACAACCGGAATCACAATCCGGGGCTCTACCAACTGAGCTACGCCCACCACTGTTTACAACTTACTACACCCAACTCGTCATTCACCAAAGAATGGCGCGTCCGGCAGGATTCGAACCTGCGACCACCCGCTTAGAAGGCGGGTGCTCTATCCAGCTGAGCTACGGACGCACAACGAATCTAGTATAATGGTCGGTGAGACAGGATTCGAACCTGCGACCCCTTGGACCCAAACCAAGTGCGCTACCAAGCTGCGCCACTCACCGACATTGTAGAAGCTCTCTGCCTCTACGGGTGGCGCATATTACCGACTTGATTAGGTCTCGTCAAACACTTTTTTGACCCATTTATTCAACTGCTGTTTTAACAATCAATTATGTAAAATTACAATGCCAATATTGCTATGGCTATGAGACAATATAATTGTATATTCGTTGAACCTTGGTAGTAAACATGTCCGACAAAGCTCACATCATTGATGGAAAACAAATTGCAAAGCACGTGCGTGCTAATGTAGCAACCTACGTAAATTCACTTATAGACTCTGGAAAAAGAGCCCCTGGCCTTGCGGTAGTGTTAGTTGGGAATAATGCCGCATCCCAAGTCTATGTAGCGAATAAAAGAAAAGCGTGTGACGAAGTAAAGTTTATTTCAAAGTCATTTGACTTACCCGCAACCAGCACTCAAGAAGAACTTCTATCTTTAATTGACGACTTAAACGCAGACGAAGAAATAGATGGCATCCTAGTACAGCTGCCATTACCCGCAGGTTTAAATAGCGAAGAGATACTTGAAAGAATACACCCCCATAAAGACGTAGATGGCTTTCATCCATACAATATTGGCCGCTTAGCTCAGCGAGTACCTGCCCTTCGGCCCTGCACTCCTAAAGGAATAATGACATTAATAGAGTCAACCAAAAAACCCACTAAGGGCATGGATGCAGTCATTGTTGGTGCGTCGAATATTGTAGGCCGCCCTATGAGCCTTGAGCTGTTGCTTGCAGGTTGTACCGTTACCACGTGTCATAAATTTACCCAAGACTTAAAACAGCACATCAGTCGCGCTGATTTGCTTGTTGTGGCAGTAGGCAAGGCTAATTTCATTCCGGGTGAGTGGATTAAACCCGGTGCAATCGTGATAGATGTAGGCATAAACCGCCAAAGCGACGGAACCCTAGTAGGCGATGTGGATTTCGACAAAGCATCACATAGAGCTAGTTGGATTACGCCTGTTCCTGGAGGTGTTGGCCCCATGACAGTAGCCAGCCTAATAGAAAATACCTTAGAAGCATATGTGAAATTTCATTCTTAATGTCTGACCAACGCATTTCAATTATTCATGAATGGGTTGATGAGTGGATTATAAAAGAAAACTTTTGTCCTTTTGCTCAACCTGCTCGCCATCAGGAGAAAATCGACATTGTAATTAATGACGATACATCCTGGTCGCGAATCTATGAGGCACTTCGAAAGGAGTGTCAATCTCTGCTTACAAGTAAAACAAAAACCACTACCTTGTTTGCATTAGGCCGTGCCTGCACCGATTTTTTCGACTACCTATCTTTATTAGATGGAGCACAAGCACTGCTCGAACAAGAAGGTTGGCTAGGCACCTTTCAACTCGCAAGCTTTCATCCTGATTATGTGTTCGAAGGGGAAAATGAAGATAGCCCTACTCATTATACGAATCGCTCGCCTTTGCCCGTACTGCATATATTGAAAGAGGACGAAGTCGCCCGTGTGATAAAGTCGCAATCTCAGGCTGATGACATTGTTATTCGCAATCAACATCGGCTTGAAGAAATAGGCATTAGTAAAGCCGAAGAGCAACTTAAACACTGGCAAACAGCCATTCAGAATGCTAAACAGATTGAGTGTTAACTACCTGTTTTTAAAGTAAGGCTCTTAGGCGCTTTACCTCTCAGCAGGTTCATTACCCCACACACAAATAACGTAAGAAAAATAGGTACTAATAAAATATTAATTAGCTTCAATACATAGCCTAACGAAGTAATGTCATGGTCTAATTGCAACTGCACCTGTCTAAGCCTTTACTTACTATGTCGTTTGCATTAATACCTCTCGGTTCCACGCCAATAAATCCCGGATGTTTAAGATCTTCACCTTCGTGTCCTTTTATAGCCAATACCCATTGTGTGTTTGGAAAAGAGGATCTATAAATGCGACCAATTTACCTGTCTTTATTACGTGAGCATCAATGGCTTGCTTAAGCGCTTCAGATAAAGGAGGCGGCTGGAGCAAAACAAGCAAATTTATCTCAATCAGCCTTTTTCATATTGATGGCAAATAAGGACATAGACAGCCATATAACGGTGAATAACAAAAAGTAAACCACATCATCAAGTGCAATAACTCCTCTAGCCATACTGTCAAAACGAGATAAAAAGCTGAAAGATGCCAAGGTATCTAATACAGTATTGTTAGTGTAAGTCGACAATGTATTTAGTACGCCGTTAGATCCAATAACGACAAACAAAAAGCACACAGAAACTCCAAGTATAAAAGCAACAACTTGATTCTTATTTAGTGCTGACATAAACATAGTTATCGCCAAAAATGCCGACGCCATCAACCAGCTGCCGAAATACCCGGTGATAACCACACCTAAATCTGGTTCACCTAAATACGCCACTGTTAGCCATAATGGAAACGTCAGAAGCAAAGACAAACCAATCACCAACCATGAAGCAAGAAACTTCCCCATAACCGCTGAAAACAAAGAGATTGGCAACGTCATCAGCAGTTCTATCGTCCCTAGTTTTCTTTCTTCTGACCAAGTTCTCATGCCAATGGCAGGAACCAAAAATAAAAACAACCAGGGTAACAACGTGAAAAAATGGACAAGATCGGCTTGGTTTCTTTCGTAGAGATCACCGACAAAAAATGTCAATGTTGCGCTCGACATTAAAAATATCAGTATAAAAACGTAAGCAACTGGCGTTGTAAAAACGCTCCTTAACTCCCGCTGTGTTATTGCTAATACGTGGCTCATTCTGATTTCTCCGTCACAGTATTTTTTTCATGAATAGCTTCGCTTGAAGTTAAGGCGCGAAATACCTCGTCCAAATTTCCTTGTGAAATCGTCATTTCGTCCACAGGTAAACGGCGTTGAAATACATATTCACCAATTAAATGCACTATCGCTTTATCTTTTTCAGGGAACAGGGTCACCTGATTTGTTTCATGATTAAATTCAATATTCTCAACGCCTTCTATATCCTCTAGTCCTGATATGTCTGCTGCGTAGCTCAGCTTTAACATCACCGAATTATAGGATTTCGAGAGCTGCTTTAAGGAACTAGGGGTACCATCAAATTTAAGCTTGCCTTCAGCGATAATCAAAGCGCGGTTACACAACACACTTACGTCTTCCAGCAAGTGAGTAGAAATAACAATTATTTTATCCTTAGAAAGCGCCTTTATAAGATTCCTAATCTGATATTTCTGGTTGGGGTCTAATCCATCCATAGGTTCATCAAGAATCAAAATATCTGGGTCGTGAATAATAGCTTGAGCTATGCCTACTCGGCGAACAACGCCCTTTGATAAGGTATCAATTTTTTTGTTTACTACTGATGCTAAGTCTATTTTGTCAACAACATAGCCAATGGCCTTCTGCCTCTCTTTTTTGGCAATTCCTCGGATTCTGGCAATAAAAACTAAAAATTGATACACGGTCATATCACCATAAGCAGGAGCCCCTTCAGGTAAATATCCCACTTGTTTTTGTATATCCCGTCGATGACGAACAATGTCTTTCCCTGCAATTTCAATTGTTCCTGATGTCGCGGGCAAAAATCCGGTTAGCATTTTCATTGTCGTAGACTTACCTGCACCATTTGGTCCAAGAAAGCCTACAATATCGCCTGGTTGCAAAGAAAAGCTCAATGCATCAACGGCTACATGCTTTCCAAATACTTTTTTTAATCCATTTACTGATATCATGTTTTCCTATCTAACCTTTTTCGGCAGCGCTGAAGTAGGACAAACCTACAATTTGAAAAGAAATATACGTGTGAAACTGGGAATTTCAAATACTTATGGAAAATATTGTTATACAACCTGTTGGCAAAATCAGTACTCCATTTAAGCAAAAGTTTGCCATACCCCGCCAACCCAATTTAGCTAATGCTAGCGGAACTATATCAATGTCGGATGTTTTTGCCGACGAAAATTGCTTCAAAGGCCTTAATAATTTTAGTCACCTTTGGTTAATTTTTCAGTTCAGTGCGAACGTCGAATCGGGGTGGAAACACAGTGTGAAAGCCCCTCGCCTAGGCGGCAATAAAACCTTAGGGGTATTTGCAAGCAGAAGTTCTTTTCGCCCAAATCACATGGGCATGTCAGTAGTTAAAAATAAGGGCTGGAGAAAACAAAATACGCAGCTGCTACTTGATGTTGAAGGTGTTGACTTGCTAGACAACACCCCTATTTTAGATATAAAACCCTATATTCCCTATGCCGATGCAATAGAAAACAGCTCTGCGTTACTAGAAAATGGCTACGCTATTGATGAGCCCAAAACACTCACAATTTCATTTTCCTCACATGCAATGGCGTCATTGCCAAAAATAGAAAACCTTTATAGCGGTTTCCAATCTTTAGTAGAAGCCGTGTTAACGCAAGATCCTCGTCCCGCATACAAGAAAAAACGCACAGAAGATCCAAAAGAATATCGTGTTCAGCTTTACGATTTCGATGTTCATTGGCGAATTATAAACGCACAAATTTACGTAGAAAAATTCACACGACTAGCATCCCCTCAAGCTTGAGTTTAGAATACCGCCAGAAATTTAGAATTAGGTCATAACAATCCATGCGCACTAGCCAATATTTACTTGCAACACAAAAAGAAATCCCAGCAGAAGCTGAAGTTATTAGTCACAAATTAATGCTTCGCGCCGGCTTAGTAAGAAAACTAGCTTCAGGCTTGTATACTTGGCTACCAACAGGGTTAAGAGTATTAAACAATGTTGCAAACATAGTGCGCGATGAGATGAACAAAGCAGGTGCTATTGAAATTTTAATGCCTGTAGTTCAACCTGCAGATCTATGGGAAGAGTCTGGGCGCTGGGAAGACTATGGGCCTGAATTACTCAGAGTAAAAGACCGCCATAAACGAGATTTCGTGCTTGGCCCTACCCATGAAGAAGTCATTACCGCCTTAGTTAGAAATGAAGTAAGCAGCTACAAGCAACTTCCTTTAAATCTATACCAAATTCAAACGAAATTCCGCGATGAAGTTCGCCCTCGCTTTGGCATTATGCGCGGCAGAGAGTTTACAATGAAAGACGCTTACAGCTTTCATTTAGACAATGCCTCTCTTGATGATACTTATAAAAAAATGTACACCGCCTACGAAAATATATTTACTCGGTTAGGTTTAGAGTTTAGAGCCGTAATAGCAGATTCAGGCTCTATTGGTGGTAGTACATCTCATGAATTCCATGTCCTTGCCGATTCTGGCGAAGACGCCATCGCATTTTCTGACTCAAGTAGTTACGCTGCTAATGTTGAAATGGCGAGCACATCTCGAGAAGCACTAACTGAAGATGCAAGTTCTACTCCTGTTCCTGTGCCTATAAATGAATTTGAAAATGCCTCAGATGAAAATAAGCTCACTGTTTACTTAGCGCGAGCGTCAGAAGAAGCTGAACAAGAATGGGTTATTCTTGTTTTACGTGCATGCCATTCGTTAAATGATATCAAAGCAGAAAAATTAGATGGTGTAGCGTCGCCATTAAAATTAGCCTCTGATGAAAAAATAAAAGAATTAATACAATGTAATTCCAGTAACCTTGGCCCTTTAAACACGCCTTACCCTGTTTATTATGATCACGGTGTCGTGTCTGTTTCAAAGGTTTATTGTGGTGCTAACTCAGATGAGCAAGGGTTTAAAGATGTAACGATTGCGGCCAGCGAAAGTACTGTTGATATCAGAAATGCTGAAGAAGGCGATGTATCTCCTGATGGAAATGGCAAACTAGTGATAAAACGAGGCATAGAAGTTGGGCATATATTCCAGCTTGGCGACAAATACTCTAGCGCTATGAATTGCGGCGTATTAAACGAAACAGGAAAACACCAAACACTGACTATGGGCTGTTATGGAATAGGTGTTTCTCGTATTGTCGCTGCAGCAATCGAACAAAATCACGATAAGTACGGCATTATTTGGCCAGAGGCTTTAGCACCGTTCAAAGTCACTATCATTCCAATGAATATGCATAAATCTGAGCGCATTAAAGAGGTTGCAGAAAATCTATATAGCACCTTAAAAGCACAAGGTATTGATGTTTTATTTGACGACAGAAAAGAAAGACCGGGCGTTATGTTTGCCGACATGGAGTTAATTGGAATACCTCATAGTATTGTTGTCGGCGAACGTAACCTAGACAACAAACAAGTCGAATATAAACATCGAAAAACAGGTGAAAAACAATTACTCGACATTGATGAGGTAGTAAGATTTATCTCATCGTTATAGTATAGGGTTGGAACAATTACCAACTTTAAAGGAATAATGTGAAAGTAACCTTTTATGGCGTTAGAGGTTCAATTCCGGCGCCAGGTGCAGAGTTTGTGCGTTATGGAGGAAATACAGCGTGTGTACACGTTGAATTAAACGATGGCACAGACATAGTATTAGACTCTGGAACAGGCATCAGAATGCTTGGTAAGGATCTGGCTGCTAAGACAACACCTGTGCACATATTGTTGAGCCACAACCATTGGGACCACATCCAAGGTTTTCCTTTCTTTGTACCTATTTATCAGCCTGACAGGGAGGTTATTATTACTCCCGGTCAAACCTATTTTAACGAACAAAATGCAATTGTAGAGCAAATGCGGGGCTCTACGTTTCCCGTTCATCCTGATAATTTACCTAGCAAAATACGATTTAATAATCTAGATAAAGAACAAACCAAATGGGAAATTGGCTCTGCAACCATTAAGCGCTTATTGATTAACCATCCCGGTGGTGGGAGTGCATACCTAATTACCGAAGGTGAATCCAAGTTGGCTTACATCACCGACAACGAACTTTACCCTCCTTATAAGAAAGAAAATGATTTTATCGGCTTCGTTGATTTTGCTTGGAACGTCGATTTGCTCATCCACGACGCTCAATACTTGAACTCTGATATGCCAACAAAATCTGGATGGGGCCATTCAATTGCAGATGAAGGTGTTAAGTTAGCTGTTGCAAGCAACGCCAAACGCCTTGCTCTTTACAGTCACGATCCAGAGCGGACCGACGATGACATTGATAATATAGTTAAAGATTCAAAAGAGTTTGTAAAAAGCATAGAATCGAATTTAGATGTACTTGCAGCACAAGAGAAGCTGACTATCCAGCTATAAAACCTTATGTTAAACATAAACACCTGCTGCGCGATATAACTGCAGATGGACATCAACTAATGCATTGATGTCTCTTTGGTAACCTCCACCAATAACGCAGGCCACCGGTAATTTATGCCTCTTGCATAAATCAATCACCATACTATCTCGCGTCAATACCCCTTGGGTTGTTACGTTTAACAAACCTAAATCATCATTTTCATGAATATCCACCCCTGCATCATAAATAACTGCATCAGGCTGGTAACATCGAAATGCTAAAGAAAGCGCCTCGTCAAGAATTGAAAGGTATTGCTCGTCAGACAAGTTTTTATCTAGCGGAAAGTCCATGTCTGACACTTGTTTACGAAACGGAAAGTTTTTTTCACAATGCAAAGAAAGGGTAATAATATCATTTCTTTCACTTGTAAGTTTAGCGGTTCCATCGCCTTGATGAACATCTAAATCAATAATTAAGACTTGCCCTACAGCTGGGTTCAACAGCATTTCATTCGCGGCAAGGTACAAGTCATTAAACAAGCAAAAACCAGAACCGTAATCTGTAAATGCATGATGATACCCTCCGGTTAAATTCAGTGCGACACCATGCTGTAAAGCCAGCTGAGCAGTGCGAATTGTTCCTCCTACCGCAGTTAAAGAACGTTGAATGAGTTGTTCTGACCATGGAAAGCCAATTCTTCTCATGGCTTTTGAATTTAATGCGCCGCTGGTGAGTTCATCGACGTAACTTCGATCAAAAAATCGATGCATATGCTGTATAGGCACTGCAGCAGGCGTAACAAATCGGCTCTGTTCTACGCCTTTTGCTATCAACCCATCATAAATCCCTTGATACTTCTCAATAGGAAAACGGTGCCTATCTGGCAGTGATAACTGGCTATAAATGGGATGAAAAACAAGATTCTTCATAAATATACATAAAACCTAACTAACCTGAATCCTGTTTAAGGAATGATGCAAGTGTTCATCTCCTAGACAAACTTAAGAAAGAAATAGATTCTCTTTTTCCATGTATGATGGAATAGGTTTATTAAACTTACTAAGCAACGAAGGAGCAAAATCTAATACACTCACAGGTTCCCAAACCTTTGCTTCTTGCTCGCTCATTATATGATTCGACGCTATTTGGCACGGAGTGTAATGTAATAAAACCCCTTCAGGAATATGGTAAGCATAGCTACCAGAGGCATCCTGTAAGTGCACATTATCAATGCCTATCAGCTTTGGCTCAATGTTTAAATCATTGTCGTAAACAGCTAATGAATCTTGATTGTGAATATTTACATCTAACCTCAAATCACCGGTACTCGTTTCAAAAACAGTAATATGTTGGCCATTTATTGTTATATTTTTCAGCTTGTTCAACTGCTGTTTTACAGTTCCGCTCTTTGGTGACACCGTGACTCTGGGGGCCATAGACAAACGGGGTTCCCAGTCAGCTCGATTTACCCCTAGATAATTCATTAAGCGAGTTAAGTTGGTAATTAATACTTGTGTTTCTACAGGCTCGACGTTGGTCACTGCGCCTTGCCCCATACTGGATGAGACAATAAGTTCGCTGCCGGTTTTATCGCAATAATCGAGTAACTTTTGCAGCTGATAATTTGCCACTTTCACGGCGTGAGGAATTTCACCTGACCACTGGAGTCGCCAAGATTCATCAAACTTTCCAGCCTCGTAATCCTCAGGGAAAATTGTTGGCCAATACCTGTGCATACTCGATGCAAGGTGATTAGTGAAGAAAAAGCTCACGTCGGGTCTTGTTGTCGCGAGCTGTCGAAAATACAAATCAAACGCAATTTCAGCTTGAGACGTTCTCCGTCTTACAACGCGATCACTATTAAAGCGCTCGCTGACAATCTGATTGGATAACTTCAAAAAGGTGTTTGACGTCAAACCCAAGCTTATGGACTTTTGAATAAATCGAGCGGCATCTTTTACTGCAATCCCCGAACTCACATTTCTCCCGTTGGCTTGAACCATAGACAAATTAAAGCGTTGAAATGCGCTCAACGCTTCAGGAAAGCACTCATCGCCAGCAGCAAAGGTATCAGGGACATAAAATGCGAAGTTGTCTAAATTATCAGGCAAGGGGTAGCTTTGTAATGAACCAAACACCCCTACTTTTACACCTTGTTGAGCTAGTAGAGTATATATGTTTGGAAACTCCCCATTCACCCTTGATAAGTCTTGTCCCAAATCACTGATTTCGTGTTCAATATTTGAAACACCACGATGCATAGTAGGCCAGGTAACCCAGGGACTTAGGCTTCCTACATCGGCAGTATGGGTTTGAAATAACGCGCTTTGCTGTCGAAGTTTTGCAAACGCAGAATTGGGGTGAGAGAGGGCATAAAAATCAAACACTTTTTGAGGTATTTCATTTAACTCATAAACAATCACGCCCATTTACTTTTTCGTCCATCTGTTTTAATTGACTCGTTTAACAGCACTATGATTCAAGTCAGTGAGCTTTAAGAGCTGCAACATTCCTTGTCACAGTTTATCGTTATTGCTACGTTTTATCTATTTCTACTCAATAGTAACTGATGGCTTAACTTTAGCAGGTATAACCACCTGTTTTTTCATGTGAAAAAATTTTAGCTTATGATTTTAACGACCATTAATTAATGTACTTTCACTTTTAAAACGGACAATTTTAAATTCGCCCTTTGTTTCATTTTTGCCACTATTAAGCACCGGACTTCTAAACAACTCGTTTACTGTTGCATAAATATAGCCATCAACACCTATAGAAAACCCGTCTGGCCAAGGTAGTGTTGTTTTCGACTGGTACAAAACGTCGTATTCGCCATTTGGACGAATGACTCCAATAGCATTATCAGTTATCCCTGTCACATAGACATTACCTTGGGCATCAATCGTTGAACCATCGGATATTGGTTTATCTCCATAACGCTCAACTTTAGCTTCTAATTCGCTGTCAGTTAACTGAGCATTTAGCAAATACTGAGTTTTAATTCGGTACATAGACTTACCTGACATAGGCGCAAAATAAAGCCAAGTATTAGTGGGGTCTATAGTGATGGGGTTAACACCAATACGAGCAGGCTGACCACCGAGCTCTACAACTCTATTGTCGATAACCATGTCTATATCTTCAGGAACAGTGAAACGAGAACCTTCTAGCACTCTGCGACTCAAGCCTGTTTTCATATCAACAACAATTAACGCTGAGTTTTCACCATTCCCCGTATCAGTGATGTAAATTGCGCCATTACTGTGATCTACGGCTAAATCATTTAAAAACGATGTTTCCCGCGTAACTGGAGTCGATAAATAAAATACTTTATGCAGCGATTCAGTATTTGTGTCCCAGCCTATAACTCGGCCGCTATGTTCGTTATCTTGCCCATCGAGTATCCACAAAATACCTTGTCTGTCGGCGCGTATACCAAACACACCTTTAAGACCTACACCGTTTTTCTTTGTTGCTCTCGCCCACTCTTCAGTTGGATATGCTTTTGTAGTGCCATCTTTTAATATTTCCACAAGACGTAACTCTTGGCCATAAAATTCA
Source organism: Alteromonas sp. 5E99-2 (assembly GCF_017368475.1). GTDB lineage: Bacteria > Pseudomonadota > Gammaproteobacteria > Enterobacterales > Alteromonadaceae > Alteromonas_F. The sequence goes on from NZ_JAFNJE010000004.1 coordinate 261,063, forward strand.
TGCACACTCATAAACATACGGCCACTTGGTGCAATAGCCAAATTCCCCGGAGGAAGTGACTCATCAAAGGTGGCTACTATCTCTAGCTTATCAGCATAAACCGTTCCAGCCATCGTAAACGACAAGATTAAAAATTGAAAAAATGCCTTCATTACTCACTCCTAAAGCCTACGGTATGTACTGACTATTTCAGTCAAGCCTATTTCACCCTGATCACTAGTCAGTCAAAACCGCGTCAAATCACTATGTACTAAACCAGCTACTTTTATTTATTCCCACTCAATAGTGGCAGGTGGTTTACCTGAAATATCGTAAACCACGCGAGAGATGCCATCTATCTCGTTGATAATACGATTAGACACTTTACCCAAGAAGTCATAAGGTAAATGCGCCCAATGGGCTGTCATAAAGTCGATGGTTTCTACGGCTCTTAGCGATACCACCCAATCATATTTACGAGCATCGCCCATAACACCCACTGAACGCACAGGTAAGAACACAGTAAATGCTTGGCTTACTTTGTGGTAAAGCTCAGATGCGTGAAGCTCTTCAATAAAAATAGCGTCGGCGCGGCGAAGTAAATCACAATACTCTTTTTTAATTTCACCTAACACTCTCACACCTAAACCGGGTCCAGGGAAAGGATGGCGATACAGCATGTCGTAAGGTAAGCCTAATTCCAGGCCAATTTTACGTACTTCGTCTTTAAACAACTCACGAAGAGGCTCAACCAAGCCCATTTTCATATCTTTGGGTAATCCACCTACATTGTGATGAGATTTAATCACATGAGCTTTACCTGTTTCCGAGCCTGCTGACTCAATTACGTCAGGGTAAATAGTGCCTTGCGCTAGCCATTTAGCGTTATCTAACTTGTTCGATTCTTCATCAAACACCTTAACGAATTCACCGCCAATGATTTTACGTTTTTTCTCAGGGTCATCTTCACCTTGTAAGGCGTCGAGAAAACGTTGTTCGGCATCCACTTTGATAATATTCAAACCAAAACGGTCACCAAACATGTCCATAACTTGCTGGCCTTCATTTAAGCGAAGCAAGCCGTTATCAACAAATACACAGATCAGTTTATCGCCAATAGCTTGATGAATAAGCATGGCAACAACAGATGAATCTACACCACCTGACAAGCCCAAAATCACTTCATCGTCTTGCACTTTTTCTTTAATTCTAGCCACGGCGTCTTGAATAATGGCATTGGGCGTCCACAATTTCTCACAACCACAAATATCTAACACAAACTTAGACAAGACTTTCTCGCCTTGCTTAGTGTGAGTAACTTCGGGGTGAAATTGTACACCGTAAAAACGACGAGACTCATCAGCCATTGCCGCATAAGGGCACGAAGGGGTTTTAGCAACGGTTTCAAAACCCTTGGGCAATGAAGCAACTTTGTCGCCGTGACTCATCCATACGTCTAATTGCGGTTGCCCTGCTTCGCTAAGTTGATCTTTAATATCGTCCAACAAGGTTGAAGTATGGCAAACATCAATTTGAGCGTAGCCAAATTCACGCTTATCAGAGCCTTGAACTGAACCACCTAATTGCTCTGCCATGGTTTGCATTCCGTAACAAATACCCAACACAGGAACCCCTGCATTAAATACATAGTCAGGTGCACGAGGTGACTTTGCTTCTGTTACTGACTCAGGCCCGCCAGATAAAATAATGCCATTAGGAGCAAACCCTTTGATTTGCTCTTCAGAAACATCCCACGCCCATAATTCACAATACACACCGATTTCTCTCACTCTACGAGCAATAAGTTGAGTGTATTGAGAACCAAAATCTAAAATAAGAATACGTTGCGAATGGATATTCGAACTCATGATGTTCCTTAATAATTTTAAGACGAAAATACGGAGGCATTTTACATGCCTCACCAAATTCAAAATACTAGTGTGACTAGCTCATACGGTAGTTAGGTGCTTCTTTTGTAATGCTCACATCGTGTACATGAGATTCACCCATGCCTGCAGATGTTACTTTTACAAATTTCGCTTTAGTGCCTAAGTCTGAAATGGTTGGACAACCAGTCAATCCCATCGCTGAACGTAAACCGCCCATTTGTTGATGGATGATGTTCGCAATTGGCCCCTTGTAAGCAACACGACCTTCGATACCTTCAGGGACCAGTTTTTCAGCACTGTTCGGATCTTGGAAGTAACGGTCTGAACTCCCGTGGCTTTGGTTCATTGCACCTAATGAGCCCATACCTCGATACGATTTGTAATAACGACCTTGATAGAGTTCTACTTCCCCAGGCGCTTCTTCTGTACCCGCTAGCATACTGCCAACCATGACACAGCTTGCTCCAGCAACCAGAGCTTTAGCAATATCGCCAGAGAAACGTATCCCGCCATCAGCGATAACAGGAATACCTGTACCTTCCAAGGCATCAACAGCATCAGCTATGGCCGTAATTTGCGGCACACCACAACCGGTAACAATACGAGTAGTACAAATTGAACCTGGTCCAATGCCCACTTTTACCGCGTCAACACCGGCATCTGCCAATGCTTTTGCACCAGCGCCTGTGGCAACGTTACCTGCAATAATCTGAATATCAGGGAAAGCATTGCGAATACGTTTTACACTTGCAATCACGCCTTCTGAATGACCGTGACTGGTGTCGATAAGTAAGACGTCTACGCCCGCTTCAACCAATAATTTAATTCTTTCGTCTGTACCTGCGCCAACACCAACTGCCGCGCCTACACGCAAACGACCTAATTCATCTTTACAGGCATTGGGTTTGCTTTCTGCTTTTTGGAAATCTTTTACCGTAATCAAGCCTGATAATTTAAAGGTATCGTCAACCACCAAAATTTTCTCAATTCTATGCTCGTGCATTAAATCAAGTACCAAGGCAGAATCCGCGCCTTCTTTTACCGTAACTAAACGGTCTTTAGGGGTCATAACTGTGCTGATTGGCAACTCTAAACGGTTTTCAAAGCGCAAATCACGGCCCGTAACGATACCTATGAGGTTATTACTTTTATCCGTAACAGGAAAGCCTGAGTAACCTAAACGTTTGCTAAGGGCTAACACATCACCAATTGAAGCACTGTCTTCAACGGTTACAGGGTCTGATACAACACCACTTTCGTATTTTTTTACTTTTAACACATGGCTGGCTTGATCTTCAGCTGGCATGTTTTTATGAATAAAACCAATACCGCCTTCTTGAGCAAGAGCAATCGCCAAAGGCGCTTCACTTACTGTATCCATCGCAGCGGACACCATAGGAATATTTAAGCACACCTTACGAGTAAGCTGGGTGTTGAGCTTTGCTGTGTGAGGTAAAACAGTAGAGTGGTCTGGAACGAGCAACACGTCATCAAACGTGAGAGCTTCTTGGATTATTCTGAGCATGCAATTACACCTAGCGAGTTAAGACTTAATTGCGGCGCAATTGTAGTGTTTTTTAACTTTAAGGTAAACTGTAATCTTTAGATCTCATTGTGAAAATTTTATGTCTATGTCTTCAGTGCCTCAATCTCGGCATATTTTAACGCCAACCAAGCTAAATAGGTTGGCGAAAACCTTGTTACAAACCGAAATTGGCTTGATTTGGCTACAAGGTGAAATATCGAATTTTGTCGCAGCAAGTTCTGGTCATTGGTATTTCACGTTAAAAGACAATCGCGCACAAATTCGCGGAGCCATGTTCAAACAAGCAAATCATCGTGTTGCCGCCCGCCCCAAAGAAGGCGACAAGGTGTTAATTCGCGCAAGTGTCGGTTTGTATGAACCACGAGGCGATTACCAGCTCATTGTTGAACATTTGGAGCTGGATGGCGAAGGCGCGTTAAAACGAGAGCTAGAAATATTAAAACAACAACTTAATCGCGAAGGACTATTCGATACGGCCAAAAAGCGCCCGCTTCCTACCGCCACATCAAAATTAGGTGTCATCACCTCTGCCAGTGGCGCCGCACTGCAAGATGTATTAGCAGTCTTAAAACGAAGAGCGCCAGATATAGAAGTGATTGTCTACCCAACCCTAGTACAAGGCGAACAAGCCCCCGAAGCCATACGACAAGCACTTCAAATAGCCAATGAACGCGCTGAAGTGGATGTATTGTTAATTACTCGAGGAGGCGGTTCACTGGAAGATCTATGGGCCTTTAACAACGCCGAGCTTGCAAGAGATATTGCACAATCAACACTCATCACAGTAAGCGCAGTAGGGCACGAGGTCGATGTCACTATTAGCGACTTAGTTGCCGATTTAAGAGCACCTACCCCCTCGGCGGCGGCTGAACTGATTAGCCCTAACGCCCGTGAACGAGCACAGCGTATCGTGCAACTTTCTGCTCGTCTTAATCATGCCATTGGCCATGTGCTTGCAAAAAAACAAGCACAAAGTGAAGGGCTTAATAAATCCCTAAATATCATGCACCCTTCTCGCCAGCTTTTACAACATGCTCAACACTTAGATAAGGTAACGGCCCAGTTAAACCAAAACATTCAAGGCTACTTTAGTAAAAAGCACAATCAATACGAAAAACTAAGCCATAGATTAATGCAGGTAAGCCCTGAGGCCAAAATACAATTAAATAGCATAAAGCAAGATAACCTAAATCGCCGGCTCACAACTGCATGGGAAGCTTTATACAAACATAAATTCGAACAACTACAGCGCCAAGCAGGGTATTTAAACGCACTTAGCCCTCTAGCAACTTTGTCTCGAGGTTACTCTATTACGCTGCAAGTAGATCGTGCGGTTACAAAAGCTAAAGACCTTGATTTGTCTAAACCCATAGTCACAAAATTTCAAGACGGCGAGGTTGTCAGTATGCCCTTAGCAAACCAACAAGAGCTAGATACATGAGATATCTAGCCACAGGTGTTTTAGTTTTAGCTTTATCTTTATTGGGCTGCGCTACGCCCAAACACCACTCATCCAATAATGAAATCGAAAGCAATGAAATAGAGCCTGAGCAAAACCCTTTTTTAGCCGTGGATAAATTTGATTTTTATCCCGCGTTTATGAGTGAAACAAGTGCCAAAGCATGTGATAACACCAGAGCACAATGTAAAGACGATCCAATTTCGGCTGAACGTTGGAGAGACATTTTAAATTCAGCGGTATATCCAGCCCAAATAAACACCTCTGAAAACGCGACAGATTATGAATTACTCATTGCTTCTCAATTAAGAGAATTTCCTGAAGAGCCAGCATCGAGCCATTTGTTGTCCAATGTATTTTCAACCAAAAAAGCCATTCAATCAGCCAGTCTACATACAGAGTTTACCCTTCAATGGCGGGGCTTTCCTCTCAATACCTATAGCGCGTCTAATGCTTTACGTTCAGATAATGAATTTGAACAAAGTGCGAAAACCATTGTTTCTCGATGGAAGAATCATGCATTTACTATGGGCTTGTTTAGCCGAGAGTTTTTGTATTCATCTTTGCAAGCAAGTGACTACCGCAACGGGTTAGTATTAACACCTTATGCTGGCGATTTTTATTTAGAAGATATCCAGTTATATCCAGACCCTTTCTTAGGCTCAGTAGCGCGATACCGCCACCCTCAATATTCCGACGCTATTCTTGATGTCGCCATATATCCCATTAGAGAAAGTCTTACCAAAATTAACCACAGTTGGTTAAACAATAAGATAAAAAGTGAATTCCAACAGGCAAAAGAAGTAACTGAAAGTAGAGAATTAGCTTTATTTATAGATAAAGCGGTGAGTGAAATTGTCTTACCTTCTACAACGGGAATGTATTTTTCAATTCATGGTTCAAATGACATTGATGAACCACTTTACGCAGCAACCTATGTGTTTATCGTAAAAGACAAGCTAGTTAAATTTACCAGCAGCTTCCCCTACCACATAGCAGAGCCGCTAGTTCAGCATATAATGCTGACTCTAGATGTACCTGCTGAATCCAAAATGATGAAGCAGGTACGAGAGTTTCTATAAGCTTACTTTTTCTTGTGCAATGCCATTAAGCGACGGCGTTTACGCTGTTGTGTGAGTGTAAGCTGGTTTTTCTTGCCTTCAAATGGGTTACTGCCTTCACGAAACTCAACTTTAATGGGCGTCCCCATCATTTCTAACGCTTTTCGGTAGTAGTTAGTCATATAGCGTTTATATGCGCTAGGTAAGTCTTGTACTTGGTTACCATGAATAACAACCACAGGTGGGTTATAACCTCCTGCATGGGCATATTTCATCTTCACTCTGCGTCCACGTACCATCGGAGGCTGGTGATCGTCTTGTGCCATTTCCATAATTTGAGTCAATAATGCGGTATTCACCCGCTTAGTCGCACTGTGATACGCTTCTTGTACTGATTCAAACAAATTCCCTACACCACTACCGTGCAATGCAGAAATAAAATGCAAACGAGCAAAATCAATAAAACCTAAACGTCGGTCAATCTCGCGTTTGATATCATTTTTAATGTCTTGATTTAACCCATCCCATTTATTCACGGCGATAACCAAAGAACGGCCACTATTGAGTACAAAGCCCAATAAGCTTAGGTCTTGATCCGTGATCCCTTCTCGTGCATCAATCACAAGTAATACGACGTTGGACTCTTCAATAGCTTGCAGTGTTTTTACAATAGAAAATTTCTCTACCGCATCTGATACTTTCTTGCGCTTTCGTACACCAGCAGTATCGATAATAATATATTCTCGTTCGTCTCTTTCAAACGGAATGAAAATACTGTCTCGGGTGGTGCCAGGCATATCGAAAACCACAACTCGATCTTCACCGAGTATGCGATTTGTTAAGGTAGATTTACCTACATTAGGTTTGCCTACGATAGCGAGTTTTATCGGCAGTGATTGTAATCGCTCTCGTTGCGCTTCTGCATCTTCTTCCGTTGCTGCTTCGTCAGACTGAGGCTCAATTTTCATGTCTGGGAAATCGCTAGCTAAAGGCGATAAGGTGGTTGTCAGTAACTGTCCTATGCCTCTGCCGTGGGCAGCCGCAATTTGATGAACAGTGCCCAATCCCAAACTATAGAATTCTGCCGACTCACTGTCGCCATCAATGCCATCGACTTTATTAGCGACAAGGTATACGGTTTTAGAGACTTTCCGTAGATGCTCAGCAATACCGACATCCGCAGGGAGCACACCAGCACGAGCATCGACCATAAACATGACAACATCAGCTTCATCAATGGCTTTTAAAGACTGCTCTGCCATGTGCATATCAATGCCAGCTTCATCACCTGAGATCCCGCCAGTATCTACAACAATAAACTGGCGTTCTTCATAACTGGCTTGGCCGTATTTACGATCACGGGTTAACCCTGGAAAATCAGCAACTAACGCATCTCTAGTATGAGTTAAGCGATTAAATAGCGTGGATTTCCCCACATTGGGACGCCCTACGAGCGCAACCACAGGTAACATAAATTATTCCTCAGCTTTAATTAGCTTGTTCGGGTTTTAAAGCTGCTACGTCACCGTCCCGGGTCACTGCAATAAGTGTGTCGTTCACAACAATAGGGTCACCAAAGATCGCGCCATCGTCGTCGTCGTCGCCTAAATCATATCGAGATTCGATAGCGCCAGTTTCTGTATTTATCCAATGCAAAAAGCCATAGTTGTCACCTACGACTACATGCTCACCAAAGGGGATTGCAGAAGTAAGTCTACGGCCAGCCATGCTGTTTTGAGACCACTTTTCAATACCATTTCGTCTATCAAGAGCAAGAATATTTGAGTCTACATCGACTACGTATAAAGTGTCTTCACCTAAAGAAATATTTCTAAATGACCCGTATTCCCGTTTCCAAATAATACGCCCACTTCGCAACTCTACTGACGCTAAGGTGCCATTAAATGAAATAGCGTAAATAATACCGCGGTAGATTAAAGGGGAAGAATCTATATCTACAATACGCTCTAGTTCAGTTGCGCCAGTTGGTTGAGCAATAGAGGTTTCCCATGCAGTTAAGCCATTTTCAATAACACTCACCTGGATGTATCCCGTAGGGGTTCCCACTATAACGCCACCCGCCTCAGCCTTAGGTGCCGAAATACCACGAAGCGTTAAAGGTGGAACATCTGCATTTGTGCGCCACCTCAGTTCACCTGTTTTTTCGTCAAAAGCGAACAGCACACCGCTACCAGTATTAACAATCGCAAGGCCTTCACCAGTAGTGGCCGGTGCCAAAATTTCGCCAGCAATTCTAGTTTCCCAAAGGATACTTCCATCTTTTGGGTCTACAGCAATAAAGTCGCCGTTTTCAGAACCTAAGAACAACTTATCATAGCCGAAAGCCAAACTAGACAAACGAGCAGATTCCCCTCGAGAGAACCACTTGCTTGCGCCAGATAACCACCCTTTACTCTCATATATACCAAAATCAGTACGCCAGATGCGCTTTCCCGATTCAACATTTAGCGCTTCTAAGTACCCTTTTCGATCAGCAACATAAAGAATGCCTTCATTTTCTACAGGGCGTAACCGAGAGAAATAACCGTCAACGCCATCACCTACTGATGCGTCCCATACTTCATCAATTTCAAATAAAGGCTCAATGGGCTTTAATCGTCTTACTGCTATTTCTTCGTCGTCTTTAAACCAATCGCTTATAGTCGTGCAGCCGGATAACGTTGCCAGCAACAACAAACTTACAATGGGTTTTACTGCGTTATTAGCCACTTTATGCTCCGGTATTTAGCTCTAAATTGTCTAATTTCATTTGGACTTGTTGATTTTCAGGCGACTTTTCAAGTGCTGCAATATAAGCGCTTTTGGCTTCATCAACACGAGTCAATGCACTAAGCGCATCGCCTTTTAAAGACAAAGATTGAGACAAAAATGCTTCTCCGGTAATACGTTCAACCGTTGACAATACCGCGTCGTACTTTTCTTGTTCCATTTGAATAGCGGCAAGTCTGATTGCTGCAATCGAGCCCAGAGGTGTTCCCTCTTCAGATACAACAACATTTTCTAAAACATCCGCCGCGCTATCTAAATTAGCCGCATCAACATATTCTTTGGCAAGCACAAGAGAGCTTATAGCGGTATAGCCTTTATTTTCAGACTCTGCGGTAAAAGTTGCCAACGCATCAATTGAATCATCAGATACTGCCGTTTCAACCGCCTTTTGATATTGAATCGACGCAGCTTCTTTTCCATTTATTTGCGAATCAGTGTAGGTCTGCCATCCCCACAAGCCACCTATCCCAATGACGGCGCCCGCGATAATTGCAACTCCATTTTCTTTCAAAAATCGTTTAATTGCTTCTTCTTGTTGTTCTTCAGTTGCAAATTCGTCCACGCTTCAACCTCTTTATTGATTCTTGTTGGGTCTAATACCATTAGCTATATGGGTATATATTCGACCTTAACTAAATTTTTCTAATTCATTTATTAACTCACCAAGTTGTATTTCAACTTGGTCAGCTTGTCCTCTCAATGGTTTTAACACCACTGAACCTTTATCTTTTTCTGTTTCACCCAAAATAACCGCAAAATCAGCACCGGCTTTATCAGCACGTTTAAGCTGTTTTTTAAAATTGCCACCACCACAATGCATTAATATAGGTTTGTCTTTTAATTTATCTCTTAAATACTCAGCGACTTCTATTGCATAGTCTATGCAGTCATCACCCAGGGCCGACACATAAACATAGGCTTGGGATGCACTCTTCTCAAAACTCTCAAGGACTTCTAGCAATAAAACTAAGCGTTCTATGCCCATAGCAAAGCCGACGGCAGGTGTAGGTTTCGCCCCTAATTGCGCCACTAACCCATCGTAACGGCCACCAGCACAAACCGTACCTTGGGCCCCTAAACTGTCAGTCACCCACTCGAATACCGTCTTATTGTAGTAATCCAAACCACGTACTAAACGAGGGTTTAACTCATATTCGATACCTGCGGCACTTAATCGTTCACACAAACCATTAAAATGTTTTGTCGCCTCTTCGTCCAAGTAATCAGATAATACTGGCGCGTCATTCAAAAGTGCTTGTACATCGGCATTTTTACTGTCGAGAATCCGCAAAGGATTAGACGAAAGTCTTCGTGTACTGTCTTCGTCTAATTTATCTTTATGTTGGGTTAAATAGACAACCAGCGCTTGTTTAAAGTCTTCTCTAGCTTGCGTTTCACCTAGGGAATTAAGCTGTAATTTGACCTGATCAGCAATACCAAATTTTTTCCATAAACGAGCCGTCATAATGATAATTTCAGCGTCTATATCAGGACCATCAATACCAAAGGTTTCTACGCCAAACTGATGAAACTGGCGATAGCGACCTTTTTGTGGTCTTTCATGGCGAAACATGGGCCCCATATACCACAAACGTTGTTGTTGGTTGTAGAGTAAACCATGTTGTATGCCTGCTCTGACACAACTAGCGGTTCCTTCAGGGCGCAAAGTAAGGCTGTCACTATTGCGATCAGCAAAGGTGTACATTTCTTTTTCTACAATGTCTGTCACTTCACCAATAGAGCGCTTGAATAGTTCTGTGCTTTCGACAATAGGTGTGCGAATTTCTTGATAGCCATACTGACCCACAACCTCTCTTAACACCGATTCAACATACTGCCAACGGTAGGTTTGCTCAGGTAGACAATCGTTCATACCTCTAATGGCTTGTAATGACTTTGACACAAGATTCCTTAATTTGACGCTATAGACGAAAACACGAGATAACAAAAAAGCGAGGCATTATAAATGCCAGCGCGCCAAACCTCTAGTCCTTTTGTTGCACTGGTATACGCTGAGTTTCATCGAGTAATTTTGCTTTTGCTCGAATTTTCGCTTCCAGCCGTGTGACAAGTTCATCGTTAGCCAGACGTTCTTTCTGCCTTTTACCGTCTAAGTAAAACCCACTCATATTACGAGCCCCGGTTAAACCAAGGTCTGACACTTCAGCTTCACCTGGCCCATTAACCACACAACCTATAATCGATACATCCATTGGTGTAACTATGTCTTCCAGTCTTTCTTCTAGAGCATTAACCGTACTAATAACGTCAAACTCTTGTCTTGAGCAGCTAGGACAAGCAATAAAGTTTATTCCTCTAGAGCGTATTCTCAAAGATTTAAGAATATCAAAACCCACTTTAATTTCTTCAACAGGATCTGCCGCTAAAGACACCCGAATAGTGTCACCGATACCTTCAGCTAATAGCATTCCAAGCCCAACAGCACTTTTCACTGAACCTGTGCGTAACCCGCCAGCTTCAGTAATACCTAAATGCAATGGCTGTTCTATTTGTTTCGCTAATTCACGATAGGCGCCTACCGCCAAAAACACATCGGAGGCTTTTACACTGACTTTGAAATTTTCGAAATTGAGTTTGTCTAAAATATCAACATGACGCATTGCTGATTCAACAAGGGCTTCAGGTGCAGGTTCACCGTACTTTTCTTGAATTTCTTTTTCTAGCGAGCCGCCATTCACGCCAATTCGAATAGGTATATTTTTATCAGAAGCGCAGTCGACAACCGCCCTAACCCTTTCCATACTACCAATATTTCCCGGGTTAATTCGCAAGCAATCCACACCGTATTCCGCGACTTTTAACGCAATGCGGTAATCAAAATGAATATCTGCAATGAGTGGAATATCCACTTTTTGTTTGATGATTTTAAAGGCTTCAGCTGCATCCATGGTCGGCACAGAGACTCGTACAAGATCGCCACCGATATCTTGAATGCGCTTAATTTGAGCAACGGTAGCCTCTACATCAGTAGTTAACGTATTCGTCATCGATTGCACAGCAATAGGCGCATTATCGCCAATGGGTACATTGCCCACATAAATTCGCTTAGATTGGCGACGGGTGATTGGAGTCTCAGAAAACATAACTAGCCTTGTACTGGAAGAACGAATTTAGCAATTTGGCCACCAGAAAATTTTGATAAATCTACGGTTTCGCCATCATAAACAATATTAACCACATGAGGTGCACCCAAGGTGACGGTGAAAGGCGCAACACCTTCAATTTCCATAACTCTTCCCGCCTTTTTAACACCGTAAGCAATGGCTTCACCGGACCCATCCACAATATTCACCCAGCAATCTTGTGAAAACGTAAAGACTACTGGTACTAAAGAAGATGATTCAGTTGTTTCCTCAATTATGGTTTGAGTTTCTTCAGACTCTATAACCTTGAAGTCATCAACAATGACTTCAGGCTCAGAGCTAACAACAGTAATTTCTGGCGTATTAGTTTCTTGTGAGTCGATTTCTTCCGCATTCCCTTCTAGTACACTGCTTTCAGGCACGCTCCTTTCTTCTACAAGATCGACCGCCCCTTCAAAAAGAGTAACATCTAAAGCTTCGCTTTCAACCTTGTCTTCTATGGGTTCAGCTAATATTGACTCAACGGAATCGTTTTCAGCTTCGGTTAATGCCGTTAAGCTTGCCTGTTCATCATTGTCTCTTTGAAGAGGGACATCTAATAATTGTACTTCTGGACTAGCAGCGTCAGAATCAACACTTTTAGGAAGCGTAGGAAGAGCAATGGCGTCATTGCCAATAGAGGAATCTGGCTGTTGTAACCACCACCATACTACACCACCCAGAATAACGAGTAGCATAATGTAGGTCACCATCATCCAGCGATCGTCTGTTGCTTCATTTTCTACTCGACGGGAAAAGCTCTGAAGCTTTGCTGTGTCTTCAGGTCTATTGTGATACGTATCGAAATCGGCAATGACTGAATCTACGTTCAAACCAACAAGTTTTGCGTAGCTTTTCACATATCCTTTAGTAAAGGTTATTGATTTATTGTGGTTAATTTCATTTCTTTCAATTGCCGATAATTCATCAGCTTTGATATAGAGTTTTTGGGATACTTGCTCTAGCGACAAGCCATTTTGTTCTCGTGCTATTTTAAGATTTAAACCAGGGTTTATTTCCGGTTTAATTTGCTCTGTATTTTCGTCAGACATCGTGTTCATCCAATTAACGCTTCGCCAAAGGCACCAACCACAACTTATCACCAACCCGTATATCACCGGCTTGGTTTAGTTCGTTCCATTCAATTAGTCTATGCATTGCAATATTGTATTTTACTGACAATCTAAATAAGTTTTCACCTTTTTTAACAAGGTGTTGCAATGTTTCACTAACTTCTTCATTCGTATCCGTGGGCGAATCTTTTTTTACAGGCGCTTTATAAATTTTAACTGGGTCTTCTTTATAACGCTTAGAGAGAGGGCTTTGAGGGTATACGGTAGTGAGCATAGTGCCGTAATCTTTCGCTTGTTCTAGTTTCCCCTGCCGACGAGCTACATCAACTCTCATCCAAAGCATATCAGCATCGATTCTGCCAAAACGCTCTATTGTATCAAGGGTTTGTTCTGCGTCGTCATAATCGCCGTTTTCAATGTACAATTCGCTCAATAAAAGCAGTGACTGCATTCTTCCAGGTTGGTGATTCAGCGCAGAGCGAAGATAATCAATTGCATCGCTATTGTAATTTTCTTTTCTCGCGCAAATAGCCAAATTTTCATAGGTTTGTGCGCTGTTTGCATAACGTTTTGTGTTAACCGCTAAAAGAAAATACCGTTTTGCCTCTTCGTACTTATTTTGTTGACATAAAAATGCACCATAGCTATTCGCTATATCTGGATTTTCAGGCTCCAATTCCACCGCATTTTCATAATATTCCGTCGCCTGCTCTATTTCACCTACTGTTTGGTAATAGTATGCCAAGCTATAGTGTGCATTTGCTAATCTAGGGGCAAAATCTAACGCTTGATCCAAATTTTGCTTTGCTTGCACGTAGCTACCATTTTTAAGATAAGTTAAACCTAAAGATATACGCGTACGTGCAGCACTTTCATAATCTACATTTTTCTTCGCACTACTTTCATTATGGCTTACACAACCACTGACAAATAGGACTAAAACAACTAAAAATATACGCATTCCACTCACTTTTTACTGATGATTCAGTTAACTATCTCATTTTTACCGAAATTGGCTTACCCTTCACCTGTTTTTTTAACATTCTTCTTGTTCTATCAACAACATCGCCCACTAATTGGCCACAGGCCGCATCAATATCATCCCCTCTCGTCTTACGTACTACAACGGTATAACCATATTCCATCAGTACTTTCGAAAAACGATCGATACGAGAATTACTCGAACAGGTATAAGGTGATCCAGGATAAGGGTTAAATGGGATCAAATTAATCTTACACGGCGTGTCTTTTAAAACCTTTCCTAATTCATGGGCTTGGTCAGTGCTATCGTTGATTTGATTCAACATAACATATTCAACCGTAACTTTTCCTTGATTCGCTTTAGACTTTGCTAAATAACGCCTTACGCCAGCTAAAAATACATCAATCGGGTATTTTTTATTAACCGGAACAATCTCATCTCGAAGTTTATTGTCTGGAGCATGTAAAGAAATAGCTAACGCAACATCGATTTCATCGCCTAATTTATCTAGCGCGGGTACAACACCCGATGTACTTAAGGTCACTCGACGTTTGGACAGCCCAAAGCCAAAGTCATCCATCATGATATCCATTGCAGGAACCACATTTTTCAAATTAAGAAGCGGCTCGCCCATGCCCATCATGACTACATTCGTAACGGGGCGCTTACTCGTGTCTGGCGATAAACCTAACGTCGTCGCGACACGCCATACTTGGCCAATAATTTCACTGACGGTCAAGTTTCGGTTAAAACCTTGTTGAGCAGTTGAGCAAAACGTACACTCTAGTGCACAGCCTACTTGAGATGACACACACAAGGTCGCCCGATCTGTTTCTGGGATCCAAACCGATTCAACTTCTTGGCCTCCCTCAAGTTTCAATGCAAATTTAATCGTGCCATCAGTAGCTTGTTGGTGGTAAGAAATTTCAGGTGCAACAATTTCACATTGCTCAGTAAGCTTGTCTCTTAACCCTTTATTTAGGTCGGTCATTTGAGCGAAATCACTGACGCCTTTTTGATAAATCCATTTCATCAACTGATCTGCGCGAAAAGGTTTTTCACCAATTGTGGAAAAAAATTCTCGCATTGCTTTGCGATTGAGATTCAGTAGGTTGGTTTTAGTCACGGCTGATACCTTGTCATTTCACTCTATGTATTATAGCAAAAAGGGAGCCGAAGCTCCCTTTTGGTCCGGCAATCGTTAGTTTAACGAGTACGAGGACAAATTTCTTCTTCTGAAAAGAAGTATGCAATTTCTCTTGCGGCTGATTCAGGCGCATCTGAACCATGAACTGCGTTCTCATCAATAGAAACAGCGTAGTCAGCTCTAAGCGTACCCGCAGCAGCTTCAGATGGGTTAGTTGCACCCATAATTTCACGGTTTTTAACAACCGCATTTTCGCCTTCCAACACTTGAACCATCACTGGGCCTGATGTCATGAAGTCAACCAATGCGCCGAAAAAAGGACGCTCTTTATGCTCAGCATAAAAACCTTCCGCTTGTTCGTTGCTCATGTGAACCATTTTTGATGCAACAATGCGTAGGCCTGCTGATTCAAAACGGTTGTAGATAGCACCGATTACGTTTTTTGCAACCGCATCAGGCTTTATAATAGAAAATGTACGCTCTAGCGCC
This sequence comes from Alteromonas sp. 5E99-2, assembly GCF_017368475.1. Lineage (GTDB taxonomy): Bacteria > Pseudomonadota > Gammaproteobacteria > Enterobacterales > Alteromonadaceae > Alteromonas_F. Next base: position 276,621 of record NZ_JAFNJE010000004.1, read on the forward strand.
ATGGGATTCTCCGTCGTAAAAGTTCATAAAAACGCGCGAAGTATAAGGAATAGCAGTGTTAATGGCTAATTTTTTAGCAAACTTTTTTCGATTAATACGGTCTTACCTAATAACACCTTTATATTATTAAGAAAATTGCGGACATTTTATGGCAAATAAACTGCTTTCCAACGAAGAAGTCCGAGCCCTTATGCAAGCATTTTGGGACCAAGACGAAGACCTGTCTGTCACTGATAGTTGCGATACCTATCAATTAGACTGGCTCGACTTAGCCCCTGAAGAATAACTTTAAACTGCGTTTCTTGCCGCCTTGGTTAAGGCCACTAATTGTACTCTTACGTCAACAGACTGTTCACATATAGCATCAAAGGGAATAAAGACGTTTTCATCATTGGTTTGCAAATAGCATCCGTCAGTTTGTACACCAACCATAATAACATTTTCATCTTCAATTCCAGCATAAGACTGCAAAATCAAAGTCATCGCATCTTGATGATCTTCATTCATATGGGCAATCATGCCGTCTTCGGTTTGCTTATCCCATGGCGTCGTTTTTTGCATCCATTCTTCTTTCTCTAACCAGAATATTTTTCCAAAACCACCAATATAACGTACGCGCTTTATCTCTACTTTCCATATTCTAAAATCATGGGCTTGTTTATAGCTTTCTGACTCAGGAAAGCGCTGTACGTAGCGAGCTAACATTTCGTCGTGAAGCTCACCGTTCAAAGGTTCACCATCTCCGACAATTGTTAATCGCGCATTTTCGTTTTGATCACCACTTTTTCGTTCTTTATAGATAGTTAAACTCATTCGACTATCGGCAACCATATTCGCCGCGTGTTGAGCAATATCACTGATATAAAAGTAAATATGACCCGCACTATCTGATAAAAACGGCGTGACTGAACCAAAAGGGTAGCCACGCAAATTTTTTGATAATGTTGAGACTACGCCTACTTCTGATTGGCGTAGTAACAACTTGGCTTCTCGTAAAGCCTGTTCTCTCATAACTCTGTCCTATTCATTTTATTATTGGTTAGAATGAATACGTTGCATTTAATGCAATGTTTCTACCCGGTTCTGTATAGAACCCCGTATTACTTCCCACAGGTAGCCCTCGTACTTCTGTACCATTAACAATTTCTCTGTCGAATAAATTAAAGATACCTATATTTACAGATAAATCTTCTGTTATGTCTGCACTAGCAAGAAAATCAAACTTCGCATATCCTGGGGCTTCAAATAGCGCAGGATCATTTTGTTGGTCAAAACGCTCCACAAAGGTTCCTACCAATTCAACAGACCAGCCTTGCTCTACATTAGTATACCCTGCACCAACCACTGCCTGAGGTGAAATAATAGATTCAACTTCTTGTCCTGTTGATTCATCTTCACTTTCTAACCAAGTAAGCGCTGTATTTATACTCCAGCCATCTAATCCTTCAAACGACTCGCCTAAATACCAAGTTGCGCTGGCATCAATACCTTTAATATTAACAGACTCGCGATTTTGCGATTGAAACACCAATAATCCTAATACTGGGTCAAACCCTTGTGCAGCCAATGATTCAATAAAGTTATCATAGTCATTATAGTAAGCACTTACACTCCAAGATACTGCATCAAGACTTTGACGCACACCCACTTCCCAACTGTCTACACTTTCTGGCTCTAAGTCAGGGTTAGATAAAGAGGTGTATCCACCCGCTAAGTTGGTAAAGCCAATGTTTAAATCGTCGTACGGAGGAATTCTAAACCCTTGAGAAAACTGTAGCCAAGTATTGGTTGATTCTGAGATGTTATACACAGTGCCAATTTTAAATGACACTTGTGAGTCGTCAAAAGGAACGGTTTCTACGCCAGGGTTGGCGTTGGTAAATAACTCGTCTGGACGAGGTGTTAACTTAAATTCATCATAGCGAACACCTGGACTCACCGTTAGCTTACCATCAAAAAAGCTGATTTCATCATGTAGGAAAAACGACAACTCTCGCGCATCTGAAATGGGAAAGTCTCTAGCTGGGAATACAGTGAATTCAGCCACAGACTCGCCTGTTTCTTGAATAGTTGTAGAACCTTCTCTCAAGGCTTTGCTGTCAGTGTATTGAATTTCACTACCGTAAATAAGGTAGTGTTTACTGTTTGCAACTGTGAAACCTTTATCAAACTGCACAATTGCACCTGTTACTTCTTGATCGAAATGGCTGTCTCTGGCTCTATCAAGTAACACGGGGGTAGGATCGAAGAAGCTTGCCGCGCCAAAACGTTCATCGAAAGTAGCCTGTGAAGTTTCAGATTCTTGCCAATAAGCTCGCACTAAGGCTTTATCAAAAATCGCGGTTTTACCAGTATAGTAATAATTCGCTTGTAAACGACTTCGCTCTCTTTCATCAAAGCCTAAGCTTTCATTAATAATAGTACTTCCAACGCTAGTCGTCGCCTGAGATAACACGTCAGTATCAGATTCAGATTTTAAATAATCCGCCAAAAAGGTGATTTCATGATGCTCGCTTGGCTGAAAATTCAACTTAAATTGAACGGCATCAGTGGTATTGTCTTGCGGATTTGCTGAACGTCGTTCCGTCCCTACAGTATCATCATCAAAAAAGGTTTCTGTTTCTGAGCCTTCCCTGTGGGTAGCATTAAGCAACCAACTTACTTTGTCTTTTGCACCGGCAATTTGGCCATTCACTACGTATTCGTCTGCAGCACTGGAATAGCCTGCTTTAACTTTACCGCCAAAGGATTTCCCCTCTTCTAAAAGCTGACTCGGATCCTTTGTAATAAAAGAAACCACTCCACCAATCGCATCACTACCATACAGTGTTGATGCCGGTCCTCGAATAATTTCTACGCGGTCTATCAAATCCACATCAACAAAATCTCTGCGGGCAGATAACGCTGGGCCAAAACTAAACTCATCCGCCAACGGTGCACCGTCTAGAAGCATCAAAATTCGGTCGCCATTAATACCGCGAATATTAAACCCTGATAAACCAAAACGGCCATTACCTTCAACTACAACCCCCGGTTCATAGCGAATTAAATCTTTAATGTCCGTTACGGTTTGTTTGTCAATCTGCTCAGAGTCAATCACTGTGATTGTCGATGCTATTTCATCAATATTACGTTCAACTCTCGATGCAGTCACCGTAATATTTTCTACAGTATTTACTTCTTCGGCATAAGCTGACGCACCGTGAAAGGCCAAGACAAGTGACAAGGAGAGGCGGGAATATTTCATAATTTAAATGTCCAACTAAGGGTGTGTATTTAATAAATGTGTATACATAAAAACCAAAACGTAATGATAATGGTTCTCATTATTGAAAATAAATTATCACAAAAACATTTTTTTTCAATAATTTTTTGAATGCTAACGATAATTGTTTTTATTTAAAATGAATGTAAAATACTCACCAATATTGAATATTTTACATTTCGGAGAGCTTTCATATGAGAGGTCGATTAGTCTCTTTTATTACATTGTGTTTAACCATAAACTTCCCGCTACTCGCAACAGAAAGGCTTGTTGTTGCAGGAGGAAGCTTGACAGAAATTGTTTATGCGTTAGGCGCTGAAGATCAACTTGTCGGTGTAGATTCAAGTAGTATTTACCCATTCTCCGCCACACAGTTACCTAACATAGGCTACTACCGAACTTTGAACGTCGAAGGTGTGTTATCAGTTGAACCATCAAAGATCATTTTATTATCGGGTGCTGGCCCAGAAAATGTGGTTAAGCAGTTATCCCGATTAAACACTGAAATCGTAATGGTTGATAACCCCAAAACCGTTGCAGGTTTAATCAAAACAATAGACATAATCGCAAAAGAAACCGGAACAGAAACTGCCGGCAAAAAGCTAATAGAAAAGATAAAAAAAGAAATCGAAAGCCTGTCGTCCATGCCTAAATTAACAGGTAAATCAGCAGCATTTTTAATGTCCGCAGGGGAACGAGGGCTTATTGCTGCCGGAGCTGAAACAACACCTAGCTTAATTTTTGACTCTCTTAATATTTCCAACCCTTTTTCTGAGTTAAAAGGGTTCAAGCCTGTCTCTGCCGAAGCCTTGGCAAAAAATGCTCCAGATATCATATTAATCGCCAGCCATACCACCCAAGAGCAAAACATAGAAAGTTTGTGTAAAACTGCTCAGTTAAAATTATGGTCAAGCATAAAAGGATGTAATTTAGTGAAAATAGATTCACTTAAGTATTTAGGTTTAACTCCTCGTTTACCTCAAGCGATTGCCGAGACTAGAGAGCTTTTTTAAATGCCTGATTCGCCACAAATATCCCAATGGAGACAACAGTCTTTCAGGCTCGTTAAGCCCCGTATTTTTGTCATGACATTGGTTGTATTTGCGTCCGCATTTCTCGGTATCACCAAAGGCGCGCTGTCTATTGACGTGTTTTCATCACTTAGCCAATTAGAGCGCAGTGTATTGTTCGATATTCGAGGACCACGAGTCCTTATGACTATGGTCACTGGTGCAGGATTAGCCATGTGTGGTTTAATACTGCAAGCAATAACACGAAACCCATTAGCCGATCCTGGCATCATAGGCGTTTCTCTTTTCTCTGCCTTGTTTGCTGCTATAGCGATATTTTTATCAGCGTCTTTGATATTACCAAATTGGATAAGCCCTATTTTCATTCCTGCCATGGCCTTCGTTGGCGCGTTAGTATCTTTAGTGCTACTAATGGCAATTGCTGGCTATCGGCAAAACTTAAATACACTTGTACTTATTTTGACTGGTGTTGCACTCAACGCCGGTGCTGCAACACTACTGGGGCTTATCGTTTACTTGGCTGACGATAGCACGTTGAGGGCTATCACATTTTGGCAATTAGGAAGCTACAGTGGTATTAGCTGGTATCAAGCTATTAGCTGTACGATTTTCATTGCCATTAGTTATGTCTATTTTTTGCGAAATGCGAAGTCAATCATGGTCCTACAGCTAGGCGAGCAACAAGCTAGGTTTCAAGGTATTAGGGTTGATTCGCTGAAACGTTTCTTGCTGGTATTTGTCGCATTGGTTACTGCTCTGTGCGTCTGTTTTACTGGAATTGTAGGTTTCGTTGGTTTAGTCGTACCTCACATTACACGTATGATTGTTGGTTCAAATTTGATCGTGCTATTGCCATCATCCATTCTCGTCGGAGCAAGTTTAGTCACATTGGCTGATGTACTTGCAAGGCTAGTGGTAACACCTGCCGAACTTCCTATCGGCTTGTTAACTTCAGCACTAGGTGTTCCTTTTTTTCTTAGCTTAATTTTACGAGAGAAGAGGAAATTTAATTATGATTAATTGCAACGATATTCGCTATCAAGTCAATGGAAATCTAATTTTAGACTGTGTTTCTTGGCGCGTAGAGCCAGGTAAAATAAATACAATACTAGGTGCAAATGGAGCGGGTAAATCAAGCTTGTTTAAAGTTGCTCTTGGTATAATTTCACCTCAAGATGGCAAAATAATATTCGACAAAAAACCTTTGAATAAGTGGCAAGGAGAAGCACTAGCCAAAAGACGTGCCTACATGTCTCAGGCCAACATCATTCCATTTTCAATTCCTGTATATGAATATCTATCACTCGCAAGACTGCACTTTATTGAAAGCACGAAAGAAACCAACAAAGCCGTTGAAACTGTTATTGAACTACTTGATCTTATTGCTTTAGCCAAAAAAAATATCAATCAACTGTCTGGTGGCGAATGGCAACGCGTAGATTTAGCGCGAACTTGGTGTCAGCTGCTTAATGAAGAGCAGTTTTCTAACACTGTGTTAATGTTAGACGAACCAGCCTCTGCATTAGATATACATCAAACTCAGCATCTTTACCAATGCTTGGCACACTATGTTTCTTTGGGCGGTACAGTGGTCGCAATAGAGCATGACATCAATACTGCAGCTCGTTATAGCGACGATTTACTGCTTTTAAAAAACGGCCGCGTACTAGTACAAGGGCCAGTAAACGAAACGTTTACGAGTGATTACATCAACACTTGTTTTGATGTTAAAGGTGAAGTCACCTTTAACAATAAACATAACACCTTGTCTTTTTTTATTTAATTCGCCTCTTGCCTGCTGAGTTGCCCTGTAGACTTTCACAGCGTTCATAGCCCATTCAAGAACAAAATACATACAGGAAAGCTCAACTCACTATACCAAGTCACATTTTTTACTGGCAAAACCTACTTTAATCGACTTAAATTAAACATAATTTAAACCTTTATATAATAACGTATACATTTATGACGTCGTTTGACGATATAAATTTATTACACAATAAAAATGTTTATTATATTTAGTGGGCGGATAGACAAGGAACATTGGTGCCTCAGATAAAATTAAATGTACTCGGAATGCTATCCGTTGGTTTTGTTAACCTAGTATACGCACAGAGTACGCCAACAGAATTTGCAGAACTCAGCTTAGAAGATTTGCTCAATATCAATATTCAAGACTCTGAATATGGTGAGGCTGATTTCAAGCAGTTGAGTGTTACCTATCAATTTAAAGTCGCAGAATTTGAAGGCTACTTAGATGGAGACACGAAACTATCTAGAGACGACGTTTTGTTTAGCCCCGGTTTAGAAGAAAGAACCAATAACAATTTTCCTGTTGTCCCTACGATAATTGACCAATATGTACACATATTACGTGTTGGTTACAACATCTCTAACAATTTTCAAATCGCAATTAGTATTCCTTATATTATTCAAGAAACTGATCATATTAGTTCAGTTGAAGGCTATTCTGAATTTTTAATTCGCTCAGAAGGTTTAGGCGATACTGTCATTTCAACCAGTTACCATTTGTCTAGTAGTGATATTTATAGTTGGCGAATATCTGGTGGTCTTAGCTTCCCTACTGGCTCCATAGATGAGGTAGGCGACACTCCAAGAGCCCCAGGAGATCAGCAACTACCGTATACGATGCAGTTAGGCTCGGGTACCTTCGACATTCCATTAAGCATGGGAATAGAGACTAAAGGTGACCATTCGTTATCAATAAACTTATCAGCGATGATTAGAACAGGAAGAAATGACAGAAATTATAGGCTTGGAAACAATTATGACATTCGATCTCGCTATAACTATCGCGCTAACAACGCACTAAGTGTGTTTACTGGCGTCGCAATCAGTTATTCCGAAGCCATTCATGGGCAAGACGATGAACTGATCGTTGCGGGTGACTTCCCTTACCCTGCCAGCATCACTAACCCTGCCTTGTTCGGAGGAAAAAAAATCAGCGTAAGCGCTGGTATGAATTGGAAAGCCAGTAATTCACTTAACCTTGCTGGGGACTTTAGCAGGCCAGTTTATCAAAACTTAAACGGCCCACAAATCCGTGAACTATGGCGTGCTGGCATACAGCTGTCCATTCTCTATTAGGTTTCTCGATGCACTTTTTTGTAACCTTAATCGTCTTTTTATTCTTTTCGTTTCATACGTATGGAAGCGTCTCTATGGACAAAGTCGATAAAGTAAAAGCGGCTTACCTATTCAATTTCACCAAGTTTATTAATTGGTCAGAAAGCCATACTCATTTGACGTCTCTTACTTTTTGCCTGCAGACTGACCCACAGTTTTTGTCCTTCTTTTCAGAAATTGCGCAAAATCGTCCAGTAGGATCAGAACAAATAGTAATTTCTGCTGTGCATTTATCTCAGGCGACGAAATGTGATTTGGTCTACATTACAGAGCCAATAGCCAACAACTCATTAGATTTAACCAATACAGTCACGATTCAAAACGAAGGAAGGCAGTACCTGCCCTCAGCAGTTTTTTTATTGTTTGAACGGAAGAATAAATTGCGCTTTGAAATTGATTTAAAAGAAGCTAGACGATTAAATGTTAACATCAGCTCAGAGCTTCTGAAATTGGCAAAAACACGATGAAGTCTTTTTTTAACGTATCAACGTCTTTTTTTAAAAAACAGCTTATTGCCATTTTGTCAGTTAACTTTTTGTCTTTGATGGTTGTTTCCGTTCTACTTTATTCGAGTTTTGCCAGTAATTACAAAGACAATTTAATTAGTACCTTAAATGGTCAGTCATCTTTATTTGCTGCTGCGAGTCAGTCGTCTTTAATGTTCAGTGATGAAGAAAGTGCAAACGCACTTTTAAGCGCATCATCCCAATTACCTGAAATTCGTTTTGTTAAATTATTTGATAGTCAAATGGAGCTCTTTGCTCAATACAATCGATACAATACTCCTGCTAACGTAGCACCTGCGCAATTTGAAGACGGTGCCAATATGGTAGGAGACGTCCTTTTTTATAAGCGAACTATAGTAAGAGACAATGAAGTACTCGGTTTTCTCATTATTTCTGCAGAAACCAATTCAGTAATTGCACAGCAAAAACACGCCCTCAATATTGTATTGATCGTGCTGTTGCTCACTATGCTATTGACCTATATTTCTAACTCCAGACTACAAAAATTAATGACCAAACCCATTAGCCAGTTAATAAAATTGGTTAATTACGTTTCCACATCCCGTCAATATGACAAACGCCTAGACACAACAAGAAACGATGAAATAGGCGATTTATTTCACGGTGTAAATAGCCTTTTGAGAGCCGCTCAGAATCATCAAAAACAACTAAATAATCATACCCAAGAATTAGAGCAACTAGTCGAACTAAGAACCGAGCAGCTTTACATTCGCGCAAACTATGACTCATTAACTCAACTACCAAATCGTCATTTATTAATTGAGAAATTAGAAAAAGGTATTGAAAACGCCAAACAAAATAATACAAAAATTGCAGTGATGTTTCTTGACCTTGATCGTTTCAAAATTATTAACGACAGCTTAGGCCACGATATTGGTGATAAAGTACTCATTGAGGTTTCCAAACACTTATCAGATATCTTACGCAAAGACGACAGTGTATGCCGTTGGGGTGGTGATGAATTTGTGTTGCTAGCAGAAGATATTTGCCATTACGACGAGCTACACCAAATTGCCAAGCGAATCGTTCAGGCAATAACTGACCCTATGTTGATAAACGGACACCAACTGCATATATCAACAAGCATAGGTATCGCTGTTTACCCTGAACACCAAGCCAACGCAATAACCTTACTTAAGCACGCTGACACCAGTATGTACCAAGCGAAACAGCAAGGCTCTGGACAATATTGTTTCTTTGATCACAAAATGCAAATAGAGTCTGTAAAACGGCTTTCAATGGAAAACAAGATAAGATCTGCAATAGATAATGAAAGCTTTAATATGGTATACCAGCCTCAATATAGCTCGAATTCCGAAGAGCTTGTTGGCTTGGAAGCGTTAATTCGCTGGGAAACAGAATCAGGCCCAATATCACCTGGCTATTTTATTCCTATAGCAGAAGAAGCAGGGTTAATTAATGCCCTTAGCCTTTGGGTAATAGATGAAGTTTGCGGTCAAATAAGCCAATGGCAAAAGAGTAACCGCCAAGGTATTACCGTAGCGATTAATCTTCCAAGTAACCTTATTATGCAACCCAGCTTTCCTGAGACTATGGCTGACGCACTAGAAAAGCACAATATACCTGCCCACCTAGTTGAAGTAGAAATCACTGAAAATACCTTTATCAGTTCAACAGAATTAGCAGTACAAAGTATTCTCAAACTCAAAGAGTTGGGACTTAGCATTGCAATTGATGATTTCGGCACAGGTTATTCTTGTCTTAGCTACTTAAGTACATTGCCAATAGATACATTAAAAATCGACGGTAGCTTTATTCAACAATTAGGTCGTGGAAGCACTAACGACGGTATTGTGGCAGCAATTATTACTTTGGGACGTAGTTTGAATTTGACCACGATTGGTGAATGCGTAGAAACCAAACACCAATTGAGAATTCTACAAGATTTAGGTTGCGATATTATTCAAGGGTATTATTTTAGCAAACCCTTAACCGCTGATGAAGTCAGAGAAAAACTGGCTCCTCTTTCTTCATAAAAACCACTTTGCCTCACGGAGCAAAAATCTTGAGCTCACTTTTCTAGAGAACAAACATATCCTTGTCATCAGCATGTTGCTATTATAAAAATAGACTTAATACTGAAGCTATTAAAACCTGTGCTATCTGTCTCTAAACTGACTTACTCTATTGATAATAACCCGATATTATCCGACGTTACTATGGCTATTCCACAAGGTAAAGTATTAGGGATATTGGGCCCTAATGGAGCCGGAAAAACCACGCTTTTAAAATTGCTTTCTAACCAGTTGCCTTCATCAAAATCTGTTTTTTGGAACAAAACACCTATCGAGCACTTTCAGCCTATTGAGCTGGCAAAACACATTGCAGTGGTCAACCAAACTAACGACAGTGTAAAAGGCCTTTCGCTTCATCGCATTGTGTCTATGGGTCTACTTCCTCATAAAACGTTACTTAGCCAATACTCCTCAAAAGATGACGATGTGGTCAACACGGCATTGGCAACCGTTGGTCTTGAAGATAAAGTCCATCAAAAATTCAATGTATTGTCAGGGGGAGAACAACAAAGAGGCTTAATTGCTCAAGCCATAGTGCAAAAAGCACCGGTTATGATCCTAGATGAACCCGTCAATCACTTAGACGTGTTTTATCAACATCAAATTTTAGGCCTAGTTCGTTCCTTGGCGATGAAACAAAAGATAACCGTTGTACTTAGTTTGCACGATTTCAATCTTGCGGCGCATTACTGCGACTCAATAAGCCTGATGCATAAAGGCGCCATCGCACAACAAGGTACTCCCGATGAAGTATTAACACCGCCTACGCTAGAATCCATATTCAAGCTACCTTGTTCCGTTACACGCAATCCCAATACGCATAAACTACAGGTCGATTTTTTTCCGCCTAAGGATGCACTGTGACATTAAAATGGTGGTTACTTATTTCACTGGCGGTTATCTCTCCATTGGTGAGTTTGTTATTTGGTGCCGCGCAGCTAAGCCCTAGTGATGTTGCGTTATGCCTGACTTCTGGCTGCACTGACTCAATTAATACCCTTGTCTTTTGGGATATTCGCTTTCCCAGAGTTGCCATTGGCTTTTTAGTCGGAGCTGGATTGGCGGTAGCGGGTGCCACCCTGCAAAATGTCACCCGCAATAGTTTAGCCGACCCTTATTTGTTCGGAGTTGTATCTGGTGCAGGTTTAGGCGCAAGTATCTCAACCTTGTTTTTTACCAATGCCGAACCCGATAGTCTCGCCGCCTCTATCTCATTGCCAGCGTCTGCGTTTATGGGCGCTTTATTCTCGGTATTGCTGGTTCAATTACTGACCTTAAGTACATTTGGTCGTCGTACCGAATACATGCTGTTAGCAGGGGTTGCCGTATCCTTTATGCTAAGTGCGATTAGTCAATTTTTATTGTATCTAGGCGAGCCTTTTGCAGCCACCCGCGTGGTATTTTGGCTAATGGGAAGTCTAGCGCGGGCTGAAGCTTGGTATGCCTGGCTCATGTTACCTATATTGACCCTTAGTATTGGGGTGATTTTACTGTTCGGTCGACAAATCGACGCCTTGCTTTTAGGTGACAGTAACGCCAAAACTCTTGGGGTAAACGTAACTGCGCTTCGCACCTTATCTTTAATTGTATGCGCCGCATTAACATCCTGTATCGTTGCTTATTGTGGTGGTATTGGTTTTGTTGGCTTAATGATCCCCCACATCGTGCGAAATTGGCTAGGCGTAACTAGCCGCACGTTAATCATAGGCAGTGTTTTATTAGGCGGTGCATTTATGGTGTGGGTAGACGTATTTGCGCGAATCGCTTTAAAAGGACAAGAAATCCCCATAGGGATCATCACCTCTGCCATAGGCAGCGTATTTTTTATTATTGCAATGAGCAAGCAAGGTCAATAACAATGAGTAACGCTGCTTTATCAGCCAAAACGATCATGGTTCAAGGCACCACCTCTGACGCAGGAAAGAGTATTTTCGTTGCCGCCTTATGCCGATGCTTAAAACAACAAGGCATCAACAACGCCCCCTTTAAACCGCAAAATATGGCGTTAAACAGCGTTGTCACCGAAGACGGTGGAGAAATTGGTCGAGCCCAAGCCGTACAAGCCCAAGCTGCGGGTTTAGCTCCCACAGTAGACATGAACCCTGTACTTTTAAAACCCAGCTCTGACACCGGCGCACAAATTATTATTCACGGTAAAGTTGTGTCCGACATGCAAGCAAAAGCCTATCATGACTATAAAACCGTGGCCATGAACGCGGTACTCGAGTCTCATAAACGTTTAGAGCAAAGCTATGATGTCATTGTGGTTGAAGGTGCTGGAAGCCCTGCTGAAATCAATTTACGAGACCGAGATATTGCCAATATGGGGTTTGCAGAAGCAGTAGATTGCCCAGTGATCATTATTGCCGATATCGACCGAGGGGGTGTGTTTGCACAGCTGGTCGGAACCTTAGATTTGCTTTCACCTTCAGAACAAAACCGCGTAAAAGGCTTTGTCATCAACAAATTTAGAGGTGATATAAGCCTTTTACAGCCAGGCATTGATTGGTTAGAAGAACGCACAAAGAAACCCGTATTAGGGGTGTTACCCTACTTAATGGATTTACAGCTCGCCGCTGAAGACGCCATTAACGCCGAGCAGGCTGTTAATCCCAAAGACCAACGCCTCGTTATAGCAGTACCTGTGTTTAGCCGAATTAGCAATCACACCGATTTTGATATGCTGCGTATTCACCCTCAAGTTGAATTACATTTTGTTCGTCAGGGCGACTCCATTCCCGGATGTGATCTTATTATTCTGCCCGGCAGTAAAAACGTTCGCAGTGATTTACAACTATTGCGTGATTCCAACTGGGATGCCGACATAAACAAACACCTACGCTATGGCGGTAAAGTACTGGGTATTTGCGGAGGCTATCAAATGCTGGGTCAAACCGTATGTGACCCTACAGGCATTGAAGGAAGCATAGGCACAAGCCAAGGGCTAGGTTTACTGCCCGTCACGACAGAATTAACTGAAACCAAACAGCTCACCCAAGATACAGGGCACTTATTGTTATCTAGCACCCCAAAAAGCAAAAATACGCCCATTACTGGCTATCAAATTCACGTAGGTAAAACACAGCTTGCAGTTAACGCACACGCAATGATTCAATTAAACGATGGTACATTCGATGGATGCATAAGTGATGACAATCAGGTAGCCGGCAGCTATTTTCACGGTTTATTCGACACACCAGAAGCACTATCAGAGATACTCTTATGGGCAGGAGCTAAAGTCGATGTTATTGAAACCTACCAGTCCCATCAAGAAAAGCAACTGGACTATTTAGCCAATGCCTGTCACAAACACGTTAATTGGCACGCACTACACAACATTATTGGTATTGAGGCAACACTTCCATGACAGATAAAGCAAACGACCAAGCTCGCCACAAAGAAAGAATGCAACAGCAAAAAGAAAAAGTCGATAAACGCATTGCCGCTGCAACTGACGACAAAGGCTTATTGTTAGTGATCACAGGAAATGGCAAAGGTAAATCCACCTCGGGCTTTGGCACCGTAGCTCGCGCTGTAGGCCATGGTTTATCGGCAAAAGTAGTGCAATATGTAAAAGGCACATGGGCCTGTGGTGAAAGGGATCTTTTAGAAAAACTAGGTGTCGAGTTTCACGTAATGGGAACGGGTTTTACTTGGGAAACTCAAGACAAAGAAAAAGACATAAAAGCAGCGCAAACCGCGTGGCAAGCCAGCAAAAAATGGTTAACCGACCCAAGTGTTGAGCTTGTTTTGCTAGACGAAATCACCTACATGCTCACCTACAAATACATAGATATTGACGACGTCATCGAAACCCTAGAAAACCGCCCTTCCAATCAACATGTTATTGTTACTGGCAGAGCATGCCACCGGCGGGTGATTGAACTGGCCGATACGGTCAGTGAAGTACGTCCCGTTAAACACGCTTTCGATAACGGTATCAAAGCTCAAAAAGGGATTGACTGGTGATGTATAAAGCGCGTTTATTTGGGTGTTTTTTATTTGCATTTTGCTCTGTTAGCGCTGCCTGCCTAGCCGCCGCTGAACCAACCTCAAAAGACAAACAAACACTGCGTATTATTGCCCTTGCTCCGCACATTGTTGAGTCGTTATTTGAGATAGGTGCTGGCGCACAAATCGTTGGCACGACAGATCACGCCGATTACCCCACAGAAGCCGCAAATATCCCTTTAGTTGGAAACCATGCCCGACTACAAATAGAACGCATAGTGGAACTCGCACCAGACATGATCATTGCGTGGAAAACAGGTAATCCAGTCGATGATTTAGACAGACTGCGCCGCTACAACATTCCCATTGTGTACTCAAATCCATTATCACTGGATGACGTTGCCGAAGAAATACGGACCTATGGAAAACTCACAGGTCGGGTCAAACAAGCAGAAGGCATCGCGGCTAATTATTTAGCCAAATTAACCCAATTGCGTCATACCTATGCAGACAGAGCCCCCATAAACACCTTCTATGAACTTTGGCCGACACCACTGCGTACTGTGGCAAACAAAGCATGGCCCCAACAACAGCTAACGGTTTGCGGGGCTAAAAACCCTTTTGAGAAATTAGAGCAAGATTATCCTCAAGTTGGACTAGAGCAAGTGGTTATTAGCCTGCCTCAAGTCATTATCCAACCCAATCGACAGGCAGCGCAAACACAAGACACATTGCACTGGCAAAAATGGCCACACATTCCAGCAGTTCAACACAATTTCATCTTTCATCCCAATCCTGATAAAACCCTTCGAATGACTACACGGATGCTCGATGAATTGGCGCTGTTATGCGAAAACATAGACCAAGCTCGTACCTTTTATACAAATCACAACTAAAAAGGGGCTGTTACCAATAATTACATTGACTTCAGCCCGCTGAATTTGTATCTTGCAGCCGCGATTTCAGGTGCCTACCGAATTTCATTCTGGGTAGAGTTAAACGGGAAGTGAGGTGATGATCCCTCCACTGCCCCCGCAACGGTAAAACCTTTTAAAGGTAAGTCCGACACCGGCCTGTATAGCATAACATATACCTATGGAGCGGCGGGCTTCATGAGAATGCAGATACCTGTTGGTTTAAATACGTTACGGGGTAGAACCTCAAAGCGCATTGATGTTATCAGTTATAGCTTCTTCTTTACCCTCCTCTCTCAATCACACTTATTAAGATTGAGGACACACAATGAAACTTCATTCACTAGCCATAGCAGTTGCACTTGTCACTGGCACACATTCAGCGATTGCAGAAACAAATACATTCGAAATAGATAATGACAACATCGAGCGTCTAACTGTTGTATCTAGCCGTGTTGTTATGCCTATTCGCGAGATTGCAACATCGGTATCAATTGTGACAAAAGAAGACATTGATGCCCGTGGTTATTCTAATTTATCAGACGTTCTAAAAACCCAGCCTAGTATAAATGCAACCAACAGCGGCGGCCTAGGAAGCACTTCAGCCTTGCGTATTCGTGGTGAAGAAGGCTTTAGAACACAAATTCGCATCGACGGTGTAGAAGTATCAGACCCAACAGGTGTGCAAATTGGTCCTCAAGTGGGGCAAATACAAAGTGCAAATATATCTCGCGTAGAAATACTCAGAGGTTCACAGGGTTTAGCTTATGGCGCAGATGCAGGTGGTGTTATCAATGTGCAAAGTGGCGGCTACGACGAAAAAATTGGTGGCAGCTTAAGTGGAGAATTTGGCCGCTTTGATACCCGTAATTTTGTGGGAGACATAGGTGGAAAAAGCGACGGTTTCGACTATTACATTGCAGCGTCAAGCTTCGACACTGATGGTTTTAATTCTCGTGTAGATGACGAAACCCAAGACGATGACGGCTACGAAAACAATACCGTTCACCTGCGTTTAGGTTTTACATTAACAGACAACTTCTACATAGGCCTTGTTGCTCGTAACACCAATGCTGAAACCGAATTTGACAGCTGTGGCTTCGGTGCAACAGCCACCAATAATTGCGACAGCACCTTTAACCAAGGCAATGTGCGTTTAAACGCGGTTTACACTACCGACAAATCGGCTCACGAATTAGCCTATAGTAAAACCCTTATTGAACGCGAGTTCTTCACTGAATCTGTCTCGTCGTTTTTAACAGAAGGCACACTAGAGCGCGTAGAGTATTTAGGCAATACTCAAATCAATGAAAACCACAATCTTGTTTACGGTATTGATTGGAAAGATGAACGTATCACCACCGACAACGTAAGCAGAAACAACCGTGGCTATCACCTTGAATATCAAGCACAGTTTGTTGATAATCTATTCTTTACTGCTGGTGCCCGTATTGACGACAACGACGACTTTGGCACTCATACCAGCTACCGTTTAAGCAGTGCTTATATTATTCCTGTGGGCAGTGATGAAATTAAGTTTCGCGGCGCATACGGCACTGGCTTCCGCGCTCCTAGCTTATCAGAACTCGCCTTTAACCGAGGTCCATTTGCTTTTGCACCTGCTGCAGGGACAGATTTAAGTGAAGAAACCACTGAAGGTTATGAACTTGCTGTGGGTTACACCAGCAAGAACAATTCAAGTATAGAATTAGTGTATTTCGACCAAGAAATTGAAGACAGCATCTTCTTTGACCTTGCGACTTTCTCTGGTTATTTACAAGATGAAGGGATTACTGATTCAGACGGTATAGAAATTATTGGTAACCTTGAAGTGTCGAAGAACTTATCTTTCACTGGTAACTTCACCTACAACGACACAACTCAAACCGACGGTAGTCAACGACTAAGACGACCAGAGCGTTTAGCGAATATTGGCGCAAATTACAGCACTGATAAATTCACTGTATCTGCCAATGTGCGCCACGTAGGCGGATTCGTTGATATTGGTAACGTCGAGCTTGATGATTACACTATTGTCGATATTAGCGCACGCTATTATGTAGATGAACACATGGAAATTTTCGCTAGAATAGAAAATTTACTTGATGAAGATTACCAAGATTTATCCGCATTCAATACGTCAGGTGCCGCACCTCACATTGGTATTAAATACCAGTTTTAACCCCAGTTAATTTTAATCCTAGTTAATAATGAAAAAAGGCTCCTAATGGAGCCTTTTTATTTGGCTTATATTTAAAACAAAGTTAGTTCGTTACTTCTCGCTCAATAATTTTGCTCGATTCATCTTTGTAAAGTGGTACACATTCACTGACTTCAAATTTATAACCTACAGGTAGTGCTTCATCTTGGGAAATTAAAAGAACGGAGTAATCATCAATAATAACGCTTTTTTGATCATCTCTTTTTTTACAAACACTGTGAGAATAAGACTCTAAATACCATATAAAACTGGCAATCATGCTCTCAACTTGCACTTGTTCATTATTTGATATTTCGCTAAAGAACTCGCTGTCAGAAGTATCATCTGCCTTAAGTTCTTTTTTTGCAGGTTCATCTATTAATTTAGTTTTCGCTTCGCCATCTACACTAAATAAACCATTACCAAATTGTAGACTACCCGTTGTCTCTGAACCTAAAGATGGAAAATACATTGAGCTTGTTTCCACAGCCATAACCATCACTAAGGGAATCAATATAATACGTAAAAACATAGTAAGTACAGCACGGTTTTCATCTTCCCAATGCATCTTTAGCCGAATGCCAACCAACTTTAGACATAACCTTAGTAGCATCCATATATTGGCAACCATAATTGCAAGAGAGAGCATTATAATGCTACTCAACGTTAACCAAAATGGCATCAGAATGAAGGTCGTAAAACCTAGTGTGTAGGTAAATGGAAACGGTTCAATACCTGTAACATGATTAATTTTAAGGGCGGCGAACGCAAAGGCTAAGTTTGTTAATGACGCATACGTAATGACAATGATACTTTTGCCAATGATAGTGTCCCATAATTTTCTAAATAAGCTCAACAGTTCGCGGAGCATACCTAGAAATGCAAAAACACTGGCTAAAATCAAAAAGAATTTAGACTCTGTAACAAACAGCACGTCAAAACCCAAACACAATATCGCTGTAAAGTAAGCAAGTTGAGAGGGGGTATAATACTTTTTTGAGATATTGCTTTTTACTAGTTTCATTCTCAAAAATATACGCTTCACAAAATTTCTAAAATCTATCAAAACTCTTTTAATCCCATAAGAAACATCAGCAAGTACAAAACGTTTAAATATCGATACTATGAAACTTTCATGAAAAAATGAACTGCTTATTAATAGAAGTCCTAAATCTGCACAAATAAATAAAATCCCCATTTGAATTCTAAATCATCTTTTATGTGCTCGTGATAAACTAATTCATATTACGTCATAAATAGTTTTAAAATCATGGCCTTTACTCGTTTAACTGCATCAATACACCCCAAGCCTCATGGAACTGAAAAACCCCATCAGCAAACTCATCATGGCTACGTATTATCAGACGAATTTGCATGGCTTAAAGATCCCAACTACCCAAAGGTCACTTCGCCAGATATCCTTTCTTATTTAGAACAAGAGAACCGATATTTTCGAGACACACTAGCCCCTTTTTCTGGGCTAACAGACACCTTATTTAATGAATTCAAAGGCAGAGAAGCCATTGTCGAAACATCAGTGCCTTGGGTTGATAACGGCTTTGAATATCATTGGTATTACCCTGAAAATGCGGAATACAAAATATGGGTAAGAAAGCCGTTAAACAGCACCAAAGAAACTATTTTATTAGATGAGAATAACGAAGCTCAGTCCATTGAATTTTATACACTCAACCAACTTAGTATCAGCCCTGACAATCGTTTTATGGCATGGTCTGTTGACGATACCGGCTCTGAACGTTTTACAATTTATATTAAAGACCTAAGCGACCACACTCGCCTGCCTCAAGTGATCACGCAAACAAGTGGTGACATTGAATGGAGCCAAGATAGCTCGGGCTTCTTTTATACACTAGTAAGTGAAGAATGGCGCCCTTATCAAGTGCAGTTTCATACTTTACATACAGATGCCAAAAACGACCACATCATTTACACCGAGCAAGACCAAAGCTTTTTTGTTGGTATTGATACCAGTCAGTCATCAGAATTTATATTTATTAGCTCGGGCAGTCATACTGTCAATGAAGTGTTTATTGTTCCCAGTGCCTCGCCTTTGCAGCCCTTAACATTAATGGCAAGTCGCAATTTAGAAATGCAATATGATGTCGATCACGCCAATACGCATTTTTACATTCGCGTAAACGACCAACACGAGAATTTCAGGCTTGCCCTTACCCCTCAAAACACACCTGAATACGCAGCATGGCAAACCTTTATCAATGGCAGCGATGAACACTATATTACCGGTTTCATCAGTTTTTCGACCTATCTGGCCCTTGAAGTCAGAGTCAATGGCTTAGCTCAAGTGCTAATTAAACCTTACCAAGGCAATGAACACTTTATCGAATTCGAACACAGTAGTTTTTCAGCCCATTTAGGCAACAATCCAGAGTTTGCACCGGAGCACATCCGGTTGTCTTATGATTCAATGGTCACGCCCCATTCTATTTACGACTATGACCTAGCAACTCACACATTAATATTGCGTAAAACACAGCAAATTCCATCGGGTTACAACCCAAATGACTATGAAACCGAGCGCTTATGGGCGAAAGCAAAAGACGGAACCCGTATTCCCATCTCCATAGTCTATAAAAAAGGCTTTAAACAAGATGGCTCCCACCCTATGCATCTATATGGTTACGGCGCTTATGCCATGGCGATGGAGCCAGAGTTTTCAAAATCAGCGTTAAGTCTGCTGGACAGAGGCTTCTCTTATGCCATTGCTCATATTAGAGGTGGCGATGAAATGGGCTACGCTTGGTACACTCAAGGTAAACTCAAACACAGACAAAACACCTTCAGCGACTTTATCGACTGCGCCGAATTTTTAATTGCAAAAAACTATGTTCAACGAGGCAATATCTCGATATCTGGCCGCAGTGCTGGCGGAGAGCTTATGGGTGCTGCAACCATACAAGCACCTGATTTATGGCGCTCTGTTACCTTAGGCGTTCCTTTTGTTGACGTACTCAGCACCATGCTTGATGAATCGCTGCCTTTAACTCCAATTGAATGGCCAGAATGGGGTAACCCGCTAACGTCTAAAACAGATTATGAAACCATTGCGGCATACAGCCCATACGATAACATTACGCAAACAGAATACCCGCCAATGAT
This sequence comes from Alteromonas sp. 5E99-2, assembly GCF_017368475.1. Lineage (GTDB taxonomy): Bacteria > Pseudomonadota > Gammaproteobacteria > Enterobacterales > Alteromonadaceae > Alteromonas_F. Next base: position 296,830 of record NZ_JAFNJE010000004.1, read on the forward strand.
GGTAACCGGAGGTTTAAACGACCCTAGAGTGACGTACTGGGAACCGGCCAAATGGACCGCGAAAATGCGTAAATACAAAACCGATAACAACTTACTTGTTATGCGAATGCATATGGGAGCAGGACATTTTAGCAGTTCAGGCCGATTTGCAAGTTTAAAAGATGACGCCGAAGAGTTTACTTTTATGCTGTTGGCGCATGGTATATCTAGTTAATTTAATTATCTCGTAGAGATTGAGAACACAGGTAACCATTTACTATAAGGCAATTTCAACCAAAAGCTGCTCGTTAGGATAGTCTACAATGATTCTCAAATACTGTAATGCAGAGCCTCCTAACGCGCCATCTATTCTTCTATCCATCATTGAAGACATAAATTGGTGGAAACTGTAATCGGCTCTTCTGGTAAACCAAACTGGGCCAACGTGTTATTGTCCCAGCGAGCCTTCGAGTTAGTTACTGCGTATGCGTCCATATAAAACCCAGAACTTCAAGCGCTAACACAAGAACGAGATATTATTTTTTTTTGAGTTTTAATTGAGCTTTCATCTTGTTTCGTTTCTGCAATACCAAGTTCTATTTTAGCTTCTTCGCATTCTTCTGATAGTTCCTTTTCCATTAAATATACCTGGTCTTTTTGATACTGAGACAAACCTTTAATACCATTATATGTATCTCTGTTTTCTGGTTCTCTGTCTGCTTGATAGGGAGGAGCTTGTGTCGCTCTACACGCACTTAAAGATAGTAATAAGATTATAAAAGGAAATAGGGGTTTCAAATTTATTATTCCTTATTCAGTAGTAATGATTCCATACTAAGAAAATTGTTGAAGCTTTATCTAGTGTTCAATTTAATACAAAAGATAGACTTTTTAAAATCAAAAAAGTTCTTTGTATTTACTACTAAGCGCATAACGCCCTGTTAACAACTTGTTAGGTTTCACTGGGTAATTCATATAACCGTTCCTGCTCTTTGTGAAAAAGGTTTATCTGTGTAACAGCCAACATTAGTGATTCAGAGCTAATGCGGTTGCAGAAGTACAGAATGAAACTGCCGTTTTCTAACTCTTGAGAGAACTCATATTCGATATCGAATATCTCTACTAGGACATCCTCGATATAGTCTCTGTGTTCAAAATCGATTAACTTTATGAAAGGACCGAACTCTTTATGGAGATCTGTTTTTAAACTCGATAAAAGATAACCAAAGGCTGAATTCATGGGTGAACCTAACGCCTTGCTGAGAGGCAGGCAGCGCGAAGCGTTGACTGTCCTGTGAAGGCCTGAAAGGCCGTAACGTACTGTAGCAACTTGTTATGTACGTTCATATTAAAACCCCGTTTAACACAAGCCCGGGCATGAAGAAGATGGCTGAAAATGCGATTGAACTTGTGAATGCAAAAGCAACACAACAAAAGCTTACGCCTAAAAAGTAAACCTTTGGTTTTGCGCAAGCGCTGCTTTGAAAAGTAATAACTGCTAAAGAAAGTGATTCTTTAAACTGTCTATACAAATTTTGAATTTGTCTAAGAATAGGTGTGTAATACATCGCGACAAAAGCGAATACGACTTCTATACCACTAAAATGAAAAAGCAATGCAATTTCTGGCGCGAACCAACCAACGATTCCGATAACAAACCAGAACGCTGCCTTTTGATACCATTTTAAATCTTCCCACTGAATCATGATTTTCCTTTTAAGTACATAACGAGGCTGTAGAATTTATCATTCTCAGCCAGTAATTTTGTAATGCTAAGACAATAATTGACCATGCCAGCTATTTCAATGACTTGTCGAT
>NZ_JAFNJE010000050.1 GCF_017368475.1 Alteromonas sp. 5E99-2
GGCGGTTTCAATGGGTCGACGCAACACTTTACTCTTTTAGTAAAGATGGAGTGTTTAAGATGAAATACCGGACGCGGACGTTTTATACGGCCAAACAGAAGTCAGAGATGTGGGATAGGTGGCAGCGCGGAGAGTCCATGAGTTCGATTGGGCGGCACTTCAATCGTGCATCGTCTTCAATCTTCCCGCATTTGGCGCAGTTTGGTGGGATTCGACCACCTGGTCGAAAGCGGTCGCAAAGTGCGTTAAGCTTGGTTGAGCGGGAGGAGATATCTCGTGGTTTGGTCGCACAGCAGTCGTTTCGGTCCATCGCAAGAAACCTGAAACGGTCGCCTTCGACAATTAGCCGAGAGGTTCGCCGAAATGGTGGCCGTCAGGCCTATCGCGCGGCACGCTCAGATGAACGTGCTTGGGACTGCGCATCGCGGCCCAAATCATGTAAGCTCTCGTTCAATGATCCCTTGTGCCAGTTGATTGCACGCAAGCTGCGCCGGAAATGGTCGCCGCAGCAGATCGCGGGTTGGCTCAAACGTATCTACCCGAACCAGGAGCAGCACCGCGTGTCCCACGAGACGATCTATCGCAGCCTTTATGTGCAGACCCGTGGGGTTTTAAAGAAGGAATTGCAGGAGTGTCTGCGCAGTCCGCGTGCAATCAGGCGGTCTCGTCATGCGACCCAGAAAGGGTTGAAGCTTCGCAAGATCAAGAATGCGATCTCGATCAGTGATCGCCCACCTGAGGTCGAGGATCGCGCCATTCCGGGGCACTGGGAGGGTGATCTAATCGTTGGTTCCAACAACAGCTACATCGCCACTTTGGTGGAGCGGCATTCTCGATTTGTGATGTTGGCGAAGGTGGAAAACAAAGACACTCAAAGCGTCACTACAGCTCTTATCAAACAGGCGCGCAAGCTGCCCAAGCATTTGTATAAATCGCTGACTTGGGACCGCGGATCTGAGATGGCCGGGCATGCAAAGTTCACGATGGCGACAAAGATCGACGTCTACTTTTGCGACCCTCAGTCACCATGGCAACGCGGGAGCAATGAAAACACCAACCGACTTCTGCGCCAATACTTCCCGAAAGGCACTGACATATCAGGCTTTAGTCAGGCCAAACTCAGCGCCGTCGCACGCCAACTCAATGAACGGCCAAGAAAGACCTTGCAATACCAAACACCAGCAGAGAAATTTGAGGCATGTGTTGCAGCGACCGTTTGAAATCGCACCGCAAA
>NZ_JAFNJE010000051.1 GCF_017368475.1 Alteromonas sp. 5E99-2
GCCCCGTTCCGACAGGACCCGGATCGGGGCGTTCAAAGTCACAACACGTCAGACGACGGGATTATTCAGCGCCCAAACGGACGTGATCAAGCGGGTAGCCCAAGCTGTCTTGGTCCGCATAAGCAGAGTGACAGTCATGGCAGAAGGATTGTTTCACGCCCATAGTTTTGCCGTTTGGCTGTACGCCAGAGTAAACCCAGTTGCCGAATTCTTCGGCTTCGGTGCCTGCTTCAACTTTTGTCATGATCAACAAAGGCCCAAGACGTGGTGTGCCGTCGTTGCGCAATTTGTATGATTCTTTTGCAATAACGGTGCCCACTGGCATCGCAAAGTCGTCGCCATATGCGTATTCGATGTACTGGTCGTAACCCACTTCGTTCACGAAGGTGTTCAAGAAACGCTCACCGTGTACGCCCGGAAGTGCTGGACCTGTCGCTGCTGCACCCCAAGTGCGGTACACTGCGCCAATTTCGTGATCGTTTGCGCCGTAGCCAGCCTCAAGATCATCAACAACACAGGCATACAGCGCTGCAATTTCATCATCATCAAAATCGAAGACGTCTTTTTCAAACGTACACTCTGCTGCGTGGCTTTCAGCCGCAGCAGTCTGCGCGCCGCTGATAAGGGCTGCAAGTGCCGCCGCCGTAATAAGTAGTCCCGATTTCATTCGTCTCTCCCTGAAAGTCTCTCGGCCCCGCGGGGCGCGTTGTTCTAAAGCAGCCTAACGATGCGTGTTTGTCGTGCATAGCCACTTGATCCTCACAAAACTGCGAGATTGCGTTACCAAATTACCCAAGAAGATCACTCAGGTAACACAGTGTGAAAGGTTTGCATGACCCGACAATTTGACGTCAGTATGGCAACAAAGTTGTTCGTCTCAGAAAGTGAACCTAATGACACTCGATCCCGTTCTCGCCCAGATTGATTCCGACCTTGAAAACGCAACCGCGCGTTTGCTCGATTTGCTCCGTATTCAGTCCATCTCAACCGACCCCGCCTACAAAGACCATTGCGACGCAGCAGCCAATTGGCTGGTCGATGACCTAGCCACG
>NZ_JAFNJE010000052.1 GCF_017368475.1 Alteromonas sp. 5E99-2
TCCGCGTCGCAATGGCAGAGCGTGAACGGTTTGCAGCTGTTTTAGCAGCGCCTGAGAATGGGATCGCGGCGGAGTAACTACTCCGCCGAAAGAGCCTCAAACCAATCGAGTGTGTGCGTTGACCAGCCACGTGGGATGCCGTGACCGCCGGGATGCAAGATGAATTCGAGCGCTGTGCCAGCGTCACATTCTTCCCATGTTCGGACCCAGAAATCCCCAGATGTGTCGAAGGTATCCCCGCGCAAACCATCACAACCGTTTTCGCCACGCCAAACGCCCATCGCATACCAAACATCACCCTGAAGAATGGTTCCATTTCCTAAGGGACGCCCCTCAAGCGGGACTGTTTTGTCTTTCCAGCCATGGGTGTGCAGAAGCCGGACAGGGCCGTTGCATTCGGTTGGGTGTGGCCGCCAGAAGCTACCGCCGACGGGTGCATAGGCCGCAAAGGCCGTTGGGTCTTGGCAAGCGATGTAGCTGGCCATTGATCCGCCAATCGAGAACCCACCAAGGATGATTTGATCGCGGTCGATCCCAAAACGCGCTGCTGCATCGTCGGCGATTTGCTGGAAGAACGCCATTTCGTCGCGTTGTTGCGGTCTTGCTGGATGGAACGACCAACCGGGACCAAAACGCGTGTTTTCACGCTGCAAGCCGTTTGGACCGATAACAGCGTAACCACGCGCGTTTGCGGTGTCTGCCATGCTGCCGGGGCGCGTTGACCCGTTGCCGGTGCCGCCTGCGCCGTGCAGGAACATGATGGCAGGGATGTCAGACGACGCATTGTCTGGCAAAGCGATGTGGTAGCTGCCGAGTTCTACTTCACACGGCTCTGGATCGTTGCCGCATCCGGCTTGTGCTGTTGATCCGATGATGGCGAAGGCGGCCGTAAACTTAGCTATCTTTTTCAACAGGCAGCCCTCGTTCCAGCCAACCTGGCCCAGCCGCAGATCCAAGCATCCCTTCGGGGACGTCGATGATGTTTGTGAAGCCGGCCTCAATTAGCTGATTTGAGGTTCGCGCAGAGCGGACGCCGCGCGCGCAGATC
>NZ_JAFNJE010000053.1 GCF_017368475.1 Alteromonas sp. 5E99-2
GAGGGTTCAGCAAAAACGACACGATTGGTCCTCCAATACCGGCATCAAGCATAAATTCGCAGTGACTGCCTAGCTGTTAACGGAACCTTAGGCAGAATCATTCAAATACAACACCAGACAAACGTTGGTCCTGCGTTGCGCCGAACGCGTAACATTGCATCCAAGACCGCTCGAAATGGCGGATGAATGGGTCTGGTGAAACTAGACCGGATGATTTGGGGCAACGTTTGTCTTTAACCAACGGATGATGGCATTTGCAAAGGACTGGTTCTTCGAATTGGTGTTGTCTTCTTTCGACTGAGGCATAAGGTTATTTAATTCCTAACCGTGGACAGCCTTACTGTGATCCAAGTTTACTCAGATATTGATATATCCCTGCTTTTCGCCGCGATAAACATGGGTTTTGCGGTGGTGATGGGGGCCATCATCGGGTCTGAACGGCAATTTCGCGGACGAATGGCAGGGCTTCGCACCAATGCTCTGGTCTCGCTCGGTGCAGCGGGATTTGTCGTTTTCGCAGCGCTGTTTCCCGATGACATTAACCCAACTCGTGTCGCTGCTCAGGTGGTGTCGGGTATTGGGTTTCTTGGTGCTGGCATCATCTTTCGCGATGGACTCAATATCCAAGGCATTAACACAGCGGCCACGCTGTGGTGTTCTGCAGCTGTCGGTTTGATTTCTGGATCAGGGCATCTTGGCTATGCGGCAGTTCTGACATCTTTGATTGTGTTTGCGAACTTGGGCCTACGGCCTGTTGTCCGAAAGCTAAAAAAAGCCGAAGCCAGAAACGCACGCGGTCTTCAGACATATCAGCTGAAGGCGTCCTGCCTTCACAAAGACTGTGAAGAAATTCGTGTTCTGCTGCTTGGTAAGCTTAGCGATGAGGATCTCAACTTGCTTCAAATTGCCAACCGCGGGCACGAGGATACCGCTGAAATCATTGTAGAGGTTCAAGGCATGGCCGCCGAGATGGCCAAAGTCGTGAAAATCATTACTCAGATTTCGTTGGATACTCGTATTTTACGCGCGAG
>NZ_JAFNJE010000054.1 GCF_017368475.1 Alteromonas sp. 5E99-2
TCGCAATCGTATAACAAAGCGTTAAAGCGGACGCATACAACAGCGGAGCTTTTTTCTAACACCATAAGTGCGCCGCTTAACTTATTCGTTATGTGCCTATGAGGTAGCAAATGGGTTTTCAGGCTTTAGCGACGATAAAAATCATGGATTACGAGACGCCAGATTTTCAGCCTAGAATATTCACCGGTATTAGGCCAATTATTCGATACGAAGGAATGATTGGTGGTTCATGTGCATTAGATCTTGGAGATGAAAAGGAAGCATTTCCGGGAGAAACTGTAGAAGTCGGCATAGACTTCCTCAATCCAGAAAATCATAAACCACACATGTATGTTGGTCTTAATTTTGGACTGTATGCAGGCAACAGAAAACTTGCAGAAGGAATAATCAATGTTCTTGATTAGGACGGCACATAACAAAAAAATTAAGTCACTCACTTCGTTCGCTGGGACGCATACACGTGGGCTGCTTCGCATTTTAGCCCACGCGTCTGCGCCCCTTATTTAAAAGTTATGTGTCTAGATTAGAAAATGAAGATAATTAAATACTTTCAGGTTTTTGAGCTTTTAGCTGGTGTTGCCTTTGTCTTTATTGCGTTGCTTGCTCATTCAAATACGCTTTTTTGCTACACGAATAAAGAAAGTTGCGGGATGGTTGAACCATTAATTAGCCTTTGGGGCTTTTTGTTCGGTTCTGCCCTATTGGTTTCGGGAATGAGCCTGAATTACTCAGGTAAAAAGCGCTGGCTTGGGCATAGTCTTCTCGTACTTGTTGTTTTTTATGCGGTAACTATCCATTGAGACACATAACAAAAACATCAAGTCGTTCGCTACCGCTCACTGGGACACATACTCATTGGCTGCTCCGCATTTTAGCCAATGAGTATGCGCCCCTTATGTTAAAAGTTATACGGTACGAGCGTTAAGACCTAGAGAAATATACTCGTAGCGAACCCAATAAACAGTCCCAAAAGTCAGTAGTAACGTTTGAGCTTTTATG
>NZ_JAFNJE010000055.1 GCF_017368475.1 Alteromonas sp. 5E99-2
TTATGTATTGACGAACTTGATGTCTCAGGTGAGTTAACCACAAACCCACAACTAGCTATGCATGCTTCACAACTTGCGTACTTAATTTATACCTCAGGCTCAACAGGCAAACCTAAAGGGGTGATGGTACAACACCAAGGTGTGAGTAACTTCTTACGGAGCATGCAATCTGCACCGGGGATGACAAGTGAAGATACCTTAGTGGCAGTGACTTCCTTATCGTTTGATATTGCTGTACTTGAGCTGTATTTACCGTTAATCACAGGGGCAACACTGGTACTAGCTACACGGGAAGACGTACTTGATGGTCAAGCCTTAACGGACTTACTGTCAAAGCATCAAGCAACGGTTTTTCAATCGACACCGTCAGGTTGGCGTTTACTGTTAGCCAGTGGTTGGCAGGGGAATGAAACGAATAGCCACTTAACGAAGAAACCATTAATGGGGTTATGTGGTGGAGAAGCATTACCAAAAGACTTAGCTCAGACACTGCAATCATATGGTGTATCGCTTTGGAACATGTATGGTCCAACGGAAACAACGATATGGTCATCAGTAAAACAGTTGACGGGTAATGAGATTACCTTGGGTGATGGAATAGCAGATACACAGCTTTATGTGTTGGACAGTGATTTGAACTTAGCGCCGAAAGGCGTAGCAGGGGAGTTGTACATTGGTGGGGCTGGGTTAGCTCGAGGGTATTTACATCGTGTTGATTTAACGACGAATGTGTTTATTGCCAATCCGTTTAGTGACTCAGGCGAGCAGCTTTATCGCACAGGTGATTTAGTGCGTTTAAATACAGATAACGAGTTGGAGTATTTAGGGCGTATTGACCATCAGGTGAAGATTCGTGGGTTTAGAATAGAGCTAGGTGAGATAGAAAGTGCCTTACTACAGCAAGAGGACATTCATGAAGCGGTAGTGGTTGCACAGTCCCATCAAGGCAGTGAGCGATTAGTGGCTTATGTGTCAGCGACAGCAGGTAC
>NZ_JAFNJE010000056.1 GCF_017368475.1 Alteromonas sp. 5E99-2
ACAAGGCGCTTAACACGTATGCCACTGCGTGCCATACTGGGACAAATACGCGGCGCGGCTTCGCCATTGTAGCGCCGCATATTTGCCCGTTAGCTATCCGAATCGCGAATTCAGGTCGGATATGGAACGAGAGTGAGATTAAATGGAAAATAGAACCTATAAAATATTATTGGATGGTGAATGGTCCTTAGAGGACTTGATGAACTTCTCCCGAATTTATTTTCAGAACTATTCATTTTTGTATTGTTTAGAGCACAAGGCCATAGGAATTGCTCCCACTCGTATGGAGTCCGTCTTAAAGAACTATGAGCTTCGTCATGGCCTTAGTTACGTGAATATTTACGATATATTCCGCACTCACATACCTAAAGAAGACAAACCTCAAATCAATTCCATGCAATACGCATCTCCAGGCTGGCTTGATTTGGTCTTAAACCCAGATGTGGCAGTTCAATTTGCTAAAGTTATGGGCGTTTTCATCAGTGGGGCTGGTAGTGTTGTGGGAGTTGCCGAAGTCTACAAAAAGTTGTACAGAATTTACGCAGATCTCAGTGCTACCCGTAAAAAGCTGGGTTTAACAACTTTTAAACTTCAAGCTCAGGAAGCTCTAGCCGCACAGAAACTAAATAGTGAATTGGCAAAAGGTTTGGGGTTTGAAAGTCTGGCAGATTTGGATGCCCATACAAAAGATGTAGAAGAAAGTTCAAAGCTATTAATGGCTCATTATCGTCGCATGCAAAAAATGGCTAAGTTTGTAAAAGACGGAAAAGCATCGTTCCCAGAGTCGGGTAGCTAACAAACGCATTAATAGGGACAAAAAACGTTGGCTTTTTGCTCCTTCGTCGCTAATTTTAGCCAACATTTTTTGCCCATTATGCGGGCTACATGGACTCCCCTTTGTCAAGCAATTGCTTTTTGGATAACAAGAAGATCTGACAGCAGCTCTACATTCGGCGTTTATTAGCTTTGTTACG
>NZ_JAFNJE010000057.1 GCF_017368475.1 Alteromonas sp. 5E99-2
CTGACCACATGCTGCGCCGGATCGACCACTTCCTTGATATCGATGCTGTGCGTGAGAAGCTGAAGGCTCATTACAGTCACCTCGGGCGGCCTTCGATTGATCCTCAGCTGATTGTGCGGATGTTGGTGATTGAGTACACTTTGGGCATCCGGTCCGAGCGACGTCTGTGTGAAGAGGTCCACTTGAACCTAGCATACCGATGGTTCTGTCGCCTTGGATTGGACAGCAAAGTGCCGGATCACTCTACGTTCTCGAAGTACCGGCATGGTAAGTTCCGCGACAGCGATCTGCTGCGCCATGTCTTTGAGGCGGTCGTTGCCCGATGCATTTCCGAAGGTCTTGTCGGCGGTCATGGCTTTGCTGTGGACGCGAGCCTTATTGAGGCGGATGTGGACAGGCAAAACTCCAGCGCACAGATGGATTGGGACACAAGCGCCATCGATCCTGAAGATGCGCCGCGTGCAGTGCGGGAGTATCTTGATGTGCTGGATGACAAGGCGTTTGGGGCGGCCACGACTGTCAAACCCAAGTTCACATCGCATTCTGACCCAGCAAGCCAGTGGACTGCTGCGCGCAAGGGACCTGCAATATTTTCCTATTCCAACAACTACCTCATCGATACCGACAATGCTGTAATTGTTGATGTTGAGGCGACCCGCTCCATTCGCACAGCCGAGGTTGGGGCATCCCAAACCATGGTTGATCGCACCGAAGAACGCTTTGGTATAAGGCCAGACTGGTTTGTCGCTGACACGGCCTATGGCTCAGCTGAGAACCTGGCGTGGTTGGTCAAAAAGCGGGAGATTATTCCGTTCATTCCATTAATCGATAAGTCTGAGCGCAAAGACGGAACATGGTCGCGTTCGGACTTTGAGTGGGATGAGGACAACGACCGCTACATCTGCCCCGAAGGCAAATACTTGAAC
>NZ_JAFNJE010000058.1 GCF_017368475.1 Alteromonas sp. 5E99-2
CCGGCTTATGATGGGTCTAACGCTTTGATCGGGGCGGGCGGTGTCTTGGCCGTCGGCGATAGCGTCACGGTGACCTTCACCGTTAACCTTAATCCAAATGCAATTGATGCGATTACACCATTTGAGAACTCAGCGCAGGCAGGTGCGACGCCACCTGCGACGGCTGCGACCCCAACGCCGACGGCGATTGCTGACAACTCGGCGAATGATGCGACGCAGAATGTGAATGACGGCGATGCAACCACGGGTGACGTGGCCAATGGCACCGTAGACGCAAGTGATCCAAACGACACCAACATCGCGACCTTGGTCACACCTCCGGTGGATGCAGGCGAGATTGCGGTTCTTAAAGCGGCGTCTTTGGCGGACACGGACACCTCTGGTGACGTGACGGTTGGTGATACGATCACCTATACCTACACGGTGACGAACACGGATACTGTGTTGAACGCGTTGAATGTGTCTGTGACTGAAGATGCAGCCTCGTTCAGTGGTGACTTTGCGCGGCTTACGACACCAGTTCTGAGCGCTGTTGCTCCGAATGGGACGGATATTGATGCGGGCGGTGATCTGAATGATCTGGCCCCTGGTGCTGCGCTGACGTTCACGGCGAGCTACACATTGGATCAATCCGACATTGATGCGGGCATGGTTGATAACCAGGCGGTTGCCAACGCGACGGATCCGTTTGGCAACGCGCTGTCTGATGTGTCTGACAATGATGCGGCTGGCGGCGATGGTGTCGACGGCGACGACAACAGCGCCGACACGGATGGTTCTGGCAATGTGACATCGCTACCGCTTGCGCCGACGCCTGGATTGAGCGTTGTAAAGGGTGCGACATCTGTTGGTGCTTTGCAGGCGGATGGTACGTTTGATGTGACCTATGCGTTGGTCACGACGAACACGGG
>NZ_JAFNJE010000059.1 GCF_017368475.1 Alteromonas sp. 5E99-2
TGGCCGCCTCATGATGGGGTAAGAAGAATGGCGTGGTTCAATCTTCGAGGCGCCCTTGCTGCACGTGCAGCAGGATCTGCAGACATTGCGAACTCATGCCACCCGTCGTCCCCGTGAGGACATCATTCTGCCAGGGCAGATCTCGGGATCAGAATCTGTTTGTCAGGCCGCCTCCGCGGCGCTGTTGCTAAAGCGGAAGTCGGTGCCATCAATCCACATGCGGTGGAGAATGACGGCAATGCGTCTGGCAAGTGCGACAGTTGCGCGCCGCAAGTCGCGTCGCTGTGCAACGCGCATCGCCCAGGCCTTGAGCCATGACCATTTCTTGGAATGGGTAAGCGTCGATTGCGCCGCCTCATAGAGCATGGTCCGCAGCATGGCGTCTCCGCATTTGGAAATACCGCCGTCATAGTCGATCTCGCCTGACTGGTATCGCTTGGGCGTCAAACCGGCATGCGCACCGACGTCTCGGGAATGCACAAAGCGGTGCGGTTGATCGACCGATGCGCGGTAAGTGAGCGCGACGACGGGACCAACTCCGGGCATTGTCATGAACCGTCTGCAGACCGGATCATCGCACACCACATTGAGCAACATCTTGTGGAGCGTCGCCAGTTGCTGACGCATCACCTGCCGGACTGTTAATAGAGGATCGACGATTGTCGCAAGTCTGGGAAAGCCTTCAACCAGTTCGCGGATCCGCGCCTCGTAGGTCCGCGTGCTCACAGCCCCGACCTTCAGGCCGAAGTTGCGCAGGGTGCCACGCATATCGCTCTCGATGTCGAGCAGTTTGCGCTGGAGCAGCTTGCGGCTGGTCAGCAGCATGCGTTGTTCCTGAGCCACCAACGTTTTGACATGCACCGTTTTAAACAAGC
>NZ_JAFNJE010000005.1 GCF_017368475.1 Alteromonas sp. 5E99-2
CCTTTTTGTATGTAACAGCTATTTAGTTAGCTACATAATCAACCTGATATTCTTTGCCTGATTGTAATATAGCCCAAATGAGTCGGGCATTCTTGACGGGTATAACGGTTCTGGCACCTTGGATGAGAGCGGTTCTGTCTTTAATCGCGCCTTGACGAATACGATGTAAGCATAAAACCGCTTTTTGCTCTTCGCTTTTTATACTGACATAACGGGTTTTAGGGCGAGAGACGGCTTCGCAAATAGCTTCAGCATCATTGGCATCATTTTGACGGTATGGAATAACAAATTTAGATGTCATGATGCGAACATCGTGGCCCAGTAATGAGAACCAGAGCAGGCTTCCATACCAATGACACATTGAGGTAAATTGGCTATTTCCGCTAACAAAATTTTTTTTTAACGGTTTTGCGTAGTTTTATCTTGCCATGTTCATCTACGCCATGAATACTAAAAACTAATTTGGCTAAATCAATGCCAATTTGGCCGGGGAGTCCATATCATTCGTTATCGCTACAGTCGTTCTCTCACTAATTACTAGTAGCGTAATAAAATTAAGGAAAATCAATGAAGACCATAATATACGGATTACTATTAACTATGTTGGGAAGCCATTGTGAGAGCTGGGCTGTATCTGAATTACCAACATTACAAGAATTGACGATTAATAGTGCTGTACTTGGTGAAAAACGTGATTTGGTTATTTACCTGCCTGCGGGATATAAATCTAGTCAGAGTAGTTACCCAGTGTTGTATGTGACCGATGGCGATATTCAGGGGCCACATACTGCTGGCACAATAGATTATTTAGCAAAATTCGAGCAGATTCCGCAAATGATTGTAGTGGGTATCGTGACCCCATTTAAAACACGTGTAAGAGACCTGACGGTAACGCCTTTAGACAAGAAAAACCCTAATCAACTTGAAAATGCAGACAGGTTTCTAGCCTTTGTTGAGAAAGAAGTTATTCCCTTTGTGAAACAGCAATACCGTACTCTGGACTATCAAATTCTATCAGGAACGTCTCATGGCGGGCAGTTTGCTATCAATACATTGGTAAAACGACCAGACGTATTTCAGGGCATTATCGCAATTAGCCCGTCTTTATACTGGAACAACCAGCAATTGCTTGGAATAGCCGAGAAGGCACTCAAAAGCGATCAGTTGCAAGGGCGTTTGTATGTGTCTATCGCTAACGAAGAGCCAGCCATGACAGAGTCGTATCAGCATTTTCTCGATTTATTGATTAGTTATCCGTCTGATGAACTAATGGTCAAGTCTCAGATTTTTAGTAATGAAACGCATAATACAACCGTGCTTCAAGGGCAGTATGCGGGATTGAAATATTTGTTTTCCGAATGGCCTATTCCAGAGGGTGTGCCTAAAACTTTGGCTGATTTACAGTTGAAGTTTGCCAATCGCTCGACGCTTATCAAAACGGACATAAAAATTCCGGAAGATAAAGCAAACGGTTACGCTCAGTGGTTACAATATTTAAACCGTCAAGATGATGCGTTGGAACTTTTGAAGTGGAATCGAAATAACTATCCTCAATCTTTTGGTGCTCATTCAGCCTTGATTAGGGCATATCTGAATTTTAATATGGCAGAAGAGGCCGAGTCAGCACTTCAATACGCATTGAAATCAGTTGATAAGCTTAGCTTGGAACAACAATCTGAGCTTCAAAGTTTGTTTATGTAACTGGTATTCTAACAAATTAGAATACGCGGTTAATTCTGGGCTCTTTTAGAGCTAAAGAGAACATTAAACGGAAAATATACAGTTGGCTAGGTTGCTTCGCTTAGCGTCACATTTTAGCCAACAATTACTCACAACTTAAGGCGACGTTGTACACCGGATTAGCATGGTTATTTTTGAAACAAATAGATTAATCATTAGAGAGTGGATAGAAAGTGATCGGCCAAACTTCTATGAAATGTCAGCAGACGAAGATGTAATGAAGTTCTTTCCCAAAACTCTGACAAAAGAAGAATGTGACAGAGTGGTTCAGAGATTAAAGGATCTTAATGCAAAAAACGGGTGTTGTTTTTGGTCTTGTGAACTCAAAGAAACCAATACTTTTATTGGGCTGGTTGGCTTAAACAAAATAGAAGATGGTCTGCCATTTGCGCCTTGCGTTGAAATCGGCTGGCGATTTTCAAAGAATTATTGGGGGAAGGGGTACGCCACAGAAGCTGCAAAAGGGTGCTTGGAATATGGCTTCGAAACACTCAATCTCAATGAAATTGTTTCTTTTGCGGTAAAAGATAACAAAAACTCTATTAAGGTAATGGAGAGTATTGGTATGGTTAACAATATGAGCAATTTCATACACCCAAAAGTGGATGTTCCAAATCTAAAAGAGCATGTTCTTTTTAAAGCTCATGTGTAAGGTTTATAAGACATCACCAAACTCACTCGCTTTGCTCGCTGGGACAAAAACGCAATGCGTTTTCGCCCGTTAGTGAAGCGTTAGGTGCCATTGGGGGAGTCGTGAAAAATATTGCTCCATACGCTGATTCAGAACTGCATCCACATGACCGCCCATTTGTTAGTGAAATCCCTAGATTAAAAAAGTTAATAGTTGCTAAAAACCTCGTTGGACTGGCTAACAATACGAAATGGAATGAGCTGTTTACTTTTATGCGAGAAAGTATTCAATTTAAATCCAAGTGGGTTCCATGTTTCAGGTTCAATTGTATCGATTCAGATTATATTTCCGCTTGGGACAATGAATGGTATAACCATTTACCATACCCGATGCTCAGTGTAATGTGGTTTGAAATCGAGTATAAAGAAGATAGCTTTAAAAGCGGTTCCACCAAGATTGTAACTATTGATCATTCAGCTCGCTTGGAATCACTTATCAAGTCTATTGGATTTGAATACGAGAAAGGGACAACATCGTTGCGAATCTATGGTTATTCGCCAATCGACCGAAGTGCTTTTGAGTAAATATGGCATATAACAAATCACTAAACTCACTCGCTTTGCTCGTTGGGACAAAAACGCAATGCGTTTTCGCCCCTTAGTGAAACGTTATATTCAGGACTTACCCAATTTAAGTGGACATCACCTATAGTTAGAAAAGAGGTGATTTATGGCTAATAAAAAGAAGGTTCATGCGTATACGGAAGAGTTTCGTAGAGAGGCTGTTCGTAGAGCGGATAAAGAAGGTAATTCTAACCAATCAGTCGCAGCGGAGCTTGGTATTTCCGCGCAGCAAATCTATAACTGGCGTCGACAATTTAAGCGATGCAGTGCTCATCAGTTTTCAACTATTCAAGGTGTTAAGTTTCATCAAACTGATTCTGATGAGGTACAAAGCCTTAAGCGTCAACTTGCCGATTTAAAAGAAGAGAATGCGTTTTTAAAAAAGTCAGCCGCGTACTTTGCGAGCGACCAAGAGTAAAGTGCGCGCTAATAAAACACTATACAGCATGAGTCGAAGAAGTAATTATTGGGACAATGCTGTTATGTAATCATTCTTTAGTAGAATGAAAGTAGAGCTCATTTATGGAGAAAAATTCGACTCGCTTCAAGAAATGAAATCGAGTATATTGAAATTTTTTATAATCGCGTACGTCAACATTCAACATTGGGTTATGTAAGCCCATATGAATACGAGGCAAGGTACGCTTAACAGGGATGTCCACTTTTAGTGGGTAACACCAATTTCACATAGAAAATTTGTATGGACACTAAAAGAGCATTTAATCAGTTAGCATATCAATTAATATACCCTGCGGTTTTAGGATCAATAATTTTCGATTTAGCAGATCCATTTCGAGTTATGAGTGAGGTAAGGTTAACTGGTTTTTTGATTGGTTTATGTTTTGTCGTAGACTATTTACACATGACCCTAAATTTGTGTAAAGATGGGTCATCACCATACAAATACGGAGCAGCTATAGATATCGTTATAGCTTTCTTATTCTGCTTAAGTTACTTTTCTTTATCTAGAACAACAGTTCCAGAATTTGACGATAACTTATTGAAAACATATTTCGCTTATTCACTTGGCTATATATTCTTTGCACAATTATTAATTTTATTATACGAAGCTCCCTTAAAAACGATACTGAAATTAAACATTAGTTATTATATTCCCATTTTGATATCTGCCTCAGGTCTTATTGGGTTAACTTTTAGTAATAAGGAAAATTCCATACATATATTATTTGCATCATTATTTTTAACTCTGGCTACATATTCATATAGAGTCTTTATATCTAGCAGAGAACATAACCGTAAGGAGTCATCTTGATATATGATTTAATTGGTTTAGTTGGGGTTAGTTTTGTTATCTATGCGTATTTTTTATTGCAGACAGAAAAGGTGACAATTCATGAATTAAAGTATTCTGTAATGAATGCCCTAGGGTCTGTTTTAATTATTATTTCTTTGAGCGTAAATTTTAATTTCCCATCCTTTGTGATTGAATCTTTCTGGGTGTTAATTAGCTTAGTCGGGATATACCGTTGTATAAAAAACAAAAAATAACTAAGCGTGGGAAATATAATAAACTAATTAATAAGGACGAAAAACAGTTGCCTTTCGCTCGTTCCTCGCTATTTTAACCAACAATTTTATTACTGCTTAGAAAATCTACATAGACTCCCCTTTGTCAAGCAATTACTTTTTGGATAACAAGAAAATCTGCCAGTAGCTCTACATTCGGCGTTTATTAACTTTTTTCCACAAATTTTGACGGGACGGACAACAAAGTTAGAGATTATAATGTGAGTTAGATAAAGTGCTCCCACCACTTACACATTAAGAAGTATTGGATATTTTATCTTGCAACTTGCTTCTTTTATCTCTTTTACGTCGTTTTGTCTTGCAATTGTCGATTACGCCTTGAATACTACAAACTGATTAGCCATTCACTAATGCGAAAAGAAATAAGTAGTTTATTTCGTTCGCTATGCATTACTTTCATTTATATAGATAAGGATGCTTTATGAAAATTCTCTCAATTTTTTCTTTTCGATATTGATTTTAGGTTGCACTTCAACCCAGAAAATAGTTTTAAATCAAAATCCTATTGAAGTATCAAAAGACACTATTGATGAATATTGGGTATTGAAGAATGACAAGTTTAGTTTTCCACTATCTAGCAAACAAATATCAAAAAATTTAGAAGACGGGTATGTCACCCTGCAATACGTAATAGATTCAAATGGGAATACGTTTAATCCTGAAATTATCAAATCAGTACCAGAGGCTGCTTGGGGTTTAGCTAGCGTTAAAGCTGTGTCAAAACAAAAGTTTATTCCAGCGAAATCGAATATTCAGAAGGTTCCTGAAAATTACACTCAGACAATCTTTTTCAAATAAGCATAATAATGATGTGCATAAAGGTTTACCGAAAGGTAAGGTCTCTGGGTGTTTCGCAGTTTCGGAACATATTGTTTGATCTTTCCTTCAATTGAATTGAAGCCGTTTTCGAACTAATGCCTAGACTATAGTGAGCGGCGTGGCTGGTATTGCTCCTTGGATATTGAGTGTTCAATAGGCAATTTAATGAAACTGGTTGCATTAACGTTTTTTCGTATGCAGGGGTTTTGTATTTAATTTAGTCATTATTTTTAGTGTCTCAAAGCTCCATTCTATTTTAAAACGTAGCAGAAGACGCGCATAGTAAACGGACCTCTAGGTAAATTAAAAGACAATTAGAATTGTGCTTTGCTTGTTGTTGATTCGTTGTAAGCTTGTAAATCAACTCAAACGGTTAACATTCTGTCTTCATGTACTTCCTTGTGGAAAGTATTACAAATAGAGTCAATGAAAATACTACGTAGATTTGCGATATAACGTCGAATGATAAATTGGTTAAAATCAGCGTTATTGTTAACCGGAATGGCCAAATTGACAGTACTAAGGTTACTCAACTTAGTAATTATAAGGTATTCAATATAGAGACTTTAAAAGTGATTGAATACTTATCATCTTTTACTGAACTTACTCAATTTTCTGAAGATTAGTATTAAGAAGCCTTTATGAGTTATGGTGTCTGCGTCATTCATCTTATGGACATATATTATTACCTCCTTAGGTTTGGTCTAGTGTTTTATTTATCAAAATAGATGGTTATTTGCACATCTACGCTTTGTTTTACTTCCTTTGTGTCTATTGAAAAGGCTAGAATTAGAAATCACTATCACTTGGGCTACTTTAGTAGTAGCTTAGTGCAATGTTATTTATATTCTAATAGAAATAGATGGAACGACAGATGTCTGAATTTCATATTTCCAGTCAATTTGACAGTGGAAACATTCAGGTAGTAAAAGCGGATTCAGTTGAAGATATAGTCTTAACAATTAAAAAAGATAACCAATCTGATTTTTATCAATGGTTTCACTTTCGACTTGTCACACAACCCTTTATTGCCCACAAAATTAAACTTACTGAACTAGCCAATTCCGCTTATCCCGGGGGTTGGGAAAACTACGGCGTTGTAGCCTCTTACGATAGACAGACATGGTTTAGGATAGAATCAGAATTCGATGGAGACACGCTCTCGTTTGAATTCAACCCTGAGTACCCTTCAATTTATTTTGCGTACTTCGCACCTTACAGTTACGAAAGACATCTCGATCTTATCGCTGATGCTCAAATGTCTTCCCTGTGTACTCATACATTACTTGGCGAAACCCTCGACGGTAGAGATATGTCTCTTTTAGTGATTGGTGAGCCGAGTGAAGACAAATTAAATGTTTGGGTGACTGCAAGGCAACATCCTGGTGAAACTATGGCCCAGTGGTGCGCCGAAGGACTCATTTCTCGTTTACTCGATGATGAAGACGGTGTGGCAAGACGTTGTTTGGATAAAGCGACATTTTATGTTGTACCGAATATGAACCCTGATGGTGGCGCTCGTGGTCATTTAAGAACAAACGCTGCGGGTGTGAATTTGAACCGAGAATGGGCGAACCCGTCAATGGAGAAAAGCCCTGAAGTTGCTCTTGTATTAGCGGCAATGGATGATATTGGCGTTGACATGTATTTAGATTTACACGGTGACGAAGCACTACCGTATAATTTTGTTGCTGGCGCTGAAGGCAACCCTGAGTACTCTGAGCGAATTGCAGCGTTGGAGTCTAAATTCAAGACCGCTTTATTAACCATTACACCTGAGTTTCAGGATGAATACGGTTACTCCAAAGATAAGCCGGGTGAAGCGGATATGCGCGTAGCATGTAACGCAGTGGGTCAACGTTTCGACTGTTTGTCGTATACATTTGAAATGCCTTTCAAAGATAATGCAAACCTGCCAGACCCTGTGTACGGATGGAGTGTGCCTCGTTGTCAAAGATTAGGCGAAGATATTCTTTCGGCAGTGGGCTGTGTGCTGCCATTTTTACGTTAAGCACAGAATAAAATAACAATAAAAGAGGAAAAAACGTGGAAAGTTTTTATCAATTATTAACCTTGCTGGATAGTTTCTTAGGCTCAGCAGTTTGGTTCCCATATGTATTACTGGGTGTCGGTCTATTTTTTACCATTTATTTGAAGTTCCCACAGATTCGTTTCTTTGGTCATGCTTGGAAAGTGGTTACGGGAAAATATGATCACGGAGATGAACCTGGCGATACGTCTCATTTCAGAGCGCTGACTACTGCGCTATCTGGCACCGTAGGTACAGGTAATATTAGTGGTGTGGCGTTTGCGATATTTTTAGGTGGCCCTGCGGCTTTGTTTTGGATGTGGGCGACGGCCTTTTTAGGTATGACCACCAAGTTCGTAGAAGTAACTCTATCTCATAAATACCGAGTTAAAACTGAAGATGGCACCATGGCTGGCGGACCTATGTATTACATGGACCGCAGATTAAACATGAAGTGGCTAGCGGTAGCCTTTGCCGTTGCCACTGTGATTTGTTCTTTTGGTACCGGAAACTTGCCTCAAAGTAATGGTATTGCTACCAGTATTGAATCTACTTTTGGCATAGAGCCGGTTATTGTGGGAAGTGTGTTGGGGATTTTACTGGCGCTTGTGATCTTAGGCGGTATCCAGCGCATTGCAGCTGTGACATCTAAAATTGTTCCTATTATGGCGTTGATTTATTTAATCGGTGCGTTAGCGGTTATTTTTGCCAATGTTGAAAACATCGGGCCTGCGTTTTCTTCTGTGATCAGCGATGCGTTTACTGGCTCTGCAGCAGCAGGTGGATTTTTGGGAGCATCTTTGTCTTATGCGTTCAGTCGCGGTGTTAACCGAGGTCTATTTTCCAATGAAGCAGGACAAGGTTCTGCGCCTATAGCTCACGCTGCAGCGAAAACCAAAGAGTCGGCCTCTGAAGGTATGGTTTCTTTGTTAGAACCTTTCATTGATACCATCATTATTTGTACGATTACTGGTTTGGTTATTTTGTCATCAGGGGTTTGGAATGAAAAACACTACAATGAATTCCAGCGCTCAGATACCTTGTTTATTTCAGGTGAGTATAACGAGTCAAATACAGATGACGTAACTAATCTATACCGCTATTTGAATAAAGAAGATGAGCATGGTGTAACGCCATATACAGGTTCAATATCCGTTGCTAATGGTAAAGCGATTAGTGGTGGTTATACGTTACTACATGCTCGCTCGTTTGCTGAAGATGTAACGTATTCACTGGGTAATGAAGACTTATTTACCGGCACGCTAAGTATCGAAAATGGTCAGCCAATGAAAGACAATATTATTATTGAAGGTAAATCTCTGGTACATTCAGCGCCATTAACCGCAATTGCATTTACTCGTGGTTATTTTGGTGATTTTGGTAAGTACATAGTATCGATTGGTTTATTGTTGTTCGCTTTTTCTACTGCAATAGCTTGGTCTTATTATGGCGATAGAGCAATGACTTATTTGCTTGGGCCAAAATCAGTCATGCCTTATCGCGTTGTTTACGTTGCTGGTTTTGTTTGGGCATCGTTTTCTGACACGACGTTGATATGGGCGCTAAGTGCAGTTGCAATTGTTGTAATGACCTTACCGAATTTGTTGGGCATCATGCTTTTATGCAAAGAAATGAAATCAACTGCCGAAGAATATTGGAGTAAGGTAAAAGATAAATAGTGGGTTGGAGTTTATAAATGGCGTTAATAGAATGCCCTTCGTGTAATAAAAAAATTTCGGATAAAGCAGAAACTTGCAGTCATTGCGCCTTTGGCGTAAAGGCTGCAGATGCTGATGATATTTTAAGAAAGCAAAAGCTAAAACATTTTAATAAATTACGTGGGCTACAAAATCAATCCATGTTGGCAATACTGTTGTTTGTTACAGGGTTTGGTTTTATGTTTTGGGGAGGGGCGCAACCTGGAGACCTACAGCACAACTTAGCCATGGGAACCTGTACTTTGGGCTTTGTTTGGTATGCAGTTAACCGCGTGCGTATTGTCATTGCTAAGAGGTTTTCGCAATGAACCTCGATGTACTTTTGTCGTCCATGTCTCCTGATGTGTACAGCCGCTTGAGACAAGCGGCTGAAACAGGCAAGTGGCCAGATGGTACGGCTTTAGACGAAAATCAAAAATCAGTTTGCTTACAAGCCGTAATGTTGTATCAAGCTAAAGTAGAGCAATCTAATGAGCATATGACCTTAGGTGCCGACGGCAATATTGTTCATAAAAGTAAGCGTGAATTTAGAAATGAACTTGATGAAAGTTATTCAGCGTCTACTGATATTCCCAACTCTCAGACAATAGCCAAATTTAAAGAAAATGATTTTTAGTAAATTTTTCACACCTGACTACGCAAAACCCGATCCTAAATTGCGATGTGCAGCAATTGACAAATTATCTCCTTCATTACCAAAAGAACGACAGATACTGCACGAGCTTGCGTTCAATGATGACTCGGTAGACGTTACTCTTGCCGCACTGACTAAGCTTGATTCATTCGCGCTTTGGCAAAAAATGGCGCAAATAGCAAAAAATGCAAGAGTAAAAAAAGCAGCGGTAGTGAAAGTGAAGCAAACTATTTTCTCGTCACAAAGCATGTCTGATAGTGAGAAAAAACAGTTTCTTATCGAGTCTGCTGATACGGAACTGTGCTCAGAAGTATTAGAGCGGGGTGGGGTGTTTTTTGACGATACCGATTTCGCAATCAAGCTGATTGATAAAGTCAATAAACCTTCTCTTGCTGAAGCAGTGTTTTTAAAACATGGCCAAATGGATTTAAAAGCACACTTAGTAGAAAGCCAAAATGATGTTGGCGTACTACAACGTTGGTTGAAAAAGAATCAAATCGCAGATAACAGCGAATTAATCGTTAAAAAAATCTCTCGTTTAGAAGCGCTTAAATCCAGACCGGAAGAGTTGATTCGACAGGTTAAAATGAATTTAGCAAAGTACTTGGCATTAACTGAGCAAAGTGACTTTGAAATAGTTGTAAAAGAAAAAGAATTGTTGGAATCAGAATATCAGCAATTTGCGACTGAATTTGATGTACTAAAAGAAAGAGACAAAATTCAGTTTGAAGAAAAGAAGCTGACGATAGATAAAAAAGTGGCGTTTCATATAGAGAGTATGGAATCTAGCTACAAAGAAGAGCAGTTGTTACAGGAAAAGCAATTACAGCTAGAGGCAATAACCTCATTAGTGCAAATATTAGCTAATGATGTAAACACAATATTTAACGACCTTGAAGCTGTTACATTAAGTCAACTTGAAGAGCTACAAGTTCGAATTCAAAACGCAAACGATGACCTTGCTAAATTTGCAGACCTTATAGGTAGAGAAAATAGCGAACCTTTGGCACAGCGCCTTGATGAACTAAAAACAAAACTAATTCGATTACCAGAATGGCAAAGACATGGAGAGTTAGTGTCTAAGGCTATTCAATTTGTTGAAGAAGAAAAAGAAAAGATCTTAACTACACCTGAGGCTATTCAAGAAAAGTTACCTTTGTTAGAAAGCCACTTTCACGATGTCTATGATAAATCATCACCGTTAGCAATAGTGCATTTTGAACAATGGTCTAGCATTAAAAAACAACTTAGAAAGCGTCTCCGCGACCACAAAGAAACAGTTAAACAGGCAGTAACACAGTTAAATCGCTCTTTTGGTAAGGTGTCTAGTCTTATTGAACAAGGGAAATACAAGGCGGCTTTTAGTCAATTCAAACTATTAGACAAACAGTGGGAAAAAGCCACTGATGCTGTAAAAGAAAACCTTGCCCGCAAGTACGATGATGTTTCACAGAAAATCACTCATTTGGAAGAGTGGCAGCAGTACCTCGCTAGCCCCAGAAAGCCAGAGTTGGTGACGCAAGCTCAAAGCCTTATTAATGATTCTGAATTGTCGATGAAACAACGTGCTGATCAGATAAAGGTATTGAGAAAACAGTGGCAATCGCTTTCTTTGGGGAGCCAATTATCCCAAAGTGATATAGAACAAAATAAGGCTTTTGATGATGCGTTAGAGCAGGCGTTTGTTCCGTGTCGCGCTTTTTTCGCAGAACAAGAAGAAATACGACAAGCAGCAAAGACAGAAAGAGAGTCATTATTGTTTGAGTTAGATCAGATGTTAAAAGACACTGTGTCTATTGATGAAGACTATGCGAAGCGCTTTGAAAATATTCAAAGGCAATGGCGAGATACGCCTTCATTACCACCAAAAGATTACGCCTATTTTAAACAAGAGTTTGATAAACGAAGAGACGCTATTTTCGCGAAATTAACCCCTTATTTTGAAGAAAACAAACGTGTTAAATCAGCTTTGATCAAACAGGTTGAAGCCCTATTGTCCAAGGAACACAGTTCAGAGGCAGTAGAAGAGGCCAAAACATTACAAAAGCAATGGCGTAACATAGGAACGTCTGGAAAGCGCTTTGATAATAAGTTATGGCGCTCTTTTCGCGAAGCAAATGACAAAGTGTTTGCTAGGGCTAAGGACGAACGTGACGTTAAGCAACAAGCCCTAAGCGCTGAAATAAACGCAATAACGCAATTGATAAATGATTTCCTAGTTCAAAGTGTCGACTTGAAAAAAGGCGCTTACGATACTTTATTTTCTGAGTTGAGCGATAAAGTTAAAACTTTACCCAAAGGTGTTGGGGGTTCATTGATAGAAAAGCTGAACCAAGTAGAAGAAAAAAGAAAATTACATAGCCAGAGAAGTGCAATAGTAAAGCGTCAAGCGCATGCTCAGAATTTATCTGATTTTCTGCGTTTTCGTTGCGACAATAGTAACGTAGAAATCACTGCTTTTACGTCGTGGAATGAGTTGCCTAAAGTGTGGCAGCAGGCCGCAAAGAACGAAATTAACGGTGTAGCAAACCTTTCTGAACAGCTAGTTACGTTAGAAATTTTATTAAAACTAGAAACCCCTAAAGAGCATCAAGATATAAAACAGGCTCTGCAAATGAAGTTGTTAAGTGATAATTTTAATAATTCTCAGCGAGTAAGTGTGAGTGAGTTACTCAATGTGTTTGTCGGCACTTTTGTAGATTCTCCTGATGAAACTGTTTTAGAACGAATAGACTGTGTAGTTAATGCTGCGTATGTCGAACCTACTAATTCTGAAGTATAGAGAATAATTGAGTGAAAAATAGAGTCGAATACGTATTTGACAGAGAGCCTATCGCTTACCGTTTTTTAAATACGGTAAGCCATTGGGATGTTCCTGGGTTAACTGTTAAATTCGGGCAGTCATCTTTTCATGTTCTCATTGAATACACAGTGCAAAAAGGTGACTTTGATACCACACTATCTCAATTGGATGATTTGTCTGCGAGGGAAGGCGGTGTAGAAGCCAGTTGATATGTTATTAAACATTAACAGCTTAGTTCACCACGTAGATTTTTAGCCATTAGTGTTTTGCGCTGACTATGGTTGATTGGCTGACCTAACACGTAGTGCAATTTTGCAAGGGCTGCTTCCGGCGTCATATCAAAACCAGAAATTAGACCTGCATCAAACAATGTATGGCCAGTAGCGTAGTCTTCCATACTGACTTTCCCTTTATAGCATTGAGTACAATTGACGACTAGAATACCTTCTTGAGTCGCTCGTTCAAATTGAGCGAGTAACTTAGGATTCTGCGGCGCATTTCCCACGCCATAGGTTAACAATATTAATGCTTTAACAGGTTGTTTTAACGTGTTTTCAATGACTTCTGTTGCTATCCCTGGATAGAGCGTTACTACGCCAATGGGTTGAGTGTTTATAGGCGTTACAATTAAGGGCTCAGTAGAAGACTGGGTTACTAGTTCACCTGCAAGTAGCGATATATTGATACCTGCTTCTAATAATGCGGGAAAATTAGGCGATCCAAACGCGTCAAAACCATTCGCGTCGATTTTTCTGCTTCGGTTTCCTCTAAAGAGTTTATTACTAAAATACAATGTCACTTCTGCAATGGGATAGTTTGCAGCGACATAGAGCGCATTAAGTAAATTTTCTTGGCCATCTGAGCGCAATTCAGCTAAAGGAATTTGCGAGCCTGTGACAATAACGGGTTTTTGCAAATTTTCGAACATAAAGCTTAGTGCCGATGCGGTATAAGCCATGGTGTCGGTTCCGTGCAATATGATAAAGGCATCGTATTTATGGTATTGACTACGGATGTCTTCGGCAATTAAATTCCAATCGCTTGGACTCATATTAGATGAGTCAATTAAGTTTTCGTATTCATGAAGTACGTAGTTTGGCATTTCAGAACGATGAAATTCTGGCATGTTAGCCAGTGTTTCTTCTAGAAAACCTGGAACTGGAATGTAACCATTTTTGGATACTTGCATACCTATGGTGCCACCTGTATATGCAATATAAATTGTTTTCTTCATGGCGTTTTTATCTTATTTATGACGATATGTTTTATGTAGCATAATACTGAAATATGCCGAGAAAAGCTTTTTTTGCTTAGGGAAGATACCTAAACGCCTATATATGTTTTAATTCTTAGAGCAAACACTCTGCTATTACGATTATGTTGTATGGAAGCTGGAGTGTAGATAAACTGGTGAGTATAAAATATGCGCTTTAGTGATTTTCATATCGCTAAAACCATTAAATCTAAAACTCCGTCTTAGTAACATTTATCCAGGTAATATAATAGTTGAAAAAAATTTGGTTTTTTTTAGGTTGCTTAATTGTTGGTGATGTTTATGCAGATCACTTTGATGAACTTCAAAGTGCATTCGAATTACGAATAAAAGACCCGCACAGGTCATCTGCGATGATTGACAATATGAGCGAACTTACTTTTGTAGGCGAACAACGTGAGAAAGTAAAATATCTGCGTGCTTTTCATATGGCATTACACGGTGAGCTTGAGCAATCTTTGGCGCAGATGGCACAAATTGATACTGATAATTTAAAAGATAAAGAGCTCGCTGCAGCAGTATTAACGACCATGTTGTCAGTTAACGCAGGTGTTAAAACTTGGGGAGATTCTTTTCATACGTTACACAAATTACGCTTACTGTTAGAAACGGCACCTGAGTTACTTTCCTCGCAAACCCGTCAAAATATGATTTTTAGCATATCAAATTTTTTCTGGGAAATTGGTGAATATGATGAAGTTGTCTCTATGATG
Source organism: Alteromonas sp. 5E99-2 (assembly GCF_017368475.1). Classification (GTDB taxonomy): domain Bacteria; phylum Pseudomonadota; class Gammaproteobacteria; order Enterobacterales; family Alteromonadaceae; genus Alteromonas_F. The sequence continues at coordinate 14,532 of NZ_JAFNJE010000005.1, forward strand.
TCAAACTTGATGCATCAACGGCTAACTAGCGAAGACAAATGCCGAGTTTTTTCATTGATGTTAAGTGCACAAGTAGAGAAGGCTGATTTTGAGAAATCAAAAGAGACTATTCAGCGCTTTGAAGATGTATGTTCGGACACAAAGCCATCAATTTCTAGTCATTTAGTTAAGGTAGACAAATTAAAAGTACTTTGGCATGACAATGCTGAGCGGGCGGTTATTGAAAAGGCAATGGCTTTTGAGCCTGAAGTCATTTTGTTTGGTTATACGCCATCAACTCGTACTCTTCAGGTTTTTATTGCGCAAATGGCGTATGAGTTAAATGACATAGAGTTAGCGCTAAGTTACGTGAATAAGGTTATTGGCGATGGAAAGGAAATGGGGTATTACAGGCCCTATCTGGAAGCTTATCAGATCGCAGCTAACGTAAATACTCAGATTAAAAACAATCAAAAAGCAGTGTACTTTCTTAATAAATATATAGCGTTAAATCACGTTACTCAAGAGAACAGTGCGAAGTTACTATTAGCTATTGAAAAAGCAAAATTTGATGTTCAGAAAGTTGAAGCAGAAATGGAAATGCTAGATAGCGAAAACAAATTACTTCATACCAAAGCAGAGCTTTCTCGTGAAAGAATGGAAAGTACATTGCTCTTGCTTTTGTTTGTATCCATTTTAGTGTGCTTTTTGGTGTACTGGTCATGGCGAGCCAAAAAGGTTCAAAAACGGTTAAAAATAGCGGCTGAAATAGATTACCTTACAAAAACATATAATCGGTCTTTTTTCACCCAAAAAGCGTTAGAGCGGCTAGATAAGCTTCGAAATAAGCGCTCTTCTACGGCTATTATTTTACTCGACTTAGATCATTTCAAACGTATAAATGATAGCTATGGCCACCAAGTAGGTGATTGGGCGTTGAAGGCTGTAGCAAGAACCTTAAATTCTGAGTTGGACGCAAAATGGACGCTAGCACGAATGGGAGGAGAAGAGTTTGCTATTTTTCTTGAGGGAAGCAATGCTCAAGAGGCGATATCTATTGCTGAAAACTGTAGAAACATTATTGAAAAAATAGACACAAAACCAACTAAACAGTCATTTGTTATAACTGCCAGTTTTGGTGTGAGTGATACTACGTCAGTTGGATATAATTTTGATAACTTAATGTCTGCCGCAGACTTGGCTTTGTATCAATCTAAAAGCAAAGGTAGAAATAAAGTGTATGAATATTCAAACAATTTATCATTTTCAAAATAAATTAGGGCTTTTAAAGAATTAAAAGCCCCTAAGATAAACGTCTATTTTATTTAGGCTCGAATTTACCTACGTCTTCCCCAGCAGCTTGTTTATCAGCGTGGTAGCTTGAACGAACCATAGGGCCACAGGCCGCGTGAGTAAAGCCAACTTCTTTCGCATATTGGTCTAGCTCGTTGAATTCGTCGGGGTGAACATAGCGTTTAACAGGGTAATGGTGGCGGCTAGGCTGTAAATATTGCCCCAGTGTTAGCATGTTTACATCATGGGCGCGTAAATCACGTAAAACTTGCGCAATTTCATCTTTGTTTTCACCCATACCCATCATAACCCCTGATTTCGTTGGGATATCAGGGTGGTTTGCTTTGAATTTTTTAAGCAAATCTAAAGACCATTGATAATTCGCACCAGGCCTACATTCTCTGTACAGGCGAGGGATAGTTTCTAGGTTATGATTGAACACGTCCGGTGGGCACGTTTTCAATATCTCTAATGCTCGGTCCATTCTGCCGCGGAAGTCAGGGACTAATACTTCAATAGTGGTACTAGGGCTGTGTTTGCGTATGGCACTAATACAATCTACAAAATGTTGTGCACCACCGTCACGTAAATCGTCTCTATCTACTGATGTGATCACCACATAGCGAAGCCCCATTTCACTAATTGTTTTACCCAACTTTTCAGGTTCTTCGGCGCTGGGAGGAAGCGGCTTACCATGAGCAACATCACAAAAAGGGCAGCGGCGGGTACAGATATCACCCAATATCATAAATGTAGCTGTGCCGTGGTTAAAGCACTCCGCTAAATTGGGGCAGCTCGCTTCTTCGCATACTGAATGGAGTTTGTTTTTGCGAAGCGTCTTTTTGATGTGATCGATTTTTCCAGTGGTGCTAGGTAGTTTTACTTTTATCCACTCAGGTTTACGTAGCATTTCTGCTTTTTCAGTGGGAATAATTGTAATAGGAATGTGCTTTACTTTTTCGTCATCCCTAAGCTTTACACCTGCTTGAGCTCTTGCGCTAGTCATCGAAACCTTCTTTTCTGTTTATCTCTTCTATACCGAGTTCATTAACTAAATGATCAATTAATTTTTCACTCGCAATATCTGTATTTTGTGGGCCGCCCAGTGACGCACTATTTACCATTTGCATGCTAGCATATCCGCAAGGGTTTATGCGTTTAAACGGCGATAAATCCATATTTACATTTAATGCTAAACCATGAAAAGAGCAGCCTCTTCGAATTCGCAATCCCAATGAACACAGCTTTTCTTCGTTTACATAAACACCGGGAGCGTCAGGTTTGGGGTAAGCTTCAACATTATAGTCGTTCATAACGTTAACGACACACTGTTCTAGTGCTGAAACCAATTGCCGGACACTTAATTTCTTCTTTTTTAAATTAATTAGCACATAGACTACTTGCTGGCCTGGCCCGTGATAAGTGACTTGACCACCTCTATCGACATTTACAATAGGTATATCACCGGGCGAGAGTATGTGTTCTGCTTTTCCAGCTTGGCCTTGGGTGAAAACAGGCTCGTGCTCAACCAACCAAATTTCGTCATTGGTAAATTCATCTCTATTGTCTGTAAAGCTTTGCATTGCTTGCCATACAGGTAAGTAGGGCTGACGGCCTAGTTGTCGGATAGTAACCAAAGCTACAATACCACTTTAACGAGCTCTAATTTTGAAAGCTCAGTGTAAATGGTTTCCATTTGTTCTTTGCTTGATACATGAACGCAAATTGACAGTGAATTGTACGTGCCCTTTGAGCTAGGCTTGATAGTGGGGGAGTAATCACCAGGCACAATTTGCTGTAAGCGAGAAATAACTTGTTCTGGTAACGCGTCATCCGCAACACCCATTATTTTGAATGTTTGGTTGGTTGGAAACTCTAATAATTCGTCAAATTTGGTATCCATTGTATTAACTCCCGCGCTTAAATTAAAAAAACGCGGGGATTATACCTTACTCTCCCGCGAGTCCCAATTGTAAAAGCACATAGTCTTTGGCTCTATCGAAAAAACCGCCTTCATTGACTTCTTGCAATGTTACTAATGGGTAGGTAGCCACATCCTCGCCATCAAGCTGTAAGTAAAGAGTACCTACTACTTGGCCTTTTTGTAGGGGGGCCTCTAAACGTTCTTTTAATTCGAAGTTGGCTTCTAAGTTTTTGGCTTGGCCTCTAGGAATGGTAATAGGGGTAGATTGGTTTATACCTAAATCGACAGTGTCTCTGTCACCCATAAATATTCTGTGAGCGACAAAGCTTTCGCCAGCACTATAGGGCGTTACCGTTTCAAAAAAGCGAAAGCCGTATCGAAGCAGTTTTTTATTTTCAACTTTTCTTGCTTGCTCGCTTTCGGTACCCATAACAACACTGACTAATCGCATATCGCCTTGTAAAGCTGAAGTGATTAAGCTGTAGCCGGCGTCTGAGGTGTGTCCTGTTTTAATACCGTCAACATTTAGACTTTGATCCCAAAGCAAACTGTTTCGGTTGTATTGTTTTATGCCATTGTAGGTGAACTCTTTTTCGCCATATATTGCATACATCTCTGGTACTTCTTCGATGAGAGCACGTGAAAGTGTTGCCATATCCCTAGGAGAGGTATAGTGCTCAGGGTCTTGTAAACCATGACTATTAACAAAATGACTTGCCGACATTCCCAATTGAGCCGCATAAGCATTCATCATGCTAGCAAAGGCATCTTCAGAGCCTGCAACGTGCTCAGCCATAGCAACACAAGCATCGTTTCCTGATTGCACTACGATGCCTCTGAGTAAATCAGAAACGGGTATTTTTGTTCCCACTTCAATAAACATTTTTGATGAATCGGGAAAATTCTTAGCCCACGCATTTTCAGATACTGTGACTATGTCATCAATACTAATATTTCCCGCCTCAATTTCTTTACCTATAACATAAACAGTCATTATTTTTGTGAGACTGGCAGGATAAATTTGCATATCTTCGTTTTGGCTAGTGATAATGTGACCAGTTTCATGATCCATTAATACAAAGCCTTGGGCAGCAACCGATGGAGCTGGAGGAATAACAACTGCAGCGTTGGCAATATGCATGGTTAAAAGCGTTGAAGAACAAAGCGTAAATAGTGTTTTTAATAACGATCGAGAAGGTCGTGAGGCCATCGTATTTCCATTTATGATTATTAAGTATTTTTCGTGATGGTGAATCTCGCAGTATAGTACCGCATCAGGGAAACGAGAACTAGCTGCTACACCGCTTTTAGAGTGTCTTTGTTGATAATAAGTTCATTATTATTTAACAACAAAAGCAGAAGGGTAACCATTACTGCGTAAGTCGGTTAGCAATTGTGCTAATTGATGTTGGTCAGCAATCGGACCAAGTTGCAATTTATAAAGCGTATTCGATGGTAAAATGAGAAACGGCACATGGTAAAGTGTTGAAAGTACATTTGATAATGTAGTTAAAGCCGCTTCATCTGAAAGCGCAGCCACTTGAATAAAGCTTCCTTGATTGGCTGAATCATTAGGCTGGAATTCTTGTTTCACCGGAGAAATACCAATGTACTCGCTAAAGCTCAATGTAGGGCCATCACCTACGGTATATAAGTCGTCTTTGGTTACGTGTATAACCTCTAGTTTTACGTGTGCTGTGCCGTGCTTAAGGCTGTCTATTTTTTTCGCTGCGGCGTAAGACAAATCAATTATTCTACTATCGTGAAAGGGGCCTCGGTCGTTCACTCTTACAATAACGGTTTTGTTGTTTTCAGTATTTGTGACTTTCACATAAGAAGGTAAAGGTAGTGTCTTATGTGCGGCGCTCATGGCGAACATGTCATACGTTTCGCCATTTGAGGTTAAATGGCCGTGAAATTTTTGTCCGTACCAAGATGCATTCCCTTGTTGTGTAAAACCTTTCCCTGTTTTTAGAGGGTGGTAGGTTTTTCCATGCACTGTGTAGGAATTAAAATTATGCGAGCGATAGGGTTCATAGCGAGGCGTGGCGTCGTTTTGTTGAACTTGTATGTTTTGAGTTGGTGGCGCTGAATCGTTAACTTGTGAATAACGGCCAGTGGGCTGTTGAGCGCATGACATCACTAACATTAATAAAAAAAGCCATATATAACAAAGACAATTTTTATGCATATTTGTCATCGTGATAACAGCCGTTTTTGTGTTCCGATAGACATGATGATACCAAACCCAGCGAGCAGAGTTACCATTGAAGTACCGCCAAAACTGACCAAAGGGAGAGGAACACCTACGACTGGGAGCATTCCCGATACCATGCCCATGTTTACAAAGACATAAACAAAAAAGGTCAATGTAATACTTCCAGCAAGTAACTTACTGTAAGCATCTTGCGCACGGGCTGAAATAATTAATCCTCGGCCTATGATATAAAGATAAATAGCCAAAAGGGCTAAAACACCAAGTAAGCCGAATTCTTCACTATAGACTGCAAAAATAAAGTCGGTATGACGTTCAGGTAAAAATTCTAATTGTGATTGAGTACCATGTAACCAACCTTTTCCCTCAAGGCCACCAGATCCAATAGCAATTTTTGATTGAATTATATGGTAACCCGTATTGTGAGGGTCGCTTTCAGGGTTCAAAAAAGTAAGCACCCGTTGTTTCTGGTACCCCTTCATTAAAAAGAACCACATAATAGGAAGAAACGCACCTAGCAATAGCGAAACATAACCAATGAGTCGCCATCTCATGCCGCCTAAAAATAAAACGAAAAGTCCACTACATGCAATAAGTAACGATGTTCCCAAATCGGGTTGTTTAGCAATTAGAATGGTAGGAATACAGACAAGTATAAAACCCACTGCGATATGCTGTGTTTTAGGGGGTAAGTCAAATTTACTAATGTACCAAGCAATCATCATGGGAACAGCCAGTTTCATTATTTCCGAAGGTTGAAACCGAATGACTTTCAAGTCAAGCCAGCGCTGAGCGCCTTTTCCCACATCGCCAAATAATATAACGGCAACTAACATTGCTACGCCTACAACAAAGGCATACACGGAAACCCGTCTGTAAAATGAAGGCGGAATTTGCGCTAAAATGAACATGCCAGTTAGGGCGATACCTAACCGTGTGGTTTGTCTTTGAATTAAACCAATATCTTGACCGCCAGCAGAATAGATAGTGATTAATCCCACAGACATAAGAACAAGTAACCCAACGAATAACCATAGGTCTATATGTAATGCATTGAAGAACTTTCTCATTCTTTGGTGTACTCCAAGACCGATTTTTTTTCTTCAGGAGAATAAACGTATTCATCGGCTAATGGGTATAGCTCGAAGAAGTAGTCCATCATTTTACGGGCAATTGGTGCCGCATTTGCGCTGCCACCGCCAGCATTTTCAAGTACAACAACAATAGAGACTTTAGGTGCGTTGTAGGGAGCAAAGCCAACATACATGGCATTGTCTTTAAGGTGCGCTGCGACATTTTTTGCGTCGTATTTTTCGTTCTGAGCTACGGTAAATAGTTGGGCAGTTCCGGATTTACCTGCAGATTGATAAGATGACGTTTTGAATGCTCTAAACGCAGTTCCGTGTTCGCGGTTTACTACGCCATACATAGCATCAATTACTATGTCCCAGTTTTTTTCATCAACTACGGGAATAGGGCGTAACGTTTTAGGGAGATCTATCTTGTCTTCATTTTCCATTTTTGTTCCACGTATTATTTGTGGAATATAGCGTTCGCCACGGTTTACTAAGGTGTTGATGGATTGTACGATCTGAACTGGCGTAGCGGTCCAAAAACTCTGGCCTATGCCTACGGGAATAGTATCACCTATGTACCAAGGTTCGTTAAACCGGGCTCGTTTCCAACCTCGACTTGGCATATTTGCATCAGATTCTTCATATAAATCGATACCGGTATAATCGCCAAAACCGAACTCGTTCATATACGCGCTCATTTTATCAATACCAGTACGGTACGCTAAATCGTAATAGTAAATGTCACAGGACACTTCGATTGCTTTGGTGACATTGACATCGCCATGTCCCCATCGTTTCCAATCTCGCCAAACGTGGTTTACTTTGGGCAATCGGTATTGACCGTTGTCTTTGATTGTTTCGTCGGGCGTAATGATTTTTTGTTCTAAACCCAGTAGTGCCAAATGAGGTTTAATCGTTGACGCTGGAGGGTATTGCCCTTGTGTCGCTCTGTTTATTAACGGTCGGTTAGGAGAGCTGAGTAATGCAGAGTAATTTTTATTACTTATACCGTGTACAAATAAATTGGGGTCATAACTTGGATTGGAATACAAAGTATAAATGCCGCCTGTTTCAGGGTCTGACATAACAACTGTGCCTCTTTTTCCATCTAATAGCTCAGCAGCTTTTTCATGTAAACGCACATCTAAATTTAGAATAATGTCTTGTCCAGGTTCTGGCGGCGTTGCATCTAATACTCGAATTATTCTGCTAGCACTGTTCACTTCAACCTGCTGGTAGCCAACCTTGCCATGAAGCTTTGATTCGTGAAAACGCTCTACACCTAACTTTCCGGTATCGTAGGTTGCTTTGTAGTTTTCTTCTTCACCCGCTTCGACAATTTTTTGTAAGTCCTTTTTATTGATTTTTGCAACATACCCTAGTGCATGGGTCATAATTTCGCCAAATGGATAGTGGCGAGAGAGTCGAGCCTCTACTGAAACACCAGGGAATAAATGTTTGTGCGCAGAAAAAATAGCGACATCTTCTTCACTGAGTAGTGTTTTTAATGCAATGGGTTTGAATCGGCGTTGGCCATCTCTATTTTTGTGAAATCGCTCTACTTGTTCGTCAGCAATAGATAAAAGTGTTTGTAAACGAGATATAGTGTCATCTAAATCAGAAATAGATTCGGGAACCAGCTCTAAACTAAAAACAGGTCTATTTTCAGCGAGAATAACGCCATTTCTATCATAAATAAGTCCGCGGTTAGGGGCTACAGGGAGAACTTTTATTCTGTTTGTATTTGAACGTGTTTGAAAGGCTTCGTGTTTTTTGACTTGCAAAACGTACAAATTACTAATTACCGCCAGCAGAATACAGACTGCACCAATAAAGGCGACAAAAGCACGGCGGGTTACCAAGTTTGCTTCGGCCGTGTGGTCTCGAATTGTTTGACGCTTAATAGGCACCCATTATTCCCTGTGATACGGATGATTTTGAGTAACAGACCAAGCCCGATAAAGGCTTTCTGTTACGATAATTCTAACCAGAGGGTGAGGTAAAGTCAGGGCCGATAGAGACCAGCGTTGCTCTGCTGCGCTAATACACTTTGGGGATAACCCTTCAGGCCCGCCAATCAATAATGCAACGTCTCTACCGTCCATTTTCCAGCTGTCTAGTTGTTTCGCTAGTTGATTGGTATCCCATGCTTTACCTGTTACCTCTAGGGTAACAATGCGTTTGCCGTCACCAATGGCGGCTAACATAGCGTCACCCTCCATTGCTGTTATGCGGGCAATATCCGCATTTTTTGTTCGTCTTGCGGGTGTTATTTCTTTGAAAACAACGGGCATGTCGCTCGGGAAGCGTTTTATAAAGGCATCTACGCCTTCTTCAACCCATTTGGGCATCTTATTGCCCACAGCGACAATTGTTATTTTCATAGTAAAATACTTAACCCCAGAGTTTTTCTAGCTGATAAAAATCTCTGGTTTCATCTTGCATTACGTGCACAATGACTTCACCCAAATCGACTAATACCCATTCTCCGGAATCTTTCCCTTCAACGCTTAATGGAGGCATTCCGGCTTGTTTGCTTTCAGAAACGACATTGTCTGCAATAGACATTACATGGCGTTTTGAATTACCTGAGCAAATTACGAGAGTATCCGTTATTGAAGAGCGTCCGGTGACGTCAATAACCACTACGTCTCTTGCTTTCATGTCTTCAATTTTGTCGATGGCAAATGCTTTTATGTCAGTTGGTAGCAATTTAGCTCCTTTACTCTGAGGTATATAATGTATGTTTAAAAATGTACTTCGCTACCGATTCGGGTAGCCAATTACGAGCTGATTCTGGCTGCTCGGCAATCATTTGTCGAATAGCACTGGAAGAAATGGTCACTAATGACGAGTTGCATAAATAAATATGCCCATTGGGTGTATTGTGCAACGTATTTACATCATCTATTAATCTAGCGTTTAACCATTGATTAAACTCAATATTATCCCGCAGGTAATTACCTTCTCTGCGCATAACCACCAAATGACAATAGTTTGTAATCGTCTGCCATTCTTTCCATTTATATAAAGTATACAGTGAATCTTCGCCAAGTAGAAAACATAGGGATGAATTTGTTCCGTATTTTTTACGTAAGTGTTTTAGTGTGTTTACGGTAAAAGAAGGGCGGGGAAGATTAAGCTCTGTTTCATCAAGATTCAGAGTTACATTTTTTTGTTTTTTATTACTGTCATCACAAACTAAATTTAACATCGCAAGTCGATGCTGTTGTGGTGTTGCTGTTAGCGCTTTTAGCGGAGATTGAGCGCAGGGAAGTAACGCAACTGAGTTTAAGTTTATTTCTTTAGCTGCATTAACTACACATTGGCTGTGGCCTATGTGGGGCGGATCAAAACTGCCACCATAAAACCCTAGCACTTATGCTTCCCAGCCTAACTGAATTAAATTGGGATGGATAAACAACAAACATAAATAACTTAACGCTACATAGGGGCGCATTACCACTTTACTTTTAAATGTGCTGTCGGCGTAAGACAGGGTATCACCCAGTTGTTTCAAATCATTTATTGATAAACGGGATAGGGCCGATTGGTAAATAGACTGCCTATTTCCCCAAATACGAAATTTATTCCAATTTATTGCGCCTGACGTTAATTTTAACTCTGTTAATGTTTGCCACTCTTTTGCTAATGCCCAGATTACAATAGCGGGTTCTAGCCCTTCACTTTCAAGTGCGAGAAGCAACTTGGTGGTTTTTTTCCCGTCGCCTGCTAAAAAGGCGTCAACTAATTGAAATACGTTGTATCTGGATTGATTCACCACTGCATTTTCAATATCAGCTAATTCAATGGTTTTATTAGGGAAGTTGAGTGCGAGTTTGTCGATTTCTTGCGCCCCTGCTAGCATATTTCCTTCGCAGTATTCGGCTAATAAAGAAGATGCATCAGCACTCAACTGGCATTGTTTAGTTTGTGCTAGATTGACTAGCCATTGGCTCAATGCTCTCCCTTCGAGAGGGTAGCAAGGCGTAAACGAACCTAAAGAACTAGCTTGTTTAAACCATTTTGTATTTTGTACGTCTTTACCTACTTTAGGCCCATGAATGATAAGCAGTGTATCGGTAGATAATGTATCGAATATCGACAATAAGGTTTTAGAGCCATCTTTACCTGGTTTACCTGTCGGTAATTCAAGCTCAATTAGCTGTTTAGCACTAAACAGCGACATGGTTTGAGTGGCGTCAATAAGTGACGACCATTCAAATTCCTTATCCGCTACGAAGGTTTTTCGCTCATCAAAACCTTGTGCTAACCCCGCTTTTCGAATTTGATCAATGCTTTGATATTTTTGGTAAGGCTCGTCACCAAACACAAGATAAACTGAAGCCAGCGTTCGATTTAATGCGGCTTGAAGTTTATCTGGGTAAATTTGCATAAGTGATAAAACTCGTTTTACGGCGCTTGGCTTGAAAGTAAACGAATGATTCTGTCCGCGGCTTCTTGACGCACTTCCGATAGCACAACCTCTAATTCTCTGGATTTCGCTAGTACTTGGTCGGGGTCATCTTGATATTCCCTTAATACTTCAACATAGCCGTTAACCGGAGCCGAATCGGGGAAAGACACAGTGTAGTTCACCGAGTAAATCAATTCATATTCAGCAACCTGACCGGTAGAAAATATAGATAGTAAGCGGCGTTCTAAATCTTCAGGTTGAAGTGTGATCTGCACCGTAGAATTATCTGTTTGTTGCGTTGTAATTTCACTTAACTGATAGATTTTTAATCTGCTTGATAAGGCTCTCGCTAATTTAGATTGTAAATTGGGAGAGATAATACTCACTCCCTCAATACCTTCTGGCAGAGGGGGAGATTGGCGCAGCTGAAAACCGCACGCTGTTAACTCCAACACTACCAGTACGAGAAATAACGGTTTGAATAAGTTATTCATTAGTTCGCTACTATATTCACAAGTTTACCCGGTACAACAATAACCTTTCTTATGGTTTTCCCGTCGGTAAAACTGACTACATTCTCTTGCGATAATGCAGTCGCTTCTATTTGCTCTTTGGCGGCATCGGCAGCAACAGTAATTTTGGCTCGTACTTTTCCGTTTACCTGCACAACAATAAGCTTTTCGCTTTCTGTCATAGCGGCTTTATCGACTACAGGCCATTTAACACTTTCGATGTCAGTCGTGTGGCCAAGAGCTGCCCATAATTCGTGACAAATATGAGGCGTGATCGGGTTGAGCATTTGTACCAATGCGTTGACGGCTTCGCCCATAATAGCAATGTCTGAATCACTTTCTTGAGGTGCTTTTTGTAGGTGATTCAACAATTCCATAATGGCAGCAATAGCCGTGTTAAAGGTTTGTCTGCGACCCAAGTCGTCAGTCACCTTAGCAATGGTTTTGTGCAGTTCGCGTCTCAGTGCTTGTTGATTCTTATTCAAGCTGGCTGCGTCGAATGTTAGGGTTACATCAGGCTTGCGCTCGATATGGTCTTGAACCAATTTCCAAACGCGTTTTAGGAAGCGATTCGAACCTTCAACTCCTGAGTCAATCCATTCAAGAGTTTGCTCTGGTGGCGCAGCAAACATAGTAAATAGCCTAACTGTATCAGCGCCATATAGGTCGATAACTGCTTGAGGGTCGATGCCGTTGTTTTTCGACTTAGACATTTTTGTCATGCCGCCGTGAGTAACAGGTTCACCATCTTTATTCCAGGTTGCACTTACTATGCGGCCTTTTTCGTCTTTCTCCGTGGTGACTTCAGCAGGTGAAACCCAAGTTTTTTTGCCTTTTTCATCTTCGCGATAAAATGAATCGGCTAAAACCATACCTTGGCACAACAAACGCTTATAAGGCTCGTCACAATCTACTAAACCTTCGTCTCTTAACAACTTGTGATAAAAGCGAGAATACAACAAATGTAAAATTGCGTGTTCTATGCCACCTACATATTGGTCTACGGGTAGCCAATAATTAGATTGGGCTGGGTCTAGCATCGCATTTTCGTTACCTGCAGAACAATAACGAGCGTAATACCATGAGGACTCCATAAAGGTGTCAAAGGTATCGGTTTCTCGTAAAGCCGCTTGCCCGTTAAACGTGGTTTTTGCCCATTCTGGGTCCGCTTTAATCGGGGATGTCACTCCATTCATTTGCACATCTTCAGGTAGAACGACAGGTAAATCTTCTTTTGGAACTGCAACGGCAGTACCGTCTTCAAGATTGAGTATTGGAATGGGGGAACCCCAGTAACGCTGACGACTAACTCCCCAATCACGCAATCGGTAATTCACTTTCTTTTTACCACAACCTTTGCTTTCTAATGATTGAGTAATGCCATCAAACGCGGCTTGAAAATCCAAACCATCGAACTCACCAGAATTGATCAATTCGCCTTTTTCTGTGATTGCTGATTCTGATAAGTCACTTTCAGTGCTTGCTTTAACCACTTGTTTTATCGTTAGGCCGTATTTGGTTGCGAACTCCCAATCTCGTTGGTCATGACCGGGTACAGACATAACCGCACCACTGCCGTAATCCATTAATACAAAATTCGCAACCCAAACAGGAAGCCTTTCACCGGTAAATGGATGAATTGCATAGAGACCCGTTGCAACCCCTTTCTTTTCCATCGTTGCCATATCAGCTTCGGCCACTTTGGTGTTTTTTTCGTTTTCGATAAACGATGCAAGTTCAGCGTTAGTTTGTGCAGCATGCAGTGCGACTGGGTGTTGCGCAGCAACGGCTAAATACGTTACGCCATATAATGTGTCGGGACGGGTAGTGTAAACACTTAAAGATTCGTTGCCTTCAATGGAAGATTCAAGATCAAAGGTGATTTCTGCACCTTCAGAACGACCAATCCAGTTTGCTTGCATTGCACGGACTTGCTCAGGCCAGTCTTCCAACTGTTCTAAATCATCAAGGAGTTCTTGAGCGTAATCAGTAATTTTTATAAACCACTGAGGGATTTCTTTTTGTTCGACAACGGCACCCGAGCGCCACCCTCGACCATCGATAACCTGTTCATTCGCTAATACTGTTTGGTCGATAGGATCCCAGTTTACTGTTGATAACTTTCTGTAAACCAATCCTTTTTCATATAAACGAGTGAAGAACCATTGCTCCCATTTGTAATAGTCGGGTTTGCAGGTTGCAACTTCACGAGACCAATCGTAACCGAACCCCAACGATTTAAGCTGGCCTTTCATGTATTCAATATTTGAATAGGTCCATTTAGCCGGCGCTGTATTATTGTTGATAGCGGCATTTTCTGCTGGTAGACCAAAAGCATCCCAGCCCATGGGCTGCATTACATTTTTACCTTGCATACGCTGAAAGCGACTGATTACATCACCAATAGTGTAATTCCTTACATGGCCCATGTGTAAACGGCCACTAGGGTAAGGGAACATAGACAAGCAGTAGAATTTTTCTTTGTCTGGGTTTTCTTCAGTTTTAAAATGCTGCGCGTCTTCCCAGCGCTGTTGAATATTTTTTTCTATTTGCTGGGGTGTATATTGGTGATCAGTCATTTATCGTGTAATTCCAGAATGTTTATAATGTTTTTCGCTCTATATCCTATAGAATAACTCAGGCAGACTGTTCGCCTCAATTGTTTTGATAGGTTTTCGCACTTTGTTTATGAAGAAAAGATAAGATCGCTTTAATAAGAACGCGAAAAATGTAAGTTTCACTGAATTAAAGAATGATAAATTAATATGACTCAAACTTTCACGGCAAAGCCTTTAGCACTCGATGCCGTTGCGCCAACTATTCCTAAAAAACACATTCAACAAGCACTAAAAGACAGTGATGCCCTTGATGCAACCTTCATTGGACAAAGTCGAGCGAGGGAAGCGTTAGAGTTTGGATTAAACATTAATACCAAAGGTTACAATCTTTATGTGATGGGTGAACAGGCGTCCGGCCGTCATTCTTTGGTATTGGAGTATATTCGTCAGCACGTTTCCACAGATAAAGTTCTCGACGATTGGTGCTACATCAATAATTTTGATGAACAAAGAGAGCCTTTTGCATTAAAAATGGGTGCTGGAGAGGCAAAAGCCTTTGCTAAGGACTTAACACAATTAATCGATGCTTTACTCGATACCTTCCCCGCTGCGTTTGACAACCCCAGTTACCAGCGTAAAAAAGCGTCGCTAGGAAAAGAGTTTGAACGCCGATACGATAAGGTTATCAGCGAGATAGAGGCGTTGGCTTTTGTTCAGAATGTAGCGTTAAAAGAAGAGGATGGAGCGGTGACGTTTTATCCTGTTGTTGATGGAGAGCCTATTGATGACCAAAGCCTTGGTAATTTACCAGAAGAACTAAAAGAACAATTTACCCAAGCCATCGACTCATTAGAAGATGAGCTAAACGAGCGGCTGATTTCTTTACCCGTTTGGAAAAGAGAATTATCTGAAAAACTGCGGGAGTTAAATAAAAACACGGTCGAAATGGGAATTAAGCCGTTGTTGAAAGAGCGAGAACATCGTTATGCGAATAATTTAGGGGTGCTAAAGTATTTGCGAAAAATGCGTACACCCTTAATTGACGCCATTATCAACTTGAGTTTAGAAGAGAATAAAGAAGATAAACTCGACGATGTTGAAAAACGCGGTTTATTAGAAGAGCATTTTTTGCCCAATGTGGTAGTAGGTAATAAAGTCGACGATGGTGTACCCGTTGTTTATGAAGCGAATCCTACCTATCAGAATTTGTTTGGCCAAATAGAATATACCCATGCCAGCGGCTCGCCATTTACTAATCATAGAATGATCCATCCAGGTGCGTTGCACAAAGCAAATGGTGGTTTTTTACTTATAGAAGCTGACAAGTTGTTAATACAATCTCATGTATGGGATGCGTTAAAGCGTGCTATTAAATTTGGAAAGCTAAAAATTGACGTGAATCAGCACGAAATCGGTATGGTCAATGCGATTTCTCTATCGCCCCAAGAAATCGATTTAGATGTGAAAATAATATTGATGGGGTCTCGCGAACTTTACTACAACCTGCAAGATTACGACGCTGAATTTGACGAGTTGTTTCGAGTCTTAGTGGACTTTGACCATGAAATACCCGTTACAGCAAAAAATGTGAAAGATTTTGTAGGTCGTTGTCGATTACACGCAAGTAAAGTGGGTCTGGAAAATATAGATGTTCAAGCTATGTACCGCCTTGTTGAATATTCTTTGCGTATGGCTGAACACCAAGAGAAACTATCTGCTCGATTTGCAGATGTACTTGAGTTAATCAATGAAGCAAATGTATTTGCACAGAAAAGGGCAGGAAAAGGCCTAGAAAAAGAAGCAGAAAAAGCCACGTTAAAATTAAAACACATAGAAGCTGCGCTCGATGCTAAAAAACGACGAACGGGTCGTGTTAGTAGTAGCTTATTGGACGACATTAAAGAAGGCCATGTGTTAATTGCTACTGACGGAAGTGCTGTGGGTACGGTCAATGGGTTAACGGTTCTTGAAGTTGGGGATACTGCATTTGGTACGCCTGCGCGTATCACATCCACAGTGTATGCCGGTGCTAACGGCGTGGTTGATATTGAGAGAGAAGTCGAACTCGGGCAGTCTATTCACAGTAAGGGCGTCATGCTGTTAACTGGTTACCTAGGACATAAATTTGCAAAAGATTTTCCGTTAACCTTGTCTGCAAATATTGCATTAGAGCAAAGCTACGGTTATATCGATGGTGATAGTGCATCCTTAGGTGAGTTAATCGCATTGATTTCAGCCATTACGGATATACCTGCTTTACAGAGCTTGGCGGTGACTGGATCTATTAACCAATACGGTGAGATACAAGCCGTTGGTGGCGTAAATGAAAAAATAGAAGGCTATTTTGATTTGTGTTTGCATCGAGGGCTAAACGGTCAGCAGGGCGTCGTTATTCCTGAATCCAATAAAATTAATTTAGTACTCAATAAGCCAGTGATGAACGCAATTCAAAAGGGAGAGTTTACGATTTACGGGGTATCGAATGTGAATGAAGCATTGGAGTTATTTATGGGGCGTGAAGCCGGTAAATTATCACCGCGAGGTAGGTATCCTAAAAATACAATTAACTACCATGCGGTGAAACGCCTGCACAATATCGCGAATATCGTCAATGGCACGGAGTGAGAGTTACTTCTTTGGTAACTCTATTTTGCATTCTTCGCTTTGGCGATATAACACTAAAACATGACCGATAGTTTGTAATTTTACTGCTTTAGTTTCTCTGATGATTGCGTCCATAATGAGTGCTTTTTCTTCTCTATCATCAGAAGGAACTTTAACTTTGATCAATTCGTGGTGGTCTAGTGCGCCTTCAATTTCAGCAAGTACACCTTCAGTAAAACCATTAGCACCAAGTTGTACTACAGGCTTTATCGTATGAGCTAGGCCTTTAAGGAATTGCTTTTGTTTCGTTGATAATGTCATTTAATCTATCAGTTAATTAGCGGGACTTGCACAGCGTTAACAAATTCTCGCTATGATTCCCTTGAAAAACGATTATTCTACCGCCATATCATCAATAAGCCTAATAGCAATATTAAAGAATCGCTAAAAAAATGGATCTTAGGTAGCGTAGAGTCATTAAAATTAGGTATTGCAACTGTATTAAGCGGTATTGGTAATCTTAACTTAGCTATTCGCTTAGCTTGTTTGGTGGCAGAATAAAAAATCGAACCCCATGATGAAATTCATAGCGATAAGGTTTATTCGGTAGCAAGTAGTTACAAAAATTAGCAATAATTATTCACCCAAAATTCAGTTAAACGCGTTATACTCATGACACAACGTCGTGGATAAATGAAACATTAGAGGTTAAAAGCATTGAGCGACATGGCAAAAAATCTAATTTTATGGCTGATTATAGCAGTCGTACTTATGTCGGTATTCCAGAATTTTTCACCTGGCGAATCGTCAAAATCTCAACTGGACTACACAACCTTTATTAAAGAGGTTAATCAAGGTTCAATAAGAGAAGTTACCATTGACAACGATGCAAGAGAGATCCGTGGTATAAGACGCTCGGGCGATAGTTTTGTCACGTATATTCCTTACTATGACGAAAATTTAGTGAATGACTTGGTTAAGCAAGATGTTCGCTTAAATGGTTTACCTGCAGACAAACCGTCAATACTCACTACCATTTTCATTTCTTGGTTCCCGATGTTGCTATTGATTGGTGTATGGTTCTTCTTCATGCGTCAAATGCAAGGCGGTGGTGGCCGTGGTGCAATGTCTTTTGGTAAGAGTAAAGCAAGATTATTAAGTGAAGACCAAATTAAAACGACATTTGCTGACGTTGCAGGTTGTGATGAAGCAAAAGAAGAAGTCGGTGAATTAGTAGATTTCCTTAGAGACCCATCTAAATTCCAAAAGCTCGGCGGTAAAATTCCAAAAGGTATTTTGATGGTAGGTCCTCCTGGTACAGGTAAAACCTTATTAGCTAAAGCTATCGCAGGTGAAGCTAAGGTTCCTTTCTTTAGTATTTCAGGTTCAGATTTTGTAGAAATGTTTGTTGGTGTTGGTGCGTCACGTGTACGGGACATGTTTGAACAAGCAAGAAAATCTGCACCATGCATTATATTTATTGACGAAATCGATGCTGTTGGTCGCAAGCGTGGTGCTGGCCATGGTGGTGGACATGACGAGCGCGAACAAACGCTAAACCAAATGTTGGTTGAAATGGACGGATTTGACGGCCATGAAGGTATCATTGTAATTGCCGCAACAAACCGTCCTGATGTGCTAGACCCTGCATTGTTAAGACCTGGTCGTTTTGATCGCCAAGTCACAGTTGGTTTGCCTGATATTCGCGGTAGAGAGCAAATTCTTAAAGTACATATGCGTAAAGTTCCAGTTGGTGACGATGTCGAAGCATCATTGATTGCTCGTGGTACGCCCGGTTTCTCTGGTGCTGATTTAGCTAACTTGGTCAACGAAGCGGCTTTGTTTGCTGCACGTAGTAACTCTCGTGTTGTTTCGCAAGAGCAATTTGATAAAGCCAAAGACAAAATCATGATGGGTGCAGAGCGCAAATCTATGGTGATGTCGGAAGAAGAAAAGACCAATACCGCTTATCACGAAGCTGGGCACGCTATTGTTGGGCGTTTGGTGCCTAAGCATGATCCAGTGTATAAAGTATCGATTATTCCTAGAGGAAGAGCCTTAGGGGTAACTATGTATTTACCTGAAGAGGATAAGTACAGTTCATCTAGAGAAGAATTAGAATCGCGGATTGCAACCTTGTTTGGTGGCCGAATTGCGGAAGAAATTACCTTGGGTCAAGCTGGTGTTACGACGGGTGCCTCAAATGATATAGAGAGAGCCACTGAAATAGCCCGTAAAATGGTTACTGAATGGGGCTTGTCTGACAAAATGGGTCCTATGCTTTATGCAGATAAAGATAGAGATATGTTTGCGGGTGGACCAGCAACCTCTATGTCAGATGAAACAATAAAAACCATTGATGCAGAAGTTAGATTGTTAATTGATCGCAATTACGATTTAGCGGAAACCTTGCTTAAAGAGAACATGGATATTCTTGAAGCAATGAAAGATGCGTTGATGAAATATGAAACTATTGACGCTAAACAAATTGATGATTTAATGGATCGCAAAGATGTAAGGCCTCCAGCTGATTGGGATGACAGGTCTTCTGGCGGAAGCAGTGATAATAAGCCTTCAGGCGGCACAACGGTAGATGAAGAAGAGTTGTCTGGCGGAAAGGATAAGCCGGCGGGCAACCCTGGTGATGTTACTCACTAGTAGTAGAGTGAAGTCAACAAAGGCGCTTATTATAAGCGCCTTTTCTATATGGAATTAAAGTTTTATGCTAGGTGATAAATCTCCGCAAGTTATGGGAATAATCAATGTTACCCCTGATTCATTTTCCGATGGTGGTGAGCACAATACGGTAAGTAAAGCCGTACAAGGCGCGCTGAATATGGTTAATGAAGGCGTTCATTGGCTTGATGTCGGTGGAGAATCCACTCGACCTGGAGCCAGTGTTGTATCGGAACAGCAAGAATTAGATCGCGTTATTCCGGTTATTCAAGCATTGAAGCAACAAACATCTACTCCAATTTCTATTGATACAAGCAAAGCAGCTGTTATGAAAGAGGCGGTGAGCGCTGGCGCAAGTATGATTAATGATGTCTGTGCTTTGCAGCAAGATGGTGCTTTAAAGGCGGCTAAAGATTGTAATGTGCCTGTGTGTTTAATGCATATGCAAGGCAAGCCTCAAACTATGCAATTGGCACCTAGCTACGAAAATGTTGTCGACGAAGTATTCGCTTTTTTAATTGATAGAGCGAAAGCTTGTATAGACATAGGTATCGCCAACTCAAATATTTTATTTGATCCTGGATTTGGGTTTGGCAAAAACAGCAATCATAATTATCACTTGTTAAGAAATTTAACTATATTTTCTTCTAAAGGTAATAAAGTCTTGGTTGGCATGTCTCGCAAACGTATGATTGGCGAGGTAACTCAAAGAGATAATGACAATAGGGTAGCGGGAAGTGTTGCTGCTGCGACCTTGGCGATGCATTGTGGTGCGCATATTATTCGAGTACACGATGTACCGCAAACTATGGATGCGCTGAAAGTGTTTAACGCGTTTAAGTATGGCGTTGATAATAAATAAAACATAAGAGATGTGATTAGGTTATGGCAGAAAGAAAATATTTTGGGACCGATGGTATTCGAGGGAAAGTGGGTGAAAGCGCAATTAACCCTGAGTTTGTCACTAAACTAGGCTGGGCAGCGGGTAAAGTGCTGGCAGGGCAAGGTACAAACAAAGTCCTTATCGGGAAAGATACGCGTATTTCTGGTTACATGCTGGAGTCAGCGTTAGAGGCCGGACTCTCTGCAGCAGGTATTAATATTGGTTTACTTGGGCCTATGCCGACGCCTGCAATTTCATATTTGACTAAAACATTTCGTTCCGAGGCGGGCATTGTAATCAGCGCCTCTCATAATCCATATTATGACAATGGGATAAAGTTCTTTTCATCTACAGGATACAAATTAGATGATGAATTAGAATTTGCTATTGAGTCTATGATGGACCAACCCATGACATGCGTTGCTTCTGATAAGTTAGGTAAAGCAAGCCGTGTTGCTGACGCCGCGGGGCGTTACATCGAATTTTGTAAAGGCACATTCCCGTCTGAATTATCTTTAAAAGGCATTAAAATAGTTGTCGATTGCGCTCATGGGGCCACTTATCATATAGCGCCAAACGTTTTATCCGAATTAGGTGCGGATGTCATTGAAATCGGTACTTCACCCGATGGTTTAAATATAAATCATCAAGTGGGGGCAACATCAATGAAGGCGACTGTTGAGGCTGTATTAGAGCACAAAGCCGATGTGGGTTTTGCACTAGATGGCGATGGCGATAGATTAATGATGGTTGATCACAAAGGGAATGTACTCGATGGAGATCAGCTTTTGTTTATTATTGCTCGACACAACCTAATGCGAGGAAAAATGCAAGGTGGTGTAGTAGGTACATTAATGAGCAACCTTGGGCTAGAGTTGGCATTACAGAAGTTGGGTGTACCTTTTGCTCGTAGTAATGTTGGTGATCGCTATGTGTTTGAAATGCTGCAAGCGAAAGGCTGGTTGATTGGCGGAGAAAATTCAGGGCATATTTTAAACCTTGCTGCATCTTCAACAGGAGACGGTATTGTAGCCGGACTACAAGTGTTAGCTGCTATGTTAACGTCGCATATGGACTTATTCAGTTTATCTGCGGGATTTGAAAAGTTTCCGCAAAAATTAGTGAACGTGCGTTATGACGAGAGCAAAGTAAATCCGCTAGAGTCTGAAACAGTAAAAGCGGCTCAATGTGAAGCTGAAGAAGCTTTGGGATCTACAGGTAGAGTGCTGTTGAGAAAGTCGGGAACAGAGCCCCTTATTCGCGTTATGGTCGAATCAGAAAGCGATGCAGACACAATAAAATGGGCAGAAGCTATTGCAGATGCGGTTAAAGCTTCATCATAAAGGCGTCTTTGCTATTTTAATACTTGTATAATCTTGCGTATATCGTTAATATCAGCGCCGCTTTTTGCAACCTAGGTATGACAATGGCGAGAAAGCTTATGGTCGTAGGCAACTGGAAAATGAATGGTTGTCGTCAATATGTAAATGAGCTGACTACAGCATTGAGCTTGCATTGTTTTAATTCGGTAGATGTTGTTGTTTGCCCACCAGCTTGTCTAATTCAATCTTTTGGTAGTATTGATTTTTTATTAGCGGGACAAGACGTTAGTGATTGCAACGACGGCGCATATACGGGTGATATCTCTGCGGCCATGTTGGCAGAGATAGGGTGTGAATATGTGTTGGTTGGTCATTCTGAGCGGCGAGAAATGCATGGTGAAACAAACCAGCAAGTCGCACAGAAAGTACTAAGGGCAATTGAGCAAGGAATAAAACCAATAGTTTGCGTTGGTGAACCGCTTCTTATGAAAGAAGCGAAGGCCGAACAAGATTATATTGCTGAACAATTAGCGCCTGTATTAAGCGCAGTGAATTGTGAGCAACTTGAGCAAGTAGTGTTTGCATATGAACCTATTTGGGCAATTGGTACAGGTAAAAGTGCGTCACCAGAGCAGGCGCAATGTATACATAAGTTTATACGTGATGTAATTTCACGCAAAAGTGAAAGTGCTGCTGAGAAAGTTCGTATTCTTTACGGTGGCAGTGTTAATTTTGATAACGCGCAAGCCTTGTTTGCGCAAGATGATATTGATGGCGGACTAGTAGGTGGAGCAAGCTTAAAAAGCGATAGTTTCACTACAATATGTCGTTATGCCAATGGAGAACATTAGAATGTTTTATCAAGTGCTAATTGTGGCTTATTTAATTGTCGCACTTATGTTAATTGGCTTTGTGCTTATTCAACAAGGCAAGGGTGCGGGTATGGGCGCATCGTTTGGCTCAGGTGGGTCAAACACTGTATTTGGTTCTTCGGGGTCCGGTAATTTTATGACTAAAACAACAGCCGTACTTGCAACGTTGTTTTTTCTTATTAGTTTACTTTTAGGTTCTTTAACTGCAAATAAAGAAAAAGCGGTTGATGAATGGGAAAATCTTGAAGTTCCTGTGGTAGAAGCAAGGCCAACAGACGTTGCTCCTGCAACAGATGATGTTCCAGTGACAGCAGAATCAGCAGGTAACGAAGAATCTGACGTACCAAATAACTAATGTTAAAGTTTTGCGGAAGTGGTGGAATTGGTAGACACGCCACCTTGAGGGGGTGGTGAGCTATGCTCGTGGGGGTTCAAGTCCCCCCTTCCGCACCAAAAATTGAAAAAAGCGCCTTAGGGCGCTTTTTTCAATTTTCACGTGATAAAATCATATTGTGATATATTCAATTGGCGCTTTGCCTACTTCATGCCTAAAGTATTTATACGTAAATTAATTATAACTGTGATAAGTTTATTTTTTTAAGGACTTATTTGTTTATCAATTTGTTTAAAATGATATCAATGTTTTCGATTTATATTCGATATATGAAAGGATTTGTGAGGTTTATATGGGCTTGACGCTCAGGCAGAGTCTTTTTCGGCTACTTTTTTGGAGTATTGTTGTTACCGTTGGAGTGATTCAAATTAACGTTTGGACGGTGACGTCTAGCTTGGTTGAAAAACAACTAGAAAGTAAATTAGACTCTGCTGAAAAAGTGCTAATTCGGCTTCAAGATGAAAAGCATATCCAGTTTCAACACATTGCTATGGCGATTGCGTCAAATAGTCATATGTTACAAGCTATCCTTAGCCGTGATGAAGTTACCACCTCAGATTTATTGTCTTTACACATCGAAGGTACGGGTGCCGATTTCGTAGCAGTTCTCAATAATCAAGGTGAATTCATTTTTAATGAGCCTCAAACGTTTCAAGTTGGAGATGCATTTGAATATCAGCATTTAGTTTTTGACTTACTAGCGGACAACCGCGTAAGCACTAATGGGATTGGAATATTAAATAACGCGCTTTATTATATGACGATAGTACCCATTCCATCGAATGAAAATGATACTGTATTGTTAGCATGTTTTAAGATGGATACAGAGGTTCTTACATCTCTTAAAGAAATAATAAATGCAGATCTGGTCGTTTACAAACAGTCAAAGCACGCTCCCTTTGTTGATGTAGTATCGGCCACAATCGGTGCTGATACGGCGGCTAATCTTGTTATTGAGGGAAGTCATCAAGTTAGTTGGTTTGAAGCTCTATTTCAAACTTCAGACCCTTTTGTCACTAGAGATTTAGTTCTAAGCAAATTTGATAACACTGAACTAAGAGTGACGCTAGTCTTTAACGTTATCGAGCAACACAGCAGTTTTTTCCAATTACAACTATCCATTATTGGAATTTCCATATTGGCGATTATTTTATCTACTGTTATCGCTTTTTTTGTCGCGAGAAGAGTGGTAAGGCCCATGACTTCACTGATTGAAGGTGTGAAGAGGATCGCCTCTGGAAATTATGGAAAAACCCTAGATGTTTCAGGAAAATTACTAGAAATTAAGCATTTAGCTATAGCTTTTGAAACAATGCAAGAGAGCATCGCGAGTCGTGAAAAACATATTTTGTATCAATCTCAGCATGATAATTTAACGTCACTTTTTAACCGAAACTATATCAAGAATACCATTGATAGAAGGTTAGATAACGATGAACATATTCAAGTAATAGGCTTGAATATTATCGGTTTTCGACAGATAAATGATCTTTATGGTTATGAAAATGGTGATGCATGTTTAATTCGCATTGCGGAACGTTTAACTCGCTGGCCTGGTGACGCATCGCGATTATCAGGTAGTGATATATTTTGGATACCTGAATCGCCGTTAGATGATGTTAAATTAGAAACGTTAAAATTTATTTTAGAGCAGCCTGTTGATACCAACGGTTTGACTATCCCTATACGTATAAAAATTGGTGTAATGGATTTACCCGTAGATGCACAAGATGCAGAGCATTTATTTAGGCGTATGAATATAGTGATAGACCAGTCGTCCGACAACACACAATGGTTAATGCGCTATAGCGAAGATTTAGAAAGCTGTTACTTGCGACGACTGGATATTATTACCGAATTAAAAAGAGCGCTTTGGAAAGAGCAATCGGAATTTTCCATGGTTTATCAACCAAAAGTCTGTCTTCACACAAAAAAGGTGACAAGTGTAGAAGCTCTATTACGGTGGAATAACCATAAGTTAGGTAATGTATTTCCAGATGAGTTCATTCCTATTGCTGAACAAGCTAATTTAATTGGAGTCATGACCGAGTGGGTGATGGGGCAAGCAACGGCTGACCTGAAGCAACTCAAATTGCAAGGGTACAACTTGTGTGTGGCTATTAATGTTTCATCTCAAGATATTGAAAATAGAGTATTGCTTACTCGTTTTGCTGATAGATTGGAAGCCTTATCATTAACGCCAAGTGATGTTGAGTTGGAAATTATCGAAAGCGATTTTGTTAGTGATCAAGCGATGGCATCTGAAAAGTTATCCTCTTTGAGGGAGTTAGGATTTAATTTTGCTATTGATGATTTTGGTACAGGCTACTCCTCATTATCTTATTTGAAAAACTTACCTGTAGATACGATTAAAATTGATAAAAGCTTTGTGATGAATTTGGCGTCAAACAAAGAAGATCAAAAAATCGTAAATATTGTTTTGAAGCTTGCACAGTCATTTGGACTAATGGTTGTAGCAGAAGGCGTTGAAGATGAAATGTCTATGGCGTTATTAACTGAATGGGGATGTACCTTGGCTCAAGGTTATTATATATGTAAACCTAAGCCTTTTAACGAACTCATCACTTGGATTGAAGAAAAGCATTACGAAACTTAACTTCTCTTCTCTTCTCTCAGAATGAAGCCTAATAGATTTCGAGTTTTTAATGTCTGAATATATGGAAAGGCGTATGGGGATTTACGCCAACCCAGCAAGGGTAACTCTTTAAAAGGATTGATTAAACAAGCATTAATTTAGACCATTCTAGGGTGATTTAAGACAATGCTTGTATTCAATTAATTTTGAGGCTCTGCCGGAAGGTAAGCTGACAGTCGCTTATACATTAAATCTGCAATTATCGGTTGTGCTGCTTTATTGGGGTGTATACCGTCGTTTTGCATCAATGATTTATCTAGTGCGATATCAGCAAGAAAAAAAGGAAACAGAATAAGGTCGTTGTCTTTTGCCAATATATCATAGCTGTCACCAAACAGCTGAGTATACCGGCTGCCATAGTTTGAAGGTATTTCCATATCCTGTAGAAAAACCTGAGCTCCCGCTTGTTGGATTAATGTGATCATTTTAGCTAAGTTTTTACGCATATCCTGAATGTTTTGCCCTCGTAAACCGTCATTTCCACCAAGCTCCAAAAAAACATGGGTTGGTTGATGTTTCTCAAGTAAACGAGGTAGTCGAGACAAGCTACCTTGAGTGGTATCGCCACTTATCGCAGCATTCACCACATCAATCTCAAAACCGCTCTGTTTGTATTTATTTTCCAGCAAAGTAACCCATCCTTCGGATGACAATAATCCATATGCAGCACTCAAACTATCACCTACAATTAATAGCTTAGTGGTTTTATTTTCAGCTGAAGCCGAAGACATAAAATTCGTTATAATGGCCAAAACAACAAAAAGAACTTTTACATGACTCAACATGACAATGAACACTCCAAATACAGTATTGCGGTTAGCAAGGTTACTAAAACTGTGTCTACGGGGGAAGGTAAACTTCAAATTCTTCAACCTATTTCTTTTAATGTTCAACATGGAGAGTCAATCGCGATTGTCGGCGCGTCGGGTTCTGGAAAGTCGACTTTGCTAGGTTTACTTGCTGGCCTTGATGAAACATCCAGTGGCGAAATTCACATCGAAGAGTCGCCTTTGCATACCATGAACGAAGAACAACGCGCTCGTTTACGGGGTGAAAAAGTCGGGTTCATTTTTCAAAGTTTCATGCTAGTTCAAAGTTTAACCGCGTTAGAAAATGTAATGCTACCAGCGCAAATTGCAGGTTTAGATGATCCCGCAAGAAAAGCAAAAATAATTTTGGAACAAGTTGGTTTATCGCATCGAGCGTATCATTTTCCGAATCAGCTATCTGGTGGTGAGCAACAGCGTGTGGCTATAGCCCGAGCCTTTATTGGTGAACCCAGTATTTTGTTTGCTGATGAGCCTACAGGGAATCTAGATGCAGCTAACAGCACTAAAGTTGAAGACTTACTATTCACACTTAATCGTGATAAAGGAACAACCTTGGTATTAGTAACTCACGACGACGAATTGGCCTTAAAGTGTGATCGCCAGCTAAGAATGAATGCTGGGGTGTTACAAGAAATTACCGCTAACGCTGAGGAAGTGGCTTAATGGTATTAGATCTTGCGTGGCGCTTATTTCGGCACGAAGCTCGCAGAGGCGAGTTAACTATTATCTTATTTGCAATAATACTGTCGGTGTCGGCTGTGTTATCACTAAGCTTATTCAGTGAACGGTTACAAGCCGCGTTAGTGGACAGATCTGCTGCATTTATGGCGGCAGATAGTCAATTGCGCTCCCGAGAAGGTTTTAATGACGACTGGGAACAAGCTGGTATTACAGAGGGCTTATCTACTGCTCGCCAAGCAAGTACTCGCTCGATGCTATTTGGCGAACAAGCCATGTCACTTGTGGATTTACGGGCGGTAAGTGAAACTTATCCACTCAAAGGCGATATTAAAGTGATGGATAAGCCTTTTGGTAAAATCTCGGTGACCCAAGATACCCCAAGCGACGGCAATGTGTGGTTAGATTCTAGGTTGTTTCAATTGCTGGATGTCAGTCTTGGAGATACGGTATTCATTGGCGACAAAGCCTTTGTTGTTGAAAAAGTACTAGGTGAAATTCCCGACGCGGGCTTTGCTTTCTTTGGTTCTGATCCTATCGCGTTAATGCCGCTATCTGATTTAGAAGCGACAAAAATTACGGGAGAGGGAAGCCGTGTTAACTATAAAACTTATTTTGCTGGTGAAAGCAACTTAATCAGTAGCTATTTCGATTGGTTAAAACCCCAACTTGACGATGAAATACACAGTTGGCGCTCGTTGGAAGACGACGACTCTCCTATTGGTGAATCCGTCGCGACGGCTGAGCAGTATTTTTTATTAGCAAGCTTACTGGCCATTGTGCTTGCGGCGGTTTCTATTGCGGTTGCTGCACAGCGATATAGTCGACGACATTACGACCCTGTAGCTATTATGAAAACCCTTGGCGCGTCGACATCGGTTATACGTAAAGTGTATGTGCTTCAAGTTACATTTATTATGTTGTTGGGCATTGCAGTAGGCCTTGTAGTGGGGTTTGTTACTCAGCATATAGTGGTGTTGGCTTTGGCAAATTCGGTAGATGTGTCCTTATCTGTATGGCATTGGCGGCCAGTCGCTATTGCGACGTTTACTGGTGCGTTGTGCGCCTTTATGTTTTCTATTTATCCTTTACTGCAACTTTTTTCTATACCGCCATTACGGGTGTTAAGAAGAGATATAGATTCGAACTTATCCGCTAAATGGCTTCAGTTCGCTGCTGCTGGGGGCGCTATTTTTGCGTTAATGTGGGCTTATAGTGGAGAACTTCTGATCAGCGCTATTATGTTTGCGTCTGGCATTGCGTTAGTGGCTAGTTTAATTGGCGTTACGTATATTTTAATTTTTGTGGGACGAAAATTAGGTCAAGGTAGCATGGGACCTTGGCAATTGGCGTGGGCTAGAATCAAGCGCCGCTCTATGGACAATAGTGTTCAGTTGATCAGTTTTTCTGTCACCATTATGTTGCTATTGGTGGTACTTGTCATGCGTAACGACATGATATCGCAATGGCAAGATCAGCTGCCTGCGGGTACTCCTAATTACTTCATGATGAATATCACGGAAGATGAAAAACAAACACTTACCCAGCATTTTACGGATAACCATGTAGACATGGGGTATTTGTACCCCGTTGTTCGCGGGCGTTTTGTGTCTATAAATGGTGAGCAGATAAACACCAAAGTAAACGATAACGATGAAGACGACAGTGAATCAGAAGGACGAGATGGGCTTGGTAGAGAAGCCAATTTAACCTGGGATCTTGAACTGCACAATGAAAATAAAATTGTTGATGGAGAATGGCATAAAGATTGGGTAAACCCGAATACTGATGAGCTTACGTTATATCCTGTATCGGTGGAAAAAGACTTAGCCCAACGGTTATCTTTGGAGCTAGGGGATGAACTCACATTTAATATAGGTAGTGAGATTGTTCACAGTCGTATAACAAGCTTTAGAGAAGTAAATTGGCAGTCAATGCAGCCCAATTTCTTTTTTATTTTGCACCCCCAAGCACTTAAAGAATTTACTCCCGTTTATTTGACGAGTTTCTATTTGGCCGCAGAACGTCGAGAAGATTTAACCACGTTATTGAGTCCTTTCCCTACGGTGAATTTGTTTGATGTAGAATCGAGAATTAATCAATTAAGAGCGGTAGTAGATCAAGTTTCATTGGCTGTAGAGTTTATTTTAGTATTAGTGCTAATTGCGGGTAGCCTAGTGTTAGTTGCACAGGTACAAGCGAGTATGGATGAACGACAACAAGAGTTGGCAATTTTGCGTACTTTGGGCGCGAAAGGCTCTCTTATTCGACAAAGTGTTATTTTTGAGTTCGTGATTATTGGGGTAGTCGCTGGACTTATGGCTGCCATTGGCAACGAATTAACACTCTTGCTATTACAAACAAAAGTCTTTCAAATGCAAGCGAGTTTACATTTGAATTACTGGCTAATTGCCTCTGTATCGGGAGCAGCGGTGGTTGGCGTATTAGGCGCAATAAGTTGCTGGAGGTTGTTGTCGTTAAATACCACTACACTGCTTAGGAAAATGATTTGATGTTACTACTGTATCCAGAGTCTTAATCAAATAAGTTACCCAAAGCTTGGTTTAGTTTTGGGTAACTGAATTTAAATGCCGACGAGAGTAATTTTTCTGGGTAGACAAACTGCCCCGTTAGCAGTATATCTGCACTTTCTCCCATTAATGTACGTAGTGCAAAGGCGGGCATTGGAATTAAAGTAGGGCGGCTAAGTGCATGACCTAGCTCATTTACAAAGTCTTTATTTGATACAGGAAACGGTGCGGTGAAGTTAAAGGCGCCGTTTAGGTGTTTATTTTGAATGAGGTGATGTATACCTGCAATCATGTCGTTTATATGTATCCAAGACATACCTTGCACCCCAGAGCCGATTTTCCCACCAAGACCAAGCTGAAAAGGTAAGGTCATTTTTGCTAACGCACCTTGTTCTTTGGCCAAAACAATACCCGTTCTTAGCACGCAAACACGGGTTGCAGGGCTTTGTACATCTAGCGCAATGGATTCCCATTTCGAACACAAACGGTGAGTAAATTCGTCGTGAATCTCCGTTGAACTTTCAACCATAGGCCTTGTGCCTTGACGACCGTAAAATCCTATAGCAGAGCCAGATATAAAGGTGTGAGGTGGAGTAGAGCTTGTCTTAAACAAGGCGTTTAATGCTTGAGTCGTCTCCCAACGACTTTGTTCAAGGGTAGTCTTATGTTGTTTAGTCCAGCGTTTGTCTGCTATGGGTTCACCGGCTAAGTTAATCACGCAGTCGATATCATTCAAGTTGGACAACGCCTCAAGAGACGATATAAATCGAATTGAACACTCAGTTCTTTTTAAAGACGAAGATGTTGGCTTTTTAGTTCGGCTAAGAACTGTAACCTGATCATCGGCGTTAAGTGATTGGCAAAAATGGCTTCCGATAAGCCCAGTACCTCCGGTGATCAGATATCGCATAATTAAATCGCTTCTTTATTGCAAGACAAGGTTAAGGACACTGAATCTGAAAAGCGCAATGCGTGAGGTTTGTCTATTTCCACTTGGGCAAATTTCACCCACGGATGCTCTGATGCAATGGCTAACACTTCAGCAGTAAGTTTTTCTAAAAGGTAAAACCGGTTGTCTTCTACTAACTTAATAATAGATTTAGTAATGAGTTTATAGTTTAACGCGTCGTCTATTTGATCGCTGTCAGTGGCCCGTGCGCCATCGTAGTGAATGACAACATTCACTACCACATCCTGTTTATTTTTTATCTCGTCGTCTTTAATACCAATGTAAGTGCGCAAGCGAAGGTTTTTTATTTTTATTGTGGCGTCGTTCAACGTCATTCGAATTCCTGTTGGCTTATTGTCTGTTTTTGTTACTCTATCTATAGAATACAGTTTTCCGGAAAAAACTATACATGCAAGTTCAATCACCCGTGGCAAAAATGTTAATCGTTTTTGCCAGTTTAATTATCATTATGGCGGGCATTAAAGCGGCGACAACCATTGTTGTTCCGTTTTTCTTATCGATTTTTATTGCCATTGCCTGCGGACCAATTATTAAATGGTCTAGCACCAAAGGCGTTCCTCGATGGGCATCCATAGTACTAGTTATACTCTTAATTTTGGTAGTCGGATTCATGATTGCTGGATTAGTTGCGCAATCTATGGCGGAATTTAGAGAGAATTTACCCACTTACAAAGAACAAATGTCAGTACAGTTTGATTGGATCGTAAATCAACTGGCTCGTTTTAATATCGAACTCAATCGAGAATTGGTTCAAAGTCATTTAGATCCTGGTTTGGCAATGTCTATCGCCACCAATTTTTTAAGTGGAATGGGAGGGGTGTTATCAAACCTTATTCTTATTTTGCTTACCGTTGTGTTTATGTTGTTTGAAGCTGAATCACTGCCTCGTCGTATTCACATTGCAATGTCAGATCCAGAAATGGAATATCAACACGTAGACAGGTTCATTCAATCTGTGAACAGCTATCTTGCGATTAAAACAGTTGTAAGTCTATTTACTGGGCTTGTTATTGGTATTTATTTAAGTATTCTAGGTGTGGATCACTTTTTACTTTGGGCGGTATTGGCATTTTTACTGAACTACATTCCCAACATTGGCTCTATTGTCGCGGCAGTGCCTGCTGTAATGATGGCGTTTATTGAACAAGGCTGGGGCGTTGCAGGCTTAACTGCTTTAGGGTTTGTTGTGGTGAACATGGTCATGGGCAATGTGGTTGAACCTAGGTTTATGGGCAAAGGGTTAGGGCTGTCTACCTTAGTGGTGTTTTTATCATTAATTTTTTGGGGATGGCTACTTGGGAGTGTAGGTATGCTGTTGTCAGTACCACTGACTATGGTAGTAAAAATTGCGTTGGAATCTCGTCCTGAAAGCCAGTGGCTTGCTATATTATTATCTAGCGACGGGAATGTTCAGGACAATTAAAACACAAGGTCATTCTAGCGCCACCTAAAGGTGAAGTTCCAATCACCAAGTTACCTGCGTAGCTAGACATAATATCCACCACTAAGGCCAAGCCAATCCCTTGGCCTTCTTGGTAATTATCTAAGCGATTACCTCGAGTGAGTAAAAGGTGTCGTTTGTTTTCAGGGATCCCTGGGCCATCATCATCCACATGAATATCAAAGGTATTGAGCTTTTTTTCTATACTCAATGCAACATTGGATTTGGCGGCCTTACAGGCGTTATCGAACAAATTACCAAGGCATTCCATAAGGTCGGTTTGTTCTGCCATTATTTCAATGTCGTCGGCAACACTGTGCTCAATAATCAAAGATTTATCGGCGTGTACTTTTTTCATTGCGCCTACTAATTTTCCAACTAAAGGCGCTAATTGTGTCATTTGTTGAATACCAGCGGAAGTTGTCGACGCCCGCTTAAGTTGCCTATCGATAATGGCTTTAATTTCAAACAAGGGTTGTTCTAGTGTTTCAGTTGATGCTTGATGAATTTTAGCTTCGCCTAATGCAACAGTTAAAGGGGTTTTTAAACTGTGAGCTAAATCGCTTAAGCTGTTTTTATAGCGTTCTCTTTGTTGATATTCATTGTCGATCAGCAGATTAATACTGTTGGTTAACGGTGCAATTTCTTTAGGGTATTCATTCTTAATGTGGGATTGGGATCCCGATGTGGTGCGCTTAATTTCATGCCGCAAACGAGACAGAGGTCGCAATAAAAAGCGTATTCCCATAATCAGACATACCAATAACCCTAAATTTAACATGCCCATCCAGCCCCACAAGGTTTTTAAAAAGGTCCTTCGTGCAGCAATATAGCTAGATTGATCGAACAGAACAGAAAAATACACAGGGGAGAAGCCCCAGTCGGTTTCAAATTCAGCGGTGTAGGAATAAATGAAGTGCTCATTTGTTTCAATAAAGCTTTCTTGGCCGGTGTCAGGAGGCTCAGGTAAATGATAAAGAGGCATTCCGTCGGTAGAGGCTGATTGCCAAACTAGGGTGTCTTTCCATCGAATATAACCGTATACGCCAGATTCACTCAGATTCAATTTTTCATCGTAAACAAATATCGGCATATTGGGCGCGTCATCTTCGAAATTAAATTCACTTATCAGCATTAATGCTGTGAGTTTTAATTGTTCTAATGTGGCGCTTTTAAGCGTAGCGGCATAGGCTCTATCAATAGCGAAAATCGCGATAGGTGTAAATAAGATAAGGGCGACTAGCGCAATAATTGCGCTTCTTGCTCTTAGTGAAACAGAATTTAAGCCCATTTTGCTAGTCGGTAGCCTCTACCTCTAAGTGTTTCAATGGGTTTAACGTCACCATTGGGGTCTAGCTTCTTTCGTAAACGACCGATAAATACTTCGATTACGTTGCTGTCTAAATCGAAATCTTGGTCGTAGATATGTTCCGTTAACTCAGTTTTTGAAATCACTTTTTCAGGATTCAGTAAGAAATACTCAACAACCTTATATTCATATGCAGTAAGTGAAACGGATACATCATTTACTGTAACATCTTCACTGAGTGTATTGAGTGCAATAGGGCCGTGACTAAGTAATGGATTCGCTTGACCTGACGCACGTCTGATTAACGCCTTGAGACGAGCCAGCAATTCTTCGTTTTGGAAAGGTTTGGTGAGGTAGTCATCTGCTCCAGCATCTAAGCCTTCGACTTTCTCTTGCCAGCGATCTCTTGCCGTCAGCATAAGTATGGGCATTGAAATATCTTTTTTACGGCATTGCCTGACTAATTCAAAACCATCTATTTTGGGAAGGCCAACATCGACGATAGCCGCATCATAGGGATACTCATTGGCTAAAAATAAGGCTTTTTCTCCGTCATCGGCAAGATCGACACTGTACCCTTGTTGCTGTAGCATCACATCGAGTTGGGTAAGAAGACGACTATCATCTTCAACGACAAGTAAACGCATAATTATCAGCTCTCTCTTAATTTAGTTCGACGTTCAATAGTTGGATTTATTCGGCTTTTTATTGCTTTTTTATTGTACTTTGCCGGTTGTTCGATTCACATTTACAAATACAACACGGCCTGATTTAGACAGCATTTTGACTTTATAGCTGTTTGAACTCTTATCAACTCTAAGTACACGGCCTTCTACTCGACTTCTGGCAACCTTAACGGCTTGTGACTGGCTGATTTGTTTTTTGCTTTCTGAGCTTGATGGGGTTTGTGCTGCAGTGGGTAAAACTGCGCTGCTGGCAATTAAGCCAGTTGCAATACACAAAACCTTTAACCACAAATGAAAACGCATATTAAACTCTTCGATAACCATAGTTTCAGTATATATTCTGCATCTGAATGCTTACTGAATGCAAATCCATTGATATAATGTGTAGATTGGATTTCAAAAAGTGTTCTTATGCAGCCTATCTCATCTTTTTTTTGGCGTTGCCCATCTTGTTCTTTGGCTTTAAATTATTGTGATGGAGCCTGGACTTGCGAAAACAAGCATAGTTTCGATAAAGCTAAGGAAGGTTACGTTAATTTATTATTGGCGCAACACAGAAACAGTAAGGAACCCGGTGACAGTAAGGCTATGATAACAGCCCGTAGGCGATTTTTGTCTGAAGGATATTATCAGCCTCTTATGGATGAAATCGTTGCTGCTTTAGTAAAACATACTCAAGCTGGTGTCCAGTCAAAGCCCGAGTCACAAGAAAATACACTATCGCTATTTGATGCAGGTTGTGGAGAAGGGCAATACTTAAGTGCCATTTTCTCTGGGCTAGTTAATCAAGGAATAACCCCTAAGGTGTCTGGTGTGGATATTTCTAAACCTGCAGTGCAAAAGGCAGCTAAGTTGTTAAAACAAGGTCAGTTTGCCGTTGCAAGTACTTATTCTGTCCCTTTGTGTTCGGCAACACAAGATGCCGTTGTGCAAGTGTTTGCACCAAGTTCAGAACAAGAAATTCACCGTATTTTAGATGACCAAGGGTTATGGATAAAAGTCTCTCCCGGCCCAGAACACTTGTTTGAACTTAAACAAAAAGTGTATGACACTCCTGAAAAACACACTGTTGATACACTTGTACCTTCGGGGTTCACTTTATTAGAAACTAAAAGTTTAACCTTTCCTATGAACCTTTCTTCTCCTGAAATTCGAGAAGCCTTGCTGATGATGACCCCTTTTTATTGGCAAATATCAGAAACAAAAAAAGACGCACTACTGGCGTCTTTAATGTCTTTAACCGCTGATTTTCATATTCAGCTATTTTCTAAGGCGCTGCCTAACACGGGTTTGTAGGGTTTCACTTCTACTTGCTGGTAAACCCCTGCTTCAATATATGGGTCGGCATCGGCCCATTGTTTTGCCTCTTTTAACGAGGTGA
Source organism: Alteromonas sp. 5E99-2 (assembly GCF_017368475.1). Lineage (GTDB taxonomy): Bacteria > Pseudomonadota > Gammaproteobacteria > Enterobacterales > Alteromonadaceae > Alteromonas_F. The sequence goes on from NZ_JAFNJE010000005.1 coordinate 49,739, forward strand.
ATGCGGCTATAACAACGGAACCTGAAAAGCCAGCTTGTGTGTCGTCAGGAACTTCGCTTAAAGGGCATGGACCTGCCACTAAAAGGCGACCTTCTTCGTTTAACGCTTTTAATCTATCAATATGTGCGGGTCGAGCGCTCATTCTTTTTTCAAGAGAATTTTCAATATCTTGTGAGTAAATTACAAAGTAGGGCATAGTCATTGATTTTGTTCCTTTTAGCGCTGAGTTGCAGCTTTCATGCTTGCAACGAAATCACCAAGCTCTGCTAGCATTTTATCTGCGTTGCCTAAGTGTTTAGCAATAATATTTACCGTCGCAGAGCCAGAGATCGCGCCTGCTGCGCCGGCTGCGATGGCTTCTGAAACCTGCTCTGGTGTCGATATACCAAACCCAAGTAAGGGCCTTGCAGCATTGACCGCGGTTAAATTATCTATAAGGGTTTTTGCTGGAATATCGGCTTTAGTTTCTGCACCAGTAACACCGGCTCTACCTAACAAGTACGTGTACCCTGACGATAGGTCACCTATTTGTTGTAAGGTCTCTTGCGTCGCATTGGGGGGGGCTATCAGTATTTGATCTATGCCAGTTTTATCAGCAATGTCTTTAAAGCTTGCTGATTCTCTTAACGGAACGTCGGCAATAAGAATTGAATTCACACCGCACTTAGCCGCCTTTTCATAGAAACTTTCTATACCCGCAGCAAGCACTAAGTTGCTATAAAGTAGCAAACCAATAGGCACATTAGGGTGTTTTTCGTTAATTCTTGCAAGCAGTGCTAGACAATCTGAGGGGGTAATACCAGAGCTCAATGCACGAATGCTGGCCGCTTGTATTGTGGGGCCATCGGCAATGGGGTCGGAATAGGGAATGCCCAACTCAAGTGCATCAGCGCCACTTTCGATTAATTGCAAAATAATCTGTTCAGATTCTTTAATACAAGGGTCGCCGATCATGACGAAAGGAACAAATGCGCCTTGATTTTTTTCATCGAGACTCTGGAACATAGCATCGTAAAGGTTAGCGTTATTTGGCATCGAAATTTTCTCCTAAAATGCTAATGACGTGATTCAAGTCTTTGTCTCCACGTCCAGAAAGGTTGACCACTATGATGGTTTCTTCTTCTGCTTCATCGGCCATATTCAGTGCATGAGCTAAGGCATGTGACGACTCTAAAGCAGGAATGATCCCTTCTTTTTTGGCTAGAAGCTGAAAGGCATTTAATGCTTCATCATCGGTCGCAGCAACATATTCAGCGCGACCTATATCGGCAAGGTGAGCATGTTGCGGGCCTACCGCAGGGTAATCTAAACCAGCAGAAACAGAATAACTTTCTTCTATCTGGCCTTCTTTGTCCTGCATTATGTAGGTATACGCTCCGTGCAAGATACCTTGGGTTCCTGTCACAATTGTTGCGCCGTGTTCTTTTGTGTGAACACCTTTACCTGCTGGCTCTACGCCAATCAAGCGGACATTTTCTTCGTCAATGAAATCTGCGAACATGCCGATGGCATTTGAACCTCCACCTACGCACGCAACCACAGCATCAGGTAGACGACCTTCACGCTCTATTATTTGGCGCTTCGTTTCCTCTCCAATCATTCTATGGAAGTCTCTAACCATAGTTGGGAAAGGGTGTGGGCCTGCTGCAGTACCAAGCAAGTAATGTGCTTTATCGTAATTTGCCGACCAATCTCGCATGGCTTCGTTAACGGCATCTTTTAATGTGCCAGAGCCTGCGGTAACGGGAATCACTTCAGCGCCCATTAAACGCATTCTAAATACGTTAGGTGATTGACGCTCAACGTCTTTTGCACCCATATAAATTCGCGCTTTTAAGCCTAATAAAGCACAAGCCAAAGCCGTTGCAACGCCGTGTTGTCCAGCACCTGTTTCGGCAATAACTTCCGTTTTACCCATACGCTTAGTCAGTAATGCTTGGCCTAACACTTGGTTAGTTTTATGTGCGCCACCATGCAGTAAGTCTTCTCGTTTTAAATAGAGTTTTACTTTTGGGTTATTAACAATATTTCGCGTAAGTGTGAGGGCGGTAGGACGTCCTGCATACTCGGTGAGTAATTGATGAAATTCTTTTTGAAAGCTAGGATCTTCACTGGCTAACAAAAATTCTTTTTCAAGCTGATCTAACGCAGGGATCAGCAGCTCAGGAACATACATTCCACCGTACTGTCCAAAACGACTGTTAAGCTGATTCATGATTGTCTCTTTAATTCTTTGAATGAGTGGCGCTTACTGATAAGCATCGAGTTTGTTGTAATGTGCGATAAACAGCATCAGCATCTTTAATACCGGGCGCGCTTTCTACACATGAATTAATGTCAATAATGTTGGGAGATACCTGACATGCGTTCGCAATATTGTGCTCACCTATACCCCCCGCTAATATCCATTTTTGCTGTTCGGGTAAATCGGCTAGGTGTGACCAATCGAATGCTTGTCCCGTTCCACCTTCTTGTTCGCCCACTTTACAATCGAACAATACATGATCACAGTTAGGGTCATTCAGTGTATCGTTTGCTAACTCAAGTTGTTCGCTGGTGGGTGATACCGACATAGGAACGGCCTGCCATAATTGCTGTTCAGGCGATAACTTCGCTTTCAATTCAGCGCGAAACGAGGCGTTTTCGCTACCGTGAAGTTGAATTGCTTTAATCGGCAAAGCGTCAATAACCGCTGTAATTTCATCAAGGCTGTTATTTCTAAACACGGCAACATAATGTTCAAATACAGCTTCGTCAGGCACGTCTTGAACTATTTGCTTAGCCTGTGCAAGAGTTACAGCTCTGGGAGACGAAGGGACAAAAATAAAGCCTAAGTAGGTCGCGCCCGCTTGTAACGCAGAAATGGCGTCTTTCGCTTGGGTGATCCCACAGACTTTGTTTTTACCAAACACTATGCTTTTTACTGCGTTAGGTAGATTCTTTTGTGCCATTAGGGCACTGCCGACTAAAAAGCCGTGGCTGATAGGTGATAAACGCTTTACGTCATCATGGGTGTAAATACCCGATTCAGATATAACCACAAAATCGTGTTGTGCGTCTGCAAGCATAGGGACTAGACGTTCGGTTGTCGCAAGGTCTGTAGATAAGTCGCGAAGGTTGCGATTGTTGATTCCCATTATTTTTGCTTCAAGCGCAATAGCACGGGTCATTTCTTCTTCGTTGCTGACTTCTGTTAATACATCTAATTGCAACTGTTCGGCAATCGCTGCCAAGTCTCGATATTCATCATCACTGAGTACTGACAACATTAGCAAAATCGCATCAGCTTGGTAGTAACGAGCAAGGTAGACTTGGTAAGGGGATATAAAGAAATCTTTATTGAGAACCGGTACCGTTGCTCTTTGGGTTACATAGTTTAAATACTCGTATTTACCTTGAAAGTATTTTTCATCGGTTAATACTGAAATACCCGCGGCATAAGGCAAGTAGGCAGACAAAATTTCATCTAAATCAAAATGCTCTCTTATTAATCCTTTTGATGGTGATGCTTTTTTACATTCGAAAATAAATCCAACCTTTGACTTATTTAATGAATCAAAAAGAGAGCGTGTTGATGGTGTCAAATCGTCAATAAAATGAGTAAGGGGAAAGTCCAATTCTCTTTGGGCGACTTCAACACGTTTATCTGCAACAATGGTTTCTAAAACATTGGCCATTAGCATTTGCCTCCATTACTCAATTCAGCTGTGCGGGCGAGTAAATCAATTGCTTTACCTTGCTTCATTACGTTCATCGCTAATTCCGTTCCTTGAGAGAAGGATTTAGCAAGCCCTGATAACACCAACAACGCAGAGCAGTTCATCGCAATAGCAGCTTTATGGGCCTCTTTACCTTCACCGTTTAACGCATCCATTATCAGCATTTTGTTTACTTCTGGCTCTCCGCCTTCAATATCGCTTATAGGGTAGGAAGGTAGTCCAAAATCCTTTGATGTTACTGTGAGTACACGCTTGTCTCCGTGATCGAGCTCTACAATAGTACTTTCGCCGTGCAGAGCAAGTTCATCTAAGCCGTCACCGTGAACTATCATGGCTTTATGTTGGCCCATTAACATTAATGTTTCCGCATAGACATCGAGTAAGTGGGGAGAATATACGCCCAGTAAACTGTGAGAAGGGTTCGCTGGATTAACCAATGGCCCTAATATATTAAATACAGTACGGGTCTTTAGTTGGGTGCGAACAGGCATGACATGTTTCATACCTGAATGGTAAACAGGGGCAAAAAGAAAGCAAAGCCCAGTGTTATCTAAACACTTACGTGCGATTTCAGGAGACATGGTTAAGTTTACGCCACAGGCCGCAAATAAATCGGCAGAGCCGGACTTACTCGATACACTTTTGTTTCCGTGTTTGGCAACTTTTACGCCACAGGCTGCTGCCAATATTGCTGCTGCACTAGAAATGTTAATGGTGTTGTGGCCATCGCCGCCTGTTCCTACTACGTCCACGAAAGGGTAGCTTGGGGTGGGGAAAGGCAATGCATTTGCAATCATTGCTCGCGCAGCACCGGCGATTTCATCAGGTGATTCTGTTTTTAATTTTAAAGCAACCAACAAAGCCGTTAATGGAATTGAATCAATTTTTCCATGAAGCACTTCATTAAATACCGAAAATGCGTCTGCTTGAGACAGGCTTTTACCTTCAAGCACTAAATTCAGAGCGGTTGGCATGTCCATACTCGGATTCATGGTTCTAAGCATCCCCTAGGGTTAAATAATTCAGCGTGTTGGCCAAGAGTTGGCTGCCCGCTGTGGTTAATATGGATTCTGGATGAAATTGAAAGCCCATCATTTTATCTTGTGGGTGCCAAATTGCCATCACTTGGTCGCCGATACTCGCTAATTTCTGTAAAGAATCAGGGAGTTTTTGTGCAACTAACGAGTGATACCTTGCGATGGGTAACGGGTTAGGCAATTCAGAAAACACACCGCTTTCATTGTGGGGAAGCAATGACGCTTTACCGTGCATCACAACGGGCGCTCTTCCTACGGAACCGCCGTAATGTTCAACAATGGCTTGATGACCCAAGCAGATACCTAACACTGGAATTGAGCCCGCAATTTGGGTTAAAAGTTCGGGCATGCAACCTGCATTTTGAGGTTCTCCTGGGCCGGGCGATAGGACAACCACAACCTGATGGTTTTTTTGTTTTTCTGCAATGGCATCGAGTACGGTTTGTACATTTAATGTGTTTCGAAACACACTAACAAAGTCGCTGACTCTTTCTAATTCATCCACTAAATTATAAGTGAATGAGTCGACGTTATCTAATAAAACAACTGCTAATTTAGTCATAACTATTTCGCTCCAGACGCCGTTTTTACCGCGGTGATCACGGCCTGTGCTTTTGCTCTCGTCTCATCGGCTTCGGCTTGCGGAATGGAGTCGTGAACTACGCCAGCACCGGCTTGAACATGAGCGATACCGTTTCTCACAAATGCAGCTCGTATTACAATACAAGTGTCCATATCACCGTTGCCGTTTAAATAGCCTACAGCACCGCCGTAGCTGCCTCTGCGTTTTTGTTCTACTTGTCGAATAAGTGCGGCTGCACTGACTTTGGGTGCACCCACTAAGGTTCCCATATTCATACAAGCTTGATAGGCATGTAACGCGTCTAAATCGCTGCGAAGTTTACCAACAACTCTCGACACTAAATGCATTACGTGAGAATATCTATCTACGTTCAATAATTCTTTTACATGACGAGTTCCAGGACGACTCACTTTTGCAACATCGTTACGGGCCAAATCGACCAGCATGATATGTTCTGCTTTTTCTTTATTATCTTCTCGTAAAGACAATTCAAGTCTGCTGTCTAAATCAGGATTCGGACTGCCATCTGCGTGTTTCCCTCGGGGGCGAGTACCTGCGATTGGGTAGACTTCTACATCATTTGTGCTCGCAGTGTATTTTAACGCTGACTCAGGGGATGCGCCAAACAGGGAAAAGTCGGGTGTTTGTAGGTAAAACATGTAAGGGCTGGGGTTTTGCTGTTTTAAACAGCGGTAAGCCTCTAATGGTGCTTCACAAGGTAGCGAAAAGGTCCGAGAGGGAACAACTTGGAAAATATCGCCCGCGAGAATATTTTCTTTTAATTTTAGTACATCATTTTTGTATTGTTCATCGCTTTTATCGGTTACTAGAGGTAAATCTGTATTCGAACTTTGATTTAGCTCTTTCGTATAATTTTCTGGCAGTGATGCTAGTTTTGTTTTCAGCGTATCTATGTGTTGAGACACTGCAAAGTAATTCTGTGCGACGTCTTCGCCACTGAACACACTACCGGCAATATCTGCAATACGTTTTTGATGATCAAAAGTAATCAGGGTTTCAGCCAAATAAAACAAATAGTCAGGACAGGTGTTTTCTTTGGTTGGAACTTCGGGCAAAGTCTCATAAGTGGCAAATACATCGTAACCAAATACGCCACCTAAGAAAACAGCATTGTCTATGTCGCGAATGGGCTCTAATGTTGACGAAATAACCCGTAGAACATCAAACACACTAAGGGCTTTTAAACGAGCATCTTCATCGAGGCTATCAGGTCGAGAGGGAATGCAAATGCGCAAACTGAAGTTCGTTTCATCGAGGCTTGATTCAATCTGACATTGGCCTTCAAGTGCACAAGAGATCACGGGTAAAACAGACTTCCCGTTATTGGTAAGTGCGCTAATTTCAACCTTATCAGCCCAGCATTCTATTTTTACTGCGGCACTGGTCATCAGTAGACTTTTGAGGTTGTCTTTACTGTCAATTTCAGCGGATTCTAGTAGCAAAGCCGGTGTATTAGGGTCGCAAATTTGCTCCATAATACTCAGCGGATCATTGTTATAGGGCACCGAATGGACAATGGTTTCAACTTGTCCTGTTTGTGTTCCGAGTGTTGCCAAAGCCACGGCATACCTCATAATTTATAAAGTTAAGAATAAAAAAAAAGCCCGTTAAAAAAACGGGCTTTCATATATTTTGCGCACACACACGCCGGCCCGTCGAGTTAGGACAGCCACCACCAATTAGCTACTTTTCTAGAAATTGTTTTCATTAAAAAACCTGTGCGTGTTGTAAATCATTACCTGTTACAATACCCCATAGGAGAAAACATAATGGCCTCAGTGTCAAGGTAAATTTGAAAATAGACTTACATTCGCACACAACTGCATCAGATGGTCAGTTAACGCCAACAGAGTTAATGTTGAGAGCGGCTAATATGCAAGTAGACGTATTAGCATTAACGGATCACGACACCTTAGGCGGTATTGACGAAGCTAGAGCAGCGATTGCAGAGCATGATTTGAAGCTTACTGTTATTGCCGGAATCGAGGTGTCTACGCTATGGCAAGGCTTTGGTATTCACATTGTTGGTTTGAACGTTGATACCAATAATGCTGAATTCAATCATTTCGTCAGTGAACAAAAACGGATACGTGAAGAGCGAGCTTTGCGCATTGGTGAAAAGCTAGAGAGAACCGGTTTCCATGGAGTGTATGAGCAAGCTCAGGCCGCAGCAAAAGACGGCGAAATTACACGGGCTCACTTCGGCCGTGCTTTGGTGCAGTTTCATGGCTTAGGCTCGATGGCCGAAGCGTTTAAGCGCTTTTTAGGGAAAGGCAAAGCCGGCGATGTTAAAGCTCAGTGGCCAAGCATTGAAATGGCGGTCAATGCTATTCAAAGCGCAGGTGGTGAAGCCGTATTAGCTCATCCGCTAAAGTACGATTTAAGTACCAAATGGATACGCCGTTTAGTTTCTCATTTTGCTGATGTACAAGGAGATGCTGTGGAAGTTGCAGGTCCAGGTGTTACAGGGCAAAAGCAGTTACTTATTCATGAAATTGTTGCTGAAGCCGGTTTGAAAGGCTCTGTGGGGTCTGATTTTCATGCTCCAGGACGGTGGACCGAATTAGGTCGATTTACACGAGTATTACCCAATGTTTCGCCCATATGGCAAAACTGGCCGTTGACTTCTACCTTGTAACGTCTTGTGTCATACTTGCGGCCGTAATCGTCTTTATTGAGAGTGTGTTTTGAGTCAATTTTTTTACATCCACCCAGATAACCCGCAACGTCGTTTGTTAAAACAAGCCTGTGAGCTTATTCGCGAAGGTGAAATTATTGTTTATCCAACGGATTCTGGGTATGCCATCGGCTGTCAGATGTCAGATAAAACCGCACTTGAAAAAATCATTCGCATTAGGTCGTTAGATCAGTATCACAATTTTACCCTAATGTGCAGAGACATGAGTGAATTGTCAGTGTATTCAAAAGTCGATAATACGGCGTTTAGGCAAATAAAAAATAATACACCAGGGCCTTATACCTTTATATTAAAAGCAACTAAAGAAGTCCCCCGTCGCGTACAAAATGCGAAACGAAAAACCATAGGTATTCGAGTTCCAGATAACATGATTGCCTTGCAACTCTTAGATGAGCTCGATGCGCCTTTACTTTCTACGACCTTAATTTTACCAGGAGAAGATGGCGCTGAAACGGACCCAGATGCAATCAGTGAAAAAATCGGCAATCAAATAGGGGCTATTATTCATGGTGGCTACTTGGGCGAACAGCCAACCACTGTCATTGATATGAGTGACGGTGACACAAACATTATTCGTTATGGAAGTGGCGACCCAGCGCCATTTGAATAAGTCGAACTGGTAGTAAGCCTATGGAGCATTTACCTGTTCAGCAGCCTCTACCTTTGGCATTTGTTAATGGTGAAGCTATCGTTGAGCAACCTCACGATTTATATATTCCTCCTGATGCACTTGAGGTTATCTTAGAGTCTTTTGAAGGGCCGTTGGATTTACTTTTGTATCTTATCCGCAAAGAAAAAATGGATATTATGACAATGCCAGTGGCTGACATTACACGACAATATATGGATTATGTTGAAGTAATGAAAACGCTGAAACTTGAGCTTGCAGGTGAATACCTTTTGATGGCTGCGATCCTAGCAGAGATTAAATCTCGCTTACTTTTGCCCAAAAGAGACAATGATATTAACGAAGAAGAAGACCCAAGAGCTGAGCTTATTCGTCGATTACAAGAGTATGAAAAAGTACAAGCTGCAGCATCAGAACTTGATAATCAACCTAGGTTAGAACGAGATATTTTTGGTACCAACGTAAAGGTCGCTAAGATGCCTGTAGCCGAAAATCAACAGCCTGATGTGGCTTTAAAAGAGCTTATTGTCGCGTTTAGCTCGGCAATGAAACGAGCTGGAGCCTATGAGCACCATCAAATTACGGCAGAAAAATTAAGTACAAGAGAGCGCATGAGTGCCATTTTAGCTAAACTGAAACAGTTACCTAAAGGAGAGTTTCTGCGTTTTTCTTCGCTTTTTTTAGTGGAAGAAGGAAAAGCAGGGTGCGTGGTTTCATTTCTGGCGACCTTAGAGCTATTGAAAGAGCATCTTATCGTGTTGGTACAAGGTGGACCAAAAACTCAAATGCATATAGCTCTGTCTCATGAAGAATAAAACAAGTAAAATAGAACCAACAGAGCTTAAACCCATTGTAGAAGCTGCGTTATTTGTCAGCGAATCAATCATGACTGTTGGTAAATTGAAAACCACAGTGTTGAGCGACTTTTCAGTATCGAAAGACGAGATACTGACAGTGATAGAGGCGTTAACGAAAGATTATGAAGGCAGAGGCATTAACCTAATTAAAGTGGCCTCAGGTTGGCGCTTTCAATCAAATGAGAGTTTAGGGCCTTTGTTAGGACGAATGTGGCAAGAACCGCCGCCCCGTTATTCAAAGGCATTACTGGAAACACTTGCACTTATTGCTTACAAACAGCCCATCACCCGAGGTGAAATTGAAGATATTCGAGGGGTTGCGGTTAGCAGTAGCATTATAAAAACGCTAATAGAAAGAGCGTGGATACAGGTAGCGGGATACAAAGAGATTGCGGGTAAACCAGCACTTTACGCTACGACCAATGAATTTTTAGATTATTTTTCGCTGACTTCTCTGTCTGAGTTACCCAGCAGCGGACTATTTGATCAGACAGGTAATGATAAATGAAGTCTCGTACACCAATAAATACCGATAAATTACAAAAAGTACTCGCAAATATGGGGTATGGCTCTAGACGTGAAATGGAACGTTGGATCAGTGATGGCCGTATTTCTGTAAATGGAAAAGTTGCTACCCTAGGCGACCGGATTAACGAAAGCGATCAGGTTCGTGTAGATGGTCATATCGTCAACCGTCAGCAAACCCAAACCGTATGTCGAGTATTGATGTACAACAAGCCTGAAGGTGAGTTGTGTTCTCGTAAAGACGAAGAGGGCAGACCAACTGTATTTGACCGTCTTCCTCGTTTAACTGGTGGGCGTTGGATTGCGGTAGGCCGCCTCGATTTAAACACCAGTGGTTTACTGCTGTTTACCAATGACGGTGAATTAGCAAATCGTTTAATGCATCCAAAGCATGAAATAGAGCGTGAATACGCGGTTCGAGTGTTTGGCGAAGTCACCCGAGATATGCAAAAAGCCGTATTGAAAGGAGTAAAACTGGAAGATGGCGAAGCTAAATTTACCAGTTTAAGAGCCCGCAAATCAGAAGAAGAAAGCTTAAATCAATGGTTCGATGTTACCTTATCAGAAGGTAGGAACCGCGAAGTAAGACGTTTATGGGAAAGCCAAGGCGTGCAAGTCAGTCGACTTATTCGTTTGCGTTATGGGCCATTATCGCTAGAAAAACGACTTCCTCAGGGCGGTTGGTTAGAACTAGAGTTAGAGCCACTGAATAAACTAAGAGCGTCGGTTGGGCTAGATAACGAAACTGAATCTATGGCAGATACGCGTAAAGGTAAACTAGATCATGTTCAACTGAGCCGTATGCGACGTTCAGTGAAAAAACACAAAGTGAATCGTCAAGCGAAAAGTAAGCCTAAAAGACAGTAGTCATTTAACTCTTTAAATGTACATGGCTTGGTTAGTATGTGATCAAGCCATGTATCAATACACAAGACCGCTATTCGATAGGTTCGTAAAACGATTCTGGTAATTCTAAGTCACTCTCAACGCGAGCAATTTTTTCATCTTCAAAATAAATAAACATATCTTGGCGAACATCTTTACCGCGCTTTTTCATTCCACGTTTTAGATCGTACACATAATACCAAGTATCAGTATCAAAGCTGTCTTGTACAACAGGTAAACCTAATACGAATACAACTTGTTCTTTTGTCATACCGATGCGTAAATCTTCAATTGAGTTTTGATCGAGAAAGTTTCCTTGGGGAATATCGATCCTAAAAATCCAATCGGTACATCCTGACAACATTAACAAACTAACAAGAACTACCGCATATCTCATGTAACTTTCCTAAACACTTAATTTTGTAAACTGACTCACTGTTAGGTACGCATGCTACCTGTTCATGTACGACCAATCAATAAAGGTTTAGTTCGTTATGCATTAATTTACTTGTTCGGCTTGTTTTAACAGCTCTTTTGCATTTTCTATAGCGCTTTCAGTTACCGTATCGCCTGCTAGTAGCCTTGCCAGTTCATGAATTCTGTCTTGGGGCGTTAACGGTAATACGTTTGTTTCTGTTTGAGTACCATTGGTTAATTTAGATACAAAAAGTTGGTTATGAGCTTGCGCAGCAACTTGCGGAAGGTGAGTCACGCACAATACTTGTTGATCTTGACCTAAACGTTTTAACAGTTGTCCTACGATAGAGGCGGTAGGACCGCTGATACCTGTGTCCACTTCATCAAAAATAAGTGTTGGGGCTGCATCTTCAGATAAACTGATAACTTGAACGGCTAATCCGACTCTTGATAACTCTCCACCAGACAACACTTTGTCAAGAGGGCCCTGAGGTTGCCCTGGATTAACTGAAATTAATATTGAGACTTTATCTAGCCCTAGTGCCGATGCTTTTGCGTTCTCATCGAAACTCACTTTTAATGTTATCTGAGCATGAGGCATATTCATTTGTGCGACATAATCAAGCAAAGACGCAGAGAAGGCTTTTGCGGCTTTTTGTCTGCTGGTACTGAGTTTTTTCGCTTGTTTTAAATAATCTGTTTTAGCCAAAGCCACTTCTGCTTTTAAGGTAGTTAAAGTTTCTTCATCAGCACTGAGTGTAGCGAGCTCATTACTGAGTGTTTGGTGGTAGCTATATAGCGCTTCAGGTTGAATTTGATGTTTCCTAGCCAAACTGACGGCTAAGGAAAAGCGAGATTCAATTTCTGCAAAACGCTGTGGGTCTGCATCAAGGGAGTCGGTGTAGTGACGCAATTCATGAATGGCTTCTTCCAGCTGAGCAGCGGATTCTTGCAATAGAGAGACCGTTGATGTTAATTGGCCATCGTGCTCAATTAAATCTGAAAGGCTATCTATTTGTTGTTGCACTACAGAAAGCGCGGCATGTTGATCTGCATCGTACAGCAAATGCAAACTTTGTTCTGACTGTTCAACTAAATGTTGATGATAAGAAAGCCGTTTATGTTCCGCTTCCAGCTTTTCAAATTCACCGTCTTCAATGGCAAATTCGTCGAGCTCTTTTACTTGGTAAGAAAGCAATTGTTGGCGGTCTGCTCTGCGAAGTTTCTCATCTTCTAATTTTTGCAGCTGTTGCTGTTTTGACTTCCACTCTGAGTAAAAATTAGCGACGGAAGTCATTAATTTAGGATGATTGGCAAAGTTGTCTAAGGTGGTTCGTTGAACATCTTCTTTTAATAAGGCTAGATGGGTATTCTGACCATGAATAGAAAGTAGGTGAATGCCTAGCTCTTTTAATTGCGCAAGTGACGCAGCAGAGCCATTAATGAATGCTTTTGAACGACCTTCTTTTGAAATTACTCTGCGTATAAAACAGGTATCGGGTTCGTCTTCACTTAACATGGCATTATCTTCAAGCCAGATTTTGGCATTGACGCAATTGACCAGTGAATGATGAGCGACAATTTCTGCTTTTTCAGCACCAACGCGAACAGAACTCGCATCGGCTCTATCACCAATACATAAACCCAAGGCGTCTATGGCAATGGATTTACCTGCGCCGGTTTCACCCGTAATCGCGGTTAAACCTTGTTCTAGGTTTAATTCGAGTTGTTTTACTACAGCAAAGTTCTTAATTGATAAATGAATAAGCATAAATATACTATATGTTTATACAGTGGTAGTGTAAATATATACAGTGTATGAATATTGTAAAGTAGTTTTTTTAATCGACGCCTATTTTCCCCAGTTTAGTTTTTTTCTTAATACGGTGAAATAATCATAAGAATCAGGGTGTATCAACCTTAGTGTATCTTCGCATTTTTCAATGAAGACTTCGTCGCCAGGTTGGATGGATAGCTCGATATGGCTGTCACAACTGACTTGTAAACTTTCACTGTTGTCTGCTGACACGCACATTCTTAATTTTGAATCGGCGTTAATTACAATAGGTCGGCTGGATAGCGTGTGGGGAAACATTGGAACTAGGGTCAATGCATTAAGCGAGGGAACTATGATTGGGCCTCCACCAGATAACGAATAAGCGGTTGAGCCCGTTGGCGTTGCGACTATCATACCGTCTGCTCTTTGACTTGAAACGAAAGTACCGTCTAGGTAGATTTCGAATTCCATCATGTGAGCTACTTGGCCGTGGTGTAATACCACTTCGTTAAGCGCAGTGCTTTTGTGCACAGTAGAATGGTTTCTTTTAATTTCAACTTGTAATAAAAAACGGTCTTCGACGTGTCTTTTGCCAAGAAACAAGGTATCGATTTGTTTTTCGATTTCGTCGGGGCTAATGTCGGTTAAAAATCCAAGCTTGCCTCTGTTTACACCAACCACGTGAATATCGTATTTAGCGAGTGTACGTGCAGCGCCTAACATATTACCGTCACCACCGACGACAATGGCTAGTTGAGCCTGTTTACCGATTTCTTCTAAAGTGCAACGTTCCACACCTTGGGTTATTTCAGGGGCGATGCCATTGGCAATCAATATTTTTGTACCTTGCTTTAATAAGTAATCAACAAGGGTTTGAATACTGGTAAGAGTGCCTTGGTGATCGGATTTACCGATTAGGCCAACGGTGGGATAGCGCATGAATTCATTCTAAATAGGGTGTTTTCTTGAACCCTAGCATAGACGAGTTTTGAACCCAAGAGAAAGCATTCCGCTAAGTAATAAATAGATTCGTAGAAAATTATGCAATTTCCCCCTTGAAGCCCGTATTTTTATCCCCACTTTATCAAGCAGAATATAAAAGAGAATAGATTTACGTTTATTTGGAGGACTGCATGAGCGATACACGCGACGTGCAACAGGAAAATGAAAACCTGGAAGCAGTAGAACCTGTAGAAATTGAAGAATCAACAGAAGCTGATGCAGAAGTTGTGTCGGAAGAGATTGACGCCATCGCTGAAATTGCGGCTTTAAATGCGGAATTAGAAGCCGCAAAAGCACAAATTAGTGAAAACAGAGATTCTGTTTTACGCGCTAAAGCAGAAGTTGAAAATGCTAGACGTCGTGCAGAAGCTGATGTTGAAAAAGCACGTAAATTTGCATTAGAGCGTTTTTCTGGTGAGCTACTTCCTGTTATTGATAATTTGGAGCGTGCAATCAGTGCTGCTGACAGTGAAAATGAAGCCGTTAAACCTTTGCTTGAAGGCGTACAAATGACGCATAAAAGCTTTATTGATACGGTAGAAAAATTTGGATTTGAATTGGTTGACCCTATGGGTGAAGCCTTTAATCCTGAAAAGCATCAAGCAATGTCGATGCAAGAAAGCAGTGAATTTGAACCAAATACTGTTATGGCTGTTATGCAAAAAGGGTATTCGTTGAATGGTCGTTTATTGCGTCCAGCAATGGTCATGGTTTCTAGAGCGCCTTCTGGCGGTGTAGATACAGAAGCATAATAAAAATTCACAAATAAAAGTTAACTGGGGATATTGAAAAATATCATGAATATCCCCACTAAAATTGCATCAAAGCATTATAAGTTGGAGATTTTGACATGGGTAAAATCATTGGTATCGACTTAGGTACAACAAATTCATGTGTTGCTGTACTTGACGGCGAAAAAGCAAAAGTAATTGAAAACGCAGAGGGTGATCGCACAACCCCTTCAATCATCGCATACAGTGCAGATGGTGAAACATTGGTAGGCCAGCCTGCAAAACGTCAAGCGGTGACTAACCCTGACAATACGTTGTTCGCAATCAAACGTCTTATTGGTAGACGCTTTGAAGACAAAGAAGTTCAACGCGACATCGATATTATGCCATTTAATATTGCGAAAGCAGACAATGGCGACGCTTGGGTAGATGTGAAAGGCGAAAAAATGGCGCCTCCACAGATTTCTGCTGAAGTATTGAAAAAAATGAAGAAAACCGCTGAAGACTATTTAGGTGAAGCGGTTACTGGTGCAGTTATTACTGTTCCTGCTTACTTTAACGACTCTCAGCGCCAAGCAACAAAAGATGCTGGTCGTATTGCTGGACTAGAAGTTAAGCGTATTATTAACGAGCCAACAGCCGCTGCCCTTGCTTATGGCATGGACAAAAAACAAGGCGACAACGTTGTTGCGGTATACGATTTAGGTGGTGGTACTTTCGATATCTCAATTATTGAAATTGATGTGGTTGACGGTGAACATACATTTGAAGTACTTGCGACAAACGGTGACACGCACTTAGGTGGTGAAGATTTCGATAACCGCATGATCAACTACCTCGTTGATGAGTTCAAAAAAGATCAAGGCGTAGATTTACGTCAAGATCCACTTGCTATGCAGCGTTTGAAAGAAGCTGGTGAAAAAGCGAAAATTGAATTGTCTTCAGCACAGCAAACGGAAGTTAACCTTCCTTACATCACTGCTGATGCGTCAGGTCCTAAGCATTTAGCGATTAAAGTTACCCGTGCAAAACTAGAATCTCTAGTAGAAGACATGGTGAAAGAGTCTCTAGAGCCAGTGAAAAAAGCACTTGCTGACGCTGACCTTTCTGTAGGTGATATCAATGATATCATCCTAGTGGGTGGTCAAACACGTATGCCGTTAGTGCAAACATACGTGACTGAGTTCTTTGGAAAAGAGCCTCGTAAAGATGTTAACCCTGATGAAGCTGTTGCAGTAGGCGCGGCAATTCAAGGTGGTGTATTGTCTGGTGAAGTGAAAGATGTACTTCTTCTAGACGTTTCTCCTTTGTCTTTGGGTATTGAGACAATGGGTGGCGTAATGACTGCGCTAATCGAGAAAAATACAACAATCCCAACTAAGAAGTCGCAAACCTTCTCTACGGCAGAAGATAACCAATCTGCAGTAACGGTTCATGTACTTCAAGGTGAGCGTAAACAAGCTCACGGAAACAAATCTTTAGGTCAATTCAACCTAGAAGGTATTCGTCCTGCATCTCGCGGAGTACCGCAAATTGAAGTGACTTTTGACATTGACGCTGATGGTATTTTACACGTATCTGCGAAAGACAAAGATACAGGTAAAGAGCAGAAGATCACCATTCAAGCCTCTTCAGGTTTGAGTGATGAAGAAGTTGAAAAAATGGTAGCGGATGCTGAAGCCAATAAAGAAGCGGATAAGAAGTTTGAAGATTTGGTTCAAGCGAAAAATCAGGCTGATGGCATGATCCACGGTACCCGTACTCAGCTTGAAGAAGCTGGTGCTGCCTTGTCAGAAGAAGACAAGCAAGCTATTGAAGCTGCGTTGACTGACCTTGAAGAAGCAACCAAAGGCGACGATAAAGACGCCATTGATGCGAAAACTCAAGCACTAATCGAAGCTTCAGGAAAACTGATGGAAGCTGCACAAGCGGCTCAAGCAAGTGGCGCAGCAGACGCAGCCGGGGCAGGTGCACAAGAGCAATCTGCAAATGCTGATGACGATGTTGTTGACGCTGAGTTTGAAGAAGTAAAAGACGACGATAAAAAGTAAGTTAGTCTGAACGCGAAGGCGCACTTGTAAATAAGTGCGCCTTTTGTGCTTCTGAGTATCCTCTCAAGGGCGTAGGTTAAACAACCTTCGAAAGTAAAAGTTAGGAACATAGAATGGCAAAAAGAGACTATTACGAAGTCTTAGGGGTTGATAGAAGTGCGAGTGAGCGCGAAATCAAAAAAGCCTATAAAAAGCTTGCGATGAAATATCACCCTGATCGCACACAAGGCGATAAGGCTAAAGAAGAAAAATTCAAAGAAATCCAAGAAGCTCACGAGATGTTAACTGACTCTCAAAAGCGTGCTGCCTATGACCAATATGGTCATGCAGGTGTGGATCCTAACCGCGGTGGTGGCGGTGCAGGCGCTGGCGATTTCGGCGACATTTTTGGTGATGTATTCGGCGATATTTTTGGCGGCGGTGGAAGAGGCGGACGTCAGTCTCGTGCTCGTCAAGGGTCAGACCTTCGTTATAACTTAGAAATGAGTTTAGAAGAAGCTGTACGGGGTAAAGAAGTTGAAATCCGCGTACCGACGTTGGTTGAATGCGACCCTTGTCATGGCTCTGGTGCCAAGAAAGGCTCTAAGCCCACTACGTGCCCAACCTGTCACGGTAATGGTCAGGTACAAATGCGCCAAGGCTTCTTCGCGGTTCAACAAACCTGCCCAACCTGTTCTGGTAAAGGTAAGATCATTAGTGACCCTTGTAACGAGTGTCGTGGTCAAGGTCGCGTTGAAAAGACCAAAACGCTATCGGTCAAAGTACCAGCGGGCGTTGACACCGGTGACAGAATTCGTTTGACGGGAGAAGGTGAAGCCGGAGAAAGCGGTGCGCCAGCAGGTGATTTATATGTACAAGTACATATTCGCGATCACAAAATATTTACCCGTGACGGTAACAATTTATATTGTGAAGTCCCTCTTAGTTTTACAACTGCGGCGCTTGGCGGAGAACTCAACGTTCCAACCCTCGACGGTAAAGTAAAATTAAAAGTGAGTCCGGAAACTCAAACGGGAAGAATGTTCCGATTACGAGGCAAGGGCGTTAAATCGGTACGTAGTGGCAGTGTAGGAGACTTAATGTGTAAGGTGGTTATCGAAACACCGGTGAACTTGTCTTCTAAACAAAAAGCACTACTGCAAGAGTTTAATGAGTCTATGGGAGGTGACGCGAAACAAGTTGCTAAACATAGACCTAAAGAGCAGGGCTTTTTTGATGGCGTGAAAAAGTTCTTTGATGATTTAACTAATTAACATCAACGCTCGCTAAATACCAAGGCCGCATACTCAGTATAGCGGCCTTTTTTATTTAACTTATCGGGTTATATTCTTAACAGAATGTGCTATTTGGGTTGCTTTTCAGCTTATTTATTGCATAGTGACGACCCGCTGTAATTACAAATTTGGAATGCTATGAACCTTGGAATTTTAGGGGCAAATGGCCGCATGGGCCAATACCTTATTGAAGCGACACAAACCTCTGATAAAGCCAGTTTAACGGCCGCTGCAGTAAGACAATCATCACAAGCTTTAGGTCTTGATGCTGGAGATGTGGCGCGAATCGGCACAATTGGCGTAGTGTGCGAAACACTGGAAAGCATAGATGCCAGTGGCGTTGACGTGCTTATCGACTTTACCTTACCTGAAGCGCTAGAAGATAACCTTGCATGGTGTGTAGAGAATAAAAAAGCCATCGTGATTGGTACAACAGGGCTCAGTAAAAACCAGTTTGATCTTATGACCAAAGCCGCTGAATCTATTCCTGTTTTTTGGGCGGCAAATTACAGTCTAGGGGTAAATGTGATGTTGTCTTTGGTGCAGCAAGCTGCAAAAGCTATGGGAGATATGGCTGATATCGATATTATAGAAGCTCATCACAGGCACAAACTTGACTCTCCATCGGGCACTGCAATTGCCATTGGGGAAGCTATTGCTCAGGCAACGGACAGAAACCTAGACGAATGTGCGATTTACGGACACCAAACCACCCACGAGTCTAGGAAAAAAGAAGACATTGGTTTTGCTGTTGTACGTGGAGGCGATATTGTTGGTGAACATACCGCACTTTTTGCCTGTGACGGAGAACGTTTAGAAGTGACGCACAAAGCATCTACCAGAATGACGTTTGCCACAGGTGCAGTGAATGCAGCGATTTGGTTAGGGTCACAAGATTCTGGGTATTATGGTATGTCGGACCTTGTGGGATCTTTACTAAAAAGTGACTAAATTAGAGGTTTCACGTTAAAAATGATGTGAAACCTTTATTTTCATAAAAAACAATAGCGTTATTGACCCTTATAAGGTTTTGCTATATTATCAGCGGAATTTGCCAGAATTTCGTATTTTGAAGTGTCTATTTTGACCTCAAGGCACGTATTTATTAGCTGCAAAGAGAGAAAAATAAAGAGAGTATTTTATGTACATCTTTATTTTAGTTAGGTTTTTATGTATCCCAAGCATAAAAACCTTTAGTTAGCTTTAAATTGGAGGTTGACTTGGCTAATCACGCCCTTTTGGTGTTAGAAGATGGTTCTATTTTTAAAGGAACCGCTATCGGAGCATCAGGTTATGCTGTTGGAGAAGTAGTTTTTAATACTTCTATGACAGGCTATCAAGAAATTCTTACCGACCCATCCTATGCAGAACAAATCGTAACCTTAACCTATCCTCATATAGGGAATACGGGAACAAACCGTGAAGATGTAGAGGCGGATAAAATTTGGTCTAAAGGTTTGGTCATTCGTGATTTGCCTCTTGTTGCCAGTAACTTCAGAATGGAACAAACCTTATCTGAATACTTGGTTGAACAGAACGTCGTCGGTATTGCCGATATTGATACTCGACGCTTAACTCGTATCCTGAGAGATAAAGGCGCACAAAACGGCTGTATTGTGGCTGGTGACGCGTTAAGTGAAGATGAAGCGTTAGCAAAAGCTAAGGCATTCCCTGGTTTAAAAGGCATGGATTTAGCAAAAGTCGTGTCTACGCAATCTACCAAAGAATGGACCGGTGGTACTTGGTCTTTGACTCAAGGTTACGGTTCATTAGAAAACGCTCAGTTTCACGTTGTTGCCTATGATTTTGGTGCTAAACACAACATTTTAAGAATGTTAGTGGAACGTGGCTGTAAAGTGACATTAGTGCCAGCGCAAACTCCCGCAGAAGATGTACTTAAGTTAAATCCAGATGGTGTCTTTTTATCTAATGGACCGGGTGACCCGGAACCTTGCGATTACGCAATTGCAGCCATCAAGACACTTTTAACAACCTCTATTCCTATTTTTGGTATTTGTTTAGGTCATCAGTTATTAGCCTTAGCAAATGGCGCGTCTACATTAAAAATGAAATTCGGCCATCATGGTGCCAACCATCCAGTTAAAGATTTAAAACGAGACGTGGTTATGATTACAAGCCAAAACCACGGCTTTGCAGTTGACGCTGAATCGTTACCTGACAATGTTGAAGTGACCCATGTGTCTTTGTTTGATAAAAGCTTGCAAGGAATACATTTGAAAGATAAACCCGCGTTTAGTTTTCAAGGGCATCCAGAAGCAAGTCCTGGCCCTAACGACGCTGCGCCTTTGTTCGATCACTTCATCGAACTGATGAAACTTGCTCAAAACAATCAGTAGGATTACGAACTCATGCCAAAACGTACCGACATAAAAAGTATTTTGATCCTAGGTGCTGGCCCTATTGTTATTGGTCAGGCTTGCGAATTCGATTATTCTGGAGCGCAAGCGTGTAAAGCGCTGCGCGAAGAAGGGTATAGAGTTATTTTAGTTAACTCTAACCCTGCAACCATTATGACCGACCCTGAAATGGCCGATGCAACGTATATCGAGCCAATTCACTGGGAAGTGGTTAAGCACATTATTGCTAAAGAAAAACCCGATGTTGTTCTACCTACAATGGGTGGTCAAACAGCATTGAATTGCGCATTGGACTTAGAGCGTGAAGGCGTTCTTAAAGAATATGGCGTAGAGCTTATTGGTGCGACTGCTGACGCAATTGATAAAGCGGAAGACAGAGAGCGTTTTGATAAAGCAATGAAAGCCATTGGTTTAGAATGCCCACGTGCAGAAATTGCTCATTCAATGGAACAAGCCCATGACGTGCTAACCCGTATTGGTTTCCCTTGTATAATTCGTCCTTCTTTCACAATGGGTGGAACCGGTGGCGGAATTGCGTATAACATCGAAGAATTCGATGAAATCTGTCGCCGAGGTTTAGACCTATCTCCAACCAGTGAATTGTTAATTGATGAATCATTGATAGGTTGGAAAGAATACGAAATGGAAGTAGTACGAGATAAAGCAGATAACTGCATTATCGTATGTACCATTGAAAACTTCGATCCTATGGGCGTGCATACCGGTGACTCTATTACTGTTGCACCAGCACAAACCTTAACAGACAAAGAATTTCAAATTATGCGTAATGCAGCAATGGCTGTTTTACGTGAAATTGGTGTAGAAACGGGCGGATCAAACGTGCAGTTTGGTATTGACCCGAAAACGGGACGTATGGTGATTATCGAGATGAACCCTAGGGTATCTCGTTCATCAGCCCTTGCGTCAAAAGCGACGGGTTTCCCAATTGCTAAAATTGCCGCTAAATTGGCGGTCGGTTACACACTAGATGAGCTAGCCAACGACATCACAGGTGGTTTAACACCTGCATCGTTTGAGCCTTCTATTGATTATGTTGTCACTAAGATACCTCGTTTTAACTTTGAAAAATTTGCTGGTGCTAATGACCGACTGACCACACAGATGAAATCTGTAGGTGAAGTGATGGCCATTGGACGTAATCAACAAGAATCTCTTCAAAAAGCACTTCGCGGTTTGGAAGTGGGCGCCTCAGGTCTTGACCCCATTGTTGATTTAGACGATTCAGAAGCAAAAAATAAAATCGTATTTGAATTACGTCAACCAGGCGCTGAGCGTATTTGGTACATAGGTGACGCATTTAGAATGGGAATGTCGGTAGACGAAGTGTTCTCATTAACCAATATCGACCCTTGGTACCTAGTTCAATTAGAAGATTTGATCATTAACGAGCAAAAAATAGCCGAGCTTGGCTTAGCCGGTATAGATGAAACCTTCATGGGCTCGTTAAAGCGCAAAGGGTTTTCAGATATTCGCATTGCAGAACTTACTAAATCTACAGAAGCTGAAGTAAGAAACAGCCGTAAAGCTATGGGGATTACTCCTGTATATAAACGGGTTGATACTTGCGCAGCAGAGTTTTCTACAGATACGGCGTACATGTACTCATCTTATGATGAAGAGTGTGAAGCTCAGCCTTCTAGCAAAGACAAAATCATGGTGCTAGGTGGCGGACCAAACAGAATTGGTCAAGGTATTGAATTCGATTACTGCTGTGTTCACGCTGCACTATCGATGCGTGAAGACGGTTACGAAACCATTATGGTTAACTGTAACCCTGAAACTGTGTCTACAGATTACGATACCTCTGATCGTCTGTATTTCGAACCCGTAACCCTTGAAGATGTATTGGCCATTGTTGATGTAGAAAAGCCAAAAGGTGTTATCGTTCAATACGGTGGTCAAACGCCGCTTAAATTGGCGCGTGAGCTTGAAGCTAATGGTGTACCTATTATCGGTACCTCTCCTGAGGCTATTGACCGTGCGGAAGACAGAGAACGCTTCCAGCACATGGTTGATAAATTGGCCCTTAAGCAACCGGCAAATGCCACAGTCAGTAACGTTGAAGAAGCGTTGGAAAATGCTGAAAGTATTGGATTTCCTTTAGTCGTAAGACCGTCCTATGTATTAGGTGGTCGAGCCATGGAAATTGTTTACGACATCAAAGATTTGAAACGCTACTTAAATGAAGCGGTAAAAGTGTCTAATGACTCACCGGTTTTATTGGACCGATTCCTAGATGACGCTATTGAAGTTGATATCGATGCAATCTGCGACGGTAAAGACGTTGTTATTGGCGGTATCATGGAGCACATTGAACAAGCGGGTGTCCATTCGGGCGATTCAGCGTGTTCTTTACCTGCATATACTTTAAGCCAAGAAATCCAAGATGTCATGCGCAAGCAAGTGAAAGCGATGGCGTTGGAATTAGGCGTAATTGGGTTGATGAATACACAGTTTGCCATTAAAGACAACGAAGTGTACTTAATTGAAGTCAACCCTCGTGCCGCTAGAACTGTTCCTTTTGTGTCTAAAGCGACCGGTGTGGCATTAGCTAAAATTGCAGCGCGAGTCATGGCAGGAACGTCTTTGGCAGAGCAGGGCATTACGGAAGAAATTATTCCTCCTTTCTTCTCAGTTAAAGAAGTTGTTTTACCTTTTGCTAAGTTCCAAGGCGTAGACCCTCTTTTAGGGCCAGAAATGCGCTCTACGGGTGAAGTCATGGGCGTAGGCGACACATTCGAAGAAGCTTATGCTAAAGCAAACTTAGGTGCCAGCACACCGCTTCCTCGTAAAGGAAAGGTGCTTATTTCGGTTCGTGAAAACGACAAACCAAAAGCCATTGAACTTGCTAAAACCATGTTTGAAAAGGGCTATGAAATTGAAGCGACGCGAGGCACGGCTATTGAACTTCAGGAAGCCGGCGTTGAAGCCTCTGTTGTGAATAAAATGTCTGAAGGTCGTCCGAATATCGTTGATGCAATCAAAAACGGTGAATATGCTTATATCATCAATACCACAGAAGGCAGACAGGCAATTACAGATTCCATGTATATTCGCCGAGAAGCCTTAGTGAACCGTGTTTTGTACACAACGACAATGAACGGCGCTCGAGCAACCATTAAAGCGCATACGGCTGACGATAGAAATAAAGTCACATCTGTACAAGAGCTTCACGCTCGCCTTTAGAAAGGGTAAACTCTAAAGATGTAAACCAAAGTGAGCGCAGTTTTACTGCGCTCACTTTGTAGATGTCTAATAAGAAAGGAAAATTATGAGCCAGTATCCTATGACAGCCAAAGGTGCAGAGCTGTTACGTGAAGAGCTTAATGAGCTTAAATCAGTCACTCGTCCTCGTATCATTCAATCTATTGCTGATGCCAGAGAACACGGTGATTTGAAAGAAAATGCTGAATACCATGCCGCTAGAGAGCAACAAAGCTTTTGTGAAGGGCGTATTCAAGATATTGAAGGCAAATTGTCTAACGCACAAATCATTGACGTCACGAAAATGGAAAATACCGGTAAAGTTATTTTTGGTGTTACCGTGACTATTTTAAATGTGGATAGTGAAGAAGAAACCACTTATCGCATTGTTGGTGACGATGAAGCCGATATTAAAAACAACCTTATTTCTGTTAACTCTCCAATAGCCAGAGGGTTAATTGGTAAAGAGTTAGATGACGTTGCCAATATTCAAACTCCTTCAGGCACAGTAGAGTTTGAAATTGTAGAAGTACAATACCTCTAGCTTTATTCAGCTAAATCAGTAATTATCTCAAAAGCGAACCTTAGGTTCGCTTTTTGCTTTTTAGTGGCCTAGTAAAGAATAAAGGATTGGATGTGAATAAAGTAGCTTTGGTAACAGGTGCAAGTCGCGGTATTGGTGCAGCCACTGCAATTCGTTTAGCAAAAGACGGTTACGATATTGGTGTGAATTATTTAGAAAATTCAGATGCAGCTAACAGGGTTGTTGCTGACATTGTGGCTTTGGGACAAAACGCTATAGCGATTAAAGCTGATGTGTCCTGCGAAAATGACGTTAAAGGGCTATTTCAACAACTAGAAAATGTGCTTGGTACACCTTCGGTGCTAGTCAATAACGCAGGCATTTTGTATCAACAAAGTAAATTAGTTGATATGTCAGTAGAGCGAATAAATTCAACCTTAATCACTAATGTGACGAGTTGTTTCCTTTGTGCGAAAGAAGCGGTTTTGCGAATGTCTCAGTTACGTGGTGGAAAAGGAGGCGTTATTGTCAACGTGTCTTCTGCGGCGTCTCGATTAGGCTCTGCTGGGGAATATATTGATTATGCTGCATCGAAAGGAGCGGTAGACAGCTTAACTATTGGCTTGGCAAAGGAAGTGGCAGAAGACGGTATTCGCGTTAATGGTGTACGACCAGGGCTTATTTATACCGATATACACGAGTCGGGGGGAGAAGCTGGTCGTGTTGATAGATTAAAAGACCGTATTCCCCTTAAACGAGGTGGGCAGCCTGAAGAAGTGGCTGCGGCAATTGCTTGGCTAGTAAGTGATGAATCCAGCTTTACTACAGGAATTTCAATTGATGTTTCTGGAGGAATATAGATTTGTTATTCTAATGTTCGTTTTAATCGGTTTTATTGGTTTTGTCGTGCTTGCTGTAATGAATATAGCATTTGCTATTATTGCAGCAATAAAAGCGAACAATGGTGAACTTTGGCAATATCCATTTAACCTAAAAATAATGAAATAAGTTAGGGCGTATTTCAATTTTATTCTGTCAATGAGCAGGGTATTGAAACCCGCACTGAAGTGAAATTAGAAAACGGTGTGGCTACACTGTTAGACAAAGAATGGACCCATTAAATTGAATATTACTGTTGTTAATGCTGATTACAGCAATGAAACCCATAGTCAGGCTATTCCTTATTTACTTAACGAATATGCAAAAGATCCTATGGGAGGCTCAGAAGCTTTAGAGCCTCATGTGTATGATTCACTGGTATCTGAATTACAAAAGCGCTCTCATGCGTTCAGTGTACTTGTGTTTGTAGACAATGAACCAGCAGGACTGGCAAATTGTTTAGAAGGTTTTTCAACGTTTATGTGTAAACCCCTTATTAATATTCACGATTTATGCGTGTTAGGTAAATTTAGAGGGTTGGGGTTAAGTCAAAAACTACTACAAAAAGTGGAAGATATTGCAAAAGAACGAGATTGCTGCAAAGTGACGTTAGAAGTTCTGAGTAATAATGACGTGGCTAAATCTGCGTATTTAAAGTTTGGCTTTGCAGGTTACGAACTCGATCCAAGTGCAGGTCATGCGGTATTTTGGCAAAAGAAAATATCTTAACGTTGGCGAGTTGACCTTTTCTACATACATTCATTATAAAAAAGGTTAAATCTCACTAAAGTATGAAATTTTATGTTTCATTAATAGGTCTTTTATTTTGTGTGGATAAGGAGCTTATATAATGAAACATATTTTTTTGATTTTAATGCTGGCATTCTCGGGGTTAGCAGCAGCGGATGAAGTGAACTGGCTTAGCTATGAGGAAGCCCGTGCGTTAAATTCGGATAAACCCATATTCGTTTTTGCAAAAATGCGTTTTTGTGGCACTTGTGCAAAAATGGAAGAAGACGAGTTTTCTGATCCTGAACTTGCTAAGTTATTAAATGAGTCCTTTATCCCTGTAAAAGAAACCATTAATTTTGCATTTTCAAAATTCGTTTTTGACGATTTAAAAGATAAAAACGGAAACACCCTTAAATTCAGTGGTTTTCCTTCAGTTATGCTAGTAATGGGGAATAATTATTCTGTTAATCAGGGTTATGTCAGTGCTGAAATGCTGAAAACTCAATTAACCCGAGTGACAAACTTAGACAGCTAAGCACGCTCTTTTGCTTGTACTATAAAACGCATCTCAGGATTGAGCTTTAAACTGTTGAACGGATAGCAGGTTATAAGGGTTAGCATTTTGTCGGCACTATTCTTGGTAACTGCCATGGTGCTTTGATGAACAACTAATATATCCGTTACTTCAAATTTTGTTTGAGTAAATTCTGACTCTATACGTATTTCGTCGCCCACTTCTATATTCTCAAGTATAGCGAAGTGGGTGTCTCTGTGACCAGATATCACTGAATTTCCCACTTCGCCGGGTAACACTGTACTGCTCATATGTCCCGGTCCAAATGCTAATGTCCTCCCCGTTGAGCCTGATAAAATGTATAAAGGTTGTTCGCCAATGGTTATTTTGGCTACAGGATAGGTGTCTGCCCATGACCAAGGCGGCTGGCGAATGTGTTCTATTTTAGTTTTTTGCCATGCCCATTGAATAAGGTATTGTGCGACTTGTGCTTTTACATAAATGTAACTGCCAGACAAAGCAAATACCGAACTGAGACTAAAACAGCTAACGACTAGGATTAACCTTATGTGGGACATAGTTCACCTCTTCTTTTCAAAGTTAAGGTTCCACAACCAACTAATAGAAAGAGTAAGGATATGGTCAATTGTAGGGCTGCAGGCGTAGCAGTTTGCGGCAAAGTACCTTGCTTGTTTTTTTGAGCGCTATTCGATACCTGAGTATCAACGGCGACCAAGCTTGTCATACTACTCACTACATGGTTAGCAAGTGCGACACGTTGAATCTCTGAGTTAATCTCTTCACTATTTTTACCCGCTTTTTTATCTCTTTCTAATTGGGCTATTTTTCGTCGAGCCCAAAGCACATTTAAGCCTGTTTGCTCAGCGCTTTTTTGCAGTGAAAGGGCTTGCTTCCAAGGCGAATTTTGCCTGTTTCCTCGCACAGTAATTTTGTCCATAGGGGTAGTGGAAAAATAACTCAGCATAATAGGCTCCCCCTTGTACAAATCAGGTAAGTTTGTTGGATAAAACTCGACACCAGAAGGAACATCAATACTGATGTTCGCTAGCACTGGTTGACTGAGCTTAGTTAACAATGCCTGCATTTTTTCTCGAACTTGCATTGTAGAGCCAATATAGGTGTAGGTGCCTTTACCTAGTAATGCAGCTTCTGTCATAAAGTAGCTGTTAGGTGCTGAGCCAATACCAATGGTGAACAAGCGGCTATCCGAGAGGTTATTTTTAATATAGGAAAAGAGTTCGGTTTCATTGCCTATGGCGCCATCAGTAATAAAGATGACTTGACGAATACGGTTTTCAGTTTCGTATTGGTTTTCAAGTGCGAGTTTCATTGCGGGAAGTATTTCCGTTCCTCCATCAGCCCGTAATCTACTAATATATTGAGTCGCTTGCCGCTTTGTTTGAGCGCTGGCCTGTTGTGATTGTGTCCACATTGTTTCTGATTTAGAGTCGAATTGAATGATATTGAATATATCTGAAGGGGATAATTGATTCACCGCAAACGATAAGGCTTGTTTGGCTTGGGTCATTGATGGTCCTTCCATTGAACCAGAGGTGTCTATAACGTAAATAACTTCTTTGGATAAGTGGGAATCGATGTCTTCATCTGACGGAGGCATTAACATAATTGCACCGTATTGCCCCTGTTCTGTGCGCTGAGAAAAATGAGCTGCGGTGGGACTAGAACCCGCTTTCGCCATCCAATTTAGAACAAAATCGTCGTTGGTGGTGGTTTTGTTTTTTAGCGAAATGGTGTAAGTACTATTGTCTTTTTTTGTCTTTATAATGGGGTGAATATCGCTGGATATCTCTCCTATTTCAAACCCCGGCGACAATGTAATATTCATAGTCACATTATGGTTAGCTGAATGGTTAGCCGAAATTTTTTGAGAGGCAGCCCAGCCTTGTACACCAATTTCTGAAGGTGTGTTTTCATTACTGTGTTTAGGAAAGTACCTAGGAGTAATGGTATTAGGAAAGCGCAGGCTAAAAGTTCCTTCATTAAAACGCACACTTTGTTGATATTCGATCGTTACTTCTATGTGGTCTTTCGGCCCAATGTTCGCAACAGAATTGGTGAATATGTTCGGTCGGTTTTGCACCAATAAGCTTGCTTTGTTACCTTGTTTCTTGGCGTTATCAAACACGGCTTTGGCTTGGTTTTTGGCAAGGATTTTACCTATTATCTCTCGCTCACCAATTTTCATTGTTAGGTGATCAACCGCGGCATTTTCGGGTAAAGGAAATACATAGGTTCCGTTAACTAGGTGCTCACTTTGGTTAGAAAAATATTGAGTTAATTTCACTCGGGCAATGAGGCCTGTAATACTGATGTCAGCATGAGAGTGCAGTAAAGGCGACATGGTGTAATTAAGCTCGCCTTCTTGTTCAATAAAAAAACTGCCTTGTTCAACAAAGTGATAATCCTTCACCCTAACAAGAGGAGCGTTAACCGAATTAGACTCATATGACACATTGAATTTTAGCGACGAGGCTTCGCTAGTGTTATGTGCAAAAAGTGGTTTGATATAGTGAAATGCTAGAACTGAACTGATAAGGCAAGCGCCGATTAATAGCCGTAATGTGTTGGTCATTGTGTTTTCCATCGTGTTATTGACCTATTGTGATAGTCATTAAACACAAGGTTTCTGGCGCACCAGCGAAAAAACAAAGGCAATTTAAAGGCCAATTGTGGCGAAATTGAGGAAGCTGACAAGATGCAATGAGTTCGCAGTTTGGTCTGAATCTGAATAACAAACAAAAAAGCTGCACATGTGCAGCTTTTTTTGTGAATGAGTTTATTTGAAAGTATCAGGGATTTTCAATGAGCTTACTGCCAATTTCAATTTTTCTCGGCTTCATGGCTTCGGGAATAACACGCTCTAAATCGATATTGAGCAAGCCATTTTCCATGTCAGCGTTAAGCACTTTAACATGGTCGCCTAACTGAAATTTACGCTCGAAGTTTTTCTCAGAGATCCCTTTATGTAAAAAGGTTTTTTCTTTGCCTTCTGGACTTTTTCTTTTGCCAGTGACTTTTAGCGTATTTTCTTGTACTTCAATATCCACGTCATTTTGCCCAAAACCTGCAATGGCCATGGTAATACGGTATTTGTCTTCACCAAGAAGCTCTATGTTGTAGGGAGGGTAGCTGCTTTGTTTTTCATTACGAGCGGCAGCATCAATCATAGATGCAAGGTGGTCAGAACCAATAAATGAACGGTAAAGTGGAGATAAGTCGATAGTTCTCATAGTCATATCCTATTTAAATTAAGCAATATGTAAATTGTGTGCCCCGATAAACGGCGGCGGTTATGTCGACCTAATGCTCTAGCGTCGATATAATAGATGTAGGATTGAATATGTCTTTTTCAAGGGGGTTATTTAAAAAAATTAGATGAGCCTGTCAGCACAGCGTTTTATTTACGTATTACCGCCGATGTTTTTGAGATGAAAATAAAATAATTTTCTTTGTATTTAATTATGGTATGATTGTTCCATAATTTAACGTGGAAGTAAAAAATTGTCGCGCCCTCGTGAATTCAATGAAGATAGAGTACTTGATTCCATAATGGATACATTTTGGAAATCAGGTTATGAGCAAACGTCCGCTCAAGATTTGGTTGAAGCAACTAAACTTGGAAGAGGGAGTTTGTACGGCGCTTATGG
Source organism: Alteromonas sp. 5E99-2 (assembly GCF_017368475.1). Classification (GTDB taxonomy): domain Bacteria; phylum Pseudomonadota; class Gammaproteobacteria; order Enterobacterales; family Alteromonadaceae; genus Alteromonas_F. Next base: position 79,884 of record NZ_JAFNJE010000005.1, read on the forward strand.
CAGCAAAGAGAAACTGTTTAAACTTGCGTTAACTCGATATAAAAATCATTCCAGAGCTTGTGCAGAAAAACTTAATCAAAAACTGCCTGTTAAAAAGTGTTTATACGATTTACTGCATGAAATAGCACTTTCAGAAATAGAGGTTAGTCCTAAACGAGGTTGTTTAGTAACGAATACGGCAGTTGAGTTTTCAGGCCAAAATAGTGAAATAAATGAGCTGGTTAGAACAAACTTACGCATTTTAAAGCAAGGCATATACCATGCGCTTTTGCGAGGTCAAGAAAATGGTGAGATTGACTCAAAATTAAACATTATTCAAATATCGTTATATATTCTGTCTTCAATCCAAGGGCTTAGAGTTATGGCGAAAATAAGTACCTCTGAAGATACCGCTGATTTGTTATCTCTTATCGATAATATTTTGTCAGTAATTTTTAAAGACAAAAATCCGTAACAAATTTTTTAATACTAGGATGTGCTGATTCACTTAGCATGTTTTTTCAGCGCCCGTGATCTGTTCGCAATATATGTAGAAGGATTTAATGTTTGTTTTTATGGAATGATCGTTAAAAAATGGTTAATTGAATGAAGAAACCTATGCGCAAAGAAAAATATTTAAATGAAACTGATACCCCGTCAAAGCTCCCTTTAGGGAAGCTGTTAGCATTTACCATGGTTGGGTTTCTTACGATAATGACCGAAAACGTACCGGCAGGATTGCTGTTGCAAATTAGCCATTCATTGGATGTTTCTCAATCAATGGCCGGCCAAATGGTTACGCTTTATGCGCTTGGTTCAGTTGTTGCCGTCATACCTATCGTGTTGTTAACCCGGAGCTGGAACAGGCGACCGCTTTTTTTAATGGCAATAGGCGGTTTGTTTTTATTCAATATGCTAACAGTAGTCGTTTTGTCATATGAAATGATTCTGGCGGCTCGGTTTTTTGCAGGAATGGGAGCCGGTGTTGTATGGGGGGTTATGGCTGGCTATGCACGCCGTTTAGCGCCTGCTCATTTGCAAGGCCGTGCTCTTGCCATTGCGGGTTTAGGCCAACCTATAGCACTATCGATTGGAGTTCCTATGGGAGCTTGGTTAGGGGATGTTTTTGAGTGGCAAACCGTCTTTTGGGGTTTATCTGTGTTGGCTTTTATTATGCTGGTTTGGATTAGGTTAATCGTCCCCGACATTTCAGGCCAAGTTAAAAAAGATCACATTTCGCTAAATAAAGTCTTATTAATCCCAGGTGTTAGACCAATTCTGTTTGTCCTATTTACTTGGATTTTAGCTCATAACATTCTTTATACCTATATTTCTCCCTTTGTGGCGAGTACGAACTCTAGTGTTCGAATAGATGTATTACTTTTGCTATTTGGCGGGGCGTCTCTAATAGGTATTTTTATAACAGGAATGTTCGTAGACCGTTTTTTGCGCTGCCTTGGTCTGACTACTCTCTCATTGTTTGCGTTTTCCATTGGTTTACTGTTGGTATTCAATAATTCAAATTCGTTTTTGATTGGTGGAATTCTTTGTTGGGGGATGTCATTTGGCGGAGCGCCTGTTTTATTACAAGCAGCACTGACCAAGAGAGCAAAAGAACATACAGATGCTGCGCAATCTATTTTAGTGACCATCTTTAATATTGCAGTAGCTGGTGGAGGTATTGTGGGAGCCGTAATTATAGAAAACTTTGGTGACAAGGCACTACCTGTATCCCTGCTTCCATTGATTGTAATTGCTTTAGTTGTGAGTAAAAAAACGCTTTAAGTCTTGTACGCGCACCTCGGAATATACGTTAAAGCAACAAATTAAGAATTTTCATTGTCGGCAATCAGTAACCCAATGCGGAGATGTAACATATGTTAAATGACACTATTCAGATGATAAAAGAAAGAAGCACTACTCATTTTTATCAGCCAGATAAAGAGCTAAGTGTAAGTAAAATCAATGAACTTGTTGATGCAGCAACGAGCGCTCCAACTGCTTTTAACTTACAAAATTGGAAGTTTATTGCTGTACAGAGCTCACATGCGAAAATGAAATTAAGAAAATTTGCATGGAATCAAGATAAAGTGACTGATGCTAGTGTGATTTTCATAGTGTGTGGTGTCCTTCCTGACTACCAAGCAGTAGATGAGCGACTAACGCCTTCTGTTAAGGCAGGAATTTTGCCTGATGATATTATTAGTAGTTGGACTGATGCAGCAAAGAATCTTTACTTTGATTTTCCTCAAAGAAGCAGAGATGAAGCAGTGAGATCCGCAACGTTCGGCGCATCAACACTTATTCTTGCCGCGACGTCTATGGGCTTAGGTTCAACTCCCATGATTGGTTTTGATGCAGATAAAATTAAAACTGAACTTGAACTGGCTGAGGATGATATCCCCGTAATGCTATTGGCCGTTGGTTATGCAAAAGCAGAAAACTGGTCACAAAAGATAAGAAGGCCATTAAACGATATTTTAGAAATAATTTAATTACTTATTATAAGAAATGTAATTCATTCCATTTCTATTATTTTTCTGCGTTTTCTAGACGTAGTTGTTATAGTCGTTGTATTTAACTGTCCTTTAAACTCGTAATTAGACTCATACCAACAGTTTAATCGGCCTTTTAATCAACATTGGCTTTATTTTAAAGACTAGTCTTATAAATCAGTTTAATCGAAAAATTTTTTTATTAACTAAAAACTAAAAATTTGGACTATATTTAAGTGAATTTATAGATGAAATGGGGCTGGTACATACCCTGATGGGTTGTAGAAAAGGATTGAGTTTTGATCAAGATACCCGCGCAAAAAACAAACTCTGAATTGAACGTTTTAATCATTGACGGGCAGGCACTTGTTCATTCAGTGGTGAAAGCAGCGTTACTGGATGTGGGGATGAAAAATATCCACAGTGCTTATAATGCGTATTCTGCGCTGAATTTATGCGAAAAAACGTCGTTCGATATGATACTTATCGCATTTGACGTGAAATGCGATAAAGATGGTTTTAATATTCTTGAAGAAATGAAGCACAAAGGGTTTATTACTAAAACCACTATTGTGATTTTTCTTAGCGCAGATACGAGCCAAGGCTTGGTTAATTGCGTAATGGAAATGGAGCCAACCGACTTTTGGGTTAAGCCATTAGATCGGCAAAAAGTTGTTAAGCGTATAGGTCAAATTCTATTAATTGAAAAAAAGCTATATGCGTTGCGGTATTGTTTTGAACAAGAAGAATACGCTACCGCTATTTATTACGCTGAACGTCAATTAAAAGATGAATCGTTAGTATTATATTTTCCTCATATTAATCGGATGATCGGTCGTTGCTTGTTTAATTTGAAAGAGTATCAAGGCGCCCAAGAATTCTATGAGAAGTTAGCTCAAGTGGATGACTACGCCTGGATCCAAGTAGGACTTGCATCAACACTGCTTAAATTGAATAAAATAGATGAAGCCACGTTGTTAACAGACAGTTTATTAAAGCGAGAAGATACTAAGTTTGCGATTTATGATTTACTTGCAGAGCACCATTTAGAACAAGAAAATTTCAAACTGGCGTATGAAATTATTCAAGAAGCAACAAAATTGGCGCCAAGAAGTATTGAAAGAAACAAAAAATCTTGGAATTTGGCTCGATTAAACCATGATAGGTTAGGGCAATATATAGCGACTAAAAATATCGCCAAATACGCTAAAAACTCAATTCACGATTCCCCCAAGTTGACTCTAGACATGATACGTTCAGGGATTGACTTGGCTGCAACACTTCCAGAAAGTGAAGCCAACAAGCTTACAGCCGATATAGAAAGTAAAATAGAGCGATTAAAGCAAAGCTTTGGAGCAGCTAGCGAGCTAGGTGAACAACTCGACATTGTTAATGTAAGGTTGTTGAATTTGTGTGTAGACAAAAAACAAGCTGAAAAAGCAATGCAAATTCATTTAAAAGCGCAAATGTTAACTAACTTTGAAGACAACCTAGACAAAGTCAAAGCATTTCATGAAGTAGGAATGTGGGAACAGTCGATGCAGTTACTCGATAACATGAAAGAATATGTCGATAATGATTCTTTCACAGGGAAAGTACTGACAGAATATTTGGAACAAGAATCTAAAGAACGTCAAGATATTCGCTATAACCCGAAAGAGCTGGGTGAAATGGCATCAGTCCACTACAAAAACAGACGGTACAAACCTGCATACAACCTGTTACGCCAAGCGTCGCAACTGTCTCCATCTAACGCCAATATTTCTATTAGTTTATTAAAAGTACTGGCAATAATAGCTGAAGAGTCAGGGTTGACTGACGAAGAGCGTGAAGAATTTGAAAGCTGTATTGATATATTATCTAGTAGTCAGTTAACAGAAAATCAGCAAACTGCGTTAAATGGTTACCAAGAACGGATAGAAGAGAGTTTAAAAGTAACTGAGTAATCAGTATAAGCTTAGTATTTGTAATTAGTTGCTGTTTCGCAAAAACGAGCTTATTGAACCATGATAAACATCAAACACCCAAAAGATTTACTGCGGTTACGTCGTTTTGTTTTGGAAGCGCAAGGGCTACTGCAAGCAAATGCATTTGGACGCGGTATAGCCGGTGCTTGTAACGCTATTGAACATTTGGGTTATATTCAAATCGATACTATTTCAGTGGTCGAACGGGCGCATAATCATGTGCTGTTCTCTAGAGTACCTAGTTTCAAACCTCATATGATAAATCAGCTACTGGTGGCAGGTGAGGTGTTTGAATACTGGTCCCACGCAGCTGCGTTTCTTCCTATTGATGACTTTCGGTTTTCTTTGCCTTTTAAAGACGCAATTAAAAATGGAGCTCACCCTTGGTTTAAGAACAAAGATAAAAAACTCATGAGTGAACTACTGGAAAAGATTCGTTTAGAAGGCCCTTTGCGTTCAAGAGACTTAGAAAAAAACACAAAGAAGGGGCGAGAACAAGAAATTAACAAAGCAAAACATACAGGGTGGTGGGATTGGAAACCTGCGAAAAAGGCCCTTGATCAACTCTACATGGAAGGCGAGTTAATGGTGAGTAGTCGAGAGGGGTTTCAAAAAACCTATGACATTACTGAACGTGTTTTACCTTCACATACCGACACCTCCATGCCTAGTACAGAAGAATTTGCAGAACACATAATCAACCAGCAGTTGCGTTGTCATGGTCTTGTTTCATTAAAAGGCTTTACCTATTTACGTAGAAGTGCCGAACTTCGAGAAGAGGTAAAAGCCTTAGTCATTGAAAAAGTAAATTCAGGGCTATTAGAGGAAGTGAAAGTCGCAGATTCTGACGTGTTTTTCATGGAGGTGGGAACCCTAGATCGCAAGCTTCCTCGCTTGAATAAAAAAATGCACATTCTTTCTCCCTTTGACAACAGTGTTATTCAGCGAGAACGACTGAAAACTTTATTCCAATTTGATTACCAAATTGAATGTTACTTACCAGAAGCAAAACGCAAGTATGGTTACTTCTCATTGCCATTACTTTATCGCGCTGAGTTTGTTGGAAGAATGGATTGCAAGGCCCACCGTAAAAACGGTCATTTGGAAATTAAGTCTTTGTATTTTGAAATCGAACATTTTGAACACGACGAGCTTATTTCGGCTTTTGTAATGGCTATTAATGAATTTTGCCAGTTTCAACAATGTTGTACTGTGTCTGTGGTTGATGTTCATCCGAAGGGGCTTTTGGAGGATATTAGAGTTAGGCTTCAATAATTTGTGATTTCTATACAAATTTCAGGTTGAGAGCCGTCTTTATGATTACTGTAATACACTCCAGAAGAAAAAACGGTATCCAAGTTAACGGTTTGATCAAAGCCATTTAACATTGCTTGTGGATTGCCGCTGTGGGTTGAGATTTTTGCTCCAGATACTTCAATTGAAATGATACTGTTTCAACTGCTTATGAGTTTGCTATTATTCACTTGAAATAGTTAGTAGCTTAGATGTACTCGAAAGCATCCTCAAATAGGAAAATTCAGCTATATAAAAAGGATCCTCAAAATCATCGTACAAAAAGTATTTATGTCTTAATTTACGTCTAAATGCCATTGATTTTACATTATCGATTTCAACAAGGTCATAGGCATTTTTATTTAAATGAGCCTCGACATAATTCATATCTGTATGCATTGCGTAAAGCGGGTCTTTCAATCTTGTTATTTCTCCATCTTTTTTTCTTAACTTAGTTCTAACGTTGTCTAAAAGATTGTTTCCTAAATATTCATTTTTATTCAACAACTCCAACAATTCGTAAAGGTTAAACAAGATGAGCGTTTTTGGTGGAAAGCTATCAGGGTCTTCACTTCTAAATGCCCTTCTGAATTCATCAAGAGCTTCAACTGACCATTCAATAACTGATATTGCTGACTTTACAAGACAATGAAATTCTTTTCGATTCTTAATTTTATCCGAGATATTTCTGTTAATACTATGCATTGCATAACGTGCATTTAACCACAGGTATAAAGCATGAACTCTGGGCAGGTTACCTATAGGTGCGGGAATGTTGCTTAATTCACATTTCAAACTAGAACGTGTCGGTTTTAGGTTATCAAAATACCACTGAGAAAATGAATAGCGACAATAATGCTCCCAAATACCAAACATAAGTAGATAATTACTTATATTCGAGCGACACCAAACAACGACTGATTGACCTTTTGCATTATCATTATTTGTATTTAGAGTGTTAAGAATATCCTTTATTTTCAATGTGTTTTTATGAAAACCATCATCTTTTAGATGCTCTTTACTGGCACTGACTACATTTTGTCTAAACAGAATGTTTGCGGATTTATCGGATTTCTCTACACAAATTTGTGCTGATTCAATAACATCTTCTAGCCAAGTAGACTTTTGTTTAAAGCTTTGACAAATCAGTCTTAAGTTTCGTTCTAAATCAGAATATTTAGACGTATTTAATGCCTTCATTTTTTTCCAAGGTAAGATTTCTAAAATAGCAATCCAATTTAGCAATATTGAACAATATTGATGGGCTGCATCTGCATATCGACCTTGTTTTTTGTTGGCGTCAGCTGCCATAAAAATGTATTCAAAACTACAAAGCAATCGAGAACAGAGAGCTTTATTGTTGTCATCTGTCCAATTTTCAAAACTAGAATGAAATTGGTTTCCATTGATTTTCCCCTCCCATAACGTCACAGAACATACTAAATTACTCCACAACTTAAAAAGCTCAATGTCTCTATCTTGTTTAATAGTATTTTGTAATCTAGACTTAATTTCATCCGCAATTGAGGAAAATTGTGCGTGTCCCCAAAGGTACAGGCTATTCGCTTCATTGTGAGTGATATTATTACTCAGTGTTTTGTTTAACATTGGTGTTAAAAGTTGACTGAAATAATCTTGACTACTTTCAGAGTACTCTGATACAAGTGTTCTATAGTGCCCGCTGTAAAATGCTGCTGATAAATATTTTTCAAAAAAAGCATTACCCAATTGAGGTGTTTCCTGCCCAATCGTTTTGAGAACTGCATATTTTTCATATGGCTCTAAGACCTCTAAACGACCTGCTTTTATTTCAACAAAATCATTTGCTAATTTAGATAGAATAGCTTCATAGGCGCAGTTGTAGTTGTCTTCATAATTTGGGGAAAATTCTGATATTTGAGCAATAACGACATTTTTAGTTTGATAAATGTCACTTCCATCAGATAACGGCTGTTCAAATAGCAATAATGAAAACTTCTCTGCTTCTTTATAAATGGCTATCGCTTTACGTGTGTTTTCTCTGGCTTCTTCTAATGTTCCTTTTTTTAATAAGGTTCTAATAAGTAAATATTGTGCTTCTAATGAGATTCCCCCAGCATGTCGCCAATCAGATTCGTCTTCTAAACGTAAAACCTTTTTTAAAAGAAATACGGTATTACTATAACTTGAAGAGGCTTCATCATAATTATGTTCCGCTGTGGCAATATCGCCTAGGATGTATTGAGTTTTAGCCTGAGCTAAAAAGCTGTTGATACTTCCATCAGGCCGGTGCCTCATCGCTTCTTGCTTGTAATATTCACGAACGGGCTCCGATGAGTCTAACGCAAACTCGAAACTCGATGATTTAGCACCAAGCAGTTTTGCTAAGTAACTAAATTCCATATCAGTTGATAAGAAAAAACGGTAAGGGAAAAGGTTGTTGGACGTTCTGCGTATCATCGATGAAAATGTTGAATGCAAATAATCATCAGCGAGGTAAGACAGCGTAGTTTCGGCATGAATATCTACACCAGCAACGGTTCTGTCGATCATTGGTCTCGAAAAGCCTCTGCTATGGAATCTAAACAAATCCAAAATGGTAATAAAACTGGAAACAGCGGCTTTGTCATCGGTTTTGGATGTTACTCGCCCTTGGTGAACCTCAAACAACGAATATAATCTAGCGCTCACAAACATTCTGTGAATATCTGATGGTGTAAAGAGCAACACTCTTTGTTTTTTATCACAATCTAGTTCATTAGGAATGAATAAATCTTCAGATTGAATTGATTCTACTCTCTCTTTTATGTGCTCTGAGTAAGTTTCAGTGTGATCTTTAAGCATCAATTCAAGTCGCTTGAAATTTCCCCAAGAGTGTAAGGTTAGATATTTAATAAACATTTCATGATAAAATACGTGGTTAAGAAAATTATTTTCATCTATTTTTTTAGCTGAACCGGAGTTCTCTTTAAAAGCCTCGTATATTTTTTTACTAACCGGAATATCCTTATCTCCCGTTACATATTGGTTAACATATTGCTTAACCATAGAAGAGTAATCCTTTGAATTACCATCACTCCAATCAGTTAATAGTGTCGGTATATAGAAAATATCATCGAAAACACTTTCATAAAGTACACTGGTATAGCCGGATTCGGAATAAAAAGCATCAACGATTTCTCTACCTGCTACAACAATCATTACACAGGACGAATTGGTCAAAAAAGCCTTTAATTCACCTAATAGTTCATCTACTTTCTGTTTTTTTGATTTGTTATTAGAAGTGCTAGAGCTCGGAGTTCGCGGATTTATTTTATCGACTTCATCAAAAACAATAATGAATTTTTTTTTATGTAGTCGGCTTTCCCTTACTTTTTTTAAATAATCTTGCAGTCTAAGTTGTATTCGACGTGTAGAAATTGGTTCTTGAGTTTTTCTACTCATTGCGTTGAAAAACCCTGAGCTAACACTAGGTTTAGCTACCCTAGTAGAGTGCTCCCAAACTTGCGTGTACCGAATGTCGCAGAGCAGTTCGTGAATTTCTGTGAAATAGGGAACAAAACAAAATCGTAAGATACGGTATGAAATAAATGACATAGATAAAAATAACGGTGTTATTACCGTCGTTTTCAAATCTATTTGAGGTAAACTAATTATCTTACCGTTTGTTATGAATAGATATGAAATTATAAATGCGGTTAGTAGTATTAAAAAAAAATATTGAACAAACTTTATTTTTTTTAAGGATATTGAATAAATTGATTCAGCAATATCATGTAAAATATCTCTTGATGATAAATTTGAATCAACACCTAAATCTATTTTGATTTTATTGAGCCCCTTTACTTTTGATTCACCAGGGTTTTTGAGTAGGTCATCTAAAACCGTGTCAATTAAGCGGGTTTTTCCAACACCTCGATAACCACCAACTAGATAACAAGCTCCTCGACTATCTTTGCTATTCAGTGTTTGAGTAATTGTTGCTTTAAGTTTCTCTCTAAAACGCACTCTACCTAAAAATTCATTACTTTTAGTGGAATTTGATAATGGTGTTATTACATAGGGGATTTTATTAAAAGATGTTTTATCCATAACAGTGATTCCTTGAAAATTAAGATAACATGAGGTTTTTATAAAATCACATATCTGTGTGTTTTTTAACCTTATTAAGATTAGGTTATCGTTTTTTTATGTGGAATGAAATACGAAATTGCGATGTTAGGCATAATGGAATAGCCGTAAATCTCTTTATAAGTTTTGGGAATGGCTATTAAACTATGCAAAGTTTCATTGGTAGGACTTTTAATCCTTGTGTTGTCATTAACGATAAACTTATATGGAAGAGTCTAATTATAGACTGCTCATGCTTCAAAACAGCACATCAGGTTTCGGTTTAGCGCTTTATCTGTGCAACAAAAACGCGAGATATTTTTAAAAATGATTTTTCTTATTAATATCATGCAGATAATAATAGGCATAAGAGTTGCTATTAACCTTCAATCGAAGCCCCAATACACCAAATTTAACTATGCAAGATTTCATTGAAAACATTCCCAAAGCAGAATTACACGTTCATTTAGAAGGAACCCTAGAGCCGGAGCTTAGCTTCAGGTTGGCGCAAAAAAACGCCATTAAAATGCCTTACACTACCCCTGAAGAGCTGATTTCAGCCTATGATTTTACCGATTTGCCTTCTTTTTTAGCAATTTATTACGCGGGTATGGATGTATTGCGCACTGAGCAAGATTTTTACGATTTGACCTGGTCATATTTGAATAAGGCTCGCAGTCAAAATATTCTTTATGCCGAGCTGTTTTTTGACCCACAAGCTCATACTAGTCGTGGCGTCGAGTTTAAAACTGTCATTACCGGCATTCATCATGCTCAACGTGATGCTGAAGAAAAACTGGGTATTAAAAGTCAGCTTATATTATGTTTTTTGCGGGATATGAGTGCTGAGTCGGCGATGGAACACTTAATGTATGCCGAACCCTATTTAGATTGGATTGTTGGGGTTGGCTTAGATTCAGATGAAAAAGATAATCCGCCATTGAAATTTGCAGACGTGTTTGCAAAAGCCAAAACGTTCGGTTTAAAGCTCACCATGCATTGTGATGTGAACCAAAATAATACCCATGACCATATCGCCCAATGTCTTGATGATATACAAGTAGATAGAATCGACCATGGCGTTAACTCATTAGAAAAAGCAGCGCTATGGCAAACCATTAAGACAAAAAAGCTGGGGCTTACTGTTTGCCCAGTATCGAATCGCTTTGTTGTACAATCGTTAACCTCAAAAGAAATTCGCCAGATGCTAGACAATCAAATGTTAGTGACTATTAATTCTGATGATCCTGCGTACTTTCGTGCCTATCTCAACGAAAATTTTATAGAATTACAATCAGAAGGTGATTTTAGCGAAAGCGACATCATTACTTTAGTGACTAACGCATTTAAAGTCGCATGGTTACCGGAACAAGAAAAAGGCTTTTATCTTGATAAAGTACAGCACTATGTAGAAAGTTATTCGGCTTGATAAAGCAGGTTGTAGAAAATAGGTTAGCAGTATCAATGTGGGTAGTAACAGAAGTCGGTGTTTGCGATGAATAGGCTGTTTTTATATGCAGTGACAATCTGTCTAAAAAGGATTTCATAAATTGGACTTAGTTATTTACGATATCTCAATTTGGATCTACGTTGCGCTATTTTTTGTGGCTTTTATTGCTGGGACCATCGACGCGATTGCTGGTGGCGGTGGACTTATTACTGTTCCCGTATTATTAGCTGCCGGCTTGTCACCTGCTGAAGCATTATCCACCAATAAACTACAGAGCTGTGCTGGCACTGTATCGGCATCTTATCACTTTGTGAAGTCGGGTAAGGTTAAACTGAATACGCTGTGGTTTCCGATTTTGATGACCGCCGTAGGGGCGATTTCCGGTACCTTACTAGTGTCTTATTTAGACAGCACTTTACTATTGAAAGTCGTGCCTATCATTTTGATTGCAGTGGCTATTTATTTTTTCTTTATGCCAAAACTTCAGCCTTACATCGCCAGTAAAGTATCATTGACACCCACTGCCTTTGCTTGCACTGCGGGTTTGGGAATTGGCTTTTACGACGGCTTAATAGGCCCTGGGACTGGTGCTTTCTTTTCTACTGCTTATATGTGCTTTATGGGCTTTTCTGTTGTTTCTGCGACTGCACATACTAAGGTATTAAATGCCACGAGTAACCTTGCTTCACTCGCGGTCTTTACATTTAGCGGTCATATAGTGTGGTTGCTTGGCATTGTAATGGGCGTTGGGCAGTGGTTTGGCGCTAAAGTGGGTTCACATCTGATTATTAACAAAGGGGCGTCTCTCATTCGGCCAATGGTTATCATTATGTGTTTGGCTATTTCAATAAAGCTGTTAATGGATTAAATAGATCAAAATGTAACGTTTACGTTTTACCATTGTTCCCAGTTGAGATAAGAGATTAAATGTGGCGATGGTGGCGTGAGCGCATCAGCATTAAATACAACACACGCTGAATTGCCACCATCTTTACAGTCGATAAACGCGTCTAAAGTTGCTACTTTTACTTTCATCTTGTTGTCCAATGTTTACGTGAAAGTACTAAGCTAACAATCTAGAGTATGCTCTAGGTCAAGGCGTTTTTAAATTTACTCGGTAAGCTCAATAATAGCACTGACTTCTACAGACATATTTCCCGGTAAACTGCTCATGCCTACCGCGACTCTCGCTGCTTTACCATTGTCGCCAAAAGCAGTAACAAATAAGTCGGAAAATCCGTTCATTACTTTTGAATGTTCAGTATATGTATCGGTTGCGTTAACCATACCGGTTATTGTCAGAACTTGCTTTACCTTTGATAAGTCGCCAACGGCATTTTGTATTGTAGACAATGCACATAAACCTACACGCTGAGCGGCTTCGTAACCTTGTTCAACGCTAATATCCTTACCTAATTTACCCAGTATGTTTTTATTTTCACAGGCACCGTGCCCAGATAAATAAAGTATGTTGCCCGAACGTCTCCATGTAACGTAATTGGCAATAGGATTAACTGGCTTAGGTAATTGCAATCCTGCGGCTTTAATTCGTTGTTCAGGTGTCGTGTCTTCAGCCACACTCAATGTTGAGATGGTTAAACCTAGTATGAAACTTGTGGTTAGTATTATATTTTTCATGACTTACTCTTTCTTATAGGGAATTATTTATACTATTTTTGTGTGTTTTAATGCGTGAGTTAATTGAGCTATTTCCGACGCAGAAATAAATACCTGAGGGGTTACCCGTATACAATAACCGCTATCAAGGCCTTTTCGTATTACTGTGAAAACACCAAATTCAGTTTCTAGGTGTTTTTGAAGAGCGCTAACTTCATTTAAACTGGTTTTACCTTTTAAGCGAAATGCGCCCATGCCAGTGCATGAAGCAGGATCTGAACCTCCAAGCACTTCAATGTGACGCATTTTTCTAGCCTCTTCAGCCCACAAACTATGCAAATAATGCAGTCGTGCGGCTTTGTTTTTAGGGCCAATAGCCTGATGAAAGGCCATGACTGTCGGAACGGTTAATACCGCTGCAAAGTTAACGGTAGCAGTATGCAGTCGTTTATTGATATCGGTATCGCTAGGGTCTAGTTCTCCGGGGTAGGGAGATATCTTTTTTAGGCTGCCTTCTTTCATATATAAGGCGCCAATGCCCACTGGGCTTCCAATCCATTTGTGTAAGTTAAATGCGGCCCAGTCTACGTTTAACTCTTCAATATTAAAATTGACTAAGCCCCAAGATTGGGCGCAGTCACAGATAACATCGATGCCTCGCTTTTTCGCTTCTTCTGATATTTTCGCTACTGGAAGTAGCAGCCCATGCTGGTTACTAACATGGGTCAAAAGCATTAACTTTAGGTTAGGGTTGTTATCAAATGCTTGTATATACAAATCGAGTATTTGCGTTTGATTTGCTTGGGGGGGAAGAACGACTTTTACGGGCTCTACGTTCTGGGATTTAGCTAGCCAAATCATGGCATCTTTAAAGCTAGGGTAGTCAATATCCGTATACAGTACAGTTTGGCCCTTACTAAAATCGTTGTATTGCCTTAGTAGGTTATGAACGGCTTCAGTTGCATTGCGTGTTAACGCCACTTCTGTGTTTTTTGCACCTAATGCAGCGGCCACGCTATGGGCACTGTTTTGGCTGTCTTTTGCATAGTTTTTACGGGCGTAGTAGGAAAGCTCAGTATTGACTTTTTCCGTATACTCTAGGTATTTGTCTTTCACTGGTCGCGACATTTTTCCCCAAAAACCATGTTCTAAATTCACAATACCATCGGCTTTGTCATAAAAGTGGGCAATGTTTTCCCAAAAATCCTCGTTTTGGGCCAAATCTAATGGGTTAATGTCTTTGGGAATATTAATGCTATTGGCTAAGCTAGATTGCTCTTTTGCACTAAGTAGACCAGGCGATGCAATTGAGTATAAAGCGCTAGCTGCAAAGGCTTTTAAGGTTTTTCTTCGGTTGAAATTTATTGGGTTAGAACTCATTGTAAGGCCTTTAAAGTATAATTTGTAGAACCACTGATAAAGTGATTTCTTATTATTATGCTTTGTCTAAGCAAGACCTGAACCATGAGTGGAAATGAGGCGTTAGCACAACGGCTTTCTCACGTTGAAATAATGTTGTGAAACGTATTTCAACTTTTCCGTTGTTGTAAATAAACAAAAATACCCATCAGCGTCACCAATATCCACATGGGGGTATCACCTAGTAACCTGTAGGGCGTATTGCCACGAGTGGCTTGAACCTTGTCGGTAAGGGTTGCCGCTTCAAATTGCGGTAATTGGCTTTGAATCTTTCCCTTATGGTTGATAACGGCAGTAACCCCGTTGTTTGTGCTGCGAATGACAGGTAGACCAAATTCTTTTGCGCGCATTTGAGCAATTTGCAAATGTTGAGCTGGGCCGTGAGAGTGCCCGAACCATGCGTCATTACTCACTGTGAGTATCATATCAGTGTTGTGTTTTAAATTGGCTCTAAGTTGTCGAGGAAAGGCAATTTCAAAACAAATGGCCGGTGCGATATTCACTCCTTTCGCGACTAAGTTCGGTTGTACATTGTTACCTCTATTAAACGAAGACATGGGTAAATCGAATAGCGGAGCCAGCGGCCTAATTAAACTTTCTAAAGGAACAAATTCACCAATGGGTAACAAGTGGTGTTTGGCGTAGCGATTGTTGTGAAAATACCGATAGTGGCCATGAATGTCACTGGCCTGATACTGGCCCAAAACGAGTAGATTGTTATAGGCTTCTTCGGTTTCAAAATTGTAGTTCACAATTCCCGTTATTAATGCCGCTTTATTTTGTATTGCTTCGATATCAAGCTGGTTCAAAAAAGGCTGAGAACGGCTTTCTAGTGTTGGAATAGCAGCTTCTGGCCACACAATAATATCGCTTTCCCATACTAATTCAGTTAAGGCTTGGTATTTTTGTAACGTGGGCAGGTCTTGTTCTGGTACCCAGCGTATGGATTGTTCTATGTTGCCTTGCACTAGTGATACGGTATGGGACGTATCGGGTTCGGTCCAGCTAATGCTATTTAATACCCAGCCACTGACAATACAGGTTGTCACAATAGTGAGTTGGTAATGCCAGTTGCGTTTAATATTCCACAGCGCGAATATAGCGCACAATAATACGAATAGAGCGGTGACACCGGTTTCACCTATAACGGGTATCCAACCGTTTAACGGGCTGTTTAATTGAGTGTAGCCAAGGCTTAACCAAGGAAAGCCTGAAAGTAACCAGCTTCGAATGAACTCCATCACAAACCAAATTGCCGCAAGACTTATTGGCCAAAATGCCGGAGTGGAGTATTTGCTTGTAAGCCAAAGCGCTATTCCCGGAAATAAGGCTAAATAGGCGCTCAGCACTGCCATTAAGGTAATAGACGCAATGAGGGGTAAGCCCCCAAATTGGGCAATGCTTACATGTACCCAACTAATACCAGCACCAAACCATCCGAGTCCAAACAACCAACCAATCAATAAGGCTTTGTCTGGACGGTTTCGCCATTGCCGCAATGCGGTAATAACCGCAATAGGCGCAACAATCCAAAGATTGAAAGGCGCATAAGCAAAAACTAAAAGGCCACCACTTAAGGCAGCCAATAGGTAGGGAAGGTAACGGGCTAACACTGGTTTATTCCAAGGCCGGTACAGACACTTTTAATTGTATAAGTTTACGTTTGTCCGAGTTGGTTATTTTAAAGTGAATGTCATTGATGGTCACTTCGTCATTGGTATTTGGCATGTGACCTATGGCTTTTAACACTATACCGCCTATGGTATCGGCGTCTTCTTCGTTAAATTTCACTTCGAAAAAGGCGTTAAAATCTTCTACTGGTGTGAGTGCTTTCACCGAATACGTAGATTTATTCAGCGGACGAATGTCATCTGTGCCTTCGTCTTCTACGTCGTGCTCGTCTTCTATTTCGCCTACAATCAACTCTAAAATATCTTCGATTGTCACTACACCAGACACGCCGCCATATTCATCGACCACTATGGACATGTGATAACGCTGTTGACGAAATTCTTTTAGCAGAGCGTCAACTCGTTTACTTTCGGGAACCATGGTTGCAGGTCGAAGTATGTCTTTTAACTGAAACTCTTTTTCAGGATGAAAAGCATACGCCAGTAAATCTTTTGCTAGCAAGATACCTTCAATGTGATCTTTGTCTTCAGTTATCACAGGAAAACGAGAATGAGCGGACTCCAGCACCACAGGCAAAAACTCATCAACACTTTGTTCAATGTCAACGGTAATCATTTGTGCACGAGGGATCATGATATCTCGAACACGAGCTTGGTTTACACCAATAACGCCTTCAATCATTTCTCGTGTTTGTGGGTCGATAACTTCGCGCTGTTCGGCGTCAGAAATTAAATCGACAAGCTCTTCTTTATTTTTCGGCTCACCGGTTAGGGCTTGTTTGATTCTCTCAAACCAAGTCTTACTGGTAGAGCCGCTGGTAGAGTGGGGGTTGTCTTCGCTCATGGTATCCAAAGTTGAATAAGCAACGTGTATAAATTAAAGCTCTTGGTACGGGTCGTCAATGTTTAAGTTTGCAAGTAATGCAATCTCGATTGATTCCATGTGTTCGGCTTCGTCATCTTCGATATGGTCGTAGCCCAGTAAATGTAGGCATCCGTGCACAATCATATGGGCATAATGGCTGTTTAAATGTTTATTTTGTTGTTGTGCTTCTTTTTCAATTATTGCTTGGCAAACAACAAGATCGCCTAATAAAGGAACATCAATACCCGGCGGTGCTTCAAAGGGAAACGACAATACATTTGTCGGTTTGTCTTTGTTGCGATAAGTACTGTTGAGCATTTGCGATTCATTGGCATCAACAAAACGCACTGTGATTTCTTTTTCCGTTATTTCTTCGTGGGCGAACACCTGAGCCAACCAATGCTCAATATCGTCCTCTGTAGGGAGGTGTATATCGTCTAGTTCGTCACTGACTTGTCTGTCGAGTAGAACGTCGGTTTTTTCAGGGGTGCCTGGCATATACATTAATCTTCTTTGTCGGCTCTGGCTTGAGCTTCAATGCGTTTTTTTTCCGCTCGTATTTTTTCTTGCTCAGCTTCGTGTTCTTCATAGGCTTGAACAATACGGGCAACCACAGGATGGCGTACAACATCATGAGCATTAAAGAAATTAAACGAAATATCGTTCACATCGTCTAACACCTCAATTGCGTGGCGCAACCCAGAGCGCACACCGCGAGGTAAGTCGACTTGGGTAACATCGCCTGTGATAACGGCTTGGGAGTTAAAACCAATACGGGTTAGGAACATTTTCATTTGTTCTACCGTTGTATTTTGGCTTTCATCTAAAATAATAAAGGCATCGTTTAATGTACGGCCTCGCATGTAGGCAAGAGGAGCAACTTCTATAACGTTGCGCTCCATGAGCTTTTCTACTTTTTCAAACCCCAGCATTTCAAACAAGGCATCGTATAGCGGGCGCAGGTATGGGTCGACTTTTTGTGATAAATCACCGGGTAAAAAACCTAGCTTTTCACCCGCTTCTACCGCCGGGCGAGTCAGCAATATTCGACGCACTTCTTGGCGCTCAAGTGCGTCTACAGCACAGGCTACGGCTAAATAGGTTTTTCCCGTTCCAGCAGGACCTACACCAAAGCTAATATCGTGATTAATGATATTGGCAACATATTGCGATTGGTGAGGGTTGCGAGGCTTAATGACACCTCGTTTTGTGCGTATATGCACTTCTTTACCGTAATGACCCGCTTCAGCCCGTTCAAGACACTTTGCTTCTTGAATGGCTAAGTGTACTTGTTCTGGCTCTAAATCCGGTATACGGCCCTTTACGGGTTGGGTTTCTATGTACAAGAGTTTTAGCAGCTCACCCACACCATTAACTTGCAATGGGTCTCCTGAGACGGTAAATCGATTGTTGTGATAGCCTATTTCAACATCTAAACGACGTTCAATTTGTTTGATGTTATCGTCGAATGGACCACATAAGCTAGAAAGACGTCGATTGTCTTCTGGCTCTAAAATAACTTCACTTGTTTCTATTGTAGACAAAAAATTACCTGCTATGAGCGTGCCGTAGTTAAACTACTGATTGATTCGTAAATTGTTGAACACCAAGTTTATCGGGTTGCGAACTTGCGTGTTTACTTAAAATACTTTGCGGTGACAATGCGACTCTTAGCCCCATGTCTTTTTCTCTTCTTACAACGTTTCCGCGCAGTGAATTGGTAAATACATCGGTGACTAAAATGTCCACGAATTCACCTATCATGTCCGGTGTACCTTCGAAATTAACGACGCGGTTGTTTTCAGTACGACCAGACAATTCCATTGGATTTTTCTTCGACGGACCTTCTACCAAAATACGTTGTTCGGTGTTCACCATGTTTTGTGCAATACGCAGCCCTTGTAGGGTAATGCGCTGCTGCAAAATGTGTAGGCGTTGCTTTTTCGTTTCTTCGCTAACATCGTCTACTGCATCTGCTGCTGGTGTACCTGGACGTGCTGAATAGATGAAGCTAAAGCTCAAATCGTAATCGATTGCACGAATGAGGTTCATAGTTGCTTCAAAATCTTCGTCAGTTTCACCAGGGTAACCAATGATAAAATCTGAAGACATGCTGATATTAGGTCGTGCTTTACGCAATTTTCGAATTTTAGATTTATATTCAATGGCGGTATGACCACGTTTCATCATGTTTAAAATACGATCCGAGCCACTTTGAACTGGCAAATGTAAATGATCGACCAGTTCAGGTACGTTCTTATAGGCTTCAATGATGTCGTCAGTAAATTCAACGGGATGAGAGGTGGTGTAACGAATACGGTCGATACCATCAATACTGGCAACTAATTCAAGTAGTTCGGCAAATCGACAAATACTGCCATCGTGATGTTCACCGCGATATGCATTCACGTTCTGACCTAATAGATTTACTTCTCTTACGCCTTGGTCTGCTAATTGGGCAATTTCAAAAATTACATCGTCTAACGGACGGCTAACTTCTTCACCACGGGTGTAAGGTACAACGCAGAAAGTACAATACTTAGAGCACCCTTCCATAATAGAAACAAATGCCGTCGGTCCTTCAGCACGAGGCTCAGGCAGGCGGTCAAACTTTTCTATTTCTGGAAAACTAACATCAATAACAGATGATTCACCGTTATTTACCTTGGTGATCATTTCAGGTAAACGGTGTAGCGTTTGAGGACCAAATACAAGATCTACAAATGGCGCGCGCTGACGTATGTTAGCACCTTCTTGAGAGGCAACGCAGCCGCCTACACCGATAATGAGTTCCGGCTTGTCTTGTTTTAGGTTCTTCCATCGACCGAGTTGATGAAATACTTTTTCCTGAGCTTTTTCTCGTATCGAGCAGGTATTTAGCAATATAACATCTGCGTCACTTGCATCTTTAGTTAACGAATAACCTTGGGTTGCGTCGAGCAGATCAGCCATTTTCTCTGAGTCATACTCGTTCATCTGGCAGCCCCAGGTTTTTATGTACAGCTTTTTACTCATAATCTCTTTGCTCAGATACTCGGTATTGCATAGCAACATGACAAGGCGTTCTATGCTTTCATTTTAATCACAATTGGTGGCTATTTTACGCGTTTTACCTAATTGGCGCTAGTGTTTGGCCTAATTTTGCAGTATTTGATAAACTGCCTGTTACCTTTTTACTGCACGAATAAAAATGGCACCTGAAAAACAGTTTGATTTCTGCGTGAGCGGAAACGGTATGGTTGGCTCTGTGACAGCGCTAGCCCTTGCACAACGAGGCTACAGTGTGGCTTGGATAGCACCAGAAATCCTCGAACCTTTTTCTGTAAATGACGAACCTGACATTCGTATGTCAGCAATATCTCAAGGCTCTGTAAACCTATTAGAGCAGGTTGGGGTGTGGCAATCCATTATATCAATGCGAGCTAAACCTTATTCGTCATTACGGGTGTGGGAAACTGACGGGGTTGAAACCGCGTTCACCAGTGCAGAAATTAATACGCCACAATTAGGTTACTTTGTTGAAAACAGGCTCATTCAATTGGCGTGCGCTAAGCAGGCTGTAAATGAGCGGAATATTCAGGTATTCAAAACAAATTTAGCCTCAGTAAATTCCAATGGCGACGATGTCAATATTCAACTTGAAAATAAAGTGTGTATTCATTCCAAGTGGATAATAGGCGCTGAAGGTGCGCAATCTCAGGTGCGAAAATGCGCAGGCATTAGCACAAAAGCTTGGCAGTATGAACAAAATGCCATGGGAATTATTGTTGAGTTAAACGACGACTCAAAAGCAGAAACATGGCAGCAGTTTTTTCCTACTGGGCCGTGCGCGTTTTTGCCTATGCACAGTAATTATGCTGCGCTAATCTGGTATGACGATGGGTTAACATTAGAAAAACTAAACACACTAAACTCAAGCCAATTAAAACAATCTATTGAAAGTGAATTTCCAACCCGCTTACCCGAAATTAAACGTGTGATTAAGTGGGCGTCTTTTCCGTTAACCCGTATGCATGCTAGTCACTATGTTAAAGAACGGTCTGTTTTATTGGGCGATGCAGCGCATACAGTTAACCCTTTAGCAGGGCAGGGCGTTAACATGGGGTTTGGTGATGTTAAGGCTTTATTAGCTATTTTGGATGATAATCTAGGCGCTGAGTCTTTAGCTCAATTAGGTAGTCAATTGAATACAGGATTAAATATCCTACATCGGCAGCGAAATAGAGTGATGATGACAGCCTTAGATTGTATTTATCAAGGTTTTAAGCAAACCAATGGCGTGACTAAGCTATTTAGAAATTCTGGGCTTTTTATTGCTCAGCGCGCGGGTATTGCAAAACGGCAGGTGATTAAATTCGCCGCGGGTTTAGATTAAAAAAGAGAACACTTTTATGACCTTAATTCTGATTTTAGCTGTGTTGTTCGCAGTGCTGGCTATTACCGTTACGCTATTAGAAAAATCCTCTTTTCGTATGAGTAACGAAGACATGGCTAAATGGTCTAAATGGATCGTGCCCTTGATAGCTATTTCTTTACTTATCCAATTAATTCGCATGATGTTTGCGTAACTATAGAGTGCAATAATCATTGAATATTTTTGTTTCCATTGCTGTTTTTTTTGGTTTAGGTTTAGTACTTCAACGAATTCTTTCCAATAAAGAAAAAGCCGTTAAGGGCCTGAATAATTTCATTATTCATATGGCATATCCTGCCGTTATTCTTACCATAGTACCGGCTATGGAAGTCACTCAAGATATATTAATTCCAACTTTGGTGTATTGGTTGTTAATACCTTTTATGTGGCTGGTGGTTACAGTATTGGCGGCACTTTTTTCATGGCCAAAAGCGGTGAAAATGGTAGTGTTTGTTTTATGTATTTGCGGTAACACGGGATTTTTAGGTGTCCCTTTGGCAAATGCATTGTTACCCATAGATTCTATTGGATACGTAGTTATTTACGACCAATTCGGCACGTTTTTATGTTTATCTACCTTGGTTATTTTTCTTATTGCAAAGTATCAATCGAGTGATAGCACTTTAGACGTCAAAAAGTTATTGCTTAAGCTGGTGTTTTTCACTCCATTTACTGTGCTTATGGTGAGTTTATTTTTACCTATTTCTCCTTTTATAAAGCCAGCGTTACCTTTTCTTAAAGGCGTTGGCTATTTAATTGTGCCTGCGGCAATAACCGTGATTGGTTTACAGTTTACATTGCGAATTCCCAAGCAATATATTGTGCCTATGGCGGTGTTATTGTCTATTAAACTCCTGTTCTTACCCGCAATGGTATGGGGGGGATTGTATGTATTTAACGTCGATACGGTCATTACCGCTGCTGTGGTTTTTCAAGTGGCCGCAGCACCTATGATCACCGCGGCGGTTTTGTTGAGTTCAGCAAAAATAGCATCACCCTTGGTTAACGCATCCTTGGGCCTTGGCACAATACTGAGTTTTATTTCGCTGCCATTATGGTCGTTGTTTTTGGTTTAAAAGAAAAGTTGGCGACAAATAATTAAAGGGCTTCTAAGAAAATTCATGATCAAATTAACCCAATACCGCAACTATATTCTGCTGTTATTTATTTTACTTAACACTATGGCAGTAAAGGCTGAAACGGTTCAGCAATCAGCAATGAAAAAACTGTCTTTTTTAGTCGGCAGTTGGGCTGGTGACGGTCAGTCTTTTGATGATAAGGGTGGGGCGTCAAGTTATTACGATACTGAAGATGTGTGGTTTGATGTACAAGAAAGCGTGTTGATTATTCAAGCGAAGGGCTTTAGAAACAACGAGCAATTTTATGGTATTCATACCGTTATTTATTACGACGAAGAAAATAAGCATTATTGGTATAACCCTTATACTGCAAAAGGCGCTAGGCCATTTTCATGCACGTTATCTGAGCAGGTTTTTGCTTGCTTAACTGAGAGCGAAACGTTTCGATTGACGTTTCAACGCACTAAAAATGGATTATGGAATGAGTTTGGCGAACGGCTGGTTGACGGAACATGGCATAAAACGTTTGAAACACGGTTAAAAGAGCGCGAGTAGCTTTATAAATAAGAAAAACATGTAAAATTCTATTTACATAGAGATATTAATTTCACCTGAAATATAAGCGGGAAGTGTTGGAAACAATGAGCCTTTTATTTCATAATGCTGCGCTTTATTTAAACGGATAGACGGCAAACAGCTGTCTCTTATAGTGAAATTGTATTAAGGAAGTGTTATGAAAGGACTTGAGCTGTTACTTGCAGCAAGTGTTATATGCTGTGTAACTGGGTGTGGGGGTTCTTCTTCTGGTAATGATGAAGCACCCAATGATATTGTACCACCTGACTCCTCTGTGCCATCAAATGCTACACCCATTGCTCAAAATGATGTAGCTACATCAACCAACGACCAATCGATTACAATAGACGTACTTGCTAATGACACTGATCAAGATGGCGATGCGTTGTCAATCAGTTCGATAAATAGTGAAGGAATACAAGGTACTGTCGTTATAGAAAATAACGCGATTGTATATACACCTTCTGAGCTTGCATATGGTCAAGAAACTTTCTTTTATACTGCTACAGATGGAGAAGAGACAGATCAAGGAAGCGTCACCGTAACTAATTTCCAGCAAGTCGAACTGTCAGGATTGACAGCGGGTAACGTTATGCCCAACGCGCAAATCACTCTTGAGGTAAATAATCAGGTATTAACAACAGACGCTGATGAACAAGGACAGTTTCAATTCAGTGTGCGCTCTAGTGAGCAAACAGCACCTATTCTTATTTCTGCTGCAGGTGTTGGAGAACAAAGTCATATTGTTCTTAAATCTTTTACCCCTTCGTTTTCTGATTTAATAACCCGAGCTGGAGAACAGCGAGTTGTGTCAGAAAGTAATTTTGCTGGCGGTATACTGTCTTACATCAGCACCGCCAACTATTTACTTTTTAATGAACAAATTGATTCTGATGACGGGATCCAATCTTTTGAGGAATTTAACCAACAGCAAAGCTTTGAACACTTGCTTGAAATTTCCGGTTTCCTATCTTTGTTAGCAAATAATGACGATTTTTCCTTACCCAGTGGCGTTAATATATTTTCGTTCTTTTTAAGCTCGGATAGCGGCGTAGAAAACACCCTTTACCAATACTTAGGTGAAAATGGGTATCTAAATGGTGACGGTGCATACAACGACGTTTACTCTGCTCTTTTAGAAGACACAAACAGCGAGATACTGGCGGCTTCAAACTTAACCATTGATTACCTTGATAGTATGGTTTTAGGAAATACCTTTGCCACGTTTTCTAGGCGTGGCGAGTTTTTAAGGAGTATATCTGAAGCTTATATCTTTGAAGACAATGGGCTCGGTGAGACATCACGCTTATTTGATGAATTTCTTGCTCCAGAGTTTAGAGTGGAGCGTTATTCATGGGAAATTGTCGAAGGAAAGCTGGTTATCTCCTATGGAGAAGAAAATACGAATGAGCCTCGTTTTTTTAGTAACTGTGACGACTCATTTATTTTAGACACCTTTGGTGCAGAAGTGGTTGAGGTGTGTGAGTCAGCTGAAGCTAGCGAAATATCAGTGACCGATAGCCTTGTTAGTGAACAATGGGCTTTAGTTTATGATTTAGTTAATGGTAACCGTGTTGCTAGAACAGAAAATATTCGATATCAGTTAGACATTGAGGGGGCTGGACTCGATTCTCTTTCGTTTGAGCAAGATGTAGAAGAAATTGATTCGCTGGTTTATGCTAACGTGTCTGAGTCACCAATGGTTGTAGAAACCTCAGATGTAGCAGGTTCAAGCTGGGTGATGCCAATTGATTCTAGTGTAGAGTTTGTTGTGGATACTGTTCCAACGTTTTCTAGCGTGGAAGAAGGGATAATGGCTGAGTTGGTCAATTTTGACTCCAGCAATAATGTTAGTACCAAACTAGGTGGCAAAAATGGTACTTGGGATTTGGACGGTGACACCATAAATATATTCCTTGAAAACATTCAAGTCTTTGTAACGCCGTTTTCTCAGGTCGAAGCCTCTCAGTTAGCATTAATTCGAGTTGTTAATACTCAAAGTGTACAAGATTATACTTATGTAGCAGAAATAACGCCGTCAGACAGTGCTTCTGTAGAAGGTATAGATGTCACAAGTGACGCCCCTATGATTTGGATTGCTCGGTCAACGGCAAATGATACTGATTATTGGAGTAATGGTGCACTTGATCCGAGACGTTTTTTCGGGATTAGCTTTGAGTCTGATTTAAGTCTACGTAGAGTTTTTACTGATTTTGACAGCTCTAATGAAATCTCTTCATTTTTTATTAATAGTGCTATTGCATATACATGGAAGCAAGAAGGGAATATTGTTCAACATAATGGGGTTCGTTTGAATACTACAGTTAACGGTGTTCCTTCGCTTGATATTCAGCGTCAGAGAATGTGGGTATTAATTGCGAAAAGCAGTTCAGGTACTGTGAAAATACTTGAATATGATTTTTTTGGCGCTTTTGAAGCTGATGGAGATTTATCTCAAGAAGTTACTTTCACTAACATTAGACCTCGATTAGCGACGTATGTACTTGATGACCTATCTAGTTCTTTCCCTAGTTTATGGCAGAGGGCGCTAGATGAGGAGGTATTTGATTAATTCTCGTTATTTTTACGCCAACAAGTTCGTATTAGAATGTGTTGGCGCTTAGGAAATTAAGTAACCTTACTATAAGTAATGGAGAGATTAACTAATCTCTCCATCAAACCAATGCCTAGTGCGATTTGCAAACCAAACTAAAGACAGCATTACGGGCACTTCAACCAGTACGCCAACGACTGTGGCTAAGGCCGCACCAGAGTCTAATCCGAACATAGAAATAGCCACGGCAACAGCAAGTTCAAAAAAGTTAGACGTACCAATCATACAGGCGGGGGCAGCAACCTTGTGAGGCAGTTTTAGCCGTTTTGCCATAAAGTAGGCAATAGCAAATATTCCGTAAGTTTGAAGTAGTAAAGGAATGGCAATTAAGCCAATAACTAAAGGTTGAGTAACTAGGGTATTCGCCTGAAAAGCAAACAAGAGAACTACGGTTGAAAGTAACCCCATAATCGACCAAGGTTTTAGTTTGGTCAGTAGACCATTAAGCCTATCTTGTTGATTGTCTCCGTTGAGTACATACCGAGTGACTGCGCCAGCTACTAATGGCAACAAAACATACAATACCACTGAGACGAGTAGAGTTTGCCATGGAATTGCTATGTCACTCACGCCTAAGAGTAAGGCTGTTAAAGGGGCAAAAGCGAATATCATTATGATATCGTTAATTGATACTTGAACTAGAGTGTAATTGGGGTCGCCTTTGGTAAGTTGGCTCCATACAAATACCATGGCGGTGCAGGGGGCTACCCCTAACAATATCATTCCCGCGATATATTCTTGAGCCGAGCTTGGGTCAACCAAATTGGCAAAAAACACATTGAAAAAGAGTATTCCCAGCGCTGCCATTGAGAAGGGCTTTATTAGCCAGTTTATGACGAGTGTTAAACCAAGACCTTTGGGGTTTTTCCCGACATCTTTAATTGAACCAAAATCAATTTGTACCATCATTGGATAAATCATTACCCAAATGAGTAACGCAATAGGGAGATTTACGCGGGCAAATTCCAATGTCGCAATGTACGAAAAGGTGCTAGGAGTAACAAGCCCTAAGCCAACACCAATACAAATAGCCAAGCCAACCCATACTGACAAATAACGTTCAAATAGTCCCATTATGAGTTCCCTTTATTTAATCGAGCGCTGATTAACACGAGCACTGACTTGTTCAGCTGTTTCAACACGCTCTGAATATCGGTCAAGTAAAACACTATTTTGATCTCGAGTGAGTAGGGTAAATTTCATTAACTCCTCCAGTACATCAACAATCCGATTATAGTAAGGAGAGGGCTTCATCCGTTTATTGTCGTCAAATTCCATAAAGGCTTTTGCTACAGACGATTGATTAGGGATGGTGAGCATTCTCATCCAACGGCCTAAAATGCGCATTTGATTCACCGAATTAAACGATTGAGAACCTCCACAGACTTGCATTACTGCCAGGGTTTTTCCTTGTGTGGGCCTGATTCCGCCTAAAGACAAAGGGATCCAGTCAATTTGCGCTTTCATTATCCCTGTCATGGCGCCGTGACGTTCTGGAGAGCACCAAACTTGTCCTTCAGACCAAATGACAAGTTCTCGAAGTTCTTGTACTTTGGGATGATCAGCGTCTGTATCGTCGGGAAGAGGCAAACCTGATGGATTAAAAATACGGGTTTCAGCCCCCATTTCTTCTAGTAAACGCTGGCTTTCTTCCACAACTAAGCGGCTATATGATACGTCTCTTAATGAACCATACAGCAATAAAATTCTCGGTTTATGTAGACTTGAATTTTTATTGAAAGCGTGGTTGTCTATATGAATAGATGTGTCTATCACAGGCTTTTTGTTGTCCATTATTGAGCTCCAAGTTTTATTAGCTCTTTTTTTATTGTCTCTGTTGTTGTTGCACTAGAGGCTATAACTTTAAGCTTTTCGACCCGTTCTTTGATTATCTTGATAGTCTTTAAAAATCCCTGCCGCTTTTCTTCTTCGCTTCCTTCTATTTTACTTGGGTCTGATAGTCCCCAATGCATTTTTAGCGAATTGCCAAACCAAATCGGGCAAACTTCACCTGCGGCGGAATCGCACACGGTAATCACTAAATCTGGCGCAAATTGCTCAAACTCATCCCAAGATTGACTCTGCAAACCGCCTACATTGATATTTTGTTCTTCTAAGTACTTAATTGATAAAGGGTGAACTTCACCACAAGGCTGGCTACCTGCACTTTTGGCTTCTAACACGCCCGCAGCAAACTGATTAGTAATAGCTTCAGAGAGAATACTTCGACAGCGATTATGGGTGCAAATATAGAGAATTTTCAGCATGTTAGACCTTTAATTTTTAATCACATTTATTTATTTGACGAATACGGGATGTTTCTTTTTGAAGGAAGTCTTCATTACTTGCGGTGAGACTGAGTACCTCGGTAACCCAAATAGGTAAATCCGGCGACAATGAATAGTGCATCCATTTTCCTTTGCGCTTACTCACAACCAAGTGGCAATGCCTGAGTTCAGCTAAATGCCTTGAGACTTTAGGTTGACTAAGTTCGAGAGCAGTGACTAGGTCGCATACGCAAAGAGACTCATGGAGAGAGATCAACAATAGAGACTTCAATCGAGTTTCATCGGCTAAGCATTTGTAAAAGAGTGTCGGATCCACAATAAATAAAACATATATGAAATTTCATATGTATGGTAGGTTGAATATATTGCAGTATGATTACAAAATAAGTGGTATTACTACTTTTAATTAAAGATACAAGCTACCTATATTTATAAAATTAAATGTAGATAGCTTGTATAAGCTCAGTATAAGAGGTGGCTATGGGTTACAAAGAGGCTATGTCTGTTGTGCCAGTATTTTTGCTGTAACCTTTACCTGCTAAAAAAGTATTAATTTTGTGAGAGTTACTTCCGTGCTGTTCAACAAAAGAAACTAAGTCCATACCATTACACTTTAAGTTTTCGACAATATAGCGTTTGCTCATTCCAGACTTGTTAATTGCTCTATTCAATTTAAGTTTGTTTCCTTTAGCAGCTACCACACATAGCTTAGTACCAGTGAAGCTGTCTGTAGGGACCAGTTGTTCAGAAGCACTAGCAAAACCAATAGCGCTAAGAGTTAAAACAGTTGTTGTGATTACTTTAGTTAATGTTTTCATAGTGCTCTTCCTTTATTAAGAGTTTAAGTAATGAGTCATTGTGACTTACATCAACTAGAGCAAGCGCGGTGCCAATGTTTTTTATTAATTTAAATCAATAAGTTAGGAGCTATTTCAGTTTTTTGAATCTGAGCGTGGTTAAAACGGCCAATTTATTTGGTCTATTTAACTATATTTTGGTTTTAAAGGACGGTTTATTCTATTAAATGTTACGAATAGGCATTGAAAAAATTTATTGGAAAAGCAAAATTGAAATAGTGGAAGTTAAATAGATATACGAGTTTAAGTTAAGAGTGGGAAAACGGTAACGCTGTGCTAACAAGGCTACCGTTCATATTTTTAATATATAACTACCAAATACCGTCTTCTGATTTGCCTTGAATTTCACAGTCTCCTGCTTTGTATTCTACTTTTTCATTTGATTTGTGTTTTTTAAAGTAGTCCTTACTGATAGATACAATGGTGGGGGTCATTAAAACAATTGCGATCACATTAATCACTGTCATTAGACCAAGCGCCATATCAGCCATTGCCCATACTTTGGGTAAAGCAGCCATGCTGCCCCACAAAATCATTGCTAAATAACCAATGGTATAAAGGCTTTTACCCACCTTGTTGTCTATTTTAAATATACGTAAGTTACTTTCACCATAGGCATAATTTGCCACGACAGACGTAAAAGAGAAGAAGCAAATGGCTGCTGCAACAAAATCGGCGCCGCCTGCGCCAAGGTGAGAATTCATGGCGTTTTGCGTCATTCTGATACCTTCAACATTGTCGCCGTTAAATTCACCCGCGAGTAAAATGATAAAGGCTGTACAAGTACATAGCACGATAGTATCGAAAAATACGCCAAGCATTTGTACATAGCCTTGAGATACTGGGTGATTAGGGTAGGGCGTTGCACTAGCGGCTGCATGAGGTACGCTACCAGAACCCGCTTCGTTAGAATATAGTCCTCGTTGTATTCCTGCTTTCAGTGCTGCGGCCAACGTGCCTCCTGCCGCTTCTTTTAGTCCAAATGCGCTATTAATAATATCTGAAAGTACACCGGGCAATAAGCTGATATTAGAAATGGTAATAAACAGAGCTACCAGAATATAGGTAACGCCCATAAAAGGGACGACCCATTCAGCAAAACGGGCGATAGAGCGTAACCCCCCCACAACAATAAAACTTGCTAGTACGATAATAACAAGGCCTGTGTTGAGAGGAGGGATGCCATAAGCATTGTTAATAGCGTCAGTGATTGTGTTCGCTTGAACTGCGCTAAACACAAACCCGTAACCAAAAAATAAACATAGAGAAAATGCGATGGCTAACCATGAGTTATTTAATCCTTGCTTTATGTAATAAGCTGGGCCACCTCTGAATTCACCATTTTCATCTTTTACTTTGTAAAGTTGGCCCAGTACGCTTTCTGCGAAACCTGTAGCCATTCCTAATAGTGCAATTACCCACATCCAAAATACAGCGCCTGGACCACCCACTGAAATTGCGATGGCAACGCCAGCAAGGTTACCTGTTCCTACTCGGGCCGATAAGCTTGTACATAAGGCTTGAAATGAGCTTATTCCTTGTGCGTCGCTTTTGGTGCCGCCTTTAAGAATTGAAAACATATGGCCAAAATGGCGGAACTGGATCATGCCTAATTTGAAAGTGAACCAAACGCCGCACAATACAAGCATGAACAAAAGAATTTGTCCTTGGCCCCAAAGGATATTATTTACGAAATCTACAATCACTGACATTTTATTCTTCTTTATAGTAAATAGTAATCCCGAGAATAGGATTAGCATGTTTATGTTAAAGAATGAATTGTTGCTGTAAAGGGGCAATAGCATTTTAAATGCTGATTATTGAAGAATATTTTTATTTAGAATAAAAAAAACGCCGAAAGCGTGAACTATCGACGTTTATTTATATGGCTGGGGTAGCAGGACTCGAACCTACGGATGGCGGGATCAAAACCCGCAGCCTTACCAACTTGGCTATACCCCAAGAGTCGGGATGCGATAAAACGCAACACAACGAAAAAGTGGCTGGGGTAGCAGGACTCGAACCTACGGATGGCGGGATCAAAACCCGCAGCCTTACCAACTTGGCTATACCCCAACAATATGGTGCGGAAGGAGAGACTTGAACTCTCACGCCGTGAAGCACTGGAACCTAAATCCAGCGTGTCTACCAATTCCACCACTTCCGCATGACCTAACGATCATAATCAACATTGTTGATAATTGGTGGCTACGGCGGGACTCGAACCTGCGACCCCATCATTATGAGTGATGTGCTCTAACCAGCTGAGCTACGTAGCCTTCCAATACTCTAAAACGACTGTACCGCTTTGGAGTGGCGCGTATTATGCGTATCAGACCCCTTAGCGTCAACCCCTTTTTTAAAATTATCTAACTGTTTGAACAATATGTGTTCGCTTCGTTAAACATTAAATCGAAAGTGGATAACATCACCGTCTTGAACAATGTAATCTTTACCTTCTAAACGCCATTTTCCAGCGTCTTTTGCACCTTGTTCACCGTTGAATTCAACATAGTTGTCAAATCCGATGATTTCGGCGCGAATAAACCCTTTTTCAAAATCAGTATGTATTTTACCTGCAGCTTGCGGAGCAGTAGACCCAATTGGGTAAGTCCAAGCTCTGACTTCTTTTTCACCTGCAGTAAAATACGTTTCTAGCGTTAGCAAATTGTAGCCAGCGCGAATAACACGGTTCAAACCGGGTTCTTCTAGGCCCATATCAGCCATAAACTCGTTGCGATCTTCATCGTCGAGTTCAGCCATTTCTGATTCAATAGCTGCACATACCGCTACTACAACGGCATTTTCCTTAGCCGCAATGTCTTTTACTTGGTCTAGGTAAGGGTTATTCTCAAAACCGTCTTCGTTTACATTCGCAACATACATAGTTGGCTTTAATGTAAGCATATTCATATAACTGATGACTGCAATTTCTTCTTTGCTTAAATCAAGCGAACGAAGCAATTTACCTTCATCGAGATGAGGTTTGATTTTCTCAAGCACTTTTAGCTCTAATTTAGCGTCAGCGTCGCCACCTTTGGCTTTTTTCGCAACGCGATGCAGGGCTTTTTCTGTAGTTTCTAAATCAGACAGAGCAAGTTCAGTGTTAATAATGTCGATGTCGTCTTGTGGATTTACCTTTCCTGCCACATGAACAATATTTTCATCATCAAAACAGCGAACAACGTGCCCTATAGCGTCAGTTTCACGGATATTAGCTAAAAACTTGTTACCTAAACCTTCACCTTTTGATGCGCCTTCTACTAACCCAGCGATGTCAACAAATTCCATCGTTGTGGGAAGCACTCTTTGCGGATTAACAATGGCCGCAAGTTTATCTAATCTTGTATCCGGCACGGGTACAACACCCGTATTGGGCTCAATAGTACAAAAGGGAAAGTTTGCTGCTTCGATACCTGCTTTGGTTAACGCATTAAACAAAGTAGACTTGCCAACGTTTGGTAATCCAACGATGCCACATTTAAAACCCATAGTTGGTTTCCTGTAATTAGGTAGAGGTTATAGTGAAGGCTTATGAGCGTGCAAACGATTTTGCGCTGCTTTAATACCTTCCTGTAATAGTATAGGTGTACATCTTACCGCTTCATCGATGGCATCATCAATAATCTGTTTGTCATTCGTACTAGGTTTCCCTAACACATGACCCGTTACACGACTTTTATGGCCAGGGTGGCCGATACCAATGCGTAAGCGCAAGAAGTCCTTGTTGTTGCCCATTCTTGATACGATATCTCTAACGCCGTTTTGGCTAGAGCTTCCGCCCACTTTATATTTTGCGATGCCTGGGTCTAAGTCTAGTTCGTCGAACGCCACTAAAATACTTTCAATGGGAATACGATAAAAATTTGCCATAGCTGCAACAGCTTGACCACTTTTATTCATAAAGGTAGTGGGGACGAGTAAACGAATGTCTTTTCCTGCGATGGAAATACGACCGGTTAAACCAAAGAATTTGCTTTCGCTAGAGAGGGAGGTGTTGTAAGAACGAGCGAGTTCGTCAATAAACCATGTACCGGCATTGTGACGAGTATGAGTATATTCGGGGCCTGGATTACCCAGACCCACAATCAGACGAATATCAGACAAGCTGATTATTCCTCAGAAGCAGCTTCACCTTCGCTGTCATCTTCAGTGATAGACGCACGAGTTGCTTTAATGGTTAGTACCGCTAGATCGTGACCTTCGCCTTTACCAAGTTCAACAGAGCTGATACCTGCAGGTAAAGTAATGTCAGACAAGTGTAGAGTTTGATCCATTTCAACAGCAGCTACATCAACTTCGATAAATTCAGGTAAGTCTTTAGGTAGACAAGCTACTTGTATTTCGTTTGCGTGATGCTCTGCAACACCGCCCGCTTTTATCGCACCGTTAGTGTCTTCATTGATGAAGTGAAGAGGTACGTTAGCGTGAAGCTCTTGACCTGCAACAACACGTTGGAAATCCAAATGAAGGATTTTTGGCTTATAAGGGTGACGCTGAATGTCTTTGATAAGCGCTTCTACTGGCTTTCCATCTACATTCAATGTAAGAACGTGAGAATAAAATGCTTCAAACTCTTGTGCTTGAAGAACTTTATTGTGCTCAAGTGTTAATGATACAGGCGCTTCGTCACCACCGTAAAGAATTGCAGGTACTTTGTCAGCATGACGTAGGCGGCGGCTCGCACCTTTCCCTAAATCTGCACGGGTCTCTGCATTCAGAGTAAAAATAGCATCAGACATGAATATGTCTCCAAAATTAAAAAGTAATTAAATAACAAGTTTTTGCGACCAAAACTTGCGTGATCCCCTTATATCGGGGTGCCCACCAAAATTTAAGGGCGGCGAATTCTAGCATTGGTGTGAAATGAAAACAATGAAGTAATGATAAATTTGGAAATATGGGGATTGCAGCACGCCGAGGCGTGCTGCGAATTATTGCAGTTTAGTACTCAAACATTGCAGAGATTGATTCTTCGTTATTAATACGACGAATGGTTTCTGCTAGCATTTCAGATAAAGTAAGTTGTTTAACCTTACCGATTTTCTGCATTTCCTTGGAAAGTGGAATGCTGTCTGTAATGATGATTTCATCAATAACAGATTCTTTTAGATTTTGTACTGCGTTGCCAGAAAATATTGCATGGGTTGCATAAGCATACACTTTACGAGCACCATGTGATTTTAGTGCTTCTGCTGCTTTAGCAAGTGTGCCCCCTGTATCTATCATATCGTCAACGATAATACAGTCTCTTTCATTTACATCACCAATAATGTTCATGACTTGTGCAACATTCGCTTTAGGGCGACGTTTATCAATAATGGCTAGGTCTGCATCGTTAAGAAGCTTAGCCGTTGCTCTTGCTCGAACAACACCGCCAATGTCTGGAGATACCACCACGGGATCTACAAAATCACGTTTGAACATATCGTCAAGTAAAATAGGTGTACCAAAGGCATTATCGACAGGAACGTCAAAGAAACCTTGAATTTGTTCTGCGTGAAGGTCAATGGTTAAGACTCTATCTACACCAACATTTGACAAGAAATCTGCAACGACTTTCGCTGTAATAGGAACTCGAGCTGAACGTACACGTCTATCTTGACGGGCATAACCGAAGTAAGGAATAACCGCAGTAATCCTTCCAGCCGAAGCACGACGGAAAGCGTCTATCATTACTATGAGTTCCATCAAGTTGTCATTTGTGGGCGCACAGGTCGATTGTAGAATAAAAACGTCTGAACCTCGGACGTTTTCATGAATTTCTACGCAGATTTCTCCGTCGCTGAAACGTCCAACACTCGCATTACCGACTTTAGTATAAAGGCGGTCGGCTACTTTCTGGGCAAGTTCTGGTACGGCATTGCCCGCAAAAAGTTTCATATCTGGCACAAGTCTGTCCTCGGTGCTTAATTGCTGAAATTAAAATGTATATGAACGTTGAGATTCTAATTGTTGTATTAAGGGCGACGTCTGAACTCCTTTAGCAACAAAACCAGACCATTTTCTGGGTAATTTCGCCAAGGTTTCTTCAGCTTCATGTTTTGCATTAAATTGCGCAAAAACACATGCACCTGTTCCTGTCATTCTCGACGGCGCGAATTGTATCAACCACTGCAACAAATATGCAACTTCAGGATGACGGTTACAGACAATTTTTTGGCAATCATTTTGTGTTGATTCAAATTTGTACTGCTTGGGACTAATTATAGGCGTAGATCTGGGTAAGTCAGGTTCTGTGAAAATTGTTTGAGTGCTGACGTGAATGTTAGGGTGTACAATTAAGTACCAAGATTCTGGAATAGCGATAGGAGTGAAAGATTCTCCCACGCCTTCAGCAAAGGTGGTTTCGCCATTCACAAATACAGGAACATCAGCACCTAAACTTAGCCCAAGTTGCTGTAATTCTTCGCTAGGAATAGTTAAATTCCATAATTTGTTGAGCACCAATAAGGTTGTTGCTGCGTTACTTGAACCACCACCTACACCGCCGCCCATAGGAAGGTTTTTATTAATATGAATACGACACCCAAGTTGGGTGTTGGTATAGTCTTGAAGAAGGCGAGCGGCCTTTAATATCAAATTATCCTCATCACAGACGCCTGACATTGGCGTTGCCATGTGTAAACGTTCGGCCGGTTCAAATGCAATTTCATCACCTCTATCAAGCATTTGAAAAACGGTTTGCAAGCAATGATAACCATCTTCTCTTTGCTGATTGATATGCAAAAACAAGTTGAGTTTGGCAGGGCTTGGCCACCATGTTAGCGCCATGAAGAAATCCTTAATTTTATAAATGCGTTTGTTCGGCTGGTGTCGGTTACTGTTAGTTCTCGAGGTAGCACAAGAGAATTTACTTTGCTAAATGATACATAATCTACTCGCCAATTTTCACAGTTTTCGCAGCTTGGAAATAACGTTTTCAACGTGCCGTCTGAATTAAACAACAATTTATCTTGGTCGCTGGGTAAGCCTTTTATCCATAATCTCAGCTGATTCACTGGAATATTCCAACCTGTGGTTTGTCTAAATAACAGGTTTGCATTTTTGTGTTGATAAATTTCGCCGTCGGCTTTGAAGGTTGATTGAGTCGGTGTTATTTCAATATTTGCTACTGTTATGCCTAAAGGGTTATATAGCTTGAGAGCTGTTTTTTCCGAACTTTCAGACCATGACAGGGTTGCGCTGAATGCTTCGTCTTCAGTTTTATAAGCGATTCTCCCTTTAATTACCCATTGTTGGTACTCTTCCAATTGTTGTTTTTGAATTTCCCAATTTGGAGGCAAGTTTAGCGGTGGAGGGTGAGAAGCACAGCTAATGAGCAATAAACAAACAATTGAAAAGCTTAATGTGCGTTTTAACGAAAACATAGTGTGTGAACAGTCTATAATATAAAGAATAGATATGTGACCATAGTTTAGGCTTAACTTTCAATCATTTTAGGTTTTTCGTACAATGCCGCTCCTAAATATCAACGACTTGATTTAATGACACTATTTGCTTTAGGTATAAACCACAAAACTGCGCCAGTAGATTTGCGCGAACAAGTTGCGTTTACACCCGACTCTATGTTGGATGCACTGGAGTCTTTACATCGAATTAATGGTATTGATGAATGCATGATAGTGTCTACCTGCAATCGCACTGAAATCTATGTTGTCGCTACTCCGCCTAGCGTTGATTTTGTGCTGCATTGGTTAAGTGAATTTCATTGCGTGAGTATGAAATTTGTGGCTGAGCATATTTATCAATTGCACGATGATGCTGCGCTGAGGCACATGATGAAGGTGGCGAGTGGCCTTGATTCTCTAGTGCTAGGCGAGCCGCAAATACTAGGGCAAGTAAAACAGGCTTATCAATTGGCGAAGCAGAATCAAACCTTGCACAAAGGGTTTGAAAGGGTATTTCAGCATGTTTTCGCCGTGGCAAAAAGAGTTAGATCCGAAACGGAAATAGGTGCAAATGCAGTCTCTGTGGCCTTTGCCGCAGTGCAGTTAGCCAAACAAATATTTTCGAAATTAGAGAAACGTTCGGTATTGCTGATTGGCGCAGGAGAAACCATTGAACTGGTTGCCGAGCATTTAAAAGAAGCCGGTGTTTTGTCTATGTCAGTGGCGAATAGAACAAGAGATAAAGCCCGTGCCTTGGCAAATAAGCTCAATGGTGAAGCGTTAACACTGACGCAGTTACCCGAACACATATCTGATTATGATATCGTGATTAGTTCAACGGCAAGTCAACTGCCTTTGGTAGGTAAAGGCATGATTGGTGATGCGCTTAAGCGACGTAAAAATCAGCCTATGTTTTTGGTGGATTTAGCAGTGCCTAGAGATATTGAGTCTCAAGTAAACGACATCGATGATGCCTATTTATACACTGTTGACGACCTTCAGCTTATTGTAGAAGCGAATTTGGCTAGCAGAGAAGAAGCTGCTGAAGCCGCGTGT
Source organism: Alteromonas sp. 5E99-2 (assembly GCF_017368475.1). GTDB lineage: Bacteria > Pseudomonadota > Gammaproteobacteria > Enterobacterales > Alteromonadaceae > Alteromonas_F. Next base: position 116,964 of record NZ_JAFNJE010000005.1, read on the forward strand.
GTCATGATTGAAGAACAGCTGGTTGCTTACCGAGAATGGAAAGTATCCCAACGGCATGGACAACTGGTTAAAAATTACCGTTCATCGGTAGCAGAACAAAAAAATGAATTAGTGGAACGGGCGTTATTACAGCTTGATGATGGTAAAAGCGCTGATGAGGTGATTAAGGAGCTAGGGTATAAGCTTAGCAACGCGCTTATGCATGCGCCGACAAAATTACTGTCTGACGCTAGCCTTCATCAAAATACGAATGTAAGCGAAAAGCTTGCTGACCACTTTAACTTAACCTTACCTGACGCCAATAGCGATACCTTGGATTCAGAGAAATAAATGGAAACAATATCTTAGATGAAAGCATCAGTTATATCTAAATTAGAACACCTAGTTGAACGCTTCGATGAAGTACAAGCATTACTGGGTGATCCAGAGGTTATTGGCGACCAAAATAAATTCAGGGGCTTATCTAAAGAATACGCCCAGCTTGAAGACGTTGTAAAAACATTTAATGAATATCAACAAACTCAAGAAAATTTAGAATCAGCAAAAGCCATGCTTGATGAAGACGATGCTGAAATGAAAGAAATGGCTCAAGAAGAAATTAAAGATGCCAAAAAGGCCATTGAAGTATTAGAAACCGATTTACAAGTTCTTCTTTTACCTAAAGACCCTAACGATGACAACAGTTGTTTCTTAGAAATTCGCGCAGGCGCTGGCGGTGATGAAGCCGGTATTTTCGCAGGGGATCTTTTCCGTATGTACAGCCGTTATGCGGAAAGCCAAGGTTGGCGTGTAGAAATGGTAAGCGCGAACGAAGGTGAACATGGCGGCTTTAAAGAAGTTATTGCAAATGTGAGCGGTGATGGCGCATATGGCGTAATGAAATTTGAATCTGGTGGTCATCGTGTTCAGCGCGTACCTGAAACTGAATCCCAAGGACGTATTCATACCTCTGCTTGTACCGTTGCGGTACTGCCAGAAATTCCTGAATCTCAAGCTATTGATATTAACACTGGGGATTTACGTATTGATACTTTCCGTGCTTCGGGCGCTGGGGGACAACACGTAAACAAGACAGACTCGGCAATTCGTATTACCCATATACCGTCTGGTGTTGTGGTTGAATGCCAAGATGAGCGTTCGCAGCATAAAAACAGAGCAAAAGCCATGTCGGTGTTGCAAGCGCGCCTAAACCAAATTGAAGCAGATAAACGCGCAGAGGAAGAGGCATCAACTCGTCGTAATTTAGTGGGAAGTGGTGATCGTTCAGAACGTATTCGTACTTACAACTTTCCTCAAGGACGAGTTACTGATCATAGGATCAATTTAACTTTGTATCGTTTGGACGAAGTTGTCGAAGGGGATTTAGGACAGTTACTTGAGCCTATTCGTCAAGAACATCAAGCCGACTTACTTGCTTCGCTTTCAGATGAATAAGCAAATATGACCCTTGGTGAGTTATTGCAGTGGGCAAAGTCTAGTTTAGATGAGCCCGCTGATGCAGACTATTTATTATGTGGGTGCTTGAATCAATCTAGAAGCTATTTATACACTTGGCCTGACAAAGTTTTGTCTGCTGACGAAATAACAGTATTTCGCAGTATGATTGAACGGCGAGTTAAAGGCGAGCCTGTCGCTTATATATTAGGTAAGAAGCCCTTTTGGTCGTTTTCTCTATTGACCTCCCCAGATACATTGATACCCAGACCAGAAACCGAATTACTGGTGGAAGCTGCACTTGAAAAAATAAGCGCTGAAAAAAAACTTAGCATCTGTGACCTAGGCACGGGAACTGGGGCTGTTGCCTTGGCAATTGCGTCAGAGCGGCCCAATTGTAATGTTATTGGCGTTGACCGTATTAGTAATGCAGTGGCCTTAGCTAAAAAGAATGCGCAAGCGCTTAGTATTGGTAATGTTTGCTTTTTACAAAGTAACTGGTTTGACGAATTAGCTGGGCATAAATTCGATGTCATTGTTTCGAATCCGCCTTATGTAGAACAAGACAGTCCGTATTTACAGGAAGGTGACGTAAGGTTTGAACCCAAAAGCGCGTTAACTTCAGGTATTGATGGCTTAGAAGATATCCGAGAAATAGTCAGTAGAGCAGGTGAGTTTTTATCGCCAAAAGGCTGGCTGATGTTCGAGCATGGGTTTTCACAACATCAGGCTGTCGCTAACTGTATGAAAGACGCTGGGTTTGTTGACATTCAAGCCGTAGAAGACTTAAATCTTCATCAGCGCTTAACAATAGCAAAATGTATAAATTAACTGTATAGCATGATAGGCAAGTACAATGAACGATGATTTATTCTTTGCAGACGAAGACGATAGTGATATCGAATCTGAACCAAGTGGCACGTGGAAAATACTCATCGTAGATGATGAACCTGAAGTGCATACAGTCACTCGCCTCGCTTTACGTGATTTCACTTTGAATAACGTTGGATTGACCTTTATTAGCGCATACAGCGGCGAAGAAGCCATTCGTCAATTCAATGCTCATGACGATATTGCTGTGGTGTTATTGGATGTGGTTATGGAAACTGACGATGCAGGGCTGATTGTTGCTGATAAAATACGCAATGAATTAAATAATACCTATACCCGTATTATTTTGCGTACAGGCCAGCCTGGGCAAGCCCCCGAAAAGAAGGTCATCGTCGATTATGATATAAACGATTATAAATCAAAAACAGAGTTAACGGCGCAAAAGTTATTTACGGTAATCATCGCGGCATTGCGCTCTTACCGAGATATTAGAACTATAGAACAAAACCGAATTGGGCTTGCGAAAGTGATGTCTGCTTCGACGGATTTGTTTACTTGTCGTTCATTAAAAAAATTTGTAGAAGGCTTGGTGGAACAATTGGGCTCAGTTTTAGGTTGTGCCCAAAGTGCTGTGTTTGTTTCAAGTGAATTGATAGATTCAAATTTTGTTGGCTCTAGCAGCTCTGCTGTTGAGCTTAGAGCATTAGCTGGGCACGGAAAATATGCCGACATTTTTGGCAAGCCCTTAAGCGACGTTTTAGACAATTCATTACTGGCTACCTGCCAAAATATTCTGTCGAACAAAGGCATGCATATTGATGAAGAACATCTTGTTGCTTACTGCCACAGCCAACATTTTGGTGGTGCATTGTTGTATATGTCTGATAAAAATCGCAATGTGAGTGAAACTAGCATTGAAATGGTTGAACTGTTTACTAATAGTATTCAAGTCGCCTTCGAAAATATTCTTTTACTGCGAGAGACAAGATTAACGCAAAATGAACTGATTGAGCGCCTTTGCCGTGCGATGGACTTTAGCACGCCAAGTAATAACCATATACCTCGTTTAGTGGCAATCTGCGAATTATTAGCAACGAACCTTGGAATGAAAGAACTGGATGTCGACCGTCTAAAAGTTGCGGTTCCTATGCATGATGTGGGGAATTGTCGATTGCCAGAAACTATGCTGAATCGCAGAGGTCCAATTACTTCTGATGAACAAGCAGAAATGCGCATGCATACCCAGTTTGGCGCTGATTGTTTGGCCGATTCTAATAATTTAACCGTTCAACTTGCGGCTAAACTTGCTCAACAACATCACGAGCGTTGGGATGGGACAGGGTACCCTAACCAAATAAAGGGTGAAGAAATACTACTGGAAAGTCGAATTCTTGCTGCTGCTGATGTGTTTGACGCGTTATATAATAAAAAATCGTATAAAGATGCGTGGGATTTAGAAAAAGTGATCACGTTTTTTGAATCAGAAAGAGGTAAGGCATTTTCACCAAGTGTGGTTGATAGTGTTCTTCGATGTAAAGTCGAATTGGTTGATATTCAAAACTCCATGAAAGATGGCGTTTCTATTTTTTCCCATTAAAAGGAGTCTTATTATTCATGTATGAAATTGTCAAACATATTCATATTACAGCGGTAATGCTAAGCATTTTGGTGTTTATCGGTCGTTTTTTGTTGCTTCAATTTGTCCCTCGTGTAGGAAACCATAAGATACTAAAAATAGTGCCACATGTACTTTATACCGTACTGTTGATCTCGGCTATTGTATTGTGTTCGCTGATAGGTGTTTATCCCCTTGCTGACACGTGGGCTACGCAAAAACTCATTGGGTTAGTGGCGTTTGCGGTCATAGGCTTGTATTCCACTAAGTGGGCTAAAACAAAAAGCATGGCGTGGGGCAGCTTTTTCATTGTGCTTGTTTTTTTAGTGATGACGTTACACGTAGCATTCAGCAAGCAACCTCTCTTTTTTTAACGGAACGAAATTAAATGAATCAATTAGAAATTGACAATATCTCGGTAGGTAACGACCAACCGTTTGTACTTTTTGGTGGTATGAATGTATTGGAATCAAGAGATATGGCAATGCAAATTGCTGAAGCCTACGTGAAGGTAACGTCAGAATTGAACATACCTTATGTATTTAAAGCATCCTTTGATAAAGCGAACCGTTCAAGTATGCATTCTTATCGCGGTCCTGGTTTAGAGGAAGGTTTAAGAATATTTGAAGAAATAAAAACTCAGTTTGATGTGCCGCTTATCACAGATGTCCACGAGCCTCATCAGGCTCAAGCGGTAGCGGATGTTGTCGACGTTATCCAATTACCTGCGTTCCTTGCAAGGCAAACTGATTTAGTTGTCGCTATGGCTAAAACAGGCGCAATAATTAATGTTAAAAAGCCTCAGTTTTTAGCACCCCATGAAATGCGCCATATAATTAACAAGTGTGATGAAGCGGGTAACAATAAAATTATTTTGTGTGAAAGAGGGAGTTGCTACGGCTATAACAACTTGGTTGTAGATATGCTAGGTATGGATGCAATGAAAGAATTTGCTCCGGTTATTTTTGATGCAACCCATGCTCTGCAAAAGCCTGGTGGAAGAGAAAGCTCTGCTGACGGTAGAAGAGCTCAGGCTGCACAATTAGCGCGAAGTGGTATGGCTCTTGGACTAGCAGGGCTGTTTATTGAATCACACCCTAATCCTGATGAAGCAAAATGTGATGGTCCGTGTGCCTTGCCTTTACGAGCGTTAAAGCCCTATTTAGAGCAAATGAAAGCCATTGATGATTTAGTTAAAAGCTTTCCAGCTTTAGATACTACGAACAGTTAATATCACTTATTTAGCTGGAGAAGATCGGGATTTTGTGAGTATCTGAGTTAGCAATGCAGGCTCGTCAAGAAGCTGTTTTACTAGCTTTAACGCCTCTACACATTCCCAGCGTTTTTGAGGCCCGCCTAAGCATAATCGCAAGGCATGAGGTGGGTTGTTATTTGAGCAAAATGCCGCGCTTGCTACGGCACTGACATTTTTACTTCGCAAATAAGCGGCAAAGTTTGATGGGTTAACTTCAACAGACTTAGGCAGGTTAAGCCATAAATGAAATCCGTCGACGTGAGCGTTAAATTGGTATTCATTGAGTAATATTGCTGCTTGTTTTTGCCTTTCTCTTGATTCTTGCCTAATTTCTCTTGTCATCAAGTCAACGGTGCCGTCTTTTAACCAAGATGAAGCCAATCTATTGGTTATAGGGCTCGACATTACCGATAGTGCACGCATTGAGCCTGCTAATCTGTTCGCTGCACTTTTTGTTGGAGCATGCACATAAGCAGTTCTTAATCCGGCACCAAAATATTTTGCTAATCCAGTGATGTAATACGTGAGGCTGGGCGCGAAGTTAGCAATTGCAGATATTGGCTTCGTAGGAAGCATGGCATAAGCATCGTCTTCAATGATGGGGATACTATAGCGATTTGCTACATCGGCAATAGCAACACGGCGGGCATGACTGATTGAATATGCAGTGGGATTTTGCAGTGTAGGATTTAAATAGATAGCAGCAATTTGCTCATGCTTACACAAGGCGTCTAAGGTGTGAATGATAGGGCCATCTTTATCACTGTCTACGGCAAGTAATGGAATATCTAATTGTGCCGCAATCGCTTTTAGTCCCGGATAAACTAATCCTTGTACACAAATAGATGCCCCTTTTTTTACTAATGAACTCAATAGGCCTAAAAGTACACTGTGGGTCCCAGGGCATACTAAAACATTTTCTTCTTCAGTTTTCTCCACTGTTTTATTTAGCAGTAATAAACCTGCTTCTTTGTCGTCGTGAGTACCGCCGAAGTCTTGGTATCTAAGTAGTGCGGTGATACTAGATGACTCAATAATGTTGGTAAACCCGCGGTTGAGTTTTGTTAACAATTCTTTGTTGGCAGGCTCAGGAGGGGAGTTCATTGTCATTTCTACGTCGGTCCCACCCTGCGGCGGGAATGACAAGGTTCGCCCTTTTACAAATGATCCTGTGCCTGGACTTGAATCTATAAGGCCTCTATTTCTTGCTTCTTTATAAGCTCTGGCTACAGTGGTGTAGTCTAATGCCAATAATTGTGCGAGTTCTCTTAACGTCGGCAGTTTATCGCGAATTGCCAACACGCCACTTTCGATGTCTGCAGCGATTAAGTCTGCAATCATCAAATACGCAGGACGCCTGTCTTTGTTCGCAAGTGCAAAGCGCCAGTGTTTATATTGGTTGTTGAGCAAGAGATGCGCCTAATTTAAAAAGAATTACCCATGTTTCCCCGCAAGTTTTATTCCAACTCAATGAACCTAAGATGATTGCATTTAACTATAGGAGATGATTGGTTTTTTCTTGTTTTTAGTGACTTTAATGGTGCGAAGCAGGCTTAAATTCGCACAGTGGTAGTGCGGTTTTTTTCTCTAGATTAAAGAGGTCTATTGACTAATTTAGACAAATAAAAAAATTACGAGCTGTCTAAATTTTATTGAATGGGTTTGATTGCATATTGATTGGATCTCTTAAATTTAGGGTTGGCATTTCCATTGCAAAATTGGAAAAGAGTAACGCTTATACATTCTGTGAATATGTGAGCGAAAACTATTTATCCCAAACTATTAATAAGGATTTACCATGCCAAAAGTTACCGCCCCAATGCATAAAGATGGCGATTTTTTTGTAGATTATGAAGAAAAAGTATTTGAAGATGTGCAGGCAAAAGAGGGAGAAAAAGCCCTTGTTACTTTCCATACTGTCGCATTTGAAGGTTCAATCGGTTTTGTAAATATGTTGCAAGCGACTCGTCTGCAACGCAAAGGCTATGAAACTTCCATTTTATTGTATGGGCCTGGTGTTACTTTAGGTCTACAAAGAGGCTTTCCTACATTAGGCGCAGAAGCTTTCCCTGGTCACCAAAACTTTACTAATCAGCTTAAAAAATTCATGCAAGAAGGTGGAAAGATTTATTGCTGCCGATTTGCATTACAAGCTTTGTATGGTCATGGTGAACCGTCATTAATTGAAGGTATTCGTCCAATTAGCCCGCTAGACGTATTGGATATTAAATTGCTTCATACCAGAGAAAACGCCTTTATCATTGATACTTGGACAGTATAACTGGAGCAGCGATTATGTTTCGACAAGACGTCGTCAGAGTCGCTGCCGCTCAGCTGTCTCCGGACTTACGCTCAGCGGTTGGCACTTTGGATAAAGTAATAGGTGCTATTGAGGATGCGTCTCGCCAAGGAGTTCAGCTGATTGTTTTTCCTGAAACCTTTGTACCTTATTACCCTTATTTTTCGTTTATAACTCCGCCAGCTAAAAGTGGCAAAGAGCACATGCGCTTGTACGAACAGGCTGTCGTCGTCCCTGGGCCTATTACCGATGCAGTCGCTGAGTGTGCCAAACGATGTGAAATGGTGGTGGTATTAGGGGTAAACGAAAGAGATCACGGTTCTATTTATAACACGCAGCTTATTTTCGATTGCACAGGAGAGCTGGTTCTCAAACGCCGAAAAATCACGCCTACTTTTCATGAGCGTATGATTTGGGGACAAGGCGATGGGTCAGGACTTAAAGTTGCACAGACAGCTGTGGGTAAAGTAGGAGCCCTAGCTTGTTGGGAACATTACAATCCATTAGCACGTTATAGCTTAATGGCGCAGCATGAAGAAATTCATTGCAGCCAGTTCCCCGGTTCATTAGTAGGACCCATTTTTGCTGAACAAATAGAAGTCACAATACGTCATCACGCTTTAGAATCTGGATGCTTTGTGGTGAATTCTACGGGGTGGCTCACCGATGAACAAATTGAATCTATTACATCTGATCCCAAGCTTCAACCTGCATTGAGGGATGGTTGTATGACGGCCATTATTTCACCGGAGGGTTCTCATGTGGTGGCGCCTTTAACTGAGGGTGAAGGACTACTCATTGCAGATTTAAACATGTCGCTAATCACCAAGCGAAAGCGCATGATGGATTCTGTTGGTCACTACGCTCGTCCAGAATTACTCAGTCTGTTGGTTAATAATAAAGCTAACGAATATTGCGAATTTTCAGGGCAAGTATCTGATTTACCTTCGCAAGTAGTTAATTCGAATGAGGATATAGCTGATGAGTAAATCTCAGCGTGTACAGCAGTTAATTACCGATATTCAATCTAAAGGGGTCCGTCTTAGTTCAGTCGAACAAGAGCAGGTGAGTCGACGTGGCGGCGCGGGGCCCAGTGATCATCAAGCAATGGTTGTTGATGGAACACCAGTGATGGTTCCAGTGCATACACAAAGTGCTAATTACTCGCCTTATAGTTTAAAAGAAACGTCAGAAGGTAAAACATCATTGGTGAGCGAAGGGATCCCTATCACCGACATTACCTTTGCGAAAACGCCTCGTTTTTACAAATTAAAGACCCAAGATGGTACGCCATATTCTCATATAGCAACACTACACAGTACAGATGTGTTGGCGACCACTGTACTGCAAACTTGCATTCGATACGGTGGTAGAAACAAAACCTGTAAATTTTGTTCTATTGAACAATCCCTTTCTGCTGGCAGAACCATAGCTTACAAGCGTCCTAATCAACTTGCAGAAGTAGCAAAAGCCGCAGTCGAGCTTGATGGTGTTAAGCATATGGTGATGACCACAGGTACACCTTCTACGCCAGATAGAGGGGCTAAAGTGCTGTGCGAAAGCGTTATTGCAGTAAAATCAGAAGTCGATTTACCTATTCAAGTGCAGTGTGAGCCACCAGATGATTTTTTGTGGTTTGAAAAGCTGAAAGCGGCTGGGGCTGATGCACTTGGAATGCATATCGAGGTTGTTACAGAAAAACAGCGTAAATACATGATGCCAAGTAAATCTCAAATCACGGTGGGTGAGTACATGACTGCTTTTAAAGCAGCAGTACCTGTGTTTGGCCGAGGTCAGGTCAGCACTTATATTCTAGCTGGATTAGGCGATACCGCGGACGATATTCTTGAATTATGTGATGAGCTCATTGATATAGGCGTGTACCCCTTTGTCGTTCCTTTTGTTCCGATAAGGGGAACGCCATTAGAAGATCATCCCGCACCTAGCGCAGATTTCATGACGTCGATCCTTAAACCGTTAGGAATGAAGACGGCTAAAGCAAATTTACTCGCGGAAAATGTAAAAGCAGGCTGTGCTAAATGTGGTGCTTGTTCATCACTTAAAAAATATGAAGACGCCAGCGTTCAGGTCCTGAGTTAACCGTAAAAAAGGGTGTAGTAATGCAAGCAATACAACAAGAGTATTTTTCTGATTTCACTATTAAGTGGGCCACATCCGAATGGGAAAAACATCATGCATATGCCTTGCGTCGTCAAGTTTTCTGCGGTGAGCAGGGCATATTTGAAATCGACGACAAGGACGATATTGATAATAGAGCACAAGTTTTAGTAGCAATCGCGAATCATGGCGGTTGGCATGAAAAAGTGGTAGGTACAGTGCGTATTCACCACGAAGGCAACCATGTGTGGTGGGGATCGCGGTTAGCAGTAGATGCCTCATTCAGAACTCAAACTGGACTGGGATCACTATTGATTAAGCTTGCTGTATCCAGCGCTCATGCTTTGGGATGTAAAGTGTTTTTAGCGCAAGTACAAAAGCAAAACGAACGTCTATTTCAGCGATTGAATTGGAAAAGCCAATACGAATTAATGTTGAAAGAACATTTACACGTGATGATGAAAGCTGAATTAGCTTCATTTCCTCCTTGTTATCACCCAGAAAGCGGCTTTGTTGTAAGTAATGTAAATGGACCTTTTAGCACTCTAGAGTCGTTAGCCTTTCTACAACCGGATATGCGGGATATACAGGAAGAGCCTTATGTCGCTTAAGGCATTACTGGAAGACTTACGTGGATACTCGGGTATTAGGCAAAAAAAAGATATTGCCTCAATTGCAAATAAGCTTGAAAACAGTTTCCCATTAAATGGTCATCCAAACGGTGATGATACCGCTGTGATTGAATCTGCAAAGGGTTTTGATTTGCTCGCGACAGAGGGTTTTTTGACGGCATTTGTCGAACGAGACCCCTGGTTTGCTGGGTGGTGCAGTATTATGGTTAACGTCAGTGATATTGCCGCTATGGGCGGGCGACCTACAGCCGTAGTCAATACTATATGGGCAACACAAGGACGGCATTTAGATGAAATATATTCAGGAATGGTGGCTGCGTCTAACGCATTTAACGTGCCCATAGTAGGTGGCCATACCAATTTAAACACCATGAGTACCCATTTAAGTATGTCTATTTTAGGGAGAGCCAACGCTATCTTGAGTAGCTTTAGTACAAAACCGGATGACGTTCTTATTGCTGCAATTGATTTGCGAGGCCAGTTTAGAGCGCCTTTTTTGAACTGGAATGCGGCAACGTCGGCACCACCCGATAGGTTGAGAAGTGATCTTGAATTATTGCCTTTTATTGCTGAGAGCGGGTTAGCTCACGGGGCAAAAGATATAAGCCAAGCGGGGGTGTTAGGTACATGCATTATGTTGCTGGAATGTTCAAACGTTGGTGCGAATATTAACTTAGACAATATACCCAAACCAGAAGGCGTGACTTGGCACGACTGGTTGAGGGCGTTCCCTAGCTATGGGTATATTTTTGCAACTTCAAAAGAAAAAGCAGCTGAATTAATAGGCTTGTTTCATGCAAAGGATATTTCCGCGTCACAAATAGGTGATGTTAATCAATCCTGTGTCGTTGACGTTTCATCGCAGGGCGAAACAGTGGAATTTTGGAATTTAGAACAAGAAAATCTGATGGCAATGAACGAGTTACATCAGAATCTACATAATATAGAGGAGCAGAAGTATGCCTGAAAAGCATTTTGTCGTTCAGTGGCCTAATGGTGAAGTAGAGTCTTGTTATTCGCCATCTAGTGTTATTACTGAGTATTTTCATGATGGACAAAGTTTGTCTATTCAAGAGTTTTTGGAAATGAGTGAAAAAGGCTTAAATCACGCCAGTGAACGAGTTAGGCAAAGTTATGGCTTTAGTTGTTCTAGTGCAATGGATCAACTACAAAAAATTAAAACTAAAGCCGCACAATTTGATCAACACGACGCACAAGATGTTCGTGTCATTAAAGTAAGCAATTGAAGGTAATAGGCTATTTAAAATGAATGATGTAAAAACAGCGCAACCTGAATCAAATGTCGTGGATGTTATCATAGTCGGTGGTGGTCAAGCAGGTTTATCGACTAGCTATTATTTGCAACAAGAAGGCGTTTCTCACCTTGTTATCGAAAAAGGTGAAGTGATGAATGCATGGAAGCATAAACGATGGGACTCGTTTAGCTTAGTTACACCAAACTGGCAATGTAAGCTTCCTGGTCATGCTTATGAAGGGAGCGACCCTCATGGCTTTATGGTTAAAGATGAAATTATCGATTATTTGAATGAATTTGAACAAAAACTCAATGCGCCGATTTTATCTCACACCAGCGTAGTAAATATTACCCAAGCAGAAGATAGCGTATTTAAAGTAGAAACAAATAAGGGAATCTATTTTGCTAGCCAAGTAGTTGTCGCAGCGGGAGGGTACCATGAGCCTATCATTCCGAGAATGGCTGAGCGTATCCCCGATTCAATTTATCAAATACATTCAGAAGAATATAAGAATAACAAACAGTTACCCGAAGGCAATGTACTCGTAGTGGGCTCAGGGCAGTCAGGAGCTCAAATCGCTGAAGATTTGCATTTATCGGGTAGGAAAGTGTATTTAGCGACCGGTGATGCGCCGCGATGTGCGCGTTTTTATCGAGGCAAAGATGTTGTAGATTGGCTTGCTGAAATGAAATATTACGATATGCCGGTGTCTGAGCATCCGTTAAGAGAAGGTGTTAGGGATAACACTAATCATTATGTTACAGGTCGTGATGGTGGCAGAGATATTGATTTAAGAAAATTTGCTACTGAAGGCATGGAATTGTTTGGTTTGATGCATAATTTCAACAATGACCAATTTGAATTTTTACCTAACTTGAAGGCAAATTTAGACAATGCCGATGATGTTTACAACAACATCAACAAACGCATTGATGCCTATATTGAAAAAAATAGCATTGATGCACCAGAGCAGCAAAGCTATCAAGCAATGTGGCAGCCAGAAAAAGAGCGAACACATGTTGATTTAAATGCGTCGGGTATTACGAGTATTGTTTGGTGTATTGGTTTTAGACCGAATTTTCAATGGCTAAACATGCCTGTTTTTGATGGTAAGGGAATGCCAATGCATACTCGAGGTGTAACCAGTCAAAGTGGTGTTTTTTTTGTGGGGTTACCTTGGTTATATACATGGGGTTCGGGACGTTTTTCTGGTATTGCATCCGATGCTGAATTTATTGTAAAAGAAATAAAGCAAAACTTACATTATCTACTTAATCAAAAACAAATACCGGCTTAAATTTATTGCGTATTTTGTCACGTTAAAAGGTATTATCAGATACCCGAATACATTGATGTTGACGTTTTAAATGAACAAATTACCACTGCCTTTACGTTGTTATAATGAAGCTGGAAGGGTTGTCCCATCAACTTGGTTTACTTTATTGTTCTTTTGGGGAGCGAGGGTGCTTTTACTCTTAATAGGCACACTTGTTTTAGATGAGGGCAATAATTTAATTCCTAAGCAATTGTTTCCGTTTTCGTGGCAATTACCTGCTCATAGCGTACTTGGAGTTGTTTTTTTGGGGTTATGGTTATTACAAGGACGTCGAGAAGCATTTTGGAATAAAGGCTATACGTTAACGTGGCTAAGACCAACGGTCATATTGATGCTGTTGGTAGATATAAGTCTACAAATTGGTGCTATTATTTTAACTCACGGAACGTTTAATTTATTGAGAGGGCTAATCGTACTGATTAGCCTATTTTTCTTGTTCTATACGCTAAGAAGTAAGCGCACCAATATGATGTTTGAAGACTGGAAAACGGTCAGTTAAAGATTAATTTCTATTATTCGATACCGCTTGATTGAAGTAGGCTCTTACGCTAACTTGACTGTTATTTACTAATCTCTCATAGCAAATACCAGCAAACGCATAAGTATGAGAACCATAAGATAGAACAAGGTATGGTGCCTCTGGGTCAGTGTTGTCATATAACCATTCACCCCCTACAACTTTTTTAAATACCTCACCAACATAAGCCCCATAAATATTGCATAAGGTAAATACGGCTTCATCTTCCAGTGCTTGATCTTGGTATTTATCGACAAATCCTAAAAGCACATCATCAACAAGACCAATACTCTCACTTGAGAAGTCAAGTTCCAATGAAAATTCTTCTTGCGAAGTGCTCACTGCATCGCTAGCACTGGCTTGCATCAATTCGTCTAGTTCTTCTTGTTGCATTTGGAGGTCCTTATTATTTTTCTACATTGTGGGCCACAGTTCCACTCTTGTCTATATTCTAGAGTGGATCTTGTTTAAAACAATACTCACTGCAAACATGGCAAAGGTGGTCGTTACTGTTGATATTGAACCAAAACCTGATGCACAGTCTAAACGGGTACTGCCATCCATGGTTGATTTACTACTTGATATTGAACCATCGGGTTGAGGGTATTTCAGCTGCTCTGTGCTAAAAATACAAGTCACGCCAAATCTACGTTTCGGATTTTTACTAAAATTATAAAAGCGCCGTAATTCACTTCGGACTTTTGCTGCTAATGGGTCTTGAATTGTTTTTGCCAAATCACAAGCCTGTACTTGAGTCGGGTCGACTTGGCCTCCTGCGCCTCCAATTGTGACAATCGCAATCTTATTGCGTTTACAATGAGCGATGATTGATGCCTTTGCTTTAACGCTGTCGGTTGCTTCAATCACATAATCAAAATGATTCGCTATGTAATCAGATGCGTTATCTGGAGTAACAAAGTCTTCTATACACTCAACTTCACACGAAGGATTAATATCCTGTATTCGTGCTTTCATCGCGTCAACTTTCCCTTGGTTCACTGTGGAGCCAAGCGCGTGCACTTGTCTGTTAATATTGGTGACACAAATATCGTCTAAATCGATAAGGGTGAGTTTGCCAATTCCGCTGCGTGCAAGTGATTCTGCACACCAGGATCCTACACCGCCAATTCCAACAATGGCGACTCGACTGGATTGAAATACAGCAAAAGTGTGTTGGCCATAAAGCCTTTCAATCCCACCAAATCGATTTTTCACATTCGTTTCCATGGTTACATCTTTGTTTAGCTTACATCGAGAAGCGTGAGGTGATAATTACATTATTATCCAGTAATCTCGGCTTCCATTCAAATGCCGTTATTGAAAAGCGTTAATTACACGCTAAACTAATTTAATCATCTTTTTATTAAGAAATTAATGCCTTAGCATTGATTGCAAGCAATGGCTTGTTTACCATCTGATTCGATTTCTTACTTTGATCAAGGAAAAACATGACACCCATTATTCTAGCCGGTGGCACAGGAAGTAGATTGTGGCCAAAATCAAGAGCGGCTTTGCCAAAACAATTTTTGGCATTAACGTCTGAAGACACAATGCTACAAGAAACCATTAACCGCTTAGACGGGTGTGGGGCTGATGCGCCAATTGTTGTATGTAACGATTCTCATCGGTTCTTAGTGGCTGAACAACTTCGACAAAATAACACGGAAAATGGTGGTATTTTACTTGAACCAGTAGGTAGAAATACGGCCCCCGCCATTGCACTTGCTGCATTACACGCAAGTAAAGACGGAGAAGACCCTATATTATTGGTTTTGGCTGCCGATCACTTAATTCAAGAAAAAGTTGCATTTCACAGTGCTATTGAAAAAGCAGAGAGTCTCGCGTCAAAAGGCTTTCTAGTGACTTTTGGGATTGTGCCAAATCAGCCTCATACTGGATATGGGTATATTCAAGGGAGTGACGATTTAGGCGGTGGGTTAAAGGTTGAGCAGTTTGTGGAAAAGCCCAATTTAGCAACAGCAAAGGATTATGTAGATAGTGGCAACTATTTTTGGAATAGTGGCATGTTTATGTTTAAAGCCAGCGTGTATTTGGACGCATTGGAGAAATATGCGCCTGAGATACTGTCGGTATGTAAAGCGGCCATTGAAACAGAATCAAATGATTTAGATTTTATTCGTATTGATCCTGAAACCTTTGCTAAAAGCCCAGATGACTCTATTGATTATGCAGTAATGGAGAAAACCGACAAAGCTGCTATGGTGCCACTTGATGCTGGATGGAGTGATGTGGGTAGCTGGTCGTCACTGTGGGAAACAGCAGAAAACAAAGATGAAAATGACAACGTTGTTATTGGCGATGCGATTCTTGAGGGAGTCTCCGGTAGTTACATTAATAGCGAAGAGCGCCTAATTTCAGTGATTGGATTAGACAATATTGTGGTTGTTGAAACAAAAGATGCTGTGATGGTGGCCCATAAAGATAAAGTTCAAGATATTAAAGCCGTGGTGACTAAACTTAAAGCGGAAAAACGACCTGAATTTGAATTTCACCGTGAAGTTTTCAGACCTTGGGGAAGCTACGACTCCATTGATAACGGCGAACGTCACCAAGTAAAACGCATCTCCGTTAAGCCTGGAGAGAAGTTATCGGTACAAATGCATCACCATAGAGCAGAACATTGGGTGGTGGTATCAGGAACGGCAAATATCACTATTGGTGAAGAAACTAATTTGGTAACAGAAAACGAATCTGTTTATATTCCAATTGGCGAAGTACACGCCCTAGAAAATCCAGGAAAGATCCCCTTGGAGTTAATAGAAGTTCAATCCGGTTCGTACCTTGGTGAAGACGATATTGTCCGTTTTTCTGACCGTTATGGTCGTACAGCAAATAAGGGCTAATATATGTCAGTGTCGTTAACCTGTTTTAAAGCTTATGACATTCGAGGCGAGTTATTATCGCAATTAGACGAAAGCATCGCTTATAGAATTGGTCGCAGTTTTGCTGAAGAATTAAACGCTAAATCCGTAGTAGTCGGTGGTGATATTCGTCTGACCTCAGAACCTCTTAAATTAGCTTTGTCAGCCGGTCTCATTGATGGTGGTGCAAGAGTTATTGATTTAGGCATGGTGGGTACCGAACTTATCTATTTTGGCACTAAATTTCTCGAAGCTGATGGCGGCATTGTGGTTACAGCAAGTCACAACCCAATTAACTACAACGGTATGAAGTTAGTTAAAAAAGGGTCTGTGCCTATTAGTGGAGATACAGGGTTAGGAGATATTCAGTCCTCAGCAGAGGGCTTTGATGACAGTGTTGTAAAAGACAGGTTGACTTACTATTCTCAAGGGCAGCTTAAATCACCGCAAGAATTTGTTGCAGGTGCTTGTTCAATAGATGTAACTACCTTAGCTGCCAGTAAACAGTATACTCAACAAGACATAATGTCAGATTATGTATCCCATGTGTTGGGATATATAGATACATCAGCATTAAAACCATTAAAACTTGTGGTTAATGCTGGTAACGGAGCGGCTGGACCTACTTTAGATGCCATAGAGCAAGGCTTTAAAGACAAAGGCGTAGCAATAGAGTTTATTAAAGTGCATCATCAGCCAGATGGCAGCTTCCCAAATGGTATACCGAACCCGTTATTACCGGAAAACCGCGCAGACACTGCTGAGGCGGTCAAAGAATCAGGCGCAGACTTCGGTATTGCATGGGATGGTGATTACGATAGATGCTTCTTATTTGATGCCCAAGGTAACTTTATTGAAGGTTATTATATTGTTGGCTTACTCGCTCAGGCTTTTCTTAATAAGGCATCTGATAACCGTATTATTTATGACCCAAGAGTGTATTGGAACACGGAAGATATTATTGCCCAATGTGAAGGAACGCCAATTAAAAGCAAAACAGGCCATGCGTTTATAAAGGAAAGAATGCGCAAAGAAGATGCAATTTACGGTGGAGAGATGAGTGCTCACCATTATTTCAGAGATTTTGCTTATTGTGATTCAGGTATGATCCCATGGCTATTAGTCGCCGAGCTTTTATCTCAATCTTCTTTAAATCTCGCTGAAATGGTTGAATCTCGCATTGAAAAGTTTCCATCATCAGGAGAAATCAACAGCAAACTCAAAGATGCCGATGCGGCATTAAAACGGGTACTCGACCGCTATGAAAACAGTGCAGTTGAACGTGATGAAACCGATGGTATTGGCTTGTCTTTTGACAATTGGCGTTTCAATTTAAGAAAATCGAATACTGAACCGGTAATTCGTTTAAATGTAGAAAGCCGAAGTGACATTGCATTAATGGAAGAAAAAACAAAAGAGTTGTTGGCGGTTATTCGAGACGAATAACGCCCTATTTTTAGTGGGTGATTGCAATGATCACCCACCCATGAGTAACCACTACCACGCTCGTTATTACCATTCTAAATTTTGCGTACCAAATAACAGATTCTTTTGGTAGCGACAGCACTTTTTGTTCGTAAACAATCAAGAGTAGAAAACCCAAAGAAAGTACTTTTAATGCAAAGTGATAGGGTAGCAAGGTGATAGCTAATAAACCGATAATACTCGGTAGCATCGCTACGTAAATTTGGTGTTTTACTGGGTTCCCACAAAGTGCATCATACCAATGGACACCACCTAAAAATGACAATATCAACCCGCTGTAAAGGGTAAATATATCAACGGCTTTATACCATTCTATTACATTCAATGTCGCCATTAATGGGAGCATAACAAAGGGGATTAATCCAGCTATTCCTAGCTTCCAAGCAGTACTTTTCATATTCTTCTCCAAAAAAAATAGCGCCATAAGGCGCCATTTTAGAGTAAAAATGCTATTGCATTAGTCTTATTTTTTAATTGGTGTGTACTTACGCGTATCATGGCCAGTATATAGCTGACGAGGACGACCAATTTTTTGTCCTGGCTGGCTTAACATTTCATGCCAGTGAGATATCCAACCTACAGTACGAGACAAGGCGAATATACAAGTGAACATATTGGTAGGAATACCAATTGCTTTTAGTACGATACCTGAGTAGAAATCAACGTTAGGGAATAGTTTCTTCTCTGCAAAGTAGCTATCTTCTAGCGCAATACGCTCAAGCTCCATTGCAACGTCAAGTAATGGATCGTCAATCTTAAGTTCACTAAGTACTTCATGACAACTTTCACGCATAACCGTTGCACGAGGATCGTGGTTTTTGTATACACGGTGACCAAAGCCCATTAGGCGGAATGGGTCGTTTTTGTCTTTCGCTTTTGCAATAAACTCAGGAATTCTGTCTACAGAGCCGATTTCTTCAAGCATAGTTAAACATGCTTCGTTAGCGCCACCGTGAGCAGGACCCCAAAGTGAAGCAACACCTGCAGCAATACATGCATAAGGGTTAGCACCAGAAGAGCCCGCTAAGCGCACTGTTGATGTAGATGCATTTTGTTCGTGGTCAGCGTGAAGTGTGAAAATACGGTCCATAGCACGAGACACTGCAGGGCTAATTTTGTATTCTTCAGCAGGTACTGAGAACATCATGTTTAGGAAGTTTTCAGCGTAAGACAAATCGTTACGAGGGTGAACGAAAGGTTGTCCAATATTGTACTTGTAACACATAGCAACAAGTGTCGGCATTTTCGCTATTAATCTATGAGCGCTGCGAAGGCGTTGTTCTTCGTTAGAAACGTCAAGATCGCTATGATAGAAAGACGACAGTGCACCAACAGTACCACAAAGCATTGCCATTGGGTGGGCATCGTTGCGGAAGCCGTGGAAGAACATATTAATTTGTTCGTGAACCATAGTGTGATTAGTAATGGTTTTTTTGAACGCTTGATATTCTTCTTCGTTTGGAGCTTCACCGTGAAGCAACATATGGCAAACTTCTAAATAATCAGCATCACGAGCCAATTCTTCAATTGGGAAGCCACGGTGTAGTAGTACACCTTTCGCCCCATCAATAAAGGTAATAGAAGATTCACATGAGCCGGTGGCCATGAAACCTGGATCGAATGTGAAGTAACCATTTGCACCTAAGCTTCGTACATCAATAACATCTAAACCAGCAGTACCGCTTAGTATGGGTAGTTCAACTTCTTTATCACCAGCTTTTAAAATGGCTTTTTGATCTGCCATAAAGGCTCTCCTCAGGAACGTTCAATTTAGGTTCGAAAATTTCTCTTACGACATCTTCGACAAGAAAAGTGCCGTATTTGTACTTTATTCTATAGCGTAAAGTCAATTTTAATACGTATTTAACTAATAAATATTAGTTATAAGCATTCATTTTAATCTATTTTGCGAATGTGATACGTATATTTGTATATTCTGGTTTTTTAAACTTTAATTAGCTAGATTCAGCCACAAAAAATTGTATTTGGATGTGTCGGTGGATATACTCCACCGCGATACGGAACAGGCTGTTTGGTTCCGATATATCAATAAAACTGTGCTTTACAAAAAATTTACAATATAAGCGCAGGGCTATTATTTATTAACAAGTTGGTTTAGCTGATAACTTCTGCTTAACCGAAAACTCAATGAATAAAAACAGGCATCATAGTGTGAAAAAGCAAAGACCCGTTAATTTAGATCTTAACACGATTACATTTCCCCCTACTGCGATTTCGTCCATTTTACATCGTGCAACAGGCGTAGCTATGTTTATAGCGCTTGTATTTGCGTTGTGGGCATGGTCTGTATCACTGTCTTCTCCTGAAGGTTTTGATCGCGTTGTCGTTATCATGAACGGCATTGTAGGTTACATCATTACCGTTGGTACTGTGTCATTAATTACTTACCACATGTTGGCAGGGTTTAGACATATGTTCATGGATATGGGGCATTGGGAAGAATTAGAGTCAGGTAATTTAAGTGCTAAAATTACTATTGGCTTATGGCTAGTGCTAACAGTCGTGGAGGCGATAGTAATATGGTAACTAATCAAGCAAACATCAAACGCAACGGTATTCAAGACTACGTCTCTATCCGAGCTACAGCAGCAATTATTGCAGCCTTTACTTTGTATCTCGCCTTCTTCTTTATTACTACTGACGACATCACTTATGAAATTTGGAAAGGGTTATTTTCCACTATAGGTATGAAGGTATTCACTCTTGCTGCTTTAGTTGCGGTGATGATTCACACGCGTATCGGACTATGGCAAGTGTTGACTGATTACATTAAAGCGCCAGGTTTGCGCGCAGTGCTTCAGTATGTTTTGAATTTAATCGGTTTTGTCTACGTAGCTGTAGGTCTATTTGTATTGTGGGGAGTGTAGTATGAGTTTACCAGTACATGAATTTGATGCCGTCGTTATAGGCGCCGGCGGTGCAGGTATGCGTGCAGCTCTGCAAATTTCTCAAAGCGGCAAGTCTTGTGCACTATTGTCTAAAGTGTTTCCAACCCGTTCTCATACAGTATCAGCCCAAGGTGGTATTACTGTAGCCCTAGGTAACTCCCATGAAGATAATTGGGAATGGCATATGTATGACACTGTTAAAGGGTCAGATTACATTGGCGACCAAGACGCTATTGAATATATGTGCAAAACCGGTCCGGAAGCCATTATTGAAATGGAAAACATGGGATTACCTTTTTCTCGTTTTGAAAACGGAAAGGTATACCAACGTCCATTTGGTGGTCAGTCTCAAAACTTCGGTGGAGAGCAGGGGGCAAGAACGGCAGCAGCAGCAGACAGAACAGGTCATGCGTTGTTACATTTGCTGTATCAGCAAAATGTTAAGAATAAGACTAAAGTTTTCAGTGAGTGGTATGCACTTGATTTAGTTAAAAACCAAGACGGTGACGTTGTAGGTTGTACAGCTATTGATATCGAAAGCGGTGAAGTTGTTTACTTCAAATCAAAAGCGGTTGTACTAGCAACAGGTGGTGCAGGGCGTATTTATGCCTCTACTACTAATGCTCACATTAACACGGGTGATGGTGTTGGTATGGCATTGCGTGCAGGTGTTCCAGTGCAAGATATGGAAATGTGGCAGTTCCACCCGACGGGTATAGCGGGTGCCGGAACCTTGGTAACTGAAGGTTGTCGTGGTGAAGGTGGTTACCTTCTAAATAAAGACGGCGAACGATTTATGGAGCGTTACGCGCCAAATGCTAAAGATTTGGCGGGTCGTGATGTTGTTGCCCGTTCAATGATGACTGAAATTCGTGAAGGTCGTGGTTGTGAAGGCCCTTGGGGAACTCACATAAAACTTAAGCTAGACCACTTAGGTAAAGACGTACTTGAGTCGCGTTTACCTGGTATCTTGGAGCTGTCTCGTACTTTTGCACACGTTGATCCTGTAAAAGAGCCTATTCCGGTAATTCCTACCTGTCACTATATGATGGGCGGAATTCCTACCAATGTTGACGGCCAATGTTTATCGGTAGATGCCGATGGAAAAGAAGCACCAATTAAAGGTTTGTTTGCGTGTGGTGAAATAGCTTGCGTATCTGTACATGGCGCAAACCGCTTAGGTGGTAACTCACTACTTGATTTGGTTGTATTTGGAAGAGCCACTGGTTTACACCTTGGTAAATCTATTGATGGCATCACCTCTCGTGATGCATCAACTGATGATATCGATGCAGCTATGGTTCGTTTCAATCGCTGGGAAAACTCAGAAGTGGGTAAAGGCGAAGATCCAATTCAAATTAAGAAAGACTTACAAGAGTGTATGCAATTGAACTTCTCAGTATTCAGAGAAGGTGAGTCAATGGCACAAGGTCTTAAAGAGCTTGGTGTTATTCGCGAACGTCTTCAATCTGCACGCCTTGACGATAAGAGCAGTGACTTCAATACTCAGCGTATCGAGTGTCTTGAACTTGATAACTTGATGGAAACCGCATTTAGTACAGCGGTAGCGGCAAACTTTAGAACAGAAAGCCGTGGTGCACACAGCCGTTTCGATTGCCCAGATCGCGATGATGAAAATTGGTTGTGTCACTCTATTTACCGTCCGCAAACTGAAGAGATGCAGAAGCGGGACGTGAATATGGAACCTAAGTTACGCGAAGCCTTTCCACCTAAAGCTAGAACTTATTAAGGAGTAGCGACAATGCAATTGAAATTTTCTATTTATCGTTACAATCCAGATGTTGATAATGCACCTCGTATGCAAGACTATCAGTTAGAGGTTGAAGAAGGCCAAGACATGATGGTTCTAGATGCGCTTTTAGCGTTGAAAGAGCAAGACCCAACATTGTCGTTCCGTCGCTCATGCCGTGAAGGGGTATGTGGTTCTGACGGCATGAACATGAATGGTAAAAATGGTCTAGCCTGTATAACACCTCTATCTGCTTTAGGTAAAGGCACTAAGGTGATTAGACCGCTACCAGGTTTACCAGTCGTACGTGATTTATGTGTTGATATGACACAGTTTTATACGCAATATGAAAAGATTAAGCCGTTCTTAATCAATGATGGTAAAAAGCCCCCTGCGAGGGAGCACATACAACTACCAGAAGAAAGAGAAAAGCTAGATGGTTTATACGAATGTATTTTGTGTGCATGTTGTTCAACATCATGCCCGTCATTCTGGTGGAATCCTGATAAATTTATTGGACCAGCAGGTCTTCTTCATGCCTATCGCTTCTTAATAGATAGTAGAGATACGGCAACAGAAGAGCGCCTTAATGACTTAGATGATGCATTTAGTGTGTTCCGTTGTCATAGTATTATGAATTGTGTGGCGGTTTGCCCGAAAGGGTTGAATCCGACTAAAGCAATTGGTCATATTAAGTCAATGTTACTACAAAGAGCCGTTTAACATAAAAGTAGCGATTGTTTTACTTTTATTTAACAAGATAAATGGCTGTCCCACAAAGACAGCTATTTTTTTGTCAAAAATGAGTAAAAACATGATAAATAAGGTTGGGTTACAGGGCCATACAAGGGTAAAATAAAAGTATTATCCTAACGTGTGAGCAGGACAAGGCAAAATAATGCAAGATAGCGTGATGAAAGCGTGGTGGGAATCGTCGCATATGGCAGGGGCTAACGCTCCGTATGTCGAAGAGATGTATGAAGCCTATTTAGACGATCCTTTAAGTGTTTCTGACGAATGGCGTCAGGAGTTTGATCAACTTCCAACTGTCGATGGAGTAGCAATTGATACTAACCATAGTCAGATTCGCGCCGAATTTAAAAAGCTCGCTGCTCTTGGGCCTTTAGCCAGAGCAAGTAAAAATACCTCTCCTAGTTCGAATACGTCAGACGAAAAGCAGGTTAAAGTTTTACAACTTATCAACGCATTTCGTTTTCGCGGTCATCAGCATGCTAATTTGGATCCACTCGGACTGTGGCAACAAGAAAGAGTGCGTGACTTAGAACTTTCACATCATTCGTTAAGCGAATCAGATTTTGATAAAAGCTACAACGTAGGTTCTTACGCTGTTGGCGAAGAGTCTATGGCGCTAGGTGCCTTGTTTAAATCGCTGAATAGAACTTATTGTGGTTCTATTGGTGCAGAATACATGCATATCACCGACACCGAACAAAAGCGTTGGTTACAGCACAAAATCGAATCTGTAGAATCTAAGCCTCAAATCGATAAGAATGCGAAAATCGCTATTTTGAAAGGTTTGATTGCCGCTGATGGTATGGAAAAGTACTTAGGTGCTAAGTTTCCGGGCGCAAAACGCTTCTCTCTTGAAGGCGGCGACGCGCTTATTCCTATGCTTAAAGGGCTTATTCACGAAGCTGGCGCAGCAGGTGCTAAAGAAGTTGTTGTGGGTATGGCTCACCGCGGACGTCTAAACGTATTAGTTAACGTCTTAGGTAAAAACCCATCGGTTTTATTTGATGAGTTCTCTGGTAAACACGACGAATCATTAGGCGCTGGTGATGTTAAATATCACGCTGGTTTCTCGTCTGATTTCGCAACATCAGGAGGCAATGTTCATTTAGCACTTGCCTTTAACCCATCTCACTTGGAAATTGTTAATCCAGTGGTAATGGGGTCAGTAAGAGCGAGATTAGGTCGTAGAGATTACGATACCCATAATGTATTACCTATTACCATTCACGGCGATTCTGCTATAGCAGGTCAAGGTGTTGTACAAGAGACATTTAACATGTCTCAAACCCGTGGTTTCGCTGTTGGCGGAACGGTTAGAATAGTGATTAATAACCAAGTCGGTTTCACTACGTCTAAAACGGAAGATACTCGCTCTACTCAGTACTGTACTGATATTGCGAAAATGGTTCAGGCGCCGATATTACACGTTAATTCTGACGACCCTGAAGCGGTTATGTTTGTGACCAAACTTGCATTGGAATACCGCAATAAATTCAAACGGGATATCGTGATTGATTTAGTGTGCTATCGTCGACACGGTCACAACGAAGCTGATGAGCCAAATGCTACTCAACCATTAATGTATCAAAAAATTAAAAAGCATCCTGTGCCTCGTATTTTATATGCGGATCAACTTCAATCTGAAGGTGTAGTCAATGCATCAGATGTTGAACGTCTTATGGACGAATACCGCGCTGGTTTAGATCACGGTGCTTGTGTTGTTGAAGAATGGCGACCAATGACAGAGCACTCTGTAGATTGGACTCCTTACCTTGGACATGATTGGGACGTTGCATATGATGCAAGTTTAAGCGTAGAGAAATTAAAATCTCTAGGTGAACAGCTTATTTCACATCCTGAATCAGTAAAATTACAGTCTCGAGTTAACAAGCTTTATCAAGATCGTAAAGCCATGATCAATGGTGAAAAATTGCTTGATTGGGGTATGGCTGAAAACTTGGCGTACGCAAGTATTGTGGATAGCGGTAGCGATATTCGCCTTACCGGACAAGATTCAGGTCGTGGTACTTTCTTCCATCGTCACGCGGTTATGCATAACCAAGCCGATGGTGGAACTTATATTCCTTTACAGCATATTTCTGAAGGTCAGGGCGATATTGAAATTATTGACTCGGTTCTATCAGAAGAAGCGGTTATGGCATTCGAATATGGTTTTGCGACTGCTGAGCCAAGTTGCCTAACAATTTGGGAAGCGCAATTTGGTGATTTTGCCAACGGTGCCCAAGTTGTATTTGACCAATTCTTAAGCTCTGGTGAAGCAAAGTGGGGCCGTTTATGTGGTCTAGCGGTATTACTTCCTCATGGTTATGAAGGTCAAGGACCAGAACACAGTTCTGCGCGTTTAGAACGTTTCTTACAGTTGTGTGCAGACCACAACTGGCAGGTGTGTGTACCTAGTACTCCTGCGCAAGTGTATAACATGCTTCGTCGCCAGATTGTTCGTCCAATGCGTAAGCCTCTTATTGTTATGTCGCCTAAGTCGCTATTGAGACACCCATTAGCAGTTTCTTCTCTTGAAGAATTGTCTGCTGGTGTGTTCCATAACGTGATTGGTGAGATAGACGAGCTGAATCCAAAAGATGTTAAACGCGTTGTTATGTGCTCAGGTAAGGTATATTACGACTTACTTGAACAAAGACGTAAAAATGAACAAAACGATGTTGCTCTTGTTCGTCTTGAGCAGCTTTATCCATTCCCACAAGAAGAACTTGCAAAAGTCATTGCTCAATATGCGCATGTTACTGATTGGGTTTGGTGTCAGGAAGAACCTCAGAACCAAGGTGCTTGGTATTCTAGCCAACATCATTTCTGGCAGGCTATCCCTGATGGTGCCGTATTAACCTATGCAGGTAGAGAAGCTTCGGCGTCTCCTGCAGTAGGCTATGTATCCGTTCACAATCAACAACAAAAAGCGTTGGTTGAAGACGCCCTCACGATTAAATAAGGAACAAAAATGACAATAGAAATTAAGGTTCCGGTTCTACCAGAGTCAGTAGCCGATGCAACTATCGCTACATGGCACGTTAAGTCCGGCGATAGCGTCAAACGCGACCAAAACCTAGTAGACATCGAAACTGATAAAGTAGTGTTAGAGGTTGTTGCACAAGAAGATGGTGTTATCGGTGAAATCCTTGATGAAGAGGGCGCTACCGTTTTAGGCGAGCAAGTTATTGGTCAGCTTTTACAAGGCGGTGCAGCGGCTCCGGCAGCGGCACCTGCTGCTAAAGCAGAAGCGCCAGCAAGTGCACCAGCGGCATCTGTTGAAGCGGTTGATGTTAAAGTTCCAGTATTACCAGAGTCTGTAGCTGATGCGACCATTGCCACTTGGCATGTTCAGCCTGGCGAAAGCGTGTCTAGAGACCAAAATTTAGTAGACGTTGAAACTGATAAAGTTGTTTTAGAAGTTGTAGCGCCAGCTGACGGCTCTATTACTGAAATCTTTGCTGCGGAAGGTACCACTGTAACAGCAGAAGAAGTCATTGGTAAATTTGCAGCTGGCGCAGTTAGCGCAGCGGTTGTAAGTGCACCAGCTGCTGAAGCAGAAGATGATTCTGATGCGTTAAGTCCTTCAGTACGTCGTTTGCTTGCTGAAAAAGACATTGATCCTGCGTCAGTTAAAGGCACAGGCAAAGGTGGAAAAATCACTAAAGAAGATGTAGAAAAACATCTTAAAGCACCGGCACCTGCGGCGGCGAAAGCGGATTCAGCACCTGTAGCAGTTCCGGCTGGTGAACGTTCAGAAAAACGCGTACCAATGACCCGTCTACGTAAGACTATTGCAAACCGTCTATTGGATGCGAAAAACTCTACTGCGATGTTAACGACGTTTAACGAAGTTAACATGAAGCCAATTATGGATCTTCGCAAGCAGTACCAAGACAGTTTCGTTAAGCGTCATGACATTAAATTAGGCTTTATGTCTTTTTATGTTAAAGCAGTTACTGAAGCACTGAAGCGCTTCCCAGAAGTGAATGCGTCAATTGATGGCGATGATATTGTTTATCATAACTATTTTGATGTTTCTATTGCAGTTTCTACGCCACGTGGTCTTGTGACTCCAGTACTTAAAGACACTGATACTTTAGGTATGGCTGGTATTGAAAAAGGCATTAAAGAGCTAGCGATTAAAGGCCGTGATGGCAAATTATCTATGGCTGAAATAATGGGCGGTAACTTCACTATTACTAATGGTGGTGTATTCGGTTCATTGTTATCAACACCTATTATTAATCCTCCACAAAGTGCTATCTTGGGAATGCATAAAATCCAAGATCGTCCAATGGCGGTTAATGGTAAAGTTGAAATACTTCCTATGATGTATTTAGCACTTTCTTATGATCACAGAATTGTTGACGGAAAAGAATCTGTTGGCTTCTTAGTGGCTATAAAAGAAATGCTGGAAGATCCAACTCGTCTAGTTTTAGACGTTTAAACTCGAATTGAGACACTTCTGATGTTGGTGTAAGCCAATATCAGAAGACTCTAAATCATGTCGTGAAAGCGGCTTCTCCCTTAATAAAGATCGGAAAGAAACACCATGAATTTGCATGAATATCAAGGTAAACAG
This sequence comes from Alteromonas sp. 5E99-2, assembly GCF_017368475.1. GTDB lineage: Bacteria > Pseudomonadota > Gammaproteobacteria > Enterobacterales > Alteromonadaceae > Alteromonas_F. The sequence goes on from NZ_JAFNJE010000005.1 coordinate 144,624, forward strand.
CTGTTTAAAGCTTACGGCTTACCTGTTTCTGAAGGATACGCAGCCAATACACCGGAAGGTGCTGTTGAAGCAGCGGATAAAGTTGGCGGCTCTGAGTGGGTTGTTAAATGTCAAGTTCACGCTGGTGGACGTGGTAAAGCAGGCGGTGTAAAACTTGTTAAAGACAAGAAAGACATTGCTGCATTTGCAGAGAACTGGTTAGGTAAAAACCTTGTCACTTTTCAAACAGATGAAAATGGCCAGCCAGTAAGTCAAATTTTAGTAGAGTCTTGTACTGATATTGCTAACGAGCTATATCTTGGTGCTGTTGTTGACCGTACTACTCGTCGTGTTGTCTTTATGGCATCAACGGAAGGTGGTGTTGAAATTGAAACAGTAGCAGAAGAAACGCCTGAAAAAATTCTTAAAGCAGCGATCGACCCAATTGTTGGTGCGCAGCCTTATCAAGCACGTGAAATGGCGTTTAAATTAGGCCTTTCTGGTGTTCAAATCAAACAGTTCGTTAAAATCTTCTTAGGTTTAGCGAAAATGTTTGAAGAACTAGACGTAGCGTTAATTGAAATTAACCCGCTTGTTATTAAAGAAGACGGTGACCTTCACTGCCTAGATGCTAAAGTAGGTATCGACAGCAACGCGATTTATCGTCAGCCTAAGCTGAAAGAAATGCACGATCCATCTCAAGAAGATGCTCGTGAAGCTCACGCTGCTTCTTTCGAGCTTAACTATGTTGCACTAGACGGAAACGTTGGCTGCATGGTTAACGGTGCCGGTCTTGCGATGGGTACTATGGATATTGTTAACCTTCACGGTGGCAAGCCTGCTAACTTCCTAGATGTTGGTGGTGGCGCAACGAAAGAACGTGTTGCAGAAGCATTCAAAATCATTCTTTCTGACGACAATGTTAAAGCCGTTTTGGTTAACATTTTCGGCGGTATTGTACGTTGCGACATGATTGCTGAAGGTATCATCGGCGCAGTGAAAGAAGTAGGCGTTGAAGTACCTGTAGTTGTTCGTCTTGAAGGAACAAATGCTGAATTAGGTCGTGATGTTCTTGCTAACTCTGGCTTAGATATCATTGCAGCAGCGTCTCTAACAGATGCCGCTGAGAAAGTTGTTGCCGCTGCGGAGGGCAAATAATGTCTGTACTTATTAATAAAGACACTAAAGTTATCTGCCAAGGTTTTACCGGTGGACAAGGTACTTTCCATTCTGAGCAAGCGATTGCTTACGGTACGCAAATGGTTGGTGGTGTAACACCAGGCAAAGGCGGTACTGAGCATTTAGGTCTTCCAGTATTTAATACTGTTAGCGAAGCTGTTGAAGCAACTGGTGCAACTGCAACAGTTATTTATGTTCCAGCTCCTTTCTGTAAAGATTCAATTGTTGAAGCAGTAGACGCCGGCATTGAATTGGTTGTATGTATTACTGAAGGTATTCCTACTTTGGATATGCTTTATGTTAAAGAATACGTAGAATCAAAAGGCGTACGCATGATTGGTCCTAACTGTCCTGGTGTTATCACACCTGGGGAGTGTAAAATTGGTATCATGCCTGGTCACATTCACAAGCCTGGTAAAGTAGGTATTGTTTCTCGTTCTGGTACATTAACGTACGAAGCGGTTAAGCAAACTACAGACGAAGGTTTTGGCCAATCTACTTGTGTAGGTATTGGTGGTGACCCTATTCCTGGTTCTAACTTCATCGATATTTTGAAGTTGTTCCAAGAAGATCCTAAAACAGAAGCGATTGTTATGATTGGTGAAATTGGTGGTTCTGCAGAAGAAGAAGCTGCTGAGTTTATCAAAGCTAACGTAACTAAGCCTGTTGTATCTTACATTGCAGGTGTTACAGCGCCTCCAGGTAAGCGTATGGGACATGCTGGTGCAATTATCGCTGGTGGTAAAGGTACTGCTGACGAGAAATTTGCTGCACTAGAAGCTGCGGGCGTAAAAACAGTACGTTCACTAGCTGATATCGGTAAAGCATTACGCGAAACTACAGGTTGGTAATTAGTTTTTAATTATTGCCTAAAAAAGCCCAGATGAAAGTCTGGGCTTTTTTTTACGTAAATTTTATTCAATCGACGTTTTTCCAGTGATAGTTCGATTTCGGTTTCATAACTCATTTAGCATAGTTAGCTTTTAAACAGGTTGGATTCCAGTGTTGACCTAAGGTAGTTAAACACTTAGTGTGTTTTTAAAAGGGCTTGTAAAAACACAGAGCAAACGGACTGATTCAATGTTTAGAAATAAAACACTGTTATTTGTAACTGCCCTTGTTTTTATCGCAACGCTATTCTTTCACCATGGCGATACAGCTAAGGTTTATCCCGTTGAAAAACTAGCAGATATGGTAATACCCATTTCTGATAACGATAAACAGCGAATAGACTCAATTCCCGAATCCTACCAGCAGCCTCAAATTGAGCTTAGTACTGATGAATCTAATAAAGGCTTAATTATTGAGTGCGATCTAGAAGATTCGTTAGAAGACGATGGTCATGTTGACATACAACAGCAATATTTAAATTCTTTATTTAATTCCACATCACAAGATAGATTGTTGGAATATGCGCTATTTGCAGTCCCCCCAAAAGAACAATCTAGGTTTGACTTATTACTCGAATATAACCGGGAGTTTGCTAACGAACCGCTGGTATTAATGGAGATTTTATCCTTATGCTCAAGTGCGAAATGTACAAAAAACTTTATAGACGCAGCTATTGATTCAGATAAAGAAAATGGGGCTATGTGGCTTTACGCTGTTTCATTTTTTGCTACTTCAGGTAATGACGAGGAAGTGCTGAAAGCAATTTTAGAGCTTGGGAGAACCTCCTTTTTTAACGAAAGAAGAGGGGAGAGAATTAAGTTGTACGCCCAAGCTGTTGAAGGTTTAACTGCCACTGATTTCTACTCTAATGTGATTAACGGAATCGGTGTTGATGCAGCAAGAGCTATCGGATATTCACCTATTTTTGATTGGTGTAAAGCAGGGATAAATGATCTTGCTAAGATGAATGCTTGTGTAGAGTTAGGACACAACCTTGAAAAAAGAAGCTCCACTATTTTTTCGCAATTAGCAGGAATAGCGTTACAAAAGATTATATATAAAGCTCAAGGCGACAATAAGCAGTATCGCTTTTTGGAAAATGAAAACGAATACCTACGTGATTCCATGGAGAGTGAGCAAGTTTTTAAAGCGTCATTGTTGATGTTTTATGATGAGGAGTTGTTACGTAATTGGCTGAATAATTTAGATGTTATGGGTGATTTAGAATCATCAAAAATACTAGTAGAAGAAGCGATTTTAATTTCTAAAAGCAAGGGCTCAGCTGCATGTATACAGTAATTTTTGTAAACAATTAAAATAGCGAGTGTTTTTCAATGTCTTTATAGCGCTTTTTTAATACGGGTGACGAAAATTTTCTAAGTGTTATAATCGAAGATGACTAATAATTTTTAAGAATAAGGGTATTATCTTCATGGCCGAGACTGAGCATCGTCCGACCAATTTTGTTCGCCAAATTATCGATAAAGATATCGCGAATAAAGTTCACTCCACGATTAAGACGCGATTTCCTCCTGAACCTAATGGCTTTTTACATATAGGCCATGCTAAATCTATTTGTCTCAATTTTGGTATTGCTCAAGATTATCAGGGAAGTTGTAATTTACGCTTTGACGACACAAACCCCACGAAAGAAGATATTTCTTACGTCAATGCGATAAAAGAAGACGTACAGTGGTTGGGTTTTGAGTGGGCGGGTGAGCCTTGCTATTCATCGGGTTATTTTGACCAGCTTCATGGTTATGCTATCGAGCTCATTGAAAAAGGTTTGGCGTTTGTCGATTTTTGTTCTCAAGAAGAAATTCGAGAAATGCGCGGAACCTTAACCCAAGCGGGAACACACAGCCCATACCGCGATACTGACGTAGCAACGAACTTGGCAGAATTTGAAAAAATGACGGCCGGTGAGTACGAAGATGGTAAGTGCTGCCTACGTGCTAAAATAGATATGGCATCGTCCTTTATGGTGATGCGCGACCCTGTAATTTACCGTATTAAGCATGCTCACCACCACCAAACCGGTGATAAATGGTGTGTGTATCCCATGTACGATTTTACTCACTGTATTTCTGATGCCATTGAGGGCATTACACATTCGCTTTGTTCATTAGAATTTCAAGATAATCGCAGATTATACGATTGGGTTATTGAAAATATTTCTATTGATACTGTACCAAGGCAATACGAATTTTCTCGTCTTAATCTAGAATATACTGTGCTGAGTAAACGTAAACTCATACAGTTAGTTGAAGAAAAATTTGTTGATGGATGGGACGACCCTCGTATGCCCACTGTTGCAGGTTTGCGCAGACGAGGCTATACAGCGGGCGCTATCCGCGAATTTTGTGCGCGAATTGGCGTGACCAAAATGGAAAATCAAGTTGAAATGAGCATGCTCGAAAGCTGCATTCGCGACGACTTGAATGAAAATGGTCCACGGGCTATGGCGGTTTTAGATCCGATTAAAGTCATTATTGAAAACTACCCAGAAGATCAACACGAAGAACTGGTAGCGCCGAATCACCCTAGTAATGAAGCGATGGGAACTCGCTTGTTGCCATTTAGTCGCGAAGTGTGGATAGAAGCAGAAGATTTTCGAGAGTCTGCAAATAAAAAGTTTAAACGGTTAGTACTAGATAAAGAAGTACGCCTTAGAAACGCTTACGTGATTAAAGCAAACCGTGTAGAGAAAGACGAGGATGGTAACGTGACTACGGTTTACTGTACTTATGACGATGAGACCTTAGGTAAAGACCCAGCTGATGGTAGAAAAGTGAAAGGGGTAATTCACTGGGTTGATGCGTCTAAAGGGTGTGCTGCGGAGTTTAGATTGTACGATCGACTTTTCACCGTTCCGAGTCCTGCGAAGGAAGACGATTTTACTGGCGCAATAAATCCAGATTCCCTTGAAGTGAAAAAAGGCTACATTGAGCCTAGTGCGTTGCAATCTGAACAAGGTTTTAGCGCGTGGCAATTTGAGCGAATAGGGTATTTTTGTCGAGACACTCATTTCGACACGCCTGTGTTCAATAGAACCGTAGGGTTGCGAGATACGTGGGCTAAGATACAACAAGGCGGTTAAAACCGCCTTGTGTGTTACTTTGGCTGGCAGTCGAACGACTGCCCGTTTTCGTTTTTACTTTCATCACTCATTAAATAGACATAGGTTGGCATAATGTCTTCTGCGGTTTTTAATGTTAAAGGGTCTTCTGCTGGATAGGCTTTAGCACGCATTTCCGTGCGAGTTGCACCAGGGTTAATACAATTAAAACGCATTGACGAGCTTTTGTATTCATCAGCTAAAACTTGCATCATGCCTTCTGTTGCAAATTTCGACACGCTATAACTTCCCCAAAATGCACGACCTTTACGGCCAACACTGGATGATGTAAACACGATTGATGCCGAATTTGCTAAGGATAAAGGCGAAAGTAGGGCTTGTGTCATTTGTGCCGTTGCCGTCACATTGACTTTTAATACGTCATTCCACTGCTGCGATTCGATATCTTTAAACTGGCATAAGCTGCCAAGTTGGCTTGCGTTGTGTAGGCAGCCATCAAGTCGCCCATATTCATTTGTGATTGTTTGAGCCATCTGCTTATAGTGACTTGGGGTTGCTCCTTTCATGTCTAAAGGCAAAATAGAGGGTTCATTGTAGCCTTTAGCTAGAATTTCGTCGTACGTTTGCTCTAATCTATTGACAGTGCGGCCGAGTAATATGCAGGTTGCACCATATTGTGAGAAGGTTAGTGCTGCTTGCTTTCCAATTCCACCGCCTGCACCAGTAATTAAAATGATTTTGTTTTTCAATCTATCATTTGACGTTACTGAACTTGTCATTTACCTATTTCCTATTGGCTGCGTTTATTAATTATAGAGTCATTGTTCTCTAAACGAGAAATCATAACGTCAAGGCGAGTGAGTTTATTCACTATAGTTACAAAGCTTTAACAAACCTTTGCAAAACAAAAGTAAAGCCAATAGTATTGAACGACATCGACTGATTTTACTTGTCAATTCTACGCCGTATTCTTTGTTGTAACATGTACAATTATAATTAATTTAAGGACCAAAAATAATGATTTATAAGGGAGTGAAGATGAAAAAACTTATACTGTGCACTAGCATAGCTATGGCTTTGGGGCTTATCGGTTGTGGTAGCGATGAAACCCTTCAAGATATTCAAGATGAAACGCCTCCAGCAAGCCCTTTTTCTCGAGTCGTGTTTGACCCAGCAACGGGCGATTTAAACATCCCTAATGATTTACTTATTTTACCCGGAGATGATGGTTTCTTCGATTTTACGCTTAATATTCCGGTAGATGACCCCACTGATTTTGCTGATCCACAAAACGCACTCAATGTTTTGGATGGATGGTCTACCTCTCACCCTTTTGCTATTAACATCGATGTACCCGCCGGAACGGCATTAGATGAATCAACCTTATCTGCAGGTATACTCTTGTTTGAAGCCACCTTAGGCCTTGATAACCGAGATCCTGATTGTGCGCAAATCACCATTCCTTCTGCAGGATGCAAAATAGGTGACCAGTTGACGTTTGGTGTTGATTACGTTCTTTCCCTTGCCGATGATGATACGGTTAATTTTGTTCCTTTGCGCCCGTTAAAAGAAGCACAGGGGCACATGTTAGTTATTACAACTGACTTGCTAGATACAAACGGTAATGGTGTTCAAGGTTCACTAACATGGGAATCAGTTAGTCGAGATATTTTAGAGTTCCCGTTGGCGACTGATGAGCAACTAGCCCTTCAAGGTATTGTTAACTCCTTGATAGACCCTCTTTTAGGAATTGGTTTTGAAAGAGAGAACATTAGCTATGTGTCTGCTTTTACAACACAAAGTATTGATGATGTGCTTAACACCGTTAAACAACTTTATGTTGCGGAGTTTGCAGCGCGGTTTGCTGCAGGAGACCCAACAGCAGGAGAAGCGCTGCCAGTTATCGTTGCTACTGATGCTGTGGGGCCTCAAAATGCGATGGAAACCCTAGGTTTAGTTCAACAAGAAACCGTCGATGGTGCAGTTCAGCTAGGTATTTCTCAATTGCCTGCTGAAGCTGTTGGTTTAATTCCAGTGATTGAAAGTACCGATTTTTCTTCACTGACAACCTGTGATGGCTTGTTTGGCACTGTGTCTGGTGCCTTCGAGCCTGTATTTGGCTTTGTAAACGACTTTGCAGTTGGGGTTGCAACCGGTATTCTTGAACAAGTTGGGCCGTTTTGTGCTGCACAGCGTTTTGATGCAACAGTTTCACTGCCTTACTATTTAGCGCTTCCAAGCGACGAAAACCCAAATGCGCCTCGTACTGAATTTTGGACTTCGGCTTGTGATAGTGGTGTCGTTCTAGCAAGTACGCCTGTTGAGGTATTGGCAACGGCAACACCAGGCCCTAATGGAGCTTTGTGCTCTCAAGTTGGATTGGCTGATTTAATCGTGGACGGCCAGTCTCTAGATCCTGCCCGCAATTTAACGCGCTTTAGCCCTGTGCCACAGCCGAAAGGTGATGTTGATGGAAATATGGTACTTGACGTGCAAGTGACAGTGCCAAATCCGACGATTGCCGCAGCACTTGGGTTTCCCATTGTTGAGCCTGATGCCGGGTGGCCGGTTGCTATTTTAATGCACGGTATTATGGGGCGTAAAGAAAATATGCTTGCAATATCTGGCGCCTTATCTTTAGCAGGTATTGCCTCTGTAGCCATTGATCACCCATTACACGGCGGAAGAGGGTTTGATACCGACGGTGATGGTGTCGATGAAATCAATGCATCATCTATGGTAACGGATTATATGAATTTGAGCTCATTACCTACCGCTCGTGACAACCCACGTCAAAGTGCATCGGATATGCTAGGGCTTCGTTTGGGATTAAATGCCCTCGTTGATGCAACGTCTACTCAAGGTATTAATATTAACCCACAAAACGTGTCTGTTATGGGCGTTTCTCTTGGAGCTATAACGGGTGGCACATTTGCGGCTGTAGCAAATACACCATTTGAAGGGGATTTAGCACCATTGAATAGCCTTTTTGAAGTTCAAACAGCCGTTTTAGAATCGCCAGGCGGTGGTATTGCTAACTTCCTGTTAGAGTCACCTGCATTTGGACCTGAAGTTCGCGCTAATTTACTACTGGGCGGATTGGAAGACTTTCAACAACTAATATTAACCAACTTTGGAACCATCGATATTCCAAGAGAGACACTAATCGCTACAAGTGATGAGTTCTTAGCGGCTTTAAATGAAGAGCAAACTGAAGAGGTAAACGCTGTGTTTTCTCAGTTTATCTTTGCTGCTCAGTCTGTTCTCGATGCTGGCGACCCAATAAACTACGGTGGTATTTTAGGAGGTAACACACCAACACTCATGCTTACGGTTGTTGGAGATGGAACAGAGCAAAATCCGCCAGACCAAGTGATTGCTATTCAAACAGCCTTGCCTCTATCAGGACAATTCCCTTATGCAGGTGTTGTTGGCTTAGAACAAGTTTCGTCAACCACACAAGGTGTATCGGGTAGTGCTGTGAGTGGAATTGTACAATTCAATGCTGGCGCACATTTATCAAGTTTAAGCCCAACTGCTAATCCTGCAGTAACGGCCGAGATGCAACGTCAAGTTGCGGCCTATATTGCTTCTCAAGGTACAGCGATTGTTATTACTGACGATACTGTAGTTGCAAACTGAAAGTAGCTAATATCTCAAAGCCGGAGCTATATGCTCCGGTTTTTTTTATTCAAAATTACTCACTTGTCGTAACCTTTTCTTTAGGCTGATACACTAAGGAAAAGTAAAATAATATGATTTTTAGAGGTAACCATTGGAATTTTTATTTGAATACGGTTTATTTTTCGCAAAAGCAGCGACGATTGTGATTGCTGTTGCCATTGTTGCAGGTTTAATTGCTGGGGCTGCGATTAAGCAAAAACCTGAAAAGGGTCAACTAGATTTTAAATCGATCAGTAATCAATTAGACGACGTAACTGATTACGCAAGAGAAATGGTTTTAGGAAAAGCTGACTTGAAAAAGTTGGCAAAAGAACAAAAGAAAGAGCAAAAAGCGAAAGCCAAAAATCAAGAGTCATTGCCCAGATTATTTGTGATTGATTTTAACGGCTCTATGGACGCCAATGAAGTTGATCATTTAAGAGAAGAAGTCACTGCTATTTTGTGTATTGCTAACGAAAAAGACGAAGTCTTAGTGAAAATTGAAAGTGGTGGTGGTGTCGTACATGGTTATGGTCTTGGCGCATCTCAGCTTCAGCGTATTAAAGATAAAAACATTCCGCTAGTTGCAGCGGTAGATAAAGTTGCAGCAAGCGGCGGTTACATGATGGCGTGTGTTGCAGATAAAGTATTGGCAGCGCCTTATGCAATAATTGGCTCTATTGGTGTAATTGCTCAATTACCTAATTTTAATAAGCTGTTAAAGAACAATCATATCGAATTTGAACAACACACTGCAGGTAACTTTAAACGTACCTTGACGGTATTTGGTGAAAATACCGATGAAGGTAGAGAGAAGTTTAGAGAAGAGTTAGGTGAAGTGCATGAAATGTTTAAACATCATGTGGGATCAAATAGACAAGACGTAGATATTGATAAAGTCGCAACGGGTGAACATTGGTATGGCCAGCAAGCGAAAACACTGGCATTGGTAGATGAAATTACTACATCTGATGATTATCTGATGCAAAGCAATGAAAGCAGAGACATTTTTGCAGTTAAATACTCACTTAAAAAGAGCGTGGCAGAAAAATTTGGCATTGCTGGTGCCACAGTGCTAGAAAAAACATTGATGCGCGTATGGAGCAGGGCATCTACTTGGTTTAAGTAGTAAACATTCAAGATAGTATAGTTACTGTTGCTGAGCGGTCCTTTGATGCCTATAAAAGGAGCGCTCAGAATACGCTAAGAAACGTTAGTGCTTGCGACTAATGTTAACGCAGTAGTGGTTAATCACCTTTCGCTAGGAAAAAAATCAAGTTGTTCCTAAACGCTCAATAGGAATTGGAACTTCAAGTTGCTATATCAAACATAGCAAAAAGCGCTCCTTGGGTTACAAAGGAAACGCTATTTTGGCGATTACGCTTGTTTCTTTGATTTTACTATAAACGATACAAATAGCATTGTCAGAACTTGTAGAAGCGGATTTTCAGCATGCTACAAACGCTAACGCTATATTGCGCCTTCTGTTACCTTTTTATAGTTTAAGAGGTTAGCGAGTTAGCGAGGCTTAATTGCACCTTTATTGTTATCCATAATTTTATTTTCCCAAAAATCTTTAACTGAAAAGCTTGCGGTTTTGACCTTTTTTGTCTTAGCCGGTTTCTTTGATTTTTTAGGTTTTTCAGCTGATGGGCTAGCGCTTGATAAGTTGTCAGTCATTTCTTGCAACTGAGCTAACCTTATATTTTTGCCTCCGTCCACACTGTACCAACCACCTTTTGCTGTAATTTCAGGTGTTTTTCCATTGGCTTTGGAATAAGCATTAGAAAATGCCTGTATTACTTCATCTTTGTCTAACTTTGTCATTTTATCTAATTGAACCTAGTCGGGATGTTATAATAAGTTCCTTTTATAACGCGTTTTAATTTCGCTGTCTAATTTGTCGTTTAAATGCTATGGAATTGTTATGGGTCTGCTGAGAAAAAAACTTCTATCTTCTATTGATTCTCTACTGAAACCGAAAGAGATTAAAGACTTTTGTCCGAATGGATTACAAATTCAAGGTACTGATACTATTAATAAAATAGTGTCAGGTGTTACAGCATCTCAAGCGCTAATTGATGCTGCAATTGATGTGGGAGCCGATACAATTTTGGTTCACCACGGGTATTTTTGGAAAGGAGAAAGTCAGCCTTTAGTAGGAATGAAATACAAGCGTATAAAATCTTTGCTCGATAATAACGTAAATTTGATAGCGTACCACCTTCCTTTAGATGTACATCCATTGTGTGGAAACAACGCTCAACTAGGAAAGTTATTGCAGTTGGATGATGTTTCACCTGTTTCTGATGTGAAACCTAATGGCATTGTTTATTCGGGCTCTAGCCGTAAACCTCTTAGCGGTAAAGAAGTTAAATGTCACCTAGAAAGCAGCTTGGAAAGAGATGTGTTGTGGGTAGGAAGTGATTCTCCTATACGCACACTTGCGTGGTGTACTGGCGGCGGGCAAGGGTATATCGATGCAGCTGTTGAGGCCGGTGTAGATGCCTTTATTACCGGAGAGGTTTCTGAACAAACAGTACATATTGCACGAGAAATGGGAATTCATTTTTTCTGCGCAGGGCATCACGCTACTGAACGTTATGGCGTTAAAGCATTAGGTGAATGGATTGCTGAAAACCACGATGTAGACGTCCAGTTTATCGATATTCCTAATCCAGCTTAATGATAAGACACACAATGACTTCAGATACCCATTTTAATGGTATAGCAGGTAAATTTGATAAGAATATCTACGGCACGCTGAAAGGTAAATTAAGGCATGCGCTGCTTACTGATTTGATCACAGAACGACTTAAACATAGCAAAAATCTTAGGGTGTTAGATTTAGGCTGCGGTACGGGCATTATGGCAAAAGAATGTTTGGCTTTGGGACACAGCGTTGATGTTGTCGACCCGTCCAATGAAATTTTGAATAAAGCAAAAGTATTATTGGGAAGTAGCGAAAAAGCGGAATTTTTTTGTAGCTCATTACAGTCCTATTCCTCGGTTGAGAAATATGACCTAGTTATTTGTCATGCCGTTTTAGAGTGGTTGGCTAACCCGCTTGAACAGCTGACGCACATAGTGAGCTTCCTTAAGCCGAAAGGGCTGTTATCGCTTAGTGCATTTAATAAAGATGCGCTGCGCTTTGGTAGCATGGCCTACGGGAATTTTGATTATGTCGATAGAGATATGAAAGCCAAAAAGCAGGTGCGTTTAAACCCGCAAAACCCTATTGCGCCACGAGAATTGCTTAGTGCATTAAACGCATTAAATTTGAATATTGAAAGCAAAGCGGGGATCCGTTGCTTTCATGACTACGTTAAGCGGCCCATTGACGATAGCGAATTTGAATTACTGTTTAAATTAGAAAAACAATACGCGGGTGTTGAGCCTTATTTGTGGTTAGGTAAGTACTTCCATGTCTTTGCCACGGTAAACTAATCGATTGAGTTTACCCATGGCAATAACATTCCCTATAAGCACTACGACCACACCTATGGCTGATGTTATTGTCCAAATATATCCCTCAAAAAAGGTGGAAATACCCAAGGCAACAATAGGGTATATAAGTACAACGTAAGTTGCTCTGTCAGAACCAATACGCTGTATAAGCTTCATGTAGGCACCAAACGCAAACACAGAACCAAACACGGCTAAATAGCAAAGAGCGACGTAAAATTCAGTGGAAGGCGGTAGAGTGTAGTGAGCACCAGACGCTAACCCGAACCCATATAGAAAAATAAGAGAGTATGCCATGGCAAAAAAGTTGAACTGAACAACAGGTGTACTCTTATCTAGTGTTTTTTCTGAAATGATATTTCCAACCGAAGCAGCAATGAAACTACACAAAGCGCATAACAGACCAAGGGCTAAATTTTGCTGTACGGACATTTTGTCGAACTCGGGATAGAATATCGCGATAGTGCCGAACAAACCTAAGGTTGCGCCTAGAAAAACTTCTATACGAACAGGTTTTTTTAATACTATCCAGCGTAATAAGACAGTGAAGTAAATCACCGATGAACTCAAAACTGCTAGTATCGCGCTTACAATGTGCTGTTGTGCCGCATATAAAAAGGAATAGTCCAATGTATACAAACATAGGCCAACAAAGAGCGCGCCTATATGTACACGTTTAGGTAAACGAAACGAGCGTTTTGTGAATAGCCCCCAAAGACCAAGGAACACAGCGGCAATAGTGAAGCGCCACGAAACAGCAACAATTGGGTCAACACTGTCTATCTGATAATTGATAGCTATCCAGGTGGATCCCCAAACAAGGGTACAAAGCACAAATAAAACTGCATTCATTTTAATATCTTTTTATAAAAGTGAGTTTTTGGGATGTTTTCGGTATTTCGATTAACGTCCGCGTTAGTTTAAAACTGTGTCAATATCCTGATACAAACGATTGGGCTGGGTTGCTGGCGCAAAACGCTTAATTACTTTTCCTTGTTTGTTTACTAGAAATTTAGTGAAATTCCATTTTATTCTTTCGCTACCTAAAACGCCAGGTGCACCGGATTTCAAATGAGTATAAAGAGGGTGGGCATTTTTTCCATTCACTTCAATTTTTGCAAATAAAGGGAAAGAAACACGGAACTTAGCGGTACAGAAATTTGCAATTTCTTGGTTTTCATTAGGCTCTTGATTTCCAAACTGGTTGCAGGGAAATGCCAAAATTGAAAATGGAGCCTCTTTGTAGTGATTATACATTTTCTCTAAGCCTTCATATTGAGGAGTAAAGCCACATTGGCTGGCCGTATTGACAATTAGCAAAGCGGAATCTTTAAATGTGCTGAGAGCTAGCTCAGAACCATTTGATAATGTTGCGTTGAAATCATAAACAGTTTTAGGCATAAAAAGGCTTAAATGACGTAAGGTAATAGTAGAGGAGTATAACCAACTTTAGCTCTGATTAAGATGGGCGCCTGAATTTTTAACGTAACCCATATTGTTTTTAATGGTTTTAAATCTATGCTCGTTGGTTGCATTGAGCGACAGCTGAGAGATTTCATTTATTATTAAATCAATAGTGACATGACGATAAGACTCTTTACCCAGTTCAACCATGCATTGAAGTAGGTTCAATGAGAATGCGGGCATAGAGGATATTCGTTGGTATGCGCTGTAGAATAAAGGCATGGCTTTTTCAGCTTGGTTATTGGAGAACAGCAACATACCTTCTTCATTTAATCTTACGGCTTTTTCTTGGTCAATCCCTACGTGCTTTTCACTTTCAATTAAACCTGCATTCATAACGCTTAACCATGTTTGGTCTTGGGATAAGGTTAGGCGCATTTCTGCTTGGGCTAGCAAGCCTTTTGCTGTTTCTATGTCTCCCATAGAATGAAAGACTTTTGCTGCAGTAAATAATGCTGACGGATGTGCATTATTTAATGTGAGAAGAGAGGTTTCTTCAATAATCCGTTTGGCTTTATCAATATCACCTTCGAGTGTTGCGGAGTAGGCGATTAATACTTCTCGTTGTACTTTTAATTGAAGGTCTGACTCACCTCGAGTGCCCATTCCGATGAGCTTTCTCGCTTGTGATAGGCTTTCAGATCTTTGATTTTTAGGTGTTTCTTCTGCGATAGCAATATAGAACTCAGCTAACTCGCAGGTGAATTCATCGAACAGCTCTCGTACACTGCGATTATGTTCTCGCTGCTTCTGCAATAATGATATGCCTTCCAGTACTTTGTTTTGCTTGCGAAAAGCGAAGGTCTTTAATTTTGTTGCAGATATACTTAAATTACTTACATTTATATTGTCTAAGTGTTCACATGCTTCGCTATACGATTTTTCTTCAATGCTTAAGCTCGCCAACCACTCAAATGCTCTGTCTCGAGTAAAACTTGACCTCAGCATCAGCTTTAATGTGCTTTCACATTCCTGCCATTCCCCTAAAAAGAACTGACATTTAATTTTGCCCCAGTGCGCCCATAAAACCTTGTGTGAGCGCTGTAACACTGAATCATATAATTTGCTTGCAGCCGTGTAGAAACCGTTCTGAACTAATAACTGAGCAAAGAGGCGGTTTAAATCGGGTAAAAATTTACTCGATGGAGACTGTTTATTTTGTGCCTGTAATACCAAGGCTTTTGTTTGCTTTAGCGCATCTGAGAAGTGCTTAGCATCCATTAATAACTTCACGTCATTGAGTATTTCACGTGATTCAATATAGTGATTAATATGACGCAGCAATACTGCCATTGTATAAGGCTTTAGAATTAATACATCGGGATGTAAATCCATTATTTGGCCAATGTTTTTGGCGCTGCGTTCACCGGTCATGAAAATAATACCGGTACTCGGTTTGATATGGCCCGACACTAATAGCGAATGTACACAATCAACGCCGTTTCTATGTTGCCCTAAATGGTAATCAATAATGATAACGTCAATTTTCATGCGTTTTAATGCTGAACGAAGCTCGTTGCCATTAGAAAAGCTATAGATGTCGAAAAGCCCTAACGGCAGCAAATTGCTACGCAGATTAGTGCGCGCAGTAGCATTATCTTCAACGATGGCTAAGCGTAATTGATGATCCATTGTGTCTATTAGTTACAATTGGTTGCCTTTGAGCATAGCAAGAGCTTTGTTAATCGTCATCCTTGAAATTGTGTATACTTTAATTTATCGAACATCTAGATGCGTATTATAAGACAATGAATACAAATAATGTTTCCTCTACTTCCCTTATTATTAGCGATGTAGAGTTACATGATAATTGTGTAATGAAGCAAGTTACGCTGAATAGTCCAAGTTCCCACAATGCGCTAAATTTTGACATGGCCAAGGCGTTACTCTCTGAGCTTAAGCAATGGCAATATGAAGATTCTGTCTCTGTCATACTTATTTCTGGCGCAGGAGACAAGGCATTTTGTGCTGGTGGCGATGTCGTTGCTATGTATGATGATATGGTTAAGCAAGCTAAGGGAATGCCAAAAGGCGTAAGTGATTTCTTTACCCTTGAATATGAATTAGATTTATTTATTCATCAGTACTCAAAGCCCATTATTGCCTTTGGTGAAGGTTATGTTATGGGTGGGGGTTTAGGGCTATTTGCAGGCGCTAGCCACAAAATTGTGACACCTAACTCTCGATTAGCTATGCCCGAAATTAGCATCGGTTTGTACCCAGACGTTGGGGCAAGTTATTTTTTATCTCGGCTTCCTGATGGCGTCGGCTTATTTTTGGGGTTAACGGGGGCTCATTGCAATGCGTATGATGCAATGAACATTGGTCTAGCCTCAGCATTATTAGCCAATGGTTCGTTACCAGGTTTGATTAATGAGCTTGTGGCTGTTAGTAAAAATACACCTCTTACCGCTGATATCACTAGCAGTGTAATAAACGGCTTAAGTCTTCCTTACAAAAGTACTGAGTGTGTATTAGAACAGCACGCTGGCTTTTTCGAAAAAATAGGCAAAACCCAAAGCCTGCAGGCTGCATCTGCACTGATAAACAGCATTGACGCAACAACACCTTGGTTATACAAAGCAAAACAGTCATTTTTAGCAGGCTCGTCAATTAGTGCGCATTTGGTGTGGGAACAAATGCAAAGAGGCGTTACCATGAGCTTAGAAGAGTGTTTTGAAATGGAACTGTTGATGAGTACTCGATGTGCTGAAGTTGGAGAGTTTCAAGAAGGTGTAAGAGCGCGATTAATCGACAAAGATCATTCCCCTAAATGGCTTTACCCTGACATAGAAGCTGTACCTAAGTCGTTAATTGAACGCTTTTTCACAGAATAAAAATCAATGAATAAAAATAAAGCCCTTTTTTTAGACCGAGATGGTGTCATTAATCAGGATATTGCGTATCTGTATAAGCCTGAAGACTTCGTTTGGATCCCTGGTATTATAGCGCTGATGCAACGATTTCAAATGGCAGGATATAAGTTGATTATCGTTACCAATCAATCGGGAATTGGCCGAGGCTATTATTCAGAATCAGACTTCCATATTTTAAGTCATTGGATGAAAACATCGTTAGCAAAATCTAATGTTAACATTGATGCTATATATTATTGCCCTCATCATCCGACTGAAGCTAAAGGGCCTTACTTGAAAGAATGCGAATGCAGAAAGCCTTCGCCGGGCATGCTAACCACGGCCATAAATGAGCACAGTATAGATCCAGAACAAAGCGTATTAATTGGAGATAGTTGGCGTGATATTGAGGCTGCAGTAGCTGCGCAGGTTAAAACCAGTTACTACTTTACAGCTGATGTAAAAGAACAAAAGCGCCAACACATATTACAAAGTAATGGCGCTATTGTAGCGACGTCCCAGTTATCCAGTATCAAGCCACTGATTTAATGTGATTCAGAAAAGCGAGTTAAATGTTTAATGGCTTGGCTCAATAAACGAATGTTTAACCCTTCACTGCTACGTGTGTTGTCTTGTAAATTAATGATTTCATAATTACCGTTACTCATCACATCAATTTGCTGCATATTGTGAATTACGATGATCCTCTCACCACTGGTACTCACTATCCAATTATGCGCTGGATTGACTAAGTCTCGGCCTGTAGAGTAATTATCGATAGGCGATTGGCATCCTAATGCACTCAATATGGTAGGCGCTATATCTTCATTACTCGCATTACTACTGGCTATCTCTAAATTGGTATACAGTGTACTCGATGTTTGTTCTTTACCGTTTTTTGCTGAAACGACCATTACTATAGTGTCAGTCATAGACAGACTGGCAAGGGCGTCGGTAATCTCAGTTCCGGTCATATAACCAATATGAATGCCATTTTCAAACGATGAAAATGGCTTTTTATAATGGCTTATAGCTGGGTTTGAAACATCACCATCGTAACTTACTGATACCTGCATACCTTGCGCTTGAGGCAAAGCTAATAGCACAGGTTGCTTATTAATTAAGGTATCTGCATAAAACTCGGGAACACCGAATATTGAGGTTACCAAGTTGTTTTCAAACGATGAGGCTGTGCCAAAAAAATCAGATTTAAAACTAAGTTCAGATGGCAATTGAGATAAAACCGCGTTATCTGTTTGTACCAAGACTACCGCAGACAATGACTTGTTTATACCGCAATAAATAGGTTCAGAAGGGTATTTGATATTCGAAATATCATCGTTAAACTGTAAAGATTTTCGCTGCTTATACGTTTCTAAATCAAGCAAACCATAACGCGACATAGTTGTTTTTGCGGTAGCGGGGTAAGACAAAGGAAATAAGTTGTCTTGCTTTACAACGGGTTGATAGAGATGTGCATCTGCCCAGATGTGAATGCCGTGGCTGGCGATAAAACAGGTTAAGAAAAAGCTTGTAAAAGAAGGGCCAAATTTATAATTGGCTAACCTTTCCATACGTCGCCAAATAGAGTTGCTAATCACCAGCTGGCTTGTTAACCAAATCAATAAGAGGAGGCAAAGATAAACCCATTGCTGCCAACCAAATTCGACAATGCGTGTTTCAGTTTCACTACTGACTAATCGTGCAGCGTTAAAACTAATATGGAATCCTGTGCGGGTGTATAATAGCGCGTCAAATGTCAGCAATGACAACCCTAGTGCCGCAACAACAGAGCCTACTAATCGAATGGCTTTTTCATTGGTTACGAGATAACAGCAGGGTAAAACAAAAATAACAAAGCCAAAAAAGGTAATAAAGCTAATATGCCCCAACCAATTAGCAAGCATGAATGTATTCCCAAGCCAGCTACCTGGCGCAGGAGATGAAAATATATAAATGGATGCAATAACTAAGGCTAGGACAATATTCGCTAATGCAAACCAATGTCCCCAAGAAACCATTTTAGTTACTCGTTGGCGGCGTGGTGATTCACTTAAAATCAAAATTCAGACTTCTTTATTAACTTACGCTTTTGCGTAAAACATTGGAGAAGGTTTCAACCAGTTCGCGTTTGTGATCGCCGTGGACATTGTGGTTGAAAATATGACTTAATACATTACCCAAAGCGATAAGAGAAAGGTCTTTATCGGCATTGTGGTTTTCTAAAACGACGAGAATTTCATTCATGATCGTTTCTATTTCATTATTGTTAAAACGGCTTGTTTGCGGCATGAGAAAAGTGTTTACAAAGCAAATATTAATACGATTATAAGCCTTAGTTGTGACATAATACCAATTTGATTTAACTCTTTATGTGCATACGCACTGAAAAAGTGAGCATGTTGCTCTGTAAACATTCTAAAAAGGCCCATTACTAACTAATGAGTATGCTTGTACGAAACTTCATTGTTCATCAAATTGGTTTGGATAACGACGAAAAATTAGCCATGGCTGCAAGGGAAGATTGCTTAGTGCCTTCTCCCGCGCTTGAGTCTCTTTGCCATCAACTTAATCATGGGTTTAATACTAAACCGGGTAAGGGCATAGGCGGCTTCAGCAATGAAAAGCCAGAGTTTGAAACACTTTTGAGTTCAATGAATGACTCTTTTCACAGTTTCAGTGTATCAACCACGAAGTTGCTACTTGATGCCATGATAAATACCAATACCGTTGAAACTGGATTCGTAGTAATAACGCACTATGAATATTTAGCGACGGAATATTTAATGATTGCCTTGTTAAATACCAAATCTCATATTGAAGTGGATCAAGCCTTAGAGCTGTCTTCGAAAGAACATCTTGATATTGCCCGTATGCAATTGGCAGTAAAAATAGATTTAACTCAATATGCTACTCAACCCGAGTTAGATCGCCATGTTGCCTTTATAAAAGGAAAAATGGGAAGAAAAGTATCGGATTTCTTTTTCCATTTTATTGGGTGTGAAGAGCACATCGATGTTAAAGAACAAAACAAACGTTTAATCTCTTCGGTTGACGCTTATCTAGCGGAAGAGTCGTTAGACTCAAGTGAAAAAATGCAACATAGAGACAGTGTTCGTGAGTACATGAAGTCTAAAATAGACGATGGTGACGATGTTTCTGTGAAAGAGCTATCTACCCATTTACCTAGTGATCTTGCATCACAGCGAGACTTTACTAGCTATGTTGCGCAATTAGAAACCCCGGTAGAGCCGTCTTTCGCACCGGACCCTGCTGCAGTAAGGCAACTGGCAAAGTTCAGCGGTCAAGGTGGTGGTGTGAGTGTCGCTTTTGATAGGAAATTACTAGGCGAACGGGTTAAATATGACCCAGCCACTGATACATTAACTGTCACTGGTATTCCGCCAAACTTAAAAGATCAGCTGGTAAAAACACTGACTGCGCCTTCTTCACCTTCAGCGCCCGGTCAGGAGTAATAGAGACTATGCAACTTTTTGTAAATGATTTAACGGTAATGGACTTCTCTTACCTTTGTCCTAAACGAGGAATGGTAGGCGAAAGCTGGATTGTTGATGTGGTACTTGATGGTGCTCTTAACGATGAAAGTATGATTGAAGATTTTTCTTTGGTAAAAAAGAATCTAAAACGCTTAATCGACGGTTATGTCGATCATAAATTGCTAGTTCCAGTTGAATACAAAGATACCCATTTACGCCGTGATGACAATGACCGAGTCGAAGTAGTCTTTAACACTGAAAACAAGCAGACCTTCGCTTTGTTTTGTCCAGATGACGCATATGCCTTTATTTATTCAGATAGCATTACCATGGCGTCTGTAGGCGCGTATTTAAAAGAAGTCATTGCCACTCATTTGCCTGAGAATGTCAATGGTTTACACCTTTCGCTGCGTAATGAAGTGATTAATACGCCTTATTACCACTATACCCATGGTCTTAAAAAGCACGATGGAAATTGTCAGCGTATTGCTCATGGTCACCGTTCAAAGATTGATATTTACCGAAATGGAGCTCATTGCGAGCAAAGTGAAAAGCAGTGGGCACAGCGGTGGCAAGATATCTATGTAGCATCACAAGACGACGCACTGCCGCCTTCGTCTTTAACCATGCAATTTGCAGTACCTGAATCAGACTATGTTTGTTTTGCCTATGAAGCTTCTCAAGGTTGGTTTGAAATAGTATTGCCAGCGAGTGCCTGTGAAGTCATTTCTACAGATTCTACAGTGGAGTGTTTGGCGCAATTTATTTATGAACAGCAATGCGAGCAATACCCAGATGATCAATTTCGCGTTGTCGCCTACGAAGGGGTGGGTAAAGGTGCAATGGTAGGTAATTAACATGACTAAATTGATACCCGTATTGATATTTTTTATCACTGCTTGTAGCCATGCTTTCGCAAGCGAAATTCAAAGTGGTGAAGCCATTCGAGGCCAATCCATACAAGGCAGCTTGTTACGAGGAAAAGTAGAGGCGGGCTCTAGTATTAGTCATGATGGAAAATCTATCCCCGTATCAAAGGACGGAGATTTTGTTTTTGGTTTTTCAAGAGATACGACCAAAGCTGTTACCTTAGTGGTGGTAAAAGATAACAAAGAAACCTTGATTAGGTTAACACCTGAGGTTAGAGAATACCGTATTCAGCGTATTGATGGGCTAGAACAAAGTAAAGTCACCCCACCTGTTTCTGTAAGCGAAAGAATAAGAAACGATGCTGTCATTGTTCGCAAAGCGCGATCTGAAGTCTCCAGTTTAAACGGTTTTAAGCAAGAGTTTATTTGGCCTTCTGTTGGGCCAATCAGTGGTGTTTATGGTAGTCAAAGAGTACTTAATGGAAAACCTAGTTGGCCTCATTTCGGGGTTGATGTTGCGGCACCTACTGGAACTCCTGTGGTCGCTCCAGCAGAAGGCAAGGTCACTTTAGCTCATGCTGATTTATATTACTCTGGAGGAACCATCATTATTGACCATGGAATGGGAGTCTTTTCCACATTTTTACATTTAAGCAAGTTAAGTGTTTCTGTGGGAGATGTTATCAAACAAGGTGATAAAATTGGCGAAATCGGAGAAACAGGAAGAGCCACTGGGCCACATTTAGACTGGCGTATTAATTGGCGAAATGTCAGGTTAGATCCAGCATTGCTAGTTCCAGCAAGAGAGGGCTTAGATTACACTTCGAACAGCGAGTAGCATTCACTATCCATTTTTTAATTTGCTTTTAAAATAGTTAATAATATCGGTTGATTCATATAACCACTGCACGGTATTTTCACTTTCTATTCTTAAACAGGGAACTTGCTTTTTCCCTCCACCAGCTATTAGCTCTTGTGCGTATTGAGGATGAATTAAGATATCTTTTTGAGATACTTTAATTCCTTTACGCCAAAGGAAAAAACGCACCTTTATACAAAACATACATGCACTAAAGTGATATAAAGTAAGTCCTTGAACCTCTAACTCCTTACTCATTAAGGTTATTTCCTCTTTATGTGTTTATAAGTGAATTCTAATTATAGCGTCTATCAACAGACAGAACAGGGTAAGTATACCATGCAGTGGTAATTGCTAGGGATAACTAGGTATTTAAAAACATAATCTAGGAATATTAGGTGAGGGCTAAGCTGTATTAGTTAGCTGCGATACTTTTGTAATAGACGAGAAATGAAATTAGCGCAGTGTTAACGCAGCAATCCGGAGAATAACATCATGAAGTACGCTCGCATACACAATTACATAAGTATCTTAATAATTACTCTTTCATGTACTATCTCGCTAAAGGCACACAGCTCAGAAACAAAGATCCCTTCTAATAAAGTGATAGAAAAAGATAAGGCCGAATTTAAAAAACAATTTTTACACTCTAACTTTGTTCCTGTGATTATAAAGATCAAACAAGACGTTTCAAAAGGCAGTGAAAAAAGCCAAAGGTTTGTTTCATCAGATACAGCCGTTGAAAATATACAGGCGTCAAAGACAAAAATCATGTCTGACCCTTTAATGGTCGATGCGAAGGGAGTTAAGTATTTTAAAACCATTCCCTATATGGCAATGACCATTGATAATTCTATGCTTAATAAAATGGCTGAAAATGATTTGGTAGAATCAATTCAAATAGATCATTTAAATGAAGTGAGCCTGAATAATACGACATCTTTTATACAAGCAGATAGTGTGTGGGCACAAGGCTTTACCGGTGAAGGGCAAACTGTGGCTATTATTGATACTGGTGTAGATAATACCCATGATTTTTTCTCGGGAAAAATTGTATCAGAAGCGTGTTTTTCTTCTAACATTTCTTCGTTCGATGCAACGTCTATGTGTGCAGGTGGCGTGACGGTAGATACTGGCGTAGACTCAGGACGTCATTGTTCTGTAAATGGTTGTGATCATGGAACTCATGTTGCCGGTATCGCTGCAGGAATAGGAAGTTCGATTTCTGGGGTTGCAAAAGGCGCAGACATCATCGCTATTCAAGTTTTTTCTCGATTGGAAGGTTTTACTTATTGTGGGCGTTCAGGTGCATGTGCATTAGCTTTTGATTCAGATATTATTGAAGGCCTAGAGCGAGTGTATGAACTTAGGAATTCCTATGATATCGCTGCAGTAAATTTGAGCTTAGGCTATGGTAACTATGATTCTGCGGAGGAGTGTGATGCGAGTAATGGAGCATATTTAGCTGCGATTTCAAACCTAAATGAAGCGGGTATTGCCGTGGTTGCCGCTTCTGGAAATAATAGTTACTCTAACGGGCTTAATTCCCCTGCGTGTCTTTCCGGGGTGATTAGTGTTGGTGCGGTCAATACTAGCAATAATGTTCAATCCTTTAGTAACTCTGCTTCTTATCTTGATTTTCTTGCTCCTGGCGCTGGAACGGTTTCATCTACCCCAAACAACAACTTTGGAACAAAGCAAGGAACGTCTATGGCGTCGCCTCATCTCGCTGGCGCAGTGGCGCTGTTGAAATCATCTGTTCCGAATGAAAGCTTAGACAATATTCTCAACGCTCTTTCAGATACGGGAACTATAGTGTCTTCTAAAGGACACAGTGTTCCCAGCATTAACGTAAATGAGGCATACAAGCAACTTAGTGGTTTTGACTCATCAGAAGGTGCTCATGATGTTTCTATTGTCGTGAGCGCAGACAATGAAGAGGCTGTTTATTTCAATGGTGTTTTGATGGGGAGCAGCACCAACTGGTCTGAAAGCCGGACTTATGTTGCTGATTTAGCACCAGGTAATAATGTGTTTGCAATTCATGCTACAGATGTGGATGGTATCGCTGCATTAATTGCTGAACTTAATATTCAAGGGCTTATTGAGGTAAGTGGTACGCATTGGAAAATCTCCACTACGGAAGAATCAGGATGGCAAGACGCGAGCTTTGATGACAGTGGTTGGGATTTTGCAACTAGTTATGGTCAATATGGTGTTGAGCCTTGGTTATCGAGAGTCAACGGGGTAGATGATGATTCAAACGCTCAGTGGATATGGTCGTCAGATAACTTAAACCACAACGAAGTGTTTTTTAGATTGGTAATTGAAAATGGGGCTGAGTTGGAATTACCAAGCCCGGAAATCATTAATTCAGAATTGGCAACCGGTGAAGCGAACCTTCCATATAGCGAAATACTCTCTGCGGAGGACGGGGAAGGGCCTTATCGTTGGAGCTTAGTGAATGGCGCTTTGCCTGAAGGCTTAGTGTTGGATGCTTCAGGTGAAATAACCGGAACCCCGATAAAAGAAGAGGTTGCCGTGTTTGAGGTGCAAGTTGCTGACAGTAATGACCAAATTGATGTTGCTGAATTTACCATTGTAGTGGAAGCACCGAATACAGTTTTAATTAGCGCAGATCTCGTAATTAGTGTCGACAATAAAGAAGAGGTGTACTTTAACGGCGTATTATTAGGAGCCGATGATACATGGTCCGAGGCTAGCCATTATGCATTGAATTTAGTACCAGGAACGAATGTTCTGGCGGTTAAAGCTGAAGATGAAAGCGGCGTAGCCGCACTAATCGCGCAGCTTAATGTACAAGGTGAAACTATCATAAGTGATGACCAATGGAAGCTATCTACTGTAGAAGAGCAGGGGTGGAATGAAGGTGGTTTTGACGACAGTGATTGGCGTTTTGCAACTAGCTACGGAGAATATGGCGTAGCGCCTTGGCTGTCTAGAGTTGATGGGCTAGCTTCTAATTCACAAGCGCATTGGATTTGGTCATCAGACAACAATAATCACGATGAAGTGTATTTTAGATTGGTAATAGAAAATGGCGTTGTACCAGACTCAATTGCACCTAATATAGCAACACAAGATTTGCCCAGTGGTGAAGTAAATGTTTCTTACAGTGAAACTCTTGTCGTAGACGAGGGGACTGCACCGTTTAGTTGGAGCATCATTTCCGGCAATTTACCTGAAGGTCTTGAATTAAACGAATTAGGTGAGATTGAGGGTGTTCCTCAAATTGAGGAAACAAGCGTGTTTGAAGTGCAAGTTACTGATGCAAATAATGACATGGACTCTCGCGTATTTACCCTTGATATTGCTAAATCAAATGAAATAGTGGCCACTGCTGAGCTAACCATTAGTGTTGATAACAAAGAACAGGTCTATTTTAACGGCGTATTGATAGGTACTGATGACGACTGGTTTGAAAGTAGTCAGTATACACTTGAGCTATTAGCGGGGGAAAATGTACTGGCTGTTAGTGCGCAAGATGAAGGTGGCGTTGCGGCTCTAATTGCACAACTCAATATACAAGGGCAAATAGAAACCAGTGGAAGCCATTGGCGTGTCTCTAACCAAGGGCAAGCAGGTTGGACAGAAGCTAACTTTGATGACAGCGACTGGGATTTTGCCACAAGTTACGGACAATACGGTGTCGAGCCTTGGCTGTCACGAGTCAATGGATTTGACGAAAATTCAAATGCACAGTGGATATGGACGTTTGACAATGAAAACGATAACGACGTGTATTTTAGGCTAATAATAAATATGTAAAACAAACTGCTTAGTAGTTCTAAATTTGTATTCGTTGATGCTAACCCTATGAAAGTAAAAAGGTTGATAATCATCGAATATGAATTTAGAGTCAATTATCATAATTAACGTCGCCGAAATGACTTATCTACTTCAAAGGGAAATAACAAGTAATGGTTTCACTGAGAGATTTTGACGACGAAGATATACCTATATTGGTAAAGATTCTAAACAATACGGCTGTTACACAATACCTATCGAGCAAAATACCAACTCCCTATACGGAACAAGACGCTAGCTGGTGGGTTAACGAGGGAAGTAAAGGAGATTTAATTAAAGGAATTTTGTATAACGGTGAGCTGGTTGGCTGCATCGGTGTAAATCGAGGTCTGTTTGAATACAGTAAATCTGGAGAATTAGGCTACTGGTTGGCAGCTGATTATTGGAGAAAAGGCATTGCGACTGAAGCCATTTCTCAGCTACTGGACTATACATTTGAACATACAGAAATAGTACGTGTTTTTGCGTCTGTGTTTTCAGCGAATACTGGGTCCATGCAACTACTATTGAAACAAGGGTTTAAGCAAGAAGCCGTATTGGAAAAAGGCATTTTTAAAGATGGCGAGTTTTATAACAATCATATATTTGCAAAATTAAAATAGAGAATAAATTGGAATAAATCAGCTATGGTCACACTTAAAGGGTTTATCCTAGTTCCTATTGAGGATTTTGAAATTGTCAAAGACGCCTTAGTGCTTCATAAAGCGTTAACACGTCAAGAAATAGGCTGTGAGAAATTTGAAGTTGTACAAGATTCAGCTAACCCGTATAAATTTAGTGTTCATGAGGAATTTATTGATCAAGCAGCCTTTGAACATCATCAAAAAAGGGTAAAATTGTCTCATTGGGGCAGTGTGACGAAAAATGTAGAAAGACATTATCAGATTTCAAATATCCCTTAAATATGTGATTTTCAATTTTGACTAACAGGAGTACGCCAATGAATAATTTACTTAAAACCTGTGTGTTATGCGGTTCGTTTACTCTTTTAAGTGCAAGTACTCTTGCTGATACGTTTTCTTTAAAAAGTGCCGATATATCTCAAGGTGAATTTATGAGTAAAGCTCAAGAATTCCAAGGCTTTGGGTGTAGTGGTGATAACCTATCTCCACAATTATCATGGACGGATGCTCCCGAGGGAACAAAGGCATTTGCCGTTATCGCATTTGATCCAGATGCACCCACAGGAAGTGGCTGGTGGCATTGGCAGTTGGTTAATATTCCCGCTGATACCACAATGTTGCCCACCGGAGCGGGTAGTGCTGACAACAGTCTTATTCCTAAGGGAAGTGTACAAATTAGCAATGATTATGGAACTGCGGCTTTTGGCGGAGCATGTCCGTCCGAAGGCCATGGTGTACATCGATATCAATTTACCATTCATGCATTATCGAAAAAATTAGACCTGCCAAATGGCCCTTCAGGTGCGTTAGTAGGGTATTTGATTAATGCCCACTCTTTAGCGTCAAGTACTATAGAATCGCTTTATGAACGCTAGGTAAGGGATTAGCACCTAAATAATGTAAAATAGACAGGAAGAACATGATTGTTATTTATGGAATAGATACCCACCTTAATGGTATTAAAGCAAGGTTGTCTGATGTTATTCATGAAACTATGGGGCGTGTTTTGGGGATGCCAGAAGACAAACGTGCTCACCGCTTTATTGCTCTAGATAAATCAGATTTTTATTACCCCGGCGGGCGCACAAACGCATACACTGTAATAGAAATTAACTTAATGAAAGGCCGCCAGCCCGATACTCAAAAAAGGTTAATCAAAACACTTTTCATTGAAATAGAACGACAACTCGATATTGCTCCCATAGACATAGAAATCACCATTAAAGAACAAGAAACCTACCAATGGGGTTTTCGAGGTATGACAGGTGATGAAGTCGCAGATTTAACTTATAAGGTGAATGTCTAAATGCAAAAGTGAAACACCTTTTGCGTTTAGACAATTGTATTGCAATACTCATTTTGGGAGCGAAAACAAACAGGGGAGGCTCCCAAGTGAGCTTGAACAAGATGCTATGCTATTTTGAATTGCTTAAGAAAATCTTCTAGTTCCTTAGATAATTCGGATAATGTCTTGGCTTGCTCAGAACTATTTTGGGACACGTTAACATTTTCATTTATAACCTTGTCTACTTCAACTACGGCATCACTGATTTGAGAAACGCCGATGGATTGTTCTTCACTTGCTTGTGCAATATTATTAATCAATTTTGCAGTATCAGATATTTTTTCAAAAATATCTGATAAAACGAGATTGGTTTCAGTTACAACACTTCTACCAATAACTGTTTTTTCAGAAGAGGTATCAACCAGTTTTTTAGTCTCGGAAGCTGCATTTGTGCTTCTTGCAGCTAAATTTCTTACTTCATCGGCTACAACTGCAAACCCTCTTCCATTTGTACCTGCTCTTGCTGCTTCTATTGCAGCATTGAGTGCAAGTAAGTTGGTTTGAGCAGCTATTTCATCGATTGTATTAACGAAACCTGAAATACTTTTACCTGCATTATCAATATCCTCCATAGCTGATATTAGCAGTGACATTTTTTGCTTTCCCTGTTCTGCTGAAAGTTGAGCATCGTTTGCTAACTCACTAGCGCCTATTGCGGTCTCTAAATTTTCATTCGTCTGACATGTTAATGTTTCTAGCGATGTTGATATTTGTGTCACGGATGCAGCTTGATTTACCGTGCCAATATCAAGAGCATGGCTATGCTCAAGTACCTTATTGCTACCTAAATTTATTTCGTCGCTAGATTTACGGACTTTACTTATAATGCCATTTAAATTTTTGGACATGGTTTGTAAAGCTGTCCCTAGGGTATCTTTGTTTGATGCCAATTTGATAGTTTGAGTTAAATCGCCTTTTGATATGCTACTGGCTAATCGCGTTTTTTCTTTTAATTCGCTTACCATCTGTTTTATGGCGAAAAATAAGCTATCAGAATTTTTTGAAACGCTATCTAATTTAATATCTAGGTTACCCTCAGCAACTGTTTTTGTGATTTTTATAACTTCAGAGAGTTCCCCTCCCATCTGAGTTAAAATAGATTTTGTAATAAATATTGATACGAAAAATCCAAAAAACACCGACACTACAGATATAAAGATAATAACGGTAAGAGAACTCTTGTTTTTGGCAACCAATGCTGGGCCAAGTGTATCTTGAGTTTTCTTTATATCTAATTTTACTAGTTCAATTTTATCGGCAACATCAGGTCCAATCTGGTCAAGAGTATTATTAATAATGTCGTTTCGTTTATTAATAACGTTTACAACGCTGTTGAATGAATTGGAATAGGTATCGACATCTAAGGTAACTGATGATAGTAATTGGCGCCTTTCGGGATTTTGAAGCTCATTGTCCAATTTACTTAAATTTTGTTTTAATTGCTGCAGTTCTGCATTAACACGAAGGGAATCTTGTTCGTTGTTTGTATTTAGAAATTTTCCTGCGTATAACCTTACCAATAGTAAGTTACGAATTGACAAAGACGCTTGATATGCAGCATTAACATCATTGTCTTCTTTTGTGGAATATAAAATTGCAGTAAGATTTTTTTCTATCGTAGGTCCCACTTTATCCATTTTGTTAGTGACTAATTCATGGCGCTGTGCAATTAGCCCTACAATGTCTTCAAACGCCTTTTTGTAAGTTTTTAAACTAGTATCGACTTTTTCAATAATTACAGCTCGATGAGGTGCATTAATTTCCTTTAGCTCTTCTGCTAATAAATTTTGGGTTTCATCCCAATATTTTTTAAATTGCAGTTTATCTTTTTCGCTATTGGTAATTAAAAAATCTTTTACATTCATTCGCACCATCAGCATTGATGATTGAAGTTGTCCTGAAAGGTTTGAGTCTCTTGCCATTTCCCGGTATTCAGAAAATTCATCCGTGGCTCGCTGGAGAGACAAATACGCAATCGAGCTGATGGCTAAAAGGAGAATAAGGACAAAACTAAAACCGATAGATAGCTGATGAGCTAATCTTATTTGCGAAAATTTGGAGAACATGATTGAGCCTACATTTAACTTATGATTGTGTAATGATAATAAGAATGAGAATAAATCTTTTTATAATTTGGTTGGTATAAATAAAAAGTATAGTTAACAAGGCGTCGTTTGAAATTGATTTACTAAAAAATGAGTTTAATTGCCTGTTTGTATCGATATTTAGCATTTTAATCTAGTGTTACGATGCTGGGTGTGCAATTAATGAACAGGAGGTGAAAGTGCTTTACGTTGGGTGTGATGAAGCCTAAACCCTAGCATTACAGCAGCACTGCTTAAACCTGCAATAAACCCAATCCAAAAGCCACTTGCGGCCAAAGGTTCAGAGGTTAACCAGCTTGTTTTCGCAAGCACAATACCAATAGGCAAGCCGATAAGCCAATACGAAATAAAGGTAATCACAAACATTGCGGTTGTATCTTTGTACCCCCTTAAAGAGTTGGCTGATATTGCTTGTATTGCATCTGAAAATTGAAATACAGCGCCTAATATCAACAATGACGCGGCTAAGCTTAACACCGCTGGATCTTCAGTGTAGGCATGAGTAATAAAGTGCCTTCCAAAAACTGTGATAAGGGCAGTGAGTAATGCAACGGTTATTCCTATGAGTAAGGCCGATTGTGCTGCATGTTTTGCTGCTAAGTGATCTCCTTGTCCTAACCTGTAGCTAATGCGTATTGCTACTGCCATTCCTAGGCTTAATGGAAACATGAAAAACATCGCTGATATATTTAATGCAATTTGATGAGCTGCAACAGAAACAGTACCCAATGGGGCCAGTAAAATGGCAACCAAGGCAAACAAGCTGACTTCAAACAATAGGGTAAGGGCGATGGGAAAACCTAAGGTAAAGCTGGAAAACATGGTGGCTAAATGGGGGCGATGCCATTGTTGAAACAAAGCAAACGGTTTGAGTTTTTTTGCATTTAACACATACATTAAATTGGCTAAAAGCATACCGTAAAAAACGGCACAAGTGGCTAAACCACAACCTGAACCTCCCATTTCAGGCAATCCAAATTTGCCGTATATTAGAATGTAATTGGCAAGAATATTAATACACAAACCAATAAGTGTGATCATCATTGTTGGCTTAGTTAAGCCCAAACCTTCAGCATAATTTCTTAACCACTGATAAAGGGCAAAACCAGGTAGCGACAAATAAAGATAGAACACGTATTGGGAAGTAATCGGCCTCAATTCCTCAGACATAGGAACCAGTGCGATGAGTGACTCTAAAAAAGGCAAAGTGCAGAAGAAAACGAGCATGACAGAAAAAAGCACATAACCCACCTGTTGAGTAGCGTTTGCTATGTCTTTGTCCTTTTTAGCACCTTGTAATCTCGATATGATAGGGGGAAGAGCCAGTGCCAACCCTTGAATAAAAATTTGAGCTGGGTGCACAAAACTAAAACCCACAGCTACGCCTGCCATATCTGTGGCGTTATATTGACCGGCCATTATGGTGTCGCTCACACCCATAAATATCTGTGTGAGTTGAGCTATTAGCAAAGGCCAAGCTAAAGCGACTAAGGCTTTGGCCTCAGTGCGGATCATGTTAGCGAGAAGGGCTGAATATCAACACTTGCACCACTACTAAGAGACTCAGATTCAATAGGAATAATCACATAACAATTTGCGTTAGTCAGAGAGGTCATTACTGACGAGCCTTGTTTTTTCAATAATGATACTTCTAATTGGCCATTTTCATTTTGACGGTAAACACCCCGTGCAAATTCTTTTCTACCAGCTCTGCGCTTAAATGGCGAGGTGAGGGTCGCTTTTAGAGTGAGTGGCTTTGAATTGATAGCTTGATTTTTGAGTACACCAAGTAAGGGAGTAACGATTTGATCAAAAGTGACAAATGCCGATACAGGGTTACCGGGTAAGCCACAAAAGTAACAGTGACCAAATTGACCAAACGCAAAAGGCTTACCGGGTTTGATGGCGACTTTCCATAAATGCAAGCTGCCTAACGATGACAATGCGGGTTTAACCCAATCGGCATCTCCTACGGACACACCACCACTGGATATCACCATGTCATGGGTTTGCGACAGAGAGGTAAAGACATTCACAATGGTGTCTTTGTCGTCTTTTACTAAGCCGGCGTCGGTTACGTCACAACCTAAGGCTTCAAGTTTGGCGGCAAGTCCGCCTCTATGGCTTTCAAATATTTGGTGATCGCCGCGCTCTGTGCCAGGCTCTGCAAGTTCATCACCTGTGGCAATAACGGCTACTTTGGGTTTTTTATAAACCTCGATATTTGCCAAGCCGATAGATGACATCAGCATAATGTCTTGGGGTAATATCTGATGACCAATAGCAACCAGTTCATCCCCTAATGCGATATCTCCTGACTTAGGACGAATATTCTCTCCGAGTACTGGAGGTTGAGTAAATTCAATTGAATCCTCTGTACGAATAACGTTTTCTTGCATGACAACGGTATCGGCTCCGGAAGGCATGGGAGCTCCCGTCATTATTCTTGCACACTGATTGTCGGTAACAGTTTGGTGTTCTTTACTGCCTGCGTAGATAGTTTGCGATACTTGCCTTGTATTACTGCTTTCATTACCGCTAAGCTTAATCGCATACCCATCCATTGCTGAGTTATTCCAAGGTGGAACATCAACAGGGGACACTATGGATTTTGCAATGATGCGTCCATGGGCCTGAACTAATGAAATCGTTTCAGTTTTTACTATGGGTTGGATATGTGATGACGCTTGTTCAATCGCGTCTTCTAAAGAAAGCCAAGCAGACAAAGATAAATACCTTATTGAAAAAATAATAGCGTTTGTCGCATTATGCTCCAAACGCTATTAAATCGCCAATTAAAGTATATCGGCAATCTCGTTTTTGTTACTTAACCATACTGTTTGATAAGGCGCTAATTTCAACAAGTTTGTGTGAGTGCAAACAGGAAGTTGAGTAATTAAATCAACCCAATCATCGGTGACGATTAAGTTAATGTCTGACAAGGTGAGTTCGTAATCCTTATCGGTGACATTACTAATACAGAAGATACTTTGGCTTCTGTCGATACTCTGACGCCAAAAACCAAATAACTTATAGTCTAAGCGCAATGTGAACTGAGTTGCATTAGGATGAAATGCGGGTTGTGCTTTTCTCACTCGGATTAACTGAGACAAACGGGTCAGCACTTTGTGGTGATGAGAATGAGGAGAATCTAAATTCTCTGCAAGTTCATCGAAATCCCAACGCCTACGGTTAATTGAACGATTTTGACCTGTATTTTCTACCCGCTCTAAATCATTGGGGGTACCAATCAAGCTGTGAATATAAATACCCGGAATACCCTCTAAACCCAGCATAATGGCATGAGCACAGATAAACCTGTCGATTTGCCATTTATCGCGCCCTTCAACTGTACCGGACATAGCATCAAATAGCGTAATATTGATTTCATAAGGCTTCTTCGTTCCAATGTCGGAAGTACGCCATGACACTTTACCACCGTATGAAGCCATTGCCTCAACTAGCTGAGATAACTCATTGTCGTCTAACAAACCTTCCACAGGACGTAAACCAATACCGTCATGAGACGCAATAAAGTTAAAATAGGTTGTGCCATTTCTAGCAGGAGGCATGGTCATCATCCAACTGCCTAAATGCTTACTACAGCCTGTTAATAACGTATTGACCAACAGTGGAGGTAACGAAAAGTTATAAATGGCGTGGGCTTCGTTCGCATTACCAAAATACGTTAGGTTTTCGCGGTTTGGAATATTTGTTTCTGTGATAATGATAACGTTTGGATCAACGTGTTCAATTAAGGTGCGGAACATACGAATAACTTCGTGCGTTTGCGGTAAGTTAATGCAGTTTGTACCTAGAATTTTCCATAAAAACGCGACGGCATCTAAACGAAATAGTTTAGCACCGTGATCTAAGTATTCTCGAATAATTGACGTGAATGCAATCAGTACATTAGGGTTTCTAAAATCGAAATCTACTTGGTCGTGGCTAAAGGTACACCATACATGCTGGGTGCCGTTTGCCGTTTCTGTTTCCCTAAGCAGTGGTGAAGTACGAGGCCGAGTCACACCGCTAACATCATCATCGGGCGAAGCAGTAAAGAAAAAGTCTTTACCAATGCCTTCTTGCTTAATGAAGTTATCAAACCAAACACTGCGAGACGAGCAGTGGTTAATGACTAAATCGAACATCAGCCCATAATCTTCGGCGAGATCTTCTATGTCTTTCCAATCACCTAATGATTCATTCACAGAAGAGTAATCGATGACCGAAAACCCATCATCCGAACTGTAAGGAAAAAACGGTAAAATATGCACCTTGTTTATTGTATTCCTACAATAGGTCTTCACAAATTTTTGCAGCGTTTTTAATGGCGGTTGGTTTTCTTGTAATACACTATCACCATAAGTGATCATGATGATGTCTTCTTCATCCCAGTAATTACAAAAAGGTGAGCGCACTTTTACATCGTCGTCGCTGTGCAATCTCATCACGTCTAACAAGGAATCTGCCAGCGCTTGGTGAGATAGCGGTAAATCAACATCAGCGTAAATTAAATCCAGATGATGTTTAACTTTTTCTTTTAAAAAGGAATATGTAGACATTACTACCCCATAAATTCTTTTGTATCTTCTTCTACTGCGTCTTTAATGCGCTCTAATACGTCTGGCATTGCACTGGTGACACGGTTCCAACTTGGTATAAACGGTGTTTCCATCGGATTATCTAAGAAGCTCTGACCTGCTTTCATTATATTGCTAGCAAACATTTCCACCGCTTTTTCTTCTGAATGGATATCTAATGTCAGACCATTCATAACCGCATCGTTGTGATAGGTTTCAATGAAATCTAATGCAATGCGAAAATAGGTGGCTTTAATGGTTCTAAAGGTTTCAGTATTAAAGGTTGTGCCTTGAGTTGCCAGTTTTCGAATTAATGCCTTAGTGATATCAATAGACATTTTCGACAAACCACCTTGATCATTGTTGAACGACAAATCTTGATGTTTGTGATCATAGGTTTCAGCAATATCGGCCTGACATAAACGGTTATTAGAATAGTTTCTATGCATCTCAGATAACACGCCAATTTCTAGTCCCCAGTCACTGGGAATGCGAATGTCATTCAGTACGTCTTGGCGGAAAGAGAACTCGCCAGCTAGCGGGTAACGGAAACTATCCATAAACTCTAAGTATTCACTGTTTCCAACAGTTGCTTTTAATGCGCGAATAAGTGGTGTAACAAGTAAACGAGAAACTCGACCATTAATTTTTCCATTGGCAACTCGAGCATAAAATCCTTTGCAGAATTCATAGTTAAATTGGGGGTGCGCAACAGGGTAAATTAAGCGGGCGAGCAGTTCTCTGTCATAAGTGAGAATATCACAATCGTGCAGAGCAACGGACTCGGAACGGTTTGATGCAAGGGTGTAGCCCATACAGTACCAAACGTTTCGGCCTTTACCTAATTCTTTAGGTGCCAAGCCTAAGTCTTTTAGTTCTTTATCAATAGCTTGTAAACGGGGACCTTCATTCCATAAAATTCTGTGATGCTGAGGCAAACGTGAGAAAAAATCCAATGCATAACGGTATTGATCTTCGTTTGCTCGGTCTAACCCAATAACAATTTCGTTGAGGTAGGGAACGTCTTTAATATGGTCTAGAATATTGCTTAAGGCTGGGCCTTCAAGTTCTGAAAACAACGAAGGCAAAATTAACGCCATCGGGCGTTTTTGCGAAAAACGAACTAAGTCTGCTTCAAGTGCCTCTAATGGTCGATTGGCCAAATTATGAAGAGTAGTTACCAGACCATTTTGATGAAAATCAGCCATGTTTGTGTCCTATTATGAAAAAGTAAATAATGTAGAAAGTGTTTCAGACCATCCTTCTGGCCCAACTTTTGTACTTGTTATTATCTCGCCCTTTGCGTTAGGGATATCAGGTGGTGGTTTTACATGAGTACGTATGCGAATACCTATGTCAGCTTCTTGTAGCATAGCGATATCATTTCCGCTGTCGCCCAAGGCAATTTTTCGTGGTGAAGCCGGTAAGTTAAATTGAGATTTAACAATATCAGTTAACCAATTCATCGCCATGCCTTTATTTACGTTACCGCACACATGAATAAAGCGGCCGCCTTCTAAAATAGTCGCACCTCTTATTTTTAAGCCAGAGATAAAATCGGCTTTTTCCTCGTCATTTCCGGTAAATAATACAGGTTCTCCGTATTGACGTTGCGATGATAACTTTGCATCGTCTAACGCTAATCCTGTAGCATCAGCAATGTCATCTAATGACATTTTACTAAAGCCGACGTATTTTCCATTAAAACGCTTTGACATGCCTTCAACGAGTTGTAACCAGTGAGAACGGGACGATGAAAACGATTTACACCAATAGCCATCTGACCATAAAGCGCCTGCAGGTTTTTTTGGTAAAAAACCGTGGGGTATATACACAGCAGCGCCGTTTTCGACAATAAAAGGGCCTGTTAAATTATGTTTTTTGCGTAACGAGAGTAACTCTGCAAAGGTTTTACTTGTGTTAGGAATAACAGGGATCCCATTGACTTGGAGCTTTTCTAATAGTGCTTTAGCGGGGTCAATTGAATAAGTGTCGTGGTCAAGTAAGGTTCCATCCATGTCAGTATAAATAATCGACTCTGGTGCTATTGTGCTCAAAGGCATTCTCCATTTGCTAACGTGCAGCTCACTATTTCTCGTGATTGGCCCAGTTCATATACCCAGTGACTTCGGGCTGGCATCACCTTTAATGCATGCTCCGTTAGCCGTTTGAAATAAGCAATAAAGTCGATGACTTGAGCAGGCGACATTACACTATTACTTGAGTTGTCGGTTTGTTTTGCACGGAGTTTCTGCTCTTGTTCTTCACGCCAAGTTGCAACTTGCTCAAACGAAGGCGCTTTAAGCATAACCCATTCATTAACAAGTCCATAGAGGGGTTCGTAAGAATCTTTTAAGTTTTTATTAACGTACTTTCGCCAAATGCCTTTGTCGTCGTTATTTCTCTCTAAATCATTCACTGGCTCTGTTAATTTATCGTCATCTTGACTTGGAATTCCCCAACACCATCCTTCAAGAATAAACACGTCTACTGGCATACTTATAACTGGCCATTTGTTTCGAGGTTCAGGGTTGTCGGTGGATTTATCGAATCTTGGAATTTTTAATGGTGTAAGTGTGTTTGGCTGGTTTATATGTAGTAGTACCTGTTCAAGCAGTTGGGTATCGTGAGTACCGGGAACACCTCTTGTTTGGAGTAGAGGATGGACAGTCTTAGCTAAATTACCACGTTGCTGTTGTGACAAGTAAAAGTCATCTAATGAGCAGACCACTACATTTAACTTAAAATGGTTTTTTAATTCATGGCATACATAATCAGCTAGGGTGGATTTACCAGAACCTTGGCAACCTTGTATGCCGAGAATAAATGGCTCATTTGCACCTTTTTGGTGCTCACCAATTTTGTTCACTAATGGCGTGAACCATTTTTGTGCGGATTGCTTGTAGCTCTCAGGCAGTTTATGTGCTTTCAAGAACGCGTCTATTGACATTGATCACCTGTTATTACTTAGATTTACACTCAGTATAGTAAAAATAAATAACAACTATCATGCCAATATACGGGTTTATATAAAACGAGTTTGGTATTAGCCTTTTTTATTGGCAATAATCACTGCGCGTTTGGGAGCAGGGTAGCCTTCAATGGTTTTACTGTGATCTTCGGGATCTAAGAAATCCACCAATGATTGCGTGTCCATCCAAGATGTTGCCCTTTGTTCTTCTATAGAAGTAATGCTTTCGTCAACACAGCGACAATTTACGAAGCCTAGTCGCTCTAACCAAAATAATAATGCTTTGGTGCTAGGGAAAAACCAAACATTGCGCATTTGGGCATAGCGGTCTGACGCAAGTAATACAGTATTTTCATCACCGTCAACCACAAGGGTTTCTAATACGAGTTCGCCACCCGGCTTTAGTTGATTAAACACTTGAGTTAAAAAGGTTAATGCGTCTTTGCGATGATAAAGCACACCCATGGTAAATACGGTGTCGAAGGCATTTAATTTCGGCATGTCTTCAATACCAACGGGAAGTAGGTGTATAGGTTTATCTTGAATGAAGTGCTTAATCGCCTGAAATTGAATTAAGAAAAGCTGCGTGGGGTCGATACCCACTACGGTTTTAGCGCCAGCGCCTAACATGCGCCACATGTGGTAACCACTACCACATCCAATATCTAATACGGTTTTGTTTTCTAAGCTAGCAATATGCTCGGATAACCGGTCCCATTTCCAATCTGAACGCCACTCAGTGTCGATATGTATTCCATGAATGGAAAAAGGGCCTTTACGCCAAGGCATAAACTGGCGTAGCAAACCTTCAATTTGCTTTTGTGTATAGGCTTCAATATCAGCCGCTGTTCCAGCGGTAACTGAGTCTTTTAAATCAACTGTGCTGGGTTGGGTTTGGGGAAGTTTGGAAAGTAATTTAACCCACTTTGCGAAGTCGCCGTGTTTTTTGTCTTTTTCCCATTGACTCAGCTGGGCGGGTAAGGTTTCTAGCCAAGGCTCTAACTCAGTACCTATTAATTCTTTATAGCAATCACTAAACCATTTCATTGTTACTTTACCGCCAATAATGAGACAAAATTATAATGCTGATACCACACAGTGACCTGGCTAAACCCTGCACTCAGTAGACGCTCTTCATGGGTTTTTAATGTATCGGTTAGCATGACATTTTCTAATGCAGCTCTTTTTTGTGCAATTTCCAATTCGCTATAGCCATTGTCTCGTTTGTAGTCGTGATGTAATTCAATAAGCAACTGGTTACTTAACTCTGAGCTTGATTGAATTTTTTCAGACAACATAAAGACACCTCCAGAGTTCAATCCCGCAGCAATATTATTGACCAATGTTTGTCTTTTTTCTCGAGGAATGAACTGAAGAACAAAGTTCATACACACCAAAGAGGCATTAGTTATCGATAAGTTGTTTGCATCGGCATTGAGTACATTAATAGCGTTGGGTAGGGCATATTGCGCAACGATACGCTTACAGCGGTCTACCATAGCTTGGGCCGTGTCTATTGCGGTAATTTCACAATGATTAGCGGGCAATGCTCTGCTAATAGATAAACTGGTAGCACCTAAAGAACAGCCAATATCGTATACCTTAGATTGCTTGGTGACAAAACGCTGCGCTATACGTCCAGCAGCACGAATGATATCGGCATAACCAGGAACTGAACGATTGATCATATCGGGAAAAACATCGGCTACGGCTTCATCAAAGTTAAAATCTTCAACTTTAGGTGAGGCATTAGCAAAAATGGTGTCTTTTTGGGTCACGTTCCGATACTCGCATTCAACAATCAAAAAAAATAAGTGCGTAAGTTTACCTTAAAACACAGTATTTGGTATATTTGCGCTTTGATTGATCTTGGTTTTTTTCATGTTAAATGCGTCCTTGCCCCTTACTGAACTTCATCGACACCTCGATGGGAATATTCGGCCAAATACAATTTGGGAATTATCTCAAAAAAATGGCCTTGCAATTGGCGCTAAATCCCCAAAAGACGTTGCTGATTTAGTGTATATCAAAGACAAAACCAGCGATTTACTCGCCTTTCTAGAAAAGTTAGATACGGGGATTGGGATGTTGGCCACCTTGGATGATTGTCGGCGAGTAGCCTATGAAAATGTAGAAGATGCCTTTAATGAAGGCCTTGATTATGTGGAATTGCGCTTTTCACCTTTATATATGGCCAGAACCCACAATTTGCCTACAGTTGATGTGGTCGACGCGGTGATTGACGGTATCAATCAAGGTACAAAAAACTTTCCCGTGCGTTGCCAGCTTATTGGTATATTAAGCCGTACATTTGGCGTGCAATCTTGCGCAAAAGAGTTGGCAGCATTACTTAGTCATAAAGACAGTCTTTGTGGGTTAGATTTAGCAGGAGATGAACTTAATTTTCCTGCTGAACAGTTTAGAGCTTTATTTGCCCAAGCTCGAGATGTGGGATGGAATATTACGGTACACGCAGGAGAAGCCGCTGGGCCAGAAAGTATTTGGGATGCCATTAATTTATTAGGGGCTCAGCGCATTGGGCATGGCGTTGCGGCCATTCGCGACAATAAGCTAATGGACTATTTAGCAAAGCACCATATTGGTATTGAAGCCTGCCCAACGTCAAATTTTCAAACAGGTACGGTAGAAAATACCGCTCAACATCCGCTCAAAACGTTTTTATCAAGGGGAATTGCCGTCACCTTAAGTACAGATGATCCGGGTGTATCGGCAATCGACATTCAACATGAATACAAAGTCGCAGCTGAAGTTATTGGATTAAACAAAAAGGCGTTGTCACAAATCCAAATTAATGGAGTAGAACAAAGCTTTACAACAGAAGACGAAAAGCGCGCACTGTATGCACTAGCGCGCGCTAGATAACAGGATTCAATTTACGTAATATATTAATGCTGAGATATTAGCTCTTTGTGCTCAAAATCATCGACATTGATGGTACGTAAACGTCCTGCTTCAGCTTGTTTTAGTAATGTAGCTTCAGCTTCGGTAATCCATTCATTCTTCAAGGCCTCCTCAGCTAAACTTTCGAGCTGAGTAAACGGCAGTTTTTCGTTTTTCTCTTTACAAATACGTTCAAAAATAGGTTCACAGGCAATAATGTCATCTAAGGTTTGCTCTAGATCACCATGTAAATTGCCGCTTTCTCTTGTTAAGTACTGCCCATCGCCAAGTCTTGTACGCGCTGTAGACGGGGTTTGTAGCATGCGAGAAATCGTGTGTTCTAATTTATCTGAAGGGCGTTTAAAGCGTCTACCAAAAGGCATAATCAATAAACCTAATGCTCTTCCTAATGCCTTGTTAGGGAAGTTGTCGAAAAAGCCTAACAGTGATGTTTCCAATTGATAAAACGAATCTTGTATAGCCCAATGCATAAGGGGAGCATCTTCGTGTAAACGCCCGTCTTCATCAAAGCGTTTCAGCGCAGCGCTGACTAAATACAAATGACTTAAAATATCGCCTAATCGAGCTGAAATTCGCTCACGACGCTTTAAGTCACCGCCTAAAACTCCCATAGCGACATCGGTGAGCAGAGCCAAGTTAGCGCTGTAGCCTTGCGCGGTTTGGTAGTAGCGCGCAGTGCTATCGGCGAAAGGTGCTTTGGCAAATTTGCCATTTGTGAATGCAAACCATAATGATCTTAAGCCATTTGAAATCGCAAATCCGATATGACCAAAGACCGCTTTATCAAATGCATTTAATTGCTCTTTTTTGTCAGCTATATTTGCAGCGACCAGTTCGTCTAACACAAATGGATGACAACGCATCGCACCTTGACCAAATATCATCATATTACGGGTGAGAATGTTTGCGCCTTCAACTGTAATAGAGATGGGCGTACCTTGGTATGCGCGCCCCAAATAATTATTGGGGCCTAACATAATGCCTTTCCCGCCATGGACATCCATAGCGTCGTTAATAAGGCTTCTTGATCTTTCTGTTAAATGATATTTGCAAATTGCGGATATCACTGAAGGTTTCTGGCCTAAATCAACGCCATTGGTAGACAAACGTGTGACTGCATCCATCATGTAAGCATTGCCACCTATACGGGCTAACATTTCTTCTACCCCTTCCATTTTACCAATGGGTAAACGGAACTGACGGCGAATTCGAGCATAGGCACCCGTTGCGAGGGCAATCGATTTTGCACATCCAGCTGAGGTTGAAGGTAGCGTAATGCAGCGACCTACAGATAAGCATTCCATCAGCATGCGCCAGCCTTTACCGGCCATGTCTTTTCCTCCAATAATGTAATCAAGAGGAACAAATATGTCTTTACCGCGAATAGGGCCGTTGTGAAACGGGGTGTTCAACGGAAAATGACGACGACCAATATCAAGGTTTTCAGTGTCGCTTGGGATCAACGCACAGGTAATACCTAGTTCTTTTTGATTGCCAATAAGCCCATCAGGGTCATACAGTTTAAAAGCAAGGCCAACAACGGTGGCTACTGGAGCAAGGGTTATATAGCGTTTATCGAAGTTAAGGCGCATACCCAACACAGTTTCGCCGTTAAACTCGCCTTCACAGACAACACCTGTGTCAGGTATCGCACCCGCATCAGACCCAGCTTCTGGGCTGGTCAATGCAAAACAAGGAATTTCTTCAGCGTTAGCAAGACGTGGCAGGTAGTAGTCTTGTTGTTCCTTGGTGCCGTAGTGTTGTAAAAGTTCACCCGGGCCTAAAGAATTAGGCACGCCTACTGTACTAGATAAAACCGTATTACAGCCGGCTAATTTTTGTAGCACCCTAGATTGTGCGAAAGCGGAAAACGCTAATCCACCGTATTGACGCTTTATAATCATTGCAAAAAACTTATGCTCTTTTAAATAAGCCCAAATCTCTGGTGATAAATCTGCGTCTTTGTGGTGAATTTGCCATTCATCTACCATGCTGCAGACTTGGTTTACCGGACCGTCTAAAAATGCTTGTTCTTCCTGGGTCAGACGTGGCTTAGCAATGCTGTGAAGCTTTTGCCAATCAGGGTTACCAGAGAATATTTCTCCGTCCCACCATACGGTTCCTGCGTCAATAGCTTCTTTTTCTGTGCTCGACATATCGGGCATGACTTTTTTATAGAAATCTAAGATGGGTCGAGTAAGGTAATTTTGGCGTACTGAGGTAATGTTGAGTGGGATAAAAACAACGGCAAATAATAGCCAACTGAAAAAACCAATATCTCCCATAATCATGCCAATAAACAAGGCTATAGCAGTAAACCAAGTTGTATTGGCTAACGAACATCGTCGGTAACTACTGACAACTAGAACGGAGGTAATAATTAAAAACCAAACAAAGGAACTCATTCATACGCCTTAATATAAGGTCAGACCAGATAGAGTTATACGGTAGTGTGGTGGCGGGAAAAAATCAAGCTATGAGTTATAAATTAAAGCGTAGGGAGTAGGGTGTATTTAGACAGTTTAATGTCACCTTGTTCTTTTTCATCTTTAAATTGCTGCAGACGAACAAGCTGATAATCTAGTTCTGGCGCAAACCATGCGAACGTTTCTCGGGAGCTTGAAGTACGATTAATCTTTACTTTAATTGCGTTGATTGAGCCATAGGGTAAGTCTACCTTTTCGGTTTGTTCTATGGCAATGTTGTAATGTTTCTTGTCGCCTCGATAATTAATAAAATCAACATCGAATACTTTTTTGCTATTGGCTAAGCCTAATGACAACATCAATCTATACAACTGGTTATCGGTTTCACCTTGCCAATCTAGTTGATAGCTGTCTTTATTTTTCAAAATTTCAATTTTTTGGGTATTAGCGTCGAATTTTACGTCGAGGGATTGTTTATTACCTGTTCCAGTGCGGGAATAGTGATATTTATGAGGAGTAAAATGCCCATCTATAAATGAAAAAATAGACTTTTCGCTGCGTTTGTCTGAAAGGAAGAACTTAGATACATCAGATGTATAATCTAATGAATACTGCCCGTCTTCTAGTTTAGTCAACGCCATCGTGGCTTTGCCCAGTGGGTCTCCCCATTTATAAGCTGTGTATTCAGCTTTGAATTGCGACA
The DNA here is from genome assembly GCF_017368475.1 of Alteromonas sp. 5E99-2. Classification (GTDB taxonomy): domain Bacteria; phylum Pseudomonadota; class Gammaproteobacteria; order Enterobacterales; family Alteromonadaceae; genus Alteromonas_F. Next base: position 187,930 of record NZ_JAFNJE010000005.1, read on the forward strand.
ACATAGCAGTATCTGCTGTGCATAATGATGAGACTAGCATCAAGCTCAACATAAATACGCTTTTCAGCCTGTTGCCGCGAATTCGTTTATGCATCTTTGTGTCCATTAACAGGCAAACATTGATTGTCGAGTATTGCTTTGTTTCCTTCCATTTTAAGCCTTCCTTCGCAAAACCATTTTACCACTTTAGGGTAAATCATCCGTTCTTCAACTTGCACTCGTTGTGCAAGTTCATCAGCAGACTCATTTTCTAGAATTGGAATTTCACTTTGTAATACAACGGGGCCGTCGTCTAACTCTGCTGTGACAAAATGTACCGTAGGACCATGACTTGAATCTTTATTGTCCAGCGCCCGCTGATGGGTATTTAAGCCCTTGTACTTTGGCAACAAAGAAGGGTGAATGTTCAACATTTTCCCTTCAAATGCAGCGACAAATTCTGGGCTTAAAATACGCATAAAACCTGCGAGTACCACTAAGTCTGTATCTTTAGGGTTAATACATGCAAGCAGTTCTGCATCATAAGCTGTGCGATCAGCGTATTCTTTATGATCTAAGCAAACCCCATTAATTCCATGGTTTTCAGCTCTTGTGAGTCCAAAAGCATTTGGCCTATTAGAAATTACTTTAGTAATTTTACCGGCAATTGTTTTTGCTTCTACAGCATCAATAATTGCCTGAAGGTTTGACCCATTACCAGATACCAGAACAACAATATTTTTCATTGGATCACTTAATGATTACGGGTTCAGCTTGGTCATCAGCAGTTTTGCCAATAACCCAGGCATTTTCACCTTGTTCATTTAACAGAGCTACTGCGCGTTCTGCGTCGCTGTCGTCAACAACTAAGATCATGCCAACACCACAGTTAAATGTTCTGTACATTTCGTGGGTTGTGATATTCCCGTTTTGCTGTAACCAATTAAAGATTGAAGGCCACTGCCAGCTACTTTCATTAATAACGGCTTGCACATTTTCAGGTAATACGCGAGGAATGTTTTCCCAAAAACCGCCGCCAGTTATGTGTGAAATTGCGTGTACTTTTACACTTTCTAGTAGCGACAATACTGGTTTTACATAAATGCGAGTGGGTTCAAGTAAGTGTTCTGAAAGTGGTTTACCTTCCACCTCATCGCTTAACGAAGCGCCGCTTACTTCAATGACCTTGCGAACGAGGGAGTAGCCATTTGAATGAGGGCCAGAAGAGCCTAATGCAATAATCGTTTGGCCTGCGCTAACAGACTGGCCGTCGATAAGGTTGTCTTTTTCAACAACACCCACGCAAAATCCTGCTAAATCGTAATCAGCACCTTCGTACATACCTGGCATTTCAGCGGTTTCACCACCAATTAAAGCGCAGGCTGATAATTCACAGCCTTTACCAATACCAGTTACTACGTCAGTTGCCGTGTCTACGTCTAATTTTCCTGTTGCGTAATAGTCTAGGAAAAAGAGAGGCTCAGCGCCTTGTACGATAAGATCGTTTACGCACATGGCAACCAAATCAATACCCACGCCTTGGTGAGCGTTGCAGTCAATAGCAAGTCTCAGTTTAGTGCCTACGCCATCAGTACCAGATACAAGAAGCGGAGATTTATATTTCTCAGGAATTGCGCACAATGCACCAAAACCTCCTAACCCGCCTTTAACCTCAGGTCTATGGGTCTTTTTGGTAACATGCTTGATGTTTTCAACCAACTTATTTCCAGCGTCAATATCAACACCTGAATCTTTGTAACTTAAGGGCTTTGTGTTTTGGCTCACGGTTCACTCGAGAAATTACTTTGATAGGGAAGTAATTTTAACAGCGCTAAACATTTAATCCAACTTCACAAAGGGTGAAATTTAGTAATAAATATCGGACAATAGCCATATTGAATCTCTAAACTGTCATTTAAGGTAAAATATTGTCAGAGTTTAGCCGCTTTTATTTAACGTTGTGTTTGTGCTTTGCGATAGCAATACCAGTACATAGCGCCAGTTTTGTGAACGTAAATCAAGGTGACGTCATTGTTGCTAAGAACAAACGTGAACAACAAGAAGCGTTAAAGCAAGTTATTGTAAAAATGACAGGAACCAAAGACAGTTTATCCACAAATGGTATAAAAAAAGCACTGCGAAGTGCTCGAGACTACATTCTCTCATATGAATATTATCTCGATGGAGACCATCAACGCTATAAAGCGATTTTTGATAGAAAAAAAATTGAGTTGTTGATTCGTCAAGAACAACTTCCAATTTGGGGGCCGCGAAGGCCTGATGCAATTGTGTGGCTAGCTTCTAAAAAACAAAATGATGTTTTAGTTGTGTCTGAAAACGACAATTCACCTTTGCGGGATAAAATAAGTGCAGCCTCGGCGTCTAGGGGCGTGGATATGTTATTTCCTATTATGGATTTGGACGATAGATTAAATGTGACAGAAACCGACGTGTGGGCGCGATTTATGCCAATTATTAGTAATGCGTCTAGTCGTTACGGAACAGATTATACAATTGCCGCTAGGCTAATAGACACTAACCTGTTAAAAGCACAGCTTGGAGTAGAGTCTCAGAGTGAAAAAGCGGGTGCTGAGTATTCACCTCCTCATAGACGATTAAGAGGCTTTGCAAGAGATGAACTTACGTTAGAACAAGCGTTGAACGAAGAAGAAATTAAACGCGAAAACAATAGTTTACAACCTAGCGATAGCAAGCAAACACAAAGAGTGCTTGGCCCTATGGTTGCCATACCTGACGATGCTTCTATTGCTCTTGAGTGGACTATTGAAAATCAAAATGAAATATTGTCGGGACGTTTTTTTGGTACCAACGAAGATGAATTAGTTCATCAGTTAGTCGATGAATATGCAAACTTATTGGGACAAAAATTTGCAATTACACCCAATGAAGCGAGTACTGTAAAACCATTGTTGACAGTGTCAAACGTAAGTTCGTTGAGTGATGTTTTTGAATTAAACAGCTATTTGAATGACTTAACTGTAGTGCAAGGTGCATCTTTGCAAAAAGTAGACGGTCATATAGCAACCTTTTCTGTTTCGCTTATAGGTTCTTTGGTTGATTTGAATAATACTATTGCACTTGATCAACGTTTAACAGAAATAGAGGGTGGGGAAGAAGCTCTCACGCCTTCAGATATTTTACAGCTTAATTATTTTTGGCAAGGATAGAATTTGCAGCTCGCGTTACCCGTTTCATTACCTATTAATCAAACATTTGAAAGTTACTACAGCCCAGAACATCAAGATGTTATCGCTCATTTGAAGTCATTGAGTGAACGAGATGTTCGTGTTGGTTCGGCGCTAACCTTGTTATGTGGCGTTGAAGGTACTGGAAAAAGTCACCTCATTTATGCTGTGTGCAACTTAGCTGATCAGCTTGGATTGTCTTGTGCCTATTTGAATTTGGATTCACTGGAATCTATCGATCCTCTTATGCTTGAAAGCATCGAACATCAAGACATTATATGTCTTGATAATGTGAGTAATGTAGCGGGTAATAAACTGTGGGAACGAGCGATATTTGACTTAATTAATAAGGTTAATGAGCGCATTGGTGGCGGTGAAAAAATTCATCTTTTGTTTTCTCTAAATGATTTACCCAATCATAGTGAGTTTCATTTGCCTGATTTGGTTTCTCGCTTAAATTGGGGGATCACTTTTAAGTTACACGAGCCCAATGACGAGGTTCGCAAACAAATTGTAATGCTAAGGGCGCAGTTGCAAGGGCTGTCGTTCAGTGATGCGGCATGTAACTTCTTAATGTCTCATACCAATCGGCATTTACCTGCATTAATGACGAAACTTGAAGAGATAGATGCTTTATCCTTGCAGTCTAAACGGAAAATTACCGTTCCGTTATTAAAGAAGCTTTTAGATTAGCTTAATTGAATAGCTAATTATTCTTGGGCTATGAATATACTCTAGTATTTTCTTTCAAAATGGCTTTTTTCTTCGGCCATCACGTCTTTTAGTTTATTTAAACCTAAGCCGCATTCTCTCCCGCGAAGTCGAGCGAACAGGCATGTTCCTGTAAACATCGTGATGCTAAGGGTTAATTCAGCTAGGGCGTAAACACCTTGTTCAGGCTCTACATACAACACAGTGACACTATGGATGAAATAAAACAATACCACAAAACTCGCCCAAGCGTGGGTGTAGGGCTTTCCTCTAATTACTCCCCATAATGGCAAGCATAGCGGGAAAAGATAGATGAAAAGAATGAATGTAAAAGAATAAGGCTGGTTTTCAATTATGTAAAACTGCCATATTCCAATAAAAATGAGCAAAAGCACATGACTATACAATGCTAAATAACGCACTTGTAATGTTCGTCTGGCCATGGGAATGGAAGTGAAAATGTGCATTTTAGGAATAAGCGCTACAGCTTAGAAACAAGCTGTACCATACGCTTTCCTTGGGCAATAGCTATGGCTTTTTCACTGTCAGTTAAACGGCTGTTATCGTGGCTAACATGGGTTGCGCCATAGGGCGTGCCACCAGATTGGGTGTTGTGTAATTCGGGAACACTGTATGGCACACCACTAATGATCATACCATGGTGAAGTAAAGGAACCATCATAGACAGTAAGGTTGATTCTTGCCCGCCGTGCATACTGGAAGATGACGTAAATACACTTGCGGGTTTACCTGCTAGGCTGGCAGATAGCCAAAGATCGCTGGTACTATCAATAAAATATTTAAGTGGTGCTGCCATGTTACCAAATCGAGTTGGACTACCTAAAACTAACCCGTCGCAATTTTGTAAGTCCGTTTTTGTAACATAGGGGGGGCCGTCTTTGGGGATAGCGTCAATAACGGCTTCACATTGGTTCGATACCGGTGGTACGGTACGTAAAATGGCTTCTGCGCCTTCCATTTCGATACCCGTGGCGATAGCCTGGGCAAGCATCTTAGTTGCACCGTGCACTGAGTAGTATAAAACCAATACTTTTTTCACGGTAAAATATCCAAAACCTGTTCTGGAGGACGGCCTATTCGCGCGTGAATATGCTTATCTGAACGAACTACAACAATAGGGCGTTCAATTAATTTAGGGTGCTCTAACAGGGCTTCACCTAACTTTTCTTCTGACGCATCATTCAGGGCTAATTCCTTATATAATGCCTCTTTTGTACGCATCATGTCTTTAAACGACGAAACACCTAAAGCAAGCTTTATTTCTTCTAATGTCGCAAGATTTAAAGGCGATTTTAAATAAAGTAACACTTCATGTTCTATTTGTTTGTCAGTTAACAATGCTAATGTTTGGCGACTTTTAGAGCATCTAGGGTTGTGGACTATTTGAATCTTGGCCATGTATTGCTGCCTTATAAGGAAATTAAACTAGAGTCAAAGTGACTGTAATGATTTTACTTTATTTCTAAGTTGCTGAATTCTAGCTCTAATTTTCTGTTTGGTTAAATGATCGTTTTTACTGAAATTATAGGCAAATTGAAGTTCATCAATCGCTCTTTCATAGCCGCCAATGAGAGCAAAAAACTCTGCATTTGATTGATGCATTAATCCTTTATTGCCATTTTCTTGATATGCATCGGCAAGCAGTTGATATGCCAAATAATTGTCTTTATCTAATAATAAGTAATCTCGCAGTACCTGTATTGCTTGCTTATTATTCCCTGCATTTAAATAGGCATTAGCTAAATTAAGGGCGATGACCACATTACTAGACGACTGACGGTATTTTGAATTCAGTAGTTTTATCGCATCTTGGCTTTTTTCTTGCGCTAACAGCACATCGGTCATGGTGTCTAAGTAGAAATGGTTATTCGGTCTACGTTTTAATAACGCTGCAATAATAGGTTGTGCTTGTTTGGCTTTATCATTGCGCAACAGCGCCATGGCATAGCCATAACGCGCTGCTTCATTGTATATACCCGAACCTTTCGTGTAGGCATTTTCAAAATAATCTAAGCTGTAATCTTCGTTAAAAGAATAACGAGCCAAAATGCGTGTTTTCGCTAAATGAAAGGAAAGGCTAGGTGGCAAATTTCGTTTTGGAAGCGACACAAGTCTCGCTCGTGCATCTGCAATTCTATTTTCTGTTAATGGGTGAGTTAACAGTCTTTCTGGCGGCTTAGACACAAGTCTTGATGCTGCAGCAAGTTTAGAAAAGAAAGAATCTGCACCTCTAGGGTCAAACCCCGCACGGGACAACAACGAAATACCCACTCTATCAGCTTCTTGTTCATTACTTCGAGTGTAGTTAATACCAAATTGAGCTTGTGCAGCAGATGATGCCTGTATTGCAGCAATCCCTGCTTGAGGATCGGCAATAGCGAGCAATATTCCACCAATAAGAGAAGCAATGGCCAAGGGCGATGTACGAGATTGAGCTTGAATTCTTCGCGCGATATGGCGCTGGGTAACGTGGGCTATTTCATGAGCCAATACAGAGGCAATTTCACTTTCGCTGTCGGCTCTGGCTATAAGGCCTGTGTGCATGCCAACGTGACCACCAAAAAATGCGAAGGCATTGATGGCGTTATTATTAATGATAAAAAACTCGAAGGGGAAGTTGGTATTATTAGCGTGTAAAACCAGTCGATTACCTAAATCTTGAATGTATTGCTGTAACACTGGATCTTGAACAATAGGCGACTGCCCCCGAAGTTGACGCATTAACGCGTCACCTATAATCACTTCTTTGTCTAATGTAATGGCATCTGATGCGACCACACCTATATCAGGTAAAGCGTTCTTATCGCTTGTTTGCGACATAGCAACAGAGCTCAATACCAGAGCTAGAACCGCACTGGCAGATACATATTTGATAAATCGGTATACTGTTTGTTTCAAGTTTGTTTACTTCGTCTCGTGAGTAACTAAAAAATTAATGTTACGTATGCATTATTATATAAGAGTGCATAAAGTTACGATCAGTTTCATTAAATAGTGATTATTTTCTGCTATCTTATCAATTCTTTTGTAATTTTGTTTAAGGTAATGAAGTGCTAGACGTATTTCAGCGTTGGTATCAACGAAAATTTTCAGACCCCGATGCAGTCATGTTACTGCTACTTATCCTTGTTAGCTCTATTGCCTTAGTCTTTTGGGGCGAAATGATGATGCCAGTCATTGTGTCAGCTGTCATTGCCTACCTTTTAGATTGGCCTGTTGTTAGATTGCAAAAAGTGGGCGTAAATAGAACGCTGGCCACAGCCATTGTGCTGATGCTCTTTGTCTCCTTTGTTATAGTGACATTAGTTGGCTTTTTGCCTGTTATCTCTAAACAAAGTGTAAACCTGCTACAAGAAATGCCGCAAATTGCTACATCAGCGCAAGAATGGATAAGAACATTACCTGAAAAATACCCTAGTTACATCAACGTGACTCAGGTTGCCGATTTTATTGATAGTTTGAATGAAAAAGCCTCAGTGTTAGGGGAATCACTTATCGCTGTATCATTTAATACACTGGGCAATGTTGCTGCCTTATTGATATACATGATTTTAGTGCCGTTAATGGTGTTTTTCATGTTGAAAGACAAAGACTTTTTTCTTAATGCTGTGTCGTCGTTATTGCCCAATGAACGGCGTTTGATTGCGCAAGTAGGCAATGAAATGAATGGACAAATTGCCAACTATATTCGCGGCAAAGTCATAGAAATTTTTATTGTAGGGGGAGTGTCTTACATTACTTTTGCATTAATGGATTTGCGCTATGCAATGTTACTTGGCGCCTTGGTAGGACTGTCTGTTTTAATTCCTTACATTGGCGCTGCAGTTGTGACAATACCTGTGGCCATGGTCGCCTTGTTTCAATGGGGAATTTCACCGCAGTTTGGTTACTTAATGTTTGCGTACGGCATTATTCAAGCTCTGGATGGAAATTTACTCGTACCCATTTTGTTTTCTGAAGCAGTGAGTTTGCATCCGCTTTATATTATTGTTGCTGTGCTGTTTTTTGGTGGGTTATGGGGCTTTTGGGGCGTGTTTTTTGCGATTCCACTGGCTACATTAGTAAAAGCACTAATTACCGCATGGAGCAGTGAATCATCTGCTGAACTAAAAGATAATTAATGTAGCAATCAGCGGAAAACGTGTGTTTTCCGCTGATTATTATTTTAACTATTCAGATAATCTAACACCACATCGTGGTGGGTTTTCGTTTTAAACTTTTTGAACACAGTTTCTATTTCACCACTTTCATTGATTAAAAATGATATGCGGTGAATCCCGTCGTATTCTTTACCCATAAACTTTTTCAAGCCCCACACACCAAATGCATCGGCTACTGCATGATCTTCATCCGACAGTAAAGTGAAATTCAATTGTTCTTTTTCAATGAACTTAGGCAAACGCTTCACAGGATCAGGACTAATTCCCAACACCACAAGGTTATGTTCGTCTAATTGAGCTTTGCTGTCTCGTAAACACTGGGCTTGTACTGTGCACCCTGGTGTCATGGCTTTTGGGTAAAAATAGACTAATACTTTTTTGCCTGAAAATTGTTCTAGGGATACCGCGTTTGAGTTTTCGTCAAGTAATGTGAAATTAGGCGCTTTATCGCCGGCGTTTAATGTGTTCATTGAGTCTCTTTTTAGTTGATTACTGAATACCAGTTTTGGGAATCTTTCTAAATTAATGGCAAAGATTTTAATGCAAATTCGTCCATTATTCAGCGAGAAGTATCAGGAAATGGGTAACTTTTAACATTTATCAGCAAAATCTGCTTTTTTTTAGCAAACCAGTGGGGAGATTACTTGTGTTTAAGCACCGACATAATTACCATGTGCGCTCAGTTTTATCGGAGTTATTATGTTTAAAGGCAGTTATGTGGCGCTTGTTACGCCCATGGATGAACAAGGAAATGTTGATTATCAAGATTTGGAAGCTTGTATCGAATTTCACGTTGAAAATAAAACCGACGGTATTGTGTCTGTGGGAACCACAGGGGAGTCTGCAACACTGCCCTTTAAAGAGCATGTCGACGTTGTTAAAAGTACTGTTGATATTGTAGCTGGACGTATTCCTGTTATTGCAGGAAGTGGTGCAAACTCCACATCTGAAGCCGTATTTTTAACCGAACAAATGGAAGCATTAGGTGTAGATGGCTTTTTAAGTGTTGTTCCTTATTACAACAAGCCTCAACAAGCAGGTATGGTTGCGCATTTTGAAGCCGTCGCTGACGCAACGTCTAAACCTGTCTTATTATACAATGTGCCAGGGCGCACAGTTGCAGACATGTTACCAGCAACTGTAGCTCAGCTTGCAAAACACCCCAATATCGTTGGCTTGAAAGACGCTACAGGGGACATTCAAAGATTAAAGCAAACACAAGCATTGGTACCTGACGATTTTGTATTGTTAAGTGGCGATGACGGCTCTAGTTGTGAATTCCTTGAAGCAGGCGGCCATGGCGTCATTTCTGTTACGGCCAATATTGTGCCTAAAGCAATGGCCGAAATGTGTAAAAGTGCATTAAACAATGATTTTGAGGCTTGCCGTCGTATCGATGCATCTATCGAAAAATTGCACCATGCATTATTTATTGAGCCTAATCCTGTTATGCCTAAGTGGGCTTTGTACAAAATGCAAATAATGAAGTCGGCTATGTTACGACTTCCTATGGTTTTACCGGAACTTGCTAGTAAAAAAGTACTCGAAGACATACTTATCGAATATGGCTTAACAAAATAAGAATAAGAGAACGCAATGAATATTAAATTCTGTGTAATTCTGGGTGCGGCATTAACTGCAGGGGTTGGATGCAGTAGCGTAGAAAAAAGTAAACAAGCCTCGGGGAGTTTCGATTACATTGAGGCTGAAGCGGTTGAACCTATTAAAGTTCCCGAAGAGTTAGACAATCCGAATTTTACTGGTGAATTTGAATTACCGAAATTAGGCTCTAATGCACCTAAAAACCATGTTGGCAAAAAGCTAGTTGTTGCTTCTCCTTCTTTAGTTGTGCCTATTGTTGCAGGCAGCTACATTGAAGAGGGAAGTAAAAGCGCAAAAGTAAAATTTGACCAAGTAAATGACAGTGAAGCACTAAATCAAAGTATTTGGAATACGCTGCTAAATTATTTAGACAAAAATGATGTCAGTGTTGCATCCTTCGATGAAGACAAAGGCGTATTATTAACTGATTGGATGCTAACTACAGAAACAATTCCAGGCAAGTGGTACACGATTGTTGATAAAAAAAGTGAAGTGGGTAGGGTGTTCGAATTTGATCTCGTCATGGAACCCCATGGGCGTACTGCAGAACTTAGCGTCAAATTGAAAGACTACGCGAAATCAATCAACGACAGCATAGTTGAAACTCGCGAAGATGTTATAGCCAGAACAGAAGAAGTGGATGTACTGAATCAAGTTATCGCTCATTACGAATTCCAACAAGGTGTTAAAGTAACACAAGTTCGTCGTCAAATTAAACAAGGTCTAGATACCGAGTTAGGTTTTGATGCTGATGGCGAGCCCGCATTTGTTATTGATGGTATTTACGATATAACCTGGCCAAGACTTCAACTAGTACTCAGAGATTTAGGGTTCGATGTTAAAGATTTAGACAAATCAAATGGCCTTGTTTTTGTTTCTTACAATGGGCCAGGTACAGGTTGGTGGTCTAATTTACTTTCTTTTAAGAAGAAACTACTTGATGTTGGAGATTACCGCTTAAAAGTTGTACCTCAAAATGAGAAAACAGTGGTTACTTTCCTGACCGAAGACAGCGAACCTTTCGAGGTTAATCAAGTCACTGACTTATTTGAGCCTTTCGCTGACACAATGTCGAAAAACAACTTAGATATTTAATTGTAAGACGTTTAATTGGAATACGTTTAATTGGAAGACATTATGCAAAAACAACAAGAGTTGTATCGCGGTAAAGCTAAAACCGTTTATTTTACCGACAACGAAGATTTTCTTGTACTTGAATTTCGAAATGACACTTCAGCATTCGATGGTGAAAAAATTGAGCAACTCGATCGCAAAGGTGAAGTGAATAACAAGTTTAATCACTTTATTATGACTAAGTTGGAAGAAGCCGGTGTTTCTACTCAAGTTGAAAAACTGCTTTCTGATACCGAATCGTTGGTTAAAAAGCTGGACATGATCCCAGTTGAATGTGTTGTTAGAAATGTTGCTGCGGGTTCGTTAGTAAAGCGCTTAGGGGTTGAAGAAGGTAAAGATTTAGCTCCGCCTGTGTTTGAATTTTTCCTTAAAAACGATGCGCTACACGATCCAATGATAAACGACTACCACATTGCATCTTTCGGTTGGGCCACAGAAGCACAAATTGCGGCAATGAAAAAAGCCACATTCGAAGTGAACGGTATTCTAAAAGACTTGTTTGATAAAGCGGGTTTGATTTTAGTGGACTACAAACTCGAATTTGGTGTGGATGCTGCTGGAAACCTAGTGTTAGGTGATGAGTTTACACCAGACGGCTGTCGCTTATGGGATAAAGAAACCCGTAAAAAAATGGATAAAGATCGTTTCCGCCAAGGCTTAGGTAGTGTTGTTGAAACCTACATTGAAGTGGCGCAACGTTTAGGTGTGTCTCTAGATACAATCTAAGCCACATAAAATAAATACACCGGCGCTGCCTTAAGTTTCTAAACTTTGCCGGTGTGTTCTTCTTTTGTTTTATCAATACTTATTCAAGTTTTAGTGTTACATCAGTGAGTGGCACGCTACAGCAAAGCAGCACTTCGTCGTCATCAATAAAGGCCAAAGGGTCTATCGTATAATCTACGTCGCCTTTAATTAACTTACACCTGCATGCACCACAGAAACCATCTCTGCAATGATAGGGAACTTCGATATTTTTAGCTTCGATGGACTCTAATAAGGTTTTATTAGGTAAAGAAGGTAAGGTATCCGTATCAATAAGAGTGATCTGGATACCTTTTTCGGTATTACTCATTAATCAGCTAGCACTGATTACAGTTCGAAATCTTCAAAGTCATCTTCACCAACGGCAGAGTCAATTTGCCCTACTAGATATGAACTAATCTCTGATTCCTGAGGAGCAACTTGTACGTTGTCTGAGTTCAAGTGATTGTTCATCCACGGTAAAGGATTACTGCTAATATCAAAAGGCTTGCCCATGCCAATGGCCGACATACGTTGATTCGCGATATATTCTACGTACTGGCAAAGAATATCTTTGTTTAATCCAATCATTGAACCCGACGCAAACAAATACTCAGCCCATTCCTTTTCTTGCTCAACGGCTTTTAAGAAAATAGCTTTGGCTTCTTCATGGCATTCTTCTGCAATTTCTGCCATTTCAGGGTCGTCTTTTCCTTTTGCCCATAAATTTAATATGTGCTGCGTTGACGACAAGTGAAGGTTTTCGTCGCGGGCAATCAAACGAATAATTTTAGAATTACCTTCCATTAACTTTCGTTCTGCAAACGCAAAGGTACAGGCAAAAGAAACATAAAAACGAATGGCTTCCAACGCGTTTACTGAGTTCATGCACAAATACAGCTTTTTCTTTAACTCGCGCAACGAAATAACGTGAACTTCACCGTTTACTGTATGTGTACCAACACCTTGTGTTTGCCAAAGTTGAGTGGCAAATATCAGATCATCATAATAGCGAGAGATATCGGTTGCTCTTCGCTTGATTTCTTCATTAACAACGATGTCTTCAAAAATTTCACTGGGATCAGAGAATAAATTTCTAAGAATGTGAGTATATGAACGAGAGTGAATGGTTTCGTAAAATGACCAGGTTTCAATCCAGGTTTCTAATTCAGGTAAAGAAACAATAGGCAGCATCGCAATATTCGGACTGCGCCCTTGGATTGAGTCGAGCAAGGTTTGGTATTTTAAATTTGAAATGAAAATATGCTTTTCAGGGGCTGTAAGCTTTTGAAAATCAACGCGGTCACGAGACACGTCAACTTCTTCAGGACGCCAGAAAAAACTAATTTGTTTTTCAATCAACTTCTCAAAAATAGGGTGTTTTTGTTGGTCATATCGCGCCACGTTTACGGGGTTACCAAAAAACATGGGTTCAGCAAGTGTGTTAATACTGTTCTGGTTAAACGTTGTATATTTCATATTTTTATTTTCTTTGCCAGCATTTTGTTAGGACCAATTTAAAACTAAATCTTACTTATGACGTGTGTTCATACAACACAGCAGTAGGCGGAAAAGTAAAATTCCATAGTATGTGTGTTCTTGCTTTCCATGATGCATTTTACAGCGCTTGATATATCGCCGTACGCAATGTAAGGAATGTAAAACGACTCTCTTGTGATAGTTATTATCAATAAATTTCAGGAGACAAACAACTGTTTCTATCAGAAAATTTTTCTTACAAATAAATAGCTGAATATATTATTTACGCTATAAAAACGTTGTTACAGTGAATGTGCATTTATAACAACGGTTAACAGAGTTAAGTGGATCTATTTAAATCTTAAATTCGAATCTTTATAGAAGATGCAACTCACAAGTATCATGCTATGGAAGAGCGTTTTTTAATCACCTTGGGCATAAATATAATAAGTACCAACGCAGTACATATAAATAAAGTCAGTTTTATTCAATATTTCCATAATCGTTATAGGGATGATGAACAGATTAGTCATTCATGAAATACGTTTATAATGTTTTTTTCTACAACAATCAGTATGGCGTTATTTGCGCTTGCAGCGTCTATTTCACCAGGACCCGTCAATTTAGTATCCCTTAGTGCAACAGCGCGTTATGGCGTTAAAAGTGGGTTAATATTTGTTACTGGTGCAACCTTAGGCTTTGTACTGCTATTTTTAATTATTGGCTTAGGTTTACACTATTTTATAGCGGAGTTACCTTGGCTCACTCAAGGCATTCAGTGGCTGGGTATAGGTTTCCTGCTGTATTTAAGTTATCAGTTATATGTTGATACAGGCGAAATAAAGGATCGCACTAAAAGCACTGAACCTAAATTTTTCACGGGAGCCATTATGCAATGGCTCAATCCAAAAGCATGGGTTGCGTCGATGTCGGGGATTTCCGCGTATATTCCGCAAGCTAAAACCACCGACGTTTTTTTATTTGCAGGAGTGTATTTACCGATTTGTTGGTTGTCGTTAACCATATGGGTAATGGGAGGTTTGGTGTTAGGCCACTATTTCCAAAAACCTAATAAAATAAGAACAATGAATAAAGTGTTAGCGATATTGTTGGTATTAAGCTGTTTCATGATAATAGTGTGAAGCTTTATATCAATGATTACGTCGATATTGATTTGGGGTCGCGGCAACGCGCTCTTTAAATACACGTTGAAAATGGGCTTGGTCGCTAAACCCCATTGTATGTGCAGTATCAACAATAGTTTCACCCGATTTTAATGCATCTTGGCTTAGGTGAAGTCTGCAGTTTAATCGATAGGCATGTGGAGTCATATTGAACGATTGTTTAAAGAGTCTATTAAAATACCCCACACTTAAACCAAATTTTGAACTTATTTCACTAATAGAAGTATTGTCTAAACAGTGCTCGTTTAGGTATTGAGCTATTTTGTACACATTACTTAAAGGCTTCACAGTGCTTTGTTCAGCTTTATTCTTGTCAACATACTTAACAAGTGATGTTAAGCAAGATTCAAGTTTGTGACTTTTATGTTGTGTAGAATAGGCCTCAGATATTAAGTCGTTGCAAGTATTTACAAAAGACAGATATAAAGAAGGAACTGATAAGGTATCAAGTTGAGTGTCTTGCCAGTGTTTGTATTGTCTGATTCCTGTCTTTTTTAATAACGACGCTAGCCATGCCGTATCAATGTGCATCATGTAATAACCCCATGGTGAATGTTTCAGTGGATTACACGCATGTACAACATGTGGATTCATCATAACCAGTGTGCCACGCTTTACTGTATAAAGCCTATTTGCACAAACAAATTCACTGTTCCCAGTTAAAATAGCACCAACAGACCATTCATTATGAAAATGAGGGGAATAGGTTACATTGCGGCCGTCTAATACCTGCCTTAGTTCAACATAGGGAAGCGCGGGATTTCGCCAAAAAAGAGGGGCTGCAGATGTCATGGGGCTACATAAAAAAGTAAAGATTGAATTAGTCAAACTTTAACATGCTCTGCATTGAAATTTAGGTTATTTGATAAATAAATTATTGACGACTTTTATGAAATTATTCATTGTATATGAATAAACTAGCTAGTTAAAAAGTCAGGGATGAACTTTTGCAGGAATGGAAAAATAACAAATACTACTGGATCATCGAGCTACTTGGGTTCTGGGAAGGGGGAGTTAATGCATCTAATCTAGCTCAGCAATTTAGTGTTACTCGTAAACAAGGAAAGCAATACCTTACTCGATACAGGGCTTTGTATCCTCAAAACCTAATTTACAACACTAGCTTAAAACACTTCATTCCTACTTCAACCCGTTTGCCTACACGACGGGTTTCTCCATAAACAATGCGTTCTTTGGTGCGCTATCTATTACAAGAAATGCAAATAGATATCTCTCAAGCAGACAAAGCGGAAAAGCAACCTTTAGTGGTAGCCAATGCAGCAGAGGTAACACAGTGGCTGTTCAATAACGTAAATGGCAGCAAGTAAATAGGGTAATAAAGTTACCTGTTTATTTTTCAGGGGTTGTACGAAAAGAATAACAAAGTAGTCTGAGGTTATTCAAAAAGAAGGACGCTGGAATGAAAGATTTATCCCCATCAGATTTAAAAACTATTTTGCATTCTAAGCGCGCAAATTTGTATTACTTAGAATATTGCCGCGTAATGCAAAAAGATGGGCGAGTACTGTATTTAACAGAAGCGAAAAAAGAAAATTAGTATTTCAATGTTCCCATTGCCAATACAACTGTAATTTTATTGTGTAATGGCACATCGATCACCCAAGCGGCTTTACGTATGTTAGCGCAGGCGGGTGTGTTAATTGGTTTTGCTGGCGGTGGAGCAACACCATTTTGAAACAGATATAACAGGTGAATTCAATGATAATGAGGTTGCAAATGGTAATGATTGCTATTTATAATATTGATTAATATAACTTTATTACATAGGAATTATCGTGTCACCAAATCTTAATGATTCTGTATTTAATTGGTCGGCAATGATTGATGAAAATAAACAAGAGTTATTATGGGGATGTCAAAAAATTCTACATTGTCCTAAACGTGCTGAAGATGTATTACAAGATGCTTTTATTCGTCTATCTCAACTTGATTTAAAAAAAGTATTGAATATAAAAAAACCAGAAGGGTATTTATTTCAAGTGGTAAAAAACATCTCGATTGACTATAAGCGAAAATTGAATAAAGAAAGTCTATTTGTTAGTGATGCATCAATGTATACCGAAGTCCCCGATACAGCCAATAGCCCCGAAGAAGCATTAGATAAGCAAAGCTCACTTAATGCTATTAATGACTCATTAGCAAAACTTCCTGTTAGGACAAGAGAAGTTTTTGAATTATATCGTTATGGGGAGTTTAGCCAGAAAAACATAGCACTAAAATATGATATTTCACCCACATTGGTTAATTTTTTAATTAAAGCTGCTGTTGATACTTGTCGTAAGGATTTACAAAAATAAACAGGTATTTTTCTTTTGTTGTTGAGTTACCAATAACCCTTGTTGGTAACTTTGTTGGGTTCCCCTTTCACCTTTTCAATTGATTTTTAAATAAATCATAATTTTTATAAATTTTTAGCTTATGCCTTCGTCTTTATAAATAATATATCAAAGTGATATTCATCGTTTAATTTACATAGCTTAATTTAACTTATTAAGGAATGACAATGGCAACTAGTTACTTTGATCGTGAAGACGGTCAATTTACCGTATTAATTAATCATGAAGAACAATACTCTCTTTGGCCCCAATGGAAAACAATCCCTGGTGGTTGGAAAGCTGTAGGAGTTGAAGGAAATAAACAGTTCTGCCTTGATTATATAGAAAAAAACTGGACAGATATGCGCCCACTTTCATTGCGTCAATGGATGAATGAGCAAGCAAGTAACGGATAAAGAAGTTACATAACAATTCAGGCTCATATTCAAAAAAATACTACTAACGATAAATTTTGTTTTAAGTACTGATGTTTTAAATGTATTTCAAAGATATATGGCTAGTCATTAACGTTAAGGTTTTTGCTGACGTTAGTACGTAGCGTTAACAAATAATATGTATTCTCTAGGTAATATTATGACAATAACAGGGCGCATAGCTCCTCAAGGCTCAGATCTTCCCGTATTAATAACACCTAAGTTCACAGGTGAAACATTGCATGAGGCATTTCAGCGACTTCAAGTAGATATTGAGGGCTTAATTACTACGGTTGGTGGTGTTCTATTACGTGGATTTTCAGTACCTGAAATAGCCGATTTTAAAAGCTTTGCTGCCTCTTTTGGTGATCCACTACTGAATTATGAATTTGGTTCAACACCACGCTCAGCAGTGTCTAAAGGTGTTTATACCTCTACATCTTATCCTGCTCATCAACATATTCCTTTGCATAATGAACAAGCCTACACGCGAGAGTGGGCAAAAAGAATTTGGTTTCATTGTGTTACTGCATCAAAAGTAGGTGGTGAAACACCTATTGCGGATAGCCGCGCTATTTATAACCGCATGCCATTATCTATTCGTAACCAATTTGAAAAAGGGCTGTTATATGTCCGTAACTATGGTGATTTTGATTTGCCTTGGCAGCAGGTATTTAATACAGAGAACCCTGCTGAAGTAGAAGCGTACTGTCGCCGCACTCAAATTCAATTTGAGTGGACAGAAGATGATGGCCTACGTACCTCTCAATTATGCCAAGGTATTGAAACTCATTATCAAACAGGTGAGAAACTGTGGTTTAACCAAGCGCATTTATTTCATATAAGTAATTTGCAGCCAGAGGTCAGAGAGTCTCTAGAAGGCATGCTTGATTTAGAAGAGATGCCTCGTAATGTTTATTATGCTGATGGCAGTGTCATTAGTGATGAGGTATTTGACGAAGTACGCCAAGTACTGGCCCAAGAAACGGTGCTATTTCCGTGGCAAGACGGTGATGTTGTTATGCTTGATAACATGCTAGTAGCGCATGGCCGTACCCCTTTTGAAGGTCCTCGTAAAGTCGTTGTTGCGATGGCTGGTTCTCATGGAAATTTAGAACAGCAACTGTAATCAATCATTATAAATATCAATAGTAATAATTAATTTATATGTAAATGGAAATCGCAATGAATGCTATTTTAAATCAGCTTGATAATCATAAAATCAATGTGACACATGGATTTGATACGCCTGATCAACATGCCAATAATATGGTGGAATGCTTACAGTATTTAGTCAGTGTTCGACCAAACGATACGGGATTAGTGACGGTAAAGGCTGATGGGGATAGCCATTTTAGTTATCAGCAATTAGAAGTGAAAGTGTTAGCACTCGCCAGTGTATTACAAAAACAATTTACGGTAGGTGACCGAGCGTTAATTCTTCATGATAACGACGAGCATTATGTTATCTCGTTTTTGGCCTGTTTATACGCGGGTATTATTGCAGTGCCTGTATTCCCTCCAGAGTCAATGAAAGAAAAGCACTTGGCTCGTTTACTTTTAATTGCTGAAGATGCGACACCGGCATGCTTGTTGACTACCAATCACTTTTTAACAATGTTTGGTAATAATGCTTTATTGCTTAGCAAAATTGCATCAATTGCAGTAGATGATGTTAATGATGAATTAGCTGAGCAGTGGTGTCCTTATAATCCTAATACTGACAGCATTGCATTTTTACAATATACCTCTGGCTCAACGTCAGCTCCTAAAGGGGTCATGGTGAGTCATGGTAACTTATTAGCCAATGGATTAGCGGCAAAAACAGGCTTTGCTGCCGCTGAACACGATATCGCAGTTAGTTGGTTACCCTTGTATCATGATATGGGGCTTATGGGGGGGCTCTTACAACCCATTTTTGTTGGGGTTCCTGTTATCTTAATGAGTCCAAACTTCTTTTTACAAAGACCTATTCGTTGGTTAGAAACGATTTCTCGTTATAGAGGTACGGTCAGTGGCGGCCCTGACTTTGCCTACCGTTTATGCCTTGAAAGAATTAAAGAAAGCCAGCTAACTGAATTAGATCTATCTTGCTGGCGTGTTGCTTTTTCAGGTGCTGAACCTATTCGACACGATACTCTTGAATTATTTTCGGAAACGCTTTCTAGGGCTGGCCTTTCTGCTGAAGCAATATTCCCTTGTTATGGCTTAGCTGAAGCAACCTTATATGTTTCAGGAAGTGTGGCAGGAAAAGGCATGGTGGCAACGCAATTTTGTCCAGATGACATAGCAAAACATACAGTCACGCCAAAAAGCGATGGTAAAAAGCTAGTCTCTTGTGGTTATACCGCAAAAAACCATCAAACAATAATTATGTCTGGTGATTCGAATGAAAACTTTACACGCTTAGCAGAAAGTACCATAGGTGAAATTTGGATTTCAGGGCCCAGCGTAGCGGTTGGTTATTGGCAGAATGATAAAGCAACAGCAGATACTTATATTGAATATAACGGTCAACGCTGGCTTCGCTCGGGTGATTTAGGGTTTATATACCAACAACAGTTATATATTACTGGTCGTGTAAAGGATCTTATTATCTTGAGAGGTTATAACGTTTATCCTCAAGACATTGAAAAAATCGTTGAGGATACTTGTGATTTTGTAAGAAAAGGGCGCGTTGCGGCATTTTCTGTCACGAAACCTGATGGTACAGAAGGCATTGGTTTAGCGATGGAAGTTCCGGTTAGGTTACAAAAAAGCATGCCAGCTGAGTTGATGTTTGAACAATTAGCCTATGTCATTGCTGAACAATACCAAGAGCCTTTATCGGTTGCTATTTTATTAAATCGAGCAGCATTACCTAAAACATCAAGTGGCAAACTTCAGCGCTCTGCTTGTCGCAATGGTTGGCAAGACAATACGCTTGACAGCTATGCTAGCTATCAATTTGGCACAATACACGCTGATACTAATACACAATTAATCAATAAACCTATTGTTGAAATTGAAAATGAATTACAGCAAGCGATTGCTAATATTTGGTGCGATATTCTTGAAAATTCTGATTTAACACTAAGTCCAACTAGCCACTTCTTTATGGTGGGTGGTAACTCGCTTTTAGCTCTTCGTGTACTTGCTGCACTGGAAGAGACATTTGATATTAACATTCCTCCAGCTGATTTTATAACGTCACCAACCATTGCTGAGCTGGCAAATTTAGTTGAGTTGACGTTGATTCAAGAAATCGAAGACGCAACTGTTTAGCCTTTCAATACACGAGTACATAATGGATAACACCAATAAAAGCACAGTTATTGCGCGCAAAGCGGGTTTAACTGATAAGCAAAAAGAGTTATTGGCTCAACGTTTATCAGGTAAAAAAAAATCATTAAACAAGCAGCGTATTCCAAAGCGTAATGCAACAAAAACAATTCCTTTATCGTATGGTCAACGAAGCTTATGGGTCACATGGCAATTAGATCAAGCGAGTAATGCTTATAATATGTCGGGTGTCTTAAAAATATCGGGCGAGTTAAATAAGAAGGCGATAAAAAAAAGTTTAACCCTATTACTTGAACGTCATGAAATATTAAGAACGTGTTTTATTGCATCTGATGATAATGAAGCACAACAATGTATTCAAAATGAATTTGAGTTGCCTTGGTCTGAACACCTTTTCTCAAGTGATTTAATTACAGAAAATCAAGCAAAAAATCTAACAGAAAAATTTGCTAAACGGCCATTTGATCTCGAAAATGAATTGCCTTTTAAAGCTTGTTTAATTTCATTATCTAATGATGAGCATCAGCTGGCGTTAAATGTACATCATATCGTTGCCGATGGTTGGTCGTTAACAATTATGCTAAATGAATTGATGGCTATTTATAGCGCTGTGGTGACAGAACAGCCTATTACGTTGCCCGAGTTGCCAATTCAATTTGCTGATTTTAGTGTATGGCAAAAAAGCTGGTTAGACTCTGGAGAATTAACTAAGCAGTTAGCATATTGGCAAACACAACTGGCTAATTGCCCCGCATCATTACCACTGCCGTACGATAGAAAAAGGCAGCCACAAATAAAAAAAATTAACCAAACATATGATTTTTATTTTAGCGGTACGTTAACTCAGCAGATCAAAAACCTTGTACAACAAAGTGAAGCCACCTTGTATATGGGCTTGTTGGCATTATTCAAATTAACGTTATTTCGTTTAAGCGGACAAAGTGATTTATGTATTGGTTCACCTATTGTTAATCGAACGAAAAGTGAAACACATGGCTTAATTGGCTATTTAACGAATGTCCAAGTATTGCGAACAAAGTTAGACTGGACAAGTGATTTTATTGCGTTATTACATCAAGTTCGTACAACTGTTCTAGCAGGTCAAACGCATCAAAATGTCCCGTTTGATATGTTGGTTGATGCGTTAAAACCAGAGCGAATTTCAGGTGTTCATCCGTTATTTCAAGTGAAATGTACGCAGCAAGCGGCGTTACCAGATAGTTATCATTTCTCTGATCTTGAAATGCAATTACACATAGATGCTGTTGATGAATCACACTTTGACTTAAGCTTTGACTTTACCGATACCGGCTCA
The DNA here is from genome assembly GCF_017368475.1 of Alteromonas sp. 5E99-2. Taxonomy (GTDB): domain Bacteria; phylum Pseudomonadota; class Gammaproteobacteria; order Enterobacterales; family Alteromonadaceae; genus Alteromonas_F. The sequence goes on from NZ_JAFNJE010000005.1 coordinate 209,517, forward strand.
GAGATAGCGGGCGTATTTAATTACGACAGTAGCTTGTTTGAAGCTTCGACGGT
>NZ_JAFNJE010000060.1 GCF_017368475.1 Alteromonas sp. 5E99-2
ACATTTGCGTAAAGTCCTGTCACATGACTGACAACGCCATCGAAATTACCGCCCATCCTGACCTATCCACCATATCGCAAGCTGATTGGGATGCCTGCGCATGCCCAGAAGACGGCAGGCCTTTTGACCCATTTACGACGTACCGATTTATCAAAGCGCTTGAGGACAGCGGTTCCGTTGGCGCTGGTTCAGGTTGGCAGCCACGTTATTTGACCGCCACACAAAATCAACAAGTGATCGCCGTCGCGCCGCTTTATGCAAAGGGCCATAGTCAAGGCGAATATATCTTCGATCACAATTGGGCGCATGCCTTTGAGAACGCAGGCGGGCGATATTATCCGAAGTTGCAATTGGCCGTGCCGTTTACCCCAGCTACAGGCCGTCGCTTTCTAACCCGTCCCGGGTTTGAGGTCGTCGGTATGTCTGCGATTGTGCAAGGTGCGATCCAAATCGCTGCTGACAATGGGTTATCATCCGTCCATGTCACCTTTTGCACAGAAGCAGAGGCAATCGCTGGTGAAGAGATGGGATTGCTGCCCCGGATTGGTCAGCAGTTTCATTGGGTAAACGATAGCTATACTGACTTTGATGGGTTCCTCGGCAGCCTCGCTAGTCGCAAGCGCAAGAACATCCGCAAAGAGCGTGCTCAAGCCAATGGGTTTGGTGGTGAGATTAAGATGCTTACTGGTGATGATATCCAGCCAGAGCATTGGGAGGCGTTTTGGCGGTTCTACCAAGACACAGGCAATCGCAAGTGGGGCACACCCTATCTCACGCGCCAGTTCTTTGACATCGCGCAAGAGACTTTGAGAGACGATATACTGCTGTCGCTTGCCGTTCGTGATGGC
>NZ_JAFNJE010000061.1 GCF_017368475.1 Alteromonas sp. 5E99-2
GACAACATCGTCGCCAGCTCCGCCGATAACAGTGTCATCGCCAGCGCCTGTGATGATCTCTTCGATTTCAGCGTAGTCCAGCGTGTCAGATCCGTTTGTCACGGTCCCGGTTTCAGCTGCACTGAATGTGACAGTCACATCTTCAGTCAGAGCAGAGCCGTCCAAGACGTCGCCTGTCCCATCTGCAGTCGCGCCGCCGTCGATGTCATCGTTGCCGAAGTTGTCGCCGATGATGATGTCATCTTGACCCGCGCCTGCGGCGATCTCATCGTCGCCGGTGCCGCCTGTGATAACGTCGTCGCCAGTGCCTGCATCAACAGAGATGCCGGATGTGTCGCCAGACAGGTTGATGTCATCGTCGTTGTCTGTGCCGATGATGCCTTCGATCTCATTGAACGTGCCGTCAGAGCCTGTGGCCCCAACTTGGTAATCGCCAGCCTCATCGCCGGAAAAGTCAACGTCGACGCCGTCGGTGCCAGAAACACCAGAGAAATCAACGATGTCGAGATCCGCATCGCCGACATCTTCGCCACCTGTGATGGCGTCTGTGCCGTCAGCTTCACCAATTGTGATGGTGTCAGATCCGTCTTCGCCAAACAGCGTATCGTCGCCAACACCGCCATCAAGCGTATCGTTGCCTGTGCCGCCATAGACTTCGTCATCGCCGTCGCCAGCAAAGACGGTGTCGTTGCCGCCGTTGGCCTCAATGAGGTCGTCGTTGTCTGTGTCGCCCGCAAGGATTGCATCATCGTTGTCGACAATGTCACCGTCTGGATCGCCAAGATAAGAGCC
>NZ_JAFNJE010000062.1 GCF_017368475.1 Alteromonas sp. 5E99-2
GATGACAGCGCGACGGGTTCAGCCGGCGATGACACGATCGATCTGGGCGCTGGCGATGATAGCATCAACGCGGGTGAAGGCGACGATAGCATCTCTGGTGGCACCGGCGACGATACAATCGCAATCACAGACAACTTCGGCAACGACACGATTGTCGGTGGCGAAGATGCAGGTGATGGAGATGTTGACGTTTTGGATGGCTCTGGCCTGACAGACGACGTCACGGTGGACTTGTCTTCCCCTGAAACGGGCACATTGTCCGACGGAACTGACACGCTGTCCTTCGATGAAATCGAAGAGATTGTTCTGGGTTCTGGCGACGATAGCGTCACTGGGTCTTCTGGCGATGACGTGATTGATTTGGGCCAAGGCGCTGACACGATCAACGCAGGCGCAGGCAACGACACTATCGATCTTGGCGAAGACAGCCCGGGCAATCCGGATCAAGATCCCGATGTTGTTGTGCTCGAAGATGGGTTCGGCGACGATATCGTCTCCAACTTTGACGCGCCAACCGACAACGGCGACGGTACCTTCACAGGTATCGATACGCTTGATGTGACAGGTCTGAACGACGACACAGGCGTGCCAGTCAACACCAACGACGTTGTTGTGACCGACGATGGATCAGGCAACGCTGTTCTGACCTTCCCGAACGGCGAAAGCATCACGCTTGAGGGCATCGCCCCGGCCGACGCAGATGATCCGTTCTACCTCAACGCAATCGGCATCCCCCTGCCCGACGGCACAGTGTCTGGCGGCGCTGGCGACGATCTGATCGA
>NZ_JAFNJE010000063.1 GCF_017368475.1 Alteromonas sp. 5E99-2
TAATTACTTAACCCTCGATGGGTCACCACAACCCCTTTAGGCTGACCTGTGGTACCCGAGGTATAAATAATATAAGCACCTTGAGAGGGATGAATACTGACGGGGGTATAAGGATGGTTGATGCTTTTGGGACTTGTATTAACGCTTACTTTTTCATTGTGAGCTGAATCAGTATTATCACGCATTAAACCTTCAACAAGCTCAAGCTCAAGGTGTGTGTACGAAGCCCTTTGCTCTGCCTGCAAAGCGCTCATCATGACCGACGTCTCTACTGTCGTTAAGACCACCTTGGCTGCACTGTCTATCAGTTGAAACTGCATGCGTTGAGCCGGCTGCTTACTGTCTAACGGTAAGTACATTCCGCCTGATTTTAATACCGCTAATATCCCAACCACAAAGTCACAACTACGCTCTGCAAGAATACCTACACAGTCGCCATGACTAACGCCATGAGCTTGTAGCTGCCCTGCTAACGCAGTTGCACGTGCATCCAATGCTTCATAACATAGACTATTGTCACCATCAGTAACCGCAATTGCATTGCCATGACGCTCAACACTGCTTTGGAACAATGACAAGACATTATCATATGAGAAATCAACTCCTTTACCTTGGCTTTCACTGTGCACTGGTAATGATAATTGAGCTAACGGGACATCCGGTGACGCTAATACTTGCTCAGTCAACGCAACAAACAATTGCGCGATTTGCGCTACCGTCGAAGCTTCAAACAAGCT
>NZ_JAFNJE010000064.1 GCF_017368475.1 Alteromonas sp. 5E99-2
TAACCCAGTAAGACTCATACTTAATCCGGCAAAATGATACGTTTTGTTCAGCTCTTGTGTATTTTGCTGCGTACATTTCACTTGAAATAACGGATGAACACCTGAAATCCGCTCTGGTTTTAACGCATCAACCAACATATCAAACGGAACATCGGCATTCACTTGGCTGGCTAATACCGTTTCTTTTACTTGATGTAGTAATGCACTAAAACCAGCACTGCTCTGTAATTCAGTGCGCAGCACTTGTACATTCATTAAATAACCAATCAAACCTTGCGTTTCAACACGTGAACGATTCGCAATAGGCGAGCCAATACGTAAATCATGGGTATCGGTTACGCGATATAAGGTTAACTTAAGTAAAGCCAACATCACCATATACAATGTTGATTGATGCTCACTAGCAAACCCTTTAATGGCTTGTGTTTGTGAAGGTGTGAATGCAAAACGTGCTTGTTGCGCAACCGCAGAAACATGGCTTTGCTTACTATAATCATAGGGTAGTGCTAACGCAGTATGCTCTTCACCTAGCGTGTCTTGCCAATAGGCCAGCTGCCTGTCCATTTCCCCTGCACCTAACCAGCTGCGTTGCCATATGGCATAATCAGAAAATTGAATCGGCAATTCAGCTAAGCTTGGTGCTTCACCTTCAACAAACCCCACATACAGCGCAATCAGCTCTTCAATAAAAATGTTCAGTGACCAGCCATC
>NZ_JAFNJE010000065.1 GCF_017368475.1 Alteromonas sp. 5E99-2
TCGAAAGCTGGTTTCAAGCGTTAGATTCGCAGGTTGCAAAATATGGGGCTGACCCGACAGTCGTTCAAGCGATTCAAGGATTTAGCTCCACTTTCGGATTGCTCATGGAAGATCCAGTCGTAGATCTGCACCGTGCCTACATCACAGAAAATCCTAACCTCATAGGCGAGAAAGACCTATATGATCGTGCGCCCGAATCTATCCCATACAACTTCCAGCATGAGAATTTTCACCCTTACTTTCGCACAATGAAAGACAGTCTTGGCCTTTACGATGTTTTCCTTTTCGACACGAAGGGTGACCTGATTTATTCGGTTTACAAAGAAAGCGACTACGCCACGAATTTTGAAACGGGGCCCTTTTCTGATTCAGGTTTGGGCTTGGCCTATGCGCATGCCTTGGAGGTAAATGCAGGTGAAACAGTCTTTCAAGACTTCTTACCCTACGAACCCAGTGCTGGCGCACCAGCGGCGTTTCTTGCGTCACCTGTTTTCAACACACAAGGCAGCTTAATCGGCGTCTTCGCAATCCAATTGCCGGCTGATCAAATGAATCTTATCGTGACGAACACAGACGGTCTTGGCGAAACCGGTGAACTGACAATGTTTTCTAAAAACTTGAAGGCAAGAACAAATTCGCGGTTCGATGGTCAACACAAGATTCTTGATCAGATTGAGGTAAATCAAACCGTAATGGATGCATTTGAGACGA
>NZ_JAFNJE010000066.1 GCF_017368475.1 Alteromonas sp. 5E99-2
ACACCCGACATGTTATACGCCGCGCTTTCTGGATTAAGCTGCCATGTTAACCACAACCCTGTTTGGGCATAAGACAAGGGTATATTATCTACATGTTCCGCTGTCGATTTAACGATCGGTAAACGAGTAAAATCAATACTTTTATTTTCTAAGGCAAGTAAAAAATCTTTTTGCTTTTCTTTTGGTAATGAAGCAAATCGCTTGGCTAAATTATATTTTTTATCGTTCATTTACATTTCCAACTCAGCTAATAAATCATCCATTTCATCAAATTCACTCAGTGAATCTTCTAATGACTGACTAATCAGCTCACTTAATTCAATAAGAGATGGGGTAACAATCACCTGCTTAAGTGAAAGATCTAATTCGAAATATTGATTTGTTTTGTTCAGTAACTGCACTGCGGCTAAAGAGTGCCCACCCAATGCAAAGAAATTATCATGACGCCCTACTTGCTCAACTCCCAATACCTCTTGCCAAATACCCGCAAGGGCAACTTCTGTGTCACCCTCAGGTGCTTCATACGTATTGATGTTGGCTAATTCAGGTGCAGGTAATGCTTTTCTATCCACCTTGCCATTGGGTGTTAACGGTAGTCCATCCAATACCACTATGATCCCTGGCACCATATAATCAGGCAGGCTTTCATGTAATTCCCTTTGAATGTTTTGTGTTTCTAAGGGAGTTTGGGTA
>NZ_JAFNJE010000067.1 GCF_017368475.1 Alteromonas sp. 5E99-2
CGTTAAGCCGTTGTTCGGCGACGGCCCTGTTGGCTTGTTCACGATTACAAACGCAACATTGTGGATGGCCATTGCGGTTCTCGCGATTGTAGCGATCTTCGTTCTTGGCTCAAAGGGCCGGGCGATTGTCCCAACCCGCGTTCAGTCAGTCGCAGAACTGATGTACAGCTTCGTATATAAGATGGTTGAAGACGTGACTGGTAAAGATGGGGTCAAGTACTTCCCATACATCTTTACACTCTTTACTTTCATCTTGTTCGCCAACTATTTGGCGCTTCTTCCGATGTCGTTCTCAACAACATCACACATCGCGGTTACAGCGATCCTTGGTTTTGGTGTCTTCTTTGCAGTCACAATCCTTGGTTTTGTTCTGAACGGCGCGTCCTTCCTTGGCATGTTCTGGATGAAAGACGCACCAGCGATCTTGCGCCCGATCATCGCAATCATCGAAGTCATCTCTTACTTCGTGCGCCCTGTGAGCCACTCTATCCGTCTTGCGGGTAACGTCATGGCCGGCCACGCAGTTATCAAAGTTTTCGCAGGTTTTGCTGCCATCGGCATCATCAGCCCTGTATCCATCGCAGGCATCGCCGCCATCTACGGACTTGAAGTCCTTGTGGCCGGTATCCAAGCCTACGTC
>NZ_JAFNJE010000068.1 GCF_017368475.1 Alteromonas sp. 5E99-2
CAACGGCACTAGACATTCATCGGTTAACCTTCATCTGTCCTATTCAAAGCGTGTTGGCTACTAAATCCAGTTAGAGCGAGGCTCAGTAAAGGTGTAAGCAAAATCTGATAAAAGTGTATATTGCGCGACAATGGCATGTCTAATCAAAGCGATTTGGTTAAGGCGTGTTTGGTATAGTTATCGATGCTGCTAAAGGCAGATTGATGTGCGATAACAAGATACTCGCCATTTTCCCAGTTATATGATGAAGCTCATGCCATTGCGCGGCTTACCCGTTTAAAAACTTGTCTTCATCAAATACCTGTTGATTCTTAAGCATAAAATAAACACAGCGGCCTATTTTATGCGCTAAAGCGGATAATGCTTTAGCTTTGCTCATTCGTTTTTGGAGTGTTTCAAGGTAGCGCTTGGCTTTATCGTTGCCTTTTAAATACAGTACGGCGGCTTCGCTGAACGCCCATTTTAAATGCGCATTACCTATTTTGTTGCCCTGAGTGCCATACGATTTACCCGCCGACTCTGCTTTACATTTAACTAGTCGAGCGTAAGACGCAAATTGCTGAACGCGATCGAAGCGTTGTATGTCACCCACTTCGTATAAAATAGTGAGCGCCAGTATTTTACCAATGC
>NZ_JAFNJE010000069.1 GCF_017368475.1 Alteromonas sp. 5E99-2
ACATCGGTAGCTTCGAATTGTCGATCAGTGCCATATGGAAGACTTTGTGCGCCACTTCAAAAGACGACACGTCAGCGCCTTTCGCCTTGTTCATGTGGTAATGACTTAGGACTAGACGTTCTTCCCATTCCGCGTCAGCGTTACCAATCGAGGCGCGTAGTGCCATATCTTCAAGCGTACAACGCAAAATCAAAATTTCTTCGAAGTTTGCCTTGCTCACAGGAGCTGCTCGAAAGCCGCGTTGATCGATCCTTTCAACCAATTTATCAGAGGTCAAAAGACTAAGGGCCTCTCGCACCGGGCTTGCGCCCATTTCGAGTAAACCACGCAATTGTTCGATCTTCAGCTTCTTACCCGCTTCGAGCTCCCCAGTTAGAATCATGTTGCGCAGTTGACGGTACGCAGCGTGAGTAGCTGAGGTTTCCTTCGTTTCTGAATCTTTCATCATGTTCATTGGGCTTCTCCTGAAGCTGCTGCGCGCATCGATTAACTAAAGGCCGCGCCACCGGTCGATAGGTTCGCTGACACAGTTACCGAACCTTCGTTGATCATCCAACGACGCAAGACAAACGTACGTGCGCC
>NZ_JAFNJE010000006.1 GCF_017368475.1 Alteromonas sp. 5E99-2
GACTGTTTATTGGGTTCGCTACGAGTATATTTCTCTAGGTCTTAACGCTCGTACCGTATAACAATTTATTATACACCTACCTGTGGATAACAATTTTATCATTTTGGTCGGTATAGATTTTGTTTATAAATTTAATATATTGCTTCGGTGTATGTATGGCAAGGGTTTCGTACTTATGCCGTGTTTCACCAATGTATGAAAAGCGGCAAATGTCCGAAAAGTGCTGTTATAGGTACTGGGATAACGTTTATTATCAAATAACGCAGAAAAATCTAAATAGGATGGAATTATTGATGTGAAATAAAAAAGAGCCAGTAAAGATACTGGCCCTAGGGTAAATTATGCAACCTTCTCAGCGTCGCCTTCTTCGCTGTCTGCATCAAAAGCAAGTAAATATTCAAATGCTGACAACGATGCCTTAGCGCCCTCGCCCATTGATATTACAATTTGCTTATAAGGCACTGTGGTTACGTCACCGCAAGCATAAATACCTGGCTCAGATGTAATGCTCTTATGGTCAATAATCACTTCGCCGTGGTTAGACAAATCGACTACACCTTTTAAGAACTGGCTATTTGGTACCAAACCAATCTGAACAAATACACCGCTAAGCGCAAGTTCTTTTACTTCTTCAGTTTCGCGATCTTGGTACTCAATCCCATTTACTTTACCATCAGCCGCCTTAATTTCACGAGTAGCAACATTTTTCAAAATAGTAATGTTGTCGCGCTTCATCGCTTGGTTAACTAACACTTGGTCAGCTTTAAGTTCAGGTAAGAACTCAAATACCGTTACCGATTTCACTATACCGGCTAAATCTAGCGCAGCTTCGATACCAGAGTTACCTCCACCAATTACCGCAACATCTTTACCTTTAAAGAAAGGGCCATCGCAGTGTGGGCAGTAAGCTACGCCGTTACCTACGTTTTCTTTTTCACCAGGAACACCTAACTCTCTCCATCTTGCACCTGTTGCCACAATGATAGTTTTAGTTTTAATGGTTTCACCCGAAGACAGCGTTAACGTTTTAATTTTCCCACGTTGAATATTGTCTACTCGAACATGCTCTTTTAACGTAATGTCGTAGTCGTTCATGTGTTCCATCATATTCCCTACAAGCTCTGGGCCTGTAGTTTTTGGCACTGAAATTAAGTTTTCAATACCCATGGTATCTTTCACTTGGCCACCAAACCTGTCTGCCACTACAGTCACACTTAAGCCTTTACGGGCACTGTATATCGCCGCTGCTACACCAGCAGGGCCAGCACCTACAACAGTCACGTCTTGCAAGGGTAACTGTGCACCAGCATTGGCTTCTTTCAGCGCTGGATAGGTTTGAATTAATTTATCTAATAATGATGCGGCATCTACTTTACCGTTGGCAAATAACTCGCCATTTAGGTACACACTAGGTACACCTTGAATATCACGGTCTTCAATAAGCGTTTGGAAATGCCCGCCGTCAATCATTTCATTGGTAATGTTGTCATTAAGTAAAGCAAATTGATTCAACGCCTGAACAACATCTGGGCAGTTATGGCAGCTTAAACTAATGAAGGTTTCAAAATGCAACGGCTCTTGTACATTTTTGACGATATTCTGAACACTCTCGTCTAATTTAAAATCTGAGCCTGAGGCATGTAAGATTGCAAGGATTAATGAATTAAATTCATGTCCACCTGGAATGCCTGAAAACCGAATTCCTGTATCTTTGCCGTCTGCTTCCAATAAGAAGGAAATAGGACTACGCAGTAAATCGTTTGTATCTCTTTCAATTAACTCTAAATTGTCACTTACACCTGCGATATCAGAGAGGAACGACTTCAATTCGTCGCGCTTACTGTGTTGTCCACTTTGCAAAACAAAGTTAACTTTGTTCTTCATGTTTGCAGTGTAACCTTTCAATGCACTTAATATTTCTTGCGTTAACATAATACTATTCCTCTATTTTCGCGTCAGGGTAAATGTGCTCGGCAACCGCATTTTCAATGGTGCCGAGCAAGCTATTTACGCCTGATTAAATTTTACCAACCAAGTCTAATGATGGAGCTAGTGTTTCTTCGCCTTCTTTCCATTTCGCTGGGCAAACTTCCCCAGGGTTAGCTGCAACATATTGTGCTGCTTTAACTTTGCGAAGTAGGTCATCTGCATCACGGCCAATGCCTTCAGCAGTGATTTCCATTGCTTGTATTACACCTTCAGGGTCTACAAGGAACGTACCGCGGTCAGCTAGTCCCATTTCTTCACGCATAACGTCGAAGTTACGAGTAATTTCACCAGTAGGGTCGCCAATCATTGTGTACTTAATTTTACCAATGGTGTCTGACGCATCGTGCCAAGCTTTGTGAGTGAAGTGTGTATCAGTAGATACTGAGTAAACTTCTACGCCACGTGATTGAAGCTCTTCATATTTGTCAGCTACGTCACCAAGTTCAGTTGGGCATACGAATGTGAAATCTGCTGGGTAAAAGAAAAAGATTGCCCATTTACCTTTTACATCTTCACTGCTCACTTCAATGAACTCACCATCTTTAAACGCGCTTGCATTGAAAGGCTTGATAGTTGTGTTGATTAGTGCCATGTTTTGATTCTCCGTTATTTAAAATTAATGTGTAATGTTCAATTTGAACGTTACGTTAGTTACGAATTTAAAAGCGTCTCAGCTCGTGACTTGGACTAACTATAGAGGGATAATTTGCGCTTGGATAATAAAGAAAATCGAACGGCTCAATCGGATTTACCTATCGTTTAAGCTTCAACCGATTTATTGCTATTCTTCAAAGATGGAAAACCATTAGTAATTTCGCTAAACTGCTGTGGTGTCTGTGTTGTAGGGCATATCGAACAAGTACATACATTATGTAGCAGAGGCATCATGAGCAACAATTCTAAGAACGACGATTTTCTTACTATACGTCTTGACGACGAAGACAGACGAGACCGCCAACAAAGTAAAAGCGTATCGCCGCAATCAGCGCAATCGAACAGCGTAGTAAATAGCACTTCATCACCACAGAAAAGTGGTTTCCCGGTATTAGCAACATTTTCATTTATTGTTGCGTTATCTGCATCGGGTGCAGCTTATTACCTTTATGAACAGTCTTTAGCGCAGTCTGAAGTCATCAAATCCGCAGAAAACCGTATTCTGTCACTTGAACGTAAATTGTCTGCAACCGGCGAAGAGATTGGCGAATCAACCGTAGCCCTTCAAGTTAAAGTGAACGATTTAAGTGAAAAAACCGGTGAACTTTGGGAGCAAATGGATAAACTATGGGCATCAGCTTGGCGTCGTAACCAAAAAGAAATCGCCGATAACAATGCCAAAATAACCCGAGTTCAAAGTCAGCTATCTGAATCGATTGATAACCTAACTACTACAAGCAGCACTCAGCAAGGTAAAGTGAATTCTATCGAATCACAAACTACCGCCCTAGCAGATGAAGTACTGGCATTAAATGTTCAACTAGAACAACTTGTTGCTTCACAAGAAGCTGACGACGTCAAAGAACAATTGTCTATTTTTGAACAGCGAAATGATGCATTATCCCAACGCATAACCCAGTTAGAAAATGAAGTGAAAGCCTTGGCAACGAAATTAGTAAGCCAGCAAAACCAAACCTCTCCTTCTGTTACGCAGTAATGAGCTGCCCTTATTTAAAATAAAAACCCCCTCTAATAAAAGAAGGGGTTTTGCTATATAAAATATTATTAGACGACCAATTCTATTTAGAATGTAAAGCCATTAGAAACTCGCTTTTACATTTAAAAATACATTGGTTCCTGTATCAAATATGGTTGGGTAAGTGTTTCCGTTTCCAAATGTTGCTGGACCCGCACCTGAGAATACCGGCGTATCCTCTCCAAGCAGATTAAGTACACCTAATTTTACATTTAAATTATCTAAAACGTTGTAGCTAACAGTTACATCTAAATAGTTAACCGCATCCAAAGTTGACTCTAGAGTGTCTGTTTCATCAATATTGTCTGTTTCTCCAAAATGACGCCAAGTGCCGATTACATCAAAGTCCCAAGGCGTATTCCAAGTAGCTAAGAACCTATGTCTATACTCAGGGGATGGAACACGATCACAAGCATTACCAAATGACCCCGCACAATCTACAGCTTCAGCACCAGGAAATGAAGTCTCAGACAATTCATCTAAAATAGTCGATGCGTAATCTAGCTGTACTGAACCATAATCTTTAATATCAAAACTATAATTCACTTGTAAATCAACACCTGAAGTCTCCAATGAAGCGATGTTTATATTGGTTTGTTCAAAACCAACACCGGAAATACCCGAGCGAAGTGTGCCATTGAACGACGCTCGAGTAATCAAGTCACAGAAAGTTGCCTCACCAGTATTCAAACAATTATCTAAAATAGTTTGTGCTGGGATACCATCATTTATTGCGTCTTCAACCGAAATATCAAAGTAATCTATAGTAACTGACAGATTAGGTATTGCACTTGGTGTAATAACGACACCAAATGTGAATGTGTCTGCTGTTTCTGGGTTAAGCAGGGTGTTTCCTCCAGTAAGAGACTGAGTCTGACCAGCTAGAATATCGGGGATAGAGCCGAATTGTTCTGCGGTAACCCCTGTTCTAGCACATTCTTCAAATGTTCTGATAGGGGCGTTAGATGAGCAAGGATCAGAAATTTCAATCCCATTCGCATTCAAATTCGAATTAAGATCGGGAAGATCTGTATTTACTCCCTCAAAAAGCTCAATGACATTAGGAGCTCTAACAGCAACATTGTATTGAGTACGAAATTTTACATCTTCAATAGGCGCATAAGTTAACGACACTCCCCACGCATCAGTATCAAAGCTATTGGATGTACCATTTCCAGCAACATCATAATCAGAAAAACGATACTGCCCACGCAAAGTTAACTCTTCTATACCGGTTTTTTCACTGACTAAAGGCACTTCCAGCTCAGCGAAAAATTCAGAAACTTCAACTTCCCCCGCTACCGCTAATGTTGCTCCACCTACACCTGTGAAACCACCACCTTCAACTTGACTTATTTCGTCAGGAGTAGAAGCTAATTCATCGCGTCTAAACTCCACACCCGCTAATAGCGCGATCCCATTGTCGGTAAACGGAGAACTAATATTGTAATCACCCAAATTGGCTTGAATATCAGCACCAAAAACCAATTGAGATGTCTCACCATTGACTAGTCCAACGCCTTGAATAAAGTCTAATTGCTCTTCAGTTATTAAACTTTCACCACTTGCAGTACGTTGAAATGGGTTGTAAGGAACACATCCATCAGAAGTGTCGGTACAAACAATGTTACCATCGTCATCAGTTGTCGCTAACAATGCTTGTTGAACGTTTGCAACAATAAAGTCTTCGGAACTAACAGATTGATCGCGGGTTTCAGAGATTTGACCAAACGCCGACCACTGCCAAGTATCATCTATGTATCCCTTCAAACCACCTACAAAGCGCCAAGTAGAATTCTCCAAACGAGAGTTACGAGGCCCACCTTCAACATTTCGATGAGCTGCAGTTATGTTTTCTACGATGACATCATTTGCAATATCAGACTCAGAGCAGCCGAATACATCGGTAAACGCAATACCTTGATTACCTTGAATAAGTGGGTTACCACAGTTAATGTCAAAAACGCCAAAAGAAGCAGTAGGAGCAATTTGAGCGTCACTGGTATTGTTGGTATAAGAGAAATCGGCGTAAATCTCTAAATTGTCAGTGATATCATAGTGTCCGCGTGAGTAAAATGAGTAACGCTTGGATGGCCGTTGAAAGAAGTTTGCAGCTCCAAAATTAAACGTTTGAGATGGTCCACCAACAAAGTCAACCAATTCGCCATTTTCTTCCTGAAAAGCGTTAATAGTATTACCACCAAATAGCCTAAAGTTACCTGAACCTACGCAACCAAAACCGCCAAAACTTTGCTCACCAGAGGCTTGCCCAAGAGTACAGGCTGAAAAAACACGATCGGCTTGTACAATTTCATTTCTATCTTCATATGAAGCATAAATTGTTACGTTACCACGCCCATCAGCTGTATTAGCACCAAATAAAGCATAAACTAACGTTTCTTCTCCGTCCCAAGTCGAACCTGGTACAGGCTGATCCGCTGAATTTAAGACGTCTTCCCAGATACCTTCATCATTTGCGTTATAATTACTGCTAAATTGGCCACCTATTTCAACGCCTTCAAAATTACGTTTTAGTACAAAGTTAGCCACCCCACCTATTGCATCCGAACCATAAACAGCCGACGCACCTCCAGTTAATATATCAACGCTTTCAATCAACTGAGTTGGAATAATATCAACATTAGCAGGGCTTGTTTGCGACGACCCATAAGGTAGGCGTTTACCGTCAATAAGTACCAAGGTACGTTGAGCTCCTAAACCTCTTAAGTCGAGAGTTGCTGTACCTGTTGCGCCATTTGAAACTTCAGATGCTTGACCAGCAAAAACTTGTGGTAATACATTTAAAAAGTCTTCTACTCTTATGTTTCCTCGAACGTTCGCCTCTTCACCTGAGACGCTGAGAACAGGAGTACCCGCAGTAAGGTTTGGGTTGGCCGCAAGGCGAGAACCAGTAATTCGGACGACTTCAACATTTTTTTCTTCAACGTCAGGTTCTTGAGCGTATAAAGACGTTGAAAATAAGGCAGAGGTTGTTCCAGCTATACTTGCTAATTTAATAGCAAATGCTAGTTTTGAGCGTTTTATCATAGTATGTGTTTCCCTTTAATTTTTTACGTAACATCCTACTATTATGTTTTTATGTATAGGTATGTGTGGAAAAAGCATTTCGGGTGATACAAATGCGACAATATCTCGCAAAGCCATAATATCCGTATGAAACTCGAACAGTCAATGAGTTTTTAAAATCAAATACGGTAGATGTATTACACAGTTGATGTAGGTTCAACCGTAAAGCAGGTATAAAAAAACCCTATAGCCAATGGCGATAGGGTTTTTTATTTCACTCGAAAGTGAACTTATGCAATAACCTGGTATTAACGACGTAAACCAAGGCTTTTGATAAGAGCAGAATAACGCTCGCTGTTTTTACCTTTAAGGTAATCTAAAAGCTTACGGCGTTGGCTAACCATACGTAATAAACCACGACGTGAGTGGTGATCTTTCTTATGATCAGAAAAATGGCCTTGAAGCTTATTGATGTTGTGAGTAAGAAGTGCAACCTGAACTTCAGGTGAGCCAGTATCGCCTTCTTTTACAGCGTAATCTGAAATGATTTGTGCAGTTTCTGTTTTAGTTAGTGACATAGTTATCTCCAATTGATTAATGTTGAGCCGATCACTAATTCAGCCCAACGATGAGAACCGCGCATTATACGGTTCTTTTAACTAGAAGCAAGGGGATCCTCATAAACCACCACTCTCTTAGGTTGAATACTTTTATCGGCCTGATACTCACCCACACCTAAAAAGCGCTCATTGTGATCGTACACCCGTACAAAATCACCCACTTCAAAATCGCTATTAACAGGGAATGCGTTACCGTGGCCAAAGCGTTCTGTCACCACATCATCGACATGAGTCAACGGAAGTTGTTCCGTTGCTGTGTCCATAGGTAACAGTAAGGCATCTAATCCCTCTAGCCCTTCAGATTCTACTATCTGTTCGAGCTGTTCGATGGTCATCATTTTTTCATTGGGATAATGAGCCACTTTAGTTCTATGTAATTTGGAAACATAGGCACCACACCCTAAGTTTTCACCTAAATCATCGACTATGGTGCGGATATAAGTGCCTTTACTGCAATGAATCGTCATACTGACAAAAGGCAAATTAATACTGACATCAGTGATAGAAAAAACCGTTATGTCTCGCGCTTCCCTGGGAACTTCAATGCCTTGTCGAGCATAAGTGTAAAGTGGTTTACCTTGATATTTTAACGCCGAGAACATCGAAGGTACTTGTTTACTTGTTCCTTCAAATGCCATCACTGCTTGCACAATCGTCTCTTCATCGCAGTTAACTTCTCGGGTACTCACCACCTCACCATCTGCGTCACTTGTGGTCGTTCGAATACCAAGCTCTGCGGTGACTTCATAGGTTTTATCTGAATCGAGTAAAAATCGAGAAAACTTGGTTGCTTCACCTAAGCAAATAGGCAACATTCCCGAAGCAAGAGGGTCTAATGCTCCTGTATGTCCTGCTTTTTGTGCTTGATAAAGCCAGCGTACTTTTTGTAAAACATGATTGGACGATCCTCCAACCGCTTTATCCAACAGAACAATACCGTTAATTACACGGCCTTTTTTACGACGCCCCATACTGCTCTGTTATTCCTCGTTAGACTCGTTAGATTCATTGCGTTTTTTGTCGTCTTCAGCAATCGTTTGCGACACCAAGCTCGAAATACGTAAACCTTCAGATAAGGAACTATCTGAATGGAAATGCACAGCAGGAACCGCTCGCATTCTTAACTTTTTCGCCAAAATAGAACGGATGAAGCCTTTATGTTCATCAAGTTGCTTCATGAGTTCTTTGGTTTGAGCATCATCTTGACCATAAAAGGTAACGTAAACCTTTGCATGGGCTAAATCTCTTGATACTTCTACGCCAGATACCGTAATAAACGGTAAATCAGCCACTTTATGCTTGTATTCATTTTGCAGAATACTGGCAATCTCTTTATGCACTTGTTGAGAAACACGATCAGTACGAGAAAATTCTCTAGCCATCTTGTGCGCTCCTTATTAATTTGTAAGATAAAAAAGGGGCCAACAGGCCCCTTTATATAAAGTTAGGTTACTTAAATTTCGCGCTTAACTTCAATTATTTCAAAGACTTCGATTTGGTCTCCGACTTTTACATCGTTGTAGTTCTTAACGCCGATACCACATTCCATACCGTTTCTTACGTCTTGAACATCGTCTTTAAAGCGACGAAGAGACTCCAACTCACCTTCATAAATAACAATGTTATCGCGAAGAACACGTATTGGATTGCTACGCTTAATAACACCTTCAGTTACCATACAACCGGCAATCGCACCAAGTTTAGGCGATTTAAAGACATCACGTACTTCAGCAAGACCAATGATTTCTTGTTTAAAGTCTGGCGAAAGCATACCACTCATCGCTTTCTTCACTTCGTCTATCAAATCATAGATAACGCTGTAGTAACGCAAATCAGTCTCTTCAGACTCAATAATACGACGTGCTGTTGCATCTGCACGGACATTAAAGCCAAGTACAATTGCACTTGATGCTGCAGCTAAGCTGGCGTCAGTTTCAGTGATTCCACCAACACCAGAGCCAACAATATTCACTTTAACTTCGTCAGTAGAAAGCTTAGTTAACGAGTCGCTAATGGCTTCAACTGAACCTTGAACGTCGGCTTTAAGTACAACATTAAGTTCACTTACGTCACCAGATTCCATGTCAGCAAACATGTTCTCTAGCTTCGCTTTTTGTTGACGAGCCAGTTTCAATTCACGTTTCTTAGTATGGCGTTTAGCGGCTACTTCACGGGCTTTACGTTCGTCTTTTACAACTAACGCATCTTCACCCGCTACAGGCACACCTGATAAACCAAGCACTTCAACTGGGGTTGAAGGACCCGCAGCTTTCACTTCTTTACCATTTTCGTCGCGCATTGCACGAACACGGCCATACTCTTCACCACAAAGAAGAATGTCGCCTGATTTAAGCTCACCTTCTTGTACTAAAACTGATGCAACTGGACCGCGTCCTTTATCTAGACGAGACTCAATCACAATACCGCGAGCAGAGCCCGTTGATGCAGCTTGTAAATCAAGTAATTCTGCTTGTAGAGAAATTGCTTCTAACAATTCATCTACGCCTAGACCGGTTTTCGCTGATACAGCAACAAACTGATGCTCACCACCCCATTCTTCAGAGATAACTTCTAACTGAGACAACTCAGTTTTAACTCTGTCAGGGTCAGCAGCTTCTTTATCCATTTTATTTACAGCAACAATCAAAGGTACACCTGCTGCACGAGCATGTTGTACGGCTTCTTTTGTTTGCGGCATTACACCATCGTCAGCAGCAACTACAATAATAACGATATCTGTTGCTGTTGCTCCACGAGCACGCATTGCGGTAAACGCGGCGTGTCCAGGTGTATCTAGGAAAGCAATTTTGCCATTTTCAGTTTCTACGCTGTAAGCACCGATATGCTGGGTAATACCCCCGGCTTCACCATCGGCAACTTTTGCACGACGAATGTAATCAAGTAACGACGTTTTACCGTGATCAACATGACCCATTATTGTTACAACAGGAGCACGTGTTGATTTATCACTTGATGTGCTATCAGCCATCAATTCGTCTTCTAGCGCGTTGTCGTTAACCAATTCATACTTAGTACCCATTTCTTCAACAACAAGCACTGCTGTATCTTGGTCTAACACTTGGTTAATAGTAGCCATCTCACCCATTTTCATCATGGCTTTGATAACTTCATTCGACTTCACTGCCATTCTGCTAGCTAGTTCGCCAACAGTGATAGTTTCACCGATTTTAACAGTACGCTCTACAGGTTGAGCTGGCTTGTTAAAGCCTTGTTTCAAATGTTCACCTGCATTTTTCTTAGACTTTTTACGACGACGAGAAGAACGCTCAATTTGCATATCTTCTTCATCTTCCGCTTCTTGTGCATAGCGGTTAGAGTGTAGATGTACTTCTTCAGCTTCAGCTTTTTTACGGCTGGCTTCTTCTTCTTTCCAGCGGCGAGAATTCTCTTCCGCTAGTTTACGCGCTTCTTCAGCCGCTTTTTTTGCGTCTTCTTCAAGTTTCTTTTGTGTTTCTTCTTCTTGCGCTTTACGTAATCTTTCCGCTTCTTGTCGCGCCTGTTCTTGCGCTTTGCGTTCTTCATCTGTCATTGTAGGCTCAGACTTCTTACGCTCTTCAGCTTCTTTCTTAGCTTGTTCTGCACGCTTAGCACGCTCAGCTTCAGCTTGTTTTTTAGCTTCAGCGGCTTTTTTCGCTTTTTCTTCTGCTTCTCGTTTAGCTTCTGCTTGTTTACGCTCTTCTTCCTCACGTAGCAAACGCGCTTCTTCTTCTTTGCGCTTTGCTTCTTCTTCAGCAAGCTTTTGCTCTTCTACATCGGTGCGCTTCACGTAAGTGCGTTTTTTGCGTACTTCAACTTTCACTTCTTTCGACTTACCTACGCTCAACGTACTTGTTGTTTTACGCTTAAGCGTCATACGCTTCGGAGCTTCTGAGCCAGTGCTACCATGTTGTTTACTCAAATGGTCAAGCAACTGCCTTTTTTCGTCTTCAGTTACATTTTCACCGGCATTCTTTTTGATACCAGCATCCACGAACTGGGACACCAGGCGGTCAACCGTTGTGCCAATATCAGCGGCAAGCTTTTCGATCGATACTTCTGCCATTGCGCGTTTATCCCCCGCTCTACTATTCTTCTTCACTGAACCAAACGATGTTACGAGCAGCCATAATTAGCTCTCCCGCTTTTTTCTCGTCTAGTTCTTCAATGTCGCTGATTTCATCGGTACCTTGCTCTGCAAGTGCTTCAAGATCAGCTATTCCTCTACTCGCTAGTACATAAGCAACGTGACGTTCCATACCTTCTAGGTTAAGTAACGCTTCTTCAGGCTCTGAAGCTTCTAATGATTCTTCAGTTGCCAATGCTTTTGTAGTCAATGCAGCGCGAGCTCTGTTTCGAAGTTCTTCAACAGTATCTTCGTCTAAACCGTCAATGGTAAGAAGTTCCGCTGCCGGAACATATGCAATCTCTTCTAGTGTTGTAAAACCTTCGTCCACTAAAATAGATGCAAAGTCTTCGTCTATCTCTAACCCTGTAACAAAAACGCCAATCACTTTCGCGTTTTCTTCTTGATGTTTGGTATTCAAGTCAGCCACTGTCATTACGTTCAGTTCCCAGCCAGAAAGCTGACTAGCAAGGCGTACGTTTTGACCACTGCGGCCTATGGCTTGAGCAAGGTTATCCGCTTCAACCGCTACATCCATAGTATTGCTGTCTTCATCAACAACAATAGATGCAACTTCAGCTGGCGCCATTGCATTAATAACGAATTGTGCAGGATTCTCATCCCACAGTACGATATCAACACGCTCGCCGCCAAGCTCACCAGATACAGCTTGCACTCGTGAGCCACGCATACCAACACAGGCTCCAACAGGGTCTAGGCGTTTGTCGTTAGTTTTAACGGCGATTTTCGCTCTTGAACCAGGATCCCGTGCGGCTGATTTAATTTCTAATGTTTCTTCTGCAATTTCAGGTACTTCCAAACGGAAAAGCTCAACCAACATGTCAGGATGAGCACGGCTAATAAACAGCTGTGCGCCTCTCGCTTCTGGACGAATAACGTAAAGTAAACCACGTACTCTATCGCCTGGTCTGAAGGTTTCTCTTGGCAACATATCATCGCGGAAAATAACACCTTCAGCGTTATTACCTAAATCAATAATAATGTTGTCACGGTTTACTTTCTTAACCGTACCGGTAACAAGCTCGCCCACTCTATCTTGGTATTCAGCAACCATTTGAGCGCGTTCTGCTTCACGGACTTTCTGAACGATAACTTGTTTAGCAGTTTGCGTTGTAATTCTATCGAACGTAACCGATTCAATTTGTTCTTCTACAAAATCGCCAAGTTGAATGTCCGGCTCGTCAATTTGTGCAGCAGAAATTGTCATTTCCGCGAAAGGATTTTCTTGTTCCTGGTCGTCTTCAATAACTAACCAACGACGGAATGTATCGAAATCTCCAGTTTCGCGATCAATACATACACGGACTTCAATTTCGCCTTCATTTTTTTTCTTAGTGGCACTTGCCAATGCAAATTCCAGTGCTTCAAAAATCTTTTCTCTAGGCACTTGTTTTTCATTGGAAACCGCTTCTGCTACTAACAGTATTTCTTTATTCATATTTGCCTCACACGTTGCTCTTACTACGAGAGCGCCTTGCGTTCCTAGTCAAACGTGGGAACGAGATTACCTTTTTCTATATTAGATACAGCAAGTAAGAAAGATTCTCCGTCAACATTGACATTGATCTGTCCATTTTCAACTGTCGTTAATGTTCCTTTAAAATTCCGTCTATTATCCATGGGAACAGATAAACGAACCGAAACCACTTCACCAACAAAACGTTGATAATGTGCTTCCGTGAACAAAGGTCTGTCCATGCCTGGAGACGAAACTTCCAGGTTGTATTCTGTATTAATTGGGTCTTCAACATCCAAAATTGCGCTTACTTGATGGCTAGCATCTGCGCAATCGTCTACTTCAATCCCATTTTCATGATCAATATACACACGCAGCGTACTGTGCTTACCAGCTCTTACGAACTCAATACCGACCATTTCAAAACCAAGTGCTTCTACCGCGGGGGCAAGCATTTCAGTTAATGTTTGTTCAAGCCTTGACAAACAGGTTCTCCAAAAACAAAAAAAGGGCGAATCGCCCATTACGTAAGGACTCGAAATACAACCAAAAATAACAAAAAAGCTCCGACATACGGAGCTTTAGAATCAAAATCTGTAATATCATCGATGACCCGTGCACCAACTAGCGCGTTACTGTCCGAATAACTTCTCTTAACAGAAACCGAAGGGAGCCCGCGCTTTAATGTACCGTAGTATACTGCAACCCGACCATCAATCGCAACCTAGATAATTAGAAATTACGTCAATACCTCCAATTTCATATCTAAGTGCATGATGCCATCTTCATCATAAGGCTTGGTAGTTTGTTTAAAGCCAACAGATTCATAAAAAGGCTTTAAGTAAAGCTGTGCTCCTATTTCTATATCTTTTTTTGACCACTGTTCTTGGCAGGTTCGAATTGCATTATTCATAAGCGTTCGCGCAATACCTTCGCCTCTACAAGATTGATGCACCGCAACTCGCCCAATGCTAGCCCCATTATAAGAAACACCTGGCGGTAGGCATCTGGCGCAAGCAACAAGTTCCCCGCCGTTAACGGTATATGCCAGTATATGAATAACCTCACTACTTGTATCTTTGTTATCTATATCTGCATACACACAGTTTTGCTCTACCACAAAAATCTCTGAGCGCAGCCTTAATAATGCATAAAGCTCTAAATTAGTTAGTTCATTAAAACGCTTATAGAGCCATTTTATTTTATTCATTTTTTATTTTCCTCATGACTTTTTATTCACTATTTACGCATAATTAAAGCGCACCAAAAAAGGGCAGTTAAGCACCAATTGTGCAGAAATGAATATTTTACGTCTAAAGCCCCTACTAGCAACATGGTTTTTACAGGCTTTTATTAAATGTAACAAAATTTATTCATACGGGGCCTCATCTAGGTTAGATGAGAATACATAGTGAATATAAATATATACTTTCCCAATTTTTTACATTGGCACCTCATTTGCAATTACCCCTATTGTGAATAAACGAAATCCCGTTTATTCATATATTTATCAATTTATACCCGCTAACAATTTCACAATAATAAAGGAGCAATTGAATGGCGTATTTAGAACCCAGCGAGTTTGCCACAAAAATGGTCGATTCGGGTGAGCAAAAAGTATTTATGTCTACCCAAGACACTATTATAAGAGCGTTCATGGCTGGAGCAATCCTCGCACTTGCAGCGTTTTTTGCTATCACAATAATCACAAAAACCGGTAACCCTCTCATAGGAGCACTCTTGTTCCCTGTTGGTTTCATCATGCTGTACTTGATGAAATTCGATTTACTTACCGGTGTGTTTACGCTTGTTCCACTTGCACTTTTAGATAAGCGCAGAGGATGCACCGTAGGTCAACTCTTCCGTAACTGGGGACTTGTATTCGTAGGTAACTTTGCAGGCGCGTTAACTGTTGCATTCTTTGCTTCATTCATATTGACCTATGGCTACCAAATTGATGGTGGTGCCGTTGCTGCTAAAGTAAGTACTATCGGTGAATCTCGTACGCTTGGTTATAAAGAACAAGGTGTTTTGGGTTGGTTCACAATTTTCATTCGTGGCATGCTATGTAACTGGATGGTATCTATGGGTGTTGTTGGCGCGATGATTTCTACGTCTGCTGGTGCGAAAATGGCCGCGATGTGGATGCCAGTAATGTTGTTCTTCTACATGGCTTTTGAACATTCAATTGTAAACATGTTCTTGTTCCCATTCTCAATGATCATGGGTGGTGACTTCACTGTGTTTGATTACCTACTTTGGAACGAGATCCCAACTGCATTAGGTAACCTTGCTGGCGGATTCTTGCTTGTAGGCCTGCCGATTTATTGGACTCACGTTCGTACTAAGAGCGAACGTACACTATAATTTTTACATTTAAAGTAAAAAGCTAAAGACAACCGAGCCCTAGTAGTCAATACTTAGGGCTCTTTTTTTATCCGTTGATATCATGACTGAACTACCTAAAGTAATCATTGGGCAATATAGCCAAAAAGGCAGAAAAAAAATCAATCAAGATGCCTGTAGATATCATGTACCTAACGATCCCTTCCTAAGCACTAAGGGCATTGCCATCTCACTTGCTGATGGAATTAGCAGTAGCAATGTTAGCCAAGAAGCAAGCAAAACCGCGGTATCTGCTTTCATCGATGAATACTACAGTACACCTGAGTCATGGAGCGTAGAAAATGCAGGAAATTGCGTTCTTAACGCAATGAATTCTTGGCTTTACGCGCAAACTAAACGAAGTGACTTTAAATACAACATTGAAAAAGGCTATGTATGCACTTTCTCCGGCCTAATAATTAAAGGAGCGAAAGCCCACCTTTTTCATATAGGCGATTCTCGTATCGTTCATATACGAGACCAAAAGCCTAATGTTCTGACAAAAGAGCATCGTACTTATGTTTCAAGCCAAGAATCTTATTTAAGTCGCGCTATTGGTATGCGCGAAGAATTGAAAATTGATTACACCACCATGTCTTTGCAAGATGGCGATCATTTTCTATTAATGACCGACGGAGTATATGAAGAAGTTTCTGCAGACGATGTTACACAAGTCCTCAATAATCACGGTGATGATCTAAACACCTGTGCTCGTATGCTAACCGAAATAGCCTATAAAAACGGCAGCGCAGACAATCTTACTGTTCAGATACTCAAGGTAGATACACTCAGTGACGACAACTCGGTTGATTTACACGAAGACATGTCAGAGTTACCCCTTCCGCCTTCTTTAGAAGCAAGAATGGAGTTCGACGGCTATGTCATTGAACGTAAACTCTATAAAAGTGCCCGTAGCCATGTGTTTTTAGCTACCGACAAAGAAACTGGCGAAAGTGTTGTACTGAAAACACTGGCTGCTGAATTAAAAGAAGATTCTGCGGCAAGAGAACGATTTTTATTAGAAGAATGGATAGCGCGAAGAGTCAACAGCGCAAACTTATTAAAACCTTGTTTAGCAAATCGAAAACGGGCTTATTTTTATATCGCCACTGAATACATTGAAGGCCAAACCTTATCACAGTGGATGACCGACAACCCATCGCCAAAACTAGAAGTCGTTAGGGACATCATAGAACAAATAGCAAAAGGCTTATTGGCACTGCATAAAAAGGAAATGCTGCATCAAGATTTACGGCCTGAAAACATCATGATCGATAATACAGGCACAGTAAAAATAATCGACTTTGGCGCAGTGCGTGTAGCGGGTATAGATGAAATACACGCAACTCCACCTAGCCCCGCGATTCTTGGAACCGCACAATTTACAGCACCTGAGTACTTCCTAGGTGAATATGGCACCCCAGAGTCTGATCAATTTTCTCTTGCGGTTATCGCTTATCAAATGCTGTGTGGCAAACTGCCCTACGGAAACGAAATTGCGCGAACACATACCCGTTCACAACAAAAAAGATTGAAATACCGTTCAGTATTACACGACGATTTACCTATCCCTGAATGGGTCGATTTTGCACTGCGTAAAGCCCTTCACCCAGAACCACTAAAACGCTATGAGTATTTAAGCGAATTTGTTTACGACCTACGCCAACCCAACAAAACGTTTTTAGCCAGAACCCGCGCCCCCATAATGGAACGCAATCCCGTTGTATTTTGGCAAACTGTGTCGTTTTTACTGATGCTAGTTATTATCGGCTTACTGTATTGGCGATAAGAGTGATAAAACAGCAAATACCCTGTATACTGCGTGCCTAAAAATTATCGCCCTAAAAATCAAGGCATAGCATGACAGTAAACCAATTTGACCCTAAACAGACAACCACGATGGATACCCCTAAAAAGGTCATCGAGGAACAAGCAAGTGCTGCTAAAAACGGTCAAGCTGGAGGCTCTCGTATAGGCTTTGTAAGTTTGGGCTGCCCTAAAAACCTTGTGGATTCTGAGCGTATTCTTACTCAATTAAGAACAGAAGGTTACGAGGTAGTGCCCACCTATAACGATGCTGATTTGGTTATTGTTAATACCTGTGGGTTTATTGATGCCGCCGTTGAAGAATCTCTCGATACCATAGGCGAAGCGTTAAAAGAAAACGGCAAAGTCATTGTTACTGGCTGTTTGGGTGTAAAAGAAGACGATATTCGTGAAATTCACCCGAATGTGTTGGCGATTACGGGTCCTCATGCATATGAAACCGTAGTGAATCAAGTACACGATCACCTGCCAAAACCTGAACATAACCCTTTTGCCGATTTAATTCCTAACCACGGCGTTAAACTTACCCCACGGCATTACGCTTATTTAAAAATTTCCGAAGGATGTAACCACAGATGCACGTTTTGCATCATCCCTTCAATGCGCGGTGATTTAGTCAGCCGCCCGGTAGGCGATATTCTGGATGAAGCTGAACGGTTAAAAAAGGCCGGAGTAAATGAACTACTTGTTATATCGCAAGATACCAGTGCCTATGGCGTTGATGTAAAACACCGCACTGGATTTTGGCAAGGTATGCCCGTAAAAGCCCACATGCAACAATTGTGTGAAAAGCTCGGTGGTATGGATATGTGGGTTCGACTGCATTATGTGTACCCCTACCCTCATGTAGACGACCTTATTCCGTTAATGAATGAAGGGAAAGTATTACCCTATTTAGACATTCCCTTTCAACATGCCAGTAAGCGTATTTTGCGCTTAATGAAGCGCCCTGGCAGTGCTGAACGCGTATTGGATCGCATTAAAAAATGGCGAGAAATATGTCCAGAATTAATCATCCGCTCGACATTTATTGTGGGCTTCCCTGGTGAAACTGAAGAAGAGTTCGAAGAACTACTGACCTTTATAAAAGAAGCACAAATTGACCGCGCAGGATGCTTTGCCTACTCTCCCGTTGAAGGAGCTAAAGCAAACGATTTACCAAGCCCAATAGATGAAGATATTAAACAAGCTCGCCTTGCCAAGTTTATGCAAGTACAGTCTGAAATTAGCGCAGCCCGCCTACAAGCCAGAATTGGAAAAGAGTACCTTGTGGTTATTGATGAAGTCACATCAGAAGGTGCCGTAGGGCGTTGCTTCGCAGACGCACCTGAAGTAGACGGCGTTGTTCATTTAAACGGTGTTCACGACGTGAATGTAGGCGAACGAGTCTGGGCTGAAATCATACATGCCGATGAACACGATACTTGGGCTGTGTTAAGCGAAGACGAGTAATTGGTAATGAAACTTTGGGATTTACAAAAAAATCAACACGCTTTAATTACTGCAATGAGTTCCTCAATCAATGATGAGGTTATTCACCGTTTACATGAAATGGGCCTAGATATTAACAACCCAGTATTGTGCGTTAAGCGCGGTCCTATGGGTGGCCCTATTGTCATTCAATTAGGTGATAGTGTGTTTGCTATCGAACACAATCTTGCGTCCAATATCTCCGTATCTGTCATTAAGGATTAACCCTTGTCGTCGTCAAATATTCTGTTAGTGGGTAAACCTAATTCAGGTAAAAGTCTGCTGTTTAATCAGCTTACAGGAATGCGCCAACACGTTGCTAATTACCCTGGTGTCACCGTTGAAATAAAACGAGGCCGTTGCAACGAATTCAATGTACTCGACATGCCTGGTACCTATTCATTAAAAGGCATGAGCAAAGACGAATATGTCGCTATTGATGAAATTAGCCGAGCAATGTCAGATGAAAATACCCGCCTTGTGGTTTGTGTATTAGATGCCACTCGACTAGAGCGCAGCTTAGTCATGGGGTTACAAGTTCAAAAGCTTGCGTTACAGCACGACAAAACCCTGTTATTTGCCCTTAACTTTATTGATGAACTCACTCGCATTGGCGAATCCATTGACGTTAACGCACTATCTGTAGCCTTGGGTAGTCCAGTATTAGGCATATCCGCTCGCACCCTCGAAGGGATACACGAATTTAAAACGGCTATGTTAGGCATTGCCGCCAATCCAAGTTCGTCTAAAATTGATGAACTCGCGATATCTGATAAGTCAGTAATAGAACAAAGTAAAAACCTTAACAAACGTTTCGGTTTACAAAAAGATGTCATCCTTCGAGATCAAAACCGCATAGACAGCTTCATGTTGAATTCTTGGTTTGGTGGTTTAGCCTTTATTGCAGTGATGTTTGTGTTGTTTCAAAGCATATTTACTTTGGCGACGCCTTTAATGGACGGCGTTGAAAACGGTATTGGCTTTGTGGCTCAATTGGTCACCCACTATTTACCCAAGGGGATTGTGTCTGACTTCCTCAGTGACGCAATTTTTGCAGGCTTAGGCTCATTTTTAGTCTTTGTTCCCCAAATTATGGTGTTAACCCTTATTATTGGCATTTTGGAAGACAGCGGCTATTTAGCCCGCGCTGCATTGATGTGTCACCGCCCTTTGAGCTTTTTTGGTTTGTCTGGCCGTAGCTTTATTCCCTACCTTTCCGGTCATGCTTGCGCGATACCCGCCATTATGGCGGCTCGCACTATCGAATCTCCCCATAAGCGCTTAATTACAATGTTAACTATTCCTCTGATGTCGTGTTCTGCACGACTGCCAGTTTATGCCTTGCTGATTGCCGTATTAGTTCCTGCGAACCAAAGCTTTTTAGGAATATTTAATTTACAAGGCGCTGCATTTTTCGCTTTGTATTTTATGGGTATTGTTATGGCGCTACTGGTAAGCCAATTATTGAATCGCTTTTTGCCAAAAGATTTTGAGCAGACCGATATGCCTTTTATTCTTGAATTACCTACTTATCGGCTCCCTCATTGGAAACCTCTCTTCCAACGCGTGATAAACAGTGCAAAGCAGTTTATTGTAAAAGCAGCCCCTATTATTTTCTGGGTTTCCGTAGCCATTTGGGTATTAGGTTATTTTCCACTTAACAGCACATTAGAAAATTCATGGCTAAGCGTTATTGGTCAATTCTTTGAGCCTATCTTTACACCTATGGGGCTAGATTGGCGTTATGGTATCGCCATACTTGTGTCATTCTTAGCTAGAGAAGTGTTTGTAGGCGCATTGGGAACCATGTTCAATATGGACAATGCCGAAGACGACGTCGCTGGCTTAGCCAACCGAGTGCAAGCGGACGGGTTAACCCTAGGCGCAGGTTTAGGCTTGGTGCTGTTTTATGTTGTTGCTCTTCAATGCGTAGCAACGGTAGCCATTATTAAAGGTGAAACAGGCAGTAGTCGATTAGCCTGGGGAGTTTATATAGCGTACGCACTCCTTGCCTACGCCATTGCGGTATTAGTGAATACTTTATTTTAACCTTAGTTGTTCCAACAGTCGTGTTAAATCGTCAGGTGTATCTATACCTGACGGCGGCGGCGCAACCGCATCATCAACAACAATGGTGTCGCCATACCATAGCGAGCGCAGTTGTTCTAAAGACTCTATTTTTTCTATAGGCGAAGGCGTATAGGCAACATATTGCTTAATATATTTCACTGAATACGCGTAAATTCCAATATGTCGACGTAATAGGGTTAAATCAGCTTTACTTGGGTCGCTAATATCGTCCAACAGAGCTTGTCGTTCAAAGGGTATCGTTGCTCTTGAAAAGTATAAGGCATGGCGTTTTTGGTTCGCCACCACTTTTACTGCATTGGGGTTCACTGCCTCTTCACGGTTATCCAAAGGCGCACACAATGTGGCCATATGCCCTTCTGAGTCAGAAAGTAATTGCGCCACTTGTTTAATATTTTTTGCAGGAACAAAAGGCTCATCGCCTTGTACGTTTACGATAATCGTGTCTTCGGGCAATTCAGCCTTCACAACGACTTCGGCAATACGCTCGGTACCGGATTCGTGATCTGGACTTGTCATTACTACCTGACATAAACCCGCTACGGCGTTAGCAACATCAGGGTTATCTGTAGCAACAATAACGCTTTCAGCCCCCGATTCAAGTGCTCGCTCTACAACGTGCTGGATCATCGGTTTGCCGTGAATATCAACCAATACCTTTCCCGGAAAACGGGTGGAGCCAAAACGCGCAGGTATTACAACGGTAAAAGGACTTTGCTTACTCACTCGATGGCCTTTAATTCTTCACTGGATAAACTGGTTGCTTCCGATTCTAACAACACGGGAATGCCGTCTCTGATTGGATAACTTAACCGCTCAGCGCGAGAAATTAGCGCGTCTTTGTTTGCGGAAAGAACCAGCTTACCTTTACATACTGGGCAAGCTAAAATGTCGAGTAATTTAGGGTCAAACGCCATAACAATCTCTGAGTTTAATAGCTAAGTTTTCTTTTAATGCTCTGGGTAGCTTAGCGTCTACTTCCAGATACCAACAATTCGAATGCGCAAAAGGCTTACATTTCACTGCGTCTTTTTCTGTCATTACCGTCACTCCCGAAGGAATATCGGATTTAGTGTATACATGATGATCGATAAATTCATGGGTTTCAATGTCGTTCAAGCCTATGCTTGATAAGGTATCAAAAAACCGTTGTGGCGCGCCTATTCCCGCCATTGCTTGCAATTTTTCTTGTTTAGCGCCAGAAACAAACTCTTCAATTGAACGAGTGATATTGGTATCAACAATATTCACAAATCGCGTTGTCGCAAGCGACATTGAATAGGCATTTTCAACATAAGGGTTGTCGCCGTTATGAATTACAGCATCAACGTGTTTTAAGCGCCCTGCCAATTCTCGTAAAGGCCCCATAGGAAGAAGCCACCCATTGCCAACACCGCGATTGTCCATCACCACCCATTCAATATCACGCTTTAACCCATAGTGCTGGAGGCCATCATCACACACGATCACATTACAACCAACATCGGCTAACGCCTTTGCTCCTCTTGCCCTTTTAGGATCAATGATGACTGGGCATAAATTCCGTAATGACATTAATTTTGGCTCATCACCGACCAAAGAAGCAGTGTCTTGCTCTGTTACCTTATGAGGGAAGTTTTCACACGTACCACCATATCCACGACTTAAAATACCTGGTTTGTAACCCAGCTCTATCAACCATTCAATGGTTTTAAGCACCAGCGGTGTTTTGCCATTTCCGCCCACAGAAATATTCCCCACCACAACAACGGGTACGCCAGGATGAGATGCTTTTTTTACCCCTGAGCTAAACAATAATTTTCTAAAAGAAGAAAGCAGAAAAAACAATAGCGTCAAAGGCAATAGCAACCAACGCAGCGGATGCTTGTTGAACCAACATTGGTATATAAAACTGTGCACTATTCACCAAACTGCAAAGCATGAAGCTGGGCATACACGCCTTTTTTCGCTAATAATGTGCTGTGAGAGCCTTGTTCTACAATTTGGCCTTGGTCAATAACCAAGATGACATCGGCAGATTCTATGGTTGATAATCTGTGAGCCACAACAATGCTAGTACTGCGCTTTTGTAGTTCTTCTAACGCCTCTTGAATATAACGCTCAGACTCAGTGTCTAATGCAGAGGTGGCTTCATCTAATATCAAAATAGGTGCATCAAGCAATAGCGCTCTTGCAATGGCAATACGTTGTCGCTGACCACCTGATAGTGCAGAACCGTTCTCACCTACCAGTGTATCAAGCCCATCTAGATAGGCATCGGCAAATTCAGTTACATGTGCACGGCGTGCCGCTTCTTCAATTTGCTTTCGGGTAACCTTATCTTTGGCGCCGTAGGCAATATTATTCGCAATGGAGTCGTTAAAAAGAATAACTTGTTGAGACACCAAGGCAAATTGGCTTCGTAAATTACGCAGTGTATATGCATTGATATTTACGCCATCAATACTTATTTCGCCTTGCTGAGGGACGTAAAATCGGGTTAATAAAGACGAGATAGTCGACTTACCACTGCCTGACTTACCCACAAGGGCAATAGTTTGTCCGGCTTTCACGTTAAAGGAAACATTATCTAGAGCAAGATCCACACTATCAGGATAAGAAAATCCCACTTGATTAAAACACACTTCGCCTTTTGTTCTTGTGGTTTCAGTGGTGCCCGCATCCACTTCCGATTCTTGATCGAGAATATCGAAAAGACTACCGCATGCTGCTAGACCTTTTTGTATTTCGCTATTTACCGTCGTTAACTGCTTTAATGGCTTAAGCAACATCACCATGCAAATAACTACATTGATAAAAATACCCGCGGTGAGCTGCTCTGCCATGCTCGGGGTACTAGCAATAAACAATACCGACGCCAGCGCAACCGAGGCAATAATTTGAATAGACGACACGCTTAAAATCTGTGTAACACTGAGTTTCATGGTTTGCTGACGGTTGTGGTTATTCTTATTTTTAAACCGTTGCTTTTCATATTCTTGGCCACCAAACATTAATACTTCTTTGTGGCCTTTTACGGTTTGTTCCACTGATGACGTTAAGTTACCCATCGCTTTTTGTATGGTTTTACTCACGCTGCGAAAGCGTTTTCCCACTACCGACACAATTACCCCAACAACAGGCCCTATTAACAGGAAAATTGCAGATAATTGCCAAGAATAATAAAACATGGCAACCAGTAAGCCGATAACCAGTGCGCCATCTCTGACTACAATGAGAATGGCTCGCCCTGCAGCATTAGCCACCTGTTCAGTGTCATAGGTTACTTTGCTGATTAAACTGCCCACAGGGTTTCTGTCGTGAAATGAAACCGGTAAATGAATGTATTTTTCAAACAACTGCTGGCGCATTTGCATAACAACTTGAGACCCCACCCATTTCAATGTGTAAGTTCCCATAAAATTAAAAACGCCTCGCAAAATAAATAAAGGCACAATCGCATACGCAGCTAAGCGCAGATAACCATAGTCTTCGTTTGCTAGCGAATCGTCGATAATAGGTTTTAATTGTGCGATAACAAAGGTGTCTAAAGCGGAATAGCCCACCATTCCAATAATGGCAAAGACGAAAAGTAATTTGTACGGTTTGAGGTACCCAACAAATCGACGTGTGTGATTTTCTTTCGCGTTAATGTTTTTCGTTTGCATAAATACAATTACTTATCCAGATGCCTATAGTGTACCTAATGAAAGCCATTATCGCGACTTATACCAGCGCTGATTCATATCATCAAACCAAGTTTCTACATCAATCTTTTTATTATCATCGGTTGTATCAGACATAGAAAACTGAATAAAACCATCTTCTGCTGTGGTGTAAATAACGCTATCGATGTTTCTATACCGACGAACAACCTCTTGATGAGGAAACCCCCAGCGATTTAGGTAACCGTTTGTAAAGACAACATATTGGGGCGATACAGCGTTAACCCAAGGGGCAGTAGATGATGTTTTACTGCCGTGGTGAGGCGCAATAAGGATATCTGCGTGTAAATCCACATCACTGCTGAGCAATTGGTTTTCCGCTGCTTTTTCAATATCACCAGGAATTAACACACTAATGTTTCCATCAGTTATATGCATGACACAAGACAAGTTATTTTCTGAAAGAGTGTTGTTTTTTACATCGTTTTCACTTGGCCAAAGTACCTTCACATCCAGTTTCCCTACTTTCCAATGTGCCCCTTTCACACACCCCTCGTAAGGAGAAAGCCAGCGCTGGACAATGCGATTGTCCGATAAAAAACCTCTCCCGCCAGCATGGTCATTGTCTAGATGGGTTAATACACCAAGGGTATTTTTTGTAAGTTTATGAGCAGTTAAAAAAGGCGAAATAATGGTTTCCGCCGCGCTGTTTCTATTTCGGTAAGAAGGCCCAGTATCCACTAACATGGCTTGTTTACCTGATTGAATAAGCATTGAACTACCTTGCCCCACATCAAACACTTTAACTTGCCATTTATCTGACGATGATAAAGAAAAAAGACTAAGTCCAATGCTTAAACACACAAATAGCAGACCGTGAATGCGATATCGAATGCCCGGTATCATTAATACAACCAGCAGAAACAATAGTGCTAACCATACCCCGCTAAACGTCACGATTGAATTTGATAACGTTGGCACTGAATCTAAAAGCATCATAAATTGATGCAGCATAGCACCCAGCATATCCGCTAACGTGTTTCCCAGTGAAGGGAATGACATCAGCATCAATAACGTAATACACCCAAGGGGAACAACGACAAACGAAACAAAAGGGATTGCGAATAGGTTAATTAAAAAACTAGCCCAATGCAGTGATTGAAAAACACTCCCCGTCGCCAACATCATAAACCCACTAAGAAAAAACTGAAGCCGAACTAGGTTCAGACACTTTTGCCAAAACGTATGCGCAGGGCCCTGAAAACGCCAAATAAGTAATAGCAGTATGAATACGGCAAAAAAGCTTAAATATAGGCTAATCCCCAAAGACGATAAGGGGAAAACGAACAGGCACCCAGCTAATACAAGTAAGGCTCCTTGGTTTGCTTGCATCGAATGATTTCTCAGAACAATAACAACATATAAACTCAGTGCAATTGCAGCTCTCACCAGTGTTAATGGAAAGCCACACAAACTTACAAAACCCCAAGCGAAAAGCAGTGCCAATAACTGAGGCGCATTGGCAAGAAGAACACCACTCTCCCACCGAACCAACCTTCTAAAGGTAAAAAAAAGCCACTTTGAAAGCCAAAGACACAGCATATACACCACAGCCATATGTAGCCCAGATAAAGTAAATAAATGAGCCACACCTGTTTTTTGCAACAAGGCCCAATCCGCCTCATTTAATTTACTTCTATCTGCCAATAATATTGCGTTAAGCCACTTTTCTCCCTGCGGTGTTCCTTGAGCTAACCTATGACGAATACGATAACTAAGGTTTGTGGTAGGAATTAAAAGTTCGTTGTCGTCGCATTTAACAATGTATCCCGTCGCTTGAATGTTTTTACTCACAAGCCAACGCCAGTAATCAAACGCAAAGGGGTTTTGTAATCCGTGAGCGGGGCTTAAACGTACGCAAAGTCTCACTTTTTGCCCTTTTTCAAATCGTTGATAAAGGTAATAACCGTTGACCTTTGCATAAAAACTCACCGGCTTTTCGTCAAACACGCTCACGTCGAGAATGAATTTGTGAATATCTTCTGCGTATTTATCGTCTACAATACTGGCTTCAATTATTACGTTTTTCTTAATTTTTTCTTTTGGTAGTTGCCATGAGTAGTAGCTATGCCCTACACTCGCCATCCAAAGTACGCCAAGTAAAATACCTAGGAAACTCCGGCTGTAATTGTTTTTAGGGAATAGTACAATGAGTAGCAATATTGTGATTAATAGCAGTAAGCAATGGAACGCAGTAGGTAAAAAAGGCCAAAACTGTGCGCTTAGTGATGCTAAAGTGAACCCAAATGCTATCATCCATAATGCATTTCCCATTGAAACCACACTTAATCTTGTTTGTATGAGTGAACATGCCTAAAAAGTTTATTCGACGTTTATTGCCCGATCACAAATCGATTGTGAACAACAAAGCCTTAAAAATTTTTGGCTCATTACTCCATGAGCCAAATTTGTGGCATTTGAACCGCCGTTCAGCTTCTGGTGCGTTTGGAATTGGACTTTTCTTTGCTTTTTGGCCAGTACCATTTCAAATGTGTTTATCCGCTTCTGCAGCCATTTCTTCAAAAGCAAATTTGCCTTTGTCGGTTGCAACCGTTTGGATCACAAACCCTTTTACTATGCCCCCCATATTCTACGGAGCCTACAAATTAGGCGCTACTGTACTTGGGACCAAACCAAGCGAATTTGCCTTTGAATTAAGTTGGTCATGGTTACTCGATAGCGCAAGCTCAGTTGGCCCAGCTTTACTTGTGGGCTGTGCTATTTGCTCAGTGACTTTTGGTTTGATGGGATACTATGGGTTAAATGCAGTATGGCGTTATGCAGTCAAAAAATCGTGGCAACACAGACGTGAAATAAGAAAGAAGTAAACCATTCAACTTTTTAACATTTTCTTGTTAGAAAAATAAACAGTCGTGCTAGACGCAGAAAGCTCTGCTTTCCCGTTACCCAAATTAACTTTCCAATCTACATCAACAGTGTAAAACCCCAAGAATGTATCAAATAACGTTAAATCAAGCTGATTTATTTCATCAGCACAACTAAACATTAATGTAATTTCTACATCTGTGTTTTCATTAACATACGCTATATCATTAAGAGCGTAGATATCCCTTAGGTGTTGTTTAGCGCCATACTCACTACTAAATTGATACTCTTTAGGAATAAGTACATTTAGCTTAGTCATATTACATTGCTCAGGTATTGAGACAACCGCAGAAGAATTATTAAGTAATAGCAGGCTCGACTTTATATGCGCCTTTAGTTTTTGCGATCTTGGTATTGTGTCCATATTAAACAAATCTAATACAGGCATATTTAGCTGCATATACCAAGATGTATCACTTTGGGTAATAGTTAGCGTGCCTTTTCCATGCAGTTTCGTACTGAGAAGAATACAAAAAAGAAACAGGCAACTCGACACACCGAGTTTTCTACTTACTTTCATAGGCTTTAAAATACTATTACAAAGTCACAATGTAATAATATAGCACAAGAAAATCAGTAGTCGGATGTAACTCATTCTGAAAAAATAACGAGTTAACGCTATTTAACCTGATTTTGGGTTACTTCTTCTATGACAACAAGGCAAAATATTCATTTTCGGAAATAACGGTTACACCTTTGTCTCTTGCTGCGTTAATTTTATTTTCACCCACTTTATCACCCGTCACTAGATAATCGGTTTTACCCGATACCGACTTACCCACTTTAGCGCCAAGAGATTTCGCCTCTTTTTCCATATCACTTCGAGAGCCTTGAGTCATAGACCCAGTAAAAACTATTAGCTTACCTGCAATGGCTGAATTGGCACTATCCATGTCACTAACCTTAGGCGTCGCAGTTAAATTAAAACCAAGGTCATAGACCTTAAAAAACTCTTCTTTAATGTTATCCAAGCCTTCCACTATAGCCTCTGCACTAAGCTGAGCGAAACCGTCAATTTTCACCATTTCTTCAACACTAAGGCCAAACAACTCTGTTATTGTATGGTGT
Organism: Alteromonas sp. 5E99-2; assembly: GCF_017368475.1. Taxonomy (GTDB): domain Bacteria; phylum Pseudomonadota; class Gammaproteobacteria; order Enterobacterales; family Alteromonadaceae; genus Alteromonas_F. The sequence goes on from NZ_JAFNJE010000006.1 coordinate 28,355, forward strand.
TGTAATAGCTTTTCACAGTTTCCGCCAGCCAACCGGCTAACGCCAAAAGCAGCTAAAAACCGCCAATCTTCTATTTCTATTTCGCGGCTTGCTCGTAACTGGTCAGCTAGGTTTTGTGCTGTCTTTTCACCAAAGCCATAACCCACGAACTTACTGTCTTGTAGGGCGTAAATATGGTGGATGTGTTTAACCCCTAACTGAGTTAGCTTTTCAATGACCTTAGGTCCAAAGCCATCTACATTGCCAAGGGTCTTAAAAAAGTGGATCAGCGTATTTTCACTTTGCGCAGGGCAATCGGATTTGTTCGGACACATTAAATGGTCGGATTCCCAAATGAGATGCGCATTACAACTCGGACAATGCTCTGGAAGCTCAGCTGTTGCAGGTTTAATCACAGCCTCTATTTTAGGTATAACCAGTCCACTTCTAACCAGTTTTATAATCGCCCCAGGCCCTACTCCATTGGTTTTCACCATATTGTAGTGATGCACAGTGGCACGGCTCAATGTTGCTCCACTTAGCTTAGTAGGCACAAGCTCTGCCACTGGTGATATTCGTCCTGTTCTTGATGTTTGTGGTGTGACTTTTACCACTTCGACTTCAGCAGACTCATGATTCACTTTAAAGGCGATTTGCCAACGGTGAAATTTCCTTGTGGCCCCCATATGGGCTTTAATTTCTTCGTGGGTGGTTTCAATAATCAATCCGTCTATGTCGTAATCGACCACATCCCACATTTTCTCCAGAATGTTCTCAAAATCCGAGAGCAATTCATCTATGCTGCCCGTCCACTTGTCTAATCCGGAAAAAGGATAAAAAACACAGGCGCCATCATCGATGGCCTTTTGAATATCTTCGTCTATTTTCTTTTCAGCAATAATGGCGGCCTGAATATTCCTTGAGTTTTCGAATTTGCTACTTAAAACGTCATCAAAGTAGCTTTTCTTAATAACAATTTCACCGGGCCCTAATCCTTTCCCTAGGCCTTTAGCCACTTGTAAACCTCTCTCAAATGCCCGTGTAATATCTTGCCCTTTATTACCGTCGCCTCTGGTATATAAAATCTCTCCATCATCATAGGCTGCATACCCATCTAGTTTTGGCGTGATCTTTAACGCAATTTGAGAAGCGTCTATACCCAGTTCGAGGCCTGCTTTAACTAACCTTTCTGTCCATTTTTTAATTTCTTCAAACGAATAGGCTTTATCGGTAGAAAGCATTTTTTGAGGTAATGTGATGGTTTTGCTATCAATAAGAACTTCGGGTTCAACCGAGGTTAAAAACGGGTTTTCAGGATCTATTTGAGTAAGTTTCGCACTAAGATTATCGTATTTTTGATCATCGAAAATCGGAATACCCGCGCGGTACAAGGCATTAGCAACTTGTAAAACGACAAGTAAGTCATTTGCCGAGTCGTGGGTTTCCGCCTCTAACAAAACTTCAATTTTTTCTAAGCTAACGTCGAGTTCGAGCTTTTCAGTAACGGCTGCTTGTTGTTGATTTAATAAAGAGTCAGTCACTACGATTTACCTTTGTTCAATAAGGTGCACATTTTATAGCGCACCCTAGCGATTGATTTAATTGTGAATATGAATAGTACGAACAGAAATAAAACCAACACGTACGTACATGTTGGTTTTATACGGTTAACAAACGAGGCTAAATTGTACTTTTAGAAATAATACGCTGACGCTCAAATTCTCTTATTTTTTCAACGTATTGTTGAATGCCCTGTTTCGTTAAGATTGAGCGTCGACCGTCAAGTAGTTGCCCATTAAATTCATCTGCTACTTTACGCGCCGCATTATGCATCATATTAAAGACTTGATGAGGGTCTCCCTCTATGGGCAATACCATAAACAAAGAAATACCCTGAGTACTAAAAGTTTCTAAATTATCAATATCAAATACACCTGGTTTAACCATATTGGCTAAACTAAACAAAACAGGCCCTTTGCCATTCGCGTTTACATGACGGTGGAAAATATCATGTTCACCAAATTTAAACCCTAAAGTTAATAATAAAGGTAACAACGCCGCACCACTGAGTGATTCGCCTTCTGCTGCGCGAACATTAATGGCCAATACTTCACTTTGAACTTCCTCTGGTTGTTTAGAGGTCGTTACGTTATCACTTTCACCTAACTGAGGTGATGAGTCGTCAAAATCAATGTTCATTTGATCTTTACCCAGGCTTGGCTCTTGTCGTCTTTTGGGCGCAGCTCTATGTTTAACGACTTTTTTAGCTGTAGTTTTTGAATCAACATCAGTTGACGGAGCTGCAGGTGTCGCTGAAAGTCCGAAATCCGGTTCACTTTTTTCTTCTTTCAACAAAAATTCAGGGGGCTCCGGAATATCATCGGCTTCAGCTTTAGTAGTTGCTACACTCGTCATATGTGGCTTAGGTTGAGTTACCACACTTGCATACATGGGTGGTTCTAGCTCTTTTTCTATAAATGCCGGTTCTGTATCCTCAACAGTATCTATATCCGAAATAGAAGGTACATCGCCCATTAAACTCTGAGTTTCGGCCTCGTCGTCAACACTCGTCTTGATTTCGTCTTCTATTTCAATAGAGTCGTTCTCGCTTTCCGTTTCATCGGGATAAGCTTCAGTATTTGCACTAGAAATTACACGAACATTACCTACACCAAGCTCATCAAAACCGTCGTTAAGTGAAGACTCTTCAGTATTCAGTGGTTCTATTCGCTGATTGTCATCTCGTTCAGGTATTTCTTCTTGGCGGCGCATTTTCCAAATACCATGAATCAATACCCCTAATATGGATATTGTGCCAATTATAAAAAATGCTAAACGTAGTTCCATTCTTTATCCATTATTTAGTGAATTAGGTTTGCGCCATTGATACGGCTTCGTCAACGTCTACAGCAACCATTCGTGAGACACCAGGTTCTGCCATAGTAACGCCAGTTAATGTATTCGCCATTTCCATCGCAATTTTATTATGCGTTATATAAATGAACTGTACCGATTGTGACATTTCGGAGACTAGGTTACAAAACCTTCCCACATTTGCATCGTCTAACGGTGCATCAACTTCATCAAGTAAACAAAACGGCGCAGGGTTCAGTCGGAAAATAGCGAAAACTAATGATAAAGCGGTCAGTGCTTTTTCTCCACCACTTAAAAGGTGAATTGTACTATTTTTCTTTCCTGGGGGTCTTGCCATTATGGTTACCCCAGTTTCCAATAAATCGTCGTCGGTTAACGCTAGGTACGCGCTACCACCCCCAAACACCTTGGGAAACAGTGATTTTAAATCAGTATTAACTTGTTCAAAGGTTTCACCAAAACGATTACGTGTTTCTTTGTCTATTTTACGTATCGCACTTTTTAAGGTATCCAGAGCATTATTGAGATCTTCATCTTGCTCATCAAGGTGCGCTTTCCGTTCAGCTTGTGTTTTAAATTCATCAATCGCAGCAAGGTTAACTGCGCCTATTTGGGCAATGGCTACTGAGACACTTTCTAAATTTTCTACCCACATATTTTCATGCGCATCTTTGGGCATCGTCTCACGTATTTCTTCTACCGACTTATTTTCGGATTTCAATTGTTCTAAAATAGTCGTTGTCCTTGCTTTTACTCCCTCTAACTCTAAAAGCAATTTCTCTCTATTTTTTCTTTTCTTTTCAATTGCATTTTGTATATTTTGAATGCCTTCCTTAGCTTTTAAAATATCACCATCGAGTTGTGAAATGGCCTGTTGAAGCTGTATTTTCTGTTCTTCCTTCACACCTTTCTCTTGCAGCCAGCCTTGTAACTTTTCACCATTGTCAGACTCAGAATCATTTAATAAATTCATGTCTTTTACCGTATTGGCAATTTGCTCTTGGTACTCTTTTAACTGTTCCCGCAAACGCATTTGTTCGTTTAGTTGCGCTTCTCTCTGAGACAAATTGGTTTGCTGAGATAAGTTTAACTGGTGTTTTTTATGCATCACCACATCGTACTGTGTTCGCGTGTCCGCGATATTTTTTTGTAGCACTGCGCTTTTAGTCTCAGCATCTTGCTGTTTTATTTCTAATGCCAATATTTCCTTATCTAGGCTTTCGACTTGCTCAGAGAGTGACGTTAATTGCGACATTTCTTGGTCAAGCAACTCATTTTGCTGTTCAATATCGTCAGCAATTTTATTGCGGCGTTCATTTCTCTGCTTTAACTGCAATGTCAGGATATGCTGATTTTGAGTTATTTCTGTTACTTTAAGCGCTATAGATTCAAGCTCTTCGCTGATTTGACTAGTAACGTCAATTGCAACGTGCTCTTGTTCAATGAGCTTTTCAACAGACTTTTCTTGCGCTTTTAATTCAATGCTTAAACGTTCAATTTGCGCTTTTAACTTCGACATTTCAACTTGGCGTTCCATTGCCCCTGTGGCGCTATCATGTGCTCCCACTACCTTCCAATAAGGAGACAACCAAACACAATCTAAGGTAAGAACACTATGGCTTTGTGCTAAATCATTTTGAACTATTTCATCAAGCTTATCGCAAGCATCTTCGAATGAGTCAGCCAAATATATTTGAGTGAACCAAAAAGGAACAGACTTACTGGTTATTTTGGTTGATAAGGTTCCTGTGGGTTTGTTCGTCACTAAGCTATGATTAAATACAGCTAATCGCCCTTTGGGTAAGGTTTTATTTACTATTTCATTTTCATCACAGTTCATTAGTAACGGCGAGCTATAGTGAGATAGCACTAATTCCACAAGTGACTCATATCCACTTTCTACTTTTAAGTGCTGCCAAAGCGGCGTTAGGTTTGAATCTAACAGCTCTCTGTCGCTATCTTTGTCAATTGAGGCTAATCCTGACAAGGTTGCATTCAACGTTCTAATTTTGTCAGACATAGTGTTGCGAAGAGATTCTTGCTCTTTTCTTTTAACCCTCAGTGCCTCTTCGGTTTGTTTTGCACGTAATTGGGTTTCAGTTAACTCTAGGTGCTTCGATTTAAGATCATTAAGCTCTTTTTGAAGGCTATCATTTTGCTCTTCTAGTTCAGCCCCTTGAATGAATGACAGCTCCTCATTAAGTTCTCTTATCCGCTGTTGTGTGCGCGTTTGCATAGACGTAGTCGATTGTATTTGGCTATGTCTTTCCTGCGCTTCTCTTTTTTTGTCATGATAACTGGCGTCAGCCAGCCGGCGGACTTGCATAAATTCTTGGAAACTAAACTCAGCAGCATCTCTTTTTGATAAAGCGACTTCATGCTCATCTTCAATACGAGCTAGTTCAGGCTCTGCGTTATTAATAAGCTTATCAACCGCACTGAGCTTTTCACTCGCTTGCTGGAATAAAGAACGACTATGAGATTGTTTTTCATCGAGTTGTTTAAGGCTAGTATTAAGCTGATCTACTCTCTCTGTTTTGAATAAAGCCGCTTCTTCTACACGGTTCACCTGGGTTGCTAATGAAAACAGCTTTTCTTGAACAACATCTAATTCCATTTTTCGTGTTGTTTGTAATGTAATCAATTTTTCTAGTTGAGCTTCTTCGTGGTGTAATTGCGCTTTTAGTGATTCGTATTCGGTATCCACTTTTGCGCAGGAAGAGCGTATTTCAGCCATTTTTTGTTCTAACGCCATGTAGCGAATTAGCGCTAATTCGCTTTTTAATGTCCGCTCTGTGGCTTTTAGTTCTGTGTACTGTTTAGCCGTTTGAGCTTGTTGCTCTAACTTATTAAGTTGTAGGCCCAACTCAGATCGCACATCAGATAAACGCTCTAAGTTTTCTAATGTATGGCGAATACGAGTTTCCGTTTCTTTTCGCCGTTCTTTATATTTAGACACCCCAGCCGCTTCTTCTATAAAGACTCTAAGCTCTTGAGGTTTAGATTCAATTAACCTAGAAATCATGCCCTGCTCGATGATGGCGTAACTTCTTGGGCCTAATCCTGTTCCTAAAAATAAGTCGGTGACATCTCTGCGGCGGCATTTAGTGGAATTTAGAAAGTAATTGGACTGACCATCTCGTGTGACGAGGCGTTTTACCGATAACTCAGTGTATTTTGCATACTCTCCGGTTAACCGTTCCCCCGCATTTTCAAAAATGAGTTCTACGCTGCACTGACCTAACGGCTTTCTATTTGTAGACCCGTTGAAGATAACATCGGTCATAGCATCGCCGCGCAGATTTTTCGCGCTACTTTCTCCTAATACCCAGCGCACTGCGTCAATGACATTAGATTTTCCGCACCCGTTCGGCCCCACGACAGCAGTCATGCTATTGGGGAAAGGAATGATAGTAGGCTCAACAAACGATTTGAAACCGGCAAGCTTGATTCGCTTTAAACGCATAGACGCCAATCTTTATTATTATGGGCTGAATGTAACAAAGTTAATCACTAGTAACAATTATCAATTTGGTTCAAACAAAACATCTGTGTAGAATTGTGCGATAAATGGCAATATGTATTGGGTAACACAATGAATCACAGTGGTTTTCATTATTTTTTTCTTGGCTTTTCTTTAATCAGAACAAAAGGCTTAAAACGTTTTGTTTTAATTCCCCTTGTCATTAATTTAATTTTATTTGGTACTGCATTTTCTTGGTTATTTAGCCATTTAGGGGAAAGCATCGAGTGGATCCTCAGCTTCATTCCAGACTATTTGTCATGGCTGAAAGATGCCTTGGCTTATATCATATGGCCTTTAGCGGTAATCACCGCCTTATTCACCTTTGCATTTTTATTTAGCACCATTGCCAATATTATTGCAGCCCCCTTTAACGGCTTTTTGTCTGAGAAAGTGGAGCGGCACCTAACCGGACAAAGTATTAATGATGACGGGTGGTTAGATTTAATAAAAGACACACCAAGGTTGTTAGCACGGGAGTGGCGAAAAATTGTCTATTACGTACCACGAGTTCTCATATGTTTACTCGCATTGTTCATCATTCCGGTATTTGGACAAGTAATATGGTTTTTATTTGGAGCTTGGATGATGGCAGTACAGTATTGTGATTACCCCTTTGATAACCATAAAATTGATTTTAAGCCTATGCGTCAGCTGCTAAAAGAAGACAGAGTAACAAACGTATCATTTGGCATGTGCGTCAGCGTGACATCCTTCATTCCAATTGTGAACTTGGTGGTTATGCCTGTTGCCGTTTGCGGCGCTACAGCTTTGTTCGTAGACAAATACCGCAACACTGGGCGCATTCCACGCTGACTTTTAATAACGTCTCGCCACAGTGTTAAATATAATTCTGGAATATGGTTACTGTCGTGATATTCCATAAAGGTGATGTCTGAACTTGGCTTAAGGGCTTGAACAGAAGAGTTATTGCAGGTTGAAGCCGTATATAACCCAGAAAAATACGGCGACTCTTGCCATAACTTCATTTGATCAAGAGGATGAATATCTAAGATGAATTCATTGTCGTGAATAAACAATAGATTCGTCGCGTTAATGTTACCGCAATAAGCAGCGGCTGCATTTTCACTGAGTGCGTATTCATCAACAAACCCTGAGAAATGAGCTAGCTCATGTACAAAAACACTGTAACTGTCTAAAGCATCGAGATACATAACTCCATTTTGGACATTGGCTTTGCCTTTTTTTCCTATAACAACAAGGTGAGAGGCCTGTGTTTTTGTCACCCACTGTGAAATATTAGTTAAGTTGCAACCCAGCCTATGGCTATTTTCATAGTTATCTGAACAAACTAGCTGCTCTTCCAACCAAACTGGTTTAGACAGACAAATGCCCAAATCAGTCAGTCTCTTATCCTGATAAAAACTATCAACAATGGTTTTTCCTTTAACCATGGCATCTAGACTGTCACCAACAACCAAAATGGTTTGTAAGCATGCTTCGTTAAATTCGATAGTGGGGAATTGTGAGGATGGCCCGTACTCATCGATAACAAAAAGGTGCTTTTGTGCTATTTTGTTACCTTGTTTGGAAGCGTCACTAAATAGCTGTTTACTGCGCTCTCTTTCGCCTTCATTCCACAACAGCTTTGCAAGAGAAACTTGGCTTGTAACGTCACTTTTCGCAGTGATTTCTAGCCATGGCTTAGCCTGCGCAGTTTGTTGATTAAGTAAATACCAATCAGCTAGTGCAATTTGTGCAACTAGCGTTCCTTGATTTGCTGATTGAAGAAGCCATTTTTCTTTTTCTGAAGGTGTATTTAAGGTCAAGGCATATCTGAATTGAGCAATAGCAAGCCCTTGCTTAGCAGCGATTTTCAACCATCGATTTTCAGACTGCTCACTGGCACCATTCAAGTAACGCTGCCACGCAGTTTCACCACCATCCATGGACATCAGTTTGTCTAACCAGTAAGGCGTGTTCGAATCTAGTGCTAGGGTCCGTAATTTGTCATCTGCATTAGGAACGTCTAATTGAACCCCTTGCCAATAATACTCAAGAGGCAAACTCCTAACTGATTGCTCAATTTGAAACTGAATTAATGACTTGTAGTTAGGTTGGCTGCTTGATACCAAGCAGCATAAAGCGACAACCAATGACAGCTTTATTATAAGCTTCATGGGTTAGCGACAATAGACTCTCTAATTTTAGCCATTTCTAAGCGAGCATACCTATGTTCGACATATTCATAAACATTAGTACTTAATGACAATTTGAAGTAGTTTAACGCAACACCATGGTTACCTAAAAAAGCATGGTATTTACCTAAATAGAAATAGGCTTCGCATAAACGCTGAGTTAACTCTGAAGAAGACGTTACACCTTGCACCAGATGGTTAAATACATCTATCTCTGAACCTAGGTCTAAATGCAAATCAATAATGGACACAGCCCAATGGTCGCTGCTTAACGCTTGTTTACGTTTTAGTAATTCTAATTTCGCCGCTAACGCATCAACTTCTGCACTGCCGTGGTATGCCCACAACACTCTAAACGGATCAGATGTGTCTTTTCGATAAAAATCATCTAAATCTGCAGCACCCAGTTCAGGTCGACCAGCATAATATAAAGCAATACCTCTATTAAGTAGCGCATAATCATAGCTCGGTTCTATATCTAGAGTTGAATCAAATGCTTCATAGGCTCGGTCAAACTCGCGCTTTTGTATTAAGTGAACCCCTAATGAATTGTACGCTTCGGCCATATCTGCCTTTAAATTAACGGCTTGAGAAAAATCAAATTCCGCCAAATTAGGTAGGCCCGCTCTGTCGTAAACAATACCGCGCTTATAAAACAATTCCGCTCGTTCATCATCGGCTAAACTAGGTTGCAGTAAAATTTGATTATACCTTGCAATGGCAAACTGTATTCTCTGATCCACAGGTAGCGGCTCTGCCAATAGTAAGCCTTGCGTCAAACCTTCTGTTTGTTGAGACGTACTCGTTGCACATCCAGTTGAAACCGCTATAAACAAGAATACAAAAATAACTGCGAAGGTTTTATTTCCCATGATCACCAAACTAATTTTATTTTAATAACATACTGATAACGAAAATCAGTCTATCCCATTGCATTACTTATTTCGAGCACTGAATGCAGCCTTTTGCTCTTCTGTAGCAGGTAATTGGTACTTTTCTTTCCATTCATCGTATGGCATTTTATACACAATTTCCCGGGCTCCATCATAGTCTATTTCTACATTTTCTTCTTCTGCGGCAGCAACATACCACTTCGCTAAACAGTTACGACAAAAATCAGCCAAAATCATTAAATCTATATTTTGTGCCTCTTTGTGCTCATCTAAATGAGCTATTAACTTTCTAAAGACTGCAGCTTCAATATTTGTTTGTTTATCTGACATCACAATACCCTGTTTAATTCAAACTTAATTTCAAAAACAAAAAAGGGCGTTACCGCCCTTTTTTCTTAAACACAATCTAGCTTATTCGCTATCTGGTTGCTCTGTTTTTTCCTCAGCTGGCTGAGGCTTTTCAAGTAACTCTTTAATACTTAAACGAACGCGGTTCTGACGGTCGATTTCCATCACTTTTACGTCAATTTGCTGACCTTCTTTCAGATAGTCAGTGACTTTATTTACACGCTCATGTGCAATTTGTGAAATGTGTACTAGACCTTCTTTACCAGGAAGTACTTCAACAAACGCACCGAAATCAACGATACGCGTTACTTTACCGTCATAGGTTTTTCCTACTTCGATTTCAGCAGTCACTTGCTCAATCAAACCAATTGCAATATCAGACTTCGCTTTTTCAGTAGCAAAGATTTTGATTGTACCGTCATCTTCGATTTCAATGTTGGTATCAGACGCTTCTGTAATTTGACGGATCATTGCTCCGCCTTTACCAATTACATCACGAATTTTGTCTTGGTCAACTTTCAATGTATAGATACGAGGAGCGAACTCAGATAGCTCGTCTCTGTGTCCACCAATTGCTTTGTCCATTACGTCAAGAATATGCAAACGCGCTTCTTTCGCTTGCTTCAATGCAATTTGCATGATTTCTTTAGTAATACCTTCAATTTTAATGTCCATTTGAAGTGCAGTAATACCACCGGTCGTACCCGCTACTTTAAAGTCCATGTCACCTAAGTGATCTTCATCACCTAAGATGTCTGAAAGTACAACAAAGTTGTCATCGCTTTTTACTAGACCCATTGCAATACCAGCAACAGAAGCCTTAATTGGTACACCTGCATCCATAAGTGCTAGTGAAGTACCACAAACTGACGCCATTGAAGATGAACCGTTAGATTCAGTAATTTCAGATACCACACGTACAACGTATGGGAAATCTTTTTCATCAGGCATAACCGCTTGAATACCGCGTTTCGCCAAACGACCGTGACCAATTTCACGACGCTTAGGAGAACCAATCATGCCAGTTTCACCTACACAGTATGGAGGGAAGTTGTAATGCAACATAAAGCGGCTGTCAGTACGACCTTTCAGCTCGTCGATCATTTGCGCATCGCGCTCGTTACCGAGTGTTGCAACCACAAGTGCTTGGGTTTCACCACGTGTAAATACCGCAGAACCGTGAGTTCTAGGTAATACACCTGTTGATACGTCTAGAGCACGGATCATCGCAGGATCACGACCATCAATACGAGGCTCACCCGCTAGAATACGTGAACGAACCACGTCGCTTTCTAATTCGTGAAGCATTTCTGATGCTTCTTTCGCATCTTGTTCTGCGTCAGCTTCGATTAAAGCAGCAAGTGCTTTTTCTGTTACTGCAGTAACAGCGTCTTTACGTACAAGCTTGTCAGAGATTTGGTACGCTTCAGTCATACCTTCACGCGCTAGTTCACTGACTTTTTGTTTTAGTTCAGTGTTTTCAGCTTCTGGTTGCCAATCCCACTTTTCAGTGCCAACTTTAGCAGCAAATTCAGCTACGTTATCAACCACAGCTTGCATTTGCTCATGACCAAACATAACAGCGCCAAGCATTACGTCTTCTGAAAGCACATCAGCTTCAGATTCAACCATTAATACCGCGCCTTTAGTTCCAGCAACAACTAAGTCTAGTTGACTGCTTTCTTGTTCTTCTGCACGAGTGTTAAGGATATATTCACCGTCAGAATAACCAACACGCGCTGCACCTACTGGTCCATTAAACGGCATGCCTGAAATAGCAAGGGCCGCTGATGTACCAATAAGAGAAATAATGTCTGTAGGAATATCAGGATTTGCTGATACTACAGTAATAACAACCTGAACTTCGTTTTTAAACCCTTCTGGGAATAATGGACGAATAGGTCTATCGATTAAACGAGCAGTTAAGGTTTCGCTTTCACTTGGACGCCCTTCTCTTTTAAAGAAGCCGCCAGGAATTTTACCTGCTGCATAAGTTTTTTCTTGGTAGTTAACAGTTAGTGGAAAGAAGTTTTGATCGGGTTTTGCTTCTTTTTTACCAACAACAGTCACTAAAACCGTTGTATCGTCCATGCTTGCAAGTACAGCAGCAGTGGCTTGGCGAGCAATTACGCCCGTTTCTAATGTTACAGTATGCTGACCATACTGAAATGAAGTTGTAATAGGATTCACTCTTTGTCCTTTATTTAATTAATTATTAACGCTAATTATCGCGGCGCATAGTATAACTGTGAATTAGCCGCAATTAAAGATTTCGTCGCGCGCAGAATCACAAACTGCGCTAATCGCTGGATGTGTGACCTTTCTTTGTGAAGAAATAGCATAAAATCGCTGTTTTATTTCTGTGGTACGACCAATAATTTCAACCCCAAAGCTTTCACAAACCTCTTTTTCAACTGCAGTGGGCATAAAAAACGCTCCTAATCCTGCATGACCAAATGATTTAATTAATGCACTATCATCAAATTGGCCTTTAATAACGGGCGATAAATTGTGCTGTATACACCACTGATCAAAATGCTGTCGAATAGCATATTGCCCAGTAGGTAACAGCATAGGTGTGTTATTTAAAAAATGGGGGAAATCGCCTTTCAGTTGAGATACTAATTCTGGCACTGCAAAAAACGACAGACCGCATTCCCCCAAGAAGTGATTATACGCTTTGATACTGTATGCTGAACTCAGTGGCGTGTCAGAGATCACCATGTCAACCTCTTGCATCGCGAGTTCCGCTAAAATGGCATCAATAGGCCCTTCTTTACAAGTTAAAGAAATGTCATCACAGCGAGATAACGCAGGCTCTAAAATTTTCCAAATCAATGTTTTAGGTATGGTACTTGCGACACCAACTATGAATTCAGAATTGCCTTGAATACCATTGCCTCGCAGCACATCAGATAATTCTTTCCCAAGGGAAAAGATATCATCAGCATAACGTAAAACCAATCTACCTGTTTCGGTTAATTGCAACCCTCGACCAACACGGTCAAACAAAGGCTGATTCAATCGTCCTTCGAGCAAGGCTAACTGTCCGCTTATGGTTTGCGGCGTTATATGTAAATACTGCGCTGCTTTAGCGATACTGCCTTCTTTGGCAATCACCCAAAAATAGTGCAAATGTTTATAATTCAGACCGTCGTTCATCAAACTCGCTCAAATCACATCATCAGTTTTTATTATATCTAAAAATCAATGACACTTCATTTTTACCGAGCATTTTACTTAGGAGTATGACTTTCTAACCATTTAACAGCCTCTACCATAGGGCGCTGTTGGTCATTTACAGAAAGTGCTACATGGTTTGCTTTTTTAATCGATTTATAACGACTTTGAACTCCAGCTTTTAACAGTACGTCATGCATATATTCGGATTGTGCAATGCTAACATCGTCATCATCTTGACCATGTATAAAGTACATTGGGGGATCGTCTGCATCAATATGAGAAATGGGAGAGGCATTTCTATACATATCAAATATCGGGTGGTCAGCGGGTTGATAAGTCAACACCTTGCCTACATAGGCACTGAGAATTGCATGGTTATCCGTATTTTGCTCCCGGGCGCTCAACAAATCAAACAACCCTGAAACAGGCACAACTGCTTGAATACGGCTACTTTCTCGGTTTATCTGATCAAATGCATGGGTATCTGCAACATCATCGCTTACTGCGAGTAAAGTAATTAAGCTTGCACCTGATGAATGTCCCATTCCGCCAACCCAATGTTCATCAATGTTAAAACGTTCTGCATTATGACGAATGAACTGCACAGCTCGTTGTACATCTCTGAGTTGATATTGCCACGTGAACTTTGGTGCTAACCTATGATTGATTGAAAATACGGTAAAACCCGCATCATAGGCTGGACCAAACATTTGCCGAGTCTCCCCCATCAAGTTAGGGAAGATGTTTTGTTCAAGTAAATGGGTGTCTAATGATTTAAGCGGAATGTCGTCATACTCTCCTTGAGCAGTAAAACCAGTGCCCATAACAAAGACCACAGCATAACCATTTGGCTCGGGCGGAGAATACACATCCATTAGCAAGGCACTACCGTGATCCATGCCATAAATCACATTTTCTTGAGTAGGTATTAAATATTCAGTGTCAGACGCCAACACGTCGACACTGAACATTCCTATTACCAGGAAACAAAGTTGTTTGAACTTATTTATCACTGATGACGATCTTATCAAGCAAGCCAAGTAAAAACTGTGTGCCTGTACCTGACGCGATGGCATCAAATACATTCTCAACATTCTTACCTTGTTGACCGCCCGCTAAATCACTTACCGAACGGATAATGATCCAATCGATATCATTTACAAAACACACTTGACCAACAGCGGCAGATTCCATTTCGGTAACTTGTGCGTTAAATACACGGCCTAACCAATTGCGATAATCTGCATTGTCTAGAAAAACGGAGCCTGTAACCCCATTTCCACCAACTTCAATTTTAATTGGCGTGCCAGATGGCATAGTAATTTTCGCATTGTCAGCAACTTCTTTTGCCATAGCAACTAATGACTCACTTGCGCTGAAATAAGGCATTTGACGCGGCGTATCCCACCCTTCTTTTATCACAGCCATTTCTTCAGGATGAATAAAACCATAATTTTCATACTTAGGCGCATGTTCATCTGTCGCTTCACGGGCTTTATAACTTGCAAGGGCTTGCTCGTAGTAATCAGGTAGAATAAATTCACCTTTGTTCTTAGGGTCTGGGTTTATATAAACTGATTCATCGTGAAAGTACCAACGCTCAGGGATCGCAATATCTCCTGGGGTAAACTTAGGGTTAACGGCTCCCGCTATTCCCATCATGACCACCTTATCAATAGGAAAGTAATCAAAAGCCATTTGCATTGTCATAGCTGCGTTAGGTACGCTAATTCCAGTAGTAAAAATAACAACGGGCTCGCCTTTGTATTTACCTAATTGGTACTTTACGCCTCTAAAACGCACTGTTTTCTCTATTTCAGCATCATCAAGTTGAGCAAACGCTTTATCTATCGCTTCAATCTCTGGTTCGTATGCGGCAACAATCGCAGTCCAACCATTTTTTACATCAAATGTTCTAGGACCATATTCCGATGTTGCTTCGCTATCTTGCGCGCAAAACGCAACACTTGAAAACAAAGACAGAACTGACAAAACCACTAGGGTTTTTAAATGTACTAACGGACTACTCATTACTTAATACCTTTTATCTTAGTTTTTTAAAATTGGAACTACGGTTTATTTTGGTGCGCCTGTTACATTAGATTCAGACGACTTTAATTGTTTATCAACTCGGCTTAGCTCTTCATGCCAAAGCAACATCCAATCAGCACTGATATTCTGTTCTAATTCTTCTGCGCGATCGGTTGGACAAAAAATAGAAACGTCGACGACCAATTTAGCATATTGGTTTGTATGAATCGTTGCGACAGGAATGATACTAATAAATTCTTGTTCTAGGCTACGCTCAATTAAACTTTTATATCGAATTGCCACTTCTTTAAAATCCGCACACCTATGAGCGGCGCGATCCATGAGCTGAGGAATTAACGAATAGGCATTTACCGTTGGCTCGTTAACAATAGAGAATTTATGCAAACGGTATCTGCGCATAAAATTAAGGTTTTTGATCACCCGAGTAATGATTTGATTATTGGGAATGTGTACGTGTCTTCCTGTGTATTCCATATGCGCAGAATTCACTTCTAGCATCGAGGTTTTAGCCCAATCAATTTCAACCACTTCCCCCACTTGTTGGTCTATCTGCACCCAATCTCCAACCCGAAAAGGCCGGGAAAAAATATAGTAAATAAAACCGATAAAACACTGAATGTACTCTCTTACTGCAAGAACAATTGCAACCATGAAAGCTGCAATTGAAATCGCTAAGTTGTGTACTTCAGAAGACCAGAACATAATTAAAATAACAACCAAAAGAGCATTAGCTAGCTGCTTGGTCAAGTTAATTTGATGCCGCCTATCTTCACCGCGCTTTTTGCTTCTTAAACGTATGATGTGAATTAGAGTTCTTTTCGCCAGTAAATAAAAAAATACAATTAGAAATGTCACAAAGAACTTATAGTTCTCTATGTAAATAGACGACGTAGAAACAAACTCTTCAAAAAACGTATTCACTGGTTTTCCATTATTTTAGGAACGAATATTACTAATGTGCTGTCTCAGATTTAAACAACAGTTTTTACTTTATCAAATTCAGCTAACACGGCTTCATCTGACTGCTTACTAAATACATTCACTATCGCTATGGTTAAAGAACTCACTATAAATCCAGGAACAATTTCGTACATGACAGAACTCATCGCTTTGCCATCACTAAGAACAGGCAGATAAATCCACAATAAAACAACAACCGCGCCACTCACAATTCCCGCTATTGCCGCTTTATGGGTTAAATTTTTGCTATACAAACTAAATAACACTAAAGGGCCAAACGCAGCGCCAAAGCCAGCCCAGGCATTGCTGACTAAGGACAAAATTGAACTAGATTGATCAAATGCCAATAGCAAAGCAACGACAGATACTCCTGCAACACCGAAGCGGCCTAACATAACTACTTTGTCGTCTGACAGTGATTTTTTGCTTATCACTCGATATATATCTTCCGTTAACGAACTTGCAGAAACTAAAAGCTGAGATGAAATAGTACTCATAATGGCGGCTAAAATTGCAGCCAACAAAAAGCCGCTAATTAAGGGGTGAAACAACAACTGCGACAACACAATAAAGATGGTTTCAGGGTCGTCCAATGCTAAAGAAAATTGATTCGCATAAGCCACACCAACAAAACCAGTAAACAAAGCACCAATCAAAGTAACAAGCATCCACGACATGCCAATATTTCTAGCAATACTGACATCGGCTACCGAACGAATCGCCATAAAACGTACGATAATATGAGGTTGACCAAAATACCCGAGCCCCCAACTTAAGGTTGAAACAAGCCCGACAAGGGTTAACGATTCGACGCTAGCAGAAAATGGGGGTATAGATTCAAATGCAGCACTCGACACTTGTGCACCAGAATCGAACTCTAAATAGGCCACTAAAGGCACAAGTATAAGTGCAACGAACATGATGCAGCCTTGAACAAAATCAGTCAGGCTAACCGCTAAAAAACCACCTAGTAATGTATAACAAACTACAACGCCTAAGGTCACAAACAAGCCGAATTGATAACTTAATCCAAAAGCACTTTCGAATAACTTTCCGCCTGCGACCAAGCCTGAAGAAGTGTAAAGGGTAAAAAATAAAACAATAATGACTGCAGACACCATACGAACACCGAGTTTATTATTACCAAAACGGTTGGCAAAAAATTCGGGAAGCGTAAGAGAATTGTTCGCAATTTCTGTGTATACACGTAGTTTCGGAGCAACATAAATATAATTAGCACATGCGCCTATCACAAGACCAATACCGATGTACATTGCGTCAAAGCCCGATACGAACATGGCACCGGGTAATCCCATTAACATCCAGCCGCTCATATCAGAAGCTCCAGCAGACAAAGCGGTAACCTGAGGATTTACGTTGCGTCCACCCAAAAGATAGCCAGAAATGTCATTGGTAGATTTACGATAGGCAAATAAACCAATGCCTAACATAACTGCAAAGTAAACGCCTAATGAGATATAGCTCTCGATTGTCATGGGATAACAAGACCTTGAATTTTAATTATTTTGAGAGCACATAAGAACAAGCTCAGTACACAATGTCAATTGACTAATATGACTATTCACTAACTGTCGCTTGTTCCCAGCTGAACGGTGCGTACTCAGGAAAAACAAGATGACTGTCTGTTCCTGTTTCACTCGCTTCTTTTGTTAATTTGATGATGTCTTTTTGCAACGCTAAACGAAAACGCCTTACTTCTTTCCAAAGTGAAGCAAATTCGTCGGGCGCTTCTCCGGCGTCGCTTTGCGCCAGCATTGGAGAGATTTTTGCGTAAGCTCGAGTAAGCTTTTCAGTTTGTTTACTAGCAAACGCGTTAATAGCGTTAAACGTCTCTTTTTTCAATTCAACATTGCTATCTAATTGAAACCGCTCATCTGAAAAATAATCTAGGTAATCTTCTAGGCTAATACTTGCTGCGAACGCCCAAATATCCATAGACTCGCCATTTAACAACTGCTCTGATTTTGGCTCGATTACCATTACCGTTGGCGTGGCAAAATAAGACGGATAACCAAATCGTTGCGTGATGTCTCGACGATCTTGTAAATACCCCACATCAATAAATACGGTGTGGTATTTATTCTCAATAACATCGAATAGCTTTTCATTAGAAAAACGAGATGCAAGTCCTCGGCTATCATGACACCACTGTGCTCCAAGCACTAGAAGAAGTAGTTTATTTTGCTGTATTGCCTCATTTAGCGCCTCATTTACATCAACCATTGGGTTTACAACAGGATTAAAAGTAAACTGCTCTAAAACAGCATGACTGTCGCCATCTGCATAGACTTGAAAAGTCAAAAGCGCCGAACACATTCCTGATAACAAAAAGATAATCCTAATAAAACCTTTACTACTCACGCCTTTCTCCTTTGTTATTTACCATCGGCTCGCTGCAATTTTATCTGAGTCTTTAGCGTCAACCCAAATAGCTTTACCATCCATCCACTCTTTTTTCCAAAGTGGTACAGATTGTTTTAGTACGTCCATAGTATACATTGCCGCATCAAACGCAGATTGTCTGTGATGCGATGCTGCCCCAACCCATACAATAGGTTCATGATTTTCGATTTTGCCGACACGGTGTACAACAACCAGTCGGAGGCAATGAAACTTGGCTCTACTTTTATTCGCTAATTCTTGCAGTGCATTTTCTGTCATACCAGGGTAATGCTCAAGCTCTAACCCATCTAACTTGCCTTTCACATTAAAATCACGCACAAACCCGGTAAATGTGACAGATGCCCCAGCCCCGCCCAAATCGGCATTGAAGTCGCTATTGAGCTGATTTAAATCCAATGAGGAAAACGTCAGGTGACTATTCAAATCTACCCACCTGTGACGGGCGGGAAAAAAGCAATTTCATCGCCGTAGTTAATAGTATGAGTACCATCTACCATGGTCTGATTACACGCCATTACTACAGGCCCAGATAAAGCCAAGGCAAAGTTATCTCCTTTAGCTTCGATTCTGCGCTTTAATTCATCTAAGGTTTCATTGTCGGTAATAGTTTCCGTTATCTCGTCTAATCCTATCTGCTCCCTAACTAAGGCGAAAAACTTAATAATGACTGTGTTCTTATTTTCGGTCATAGTCACTTTTACCTCCGCGCTTTTTAACTAAGGTCACCTTTTCTATCACCATTTTTTTGTCTATGGCTTTGCACATGTCATATAAGGTCAGTAAGGCAACATTAACACCTGTTAAGGCTTCCATTTCCACACCCGTTTGACCGCTCAACTTACACAAACAAGACACACTGATACCGTTAGTTTCTAAAGAAAATTGAATATCAACTTTACTTAACGCTAGCGGATGGCAAAGAGGAATTAAATCGGCACAACGTTTGGCCCCTTGAATACCCGCAATACGTGCGACTGCTAATACGTCACCTTTTTTTAAGCTTTGCTGTTTTATAGCCATTACCGTTTCAGGCGCCATAGAGATAAAGCCACTTGCAATGGCTTCACGATGACTCACAGGCTTGTCTGACACATCTACCATAGAGGCGTTACCCTGTGCATCTATATGAGTAAAATCACTCATAGGTGATGCACAAAATTGCAAGGTTTATGCTCGCTATCTAATTGTTCTTTTAAAATTTTTGTCCATGCTGTTTTACATGCTCCAGTAGAGCCTGGTAAACAAAAAAGCAAGGTTTTATTTGCAAAGCCTGCGAGCGCTCTAGATTGAATAGTAGAGGTGCCAATTTCTTCAAAACTGATTTGACGAAACAACTCACCAAATCCATCTATATTTTTGTCGAATAACACGCTTAACGCTTCTGGTGTAGAGTCTCGGCCACTAAAGCCGGTACCGCCAGTAACTAATACAGTTTGTACTTCTGGATCCGCTATCCACTTTGATATTATTGCTCGTAAAACATAAACATCATCCTTTACCAGATCTCTAGCGACTACTTTGTGGTTCGCCTCTAATGCAGCCGAAACTAAATAATCGCCTGATTTATCGGTATCTAACGATCGCGTATCGGAAACAGTAAGTACCGCGATGTTAAGTGAGTTTGTATATTCTGTACTCATAGTATCCATCTTTCTCTTATAAAATGACTAATGATATTACCTATAATGTACACCTTCATCACCATGGCCTTCAATCACAAAACGGTATTAACCTTATTTACTCAGTTTTTCAGCAGACGCCCAACACCATTAATTAATCACGTTTTTAATAACCAATCCACAGGAGGTAGTTCACTCTTGTAGGAATTTGGGGTTGATTCACCTCCTTCCCTTCTTAGTTGCCAACCAATTAGTAAATAAATTGTATTATTGGTCTGCCAATTACTTTTTTTAACCCGTTAAATCCACTGCAAAACGTCACATCCTAATAACGATCAAATGATAAATTCCATCAAAATCAAGGTTTAACATAATTGGTAAACCAGAATAAAAGACTATTTAAAGCGCCTCAACAAAAACATAACCCAATGATTTTAAAGGATTATTGTTTATTAAACTTGGTTAACCTTTTCTATTACCAAGACTCACCTCAAATAAAACCTACAAAAAAACAACAACTAACACGATATTCACAACAAAAATAAACAAATTGGTAACATTTAATTGTAAACCACTTGTAAATATATTATAACTATAAGTGAAAAGTGTAACAATATTTGAATTTTTAATTTACAAGCAATACACCCTGAACCGTAGTAAAAAAGATAATTAAGGAAACCACAGTGATGAATAATAGAAAATTCCATCTCTCAGCGATTAGCGCGGCCGTTTTATCAATTACAGGACTTGCCTCAACGAATCTTTACGCTCAAGAAGCTCCAACCGGCGAAGAAGAACAGCTCGTCGAAATTGTAGAAGTAACAGGTATCCGTTCAGCACTGGCAGGAGCCTTAGCAGAAAAAAGAAGTTCCAGTAAATTGGTTGAAGTTATTTTAGCCGAAGATATCGGAAAACTGCCAGACCAAAACTTAGCGGAAGTATTAGAAAACGTTACCGGTATTCAAATCACCCGTACTGCAGGTGTTGGTACTGGCGTTCAAATTCGTGGTACTAACGATAACAGAACACTTATTAACGGTGTTTCTACCGTTAGCTCAAGCACCGCAAGACAAGGAATAAGTTTTGAAGATTTGAACCCTGCGATTATTGCTGGGGTAGAAGTAACCAAGTCTCCTGATGCGAAAAGCATTGAAGGCTCAGTAGGTGGTATTGTAAATTTACGCACTATTCGCCCATTACAACTCACAGAAACCTTGGGTTCAATTCGTATTCAAGGTGAAGACAGTAGTTTAACTACTGATGGTGTACAGCCTCGATTATCTGGAGCCTTTGGTAAAAATTGGGATACCGATTCCGGTAAATTTGGCTTTGTAATCAGTGGAAGTTATACAGAACAAGATGTTTCATCTTTCAGGCCTCGTGTAGATCGCGATGGTGGCCTGGTAGAAAATGTAAATGCAGAAGTTATACGATTAAATAGTGATGGAGAACCTGTTGTTCAAGATGTTGCCCCCGTAGCACAAGATTTCGATTTCGTGGGTGTACAATTCTTAAACCAGGAACTAGAAAATTTTGAGTTCGAAACAAAGAACCTTTCAACATCATTTGAATATGCGCCAAATGACAACTTGAAATTCTTCTTCGATACATTGATTACTCGTCAAGAACAACGTCAAGACAGTACTCGAGTTCAAGCATCAGGCATCAGTGCATTTCGTGATACTAGTTTGCCGACCGCTTTTGAAACTGTTGATTTTGGCTCTTTAGATGGCCGAGACTTAGGCAGTATACAAGTAGCAACACAAGGCACAATTGAGCCTAATTTAAGCGTTGATGACGACGATCCAAACTTGCGTTTTAACAGTGATACAAATGGCCGTGTTACCGATACAGAGCTTTTCCGAATTGGTGGCGAATGGCAAGGTGATAACTGGGCAATCAGTGCGGAAATATCAACTGCGCAATCTGATAGCGAATTTCCACAATTGAACACCCAATTAAATTTCATAAACCCAAATGCGCCGTTAGACGGACTGGATGAATTTGGAAATACTACTGCCAGTACAAGTAACGACAACGCCGTTCCATTTATTTACGACTTAACTGGTGGCGATTTAACATTTGGTATTAACTTTGATTCGCCTTTCGCACCGACTGTTGAACAACTACTTGACCCTAATAATGTTGTGTTAGACCAAGTTGATATCAGTGCAAGCACTCTTGAAAACAGTGATGATGCATTTCGTGTAGATTTCACTTACTTCTTTGATATTCCAGTACTGACATCTGTGGATTTTGGTTACCGTTACAATAAGACAGAGAATGAAGTTGTGTCAGTCAGTGATCGTATTGGCGGGTTTAGTCGATTAGTTGATAGTCCTAATGGTTCTCTTTTTGAGGAGTTATTAGTTGCTGGACCTAGTAACTTTGGCGATGCCGACGGGAGAGAATTGGCACTTAGAAATTTCCTAATTGTCGACCCAGATCGCGCATTTGACGACCAGGAAGGTGTATTGGCAATATTAGAAGATGCAATACGTCAACATGGCGGTAATCAAGATTTTGCCAACTTTACTCCAAACGCCAATGCCTCATTTAATATCGAAGAAGAAACTCATGCTCTGTACGCTCAAGCGAATTTTGAAGCCGGTATTGTAAGAGGCAGCATTGGTGCTCGTTACATTGAAACTGACACTGATTCGTTGGGTAACACCACAATTGATGGCGTTATTTCTCCTGTTGTTACTTCTGGTACCTATGATTTCTTTTTACCTCGTGTAAACATTATCGTAGAGCCTCATGAAGATGTTGTATTGCGTTTTGGCGCAGGTAAAGATATTAACCGTCCAGACTTCAGTTTCTTAAATTCATCTGTAACTTTCGGCACCAACGAAAATGCAGCGCTGAATATAGGAAACCCAGAGTTAGCGCCTGAAGAGGTGGTATCATTTGATATTTCTGCTGAATGGTATTTTGCGCCAGGTGCATTTGTCAGTGTGGGTTACTTTGAAAAAGAACGTACTAATATCTTCGTGCAACAGATAGATTCAGCTGAGGTGTTTGCAAGTGGCTTTAGAGACACTGACCCTAGCTGCCCAGGTGGTGGTGTATTCAACCCATTAGCACAACCTAATGTATTTGGCCCAGATGGTGCACCAAATGGCCTTTGTGTTGATGCGAATACACGCCTAAATGACCCTGAAGAAACAACGCAAAGCGGCGTAGAAGTAGCTTTCCAATACGATTTATCAAGCTTTGAAGATAAATTAGGTTGGGCGTCAGGTTTTGGTGTTATCGCTAACTTTACCGTTCAAGATTTTGAAGGTGGTTCACTTACAAATAGCTCTGCGACTCGCGGTACTGATATTTTCAACGCCATAAACGGTGTTTACGATATTAGAGAATTTGAAACAATTGAAGCAGTACAAGGTTTAGTTGATTTCTCTGAAACTGCCTACAATGCAACAATATTCTATGATAAGTACGGTTTATCAGCACGTGTACGTTATACATGGCGTGAAGCATTCCGAACCTTTGATACGGCAGCGGGCGCTTCAACTAATAGTACCTTGGGTTTCCCTGTTGTCACTCATGACCGTGGCCAGCTAAATGCAAGTGTGACTTATGACGTGAATGAAAACCTTAATATTGGCATTGAAGCGATTAACTTAACTGAATCTGACATAACCCAATCTTGTGTTAATGAAGATGCATTACTTTGCTTCCAGGGTTTAACTGACCGAAGAATTACTTTCGGTGGTACTTACCGCTTTTAAGTAATACTCAAATCAATATAAAAACCTCAGCTTTGCTGGGGTTTTTTATTTTATGGGCTGTCTTACCCTAGTAATCCGTTTTTTATGAGTGTATAAATCTAATTGAATTAACATTCACCCAACG
Organism: Alteromonas sp. 5E99-2; assembly: GCF_017368475.1. Lineage (GTDB taxonomy): Bacteria > Pseudomonadota > Gammaproteobacteria > Enterobacterales > Alteromonadaceae > Alteromonas_F. The sequence goes on from NZ_JAFNJE010000006.1 coordinate 52,230, forward strand.
ACTTCAACTAGTCCAATCAATAGCGCTGTTATACATTACATGAAATTCGATTTAAAACGTTACGATAGGCAAATTGCCCTCCCCCAAATAGATTTAGATGGTCAAGAGGCATTAGCTAATTCTCATGTTGTTATTGTTGGCCTTGGCGGTTTAGGGTGTGCAGCAGCACAATCACTTGCCTTGATGGGCGTTAACAACCTTACTTTGATTGACCCAGATACAATAGACAAATCGAATTTAGCTCGACAAAGTTTATATACGGAGGATGATATCGGTTGTTATAAAGTCGATGTTGCCAAACAGAAATTGGTAAATTTCAACCCAACAATCGAAATTCAGTCTTTTTCTACTGAATTTAAACAAGAATATTTACATGATGTACCTTTAGCTAAACCCAGCCTCGTTATTGATTGCACAGATAACCTCAACACTCGGCTATTCGTAAATGCGGCATGTAAATCACAACTGGTCCCACTGATTACTGGCGCCGCAATACGGTTTGAAGGCATGGTTGCCTGTATCTCCCCTGAGGAGGATGCACCTTGTTATGAATGCTTATCAAAAGTATGGCCAGATCCCAATGAATCTTGCGTCGAACGTGGCATTTTCGGTCCCGTGGTTACAATTATAGGGCACTATCAAGCCATGCTTGCAGGGCAATTAATTGTGGGTTTAAAAACCCCTCCGCCTGGTGAGGTTCAATTTTTCGATGGTTTAAATCATACATGGCGTACAATGCGCTTTAACCAATCGCAGCTCTGTAGTCTTTGTACAAAATCACTATGAACAAAAACTTAACTAAACAACATATTAGCGTTGCGCAAAATGCATCTGGCCGAAATTTAAATGTGCCTGTTTACACAATCACAGACAATATACCCGGACCAAAAGTGTATATTCAAAGCAGTATTCATGGTTCTGAAGTACAAGGTAATGTGGTTATTCATCACCTTATACAAGCGCTAAAAGAAGAAACCATTTACGGCGAAATAGTACTGGTCCCCAATTGTAATCCAGTCGGAACTAACATAAAAGCAGGCGAATATACCCTTGGCCGTTTCGATCCGGTTAATGGTACAAATTGGAACAGAGGCTATTTTTACGATCCACAACTCGTTGATGAATTCACTGAAACCATCACACCTGAAGAATCCCTAGACTCAATCAAGCAAAGGTTTCGTTTGCTATGGCAACAAGCCATACATGACAAACTCAATCAACCTTGGGGCTTAGGCTTAGCCCAACAGTTAAATTTGCGCTTACAACAATTAGCTAGCGATGCTGACATTGTTTTAGATTTACACACAGGCCCAGTTGCAACACGGCACATTTACATTCCCGAATATGCAAAACAAGCTGCCCATCAATTTTCATTTCCCTATTGTATTTTTATCCCTAACTCCTTTGCTGGAGCACTCGACGAAGCGAGCTTTTGTCCCTGGTGGACATTGGCATTAACTTTAGAGCAACGCTTTGATAGAAAAGTTAAATTTGAGGTAGAAGCTTTTACTTTAGAGCTTGGTAGCCAGGAAACTCTCAACTTTAATCAAGGAAAAAAAGACGCCCAAAATATTCTGGGTTATTTAGCCGCAAAAGGTGTTTTAAACGCCACCCAATTTATGCCTCAGTCGATCACTCGTTATGGCGTGGAGCTAGAAAACTACAAAGTCTTATACACTGATTTTGGTGGCATGGTTGATTACCAAGCTAAACTCGGCAAGGTAGTAAAAAAAGGCCAAACTATGGCTAAAATACTCAATATTGATGATATGGACAATGAAAAAGCCATGCAAACGTTACGGGCACCTTGCGACTTAATCCCTATATTGCACTTCCCTTCAGCATCGGTGTTAAGCGGTACCCAACTGTTCAAGTGCTTCACCCAGTTCTACGAACTGGGTTAGCATTACAATAAAATTTAAATAGGTGAGCCTGGGGGCATAGGTTGAGGCTGGTAATCCACAGGCCACTCCCCTGTTTTCCAAAACACGTCAAAGTGGCGCTTTAACACTAATATTTCATGTTTAGGGTAACCACTTTTTCCGCCTTTTTTATCTAACCACGTATCAAGTTCAGACAGCGACAAAGTCAACATTTGACTTGCTTCTGGAGAAAGCTGCTTATCTTTAATTGCGTTCAGCACACTGTACAACGAAACCCATCTTAAACGAGCTGACAGCGGATCACTAGAGTAGCTCTTCCAATGTGTATTTAAAATCATCTCTGCCACTTCTTGAACGGTAGGGATATCCCCATCATATCCATGCTGTAAACTTAAACGGTTAAGTCTTTCTGGGTGTAAAGTAAGGTTCAGCGATGCATACGCAGCAGCCTCTGCAGCTGTTAATGGATCAAATGCTCTACCTGTTCGAGACGCAAAATCTTCTCTAGACGCTTGGTCACCATAAGCAAAGGGAGGTATAAGATTTACAATAGTATCAGGAATACGTAAAAACTCTGCTGTGGAGGCTTGTACTAATCGAGACAATGCTTGTGTTTGTATATCAGCAGAAACAAAGCTAATGCCGACAAGCTCCTTTTCTGCTAGCTTTTCCTCATAGCTATAATTAACGCCACCTAGCTGTTTAGCTATCGCATCAAGCTGGTAACGATGCAGTAAATAAATAGGGATCAGTTTATGAGTTAATGAGGACGCATTTTCTCCCACTGCAAGCGTGTTAGTGCCCATTGTACTCAATGCTATTTTTCTTACATTAGCTAAGTGATCGAATTCCTTAATTGGATCGGCGCCGTTATCCCACAAATGACCATCTGATGTACTATGGCGCCCTTGGCGGCTGTCAGGATCAGATTTATATGCAATCCCTGAATTTAGAATGGCTTTTAAAGAATGTTCAACGCCTTTGCTTTCGTCATCATTGGTACCGTGGTCTTGGTAACCATAGGCAATAACCAACTTGTCCCACTCTCCAATGCCATGAGCATAGGCATCATCTAATGATATTTCGCCATCACTTATTCCTATCTTAGGATGTGGATAATCCATCACTGATGCTCTACCAAACTCACTAGCGGCAAAGTTATGTGCCAGTCCTAACGTGTGACCAACTTCATGAGCCGACAATTGCCTAATACGATCCAACGCCATATTTTTTTGCTTTTCTGTATCATAAGGCGGCTTTTTGAACGGACTCGTAAGCCCAAGAGCGATAAGGTAATCTTGACGGACCCTAAGTGATCCTAGCGTAACATGGCCTTTAATCAATTCACCTGTACGAGGATCCACAACAGACGTACCGTACGACCAGCCTCTTGTAGCTCTGTGTACCCATTGAATCACGTTATACCTTACATCCATTGGGTCTGCATCAGCGGGAAGAACTTTTACCTGAAAAGCATTTTTGTAACCCGCAGCAGAAAACGCTTGATCCCACCACTGTGCTCCTTCTTTTAAGGCAGACAAAACAGGCTCTGGAATACCCGGGTCAAGGTAATAGACTATAGGCTCAACTGCTTCACTAACCTCAGCTTGAGGATTTTTCTTTTTAAGGCGATGACGAACAATGACTTGTTGTTCAATATTGTCTGTAATTGGCGCGCTGTAGTCGTAATAACTGTGTTCCCAAAACCCTGACATTGGGTTAAATACGCGCGGAACATAATTGTCATCAGGTAAGGCAATAAAAGAATGGTGCAAATGCACAGTAATGCTAATAGGATCGGGAGTAACTTGACGAACATAGCGACCTGGCGATGTACCTTTGAAGGTAACAACCGCTTCTAGTTCTGTATTGCGCTCAAAGCTTTTTGTTCGTTTTGAAAATACCGCACTACGGGTTTTATCAACGCTAAAACTTCCTTGCTCAGTGTTTTTCAATCGTGTTTGAATACCGTGAACATCAGATAATAAGTAATCGGTATAATCAATTAAAATAAAGTCGGAATCTTCTGATTTTATTTCAAATCCAGCAATAACTGAGTCAGCAAACGCTTCATCAACACTTTGTTTTTCCGCTTCATTTTTTGCACTAGCGCGGTAGCCCGTATTTTTTTGGGTAAGTAGTACTTTATTGCCATAACGAACAAACTCTACCAGCCTTGTGTCGCCAAGCTGGCCTCGATCTAAGCCAATGTCATTTGAACCAACACCTCTGGGTAAACTTGTTTGAAAGATATACTCTGCGCCTGTTTTTGGGATACTAAGCAAGACCTTTCCCGTTTTGTCAGAGTAATGTAAGTCTAATAATCCCGACTGAGTTTCCATCTCCTCTACCATAGATAAACGATTTTCGTCTTGTGACGCACTCAGTTCTGATACGCTCAGAAAAAGGCTTATTAGCAAAAAATATTGCATTAAAGGCCTTTTTATCTTTCCTGGTTTTATACCAACCATAATTGTATTTCCTGTTATTTATTATTATCTGCTTGTTTTTTCAGTACCCAACAACACTCAACGTACTCGCATAGAGTTTATCTAAGTTAATAGGCTTTAGACGCAGTAATACCAAAATGAAATGTAGCCCCTGAAATTCTCGTACCAAAACATGCTGTAACCATAGCAATAATATTTACATTATAATTAATGCTTACATAAATATTCGAAGGCGCCTCAGCATAGCGAGAAAAACATCATTGCTCAATCCAGAGCTTAAACCTATTCTCCTTTCGAGCCCATGTTTATAAGGGACTGAGGTAATATTCCCACTTTATCGCAAAAAACAACGCATTCAACGAATTAGTACACAGTGGAAATTCAAAAATCACCTCGCACACAGCTCGTAGTATATGGATGTGCGTTATAGAGACTTTCTAGTATAATTAATGAACGAAGGTAAAAATCACAAAATAAATTGTGGTAACCATAAAGAAAAAAAGTACATTTTGTTAACTCGCCATCAAAGACTTACTCAAGTACAAGTTTGCTATACTAACTAATAGTAATAAGTAAGCTTTAAGAAAAACGACATTATTTGGTATTAACATTTTTTAATTAAATGCCGATAACGACACCTAGCTCGTCTCATCATAAACGAATAAAATGTTTCTAATGCGATTATTAAAGTGACAGAAAAAAATAGAAAAAACAATAATTTATATCATTCTGTATTTAAAACCCTAAGTTTATTAGTGTTTTGGATAATTGCCGTTGGCATATTAAATAATATTTTAGCGAAAGAACTCGCAAGCTACCCTCAAATTATAAACATTGCAGGTAAACAACGAATGTTAAGTCAAAAAGCGGCTTACATTGCAGTGTTTAAACTGAATGAAGAGATGCAAAAAAAAGAATTTAACGCTGTTAAACAAGAGTTAATCGACAACCACCATTTTCTTACTCGAAACTTAAAAACCAATGAACTATTTTTGTTTTATTCGAAGCAGGAAATTGGTGATAAGTTAATAAACTATTTAGATTTACTCGAGAACTACAGCCCTATTTTAAATAGTCTTAGCGATAACCACAGCGTTGTAGATAAAGAACTAGAATACATATATAACCAATCACAAGACTTACTACAAATACTCGATCAAGCGGTCTCGACATTTGAAAATGCAAGTATACTTTCCGCCAAAAGAATATTTGCGTATCGAATCATTTTAGCCTTGTTAACTGTAGGAATAATGTTCTTACTTTACTATGTGATTTTAGCAAAGGCATTACGCAGTAATACACACGACGTTTTGTTAAAAGATAAAACCATTTTGCGCTTTAAAAAACTGTTTGACTACAGCCACGAAGGCTTAGTTATTTTAGATGATAACTGGAATGTTCAACACGCAAATCAATCAGCAAAAACCATATTAATGGAACATAATCCAGAATTTACTATTGACAACTTTTTGCAAAATACACTCAGCGAAGAGTTAAAAATCGGCATTCTTGAAAAAGTAAAAAAGGAAGGTAAATGGGAAGGTCAGTTCACTTCGCCCATCCAACAGAATAACGTATTTTTCCTTAGTATTTTTCAAATAAAAGGCGAGCAACAGCAAGAAGATTTGTATGGCGCGACGGTACGAGACATTTCCGAGTTAAAACAAAAAGAGAATGACTTGCACAACCTAGCTTTATTTGACGGCCTAACAGGGTTAGCTAATAGGCCGAATATCATTGAAAAAATCCGACTTGCTTGCGTATCACCAGATGAAGACCAATTTGCAGTTTTGTTTTTAGACTTAGATGGCTTTAAGCAAATCAACGATGGCTATGGGCACGAAATAGGCGACCGTTTACTTGCAGAAGTCGCTAGTAGACTCAACCAAGTGGTTAAAAAAAGCGATCTTGTTGCACGCTTAGGCGGCGACGAATTCGTTATAATGGCAAAAAACATAAACGATAAGAACTGCCTTATATCAATGTCTCAGCGCATATTAAAAGCATTTGAAAGTCCGTTATCATGTGTTGATTATAAACTGCAAACAACTTTGAGTATTGGTATTAGCCTATACCCTGAAGATGCTGAAAATCCGATTGATTTGCTAAAAAAAGCTGACTTAGCGATGTACTCATCTAAACAAAAAGGTAAAAACCAATTTTACTTTTTCAATTCAGCTATGGAGCTTTATCTTCAAGAACGGTTCTCGTTTGAGGAAGACTTAAAATACGGCCTTTTAAACAACGAGTTTTATCAAGTTTTTCAACCAATAATAGATACCAGCTCACAGAAGGTAATTGGGTGTGAGGCACTACTGCGCTGGAACAGTTCGCGCAGAAGCATGGTTTCGCCTGCCAGTTTCATTCCTATGTGCGAGTCGCTAAATTTAGTGCATCTTGTAGACGAGTTTGTATTTGATAAGAGCATAGAAGTATTGAATGTGTTGCCTCCGCATCTTTATTACGCCATCAACTTACCTGCAACTCATCTATATAATACGATAATGCTAGAAAACTTCTTAAAGCAATTATCATCCGTAAAAAATAAGAAAAGAATTATATTTGAAATTACCGAAACAAGCCTAATTAAAGACATAACGCGGTCTATTAAAATTGTTAAATTAATTAGAAATTGTGGATTTTCTGTAGCAATTGATGATTTTGGAACCGGTTATACTTCATTACACAATATTAAAATGCTTGATTTTGATATTATCAAATTAGATAGAACGTTTATTAGAGATTTAACTACTGATTCCCGTTCCAAAAGTATTGTTCAAGCCATGGTCAAATTAGCTCACGACATGAACATGAAAATCGTTGCTGAGGGTGTAGAAGATAAAGTGACTGATGAATATCTTCAAAGTATTTCATGCGACTGTAGCCAAGGCTTTTACCACTCTAAACCTTTATCTTTGTCAGATTTACAATATTTTATAAATCACGAAATCAATCTATAAACATTTAAAACCACCAATACCTTCATTGTCAGTTTATTTAACACTTGACGAAAAAGTAATGTTTCATTCCTAGCGTGTGCTTGCAGTGCTTTGTAAAGCTCTAATCTAGGTTGGCACTCTAACTCCTTATTTCTTTTGTGCCGCTTGGCGTCTCGCTGCTAAATATTAAATTTCTTATGCTTATATGAATACCGTTTATTTGTCTTTTTACATGCATTGTAAAGTGTCAGTTTTTTTTACAAAAAAACAAACTGGTCAAAAAAGATACACATAACTAATTGTAAAATTTATCATTTTTATTTTGGCCTAAGTTATGCTTGAGAAATATTGATATTTTTACAAAAAAAATTCTATTTAAGGATAACTAACATGAGCAAAAATAATAAACTTGCACTGGCCGCAGTATTAAGTGCCTTTGCTTTTGTAGGGTCTGTATCAGCGGCATCTATATCGTTCGGCGGAGTGGATGCTTCAGATTCATCAGGGTTAACAAGTCAGTTTATTGACCCTAGTGACGCACAAGGAACAAATGGTTTTTTCATTGAAACCTTTGACGGCCCCTTTGGTGATGTGTCGTTTAATGACCCGTCAGATGACCCAGATTTTGGCTTTGACAACGAGTGTTCCATTAATTCTATCGTCGGTGCCAGTCCTGTTGGATTAACAGCTGATTCTGACAACTTTGGAGTTAGAGCTGGATCTATTTCAGGTGTTGCTGCTGCCCCTGCTGAAGATGAAACCTGTTTTGGTTATGTATCTAACGGCGGCGTAGGTTCGGCTTCAATTGAGTTTGATTACTCAAACTTACTTGCTGCTAACAACGATACGGGTATCACCTATTTAGGATTTTATTGGGGATCTGTAGACACATTTAATAACTTTGAATTCTTTTCTGGTGGTGTACTCGTAGATAGCATTTCTGGTCCTGAATTACTTGCCGCATTAGATGGAACCTCTGGCGACCAGCTAGATCCTGGCTCAAATGCATACGTGAATATCAACTTTTCATTTGCTGAAGCATTCGATACCTTGGTCTTGACTACCACTGGAGTTGCAACTGAATTTGACAATATTGTTATCGGATTGAGTCTACGCCCAGTATCAGCACCAGCGACTATAGCGTTACTTGCGTGCAGCATGCTACTACTTAGTCTTCGTTCTCGATTCCGTAAATAGGATCACGTTTCGTATAAACAATTTAAAATCCCACAATTTAATTGTGGGATTTTTTATTTAAGCCTTCCGCAAGTCCAGACATGCGCACATGAGTTTGACTTAAACTGTTTGTGAATGCCCTTTCTGACGAAATAATACCAAGCTTACTTTTTGCTCTTGTTATCGCAGTGTAGATAAGTGCTTTAGAAACAATTTTGCTACTTTGTTCACTGACTTGAGTATCATCAGGAATAATTAACCTAGGTGAATCAAACTCCGAGCCTTGGGATTTATGAATGGTCATTACAAAAGCCGATTCCACATTGGGTAAGCGCGACAACGCAATTTGCTTATACTGACCTTCTCCGGCTTCAAAAAACGCACTTAAGACATTACGACTGTTAGTCCATACCAAACCAAGATCACCATTAAACAAACCACTACCCGCATGATTTTCCGTTACCATAATGACACGGCCTTTATAATGAAAAAGCATAGCATTGCTGCTTTTATCAGAATTCGACAACAGGGTTCTATTGTGTGAAAACACCCATTGCTCAATACATTGATTCAAGCTCTCTACGCCCCAATCGCCTTTGCGAAAAGGCGTTAACCAACGGTTTTTCTTTATTACAGAAAAAGCTTCGTTCAACGAGTTCGCACGTGTAATCGATTCAAAATCATCAATTGCCAATGGCTTTATTACGTCAGTAGTCGGTTTTGCTTTGCTCCATTCTAGGCAGGGTGCGGCTGATAAAATCGATACTGCTTTGGCTTTATTACCCTGTAAACATGCAGTGGAAAAATCTTTAAGTTCACCAGAAAAACGACGAGCGGTTGCTAGGGTAACCAAGGCTTCCGTACTCGATAATCCAATTACAACATCACTTAATATATTTCCAGCTTCCACTGACGGTAATTGTTCTGCATCGCCCATTAATATTAATCGTGTGTTGCTTGATACCGCTCTCAGTAAGCGCGCGAGCAACGCGGAATCAATCATAGACGCTTCATCTACCAACAATACATCGCAATGTAATGGGTTATCTTTGTTATAACGAGCTTGCACACTGGCTTTCTTCAACCCCAATAAACGGTGCAATGTCATCGCATCTGGAACTACAAGACCATCCATAGGTAAAACTTTCGATGCCGCTAAAAACGACTCTGTTAATCTTTGCGCAGCTTTCCCCGTAGGTGCAGCTAATTTCACAGACAACGGAGTATCGCCGCCATATAACAAGCCCAGTAAACACAACACACGGGCAGCGGTATAGGTTTTTCCCGTACCTGGTCCACCATTAATAACAAGGGTGGAATGCATAGCGCCTTTTAATGCGGCTTCTTGCTGTTTATCTGTTAAATTAAAACTAAATTCAGCGTCATTAAACAACTGAGGCCAGGCTTGCTGACAAGCAACTTGCTGCTCATTAGATAAAATAGCGCTATCTCGCTGCAACCTCTGTGCTAACCCTTCAATAATGTCTTGTTCAAAATGCCAATACCGCTGAAAATAAAAGCGTTGCTCTTGATAAACAAAACATTTATCGGGCATAAAGGCTAAACATGCCTTTAGCATTGCGTCTAAATAATGTATATCCGGTAATGTAATGCCTTTTAGCTCTTGGTCGCTGCCACCAGCGTCATCAAACCAAGTACTCATGGCTATTGAAGGAATGTGTAAACAGGTATGGCCGTCACGTAATGCCGCACTTGCCACGGCCACTAGGTTAAAAAAATCGTCTTTGTAGTTAACGGCATCGGTTTCTTTCAACTTATTGGCAAAATTCGCTGCCAATAGTCCATCAATCGCCAATAACGACGGGGTCTTTTTATGCTTTTCCTGATAAAGCTGATGAGACGCATCTAACCAATTCATTACTGTGTCTCCCCAGCAAAAATGCCATCTAGATTACGCACCACCTGAGCTGAAATAGGCAATAATGCAATACCTTCATTTTGGGTATTGTCGGCACTCATTCCTCTTAAATAAAGGTAAATTGCACCGCCAAAATGTAATTCTGGATCGTAGTCTGGTAACGACTTTTCTAAATACCTATGCAATGCAACACTGTATATGAGCGCTTGAATATCGTAATTATGCTCTATCATGTTAAGCGCTATTTTATCTGGCGAATAACTCGCTATAGTATTCCCCATAAAGGTAGATTTATAATCTGCGACATAGAATTTACCTTCGAATTCAAAAATCAAATCAATAAAACCATGCATCATGCCGTCTAAATCTGGCATTGGCTGATGTCGCGCCCTTTGTTCTTGTCGAAGATCGCGAATAATAGTGATGAAATCAGGCAAATTAACAGCATTTAGCGGATAATAAAATTCAGCTTCTTTTAATGTTTGATTTAACGCTAAGGTATTCAAACACAATGTAGCGCCAGACTTTAGTTGAATGGGCATGGCTAAAGCATCATCTAACCACGATAATACAGCTGGAATATTCTCCTCACTTTCAACCCCTCCAATACATTCTTGAGCTTGTTGTAACCATTCATCAGAACTAAAGTCTTTATGCTCTAACACATCGTGCAACACGTTGCCCGGCCCAGCGCCTTTGGGAAAGGTAAACCTTGAAGCAGTGGTAGAGATTTCATCGTCAATATTGAATACCAATTCATCGGCTCTCGCCCGTCGCCAATGATTGTCGGTCAATAATAGGCCGCTAAACGACAACAGTCGCCACATGCTGGTATTGATAGATGACGGCGCAGGTGCAATTAAATCAGAGGAACACGCCCTCTGCTTTTCACTTAGCTTTTGCTGGTATTGTTTTTGACCTTCAATATACGTACATGCTGCATTGCTATCGCAAAAAGCATTAATTGCAGATTGCCAATTATCTTCATTCCCTACGCTTAACGCTCTTCCTACCGCGCTACGAGCTGATTTATCAAAAGGTGATATAAGTAAATAACATCGGTGCATAGCGCGAGTTACCGCAACATAAAAAAGCCGCATGGCTTCAGCTTCACCTTCTCGAATCATCTTTTCGTGTATTTCACTGGTATCGCCAATCTGCTGTACTACTTGTCCCTTGCTATCATCATAGTAACGACAAAGGATCGCAGTGCTGTTACCCGCTTTTGATGCGTCTTTGTAGTCACTGATAAATGGAATAAATACAATGGGGTATTCTAAGCCTTTCGACTTGTGTTGAGTGACAATTTGAACGGCGTTCTCGTCTTTTTCCAAACGTTGAATACTGCTGTCATCGTTTGATTTAGGGTCTTCAATACGCTCTGCTAACCACATCAATAATTTTTCGGGAGAGCCCACGCCGTTTTGCTCGGACTGAGCTTGCAACAATTCCGCTAAATGCTGGTAATTGGTTAAAATTCTTTCCGCGCTTTCACCATTTAACAATAAATAGTCGTCAATCAATACTTGCAACAGCGGTAATACCCCTTGGTTTACCCAAATACGCTTTAATTTAGTAAACTCAACAAATATGTCGTCCCATGCACTGTCGTTGTCCTCTACATATAAATGGTGCTGTTGCGCTGCACTCTGCCCCAACAAATCCACCGTGGTCGCCGCACGCACAAAATTATGCTGTGTATTGTGAAATATACCCCTTAACACAATTAATAGATTATAGGCTTCAAGACTTGCGTAAACGCTTTTTTGATTACTTAAATAAACGTGGGTAATACCAGCCCGACGCAGTGCCGTTGCAACTGACGACGCTTCATTTGCGCTTCGAACCAAGATTGCAATATCTTTACTTTGTACAGCCTCATCACCCAGTCTGGTTTGCTTAAATAAACGAAGGATCTCACTCGCTAGCCATTCAGATTGACTCCGCCTATATTCAGCCTTGGTGACTTTCTCTTTACCCTCACTATCGCCATCGCAATACACAAATTGCATAGCGCTGACATGAGTGTTTTCATCCCTTAACGGTGCATTATTTGCTTTTGCACTGGGTGCATGAGCCACCGGCAAGTAGGCAATATTAAAATCGAAATCAGCTTGGTTAAAGATCCCATTGTATGCAGTAATAGTGTCTTTTGTACTACGCCAATTGGTGTCCATATGCCAACGATAATTGGCTTGTTCGCTGGCCTTTAAGTACGTAAAAATATCCCCTCCCCTAAAACCATAAATAGCTTGTTTAGGGTCGCCAATCATCATTAATGTGCTGCTATTTTGTTTATTTGTATAAATATGCGCGAGCAAACGATATTGAGCATCATCAGTATCTTGAAACTCATCCACTAAGGCTACTGGGTACTTCGCTTCCAATTCACTGGCAAGACTCGGGTTTTGTTCTACAGCATCGGCAAGATTAAGTACTAAATCATCGAATTCTAAAATCGAAAAGGTATTTTTATAGGTTTTTATTGTTTGTTTTATCGTTTGAATACCGCTAAACACCAAACTCAATACAGCTTGTTGGTTTGCCTGACGATCTTGGTTTTTGGTCAGTGCATCGAGGCTTTTTTTCACATCATCTTTAAGTGACTTAATCGGCTCCATTAAACTTTTTACACGATCGTTTTTTGAATACCTACGACCATGGATAATGTTATCAACCAACTTACTTTGTTTTTCAGGTACACCAGCGTCGAGCCAGCGACAGAGTTCCGCCCATTCTGCTTCTTGTTCGGTTTCTTTTTTGGGGTCGCTACTTACCAGTTGCGCTTTTAACACATCTTTGTTTTCGCACAGGTGTTGAAAAACGAACTCAAAACGGCCAGAAAATGTATGCTGCAGCGCTTTTTTTGCTTTTTCAGGCTCTGCATCTACGTCTTCTTCGCTTCGACAGAAAACGGGTATAGCAGTGGTGATCCCACGTTCAAATACCCCTTTAAATCCGTCAGGCGTATGCCATCCATATTCAGCTAGTAACAAAAGCTCGTCTGGTTTATTGCGCAAAGACCGCAACCAGTCTTTAATTGCCTGCTCAACATAATCTGTGTTGTCTTGACGCAGCTCTGCTTTAGTACTGACACCAGTGTCGAATGCATAGGTTGCCAAAACTTGTTGGCAAAAACTGTGGATAGTGTAAATAGAGGCTTCGTCGATAACTAAAACCGCGGCCTGAATACGCTGTAAATCTTGTTGTGTGGAAAACTGGTCAAACAACGCCTGATACACAGGGTCATCAATTGCCGTTGCTTCCCCATTAAGCTTTGCGTGCCAAAACTCAATAGCCTCATTCAAGGTCTCAGCCACGCGACCTCGAATTTCTTCGGTTGCAGCCTTTGAAAACGTCATAACCAATATTTGTTCTACTGGTAGGGCTTTTTCTAATAAAGTACGTAAGAATAAACGGGTTATATTGAAAGTTTTACCTGTACCTGCACTGGCTTCAATTAAATGCTTACCTTCTAACGGCAAGGTTACCGGGTTCAATAAATTCATTGGTGCCTCCTTATTGATAACCCGTTCATAACGCCACCTTTTTATCTTTCATATTTGCCGTCATCGGTTTATACAACGCCATTATGTCATCCAGCCAATCTTCTAAGGTCGGTGTATCTGTGCACAACCACTTAAAATAAGGGTCATTTACAATGCCATCGAGCTGATCATTACCTTGCAAATGGGTATTCCACGGAGAGCTTGGCGACTTGGCGCTGGCCACAGCTAACCCCATTTTTGCATGGTATAAAGTGGGCTGATTCAAGCTCATTAAAAGCGCAATCACAAAGGTATTTAAATTATCTAATGCGCTTTCTTTATCTATTTCATTAATGCTCACACACTTCACAGTAGGCGAGTCTTTCCAGTCGATATAATAGGTTTTCGACACAATTGGTTCTGGAGAACTCGCACTTAGAATAAGGTGACGAAGCCATTGTACGGTTTTACGTTTCGCGGTTTGCTTCCCTAAGTGGTAATCAATGTGTTCGTTCCCACGCATTCTCGCCTGAGCAGTCAATACACGGTGCTGGCAATCAAGGCGAACCGTTTCCCAGCCAATATCCTCAATGTCGTCAGGCAATACTTGAATGAGCATGTCAATTCCCATTTCCCACTCGTCATACACCGAAGTAGCAATAACAGAATCCGGCATTTTTCCACTGTGTTTTACCAAGGTTAAACTGGTATCTATACCTTGTTCGACGGCATCGGTTAACGTCAAGTATTGAGTGAGATTATTAACCCCAAAAGGCTCGTCGTCTTCATATAAAACATGTTGATGACTTAGGTTTACGTCAAGTCGATATTTTGCAAAATACTCAATGGGGTTTTGTAAACACTGGGCAATCTCATTTACCGTCCACTCATTGGCAATATCTTGGGTAAAAGAATCTGCTGAAAAACCACCTTGAAGTTTATTACTTGGCTCATCACTAACACCGAGATTTTTCGACGCCAATGCCTTTGCCAAACGAAATCCACCTTTGTTAATTGCATTTAGCGGCGCACGATAATTCTGCGCGCTGAAGTGATGTAATGGATAATGAATAAACTTGGCAGAATCCTCACTTATTGTTCGTAACTCTTGTTGGAATAAGGTTAAAACGGTACTTGGCTGACGCTCTGAGTTATCTCGGCTGTTAGCCCCTTGAAAACTCAAATACAAGGCCTCTCGTGCCGATAATATTGCTTCTAAAAACAAGTAACGGTCTTCTTTTGAACGAGAACGATCACCGGGTTCAGCTTTCAACATAGACATAATATTTACGCTTTGTTGATTCGTTTTACGAGGGAAGTGACCGTCGTTTAACCCAAGTACGGCAAGCGTGTTAAAAGGCACACTACGCATTGGCATCATAGAACAAAAAGTCACGTGTCCTGTTAAAAACTGGTTCCGCACATCTGGCGATGAAAATGCCATACTCAGCAGCTCTTTCATTTCAGCAACGGTGATCTCATTGTCAAACTCAGCTTGCTGAGCCTGAATAGCAATATCAGAAAGCGCAGCTTGTATGGTTCTCACACCCAGCTCGTTGTGAATATGCGCGGGGAAAAGAGTCTTACACCCGTCACTTAACAGGGTTACCCAGTGTTTAATGGTGCGATTTTTTTGTAACTTCGCCATTACGCTTTTTAAATACACCAAAAAGCTAACCAGCTCGCCAAACACCACACTGTCTAGCCCTTCTACATCGGCAACGGTAAGTAATTCGTCGATTAGCCTTGATTCATCATCGCTAACAATACCAAGTAAAATGCGCTGTAGTCCCCACTCCCAACTGTTTTGCTCACTTGCTTCATCAATACCAACAAGTTTAGCTTTATGGATGGCATTCAAGCCCCAACGAATAGCAGCAGCCTCTAGCCATACACGAATACTATCTAGGTTATCTTCAGACAAATTAAACTGGCTAGCAATATCAGCGTTGTCTAATAACATCATTATTGAAGAGACGCTAAATCGGCTGTCGGGTAATGCCAATAGCTCCAAAAAAGCACTAATATGAACATTAGTATCTAGCATATTTCTATCGGACACTGAGCAAGTGATTTTGTCAGTTTGTGCTGAACTCTCTTTCGTTGGCTTAGCAAATACCGAGTACACATAAGGCGCGTAATCTTCTATTGCCGGGCACAAAACAATAACGTCTCTACCAAGTAATGAAGGGGCTTTGGTCATTCTTTTTACTAAGTAATCATGCAGTACTTGCAACTCACGTAATGCCGTATGGCAAGATACCAAGGTTATGCTGTTGTCTTGCGCTAAATTCAGTTTAGCATTGGGTATGCCTTCGTATATTCCATGCTGTAACTGCCCCAATACACTATTGCTAGTTTTGTTATCCTCAATGGGAGATTCAAACGCACTGATTTCAAACGTGTCTAGTTGCAGTAACCGGTTAAGCAAATCACGTCCATGTTGTCCCAAATTCGCTAACAAGCGGTTTTGCTGTTCGTCAGATGCGCTGCGTTCAAACCTGTCTTGTCGTAAAGCTAAGGATTGGGCTTTGTCACTTTGCACGTCGCCCCAAAAGCTCATACTGGGATTTAAGTAGAAAAAGTGAATATCACAGTGATGACCAAGAGCATCAAAAAAATGCAATAGCGAGGGTGCTAATGCGTTAACTGCAAACACTATAATTCGACTAGGAATACCCTCTATGCCTGCGTCATGTTTTGCGCTTTCAAATAAGGAATGTGCCGTTTTCTCAAGTAAATTTGCCGGATGCCAAGGCTGTTCATCAACCAGTTTTCGCCATAAAACGGACTGCCATTCACTAATTGCGCTGCCTATAGGATCTTGGTTTTGCTCCCATGCAGACAACCATTGTGGCCTAAACATTATATATTGTTCAAAGGCATCGGCAGTTTCCACCGCCAGGGTCATTTTTTTTATGTCTTGTTGTTCGTCGTTTTCATTTGACCAATAACGAGCAACTGATTTCATGCAAGTTGCGCTGCAAAACTCTGTGTCATTAAACAATGCTAATATGCGAAAACGCAACACTTCTCGACGATAAGGCGACTGTGCAGGAATAGCATCATCGCCCAATACAACTCGAGCAATATCCCACACAAATCGCGTTGTCAGGGGATAACTTAAGTTCATGCTAATGCAATTTCGTTTGGCTAAATCCAAATTAAGCCAATGCTGCATGCCAGGGTTTTCAACCAAAATACTGTCGGGTTCAAATACCCCTGAAGGCTGTGCGTTCAGCAAACCATTTAATAAGGTACTTAAGTGTTCTAACTTGTTCGAAGGGTAAAGAGAAATCAAACCTAGTCTCGGCTTTTTTCTTACATTGTAAGGAAGCAATAGGAAAAGATAAAGAAACCTGTACCAGCGTCAGGACACAAGACGCTGGTACAGGGAAGCCAACACACTTAATGAAGCCGCGCACCCGAATCGCAACCGTATATCTCATCAAGTGTGATACTCAACAGAGTTTCTATAGCACTGTTAATGCCAGTTTTATTTATCATTAAAAATCAATAGCTTAATTGATTATTAGTGTATTTTGATTTTCGTTCCTAAATCAGTAATGGTGCAAACGCACCGATTTAGCTCATTGTCCATTTGTATCAATGTTCTGTACAATAGTGCAAAAAATACAGGAGCAAACTCACACATGCTGACGCTAGTACAAATCAATACCATGCTAAAACTTCAAAATGCCATGAATGAAAAAGTGAATCCTCAATGGCTAGATGCAGGATATGCATATTTGCGAGCAGCAATGATGGAGTCTGTAGAAGCCATAGATCACCACGGTTGGAAATGGTGGAAAGCGCAGCATAAAGATTTACCTCAATTGCAAATGGAAATGATTGATATATGGCACTTTGCATTATCTGATTACTTAATAAAGCATAAAGGCAATCTCGACGCCGCAGCCAACGATGTTGTTGCATCTTTAGAAGGTAAAAATACGCTGACCTTTGATGGCACAGATTACGATTACAAAAATTCAGATTTGCTAGCTAATTTACAGTTGATGACGGGCCTGTGTGCTGCTAATCGTTTTAGCTCTGACTTATTTATGCAAATTGCAACTCAGTGTGAATTGTCAGGTACCACTTTGTACGAACAATACGTTGGAAAAAATGTACTCAACTTTTTTAGACAAGACAACGGCTATAAAGACGGTAGTTATATAAAAGTGTGGAATGGTAAAGAAGACAATGAGCACTTAGTCGAAGTGCTTTCTAGTTTAGACATAAACGCAGATGATTATTCTGATCTTATTTATTCAGGTCTTGCCGCGCGCTACCCCAAATAGAGAATTAAAAACTAGCCACAGTGAAATACATTGTGGCTAGAGCCTGTTCCAAGCACTGAATTTAGACTAGCTTTATACCCAACGAATTGGACATTGATTCCACAGTTTGCTCTCTGCTTTTCAGTTCTTTATAAGACTTTGATAAAACCGTATCCACATAATGCCATTTCGACGTCACTTTTTCTTTGGTAAAGGTTACCGTCATAAAGCCTCTGTTTGCCGCGTTAAAGTACTGTAAATCGGTAATTAACTGGGTAATTGCCGCTTCTGTAGGAGCAAAATCTTTTTCCGATAGTTTCAAGTAATATTCAAATCCCGGAGACGTCACACCCGGCGTGGCAAACTCCACCGCAGCAATATCACCTTCGTGAGTACGAATATTATTTGCCCACGCATTGTGGGTATCACCTGCTAACACAACGAGATTCTTTTTCAGCTTAACCCCAGCTTGTAAAATAGTTTCACGCTCTTGTGTGTAACCATCCCATGCATCTAAGTTGTAAGGGATATTAGGCAACGCAAGTAAAGCCATTACTTTAGGCGTTAACTTATCTTTGTTCTTACTAAAGTAAGCCCATTGTGCTTTTGTTACTGTCTCATCTTTTGCTTTAATTTTAGATGCAATAAATGCCAATTGCGCATATTCAGCGTATTGCTCTCTGCTAAGCTGCTGAGTCACTATAGCGGCGGGCAATAGCATTCTGCCCATTAATACCTGCTGGCCTAATACCGACCAAGCCCCATTTGACGACGCTAACTCATCAAGTAACCAGCTACGCTGTGTTTTACCTAATAAGGTACGCTCTGTATGACTCACATCTGCAGTAAACCCTGAAACATCAAATGTACCTTCACTATCAAAGTAATCGCTGTAGCTCAGCTGTTTATCTCTGCCCACTACCCGAGTATCAAGCATAAATAAATCGACTAAATTACCAAATTTAAAGGTACGATTAATAATTTCGTTGTTTCCTTCAACCACTGGGCGAATAGGCATCCATTCAAAATACGCTTGTAATGCACTTAATTTACGCTGCCCGAAATCCCCTTCATCATCTTGATGGTTTTCCGCACCATCAACATAAGTGTCATTCGTAATTTCGTGATCATCCCATACACAAATGAAAGGCGCAGTATTGTGCAGCGCTTGTAAGTCTTTGTCTGTGCGATACTGAGCATAGCGAGTGCGATAGTCATTAAGTGAAATTATCTCACCTTCAGGTAATACTAATCGCTCTAATTCTTCTGCATGTTCTGTGGCATAACCATCGCGACCATATTCATAAATGTAATCACCTAAATGTAAAACAGCGTCGAAATCGCCTTGCTTCGCAGCGAGTCCATAAGCATTAAAGAAGCCTGCGGGGTAATTGGCACAAGAAAACACCGCTAATTTCGCTTTTTCAATATTTCCTTTAGGTAAGGTTTTCGTTTTACCCGTCACCGAAAAGTGAGTACCACTGCTAAACCGATAAAAATAAACCGTTGCAGGGTGTAAACCAAGGGCATCAATTTTTATGGTGTAATCGCTTTTTGCACTGACTTTTGCGTTGCCGTTGGTAACCAAATGTTTAAAGTCCGGATCCGTTGCCACTTCCCATGAAACAGGAATGTCAGTGGTAATTTTGGCATTTACCGGACTCACTCTGGTCCACAATATCACCGCATTTTGTGTGGGGTCGCCACTGGCAACACCATGATTGAATTCAACGGGAACACTCGCCTTATTTGCAGACAAGGCTGCATTGACAACACCAGAACCTAACACGCCTTGGGAAACTATCGCAGCGCCAATGCCTTTAGATGCTAAGGCTAAAAAATGCCGTCTAGTTAAATTATTTGTTTTCATTATTTTATTCTCACTAAGAAGATCATGGACTACTGCTGACCGAAGCGCTTAGTTACTTCGATACCGTAAAATCTAGGCGCGCCGGCAACAAAAGTTGGATTACCAAATGCCCCGCCTGTATTGCCGCCATCAACAAGGTATTCCTTATCGAAAAGGTTATTGGCAAACAAACTGACATTCCAACCTTGAGTAACCGAGCCAATACCAATACGAGCATTAACCAAACTGATGCTATCTTCACCCACTTCCAATCCGGAAATTGGCGCATTTTCAGGCTCAAAAAACACATCCGAGCGATAGGTATAAACAAACGATCCGGTTAAATCCAAGTGCGAGTTGATAGATTTACTGTAAAAGGCACCAATACTGCCTGAAAACTCCGGTTGTAAACGAAAGCGATTACCCGCTAAATCGCCGTTACTACTGTCGTCATCAATTTCAGAATCGATATAGGCAAAGTTTGCAAACAACTCAATATGTTCACCTACTAGCGCACGAATTTCTGACTCCACGCCTAAATTGGTTGCTGAGCCAGCGTTCGTTGTAAAAAAGTTACCCGCTTCGTCTTGTAAGTTAACCTGAAAATCAGAGTAATCTTGGAAAAATACGCTAAATGAATAATCCAGCTTACTGTTGAACTGAGACCCTTTAATGCCCGTTTCAAAATTCCATACTATTTCTTCCGGAATTTCAGTGATATCGGCAATAGGGTTACCTTCACTATCTGTTGTAGACGACACATCAATGACATCGGAACGACGACCTTTTGAAATAGTCCCATACACATTGGTCTTATCATTTAAACGGTATAAAAGGTTGAACCTTGGTAGTACACCGCTAAAGTCATCACTACTTTCAAATGTTTCGCCATTCGTGTCGACAACAGGTAACAATGGGCCACCCGAAAGTACACTATTGGGAGAATCAGCAATAAAACCACTTGTCCGATCTTCTGTCACATAACGAACACCTGCGGTTAATTCAAGTTCATCACTAACTAAATAGGTGACATCAGCAAACACTGAAAATGAATCATTGTCACCAAAGTTAGTAAATTCAGCCTGATACGGAAGCACACTCAACGCGCCTTGAGTTAACAGTGGCGTAAGTATGTTGACTGAACTATCTTCGTTCACACAAGGGGCATTGAAGTCACTAAGAAAACCAAGACAATTTAAATAAATTGATTCTTCCGTAGAAAAAGGTACCGCTTGGCTACCGTCTTCAGTGAAATAGTTAGCGCCAATGATTGTGATCAGCTTATCCGTGCTGTGTACCGCTCTTAACTCTTGGCTAAATTGTTCGCCTTCAGCTTCTTCAGCAAACTCAAGAAAAAATGCTTGTGAACCATCGGCGTCAAATACTTCTAGTGAATCAAAGCTTCTAAAAGCAGAAATAGAGGTCACCGTTAGGTTTTCATTTACCTGCCATTCGGCTGTTAAATTAATATCTTCGACTTCACGCTCAATGCCCAAATCAGGCTTGCCAAACACCTCTTCAGCAAAAGGGCTGCCCGAGAGTTCAGCAAAGGAAAACGGGCTTGTATCTCCTCCAGTAGCGGGAATTAAACCATTAACAAATGAAGTACCTGTGTCGTCGTCTTCTTCATAGGAGTAAACTAAATCTATGGTCAAGTCATCATTGGGAGTAAAGCGCAGTGAAGGTCGAATAGCAAAGCGTTCGATGCCATTTAAATCTTCTTGATTAAATCCACCTTCAGACTGAGAACCAGCCTCTCCCGCAATATTACGGATAAAGCCATCCCGCTCGCGATAACTCAAGGCTAAGCGCCCTTGAACTTTGCTATTTCCGCCCGTGACAAAGCCTCTTAACGTACGAGCAGAAAAATTCCCAAACTGTGCAGTAATTGCTGCGTCGAATTCTTCTTGAGGTTTTGCTGTGATAACACTGATAGCACCAACAGACGCCGCTGTTCCAAATAAGGTCGCTTGTGGGCCTTTGACGACCTCGATACGCTCAATATCAAACAATTCAAAGTAAGAACCACGAGAACGAGAGACATCCACACCGTTATAATAAACCGAAACACGTTGTGCTGTTTGAGATGAACCGCTATCGGACGTAATTCCGCGAATAACAAAACCCGGATTGTTGGGGCTTTGTTCTTGAATGGTTAATCCTGGCGTAATGTCTGACAAAACATCCAGTTCATTAATACCTAAGCGTTCCAAAAATTCACCACCATAAGCGGTAATTGAAACTGGAATATCTTGAATTGTCTGTATGCGTTTTTGTGTCGTAACCGTGATTTTTTCTATTTCTTGTTCATTAGTTTGAGCGAACAATTGTGGACTTAACACCAGCGCAACATATGCTGCAACAGAAGAATATTTCATTTTATTTACTATGCTATGTGAGTGTAGACACATAAAAAGTAAAGGTGATTTAAGACGAAATGATTGCAACTTTATTGCTAATTTGTGACCGTTTTTAGGTGTAAACTAAACTGTGCAGTTAATACTTAACTAAAATTATGGCTCTTAATTTTTGTCATAAAATCGCCATTTTTCTAACGTAAAAATGTCACGTTAATTTCATAGGATTTTATAAATTTTTATTCATTAGTCGAAATTACTGTCATGTTTTCTGTGTCTGATGTTATTGAAAAACACTACCCCAGTATCACCGAAAAACCGCTCTTGTCCAAAGCTCTAAGGTTCACTTTAAGACACTTACTACACGAACGTGAACTACAAGAGTTCTCTCAAGATTACCCCCATTACCATGGGTTAGATTTTGTGGAGCAAGTACTGGAATATTTCAATATCAGCTATTCAGCCAGAGACGTTGAAAAAGACCGTATTCCTAGCTCAGGTAAATTAGTTTTAATCGCAAATCATCCAATCGGATCCCTTGACGCTTTAGCGCTCATAAAGCTTGTTAGTGAAGTAAGAAAAGACATAAAAGTCATCGCTAACCAAATGCTGCTAGCTATCACGCCTTTGCATCCATTATTACTGCCGGTGAACAATATGGAAGGTGGGACACCAAAAGCCTATATCCAGAATATTCAACATCACCTTCAACAAGATGGCGTTGTTATTGTTTTTCCTTCCGGTGAAGTCTCACGATTACGCCCTCAAGGGGTAAGAGATACACGTTGGCAAAGTGGTTTTTTACGCATAGCGAAACAAGCGAAATCGCCTATTTTACCTGTGTTCATAGAAGCCAAAAATTCACCGCTGTTTTATGGTTTATCTATGTTGTACAAACCTCTTTCTACTGCGCTTTTGGTCAAAGAAATGTTTAAACACAAACGCCAGCACTTACCCATGCGTGTGGGAGAACTTATTCCTTATGAATCATTTAGCAACAGTAAAATAAGCCGAAATCAACAGGTTTCCCTATTTAGAAAACACTTATATAAAGTGGGGAACGACAAACAAGGTATATTTAA
The DNA here is from genome assembly GCF_017368475.1 of Alteromonas sp. 5E99-2. GTDB lineage: Bacteria > Pseudomonadota > Gammaproteobacteria > Enterobacterales > Alteromonadaceae > Alteromonas_F. The sequence goes on from NZ_JAFNJE010000006.1 coordinate 75,616, forward strand.
AACCCAAAAAGCCATTGCTCCTGCGGAAAACCGTGCTGAATTACAAGCCGCACTGAAACAATGCGAGGAGCTAGGCCAAACCAGTGATGGCAAAATAATATACCTTTATCAACATTCGGCTAGTTCTCCCATAATGAGAGAGATTGGTCGTTTACGAGAGGTGGCATTTCGGGCTGTAGGTGAAGGCACAGATAAACGCAGAGATATCGATGCTTACGATAGCCATTATTATCACTTAGTGTTGTGGGATAAGGACGACTTAGAAATCGCCGGTGCGTATCGCTTTGGCGATGCTAAAAAGATTTTAGATGGCAACCTCGGTAAAGGCTTGTATTCCGCAAGTCTATTTCACTATACGGACAGCATGGCACCCTATTTTGAATCAGGGTTAGAGCTTGGAAGAAGCTTCGTTCAGCCTAAATATTGGGGAAAGCGAAGTCTTGATTATTTATGGTTTGGCTTAGGTGCGTTTATTCAAAGACACCCTCAATATCGTTACTTATTTGGCCCAGTCAGTTTAAGTGACCATTACCCAAAAGCCGCGAAAGACCTGCTAATACACTTTTATTCCCTTTACTTTGGTACTACTGAACCTGTCGCTACAGCTAAAATACCTTATATTTTGCCAAAGGATTACAAACACTACTTTGGCGGTGACGATTACAAAGAAGACTTTGTACAATTGAAGCACATGCTTTCAAGCATGGGTATGGCCGTACCTACCCTATTTAAACAATACACCGAAACCTATCAAAAAGGTGGTGTGCATTTTATTGATTTTAATATAGATCCTGATTTCGGTCACTGCGTAGACGGGTTAATGCTAGCGGATTTACACGCATTAAAACCCAAAAAGCGTGCTCGTTACATGCCAAATCAAACAAGTTAAGGTAACCGAACCACTTCGTCGATGTATTGCCCTTGAATCGCTTGTGCTAGTTGCCTTTCCAATTCATGCCGTCTTACTTTCAGCGTTGGTGTAAGCAAGTGATTTGCAACAGTCCAAGGTTCATTGCAGATCAGTATTCTGTCGAGTTTTTGATGGCTTTCTAAGCTTGCGTTTATTGTTTCCAATTGGTCTTCCAGCTTAGCATCAATATGTGCAAGATTCGCATTATTGGCTTCTTCCGATAGTACCACCAAGGCAATGGGCTGAGGTAAACAACTGCCAGTAACACAGACCTGCTCAATATCTGAATTTGCCATTAAACTGGCCTCAATAGGCGCAGGCGTGACATATTTTCCTTTCGATGTTTTAAAGATGTCTTTTAATCGTCCAGTAATTTTTACATAGCCGTCGTTGTCTAATTCACCTTTGTCACCCGTACAAAAATACCCGTCTTCAGTAAAGGCTTTCTCCGTGAGGTCAGGCTCTAAGTAATACTCAAGCATATTACACGGTCCTTTAACTTGAATTTCACTTTCATCAGAAATACGTAAATCTATGCCAGGATGAATACGCCCAATGGCCCCAATTTTATCAACACGAAAAGGTATACACGTGGTGCCGTAAGCACAATTCTCGGTCATCCCCCACCCTTCTGTAATATTAATACCAAGGCTGTTATACCATTGAATAATTGCAGGAGATAAAGGCGCTGAACCACTGCCAAAAAGACGAGTTTGGTCAAAGCCTAAGCCCTTTTTGATTTTATTTTTAATCGCATTGCCAATCAATGGTAATGGGAGTAATACGTTCAATTTAACCTGAGATAACTTAGCCAATATTCCCAATTGAAATTTAGTCCATAACCTTGGCACGGAAACAAACACCGTCGGCCTGCATACTTGCATATCTCTTTGAAAGGTATCTAGGCTCTCAACAAACCATATTTGTTTACGGGAATAATAACTGGCTATTTCGACTAACGCTCTTTCAGTAATATGAGCTAGCGGTAAATAGCTCAATACTCTGTCTTGCTCAGTAAAACTAAGCACGCCGTTCATTTTCTCGGCTGACCAATTAATACTGCCATAGGTATGCACTACCCCTTTAGGTTGCCCAGTACTTCCCGAGGTGTAGATGATAGTACTAATATCTTCTGACTGAGGTAACGGCGAGCCACTAAAACAACGGTCACTTAAAAAGTTATCCCAACTCATTTTTGCCGGAACATTTGGATAAGGAAAACCAACAGTAGTAATAGTATGAGGAATTGCTGCAACTTGGTTTTTACTGTCATCGAGCTTGCCAACAAACATCAATTGGATATTTGCATGCTCGCATACGTATTCTATGGTTTCTTTACCTGCAGTGGCGAAGATTGGCGTGCTGATGTGACCCGACAACATTATGGCAAGGTCGCAAATAAACCACTCAACACAGTTTTTAGACAAGATGCCAATTCGAGAGCCCTGTTCTAAACCCAACTCATCAATACCTTGTGCGATCTTTCGCGCTAAATCAGCATACATGCCCCACGTATACGTATTGACTTCCCCATTCACAGGCTGATGTAAAAAAGGTCGATCAGGGCAAGTGCTTTCCCACTCATAGAACTTTTCAAGTACGGAGGTAAATGTAGCGTCTTTCTTTTGGGCAATGTCTGACATAAGCACTCCTTTTACATATTTCCAACAAAATATACACATACCTAATAGAGTTAGCCAGTTTTCCGCTTTAATCTCTGCTTAAAACAATGCGCCCCGCATGTATAACCCCTCTTTTAATACTAGGCTGAGGTCGCAAACGAAACAAATCGCCATTCTTGCCAACAAAGGTTTTTCGTATTCCTTGAGACTTTGCAATATCGGCATGGGCTTCCATATGCCTATGTTCACCATGAGTAGGAATAACCATTTCAGGTTGCAGCCATTGATAAAGCTGAACAAGTTCATCGCGATTGGGATGACCGCTGGCATGAATCGGCAGATTGTGTGTTTCAACTTGTATGGTTTTCACCTTCCTTGCATTGAACTGACTCACTATTTTTTCAATGGCTTTTTCATTACCCGGAATAATGATACTGCTAAAAATAACCACGTCTTGTTCATCTAATGTCAGTAAACGGTGTGAATCTGCAGCTAATCGTCCTAACGCAGCCCGCGGCTCTCCTTGAGATCCGGTAGCAACCAACAGCACTTCATGTGCGGGTAAATACCCAACATGCTGAGGGTTTACTAGTTCTACATCATCAGGCCAATACCCTGTCAACCTAGCTGCACTGACCATGGTGTCCATTGAACGCCCCAATACACACAAATATCGACCGGTTTCCTGCGCAATTTTGGCCAAGCTAATAATACGGGCTATATTGCTTGCAAAACAGCCGACAATAACTCGCCCTTGCTGATGTCGAATGGTCTCTCGTAATCCGTGATAACAGGTACTTTCTGAACAAGACTGCCCAGGTTTTGTCGCGTTAGTTGAATCCCCTACAACGGCTAGCAGTTCCGATTCTTCATTAATAGATTTGATTTTTTTTATGTTAAAACTTTTCCCTAACCCCGGAGACATGTCTATTTTCCAATCAGCTGTATGAAAAACCGTTCCTAAAGGCGTCCTAATAATTAACCCACTGGGCTCGGGCACTGAATGAGTCATAGTAATCCATGAAATATCAAAACACCCTACAGTGTGATCGGAATCAGTGGGAATGATATGAACCGGTGCTTTTCCTTCCAATCCTCGTTCAGCTAATTTTCGGCGCATGATTTCAGCGGTAAAGGGAGTCGCATAAATTGGCGCTTGTAAACGGGGCCACAGATCAGCTATAGCACCCACATGATCTTCATGAGCATGAGTTATACAAATACCTACCAAGGTATCTTTTCGCTCTACAATAAATTTGGGATCAGCGCAAACAATGGGGTGATGTGATGTTTGCGCAGTTTCGCTTTGGTATTCAGGAACAAGAGGTTCATCAAATGAGACTCCACAATCAACCATTAGCCATTGATCGTCGTGCCCATATAAATTGAGGTTCATTCCTATTTCACCGGTCCCTCCTAAAGGAACAAACCAAAGGTCTTTGCGTCCAGGTTGCAAATTATCTATCGTACAATCTCCATTTCATTAATTAGGTTCACTGCACCGTCTACGTGTTCCATCACCCATAACATATAGCGGGTATCAACATGAATGGTACGTGTTGTTTTAGGATCAAAATCCCAATCTGAATTAACACTTTCAAATGTGCCGTCAAACAACAAGCCAATAAGCTCTGCATTGCTATTTAACGTTGCAGAACCACTGTTACCGCCTGTTGAATCAAGGTCGGTTAAAAAGTTAACAGGAACCGTTTTTAGTAAAGGGTCGGCATAACTGCCATAGTCTTTATCGGCAATTAAACTCAATTGCTTTTTAGGAGAGTTAAAAGGTGCGTTACCCGTATCTTTTTCTACAATTCCTTCGACCCGAGTAAAAGGTTCATAAATTAACCCGTCTTTCGGTGAACCACCTAAAATTTTACCATAGGTAACCCGTAACGTGCTGTTTGCGTCTGGATAGGCTATTTTACCTTGGGATGCTTGCCATGCGATGATGGCCTTCATGTATTCAGGCTCTAGCTCTAATGACTTTCCTTCGAGCGTTTCTAGTTCGTCTTCAATTTGTTTGTCTGTTGCGTATAAAGCAACCGCCATTTTAATAAAGGGGTCATTACTATCTTCAAGCTCTTTCTTAGATGCTTTTAATAATGCCAAACGTTGATCTACATCGGTTAATCTAGTTTTGACGTAAAAGTCATCTAATCTATCGCCTAACGTAAGTGACGATGAGCCGATTTTTAGTAGCGCATTGTCAAATGCATCAACTTTTTCAGAGTCAGGCCGTGACATATACAAATTGATAAAGGACAACCATACCGCTTTATCAACATCAGCATCGAAACGACGGTCTAGTCTTAGCATTTGTTGTTGTAAACGATCGAGATCTCGTGATTGAAAACCGAAATCTCTTTCTGCATCTGGTTTTTCTTGTTCAATTGCATTTTTATATAAGGTTATTGCCGTTGACAATAACGCTGAACGTTTTGCATTTTGATACCAAAACTGCTGGCGACTTACACTTGCGCGCTGTTCTAAAAGCAGATCTAATTCAGCAATGGCGGCTTTCATAGACGTTCGAGTAGAAGAGCCATTTAACCACTGAGTAAGCGCTGCTTCTCGTTCTAACCTGCGGTTTTCCAAGCCAACTCGCTTAGCGCCGGCAAGTTGCCCTTCAGTATTTTTAAGAAAGTTATTTAGTCCCGCTAGACTCGCTTCGTATTTCACTCTAGCATCGCTACCTTTAGGTGCTGTTTTTTCTATCAATTCAATCCATGAAGAAACCATATCCACATAGGTCGGATACAACCAACTAAAAACATATTCAACCGACGTAGAACGGGTGTATCGACTGGTTGAACCAGGATAGCCAGCAGCCATCACAAAATCACCTTCAACTAGTGGTTTAGCAGAGACTTTTAAATGGTGAGGTGGAGTAAAAGGTACATTATCTTTACTGTACTCCGCTGATTTTCCATCTTTACTCACATAAGCGCGATAAAACGCGAAATCTCCGGTATGTCTTGGCCATATCCAGTTATCGATGTCACCACCATATTTACCTACTGAATCAGCGGGTGAATAAGCTATACGTACATCTTTAATTTCTAACTGTTTAATTAACTTATATTCAAGACCAGAAAAAAACGAAGGCACGCGACAACGATGGCCTTCATCCTGCTCACATTGGGCAATAATGGCTTTTTGATTCGCTTCAATAACATCGTATCTCGCTTTACCCGTTAACCCTTCAGCGCCGTTCAAAACCTCAGCGGTTACGTCTGAAAAATCAGTGGTAACTAATATATGCGTACCCGGAGCTGCAGGTAACTCTGCTTGTTGATTTTTTGCAAGAAAACCATTTTCTAAATAATTGTTGTCAGCAGTACTGTTAAATTGTACGGAACCTCTTGCGCAGTGATGGTTAGTAACGACAAGGCCCTGTTCGGAAACAAAAGATGCAGAACACCCTTGCAGGTCTACAACCGCTCCCATGGGGAATGATGTCAAAGAAGACAATGACTCTGGAGAAATTTTTAGTCCAGTGGCTTGAAGATCACTACTAATAATAGGCAATTGTTCTGGAGTAAACATACCTTCTTTAGCAAAAAGAGATGGTGACACCGCCAGTAATACGAGGCTAGTCCCTACTATTTTTTTTATCATTTTAGCGGTTCCGTCGTGAATAGTTTATTTTAGTTATTTAGTGCTTCTTCAAACTCGGTGGGCAAAAGCACAATACCATTCTCTTGTAATTCCGATGGATTTACCATGATCGTAAGATCATCTTCGGTTAATCCCTTTGTCCACTTTTCTTGCCATGTTTTAAGTGAAATTGAAATGGCTTCGCAATGGGACCAGTCTTCATTAGCCCACGCAGAAGCATCGGCTTTAGAGCACCAAACCGGCACACCATCTTCGTCTTCAGTGGTTAACATGACACAACCGTGCTCGTCTTTTAAAATCCACAATTCATTCGCATTTTTTATTTCATCAATTATTGCTTGCGTGTCTTTATCTAACATATTTATCTCTATAATAGGGCTGAGTATGATCAACTTGCGGTTTTTGACGAATGAGCCACAGCGTGATTTAGCTGAGCTAACTCGTCTTGAGTGAGGTGTCGCCATTGACCTAGTTTTAGGCCTTGCAGTGTTAAGTGCATAATGCGCTTTCGAACAAGTGTGGTAACTTCATAATCCAAAAATTCACACATTCTTCTAATTTGTCGGTTTAAACCTTGGGTCAGTGTAATATCAAAACAGCGTTGGCTAATTTGCTTCACTTCACAAGGCTTGGTTACTGTGCCTAGAATTGGAATACCTGAAGACATTTTCTTAACAAACCTGTCGGAAATAGGTCTATCAACAGTAACTCGATAGACTTTTTCATGGGCATTTTCTGCACGAAGAATTTTATTTACAATGTCACCATCACTGGTCAGCAAAATTAAGCCCTGAGACGGCTTATCTAATCGACCAATAGGGAAAATACGCTTCTTAAAGCCAACTGCTTGTATAATATTATCTTTAACTTTTCGCTCGGTTGTACAGGTAATCCCTGTCGGTTTGTTATAAAGAATATAAACCCGATCACTTTTGTCTTTTTTAACAGCTTCGATTACCTTGCCATCAACACTGACACTATCAGATTCTATTACTTTAGTACCTAATTCTGGCGTTTTGCCATTCAGTAACACCCGTCCTGCATTTATTAAGGCATCTGCTTCTCTGCGCGAACAGAAACCTGAATCACTGATGTATTTATTCAGGCGTTTACCTTCTACTGCCATATTACCTTTACCTTGTGTCTAGCGAGCATGCCACTGTTTATTCAGCATAGAATACATAGCAATGTCGTGAAAATCATCGTTCCAATAGGTTTTTCCTCGCATTACTCCATCAAGAGCAAAACCGAGTTTCTTTACAAGCTGAGCAGACGGTTTATTTTGCGGCAAAATTAGAGCTTCAACCCGATTCACATAAAAATAAAACGATTTCGCAAAAATGAAATCCAATATGGCCGAAACCGCTTCAGATGCATAGCCTTTGCCCCAAAACTGAGGAGCCAACTCATAACCTACTACAGCACAGTGATCATACGGGTTCCACGTATTAAAACCACAACTTCCGATTAATTCCCCTGTTTGTTTATCTCGTATTGCCCAACGTATCCCAGTGTCGCTTTCAAACCTGAGATAAAAATAGTCAATTAAGCCTTCCGCTTCGCTGATATCTTTGAATATTTGCACGTCGTAATTTTTAATCACTCTTGGGTCAGAGAATATAGCAAATACGTCCTTCGCATCTTTCATTGTCAAAGGATCAAGTAATAACCTAGAGGTCGTTAATTTGGGAAACTCGCGATTTTCATTATTTTGCATTGACTGAAGCTTTTTATTGGACCATTAACTAAAAATACCTGACTACAGCAGAAATACAAAATAAGTTTTAATTACAATAGCTTTTCAAGTAAAAAGCCGTCTCTCGTGCATAGTGTAAAGAGAAAAGTGATACAATAGACGTTCCATTTATTATTGAAGTGTTTAAGCATGGCAAAAACTGACGTAGACAAATTATTGTCTGAACATAAAAATTTGGTTCATTCGGAAAATTTAAAGGTCAGCAGCCATGTACAAAGAGAAGATGATGACTGGCTAATAAATACCATAATGATTGAAGGCTATGACGTGCCTTTTAAATTCCGCCGTAAAAAAACCTATCGAAACTTAAAAGGCGCAAGAGTTAACTTAACCTATTATCCAGTATCCGAAAACATTGCGGGAATGGAGTTCGAAACAATGAAAGTAGTTCGTATCAAAGTCGCTTAACATCCCCTATTCATTAACTTATTTTTTCTCTAGCTGATTTTGAATTTCGATGGTACGAAATCAGTTGAGATCCCAATAAGGACGCAATGCAATAACCTAAAAAGTAGTAAAACCCAGCCCCCACTGAAGACAGGGTCTGAGTGCTAATCAGCACATCCAATTTAAAGCCAAAGATACTAAAGGTTTGAGAGTTTGCAGTTTCACTATGCTGAGTGGACAATACAGCTAGAAATATGGCAACCACAAAGACATCGGCCATAGACCACTTGCCTATTGCGTTAACAATACCAATGGCCGTTTTTCGCACTCGACTATTCGATGAAAACGCCCCTAACGCCACCGCAGCTGATTTCAATAAAGGAATAACCACAGAAAATATAAAAATAAGGGCAGCAACCAGATAACGCTTGTCTGTCCATAGCTTTTCCACTGTACCCAAAATAGACAGCTCTTGAGAAACCAAAGCCGCATCAAACTGGGTTCCAGTGACATTAATCATCATATCCATATTCAAATTAAACATTGGAAGGATAATGCCAGGAACAAAAATACCTAAAGCCACCAAGCTAAAAAACAAACCTAAATAACGGTACATAACCCATTCAACCAGACAATTTATTTAATCAACAACTTGTATTGTATAGTAATAAAGGAGCACACTGCAAAATGCACATACTGTATAAAAAACCTGAACTTAATATAAATAAATCGTTTTTTGATATTGATATAGTATGTAGACAACTAACAAATAAAGGTTGAATATGAAAATTAAGCACGCGCTAGCTGCGCTATTGGGTTGCTTTGCGTTATCGAACGCCCATAGCCAACAAGCATTACCTATAAACGAAATTGTTATAGAAAAAGTTGTAGCCGAAACACAGGTTCAACCAGAAATTGCGAATAGTAACCATGTTGCTTGGGTTGGTGGATCCCAGTAGAGTATTGGGGGGCGGCATTTGCAAACGATCCCAACGTCACAGAAGCTGTAAAAAAAGAAATTCAAGATACCTTAAATGGCTATGCCATTTTAGGCGTGGTTCAAGCTGATGTGTCGTCGCTTGGTGCTATGAGCTTTTACTCAAAAAGTAAAATAAGCCAATCTTTCACGCTAAAGTATGAAAACGAAGACGGAAAAGTCATCGACGTCCCGCCATTAAAAAATGTCCCCAATAATGTCTCTTTGTTTTTACAGCAGCTTACTCCAATATTAGCGGCAGCTATGGGCAATATGGGGCAAAATTTCAATTTTATTGTCTATGACGATGTTGATGCAGACAATAAACGCTTACTCGATCCCTACAAGAAAGGGAAGCTGCTACTGAATTTCACCGCATCATTACCCGATTCAAGTACTACCATTAGTGCAAATGCTGTTATCGAAACACCGCTTGATTCATTCCACCGTGCTCGAATTTGTCCTAATGGCAAGCCCGCTCATGTTTCATGGCGTTTTTGCCCTTGGTCAGGAGAAGCGCTGAAGTAATCAGCGCTTTTTATGTTGAGCGTTAATCCAACGCTCAACATGTTCTTCCAATACACTTAAGGGTATGGCACCGTTTTCTAAAACCGTATCGTGAAATGCTCTCAAATCGAAATCAGTTCCAAGAGTGCGTTCGGCTCTGACTCTCAATTCTCTGATTTTTAGCTCACCCACTTTATAGGCTAATGCTTGTCCCGGCCAAGTAAGATAACGGTTTACTTCGGCATCTATGTTTGCCTCAGTTAATGCCGTATTTTCAAGCATATAGTTAACCGCTTTGGTTTTGCTCCACCCTTTTGCATGTATGCCCGTATCAACTACCAAACGTACTGCTCGCCACATTTCATAAGACAGTCTTCCCATTTGCTTTGCTGGCGTGTCATACAGCCCCATTTCAATACCCAAGCGTTCGGAATATAACCCCCAGCCTTCCACAAATGCGGTGAAAAAGGCGCCTTCCGCTCGAAATGGGTGAATATCCAACTCTTGCTGTAGAGCTATTTGATGATGATGGCCCGGCACCGCTTCATGTACACCTAATGCAGGCAATTCCCATAGCGGTCGTTGCTCTAATTCCGTGGTATTAATTCGGTAAATACCGGGTTGTCCTGTTTTAAGTGAGCCCGGTTCATAATAGGCTGTAGTATTGCCTGGTGCATTGGCCGCAGGTATAGGCTGCACAGTATAAGGCTGGCGGGGTAAACGCCCAAATAGAGTTGGCATAAAGCCGTCTATTTTCTTTGCCAACGCAGCTACATAAGTCACATATTCATCTGCATCAGTCATGTAATATTGAGGGGCTGTGCGCAAATGTTCAATAAACGATTCTCTACTCTTAAACCCAGCTGACAATGCAACGTCTTTCATCTCGGCTAATATGCGAGTGACTTCTTGTAAGCCTAGTTGATGTACATCATCAGGTGTCATATCCGTAGTCGTAAAACTCTTTACTCGGTATGCATAATAGGCTTGTCCGTTTTCAGTACTTCCAACACCGGGAACACCTTTACGACACTTAGGTTGGTATTCCTTGTTATAAAAATCTAAAAAGGTTTTAAAACTAGGTATAACCGACTTCTCTATAGCGCTTCTTGCTTGCTTTTGCAACGACTGCCATTGCGCTGATGTGAGCGAAATCGGCTTTTCCTTTGCAAAAGGCGTCCAAAAATCAGAGTCTTCTACGTTTTCGACTAACTCTCGAGAGAAACGAGTTTCAAAACCTTGCATTGGCTCGCAAGGTTGGGTTAACCCCAGTTCTATCGCTTTTCGACTTCGATTAATACCTTGTTCATTCAACGCACTATACGCGCTTAAACGATCGACATAGCTTTGGTAATCAGTAAAAGAAAAGAAAGGCGAGCGGTAAGGTAAAGAAATAAAATTCGAAAACCACCCTTCCCTATTGGTAAATAGCACATACCGGGTATGATCGAACCCAGCCCCATCAACATAATCACTAAAGTGCCTTTTTAGCACTGCATAATCCACTTGCAAATCAACAGGTAAATCATTGATGTCTATAGCATTAAGTTGATTTAAAAATTCGCCAGCCTGACTGACCAATGCGTTATAGTTTTGTAATGATAAATCTTCTAATAACCCGTTTCCTCGACTGTCGCCCAATGACGTAGCCAGTACAGGGTTCGTATCTAGTTCAGACTGCCATGCTTTTTCTCTTAATGCTTTATAAGCTTCAACGGTTCCCGCATTCGCAGAACCAATCAACATCAGACCTAAAGCAAGACTTAATCTAGCTATTTTCATTTAATCTATCTCTTTCAATTTCGCTGTTTTATTTTAATTCTTCTAAGTTAACTTGCAGCTTGCACTGTTATTTCAACTAATATATTAGGGTTTCCCATACTAGCTTGAATGCAAGTTCGCGCAGGAGGAACGCATTCACTGAGCCATTCATTCCACAATGCGTTGACGTGTGGAATGTACGCCGTGTCTTTTACTACCACAGACGCATATAGCATTTTACTTTTATCTGTTCCCGCTTCGCTAAGATGCTCATCGATTCGCGCTAGTACGCCTTTTGTTTGAGCTTCAATATCGCCTTTATGATTATTGTAATGCTCATCAACTTGCCCACATAAATAGACAACACCGTTGTATTTCACAATTCTACTGAGCTTTTCATTACTTCTTAAACGGGTAATCTGTGTCATTTTTACTACTCTTTTAAAGGTGACAAATAAGGAGCCAAATAAACGCTTACTTGGCTTTTGTCGGGATCATTTTTTTAACTATTTTAATGCCGCCAAATACGGCACTGCCGGCCAATATGCCAATAACAAGGGTTGTTAACAGAGGCAAAGTTAAAGAGGCTATTGAGTGTGCATGTTCTGCCCAGTGCTCCACCTGTTCATAAATAACATGAAGAAAGTGAATATCATGGGCTAAGATCCCACCGCCCACCAAAAACATAGCGGCAGTGCCGATAATAGATAGGCTTCGCATTAACAAAGGTGCAGATTTCAATATGACTCCGCCCAATTTACGCAAAACATCATTGCTGTTCTTTAGGCCTTTGTTATGTAAATACAGACCCAAATCGTCTAATTTTACAATTGCGGCAACCAGCCCATATACCCCAGCAGTGAAGGCAATAGACAACAATGACAACGTAAGCACTTGATTCAAAAAAGGCTCATCTTTTGCTGTGCCTAAAATAATAACGATGATTTCAGCTGATAAAACAAAGTCGGTGCGAATAGCGCCTTTTATTTTGTCTTTTTCAAACTGCTCTAAATCAACGTCACTGTCTGCTAGCTCTTTTTCTAAGTCGTTGTCTGAGACAGTGTTTTTATTGTCCTTGCTGTGAGTGAGCTTATGAAATACCTTTTCAAAACCTTCAAAACACAAATACAAGGCTCCTACAACCAACAAGGCGACAATTAACGGAGGGTACACCACCGAAATCAATAATGCAGAGGGGACTAATATCAACTTATTAAGAAAAGACCCTTTTGCAACAGCCCACACTACAGGTATTTCTCTTTGCGCTTTTACACCAGATACCTGTTCAGCATTTAATGCTAGATCATCACCTAAAACGCCCGCGGTCTTTTGCGCCGCAACTTTAGAAATAACCGCCACATCATCAAGTAATGTTGCTATATCATCGAGTAATGTAAGTAAACTTGTTGCCACAAATAGAGTCCTTCATTCTGTCTTGATTAAATAAACGTCATTGTGCGTTTTAACTAGAAACTAAACAACTTCACTTCAGTTTCTTTCTTCCAACGGTTTTTAGCCGCAATTTGGCTATTGCGTTTATTGGCTTCGAAATGCCAATTTTTACTTGCCAAATCACGAGTGGCTAATGGTTGAGACAACCACGCGTCTTTGGCTTCATCAGCACTAAATAAATACAATTTCTCTTCGTCTATAATATACAAAGAAGGATCACTTGGAATTGGCGCACCTTGTGACACTGAATGTGAGCAATAGCCCTCATATTGAGGTAAAAAACGCTCTGGTTCAGCAGCAAACTGTTGTTGGTTTTCCTGACTCACAAAGAGGTAACGCTTACCATTGAACACGGCTTGGTAACGCTCATTACCTTTAGCAATATTGCCACTCTCATCAAAGTAGGTAGTAACATCGAAACCTTGTAGCGCTAGAGGCATTAAACCCACTTGGTTGCTGCTAATATTGGTAGGCCATTGGCTTTTCGCCACTTTACTACTAAAAAAATACAGCTTACCTTGATCAACTGTGTAAATAGACGGATCGCCAGCTACAGGGCTTTGCGCCGTAGCAGAGTGAGCACAAGCACCACCGTATTGAGGCAAAAATCGCTCTGGGTGTGCAGAAAACAAGTTCATATTATCTTCATTAATAAACGTATAACGTTCACCCTTGTATTCTTTTTGATAGTCAGCCTTTCCTGCGACTGCTTTTTCATTGGTGAAATAACTAATGGGATCATAGCCATCTAATGCAATAGGCATAACGTCACTTTCATCTGCCCAAAGCAATGAAGACGCCACCCCGCTCAACAAAGCAAGAAAAGACAATAAAAATATAGCGGTAGGTCGAGATGGAATTCTAAGTGAGTGCATTATTCTTCTCAATATGAGCCTAATTAGTGAATAGGCTATTTATATGGAATTGAAGAATAAAGTAATATGACGAATGAATAAACCCTGCTTTGAATTTGTTTTACAACGAAAAAGGAGCCAGAAGGCCCCTTTTTTATATTCACTTGAAAACCTTACTCTTCAGTAAATCGCAATTGTATAGCGAAATTCAAACCTAGAGTGGGGTTAAACGCGCCTCCATCAGTAGACAAGAATGAGTTACCAAATGGACCATCTGTATCAACTGCAACAAGAGGTGGCAAGCCTGAAGCTCCTGTGGGCGCATTGTCATCAACTTCGACAATTAAGAATAAGTCAGTGTCAGGCGAACGGCTTAAATCATTCAACAAACGATTACTCAAACCTTCTGCACCATCTAAATAAAACGGTGTTTGATCTGCGTCTTGAGCGGCAACATTTTGCTTAGAGCGGTATGCAAATCCAGTGTTAATATTAGCAGTACCATCTTCAGACACAGTACCTGTCACCAAGGCAAAACGCTTAAACATAGGAACAACTGATGCGTCTAGCACATTTGTTTGTACTAAAGCCGTGGTCAAGGTTGCGCCATCTTCTAGCAAAGCAAGCACTTCGCTGTTGCTAAAGCGCGTCGCATATACAACATTTGATGGACCGATAGCAACACCTGAACCCACGAAATTAACAGTTTCAAAACTTGATAGAGCAACATCATCGTTAACGACAAAATCTAAATCGTTAAACGGTCTGTTAACCAAAGCTGGAACGAAACGTCCACGGCCTGGCTCAGTCTCAACTGCTAGTTCCTGAGAACTTTCACTTAAGAATTCTTCAGGAAAGGTTTGCTGTCCATATAAGAAACCAACATTTGCAGTAAGTGAAACACGGCTACCGTCAAATGGCGCTCCATCAAGAGCTTGTACCAAAATACGGTAGTTGTCGTTGCGAAGTGGAATTTCAAAGTCACCATCAACAGCACCTAGCGCTTCTGGAGCTAGAAGTAAATCGCCATTAGCGTCACCAAGAACAAGAGCTTTACCTGTGTTCGTTTCAACCATAACTTGTTCATTATTTCCATTCCCAGAAATAGCAAGTACGCTTGCGCCTAATACAGGCCCACCAGAAGAGTTAGTAACGCTTCCTGTTAGCACGGCATAAACTTTGTCAAAAGCCTGATCGCCTGGTTGTAATGCAGCAATACCTTCAGATTCAGAACCTTCTGGATAAGTAAACGAAGACCACGCAATATCATCTTCATGAAGAGTACGTGTGGCAGCCTCTGCTACACTGTCTCCCGTATCGATAAAGGGAAACATGGTAGAACCAGTACCATCTTGTGCAGAAATTACATTAATTCCGGCATGAGATAAACCGTGAGAATGTCCAAATTCATGAACTGCTATCGCTTGAATGTCAGCAGATGTGTCATCATCGGCCAGCGTAGACCACAGAACAGTTTCAGAAAACTGTACATCGTTGTCCATGATGGTCCCTGCGGCATAGAAGCCCGCAGGGAATTCAATATCTCCATCATTATCAATGTCAGTACACTCATTAATACCTTCAACTTCCGGATCAAACACATCACTATCGCCATCGCCATCGATGTCATCACCAACGACAAAGGTTGCATCCGCTTGCAGACTGGTTGAAGGTGACGAAGCTAATGCAGTAAAGTTGTCTGGCGTTTCAAAAGTAAGCTCATTAATGAAATCAAAACTACGGTTACCATTACCAATAGTCCGAGTCTCGGTGATATTCATATTGATATAAGATGTTGGAATTTCATTCCAAGAATCAAGCGCAGCTTGTAGCTGGTCTCGTGTATCATCAATACTAATTTCCGCTGCTGTACCAGCATTAGGTAATACAGTATCAAGGGTATAATTTACATTGGCGCAACGCGCATCCCAAAAAATAGGAACCACTTCTACATCTTCAAATCCTGGAATTGTACTTTGACCTGTGAAATTAGAGGTGTCTAAGTTTCCGCCCGCATTCGCTAGGGATGAAGCAACCAAACTTACCGCAAGCATACTTAATTTGAATTTATTCACTAACATCTTATAGCTCCCCTTCACTGTCTATACGTGTTTTCATTTCTTTCATAGACACAGCTTCACCATGAGTTAGCATCCCTTTTACCATTTCTTTATTGTCATTGGATTCAATGGTCAAAATACCTTGGTTAAAGCCAACAACTTGATACACACCATCGGTATCTGAATCAGATAAAAAGTACATGTTTTTTTGATTTACGAATGCTTGAGGAACACCAGCATAGGTTTCACCAACGCGAAAACCGTTTGACGAATACGAACCACCTGGCAATGCAATTGTAATAATGCCAGAAGCTTTACCTTTTAGCGCATCGGTGACTTGAACCGACACAAGTGTTTGAGTACCGTTTCCACTTGTATCAACTTTCGTACTCATCACTTCTCCAGCAACAATAACGCTAGAGGCTGTTGTTGCGTCGGCTAAATCAAATTCTTTATTAATTGTTGCATGTGCGGTAGAAAGCGTAAAAACGCCCGCCAAAGCTATGCCCAATAGATTGGGTTTTATTTTCATTATTATATTCTCCTGATTGGATTGTCGTTAGGTGCAAAAGCACGACATCAGAATAGGACGCTAAATTGATTAGAAGCAATAGAACTGCTGTATTTGTGATGAAATTAGAATGTATTTGTAATACTATAACATTGAATAAATTCAATAAGTTAAATGATAAATAATACTAAGTGAGCGTGCTCCCTCCCTTAAGTCAATCCTTTGTCTTGGCCCTATTAGGCCGCCCTCCAGTAACCTTATCCGCTCTTCCTTCTTCCACTGCTTTTTCTGCTCGGCGACGACGTACTTCTTTGGGGTCGGCTATTAATGGACGGTAAATTTCTATTCTGTCATTTTGCTTCAGCATAACAGAAGGACGAACGGTTTTATTCCAAATCCCTACTTTTGAGGTAGCGATATCAATTTCCGGGTGTAGTTGCAAAATTCCCGACAACACAATTGCATCGGTAACTGTGGTATTTTCTTCTACTGAAACTGCAAGTAAAGATTGAGATTTCGGTGTACCGTATACCACTTCAATATCTATCATTTTGGTCATGAGTACACCTCTTTGGCTCGTTGAGTAAAGGCATTAATCATAGAGCGGGTAATCGATTCAAACACCTTACCAAATGCGGCTTCAACTAACCTGCTTTCAAATTCAAATTGTAAATTCAATTCAATTTTACAAGCCTTTTCATCAAGGGCAATAAATGTCCAGCCGCCCTCAAGAGACTTAAACGGCCCGTTCACTAACGACATACCAATTCGGGTGTTTTTTTCTAATGTATTGCGGGTACTAAACCACTGGCTAATGCCGGCTTTTTTTATTAAAAGAGATGCTTGCATATGCGTATCAGATTGTTCGTCAATACGGCTGTCGGCACAACCTGGAAGAAAGTCGGCATAGCCGTCTACATCATTCACCAAGTTGTACATAGATTCAGCACTAAATGGGACCAGTGCAGTACGTTGAACATGTGCCATAAAAAATAAAGTGGGATCCACTGTTGAAAACACAATAGTTTAACACGACTTATAGGCTAAGGTTGAGGTATAATCAGTGATATGAAAAAGTCTAAAAACAAATCAAACACTAGTGGCACCATAGCTTTAAATAAAAAAGCACGCCACGATTACTACCTTGAAGACAAATTTGAAGCAGGTATGTCTTTGCAAGGATGGGAAATAAAAAGTATACGCGACGGTAAAGTAAACATTACTGACGCTTATATTATTTTGCAAAATGGCGAAGCCTATTTAGTTGGATGCCGTATAACACCGCTCACACAGGCATCAACCCATGTGATTTGCGAGCCTGAACGAGCCCGTAAATTATTACTTAGCCGTAGAGAGCTCGACCGCATGATTGGCGCACGAGATCAAAAAGGTTATTCCGTCGTTGCCACCGCCATGTACTGGAAAAAATGCTGGGTGAAATGTGAAATTCACCTAGCAAAAGGTAAACAATCTCACGACAAGCGCGACACAGTAAAAGACCGAGATTGGGCACGTCAAAAAGAACGAATGATGAAGCACAGTGCTTAAACGCGTTGAATTAAATAAAAATAGTATGTGTGACTAAGTTAGAGTCATGCTAAACTAACCCAATCTGGGGCTGATTAGGATTCGACAGGATCTTGGACGCTTTAGGTGCATGCAGAGGTGCGGCTGGCCTCTTAAAAAAGCCGCATTTAAATAGTCGCAAACGACGAAAACTACGCACTAGCCGCTTAATAACCGGTATAGGCCCTTCCACCTCAGTCTCTTTCTACTAGCGGGGATTCGGAAGGTCATCTAAGTAGGATAGCGAGGGAAACTTGTCTAAGGTTGAACCGCGAAACAGTATTAGGCCAGCCTCAAGGAAATCCTGTTTGTCGGAGTTCCAAGAGGTTAAATAAATGACAAACTAAGCATGTAGTACCGACGGTAGACATTTTCTGGACGCGGGTTCAAATCCCGCCAGCTCCACCACTTTGACATTCAAGGGCGTTCTTTACGCCCTTTTTTGTGTCTGCAATAACCATAAATAACTTGTAAAAATACGGCTTGATTTAATAGTTTGCTAATAAACAATACTTGCCCGTTAGAACTATTCACCTTCTCGCTCAGCCCTCGCTAACACTAAATATCTCCAATAAAACACAGGAATAAGCAACGTTGTAAAATACAGTATTGTTGAACGAGTGTGCTTTAGAAATTCTCCCCACTCTAGTGAATAAATATTTGCTTTCGCAATAACCCCTTGAGAAATAACCACTCCAGGAAATGCTATGGTATTGAGTACATTAATTATTTGGTAATGATATAAAAGAGCTAGACTTATTGCTTCAACAATAAAAGGGCTAAGTAAAACGAATGCCAATTCATGAAAACTTCGGCGTTTATTCACCAAGAATATACCCAGCAACAAGGGTAAAAGTAACATATTGGTACTTGGGCTAACGGTCAACCCAGTGCGCTGGTTTACGTTAACTTTCCTTTGCTCACCGGCTTCAGCAATAGCGGTGCGAGAAGAAAAAATACTATTACTTATCACCAGCGTATCGGTTGTTTGATTCAACCTTGTTTCACTCTGCCAATTAACATTACTGACCTGCACAAAAAGCGACGTAGGTAAGTAAAGCAAATGTTTAAAATAAGGTTGAAGAAAAACCGAACAAACTATAAATAACACAACAGCTACACTAGCGCACTTTGCGCCGTTAATAACATTGTTATTGCTGTTAACTTCATTTTGTTCTAGATGATGCCTACCAAGCAGATAAATACTTGAATGCGTTTTACTAATCCAGCGCCAATAACAAAACACCACCAGAATAAATAAACTAGCAGGAAAATAAATATCATGAATTACATTAAAGGTAGGAGGTGATGCATACACCCTTGCATAAAACAACAGACATAAACGCAAAAGATTCAAGGCTTCAACAACCACAAAGCCTATAACTATGGCTTTAAGCTTATTACCGACAGAAACCTTTTCTACCAATATTAAACTAACAACAGTTAGATACATAGGCAACGCCGAACAAGAAGGTACCACATTAATACCGTATTCAGCCGTACCCAAATAGATGCTATAGCGATTTAATATTATATCTGCATTAAAAAGGTGCACCACAGAAAAGGTAGACAAGGCTAACGTATGGCAAACAACATCAACAAACACTTCTGCTTGAGGGCTTTTTAGCAAGTAGAAAAACCCTAACAATAGAGGCAAGCAAAGAGAAAAACGAAAAATAGCGGGCAGCATTAAACGAGACATTGCTGTACACCTAGGCAAGTTAATTGATTTATAAGGCAGCAAAACGGCCACCTTATAATATTGCGATAAAACCCACTACTAGGTTAATTACCACTCAGTTAAACCCGTACTTGCACTAGCCCCAGCAGGTGCTGTGTAGGTAATGCAATATAGCGAACTACTCTCATTACATGAAGATACATTTCCACCGATATATATATTAATTTTTGCAGAAGCAATTCCTCTCTCCCCACTTTCTGAATTGCTAGCACTGTTCCAATTATTACAACTCGAAGTGTGAGAGCCAATCGAATCAGAAGCAGTCCAAATAAATCGCAGTGTCACACCGATGGAGTTCGTTAAGTCTACTGTATCCGCGTTAAGCAAAGCGGCAAAATTGGGGGCTATTTGTGTCGTCCCGTCTCGCCTAAAAATCACCTCATTAGTAGGAATGTTATATAAGCTTGGCATATCACGAATTTCATCTGCAGCACTAACAGAAATAAAGGCTCTAGTTGTGCTAGAGGCTACCGCAGGCTTATTAACATCATCATCACATAACTCATCAGCCCCTGCTCTGCCGCCAATATTGCCAGCAGTCGTTGTGCTAGGCACCCATAAGCGCACGTCGGCCAACACAGGAAGAGAGAAAGAGAAAATAATTACAGTCAGTAAACGCATCATCTACAAATCCTTTTTATGTAAGCATCTAAAGAAATTATAGATAATAAACTTGATCTTTCAAGAATCACGAATCATATCAAACACGGTTGTGTGACAACCCGAATTAGCTGATTGGTATTACGTAAGAGAGACATGTAGACAACCGCTCTAATTAATATCATCAATATCGTTCGTTCCAAGGGCAAAAGACAACTTAGCATCTTTTGAGACGTCAAACTCTAATCCCACTAATGCTCGGGTACCCGTGGCCCATCCACTTACATTGTTTTCATTGTCGCTATATTGACCATATACCTTACCAGCCCCTAGGCTGATAAATGGCCTTATGGTGTCGGAGAACCCACTATAGGCGAGTTTGTTGTCGAGCCACAGACCAATGTTTTCAATCTTTGCGTTATTAGCTGCGTCCTGACCTTCAATATCAAAACTATTGGAATATGCGTAGGATGCAGTGGCAGTAGCCGAGAATTCCCATACAGGTGTAAGCAAGGTTTCCCATCCAATCCCTAATTCGAATTTAGGAATGAAAGCATCATCAATTGATATATTTGACGGTGTGGCTAAGCCATTTTCATTAATAACGCCTAGACCAAGGCTAAAAAAAACCGGCTGCTGATCTTCAGCAATAGCCTGTGTGATAAACAAGCTTGTTACAGCCACAATTATTGTTCTATACATTCTAGTCTCCAGACGTATTGGTATTATGTTTTAAAATGTCGCCGGGCTCACACTCCAGTGCTTCACAAATGGCGTCTAATGTGGAAAACCTAATTGCTTTAGCTTTTCCGGTCTTTAAAATTGAAAGGTTTTGTGGGCTGACGCCCACCGAAGCTGATAAATCATTTAAGCGCATTTTTCGCTTTGCTAACATCACATCTAAATCAACAATAATCGCCATTAGATAACAAGCTCTTGTTCGTTTTTCAAACGCGCCGCTTCAGCCATAATTGAACCAATAACTAAAATTATGAAGCCTGTTGCTATTGCTTCAAAACTTTCGATGGTTATGCTAAACGATATCTCTCCATGTTCTAAAAAGCCCAGTAACTTAAGAATTAATATCAATGCGCTGGGGTAAATAAGTTGTACAAGGGGCCAAAGTAGAACACACAAACCTAGCCGTCTTATTTGAACAACCGAATTAAACGAAAAAATATGCCCTTCTTTGTATTGTTTAAAAAGTAAAAACAACATTCCGTAAATAGCTAACTGGTACAGTAATTGATGTGTGGTTAACCAAAACGCGGGACTCAGCCCGACTTCTTTTAATTGCCTTACTTCTGATTCAAATCCAGTAAAGTTAAACAAGAAGTTAAACTCTGTTTGGCCAGTATCGACAATAGTTCCATGATCTAACTGACTAAAAAAAACGAGGTAAGCCCAAATACCAATATGTACAAAAGACGCAATGACAAAAACAACACACAGAAACTGGCTAAGAGTAGAAATTTTTTTCATGAACTCATGGTTACTAAATAGAACACACAAACAATGTAATTAAAACAAACATGCTTATCAAGCATTATTTAATGATAAACATTAAATAATGCTCACCATTCCAACAAATCACAACCTAGATAACTGTATTTAAATCCAACTATTTGTTTAAAACCTTGTTATTTCATCTCAAAACAAAAGCCAAGCTCCACAGCCAATCAATACCATATCGTCTTACCTGTATATCTTGCGTCATGGTATTCTCTTAAGGTAAATAACTACTTATCATGATGACGGTAAGACAGAAATTAAAATACAGCAGAAGGCTTGTCTGACGAATGCTAAAGGCGAACGGTGAATAAAAGGGATAAACATAAGAAAGGCTATTTATTTCTTTTAGTCGCTATCTACCAATTCATTAACAATACCATTAACGCCAGCTCTAGTTGGACGGAAACTAATAGAGATGGTAGCCCAGAATTTCGTTTAATTGAGCCCTTTATTTGGGAATATTCCAGCGCCTTAAGTATTTTATTGTTGTTACCTTTTATGGTTGTGTTTTGGCGCAAAACTCCGCTGGATATAAGCAAAATAAAAACCCATCTGGTTAAGCATCTATTGGCGTCACTACTATTCTCCATCTTGCATGTTGCCATTATGGTTTGGCTTCGAGAATTGTCGTATTGGTTAATGAACAGCAATTACGATTTTGGACCAATAGCGAGGGAATTCATTTATGAATACCGTAAAGATGTGTGGGGATATGTTTTCTTTTTCTGTATGTATCAACTGTATGAATTTGTTTATAGCCGTCTAAAAGGTGAAGCAAACCTTATTAGCCAAGAAGTTGAACCCAACCAAGTACAGAAAGCCCCTGAGCATTTACTCGTCAAAAAACTCGACCGTGAATTTTTAGTAAAAGTGGTAGAAATAGAATGGATGGAAGCGGCAGGAAACTATGTCAACCTGCACAGTGGCGGTCGTATTTACCCCTTGCGTTCAACCTTAGCTGACTTGTGTGAGCGGGTGAAAGAAAGAGGATTTTGCCGTACCCATCGTTCCAACGCAGTCAATATTAATGCAATTGACCATATCAGTTACCTGCCTAGTGGCGATGGAGAAGTACACCTTAAAAGCGGCAAAGTGGTTAACTTGTCTCGCCGCTATAAAGAAGACTTTAAACAGCAGTTTGAGTAAAGCGGGCTATTTCAACACATAAGCTAAAAGGCACATTAGTAGACTGACTCCTAATGATGAGCATGTTTTTTTTCGATTGGCTGAGAACTAAAATTATGTAGGACAAACTGGTCTTTAGATAAGTCTAAAAAGATTGAACTCATTATATTATGTTCATTCGACACCCAGTTTTCGTGTTGGTGACTATTTAACGATATAGCCACCTGATTCACACCGTCCTTGAACCAACTTTGAGGTATATGGATATCTTTTCCATACAACCTTTGGCGTTTAGTTCCATTAACAAATACATGGGCATGGCCTTGAAGTAGGCCTTTATCAGAAACAAGAGATTGGGTGGCCAAATCAGGAGCATTCAACACATAGTTTGCAATTTCAACATGTATATTAACCCCATCTATTACATCTCTAAAAGCGGTTAACTCAATTTTAGGAATAGGCGTATCAGCTCCAATATCTCTGGATTTGTGTTGATGAATTTCAATGTTTGCAGCAAATAAAAATGGACTTAAAAACAATGAAATAAGATACACACATTTTACAATTTTCATACTTATGTCTTTATTTCTATGAGCTAGCGCATAAACATAAACTCACGCACTGCATCTACCAATAAATGGCACCATAAAATAATGGTGCCTCTTCTATTAACAGTAATGGCTAAGGCGGAGGTCCCATCATGGCACTATCACCAGTATCGCAAGAAGCAACTGCATTATCTTCTAACTCTCCCGCAAAACGTAAACCAATCACATAAGGAAACGCGGGGGAATAGGTGCCATCGCCATCGTCACTCAGCGTAATATGATAATGATAGCCTCGTTCATCGTCAGAATGTGCATTGTACTGGTCAAGGTATTCACCGCCTAAATCCGTTAAGTCGCTATTCCAATAATAATCATCGTAATAGTAACCATTGACTGCCACCAGCTCATTTTGCGAAAGCGTGGTAACTGTTTCATCAAAACCCGGCCCTGCGGTTGATGTTTCTGTCCCAAGAGACACATCATATTGGTCAACCATAGTGCAACTTCTTGCGCCATCATCGCAGCCAGTTTCTGAAGTCGAAGACGAATAATCACGAGTCGTCCAAGCACTTACAGCCAAAACGCCATCTGACTCCCAGGGACCATATATAGGGTAGCCATCGGCTGCATAGCCATATATTGGAGAATGAGCCGTACCGTCATCACCTAATAATGTCGCCAAACAACTAGTGTAAAAGTGGTGGTGATAATCACCATTTGCAGAGTGTCCACCGCAGATATCTACGTCGTATTGTTCTGCAACAGGTGCTAGATTTTGCCATGTGCCATCTTGAGCATAACTCATACCGTCACCCCAGTTGTAAATCGAGCTACCATTAACCATCAAACCAACTTTGCCTAAGCCGTTTTCACATACTTCTGTTGTTGGCGTAGGTTCAACAGGGAAATACACCTCTCTTTCATCCGCTTGTGGGCAAGCCGGGCCTTTTGGCCAATAGCCAAAACCACCAGTAGTATCGCAGTTATCTCCAGTACTAATGAAGCCGATATCATCACCAAACCCAACAACGTCACCTGCAACTGCCGTGGTCGCACCATCAATAAAATCAGAACTTGCTTTAGGACGAGCATTTAACGAATCAACCAAATCTTGAGTAATAGTCACGTCATATTCTGGAATACCTTGCGTCGAAACCACTGTATACGTTACACCATCAATAGTTTCTTCTGCGATTGATTGAACATCAACTAATATCCCCTCACCCGTACTGGCATCAGTGATATTCTCTGATACTGCATCCGTTTCGTTAATGATCCAGATATTACTAGTAGACGTGTCGGATGCGACTTCCACAATAATAGACACCGAATCCGTTACAACGGCATTAATGCCGTCATCCACTGAAATTTCAAATACTAGGGTTTCGTCTTCGCTGTCTGTTGGTACGGTAAAAGTAGTACTCTCAGATGTAGAGTCACTTAAAACTACATCAGTGCCAGCCGTTTGTATCCAAACAACAGTATAATTTGTATTGTTATCAGAAACGCTAGCGGTCAATGTAACCAATGTACCAGGTTCAACTGTTTGGTCTGCTCCAGCGTCTACAGCTAATGCTGAAGCTTCAGTATCTTGAGCATTAACGGAAATTGTCACACTATCGGTGACAACAGCGTTAACCCCATCGTCTACAGATACTTCAAACACTAAATCTTCTGCTACATCATTGTTTGGCGCAGTAAAGACAGGTGAAGCCAATGTACTATCACTTAAGGTTACACCTGTACCAGATAGCTGGACCCAACTAATAGCATGGCTAGTATCATCGTCTGTAATTGTTACCGCTAAAGTAACGGTTGAACCAGCATCTACAGTTTGATCTGAGCCTGCATCGATTGAAGGCGAAACATTCTCCTCAACCTCCTCAACTACGATCTCACTATCGTCATCGTCTGCTGAACCAGACCCACAAGCCTCTAGCATCAAACACAAAATCATCAAAAAAAACAATTTCGTGAACAAAGATATTGGGTTGTTCATTTTTCAACTCCCTTGGCACACTTTAAAACATTAGTATAGCTAACTTTAAAGTAATCAAATGTGGAAAACCTGCGCAATTTTTCCTATCGAAATAGCCAATATCTACCGAAGATTTCAATTCAAAAACCACCAATCCAAATTATCGATTAAATCAATCTACTTTAATCATTTTTAATCATCACTCTACTCCACCATAATTCCAACCAAGCAATTAGCCGAGTACAAAACGGTTAAAAAACACATTTTAAACTATGAAATTATTGGAGATTCAAAATGAACATCAAAAACCTATTACTTATTACTGCAACTGTTTTTAGCGTATCAACTATGGCTAATGCTGAGTCATTTGGTTTGGGCTTTAACACGTCAGATAGCTCAGACATAGTTGAAGTTGAAGTTCAAACTGAACAGTTGCCTACTAAAAACACATCTACAGATTTAGTATTGGGCTTTAATGACGTATCTAAATCAGTGGAAAGTAAAATTGACCTTGCTGTTGAAAAATCCATTATCGCGAATAATGAAATATTGGTGAATAAAATAGCAAATGGTTTTCAGATTGGTTTTACATCTTAGTTTGCCCCTGAAAAACACCTTTATTTAGAACAAAATATCTACAAAAAAGATTTACAGGGCCTAGTTAGAGCCGCATTTGAAAAGAATTTATTTTTATTTTGGTTTTACATCGAAAAGGGCTGTATTCCTTGACGAAAAGAACATAAGCTGTGGGAATAAAACATCGTTAACAAACGATTAACTATAACCTGTATAACCAAATTCAGTTTGTGAACTGCGGAGTCTAATTATGAAAAAAACAGTTTTGTTGTCACTGCTATTTGCATCAACCCTATCAGTCTCTGGAGTATCTTCAGCTGTAGGTTTAGCTCAGGCATTACAAGAGCCAACCCACAAAGAAAAGAAAGATTTTTCTAAATCGAGCATAGGTAAAAAAAGCCGCAGTACGGCGTCATTAGAAGGCACTTTTGCTGATTGGGTAGAAGCCTTTAATAACAAAGATATTAATAGTTTGATGTCTATCCACGGACCAGACGCACTGTACGCCAGTGAAGATTCCGGTTTGATAGAAGGCGCTGACGACCTTGAAGATTTTTATAAAGCACTGCTGCCAAATGCAAATGGCGAATTGCGTTATGTGGTAGAAGCAGCCACAGTAAAAGGCAGCTTGGGTATTTTGGTAGTTAACTTTGGCAGTTCGTCTGAACAAAACGGTAGTATTCAGGTGGTTACCTCTAACCGTGCAATGTTTACGTTTAAAAAGGCGCTGTTTGGTAAATGGGAAATGGTTTATGGTATGGAGCAAACGGCTACTGAAGTATTGCCAGTTGTAGGCTCAAGTTCATTAGGGTCTTCATATTAACCTCGATTAAAATCAACCACTTTGGCCTCGCTCAATATGCATTAAACGAGGCCATTTTATAGGCTAGTCCATTGCTTCAATTTTACTTTTAATCTCACTGATTTTACTACTGACCACTTTTTCAAGATGCGTTAACTCAAGTAACAAGTCATCCTTCGATGCTTTAACTTGGTGTTGCTTACCCACAATAGATTCCAATTCTTCCATTGCTGCCAGTACTGTTGTTGAAGGCTCTTGAATACGTTCGTAATTTTGTCTACCGCCATCTGTTAATACGGTTTTGCTAGAACGCCCAAATTTAAATTTCTTACTTTTAGGAAGTAAAGACCCTTTGGCACGACGGTAGTTAATTTTTAAAACATCTTGGTCATTTTCATAGCGTAACGAGAACTTTTCAATATCATCGATACTGGTAACTCCCATTGACTGTAGTGTTGGATACATAACTATTTCCTTTATTCATTGGTCATTGCATATGTAGGGTGATTGCCTAAAAAATCAGGCCTACGCCGAAATCACTTTTTGTCATGTTACTTAAACCTCTAACCTCTTCGCCGTGCTGGTAACGATTACCTAATCAATCATTAATAAGCGTTCCGCTGTGTACTCATTGGTAATAAGCCCATTAATGAACTTAGATCTTAACGCGCCCAGTATTGCGTAGACCTTCTCTTCACCAGCAGCTATGGCATAAACAGGTTTACTAGGGTTGGCAATAAGTGGTGTACTTGCGACTCTTTCGTTCACTTCGCAATCAATCAATTGTCCATTTTTATTGAACACCCAACCAATAATTTCTCCCACAGCGCCCTGCTGCTGTAGCTTGTTAATTTCATCAGGCATAACAAAACCGTCTTGATGAAGAGGCGAATTGAGTCCTAAATTACCCACGCCGACAAAAGTGACATCAGCTTGCGCTGCCAATTCTAAATTTGCTGCAATGTGATGCTGTTTGTGTAACTGTTCTTTGTCTGCCTTATCTCTAGATAAAACAGGCAAAGGCATAGGGTAATGTTTCGCTTTAATATGTTCTGCCATATGCATAACCACATCATAAGAAGAGGCAGAACCGTTTGAATCCATATTGCCAAGCAATGCAACAATTTGGTGTTGCTCACACTTCATAATAGAAAGTTCATCGACACAAGCGCGAAGTACCCTTCCCGTCCCCATTGCAAGTACTTGGGGTTCAGCAGAACGCAAATGTAATTCAATAACGCTCGCCCCGGCTTGTGCAAGACCCAAGGTCGACGTAGGTTCCGCTTCAATACTGGGTACGACTCGGCAAAAATTCAGTCCAAAACGAGCTTTCAATTTAACTTTAAGGTCCATACATTTTGCGATTGGATGCTCCAACCTAACTTTGATTAACCCTTCGCTAACCGATAGCGCAACCATGCGCTGTGCTGATTGTCTTGATACATTTAGCTTTTTGGCGATTTCCTCTTGGGTTTTCCCCCCAACGTAATACATCCAACCAGCTCTCGCTGCATCGTCTAACTTTCTTGTTTCTACATTTGAACGTTTGGGCAAGGCTTACTTCTCCATATTAAATGATGAATTAAGAGAGGGATATTTAATAAATAACTGCCTCCAATGGCTAATCTTACATATATCACCTAGATAATCAGTGTCATTTACATCTCTATCTTTCAGATGACTTGCACCAACATAACGTACGACATTCATATTTGCTGCAATTGCTGCTTCAACGCCTGTTCGAGAATCTTCGATAACCAAGCAGTTTTCTGCCGCTACTCCCATGTTGTGTGCTGAATGCAAAAATAAGTCAGGCGCTGGTTTTCCCTTTTTCACTTCGCTAGATGTAAAAACCTTGCCTAAAAAGTAGGCACTAAGCCTTGTAGTTAAAAGTGAATTTGTCACTTTCTCAGGGCTTCCGCTTGTTGCGACACAACTTTTTATTTGCAATTGAGATAACATATCAATCACACCAGTCGTTGGGACCAACTCAGAATGAAACACCTCTTTCAATTTATTTCTAAAGGTATATCGGAATTCTGACGGTAAACTAACTGAAAAATCCTGTTTTATTTTGGCAGCCACATGTTCAAAGCTGTACCCCAAAAAATGAGTATAAAAATAGCTGCTGGATAAACTAATCCCATAAGGCTCCAACATATCAGTCAGCACCCGTTGACTCAGTACTTCGCTGTCAACTAAAACACCATCGCAATCGAAAATGATTAGCTCGATTTGCTGTTGTGAATGTAGCATGCACGGATTTGTCATCCATTAATCCCTTATAGCGTAATCTTAATACTTATTACTCGTATAATACTTCAAAGTGTTTTGAGGATCAGACTTTCCAAGCATTGTTGACCAAAATGTGAAGTGTTGCTTGAAAATATCACTGTCGCTAATAACGCCAAATACATCTTTCATTTGTAAAAACACTGCGGGGTCACTTTTTGCTAATCGCGCTTGCTTCATCAATCTATCAGCTTGAGGGTCGTCAAGCACAATCCCACTTGTGTTATCGCTACTGATAAAACACAAATGACTCCATAGCGCGACGACGAGTGCCAAGCCCTTACAACCTTTTCCGTGTTCTAAATTTGCAGTAATAATAGGAAAAATAAATTTAGGCAAACGATTCGACGCATCTTGGCAAAGGCGTGAAACCGTGTCTCGTACTTCAGGGTTAGAAAAGCGAGTTTCTATAATAGAAATATAGTCATCAAAATTCACACCCGGCACAGCAGGCAAAGTGGCAATAATTTCTTCTGTCACTAATTTTTTGAAATACGCCCGAATTAAAGGCGTATTCATAACTTCATGTACAAAGGAAATACCAAGAAGTGCCCCCGGATACGCAATAGATGCATGACCGCCGTTTAATACCCTCAGTTTCATTAATTCATAAGGCGCAACGTCGTCTACAAATTCAACTCCAACGTCTTCCAAAGGAGGCCGACCATTAACAAAATTATCTTCTAGCACCCACTGCCGAAATGGCTCACAAAATACAGGCGCTTGGTCTTCTATATCAAATAATTCCGTGAGTCGTTTTCGCTCTTCTTGCGAGGTTGCAGGTGTAATACAATCAACCATAGAATTCGGGAAACTCACATTGCTTTCAATCCAACTAGCCAAGTCTTTATCAAGCACTCTTGCCATTTCGAGCACTGCCCGTTTAGCAACATCACCATTGTGTGGAATATTGTCGCACGACAACACAGTAAATGGCGCTATATTGTGTTCACGACGATACTGTAAACTATGAATGATTAAACCAAAAACAGTCAATGCGTGTTCAATATCGTTAATATCAGCCTGAATGTCTGGATGAGTGAGATCGAAATCCCCCGTTTCGCCATCCATAAAATAACCACCTTCGGTGATTGTTAACGACACAATACGAATATTCGCACGTGCCAGTGCCGTCATTAGTGAAGGTCCATCGTTTTCAATAAAATCTATCATTGAAGCACTGATATCAGCTGTTAAATTATTGCTGTCTAGCTCAACAACTGTTGTTAACCAGTCTTGTTGCTGTAATTTAGTTCTCATTACCGCATCATAAGATTTAATTCCCGCCCCTCTTATTCCCCAATCTAATGCTTTCCCTTTATTAAAAAGTTTATGCATATACATTGCTTGATGGGCGCGGTGAAAATTTCCAATGCCAATATGGATAATCCCAGCACTCAAAGAATCTCGAGAGTAATTCGGTGTTTTCACCTTACTCGAAAGTTGCTCGATGGATTGGTTACTCAATTTTATTGCCATTTTCATTTACTCATTTCAACTGACGCATTGCGCAGTGCTGCGCAAAGCCAGTTTGTGTAAAGTTAACCTAATCGGGCTAGACTTTGTTAATTGAAACTCCGTCTTTATCAAAATGATGAATTTTGCTCGGGTCTGCTGACAAATATATTTTGTCACCATAGGCTAAAGTACATTCTCCATCTGCTCTTACTGTAAAGGTGCCAGCACCGTCTAATTGAACATGTAGGAAGGTTTCAGAACCAAGATGCTCTGTCACCCCTACGGTGCCTGACCACATACCTTTTTCTGTAGAAATTTGCAGATGTTCAGGACGAACGCCTATGCTAGCTACCTTGTCATTATCAGGTGATTTCGCATCGATAAAGTTCATTTTCGGCGAGCCAATGAAACCGGCAACAAATTTGTTATTCGGCTTATTATAAAGCTCTAGAGGGGTGCCTACTTGCTCGATAATACCGCCATTAAATACGGCGATGCGATCAGCCATGGTCATTGCTTCTACTTGATCATGAGTCACGTAAATCATGGTAGTAGCTAAGCTTTTATGCAGTTCCGATATTTCTAAGCGCATATTTACACGCAAAGACGCATCTAAATTGGATAGCGGCTCATCAAATAGGAATGCAGAAGGTTGACGCACAATCGCTCGTCCTATGGCGACACGCTGGCGTTGCCCACCTGATAGTTGGCCCGGTTTACGATCAAGGTATGAATCCAAATTGAGTATTTTGGCAGCATTTGCAATTTTCTTATCAATTTCGGCTTTGTCCATTTTTGCCCGTTTAAGCGGAAACGCAATGTTATTACGCACACTCATATGGGGATAAAGAGCATAAGACTGAAACACCATTGCCAAGCCTCGTTTTGCCGGCGGCATATCTGTGGCATCTTGACCATTAATTTCGATGTTACCGCTTGTGGTGTCTTCTAAACCGGCAATCATTCGCAATAATGTAGACTTACCGCAACCGGAAGGCCCAACAAAAACAATAAACTCGCCATCTCTAATTTCTAAATCAATTGGTTTAATAACATTCACATCACCAAAACTTTTTGTTACTTGCTTTAATGTAATATTACCCATTTGAAAATCTCCTATTTCACTGCGCCGAAGCTTAATCCACGCACTAATTGTTTTTGACTAAACCAACCAAGAATTAAAATTGGCACAACGGCCATTGCAGAAGCTGCGGATAATTTGGCGTAAAATAAGCCCTCAGGACTTGAGTAACTTGCAATAAAAGCAGTTAACGGCGCAGCATTTGCCGCACTAAGGATAAGTGTCCAAAATGCTTCATTCCAAGACAGAATGACATTGAGTAATAATGTCGAGGCAATACCAGGCAAGGCGATAGGTAACAGCACATAAAAGATTTCGTCCCCTATAGTTGCTCCATCCATGCGTGATGCTTCTAATACTTCATTGGGTATTTCTTTGAAGTAGGTATAAAGCATCCACACCATGATAGGTAAATTAATGAGCGTCATCACAATCACTAATCCCGTTTTCGTATCGAGTAAGTCAAAATCTCGAAACAACAAGTAAATAGGGATTAGCACACCTACAGGAGGTAACATTTTTGTAGATAGCATCCACATTAAAAGGTTTTTAGTGCGTTTAGTCGGCACAAACGCCATTGACCACGCGGCAGGGATCGCAATTAATAATCCAACTAAACTCGACCCTATTGAAATAACAATGGAATTCCAAAAATGGGTGAAATAAGGCGATCTCGATAACACTTCTTTATAATTTTCTAATGTCCAATCAAACATAAATAAACTAGGGCTAGCTGATATTGCTTCAGCCTCAGTTTTAAAGCTCGTTAGCAATGTCCACAATATTGGAAAAAATATAAGACCACCAATGGTCCAAGCTAAAAAGGTATAAATGATTTTTGACTTATTACTACTGTTAACAGCCATGATTAGCCCTCCAGGTTTTTGCCAATTAAGCGCATTAAGAAAATAGCGACAATATTGGCAATAATAACTGCAACAATGCCTCCGGCAGAGCCACCGCCAACATCAAACTGGAGCAATGATTGGGTGTAAATAAGATAAGTTATGTTGGTCGATGCGTAGCCTGGGCCACCGCTTGTTGTTACTAATATTTCAGCAAATATTGATAGCAAAAAGATAGTTTCAATTAAAATTACTGCGGTAATTGCCCGTGATAAATGAGGTAATACCATGTAGAAAAACTTACTAAATGGCCCCGCTCCGTCCAAATCAGCAGCCTCTAGTTGTTCCCTATCAAGAGATTGAATAGACGTAAGTAAAATAAGTGTGGCAAAAGGCAGCCACTGCCATGAAACAATAAAAATGATAGATAGCAAAGGTATCTGCGCGAAAAAGTCCACAGGAGTAACACCAATCCAACTAGCAAAATGTGCAAACAAACCATTCACTGGGTTCATTAGCATGTTTTTCCAAACTAGCGCCGATACCGTAGGCATGACAAAAAATGGCGCTAACACCATGATCCGTACATAGTTTTGTCCCCAAATCGCTTGGTCTAGTAATATCGCTAAACCAATACCACCGCCAAGAGTAATAAGTAACACACCACCCACTAGCAACAAGGTATTAAAAAATGATTCGATAAACGCGGGATCCGTTATGAAAAACTCGTAGTTAAGAAAACCGATAAAAGGGTTATCGCCCGGAATAAGTAAATTGTAATCGAGGAATGAAAAGTACAGCGTCATACACAGCGGCACTATCATCCATATCAGTAGTAACACTACTGAAGGAAATAACATTAATTTAGCTAGTGAACGTGAATTTGTCGTAGCCATTTGATGAACCTTATATAAGTACTAAAAATGGGTAAACACGATTTGTCTACCCACCACCTCAGCTTATTTCTTCGGATATCTAGCTTTACGCATAGTGCGCTGAACTAGGCGTTGTGAACTAGATAATGCTTGCTCAGCCGAGACTCTTCCGGTTAACGCCGCCGAGAATTGTTGTCCCACCGCAGTCCCTATCCCTTGGAACTCAGGAATAGCAACAAATTGCACTCCCACATAAGGTACTGGTTTCACCGTCGGGTTTACTGGGTCAGCAGATTGAATAGAATCTAATGTAATTTGCGCAAATGGTGCAGCGTTAATATATTCGTCATTTGCATACAGCGACATACGAGTACCTGGAGGTACTTTGGCCCAGCCTTTTTTACTTGCGACTAAATTTGAATATTCTTTCGATGTAGCCCAACTAATAAATTTAGTTGCAGCTTCAGATTTTTGGCTGCTCGCGGGAACAGCCAATGTCCACGCCCATAACCAATTACCACGTTTACCTAAGCCGTTATCTGGTGCGAGAGCGAAGCCAACCTGATCGGCAACTTCTGAATCGTCTTTATTTGTGACAAATGCACCTGCCACAGTTGCGTCGATCCAAATTCCACATTTACCTGTTTGGAATAACGCTAAGTTCTCGTTAAACCCATTTGCTGACGCACCTGGAGGACCTGATTCTTCCATTAGATCAACATAGTAGTTCAGTGTTTCATTCCACTCTTTGCTGTCAAATTGCGGCTTCCAGTTCTCATCAAACCAGCGGGCTCCAAAAGAATTAGACATAGAGGTAATTAATGCAATGTTTTCCCCCCAGCCTGCCTTACCCCGTAAACAGATACCGTAAACCCCTGCTTCCTTATCTGTCATCGCCTTAGCAGCTTCTCTAATAAATGCCCATGTTGGCTCTTTAGGCATATCTAGGCCCGCTTTTTTCATCAAATCTTTGCGGTACATCACCATTGAACTCTCACCGTAAAATGGCGCAGCAAATAGCTTCTCGTCAACAGTTAAACCACTTCGAATAGCAGGTATCAAGTCGTCTAAGTCATAACTGTCATCAAATGACAATTCTGCTAGCCACCCTTGCTTACCCCAAATAGGAACTTCATATGTACCTATTGTCATTACGTCATATTGGCCACCTTTCGTTGCAACATCTGTGGTGACTCGTTGGCGTAATATATTTTCTTCCAACGTAACCCATTTCAATTCAATATCTGGATTTTTAGCAGTAAACTCGCCACTGAGTTCTTTCATGGTGATCATGTCACCATTATTCACTGTGGCGATAGTTATAGTTTCTTTAGCAAAAGTCGCACTGGATAACAGAGCCCCACATGCCAACATCAGTATTTTCTTCATCATTTAATATCCTTCATGTAAGAATTAAAGTCTCAAAATACCGTCTATTAGCTTGAGACTACTGTTAACCTTTTCTTTGATTTTCTACTTAAAACTTGACTGAAATCTCAGACGTGAAACCATCAAAACCTGCGCCTATTTGGCCTCCAGAATTAATACCTTCTTCTTGATTTACATATTCAACTTTTAGTAGTGTTTTTTTACCGAACCAGTAGCCCGCAGAAACTTGTATTCTTTCTACTTTATTGTCGGTTTGGTCTATAAGATCAGACGTGTTTTCAGCTTCGGCATAACGCGCAGCAACATAAAGTTTATTCGGAATAATATATTGCTGGGCTTCAACAGTGAAAAACTCAACTTTAGAATCCCCTCTAACGACTTGATTAGAGTCGAATGTTGTACCTTGGAGGTTTGCTACACCGTTCGAATCACCAAAATAGGTAATACCTGCAACTGCATTTCCGGCAGTATCAGCAAACGTAAAATCATCAGTTGATTGACCAAGCATTAAGATAACACTGGTATTCGCAGAAGGTTGGTAGGCTAGGTTCAATTGAATAATAGATTGCTCTAGTCCTGGTAAAGCCCCTACGTGAGTATCACGTTCACTCGAGCCTGAAGCTGAGAAGTTGTAATTTTCACCATCCCCAAAACGGTAATTGGTAGTAGTTACCCCATCCAAACTGGCCGTGCCATTTTGAAATCGTAACTGGTCACCTTGATTTGCCTGAAAGAAATTGAGTCCAGCTTTAAAGCCACCAGCAAACTCTACTGTACCTTGCAGGCGATAATTAAAGCCTCTATCTTCTTGAAATGCCTCACCAAAACTTGATGTCGTGATGTGCCCTGTCACATTATATGCCTTAACTAGACCATCTTTGTATGATTGGCTGTAACCAAGCTGAACGCCATTTTCGGCTGTAGCATAATCGGTAATACCATTACCAATCAGCGCATTACCTTGGTTATCAGCACCGTCTTGGAAGCCTTTAAATTGGAAAGGAGCAGCACCTATATTACCTAAACGCAATGTTAAATTAGCATCATCACGTCCTCTTCCAGTTAAACCCAATAGTTCAAATTCAATACCTGCAAAATCTTGGTGGAACGAGAAATCTCTGTCTCCGTTGTTTCCAAAATCGTTCGGTTCTTCGGCAATATCCACATCAGCACTGATATGTTCGTTTATGTAAAATTTCAGTTGTAAGTTTGCTCTGAGTCGTCCAAAACCTGACGATTGCTCTTCATCCGCAGGCCTAAATGCACCTTCTTTTGCTTGAATTGATTGGTAGTTTTGCAACGCAAGGAAGTTTATCTCTGCACGACCGTCCAAAAATTCTACAGCGTGTGAATTAGTGGAGGCAGCTCCCACAATTGCGGTAATCGCCAGCCCCAACTTATTCAATTTAAGCTTGTTAATTTTCTTACTAACTGAAGTACCAGCAGTAATTGAATGTTTTCTAGCAATTAACGAAGTGAGCGTTCTTTTTGTTTTAGTTAACATAGCGGTCCTTCCTTCTTAAAATGTGTTTATTGTTAATGCTTAAGTATTTAAATTTAACAAACGATTTACAAAAAATATCACAACTATAACAACACCTCAATAATTATTTTGCAAAAAACCAAAGAATGGGCATACGTCCACCGTTAGTCATATGCTCAATATCGAGATATATGCCCAGATTGATTTTTAATCAAAACTGAAAAGTGGATTAAATATTTCTTCATAAAAACAATTAAATAAAACTATTGAATAAAAATTAACCAATATATTTTATTTCGTTAAATCAATAGTAATTTTAGCAAACATCGATAATTTATTTGATTATTAAGAAAGAAAGTGAGAAGTTGCTCCGCAATTGATTTATAGCTCTAGCCATATATTCGGAGAAAGATGTATATGCAGACACCAAAACAAGCCCCTTATATTGCAGCCATTGAGGCAGGTGGCACAAAATTTAACTGTGCCATTATCGATTCCGACAGAAACATTATTTCAACAAAAAGAATTGATACGACAACACCAGAACAAACATTGGATTTGGTCATTGCCTTTTTTAATGAGCAAAAACTGGCGGGCTTTAACTTTGAAAAATTGGGACTAGCCTGTTTTGGGCCTTTGGATTTAAATAAACAGTCTGCTCACTACGGATCAATTACTGCCACGCCGAAACCTGATTGGTCAAACACCCCTATTACATCTATTTTAGAAGCTGCTTTAAATTGCACAATTTTTCTCGATACCGATGTGAATGCCGCAGCCTTAGCAGAATACAAATGGGGAAATGCAACCAATGCCAGTGTGGCAATATATATAACCATAGGCACAGGTGTGGGTGGTGGTGTGGTTATCAATGGTCAACCTCTTCACGGACTAATACACCCTGAAATCGGCCACATGATTATTTCGCCCCCAAAAGGTATTCAAGGCGTATGCCCTTTTCATGGAAATTGCATTGAAGGTTTAGCCGCTGGACGTTCAATGGCGAAGATCTGGAACCAACCCGCAGAAACGTTGCCTGACGATCATCAAGCTTGGGACATACAAGCACAGGTTTTAGCGTCACTGTGTCACAATTTATTACTTAACTTTAGTCCAGAAAAAATCATATTGGGCGGTGGTGTTATGAACAAACCAGGGCTATTAGAAAACATTATCAACTATACCCAAGAATCGCTAAATGGGTATATTACCTTACCTGAATCATTAACTTTCGCCGATATCATATTGCTCCCGGGGTTAGATCAACATTCGGGTTTGTTTGGCGCATTTGCGTTAACACAACAACAATAGCTATCTGCAGACAAAAAACGTAAATAATAATGTTGGAACCAAACTCTGTACTGAAAACACAGAGTTTGTTTTCGAACATGAAGTTTCAAAAACCAAAGTTATAAGTGCTTTCTAAGTGCCAATCAATCACCATAGAAAATAAAAGGTGAATGGTTCTGTGAATCCGCGGCACTAAAAATATTGAAGCTATTGCAATTCATGTCTCTCCCACCCATGCAATCTTAATATCCGTTAATATCGGTTAACATTACCGCTATACCCAATATGGTATTTATGAGCCTAACTTCATATGGGCCATGCATATTAATTTAAACCAAAAAATAGTGAAATTAACCATCTGTTTTAATAAAGCAAAAACAAACAAAACTCAACCTATTGATTTTTATCAAAATATTCACTTGGCGTAAATAATGCTAAGAATTCATAAAATTCGAATTAACATTATTAAAATTACCTAGGGGAATAAAATGGACCGCCAATTACCACCTTACCTAAAAGTGCTTACGCTGAGCAGTGTGCTATTACTGAGTACTACATTAACAGGTTGTGGCGAAGCAGAAGCTATAGCAGATGCAGAGGAAAAACCTGAAGTTATAACAATCCCTGTGGAAGTTGCTGAATTAGCTAACGGCGACATTTCTTCAAACTACGCAACGACAGCGGTACTTGAAGCTAAAGATGAGGCCTTTGTGGTTCCCAGAGCTCAAGGAATCATAAACGAAGTGTTTGTTGAAGAAGGCGACTATGTTGAAAAAGGTCAAATATTAGCAAGCTTGGATCCTGAGCGGTATGAACTGAATGTCCAAAAAGCAACAGCTGATTTAACAGGCATAGAAAAAGAACTGACAAAAATTGGCGAAGTTTATAAAGAGAAACTCGTCAGTATTGATACCTTTGATAAACTCACATCACAATATAAATCAGCCAGTGCATCACTACAATTAGCTAAATTAGATTTGGCTGAAGCAACCATTAAAGCGCCCATTTCTGGTTTCATTGCTGAACACAATGCAAAAGTTGGGAACCTAACAGAATCATTTCAGCGTGAACGTATGTTCTATATTGTGGATCAAAAGGAACTTTACGGTATCGTACATTTACCAGAAAAAGAGCTCTCTAGAGTTCACAAAAATCAACAAGCGACGCTTGCTCTGACAGCAATCGGAGATCAAGAAATTAAGGCTTACGTTGAACGTATCAGTCCCATTATTGATTCGACAACAGGTACATTTAAGGTTACTTTGCGCGTACCCAATGAAGCCAATACGCTAAAAGCGGGTATGTTTGCGCAAGTTAAACTGAATTACGACACCCATAACAATGCAACTCTCCTCCCTCGTAAAGCACTCTTGTCTATTGACGATAAAATGAGTGTTTTCGTTATTGTTGATGGAAAAGCACAAAAAGTGACGGTTAAGACGGGATATCAAGAAGGTGAATTTGTGGAAATCACCGAGGGCTTAACCGGTGAAGAAAAAGTGGTAATAACTGGCCATCAAAACTTGAAAGATCAAGCACCTATCGAAATAGTTAACGGTTAAAAAAGGATTTTATCATGAATATGGTCGATATAGCCGTAAAACGGCCGGTTACCGTGTGGATGTTTACCTTTGCAGTATTATTGTTTGGGTTTGTGTCATTGTCCCGTTTAGCGGTAGATTTGTTACCCGAATTATCTTACCCAACACTGACGATCAGAACCAATTATACAGGTGCTGCACCTGGCGAAATAGAGCAGCTTGTCTCTAAACCTATTGAAGAAACCATCGGTGTTGTTAAAGGTGTAAGAACAGTAACGTCAACGTCAAAAGCAGAACAGTCTGATGTTGTTCTAGAATTTGAATGGGGTACAGAGATGGACATAGCGAGCTTAGAAGTTCGCGAAAAACTGGATGTACTGCAATTACCTTTAGATGTCGAAAAGCCTTTATTACTAAGATTTAACCCGAGTCTTGACCCCATTATGCGATTCGGATTCGGCGCTATCGCTGCAAAAGAGGCATCTGATTTTATAGACCTCGATGTCAACAGTATGAAAAAGTTGCGCGTGTACGCCGAAGAACAAATAAAGCGTAAATTAGAATCGGTTAAAGGTGTTGCGTCGGTCAGAATTGGTGGCGGCCTTGAAAACGAAATTCAAGTGTTAGTCAATCAGCAACGTTCAAGTCAGTTAAACATCACTCTAGCCGAAATTATACAACGATTAAAAACAGAAAACGTAAATACAGCAGGTGGCCGAGTCGAAGACGGCTCTCAAGAATATTTAGTTAGAACACTAAACCAATTCCAAACACTAGACGAAATGCGGGATCTTTTCATCGCCACAAGAGAGGGGAAACACATTCGTCTTGGCGACATCGCAGAGGTTCAAGACACTTACAAAGAAAGAAGTTCTGTCACGCGCTTTCAAGGCTTTGAAGGGGTGGAAATTGCTATCTATAAAGAAGGAGACGCAAATACTGTCAAAGTCTCTGAAAATGTTCAACGTCGACTGCAAGAAATCGAACAAGAAATGCCTGAAATCTATCAACTTCAGATGGTTTATGATCAATCCACTTTCATTGCAAACGCGGTCAACGAAGTAAAAACATCGGGGATGATAGGCGGCATATTAGCCATGTTAGTGCTTTTCTTATTTCTGAAAAACGTTTGGCCAACACTCATTATCTCTATCTCTATCCCTGTCTCTATCGTTGCCACATTTAACCTTATGTATAGTAACGATATCAGCTTAAACATTATGAGTTTAGGCGGTATTGCATTAGCAATTGGCTTGTTGGTTGATAACAGTATCGTCGTTCTCGAAAACATCGATAGACATAAAAAGAAAAGTAAAAATAGTAAAAAAGCGGCGATTAATGGTACCAAGGAAGTATCTATGGCTATAGTCGCCTCTACGCTTACCACTATGGCTGTATTTATACCTTTAGTTTTCGTTGAAGGAATTGCGGGCCAATTATTTAGTGATCAAGCATTAACTGTAACCTTTGCTCTTGCCGCTTCACTGTTAGTCGCTTTGTCTATTATTCCAATGATGGCTGCTAGAGAGAAATCCAGTGCGCTCAAGTCCGAATTAGATTTAGGTGAAAGCCAAGTAAAAACTAAGCCAACCAGTAAACTCGGGTTAGTTTTCTATTACATTTTGTTTGTCCCCAAACTTGCCATTACAGGCATCAGTAAAGCTATTTACTTCACATTATTCGTTATCACTAGCTTGACGTTATTAATAACACGCGTGGTACGCAAACTGTTGACTATTTTGTTCACGCCAATTCTTTGGGCTTTTGACAAGGTTTATCAGTTTTTAGAGCGCCTTTATATCTCAGCGTTACGCAGTGCATTAAAAGCACGCTTAGTCATTTTGACTACTGTCATTGTCATTTCGGGCTTTTCAATTACTCTGCTACCCAAACTCGGGCTGGAACTTATACCCCCCCTCTCTCAAGGTGAGTTTTTTGTAGAAATAAACCTGCCAACGGGATCTAAACTGGAAAATACTGACGCCATATTGGCAGATTTGAGCCGTTTTGCAAAAGCATTACCGGAAGTAGAAAGAACCTATTCGTTAGCTGGAACGGGCAGCTTAATTAACGCATCACCTTCACAAGGCGGCAATCACTGGGGTAGATTAAACGTCGTGCTAAACAGCGAAACCACTGAAAAACAACAAAAACACGTTATTCACCTTATGCGCGATTACCTCGCTCAACAAGCAGGTGTGCAAAGCAAATTCGGCGAACCCGAGCTGTTTAATTTCTCTACACCGCTAGAGATACAACTTTCAGGTTATGACCTTGCTACATTAAAAAAATATAGCGATGTAGTCGTCGAAGAAATGAAAAAAGTTGATCGCTTCGCCGACATTAAATCGACATTACAGAATGGCAACCCTGAGTTAAAAATTCAATTTAACCATGCCAAACTTGCTCAACTTGGGCTTAATGCACCTGACGTATCTAATTTGATCTCTACCAAAGTTGGAGGTGAAATTGCGACACAGTACAGCATTGAAGACAGGAAAGTAGACATACTCGTACGCACATTAGAAAAGCAACGTGATTCTATTACCGATATTAGTCGAATAATTATTAATCCAGGTGCAACCAACCCTATTCCATTAGACGCTGTTGCCGACATAGACCTATCAACAGGCCCGAGCGAGATAACACGTGTCGGACAAGAGCGTGTGGCGCTTATATCAGCCAATTTAGCCTATGGTGATTTAGGAGAAGCGGTATTCATTGCGGAAGATTTACTAAAAAAACAACAATTCCCGTTGAGTATTCAAGCGCAAGTTACTGGTCAAAGTGAAGAAATGCAAAACAGCTTTCGGTCATTGCAGTTCGCTTTAGCACTAGCGGTATTTTTAGTTTACTTGGTTATGGCATCACAATTTGAATCCTTGCTCCATCCATTCCTTATACTATTCACTGTACCCTTGGCTTGTGCCGGTTCAATCTATGGGTTGTTTGTAACTGGCACCAGTATCAGTGTGGTCGTTTTCATTGGTGTAATAATGCTGGCAGGTATCGTGGTCAACAATGCCATCGTCCTTATTGATCGCATTAACCAACTCCGTGAAAAAGGTGAAGAAAAATCACAAGCAATCAAACGCGCAGCTGAAAGCCGATTGCGCCCAATCCTTATGACAACAATGACCACAACCTTGGGGCTCCTTCCAATGGCTATTGGGCTAGGTGAAGGAGCAGAAATCAGGACGCCCATGGCAATAACCGTTATATTTGGATTATTATTCGCGACATTCTTAACGCTCTTCTTAATTCCCGTTTTATACAGTTTATTTGATCGTAAAACGTTCGAACTAGCCGCAATTGAATCAACGATTAATGGCAACGAGGACACAGCTTATGAATAAGTTCCAATCAGCAGGTGCTTCATTAGCTTCCTTTGCCTTGAAACGCCCAGTAACAGTGTCTATGTTTTTTCTCTCAATGTTAGTCTTCGGTTTGATTTCAAGTCGATTGTTACCTCTTGAGAAATTCCCTGGAATTCAACTTCCATTTATGGTCATACACGTGCCTTACGCTAATGCTACACCTGAAGAAGTGGAAAAAAGCATTACTCGCCCTATTGAAGAAACATTAGCCACAATGTCTGGTGTTAATCGGCTCTGGTCTGAATCTAACGAAAACTATTCTGAGATATTTATGCTGTTTAGTTGGGGTGAGAATATAAAGGCAAAGAGCGTTGAAGCCAGAGAAAAAATTGATGCCATACGGCATCTGCTGCCTGACGACGTGGAACGTATTATCGTGCATAAGGAAAATACAGCCGATCAAGCTATTTTCCAAATGCGGATTTCCAGTGAACGAGACTTATCGAACGCATACGACTTACTGAATCGTAATTTAAAACAACCCATAGAGCGGGTGAAAGGTGTGTCTAGAGTTGCACTTTATGGTGTCACAGAAAAACAGATATCCATCCGCTTAGATGCTGAAAAAATTACAGCTTTACATGTTGATACAGCACAACTAACGCAAACACTCAGAAATGCCAACTTCTCAATGACGGCAGGCAGTTTCTTCGATTTAGAACAAAAAATTACAGTTAATCCCACCGGTGAATACAAAAGTATACAAGAAATAGAAGATCTTCTGGTTACACGAACCATTCGCCTTAAAAACATCGCCACCGTCACCTATGAAAAACCCGAGCGAGTTGAGGGAAGACACTTAGACCAAACATTTGCCATTGGTTTAGATGTCTTTAGAGAGTCTGGCGCAAACTTAGTTAACGTCTCTGACAACGTACTGAAAGTTGTCGAAGAAGCAAAATCTAATCCTGCGTTTCGTGGCATTAATATTCTCTATTTCAATAACGAAGCCAAAAGCGTTACTTCTTCCTTATCCAATCTCCTCAATTCAGGCTTAATTGGTGCCCTGCTTTCGGTTATTGTTTTGTATTTCTTTTTACGTAATATTTCATCTACGCTTATTGTTGTACTGTCAGTCCCATTCTCTATCTGCATAACCCTTGGTGTTATGTATTTAATAGGCTATACGCTAAATATTCTGTCCATGATGGGATTAATGTTAGCGGTTGGAATGCTGGTTGATAATGCCGTCGTCGTAACAGAAAGTATAGAACAAGAAAAAGTCAGTAATACCAACCTTACAGAAGCAACAAAGTCAGGTGTTGCAAAAGTGAGCTTGGCAGTAATAGCCGGCACAGCAACAACCGCTATCGTTTTTTTACCAAATATTGTTGGCGTAAAAATCGGCTTAACCATATTTTTGGAACACGTTGCAATTGCAATATGTATTTCCTTATTTGCGTCGCTGTTACTCGCTCAAACGTTGATCCCCTTGCTAACGTCCAAAATCAAATTTAAGCCCAAGCCCCAAACTAAAGTAAACAAACCTAGTAAATTTAAGATTATTTACAAGCACATGCTTGAATCAATGTTAAAAAATCAAGGACGTACAGCCCTTATAGCGTTTCTCCTATTGGCAAGCGCAGCAATTCCCATGTCGAATGTTTCTATGGATGGTGACGGAGATAGTGATGGTGATCGTATTTGGTTAAACTATGATGTGCAAGGCAACTATACCCTTGAAGAAGTTGAGAAAGCAGTAACCAAAATGGAGACTTTTTTATACGCAAACCAAGAGCGATTTTACATAACTCAGGTATATACGTATTACACTCCTGGCTCTGCGGTCTCAGGGATAA
Organism: Alteromonas sp. 5E99-2; assembly: GCF_017368475.1. Taxonomy (GTDB): domain Bacteria; phylum Pseudomonadota; class Gammaproteobacteria; order Enterobacterales; family Alteromonadaceae; genus Alteromonas_F. The sequence continues at coordinate 119,911 of NZ_JAFNJE010000006.1, forward strand.
CGTTAAACCCTGACTTTCCAGGTAAGATAGCTGATCTTAAGAAAGAGATTAAAGAAGCGATGCCAAGTTTTGTCCGCATAAATCCATCATTTGAATGGGACGGCGGTAACGACGGAGGTGTTCGTTTACTCTTACTCGGGCAATCATCGGAGGTTTTGAGTCAAATTGCAGATAACGTCGTTCCTGTATTAGCCAAGATCAAAGGCTTTACCGATGTTAAAACTGAATCTGACAGCCTGAAAAAAGAACTTCGAATATCGATTGATCGTCAAAAAGCATTTCGTTTTGGTTTAGATAGCTCTGAGATTTCAAATATTGTCTCCACCGCGTTACGAGGCACTAACTTACGTACATTTAGGCACTCTGTTGACGGAGAAGTTGATATACGCCTTATGTACGAGGAAGAGATGCAACATTCAGTAGAAAATCTTAAAAACTTAACGATAAAACGAGACGCAACTCAAAACGTCACATTAGATATGGTAGCGAACTTAACTATAAAACCAGTAAAATCGAAAATTCAGCGTCAATTTCGTCAGACATCACTCAGTATAGGAGCGAACCTTGAAGAAGGAATGACCACCGAACAAGCAAAAGAAAAAATTGAAGGTGTTATGCAACACATCCAACTTCCTTCTGGTTATCATTGGACGCTAGGCAGCGGATTCCAACGCCAAGACGAAGAACAATCGATTATGACCACCAATATGCTATTAGCTGTATGCATGATTTACATTGTTATGGCCGCATTGTTTGAATCTCTTTTGCTACCCACTGCCGTTATTACATCACTGCTTTTTTCTTTCACCGGTGTTTATTGGACCTTTTTCTTAACCGGAACACCAATGTCAATTATGGGCATGATAGGAATGCTGATATTGATGGGCATTGTGGTAAACAACGGTATTGTACTTGTTGATCGAATCAATCAGCTAATAGATACGGGTTGGTCTGTACAAAAAGCCATCATAGAAGCATGTTTAACACGCTCTAAACCTATTTTAATGACGGTAGGCACAACGGTTCTTGGACTTGTACCGCTCACGGTAGGCGGAGCAAGAATTGGTGGAGATGGCCCTGCCTACTCCCCTATGGCCATTGCTATTATTGGAGGATTAGTATTCTCAACAGCAACAAGTCTTGTATTAATCCCTTATGCGTACTTAATGTTGCTAAAACTCAGAGCTAAAACAGGAGAAATGATGACTAATAGTAAAGTACTAGTAGCAAGGTTAATCAAAGCTTGATTGCCTTACCCTATGAACGGCAAATTGCTGGGTCATTTTAAAGAAAGTGCGTTTTCAAACGATTAAGTCCTATCTTAAATGATAGGACTTAATCATTATTAACCCACGCTAACCGTTAAACTCCGCCTTCGGTTAGCTTCGTTGGATCGAGAAGTTGAGTTAACTCTTCTCTAGAAAGGTCAGTATTTTCCTCTGCAACATCAATAATGGGACGTTTTTCCCCATAGGCTTGTTTCGCTATTTTAGCCGCTTTTTCATAACCTATTATAGGGTTTAATGCAGTGACTAATATAGGGTTTCTGGTTAACGCTTCTTTTAATTTATCTTCGTTAACAGTGAAGCTCTTTATTGCTTTTTCTGCTAATAAAACACTCACGTTAGACAAAATTTCAATACTCGAAAGTAAGTTATTGGCAACTAAAGGCAGCATAACATTCAGTTCGAAATTACCGGACTGCCCCGCCACAGTTATTGCGGCATCATTACCAATAACTTGTGCACCCGCCATAGCCGCCGCTTCGGGTATTACAGGGTTCACCTTGCCCGGCATAATAGAAGACCCCGGCTGTAACGCTTCTAGCTCTATTTCACCTAGTCCAGCTAATGGTCCTGAATTCATCCAGCGTAAATCGTTGGCTATTTTAATAATAGATACGGCGGTTGCTTTAAGTTGACCAGACAAGGAAACAGCAATGTCTTGAGTACCAATATGAGTAAAGAAGTTGTTTGCCGGCGTAAAAGTAATGCCGCACATATCAGATAGAGTATTGGCAAATTCTTTTGAAAATTCAGGATGTGCATTAATTCCTGTCCCAACAGCGGTTCCGCCTTGAGCCAGGCTTTGAATACTAGCTTGTAGACTTTGAAGGTGTTCGATATTCAACTCTATTTGCGATGCCCACCCTCGCAAGCTTTGGCTTAAACGAACCGGCATAGCATCCATCAAATGGGTACGCCCAGTCTTTATATGATGGTGAACTTCCACCGCTTTCACTTTAATTACTGAAGCTAATGTAAGTAATGCAGGCAGTAGTTTGTCGTTTAACTCTAATGCCGCACTCACATGAATTGTAGTAGGTATTACATCGTTGCTACTTTGACCATAGTTAATATGATCATTCGCACCCACTTTTTCACCGTAAATAGAGCTAGCTAAAGTGGCTAAAACTTCATTGGCATTCATGTTCGAACTAGTGCCCGACCCTGTCTGAAATACATCTACAGGAAAGTGAGACATAAGTTCGTGATCGCTTAATAAGCGATCCGCAGCTGCGCTAATTGCCGCTCCCATTTCTTCGGGAATTTGCTCTAATTTAACATTTGCTTGGGCAGCAGCGCTTTTAATTAATAGTAACGCGCGAATAAAAGGCTCCGGCATTCTGTTTCCACTGACTGGAAAGTTATTAATTGCTCGCTGGGTTTGCGCTCCGTATAACGCATCTTTCGCTACATCTAGCTCACCCATACTGTCTCGTTCAATACGCGTATTCGTCATGTTTAATTCCTAATATCGAAGTCTTTTCATTAAGTAGCCAAACCGGCTTTAACGTAATCACTCATCACCCTGAGCTCATAGTAAAGTTGATTAATTTCATAATTTTGCTGGTCATTACGTGCTAGTTGACGCAGCTTAAACAAGGGCTTGTATATATGGTCAAGACACTGTTGGCGCCAATGTGGAGGTAAGCTTTCATCAGTCAGGGTGTCTAACAGCAAATGAAATTGATTTAAAAAGAAGTGCCACTGTTGCTGATGGCAACATACATTCCCTTCACCACAATTAAGTAATTGTGTGAATAGTTTTGGGTTTTCTACATTTTCAGCATATCTAATTTGTCTATGAAGGGTTTCCATAAGCCTCCCAATACCCTGCTGAATGCTCAATAAATCTCATTAACACAGAACTTATTTTTAATTTACAAGCAAAAAATGTAGGCCCCAATGAGAGGCCTACTAAAAGTAAAATAAACACACACATGTTTAATTTCAGATAGTCTAGGGTAAACTCACCTCAAACACAAATAAAAACAATTACCATTTAGATTAATAAAGGGGTTATTCAAAAAATAAGTAGTAACCGTACCCTGCAATTAACGCAGGTATTGTTGAATAAAACGTCGCGACAATGGCAGCTTTAGGTGCAAGAGCTATAGCAGGAAAAAGTGCATCTCCATCATTACTTATGGCATTGCCAATTTGAGCTGAAAATGGAATTGTATTTTGTAAATACAAGGTAGTTATCAAAATTTGAGGGCCACATCCTGGTAACAAACCTACTGCGATAGCCAAAAGAATAGCTAGTGGGCCTAAACTCTGAAAACTGGCCGCTAAATCAAACCCAGTCCACGTAATTACCAATTCAAAAGTAAGAAACGCGGTCACAACCCAGCTGGTAACAAATTGCGTATCTAGCGCGGCTTTCATAACCCAGTTACTTTTAACATTTAAGTTCTCTTCACTGGTTACCTCTTGATAAGAACTACCAATGGAAGAAATAGACCATAAAAACACAATAAAAAAACACGCTATAGCCCCTGCTTTTTCGACGGTTCCCAACTCAAAACCAAACAGACTATTCGGGTCTACTTGAAATGAAATTAACAAAGCAATAATTAACGTAGGAAAAAGCGCAACTCGCCAAAATTGATAAGACACTAGGCTAGCCTGAGTTTGTAATTTAGAAGGCGTTGAGTAAATTCTATTTGGTGTTGATGTGTCTATTTTTGTAGCGGGACGCATAAAATTTTCTTGATGAATACAATTGGTTATTCCTCCAGACACTACCCCTACCGAAAACCCTAACGCCATCACGACTAAGCCATCAAAGGGCTTTTGTGCGAGTAACAAAAAGGCTGCATCTCCCATGGTGGATGTTAACACCGCAACCACTGAACCAAAGCGCAGGCTACCTCGAGTAAATTGTGTAATAACAACAATCGCTCCCCCGCAACCAGGAAGTGCGCCTAAAAATGCGGAACCGATTAATTCAAACCAAGAGTTGTTTGTAATTACATGTACAGATATTCGGCTTTCCACATAATGCGTAATTAAATAATACAAAGCGAGCGTTGCGGCAACAAATGCCGAGACTTGAAGAAAGGCATCAGACAGCACTGATAATACTATTTTTTGTGTATTAGGTTGAAAGCACAGCACAACCAAAAACGCGGGCAATAACATTCTGCGATACCTAATTTTTAACGACTGGGCAAATACCACACCGTCGTTTCCAATGCGTTTAATATTTAAAATAATCAGTTATCCACTTGGGTTAATTTTGGCGAGCCAAAAACGTTATTTTCAACGTTTAATCAAAGTAAAAAAATCACAATTAACATTTGAAATTGATAATATGATGACAAGATACAAATAAAAACAATTATCATTTAGATATAAATAATATAGTATTTATACAAATACGCAATCGAGACGTTAATTATGCAAGTGACGTATTTAAGTCGACAAAAAGCTCAGTGGATACAACGCCATCCCGTTAGTGCATTGAACTTTTTAATGAATAGTGAACTTGTTGGTGAATTACACGCGACCAACGGAGAGTACAAAGATGCCATTGTGCAATATGGCTGTGCCTTTGAGATTGCGTCTATTTTATTGAAAATATATAAATCAAATACGGGTCCGTTACGCAAAAAGATTGCCTCTTTAGCGCTAACCATTTATCGCCTGTGCATACTTAGCCAAACCAAACATCAGCGCAACAGGGTTATCAAACAAGCAATATTTGACCTGTTCCCAAATCAGCCTTTATTAAACCAATCAAGTATAAATACTGCGCTGGAAGCATTAGCCAGCGAAGCAAAAGAATAAGCATTTGCTCACATTGAGGGCTATTTCTCGTTTGTTATTGATTAATTTGTGATACTTCTGTTAGAATACGCCGCAAATAATAATAACTATCATTTGCGTTTAAATTTAACACTCGAGGATCTATGAATATTTCACTCAACAAAATAACAACAGCGATTTCTTTATCATTAACCTTAGGAATAAGTGCCCCTTTCGCTTTTGCTGCTGACAGCACCGAAATTAGTGTCGAAAGTACTGAAAAAGAAATGGAAAAAGTCACAGTTTATGGCCGTCACAATAGACTTATACTCGAATCAGGCACTGCTACGAAATCTAATTTAAGTTTGCTTGAAACCCCAGCGCCAATAGTTGTTGTTGATGAAATACTTTTGCTCGAACAAGGCCAAAATACCCTTCAAGACGCCATTCGAAATGTGAGTGGTTTAACCCAAAGTGGAAACAACTACGGTATAGGTGACAACTTATCTCTTCGAGGTTTAGGTGTTAACTTTACCATTGATGGCGTATACGCTGGCGCTGATTTAGACAACAACTATAACCCTACTCGCTCGCTGACCAATATTGAAAGTATTGAAGTATTAAAAGGGCCAGCTACCGGCTTATATGGTACTGGCGCTGCTGGGGGGATCATTAATTTAATTGAGAAAAAACCCCAATTTATCCCCTCTTATGAAGCTAGAGCATCAATAGGTAGTTTCGAATCCTATTCCTTATTTTTTGATGCGACGAACAAAATTAATGACGACCTCGCATACAGATTGGTAGTCAACCACGAAGACTCTGAAGGCTATAGAGATAGAAGCTCAGAGCGTTCTGAAATATATGCCTCTTTGCGTTACAAAGCGTCAAAAAACCACGAGTTTATTTTTTCTTCAGCTTATATAGATGATGCAATTCAAATCGACTCTATTGGTGATCCTGTTCGTTTAATAGACTTATCCTTTTTTAATTTAGACCCAGCTACTATCACTGCTGATGATCTGGCCAATGGCCCTATTGCTGATGGTGGGTTGCAACTTACTGACGCCCAGCGTCAAATTCTCGCAGATACAATATTAAGCACAGACGGCGTTCAGCCTTTTGCTTTAGGCGACGACGTAAGCTTAGTGTCTCCACTTAGCACGCCAAACGAAGGGGAAGAATTTAGGTTAAAAATCCGCCATGACGCCGATTTGGGCGCCGACTGGTTTCTTACCCAACAACTACTCTATCGTACTTACGATAGCGACTATATTCGCCAAACAAGTGCTTACAATTACATCTATGTTGAACGTAATGGTGTAACTAACCTAGAGCCAAGAGCGCCATTAGTTATCGATGGTGAACTGTATCCTTATGCTGCCAGAAGACAAGAGTACAGAAATATCACCGCATCTGAAGACACTATTCAGTACTTCTTTGATTTATCAAATAGTTGGGAACTAAACTCTATCGAAGGTGAACACCTAATTACCTTTAACTATGAAAACCGAGATATTAGCTTTCAACAACTCTCTATATGGGATGGTGACGATTCAAGAAGCTTTGCTGTTCCCTACATTTTAGACATTCGCAATCCAAACTTCCCTACGGGTAGTTTTGAAGATTTCATCGACGAAGAAAACGGCGAATCTCTGCGCTCTAAGTACGATAAAACAATACAAGCATGGGGCATTAACTTGCAAGAAGTCGTGCACTTTAATGATGCTTTAATTGGTCGCTTTGCTGTTGCAGTTAGTGGCGTGAAACAAGAGTACACAAATCTAAGGCTAGACGCTGAAGAACGGGAAGAATTCGATTTTGACGATTCTGGTTTTACCTATAACTTAGGTTTGACGTACCGAATTACTGAAGAAATTTCGACATTTGTTAATTTCGCTAAAGGTCGCACGGCGGCAAGTGTGTTGGGCAGCCTTCAAGCTTTTGACAACACTCCTGACACAGAATCAGAGTCTTTCGATTTAGGCGTAAGGTTCACAGCATTAAATGAGCAGTTGTTAGGGTCAATAGTGATATTTGAAACATCAAGAACGAACATCAGACACTCCAACTTTTTGTTTGAAGACAACCCTGATGATCCAGCGTTTAACACTACAGTACCTGAGTTTTTATTTGATGAAAACGACAGTACACAAGGTGTTGAACTTGATTTGAATTTTGATATCAATGAACAATGGGCTATGAACGTGAATGCCACTTATCAAGACCCGATTACAGAGCCAGGCAGTGGCAGAGAAAGCCGTGAAGATGAAGAAACAAAAGGACTTCCAAAGACCTTTGCTCGTGCATGGTTAAGCTACTCAAACAACTTCGGTGTACTTAAAAACCCATTGAAATTAAGTTTAGGTATTAGCTATGAAGACGAAAGAAGTATTGATTCTTCTTCCTTTGGCATAGACCGCGCCTATGTAAATTCATACTCAAAATGGGATGCCGCAGTAAGTTATGAAGGCGACAACTGGAAAGCTCAGCTTAACGTTCGTAACTTAACAGACAAAGACTACTACAGTAATGCATTATTCCTAGGCGGATTGCCTGGTGCAGAGCGCAATGCGGAACTAACCGTAAATTATTTCTTTTAATCATTAAGGTTATAAGTAACATCACAGTATGCCCGTATAATACGGGCATACTTTCCACTAAAGATCATGCTATTTACCATCCGCTAAAATCATTGAAACTATTGAAGTATTTATGGAAGATACACCCGTTTTACACTACCGAATAAAAGACAAAAAAATGAGGGATTCCCAAAAGAGTTACTTGTTTAAGTGCAAACAAGCTTATTCAACAAATTTACAAAAACCATACCCCAAGGTTTCTCCATCCCTACACAAGTAGTTAAACTTTTTATAAAACCCCTCTTTACCTTTTGCCGCAAGTAAACCAACAGTGGCATTGGGTAGAGCGTTTTTTTCTAGATAAGATTCAATATACTGCATAATTTTTGCACCTATCCCCCGCCCCTGATACTCGGGAAGTACAATGACATCTTGAATGTAAAAGTACATGGCTCCATCACCAATTACTCTTCCAGTTGCAATTAAACGCTTACCATCATAATACGAGACCCAAAAAAGACTATTTTGAACACTTCTTGTAGTCGTTTTTCGATCACAATTCCTCCACCCTATACTTTTTCTTATCAACATGAAGTCTTCAATGTTAGGCTGAGAAAAAATTAAATTAAACATATGAGCTTAAATCTCGTGTACCAATTAAACGAAAACACACCATGACGCATGCTAATAGTAATAAATAAATTCAAATAATGAACTATCCTAAGTATAGTAATGACATTAGTTTTTGCTTTATGAAACTAAAACGTTAAAACTTTGCTATCATAGCTATTAATGTCGTTATTCACTCGAGATCGCTGACGAATTATGGACCAAAATAAAGAACTTAAAAAAGCGGGCCTAAAAGTTACACTGCCCCGTTTAAAAATATTAGAAATACTACAAAAACCAGACAACCAGCATATTAGTGCCGAAGACGTATATAAGTTACTAATAGAACAAGGTGAAGAAATTGGTTTAGCAACGGTTTATCGTGTCCTTAACCAATTTGACGATGCCGGCATTCTAAACAGACATCACTTTGAAGGTGGAAAATCTGTCTTTGAAATTAGCCACAAAGCACACCACGACCATTTAGTATGCCTAAAATGCGGTAAAGTGATTGAGTTTGAAGATCCAATCATTGAAGATCGCCAAGAACAAATAGCGAAAAAACACAATATCAAGCTTACTCACCACAGCTTATATTTGTATGGTGAGTGTACCGATGGCGATTGTCAGCCTGATTAATCGTATTTGATTTTAGAGAGAGCAATTATCGCTCTCTCCCATATTTCCCCAGCTTTTCCATCAGCAATAACACGACCATTGACACGGGTTACCGGCGCAATTTCTTTAGTAGAGCTAGTTAACCAAACTTCGTCTGCTGAATACAGAGTCTCTAAATCGAAAAATTGCTCTTCAACCTGTATATCTGTGTGCTCTTGAATTGCTTTAATCACCAACTGCCGCGTAATACCAGGTAGTAATTGATTATCTAAAGGCGCAGTTAAAACCACACCATTTACAACTACAAAAACATTACAGGCACTGGCTTCTGTTACTTCATTGTTACCGTTATACAAAATAGTTTCGCTATAACCACCGTCAGCCCCTTCTTGAAAATGCAGTACATTTCCTAACAGTGAGGTTGATTTAATATGGCAACGACGCCAGCGTAAATCTTGCTCAACTCCCACTTCCAAGCCTTTCACCAATGTTCGATCCTGCACCGGTGGAGAAGCCATTTCGAACATAAACGCAAATTGCGTGGGCGCTATATTTTGTGGAAAACTATGGTGACGCTTGATATCAGCACCGCGAGTAATTTGAATATATAGCCCCTGGTAGGGGCAGTCTTCACTGGTGTTTTTTTCTATAATCTCGGCAATGATAGTGCGTATAGAAAGCAAAGCCTTATCAGTATCAATGCCAATAGCACTTAACCCTGATTGCAAACGTTCAATATGTGCTTCTAAAGCAATGGGCTTACTGTGATGCACAGGAATAACTTCGTAAATGCCATCGCCAAACAAGAACCCTCGGTCCAAGACATTCACTTTAGTCTCTTCAAGTGGAGACCATTGTCCATTTAAATATGCAATATTGTTCATACCTGACTCTCAGTAATTAATCGATTCATTTTTTGTTTTTGCAAACGCATTAGGTTTCGCGCTTGGTAAACGTCAATAGGACTAAAATGTAACTTTTCACCTGGTAAGGCTTGTACCAAACGTGGAATATCCACCGCTGCAACGGCACCAATTTTAGGGTAGCCCCCTAAGGTTTGACGATCTGCCAGCATCACAATGGGTTGTCCGTTAGGCGGAATTTGAATCGCTCCTTTATCAAGTCCTTCAGAGTATAGACTTGTACTGGGTAACGAAAGTGGTTTTCCTTCAAGACGGTACCCCATACGATTACTGTTAGGTGACACTTGATATGTTTGATTAAAAAACTGGGCCAGCACAGCGCCTGACATACTGTTTCCTTGATAACCGACAATCACCCGAAGCGGTTTGTTCAACGAATAATCAGGGCTAGGTAAGCTCACTTCCTCCACATCTTGTTTCGATGTGTTTTTTGACGTATTTGTTGACAACAAGGATTGCCCTTTTTGTAGCGGCTTAATCCCCATCAATGTGTTATCCGTTACGCCAAAACCGCCTTCAATAGCGAAATAATAACGCTGTCCTAACTGCCCATTTTTATTCGGCTTTATTGTAATTTCACTGTTTTTTGCAACAAATAATGAGGCCCAAGCCAATACTTCATTACCATTAACATACACACTGACGTTAGGACCCGTTACCGCTATATAAGTGTCTTGCAAGGCTGTTAAGGTTATTTCGCCTATGCCTTCTAAGGTAAACGACTGTGCACATAATTCATTGCCTAATAATAAATTAGCACAACTAAATGCTTGTTCGTCCATTGGTCCAGCTACCGTTATGCCTTGATGCTGAAAACCGCGATTTCCACTATTTACCAGTAAACTCAATAGGCCAGTATTGTCTAGTTTAACTATTGGCTTCATACCAGGGCATTCCTTCACGTTTTTTATATTCATTGGCGTCGATAACTTCAAAGCCCACCTGTTGCCCAACATCAAAGGGAGACACTTTTTTATACTCAGGCGTCACTAAATTCAAAGGGCAGTAACCAACAATATTCCAACCACCTGGCGATGATGCTGGGTAAATAGCTGTTTGTGCGTCGGCTATGGCGACAGCCCCCTTGGGTACACTAACTCTGGGTGTGTTTTTTCGTGGCACTGCTAATTGTTCAGGAACAAAGCCCATGTAGGCAAACCCTGGTGCAAACCCTACGGCATAAACTTGATAACAAGATGAGCTGTGTAAACCCACCACCTCGTCTTTACTCAATTGAGTACGTTTAGCGATATCGGCTAAATCATTCTCGCTATCAAGAGAATAGCAAATAGGTAGAGTTAACCGGTTGATATCCGTACTTATATCAGTCTTGATCTTTAATGAAGACAACCACTGGAAGACGTCGTGTTGGTCAACATTCATTCCGTCAAAATGCAACATAACACTGTCATAAGAAGGGACAACGTCATACAACCAGTTAGGTCGCTGTTGATTAAAAGCACTTTGGGTAAAGGCTCTGCATACGCTATTTTTTTCGCTGATGTCTCCACTGCGTGCATACAAGATAACTGCACCTTCTCCTACACAGTGAAATTCAAAAAGGTCGTTGGTGTTATTTTTCATTAGGGATCAAAGCTCGTATCGATTTAACCATAGCAATTGCCGAAGGCGAATCACCATGCACACAAATAGAATCTACAGGAAACGGGCTCCCACCACTAATGAAATTTTTCGCTTGGGCAATAGCGTCAGTTTCGCTTAACACAGCATCGGATTGAGAACGAGCCGTCAGTGCTCCTTCTTCGGTATAACGTCTATCAGCAAAGGCTTCAAACCTGAGTTTTATTCCTAACTTTTCAGCTTTTTCTTGAAAGTCTTTATAATTTGGCGTAGCTAAAATCATTAAATCAAGACTATTTGGCAACTTAGACACTGCCTGCAAAACCGTATTGAAGATAGCTTCATCTTTCATCATATCGTTGTATAAGGCGCCATGGGGCTTTATATAACTCACCGCAATTCCATGTATTTTAGCTAACCCTACCAAGGCACTCACCTGATACAAAATGCAGGCTTCAAGTTCTTCCGCTGACATTGCCATACTGCGACGTCCAAAGCCTTGGCGGTCTGGGTATGACGGGTGTGCCCCTACACTGACATTGTGCTGCGCACATAAGGATAACGAGTCCATTAACGTGGTAGGATCACCGCCGTGAAAGCCACAGGCAATGTTTGCTTGGTCAATAAGAGGAATAATAATCCGCTCATCCGTTAAGGTATATACGCTATACCCTTCACCTAAATCACTATTTAATGCTATTTGTTGCACCTATCTCACCGTTTTCATGTGGTTTTTGGTAGTATAACGTTTTAACTCGTTATGCTTAAGCCTTAGGTTTTTATGTTTACTGAAAACACATCTGAATTACACATTGGTTCTATTGTCGAACTATCTATTGAAGAATCTCTTCCTACTGGATATTGGTTGTCAGTAAGCAGCGAGCAACGGTTGTTTTTACCTATAGAAAATTGCCCGCAAGCCACCACGGACAAGGTAAAGGTGTTTATCACTGTTGATAAAAACGGCCAAAAAATCGCAGACGCACAATTACCAAAATCGGAATTGGATAAAGCAACAGTATTAACAGCGAAAGATGCCACCGACACCGGCGCATTTTTTGATTGGGGAACCAGTCGCGACTTATACGTACCGCAAAAATGGCAGGAATCCCCCGTTAATCCGGGTATGGATTACTTGGTTGTGCCTTTTGTTGATGAAAAATCTCAGCGTATTGTAGGCTGCACTAAGCTTAAGCACTTTTACCCTGAAACCAATGAATGGCTAAAACCCAAACAAACTGTTTCTCTACAAGTATTTGCTAAAACTGATTTGGGTTACAAAATGCTCATTGACGAGAGCACACTGGGTTTGTTGTTTCACAGTGACGTACATGTTGCATTGCGTATCGGCGACAAACTACAAGGCAGTATTAAAGAGATTCGAGACGATGGCAAAATAAACTTATCTATTGGCCCACAATCAAAAGACACTCGGAAATCTTTAGCACAAGCCATACTCGACGATTTAGAAGCCCATGATGGCTTATCTACGTTAACAGATAAAAGCTCACCTGAAGAAATATATGAACACTTTAAAGTCAGTAAAGCGGCGTATAAAAAAGCACTGGGTAACCTTTTTAGAAATAAAAAGGTATTGCTTGAGAAAGGTATTGTTAAGTTAAACAAATAACAAATTGTGAAGTGCAAGGTGTAAAAGTCATGTAATAGTGATTCTATTGCTGGCTTTTACAACGCATTAATTCGCACTTCTAGCAGTATTGAGCGCCGTATATTAAACAGCAATTCAGGTTAATTTATGTGTTTGGCGTTAACATCTCCTGACCTGCAACATAGGTTTGCTCAACAGCTCTATCATCACCTAAAATACTCAGCGCAAACAACACATCACTCACTTGCTTTGCGTTTTCATTTCGCAATGCTGATAATTCGTCATAACACGGATTTAGCACAACAAAGTCTGCATAGGTTCCAGGGTTTAAATTACCTATTTCGTGTTCCATACCATGAGCAGCGGCTGCGCCTTGAGTCATCATGTATAACCCGGAAAGCGCATCAACAGGATTTTGTTGTAACTGGCACACTTTATACGCCTCACCATAAGTTCGCAGCATATTAAAACTGGTACCTGCCCCTACATCACTGGCTAGCACAGTGGGAATATCGTATTGATTTGCAGACGCCAAATCGAATAAACCACTGCCTAAAAATAAATTAGAGCTAGGGCAAAAAGCGATACTGGCACCCTTTTCACTTAAGGTTTGCCACGACGACTCGGGCAAGTGAATGCAATGTCCAAATACAGCACGTTCTCTTACTAACCCATAATGATCGTAGACATCTAAATAGGAAGCTCGCTCGGGAAAACGGGCTGCAACAATTTCAATTTCTGTTTTGTTTTCTGACAAATGCGTTTGTATAAACACATCTTTATATTGGCTGGCTAATTCACCTAAAGCACCTAATTGAGCGCCAGTACTTGTCGGCACAAATCGAGGTGTGATTGCATATTTACAACGGCCGTTATTGTGCCAACGGTTAATCAGCATTTCAGACTCTTTTACCGCTAAATCCGCAGTATCACGCAGGTTCTCAGGGCATTCGGCAGCAAAATCCATACAGGTTTTCCCCGTAATCAACGCCATATTTTTACTTTGTGCCGTTGAAAACAAGGCATCAACTGAATGCGCATGAACAGTGGCATAAGCCAAGGCCGTTGTTGTACCATTTTTTAATAACTGGTTTAAGAACACATCGGCTATCTGATTACAGTATGCTGGCTCGGCAAACTTCATTTCTGTTGGAAACGTATAATTTTCCAACCACGCCATTAATTGTTCGCCGTAGCCGGCAATCATTTCTGTTTGTGGAAAATGCACATGGCTGTCGATTAAACCAGGAATAATCAACTTTCCGCGGTAATCATGTACTCTTGCTTGAGGGTAACTATCCTTGATAACACTATAAGTATCGAGGGCCAGAATTTTAGTACCTTCCACCAGCAAACCACCGTCTTCATAATAACAATGTTCTTTGCTTGGTTCTCTTGTTGTAGATGGAAAATGAACAATGCTAGCGCGGTAAATATGCATGTCTGAATTCAACGTTTAACTACCTCGATACGTACTAAAACCATAGGGAGTAACCAAAAGCGGTACGTGATAGTGGGCGTCGTCGCCGGTGATCTCGAATGCAATGTCGACATAAGGATAAAAGCTAGCGCCGTGGTGCGCTAACAAATACTCTTTGCACGCAAAACGCAGTGAATATATGCCTTCAGAAAACTGAATGTCGCCCCACTCGTTGCATCGTCCATCGTCATTAGTAACAGCGGTTACACTTTCTCCATTAGGTGTTGTTAACGTCAAAACCATATTATGGGCTGGTTTGCCCAGTGTAGTATCAAGTACATGGCTAGAAAGTGTATTCATTCCCAAGTTCCTTTAAAAGTGTTTAGCACAAATGCTGATTAGCTAGCGAAGGCTTTCGCTATGCGTAATTTGGTTATTTTCAATTGTTCCGCTGCTGCAGTGGCAAACTCTTGCTCTGTGATGTTGTTCACTCGCAATTGAATTTGATGCAACATTTGCGCAGCCGTTAGCCCCGACGCACAAATAATAAAAATGAAGCCATGTTTTTCTAGATAAGCGTGATTCAAGTTTTTTAGTTGCTCGAACACTTCATCACTCGCGCTATCCATGCCACCTTGCTCGTTTTTAGCAAGGCTTTCCGTGTTCGCATATTTGGCTTTTAGCGATGTAATATCCCCAATCATAGGGTGTCCAGCAAAGGCTTCCATCACATCATAGTGTTCCATTTTGGCCCAGTGCAGCTCGCTTTTTTCAATCACATCATGTTCAGATAAAAAAGGACGGCTTGAAGCCATTAGTTCGCACCAACGGCTTGCCGTACATGTGAGAGCAAACCATTCAATTGCTGCTGTTGCAGAGAGTTCATTTAATTGTTTTACACACATTGAGTGGTTTGCTCCCCCACCGTTTCTGTCGTTAACGGCTTAGTGTTTGGTTGAGTGCTGTTTGGCTGAATACCGTTCAATAAATTTATAATTTGAGCACTAATGGAAACCGCCACTTCCACGGGGCGTTTTCCTTGTACAGATAAGGCCCCTATCGGACTTACCAGCGAATCTATCTGGGATTGTTCAAACCCTCTATTTTGCAGGCGTAGGCGGAACCGTTCTGCTTTTGTATCAGACCCAATCATGCCTAAAAAGCCTAGCTGATTATGTTTTAACCCCTGCTCTACAAGCTCGTAATCTAGCTGATGGTTATGGGTTAAGATAATGGTCCATGCATTGGTGGGCAAATGCTCCATCTCGCTCACAGCATCATCGTTAAATAAACACGTCACGTTGCTAGGTAATGCCGACGTATCAAAGGTTGGTGGACGGTTATCAACCCAACGTATTTGCAGTGGTAGCTGAGCCAAAATAGGGACCAATGACTGAGCTACATGGCCACCACCAAACACAGCCAATGTTTGCCCATGGTGAACATGGGTTTCGAATAACACTTTCACTGCACCACCACAGCATTGCCCCAGTTTTGCAGCCAACGGAAATGATTCAACTGATTGAGATTGTTTACCGACGATCAGTAACTGGCGAGCTTTTTCTATAGACACATATTCTAAATGGCCCCCCCCAATGGTGTCGAATTGCCCATCAGCGGTTACCACCATTTTAGCACCAGCGTCTCTAGGCGTTGAACCCGCAGCGCTTAAAACGGTAATGAGTACATATCCTTGCCCTTGCTGTTGGCACTGATACACAGCTTCGTGCCAACGTTGAGCTTTCAAGAAAGGATTCATTGCTGTTGCCCTTTCATTTGTTGTATTGCGTTAAACACACGCTCAGGTGTTGCCGGCGTGTCTAATTTTGGATCAATACCATAGTCAGCAATACTGGAAATAGCGTCTTTAATGGCACACCACACTGACATGGCTAACATAAAGGGTGGCTCACCCACCGCTTTTGAATGATAAATGGTGTCTTCTTCGTTAGCGCGATCGTACAAATCCACGTTAAAAATACGAGGCGTATCGCCAATAGCGGGAATTTTATAGGTTGCTAAATTGTTGCTCATTAGCTTGCCTGAATCGTCCCATTTTAACTCTTCAGTAGTTAACCAGCCCATACCTTGTATAAAGCCACCCTCTATTTGACCAATATCAATAGCCGGATTTAAGCTTGCTCCAACATCATGTAATATATCCACACGATCAACTTTGTGCTCTCCGGTCAAGGTATCAACACTGACTTCTGACACAGATGCACCATAAGCAAAATAGAAGAACGGCCGGCCTTTACCCGTTTCACGGTTATAGTGAATTTTAGGTGTTTTATAAAAGCCACTGGCCGATAGCGATACCCTTCCAAAATAGGCTTGTTGAACAAGCTCAACAAAAGGCATCTTATTATCATCAAGTACAATATGGCCTTGCTCGAACGTCACATTTTCAATAACGTCAGCGGCTTGTTTCAATACTTCTAATACATAAAACTCGGCCAAGCGCTGTTTCACAATTAAGCAGGCATTTTGCGCCGCTTTACCGTTTAAGTCACTGCCACTTGATGCCGCGGTTGGCGATGTGTTGGGCACTTTATCTGTGCGGGTTGATGTTACCTCAATAACATCCATATCAACGCCGAATTCATGCGCCACCACTTGTGCGATTTTAGTATGAAGCCCTTGCCCCATTTCTGTACCACCGTGGTTTATCTGAATACTGCCATCTGTGTATATGTGCAACAGCGCCCCAGCTTGATTCAAATGTTTAGCGGTAAACGAAATACCAAATTTAATCGGAGTAAGAGCCAACCCTTTTTTAATAACCGGACTGGTTTTATTAAATTCTGCAATAGCTTTTCGGCGTTGCCAGTAATCACTTGATTGTTCTAACTGTGCAATTAAATCAGCGACTAGGTGATGCTCAATGTCCATACCATAAGGCGTAACACTGCCATTTTCATTACTGTACAAGTTGCGTTTTCTAACGGTAAGTGGGTCGAGTCCCGTGGTTCTGGCTATTTTATCCATAACGGCTTCAGCCATTATCATGCCTTGAGGGCCGCCAAACCCGCGATACGCAGTATGGGAAACTTGATTCGTTTTTAGACGATGGCCCGCTATGTCGCAATTGTTTAGAAAGTAACAATTGTCCGCATGAAACATAGCTCTATCTACAATGGCATCAGACAAATCCGGTGAATGCCCGCAGTTTCCATTGATAGAGTGGCTAACACCCGCAATCACACCTTCAGCTGAAAAGCCCATGGTATAGCTATTTTCAAAAGGGTGGCGCTTACCCGTTACAATCATATCTTGCTGTCGAGGTAAGCGTACTTTTACCGCACATTGGTTGCGTGAGGCTAACAAGGCGGCAATACAGGCCCATTGTGCAGCTTGGGTTTCTTTACCACCAAATCCACCGCCCATACGGCGCATATCAACAACCACTTTGTTTAAACTTGTATCTAACACTTCAGCCACCAGCTTTTGCACTTCGCTAGGGTGTTGGCTTGAGGTATACACAAACATTCGGTCTTCTTCTTCAGGAATAGCCATAGACACTTGACCTTCCAAATACAAATGCTCCTGACCACACACAGACACACTGTCGCTCACTACAAATTCTGCTCGTGCTAGTGCCTCATCCACATTCCCCATCGACATATAATGTGGTGGACGCACTGTAGAGTGTTTGTCTTTCGCTTCGGCTACCGTGAGTACTGGTGTCGCTTCATCAACCTCTATAAGAGCTTTTAACGCGGCTTTTCTAGCGTTCGTTACACTGTCTGCAAGCACTGCAAATACTGCCTGACCATGAAATTTAATTTCATGGTGTGCCAATACAGGGTCGCCATCGAATACTGGCGCAATATCAATATGCCCTGGCACATCTTCAGCAAGGATAACGTCAATAACCCCTTCACTTTCTTTTACTTTAGTTAAATCTATATGAGTAATTTTTCCCGCTGCACATTGGCTAATACCAATCGCACCATGCATCAGGTTAGCAGGCTCTGGAATATCATCCACATATCGCGCACCGCCCCCAACTTGTCGAATGGCGCTTTCGTGCTTTTTACTTTTTTTATCAGCTTGATAGGAAGCCGTGTTTGCTGGGATATCAATTAATTTACGCATGGGCTGCTCCTTCCAACACAGAATCCACGCGCACAGGGATCATCGACTCTTGAGTATGAGTTTCTAACCAGAATCGATGCCATAAATTACCTAGCATATTTTTGCGGTATTCTGCACTGGCTCTCACATCGTCGATAGGTGTAAATACATCAATTAGCGCCTGTTGTCCTAGTGCCATAGTGTCAGCATCGGCCCAATTTCTACCCACCAAATCGCGAAGCTGATCACAGCGTGTTGGCGTAGCCGCAACCCCACCAAAACCTGAATGAATAGCAGTGACCTTGTTATTTTCAGTGGTCAGAGAAAATACCGCACACACTGCCGAGATATCGTCTTCATTACGCTTAGATATTTTATACGCGCGAATTTGCGTGTTCGCACTGGATAAAGGAATAACGATACTGTGTACCCATTCCCCTTGCTCAAGCACAGTTTGTTTGTAGCCTGTGAAAAAATCACTTAACGGCACGGTTCGCTGATTGTCGCCTTTGTCCAAAATCACCTTTGCTTGTAACGCAATAAGTACTGGGGGCATGTCGCCAATTGGCGAAGCGTTAGCAATATTGCCACCTAAGGTTGCTTGATTTCGAATAGGCAAAGACGCAAAGCGCTCTACAATTTCAGATAAGCTTGGGAAATACTGTAAAAAGATAGCTGAAATATCATTAATCGGACACGCGGCACCAATACTCAATTCGTGTTCGTTAACAGAGACTTTTTTCATTTCAGTCATGGCCGCTACGCTAATTAAGGTATTGATAGAAGATAACTGCTGAGTGACTTCTAGCGCCAAGTCTGTGCTACCTGCAACTAATCGGCTATCAGGGTGTTGACTGAGAGCTTCAGCCATTTCTTTTGACGTGGTCGGCATCAGTATGCCTTGCGTACCCGCATCAGTTTGACCAGCAAGCTTTGAGAGTTGCTCAACAGTGTGCTTTTCGTTGGTAATGAACTGATCTTTGGCTTCTTGATTACAGCTGTCTAAAGCGGCATCAATAATAGGACGATATCCCGTGCAACGACAAAGGTTACCCGACAATGAATGTACTACGTCATCCCGAGAAACAGAATCAGCTGAGTGATACAGCGCAAACGTGGACATCACAAAACCAGGGGTACAAAAACCGCATTGCGACCCATGGTGGTCAATCATGGCTTGCTGTACTGGGTGAAGTTGGTTTTTCCCAGAGGCTAAATGCTCAATGGTAATAAGTTGCTTACCGTGAAGCGCAGACAAAAACGTCACGCAACTGTTAATTGCACGATAATGAAGCCCACTTGCTTCAAGGCCACTAAGTTCAGCAAGAACGACGGTACAAGCTCCGCAATCTCCCGACGCACACCCTTCTTTTGTGCCTGTCATTTTAAGACGTTCACGCAAATAATTAAGCACGGTAAGGTCCGCAGGTGCGTCTTTTATCGTAACAAGCTTTTCATTCAGTAAAAAACGTATCATTATGGCTCCAAGCAAACTATCTAGGTAGATAACTGTTTCTACCGTGCAAATAAAAAAGTAGACCGATTGGTCAGATTTGTATAGTTTATTGATTAATGAATTAATTTCAACACTATTAATATGCCAGTTAACGTATCAAGCAAAATTTCAGAGAAAAATCGCTCAATTATCATTGCAGCCGCGGAGCGTTTATTCGCTTCAAACGGGTTCAAAGGCACCTCTATAAAAGAAATAGCAGATAGTGCAGGCTTACCCAAAACTAACGTTTTGTATTATTTCAAAACGAAGCAAGGCTTATACCATGCAGTACTTAATCAGATATTAGATGTGTGGAACTCTCGCTTTGATCAAGCAAAAGAAGAAGATGATCCTGCCCTCACGCTGGCAGAATATATTTATGAAAAAATGCAAAACTCGCTACACAACCCTTGTGCGTCAAAAGTTTTTGCCATTGAAATCATAAATGGCGGACATAATTTAAGTGACTCGTTTTTAGCCGAGCATAAAAAGTGGATGGAAGGAAGAGTCACTATTCTTCAAAGCTGGATAGACCAAGGGAAAATGAACGCCGTCAATCCTGAATATTTGCTCTATCACATATGGGCTTGTACCCAGCACTATGCCGATTTTTCATCTCAAATTACTAATTTGAAAGGCAAGCCCATGAAAAAAGGTGATTTTTCGCAAGCTACCGATGAGCTAATCAATCTTATATTAACAGGCTGTGGCCTTTCTTTACCCAAGGAATAATGACAATGCATTACCCTCGTGATCTTGTTGGTTATGGTGCTAACCCGCCTCATGCTCGTTGGCCCAACAAAGCCAAAATTGCAGTTCAATTTGTGCTTAATTACGAAGAAGGTGGAGAAAACTGTGTGCTCCATGGTGATCAGCAATCAGAAGTATTTTTATCTGAAATTGTGGGCGCACAAGCGTTTAACGACCGCCACCTCAGTATGGAGTCTATGTATGAATATGGAAGTCGAGCTGGATTTTGGCGACTCCACAGGCTGTTCAACCAATACAAGCTTCCATTAACCGTATTTGGTGTTGGTATGGCCATGGAGAGAAACCCCGATGCGGTGGCGGCTATGCTCGAATCAAACTGGGAAATTGCAAGCCACGCACACCGCTGGATCCACTTTCAAGATATGTCAGAACAAGAAGAGCGTGAGCACATAGACAAGGCCATTGAAGTTCACAAAGCCGTGACGGGTAAAGCGCCATCTGGCTGGTATACAGGGCGAACCAGTCCAAATACACTTAAACTTGTTGCTGAACGGGACGACATTCTATATTGCGCCGATTCTTATGCTGATGATTTACCTTATTACGATAATCACTACAGCAAACCATTATTGATTGTTCCCTATACTTTGGATACCAACGATATGCGTTTTGCCACACCACAAGGTTTTAACAGTGGTGAGCAGTTTTATCAGTACCTAAAAGATGCATTTGATGTGCTATACGAAGAAGGTGAAACGGCTCCTAAAATGCTTTCAATTGGATTACATTGCCGTTTAATAGGACGCCCGGCAAGACTAATGGCATTAAAACGCTTTATTGAGTATGTCATTTCAAAAGAACAAGTGTGGGTGTGTACTCGCGAAGATATTGCTAAACACTGGCAAGCACACTTTTAGCCGTTAAACGAGGGCCCGGTTTGTAGGGATACTGGTTTATATAAACCAGTATCTAAGTAAAAACACAAAGGCTAAGCCATAAGTGAATGGACTCACTTCTTTGTATTTACCACAGCCTAGCTTCAATCCGACATAAGTAATAAAACCCAGCGCAATCCCTTCACTAATACTAAAGGTTAATGGCATCGCAATAAGTGCAACTGATGCTGTGGCAAGGGATATCAAGTCATCAAAATCCAACTCTTTAATAGATTCCATCATCAATATGCCAACAATGACTAAGGCTGGTGTTGTGGCCATTAATGGGATGACTTTCATAATCGGTGTCAAAAACAAAGCCAGTAAAAAGCAAAGACCTACAACAACTGCTGTTAACCCCGTTCGACCACCTGTAGACACGCCAGCTGCCGATTCCACATAACTGGTTACAGGTGATGTTCCTAACGCCGCACCAGCAACACTTGCCGCTGCATCTGCTGTCATAGCTTTTCCCATTTTGGGTAGGGACTTGTTTTCATCTAACAAGTTTGCTTTGCGAGAAACTCCAATTAAGGTACCTATGGTATCGAACATATTCACAAACATTAGCGCAAGGATAAGGTCCCAGGTCGCTGCAAAGTGCTTAATTGGATACATGATATCCATAGCAAAAAACGTGGAACTAATTGGCTCTGGCATGCCGACAATGGCATCAGGTCGTGCAGTTAAAAACCCGTTTTCGGTAGGAATGAGCATGCCAATAAGTGAAATCACTACAATAGAAATTAAAATACCTGCGGTTACATTTCGTATCACTAACACCAAAGTGAAAATAACACCTATAAACGCAAGTAAAACCGCGGGGTCAGATAAATCACCTATAGACACTAAGGTTGCAGGGTTATCTATAATTAACCCCGCATTTTTTAATCCAATAAAACCAATGAATAATCCAATACCACACTGTACCCCTATTTTGAGGCAGTCCGGTATGGAGTTAGCCACCTTAGTCCTGACGCCTGTGACAGTGAGCAATACAAATAAAATACCGTTCCAAAATACGATCCCCAAGGCCGCTTCCCAAGGGATTTCTCGATTTAAGCATATGGTAAACGCGAAAAACGCGTTAAGTCCCATTCCTGGCGCCAGTGCAATGGGATAATTAGTCATTGCCGCCATTAACAAAGTGCCAATACAGGCTGCTAATGCGGTTACTGTAATCAAACCAGCTGCAGGCATGCCGCTAACCGACAAAATACTTGGGTTAACAATGAGTACATAAGACATTGCGGCAAATGTAGTGAGCCCTGCAATGATCTCTCGCTTAACGGTTGTTTTATTTTCTGTTAATTTAAACCAGGTCTCTAATAGTGTTCGATTCATTTGTTTAGTCTTTTATGTTGATATAACTATAACGGCCGTGTTAAACGACGTATTTAGCGAAAACTTAAAGCAATTTCTTGACCATGTGGTCAAATTTCGGCATAACTAAGCTTAATTGAAACAGTTCTCGATAATAGTGACGTTATCGTAACGACGTTATCGTAACGGATACACAGGATTAATTCGCACTAGATTTGCACAATCGCAACATATTGGTGCGTTCACACAACAGGTTACAATGAAAACAAAAACCCTTATTCAATCTATTCCAAAAGTAGAGCTGCATTTACACATTGAAGGCACCTTAGAGCCTGAGCTTATGTGGCGCCTTGCGAAAAAGCACGAGTTATCCCTTCCTTTCGATAGCATACAAGAGATTGCCAACGCGTATCAATTCGATAATTTACAAAGCTTTTTAGATCTCTACTACCAAGGTGCTGCGGTACTGATTGATGAAGACGATTTTTTTGAACTGATGTGGGCCTATTTTTTACGCTGTAAAGAACAAAATATTGTTCATACAGAAATCATGTTCGACCCTCAAACTCATACTCACCGAGGTATTGATTACAGCGTATTCATGCCTGGTTTTTTACGTGCGAAAGCACAAGCAGAAAGTGAACTAGGCATTACAAGTTGTTTAATATTGTCTTTTTTACGTCATTTGTCACAAGAAGACGCACTGCTCACCCTTGCACAAGCAGAGCCTTATTATGACGCTATCGACGCAGTGGGTTTAGACAGTTCAGAACTAGGGAACCCACCTGACAAATTTATCGATGTTTTTGCCAAAGCCAAGACACTAGGCTTTAAACGGGTTGCTCATGCAGGAGAAGAAGGCCCACCTGAATATATTTGGTCAGCATTAAACGACCTAGATGTGCACCGCATCGACCACGGCGTACGCTGTATTGAAGACCCTAAACTCATGGCTCATTTAGTGGCAAACAAAATGCCACTAACCGTATGCCCGCAAAGTAACTTAAAACTCTGCGTGGTTAACGACATGTCTGAACACAACATTCTCGATTTATTAGAACAAGGTGTAATGGTTACGGTCAATTCAGATGACCCCTCTTATTTCGGAGGCTATTTAAACCAAAACTATCAAGCCTTGGATACCCATCTAGCTATGTCAGATGAGCAATTCATTCAACTCGTAAAAAACAGTTTTGAAGCCAGCTTTCTTAGTGATAAATTAAAACAGAAGTGGATAAAGGAAGTTGATAAGCTCAATCACTCGCTTAGTCATAACTAAGTCACATAACTCTAACACTCGTCGAGTTCGTCACAAGATCGCATTAGCAGTTTTAACTGCAATCGTCAGTTAAATAGAGGTATTTGAAAGCCCATATCCTTCATTGAACTCTCGAGACATCGCAGTATGAATGACTTTATACTCAATATGCACGCCTGATTATTGTCGTAGCTTAAATAGTTCTCGGGTTAGCTAAAATTCAATCAATAATAAAAAGGCGAACTCATACTTAAGTTCGCCTTTTCTGTAACACAATGCGATGTTAAACCATCACTTTAACGATAATTGCTATTCACTACATGCAGTGCAATCATTATCATCATGACTTACTTCTAATTGATAGAAGGTAATTTGGTCAAAATCAGCTTCTGTGCCATCAGGACCAAAACCTGTTGTATCCGCACCTGGTAAAAGTTGATTATTAAACTCTTCAACAGCAACGTTATTTTGTGTATAAGCACCTGCTTTGAAATACATCCATTCATTACGTCTATCATAATCACTGTTTTCAGCTTCCATATCAAAAGTGATTATATCAATGATATCGCCATTTAAATCACCTCTTCGAACAGTAACGTTAATCAAAGCACCAACGTTTTCTATTTCATAAGAAAATAATTCATCTAAAGCAATGCCTTCATCTGGGTTTTCTGCATCATCATCTCGTGAGCCAACAAAAACGCGCTCTTCTAAATCGCTGCCCCCATTAATTTCATGAAGCGCATAAATACTGCCTCGTTCATTTTGAGGTAGCTTACGATAATACAGTCTAAGCGGCTCATCATCTTCAGCATGAATTTGACCAATAATAGTCGCCCCAATATCATCAGGTCGGCCTGTTTCAGTCACTTTGTTAACACGAAGTGTTGCTCTTAAAAGACCGTTTCGGCCACCTACATTCTCAACACCTCGGCCACTACTTCCATTATCATCAAGTATTAAGTTGTCTGGTTGATAACCTAAAACCCAATTATTTTCATTTACGCCTGAGATTCTAATACTTAAGCCATTATCACGGCTTGTCACGCCACCGCGAACATATTCACGTAGCTCTGAACGAGGAAAACGTGTATTCAGAGATGTTCTGCCTCCATTGACAGGCGACTTAAATACCATGCCACCGTCAGGCCCAGTAAAGAAGTAAGGGTCTGATGATTCCACATCGCTATCGCTACCGAAGAAAAGGTCTTCTGCATCATCAAAGTCTGAGTTATTCGGCCCTTCACGCAAGGCAATAAACTCAAAATCATCGATGCGTACACCAGTTTCATTATTTGCTGATATTTCTCGAAGTGCGGGAGAATCAAGACCCCAAACACTCAAATCAAAGTTTTCCCAAGGAGCAAGATTTGGGTCTAAACCAAACTCATTAACTTGTGCTGACGCTGCACCTGCGAATGACATAAAGATCGATACCATCACTAACTTTTTCATAACAACTGTCCTCCAATGGACTATATAAGTAGTGTTATTAATACTGAAGAGCCAGTATTAACGCTCGTACTAAAAATGAAAATTAATTGATACTTGCTTTCTTTAAAGTGAACAAAAATTAGTCCACAACCAGAGTATCTTCGTAAAAAAACAAAATTTCAATCTATTTTTTTGATCATTTTAAAGGTGTACAATCTACTTTACAGAACGCAAACCTATAAACTTAATCTACATATATGACATTCAGAAGAAGATATCGTGACAACTATGGATATAGGCATAAACAAGCAAGCTCATGAAGCACTAGCCGAGCATTTAAAAAGGATACTAAAACAAATAGTTAACTGAATATAAGAAATATTAACACCATGCGCTATCCACTGTGTCAGTGGTATTTAAGGCTAGTGCGGAGTTCGCTATGCCAATGCAAATTGTCAATTTGAAGATTCGTTTATAGAAGTCGATACCGACGGTAGCTACATCGGGGCTTTTTTTACTTACGGCTTTTAAACGTTAAAAACGAAAGAAATACCATATTACTAACATGAACTTGGTATTTTAGTCGCACCAAAATATCAAGTTCAGTCATTGCGCTAAATTAGACTAAAGTCACAAATATAGAATGTCGCACTTCGTTGTTCAGAGCTTTTGAGCAATGTCCTTCGCCAAATGTATCCTCTAAAAGCAATACATCTCCCCCGCCGTAAATGCGTTTTTCACCATTTGACACGGTAAATTCCGCACTGCCTTTTAAGATAAACAGCAATTGTCTCGCTGGTGCAGGGTGCCATTTAAAGTCGTAATCCGCTGGTGTTTCTCTAAAAATAACGCTGCCTGCTGGGTGTTTCTCTGACAAAAGCCCAATTGGTCCGCCATCGGCTAACGGAATATCCAATGTTCCAAAATGACTTTTGCCGTCTTCGCTGGCATAAATTCTGTCTATGATCATAAATACGCTCGGTTTGTTTATTTTGTCGTTGAATATTGTTCAGAAAGTAAAAGTAAAAATTGATGTAATACGATCAGTGACGCTTCTACATCATGGGTTTTAATCGATTCTGCAGGATGATGGCTAATGCCTTTGTAACAACGCACAAACATCATAGCCACATCGCATATGTCAGCAATTGCCATAGCGTCGTGACCCGCACCTGATGAAAGCGAATAAGGCGTAAAGTCGGCATTGTTTATCGCTTGAGTTAACATTGCCTGTAGCTCAGGTGCACAGCTCACTGCATTTGCACTATGGGTTTGAGTGTAAGTTAAGCCTGTGTTTCTGTGTTCTGCAATTGATTCAAGTTTCGCTAAAATAGCGTCGAAAGCGCGGTCCCGTAAACGGTCATCTTCACTTCGAATATCTAAAGAAAACCGAGTTTTACCGGAAATCACGTTGACCCCATTAGGCCTATTTTCTATCGCGCCAACAGTGGCAACAACACCAAATTCTGCGGCGATGCTTTCTACCGCTAAAATCATTTCAGCACTGGCGGCCAGAGCATCTTGACGCAACCCCATAGGCACAGTACCCGCATGACCAGCAAACCCTTCGATATCAAACCAAAATCGCCTTGCACCATTAATAGCCGTCACTATGCCCACGGGCAGGTTTTTATCTTCCAGCACCGGCCCTTGTTCAATATGGATTTCCAAATAGCCGAGCAGTCCTGAAGGGTTAGTAATTTTGCTATTGCCAATATTGGCAAAGGACAAACCAAAGTTGGACATGGCCTGACTTAACGTAATGCCTTCACTGTCTGCTAAATCGGCCCACTCTTTTTGCCATTGCCCAGTTAAGGCTCGGCTACCCAGCAGAGTTGAACCAAATCGCGTTCCTTCTTCATCGCCAAAACCAACGATATCGATGTGAAATGGAAGACGAATATTGTGACTATGTAAGTAATTCACTACGGCTATAGGTGCTAAAACCCCTAACATACCGTCGTATTTTCCGCCATTTGGCACTGTATCTAAATGGCTACCCAAAATAAATCGCTGGGCATTTTCATTATCACTTTCGTATCGGCCCCACAAATTGGCTGCGCCATCTTCCCATGTTTTGCATCCCGCTTGCTGCATCCAGTGCGCAACTAAGTCGTTAGCCTGTCGGTGTTGTTCGGTTAAATAACGTCGGTCAACATAATCAGCTTGGCTCACCGCCCCTAACTCATTACACCATGTCATCACCTGACTTGCGGCCTGTACAAAATCAGTCACTATAAACCGCCATTGCTGCGTCTATTCCTTCGCCCGTAGGTAAGCTATGCCCCGCCCTTCGAAGTACAGTTTCTAACGATTGTAAGGTGTGAAACACTGCATCGGGTCTTGCGTTGTAGCCCATAGTACCAATGCGCCATATTTTTCCGTGAAGCGGTCCAAAACTGGTGCCTATTTCTATATTGAACTTGTGTAACATGTCATGGCGAATCGCTTCACCGTCTACGGCATCAGGAATGTATACCCCGACAACATTATTCATCTTGTTCGATAAGTCGCCAAAGGGCTGCAAGTTCAAGCCTTGAATACCTGCAAGCATGGCATCTCCGGCCTGTTTATGGCGAGCAATGGTTTGATCAACACCTTCTTCCAGCAAATTAATCGCACATTCACGTGCACAATACAGCATAGATGCGGCTTCAGTGTGGTGATTTAGCCTTTCACTTCCCCAATAATCCATAATCATAGGTAAATCGAAATAATTAGAACGAATGCGAGACGCGACACCATCTTGATGATCGTCGTTGCGAATACCCGCCTCTACATGTCTTCGTTTATTCACCGTATTGACGTATTTTTCACTTAAGGTGACTGGCGCGCTTCCTGAAGGGCCTCCCAAACACTTCTGTAACCCAACAGACACAGCGTCGAGTTTCCACAAGTCGGTTTCAAAAGGGTTACCGCCTATTGACGCGGTAGCATCACAATAAAACAGCACATCGTGGCGCTCGCATATTTCACCTATATCAGCCAAAGGCTGAAGCATAGTAGTAGAGGTATCTCCCTGAACAATGGCAAGTAACTTAGGCTGCACACGCTTAATGGCATCTTCAATTTGCTGAGCTTGGACAACTTGTCCCCATTCCACTTCAAAGGTATGCACTTCTGCATCACAACGGGTTGCGATTTCCGCCAACAAGTGGCCAAAACGTCCAAAAATAGGAATAAGCACTTTATCGCCCGGCTCAATAGCAGACACTAAAACCGCTTCAATACCTGCTCTTGATGTACCATCAACCAATAATGTTTGTTCATTTTCAGTACGAAAAACTGAACGGTACAAAGCCATCACTTCATTCATGTATCCCGTCATTACTGGGTCATATTGGCCAACTAACTGAGTAGACATGGCACTTAACACTCTGGGATAACAGTTTATTGGGCCTGGCCCCATTAACAAGCGAGGTGGTGGCGCTAAACGAGAAAACGTTGTCATAAAATGTCCTTACAGAAAAAGTTGAGCAAGCATGCGAAGACCAGTGATCATCAGCACAACGGCAAATATTTTTTTCAGCTTTTGCGCATCTAATAGTGACGCTAATTTGGCCCCAATAGGCGCAAACATAACGGTTAACGGTACGATACAAACAAAGCCGATTAAGTTAACCAAACCAAAGGTGCCCATTGGCGCATCGGCGGGAGTTTGTCCTACAACAAGCATGGTGATTGCTGCGGGTAGTGAAATAAGTAAACCTACACCTGCAGCCGTGCCCACAGCTCTATGAGCTGGGTAGTTACAAAACGTCAACATAGGTACGGTTAATGTGCCTCCACCAATACCGACCAGTGAACTAAACAAACCAACACTGGTTGCCATGCCCGCTTGGCCTGCAGTATTCGGTAAGTCGTTGAACAGAGCTTTTTTGCTGCCAATTAGCATATTCAAGGATGACAATATGGCAATCACACCAAACAATAATGTTAACCACGAACCATTCACTCGAGTAACCAACCAACTTCCCAGTAGCACGCCTATTAAGATGAAAACGCCCCAACGCTTCAACAAAACAAAGTCCACATTGCCTTTTGCATTGTGTGCGCGAATAGAGCTAATAGACGTTGGAATAATAGTGGCCAATGAAGTGGCTGTAGCCACTAACATTGCTGATTCAGGTGATACGCCAAAAGCTTGAAATAAAAAGAATAAAACAGGAACAATAACAATGCCCCCGCCAACGCCAAGCAAACCGGCAAGTAAACCAGCAAAAATACCTGTTGTGATCAGCGCAACGAGTACGGGTAAATTATCGATAATGGTGTCAATGACCGACATTAATTAATATCCTGTGTTGTTAAGGTGTTAGTTATAAGTGAAGAGACTAACCCTTTCCCATCGCTACGAGGGTCAGATTCAGCCTCAAGATCTTCGTTATTTGTTTGAATGATTGCGCCTGCATGGCCCATTAATTCATTTTTAGCGTCGATTACCGCAATATCATGGCCCAATGCCCCTAGCTCATCCCCTACGTAATCAGCTAAATCTCTTTCTAACTTCAAGTTGTTGGATTCATCACCCCATGTTCTGCCTAACAACCACCGCCCTAAACGAATTGATTCCTCTAAAGGTTGTTGGTGGTATACATGACGGGCAAAAATTGCCGCTTGTGTTTGTGGCTGGCCTTCACCGCCCATAGTGCCATACGCAATGCGACGCCCATCGTTTAGCTCGGCAAACGCTGGGTTAAGAGTATGAAACGGGGTTAATCCTGGAACTAAATACTGAGGGTGATTAGGGTCGAGAGAAAACGAAGTACCGCGATTATTCCACACTATTCCGGTAGATGGGCTAACCACCCCACTTCCAAATTCCCAGTACAAGCTTTGAATATAGCTGACCATTCTTCCTTTGCTATCACATGCCGCCATCCAAACGGTGTCGCCATGTGCGGCTTTATGAGGCCAAGGCGCCGCTTTTTCCACGGATATCTCAGATGCCAGCGTATCTAAATAGCTGTCTTCTAGAAGTTCATTCAAGTTTTTGCTTAAACGAGACGGATCGGTAACGTATTGGTTACGTAAAATAAAGGCTTTTTTCGTACATTCCACCAGCAAGTGTACATTGTCTGCATCAGATTTCGCTTTATGTACAACACGGTCGTATAAGGCCAATATAATTAAAGAGGCTATGCCTTGGGTGGGTGCGGGCAAGTTGTAAAGTGTGCCTTTGCTTATTTCAACATTTAACGGCTCAACGAATTCAGCCTTGTAGGATTCAAAATCCTGTAAGCGAATGGGCGAGCCCGCTTCTGCCAAATCATTGGCTAGCATTTTTGCAATTTCGCCGTGATAAAAATCGTTTAACCCATTTTCCGCTAGGGTTTTCAGTGTTTTGGCAAGCTTCGGTAATTTAATCACCTTACCTTTTTTTAACGCTTTTTCTTTTATCAAAAACTGCTCAAAACCTTCGCCACTGGCCATTTCATCAAAGGTTTTAAAACTTGCATCAGATAAGCTTTGAGTAACTTCTATGCCCCATTCTGCCTGATTAATGGCTGTATCAAGTAACTTTGATAACGCTATAGGGTCTTGCCATTGACGACTTAAGGTTAATGCTTTTTCCCAGCCTGCCACAGCGCCAGCCATAGTTAAGGCGGCTTTAGGCCCACGACTGGGGATCCCTTGCATACCTTGATAAAAACCGGCGTTGGCACCCTGTGCCGCGCAGCCACTCGCATCAATAGCCACAGGGGTTTTACCCGGTTCGCTAATTAACCAAAAACCGTCTCCGCCTAACCCATTCATGTGAGGGTATTCAACAGCGATTGACGCAGCGGCTGCAACCATAGCTTCTATGGCCGTTCCGCCTTCTTCTAAAATATGTAATCCGGCTTGGGACGCAGCAAAATGCGGAGCCGTAAATGCGACTTGATCATTGTTCATAGTTCTTTATTCCGCTCTTTGTTCACACAGTACTTTCGCGAAACGTATTAATTGCAGATCAGAATGCTTTGGACCAATAAGCGATAAACCACAAGGCGCACCGTCTTCCTCAAACAATGGAAGGTGCAACTGAGGTAGTCCGGCAAGACCTGCAATAGACGTTAGCGTCAGTAAGTTCGTTCTATACTCAGCCAACTCCGCTGAAGACGAAGTCAGTAAAGGGGCAATCCCTGGCGTAGTCGGTACTACAAGACAATCAAACTCCTGAAACACAGAGTTTACTACGCTAACAAGGGCATTTTGTATTTTTTTCGCACCATCAATTTCTGGCAAAGTCAGGGCTTTACAGGCATTAAATCGGCTATTGATATCGTCGGCAAAATCAGGCTTGTGGTTTTCAATCCACTCGCCGTGTTGTTGCCATATTTCTGCGCCTTGCAGTATACGAAACGCGTTAGACAATTCGGGTAACAAAGGCAACAAATCATCATTTAGCGCGACATTGTGGGCATTGTTCCAAGCAACAATGTGCTGCTGGTGTGACGCCAATTTCACGATATCAGTACAAGAGCACAAACGCATATCTGCGCTTTCTTCTGCACTTTTTTCTGTACTTTCTTCTGTATCATCACTAAACAACACATTAGCGGCTTGCTCCATTTCTTCAATGGAGCGAGTTAGCCATCCCACAGTGTCAAACGAAGGCGCTAGTCCAACCATGTCATCAGTGCTAATTCGCCCATGGGTTGGGCGCAAACCAAACAAGTTATTATAGCTGGCAGGCACTCGTATAGAGCCACCCGTATCTGTGCCTAAACCAATATCAGCAAGGTGCGACGACACTGCAACAGCAGAACCACTGGACGAACCGCCCGGAAGCCGCTGTGGCGTAACTGGGTTTGTGGGTGTTCCATAATGTTTATTTTGGCCATTTAAGCTATATGCAAGTTCGTCGGTAATGGTCTTACCTACAAATTTAGCGCCCGCTTTTAGCAAGCGTTCCACGGCCTCATTGGTTTGATTAGGTATGTCGTGGCTTGCTAACCACTCGGGGTTTCCCGCACTGGTAGGTATTCCAGCAATATGAAATAAGTCTTTTACCGCCAAACGCAAAGGCGACAATGTTCCTGCGCTTTCGCGAACACTCTCAGCCCCGTGAATACCATCAACGGGCATAAATGGGCTTACGCCACTAGACGAATGAATATCTGACATAACAATCCAACAAACAAAAGAAGAGTAAAAGGAGAACCACAGACAACATGAAACATTTGTTTCACTATTTTGTCAAGTGAAACAAATGAAACAATTTAATAAATTCAAAACTTAACTTAGCTCGTCGAGTTCTTTATATAAGGTTGAGATTTGCTGGCTTCTCGCTGAACCTGTATCACCGCTAAGCTGATAAGCTTGATTACACAACAAGGATACAACCGCCATAGGCGCCGCGTAGCTGTCGAACGCTTGCGCTTGGCCCAGCTGACATACAATAACGTCTTGCACGTGTTGTCGATAAATTTGTCCACCGGGCTCGGTAATCAATAAGGTGTTTTTATTGGGTAACGCGTTGATGAGTTTTTCAAAAATTTTAGGGCGACGGCGAAGACCAAAAACAATCACGTAGTCATTTGAACCGATATCGATGAGGTCTTCAGCTAAGGTTTGCCCTGATTTTGGCAAGAGTTCCACGTCGTTTCTGATCTGAGTTAGCTGTTGGCGTAAACTTAACGCCAGCGGATACGAGGTTCTAGCGCCAATCACAAACACCTTTTTCGCATTAATTATGCGCTGAGCAATATCAGCAATATCTTGGGTGTTAATAGCGGCTAAGGTAGTGCTTACGTTTTCTAACTCTTGTTCAAGGGTTGCCGCCAAACTTGACGGATTAGCAATAGGCACGCCCTGCTCTCGTTGTTTTAACACAAACGCTTTTACATCTTGATGAGAGTTAAACCCCAATTGCTGGAAGAATCGACTTACCGAAGCTTTAGACGTTCCCACTTTTTCTGCGATTTGTTTCACCGACAAGGTCACAGCAGCAAGGGGATTTTGCTGCATATAATCAGCAACCTGCCTTGCAGAAGGTGCAAGCTGGCTATAATTATTCTTAATCTTTTCAGAAAAATTTACGCTAGTATCTTCGCTGTGTTTACCCAAAATAAAAGTGTCTCGTTATTATCAGCTAATTCAAGTTATGGGCTAAAGCCTACCGTGAATAACCTAAACTTCACAAGTAAGACGCTTATTTTACTTTACACTGCCGCTTTTAACTTTACACTGCCGCAGGAAGCCAATAAATAGGCTGACCAAAATGGTCGCTTAAAAAATGATTCAGCTCGGTGAAGGTAGTAATACCTTGGTCAGTACCAGACAAACATTCAGCAACAAAGCGATTGCAGTTATTTTTTACCACATGATAATCGCGATATTCATACAGTTTAGACACAGCGCGTTGCATTAGTGTGTTATCGGTAAGAGGCGTGTTATTGCAATCACAGGCTACATAAATCGTATTGCCGCTTCGGTCATGAGTAAACCTTGAGGGGGAAATCCCTCGAATTAACCCAGTGCCTTGCAGTTCAATTACGTTGCCGTCTACCCAGATGCCAGAATGCTCAAACATTTCATAGACATCGCAGCACACAATGCCGCCGGTTTGAGGCTCTACAGTGAATTTACTTTCACCGGGAAACGCGCCCACAATGCCATTTTTTCTGTCATTGTGTTTCGATATTTGATTACTTGCGTACGCCGCTGCAATACCAGCACCTAAAACAATAAGAGGTAATGCCAAAACAATTCTCCTGTGTGAATACACCAAGTGTTAAATTAACTGGCTAATTTCGCAAACCTTAAATTGTAAGAAAATGCGATATGCGATACTCTGACAGCCCCGTAAAATAAGAATTTTTTAACCATGAGAGCTGTTGATAAATCAAATAAGTTAGACAATGTATGTTATGACATTCGCGGGCCCATAGCGGCGCGAGCCCGCCAAATGGAAGAAGAAGGTCATCGTATTCTAAAACTTAATATTGGTAACCCGGCTCCTTTTGGTTTTGACGCCCCAGACGATATTCTAAAAGACGTCATTCATAACTTGCCTACGTCTCAAGGCTATTCAGATTCCACAGGCATTTATGCAGCCAGAGTTGCCGTTATGCAGTATTACCAACAAAAGAACCTTAAAGGCATTGATATCAATGATGTTTTTATAGGTAATGGCGTTAGTGAAATGATTATGATGGCAATGCAAGCATTGCTAAATCACGGTGACGAAGTGCTTATTCCAAGCCCAGATTACCCACTTTGGACGGCCGCAGTAAGCTTATCTTCAGGTACGCCTGTGCATTACCGCTGCGATGAACAAGCGGGTTGGTTCCCTGATATTGCGGACATAAAAAGTAAAATTACCTCAAACACAAAAGCCATTGTGCTGATAAACCCCAATAACCCAACCGGCGCAGTGTATAGCCCTGAGCTATTAAAAGAGGTTATTGAAGTGGCGAGAGAGCACAAGCTGGTTATTTTTTCAGACGAAATTTACGACAAAATACTCTACGACGAACACCAGCATACTTGCATTGCGTCTTTAGCTGACGATATTTTCATTGTGACCTTAGGCGGACTCTCCAAAAACTATCGCGTTGCTGGGTTTCGTGCGGGCTGGATGCTAGTCAGTGGTAATAAACGCATTGCGAAAGGCTATATTGATGGGCTAAACATACTGTCTTCCATGCGTATGTGTGCCAATGTGCCTTGTCAAAGTGCAATACAAACTGCCTTAGGTGGATACCAAAGCATTAACGACCTCATTGTGGGTGATGGCAGATTGAAAGTGCAGCGCGATTTAGCTGCCGACCGTTTAAATCAAATCGACGGTATCAGCTGTGTTAAGCCCAAAGGCGCTATGTACTGCTTTGCCCGTGTAGACGAGAAGAAATTCAACATTCACGACGACCAAAAGATGATTTTCGATTTACTCAACAAAGAGAAAATCTTATTGGTACATGGCAGTGCATTTAACCTAACCGATGGTTGCTATTTCAGGTTGGTATTCCTTCCACATACCGATGTATTAAAACCTGCATTGGACAAAATAGAGCACTTCTTTAATGGTTATCATCAGGTTCTTTAATGTCAGAAAATAGTCACTTTTTTGCTCACCTAGCCAGAATGAAATTAATTCAACGCTGGCCGCTAATGCACAATGTTCGCACCGAAAATGTACAAGAGCACAGCTTGCAAGTGGGCATGGTTGCTCACGCATTAGCGCTAATAAAAAACCGTTTTTTCGACGGTAATTTAAATGCTGACAGAATTGCCACATTAGCCCTATTTCACGATGTTTCAGAAGTTATTACCGGTGACCTTCCTACCCCTATTAAATATTCCAACCCTGCAATTAAGGAAGAATATAAAAAAATAGAAAAAATGGCGGAGCATCAGCTTATTGAAATGGCTCCCGAGGTATTTCGTGAAGACTATGCCAAGTTAATCGACGGTCAACATCACTCAGAAGACGAAGCTTTTATCGTTAAAGCCGCCGATATATTGTGTGCTTATTTAAAAACCCTAGAAGAACTTAACGCAGGTAACCAAGAATTTAAACTAGCGAAAAAACGCCTAGATCGCATTTTAAAAGACTACCATTCACCCGAAGTCGACTACTTCTTAACTCGCTATGTACCGAGTTTCTCACTCAGCTTAGATGAAATAACCCAAGACGATCATCACGAATAAGCCTATACAGGCTTAACTTTTGTCATTAAGACCCTTCCCAAGCTCACACCACTTTACAAATCTGACAAGCACTAAACCCCTTGTCAGATTTGATAGAAGACAATATATTGAGAAGCTAAATAATTACTGCTAGTCAGTGGCATAACTCTGACCAAGAGTATCTGTAAACCAGCCCAAGGCAAAGTAGTTAACAGATATTAAATACAAGCTTAGGTGTTGAGGCGTTAGTCGGAGCTATTTATTTTATAACCAAAAAGCGTTAAATAATATTTCTGACAAGGCATTGTAGTAGACTTGAGACTGTCGCCTATTTCGCTGAGCCCATTGATTTAACCAACAATTTCAAGCTTCTGAATGAGGCATTAGGCACTAATTATGATTTCAGGTTTGGGTTTCGGTTTACAAACTTTTTATTCAATTAAACACCTTAAAACATCTATATATTTTGTTGAAAGAGCCAAGGAAATTGAATGTAGTTTAACTTCTAACACGGGCGAAGCGGTAGACATTTTACATTCATATGTTACTGGTGCGCTTTTTAGCTCTGTGGCTTTTTTGGAAGCTCTAGCAAATGAAATGTTTGCAGAAGCTAGTAAAAGTAACGGAGGCTGTTTCAACTCTTTGGAAACTGCAATCATTGATAAGATTTCAGATAGAGCTAACTCTAAAAAATTCGAACAGGTTAAAGTTCTTGATAAACTAAATTTACTACTTGAGCTTTGCGGTCATGACAAACTGACTAAAGGTGGCCCCCCATATCAACACACAAAGACTCTGATAGACATCAGAAATCAACTAATGCACTACAAAGCGTCATTTTTGGATATTGGGACTGAAGGAATGGTTCGCCCAGGCAGTTTTGGTTCAAGTGACCTAGCAAGATTTGTCAGAGGGCTTTTCCCAGATCGCAAAAACTTCAACAACGCTATTAGAAGTGATGGCTGGATTGGGTTTGGTTGCGCAAACTGGGCACTTAAGACTGCGCGCAATCACGCGGATTTAATACATGAAACCATTGGTATAGAACCATACTACAGCCACGTCACTTCGAGAGTAAGATATGTGTAAGTGCCATACAAACGTTTCAAGTCGTGCGCTATCGTCCTTATGATTTACCGCCTGAGTTTAAAGAGCTTGGCCCCTCCTATCGTTGGGCACACCCGAAAGGGGTAAAGGAATGGATTAAAATGGAGCAAAAGTCTAGAGGTGATGAGATTCGGCATGGTCAAAAAGCGAAAAGCAATATTACATGGGAAAAAATTAGAGATGCTAATATTCCAATCTTTTTTATCGCAGGAGGAGCTGATTTATATCAACCGCCTTCAATGATGCGAGCAGCCGCTCGAGAAATACCTCACAGCAATACACTTGTGATCCCAGAAGCTGGCCACGCTGTTCAGTGGGAACAACCTGAATTATTTAATCATTCGGTTCTCAAGTTTTTAAATAAACACCGTTAAACTCCCTTGGGCGAGTTGAAGTTAATCAATTTTACGGTTTGAATATTGAGCAACAAATACATTGGTTAAGTTGAGTTATTGGCTTACAGTGCGATATAGGAACTTCATTTTTTACTGATTTAGGCTTTTGGATAAATTCTACGGTCTCGTTATGTTCTGATGGCTAATAGCTTAATTCAATTCACTATTGGAATTGTAATATGAAAATAGGCAATAAAGCTCTTGTTGAATTGATAGGCGTACTCACAGTAACCGCGTCGTTAGTTTTTGTTGGGATGCAATTAATGTTAGATCGCAAGATAGCCACTGCGGAACAATATTTTAATCGCACCGAATCAGCCAAAGAAGACAGAAGGACCCTCCTTTTGAGTCCCGTATTTTATCAAGAAGTAGAAGATTGGTGGTCTACTGGAGAGAGACCAGAATACTGGAATGAAGAGTGGGAAATTGCGAAACAGCTAGACCAAGGAAAATATAGCGTTACCACTTTGTATCACCGGATTGTAGAACTTCAACTCTCTATTTTAGGTTATGACAACGTTTATTTTCAGTATCAACAGGGACTTATTAACGAGGAATCTTGGCTGAATTTTCGAGCTCAAATAAAAAGCGGAATGATATATGACCCAGAGCTTACTAGAGCTGTCTATTTAAGGCATGCCAGAGCCACAATTAAGCCCATTATCCAAGAAATTTCGGATGAAATTGATTCTGGGAAATGAGCTACTTCAAGATAATTGGACTCCCCACCACCATTACGCAACAGTGTGGTATTTATGTTTGATTTTGAAGAATATTTTGTCCTTCATGCATAACAGGTTATTATCCATATAATGCATAAACTCGGTTACAAGCTCGCTGTGACAAAATACGTGGGCGATGTCACTTCGTTCCCATTACACTATAAAGATTACTGCCCGTTATAAAGAAGTTATGAGGTAATAACATGGCTAATAACCATACTGATAAATATCTAGAAAACAACAAACGATATGCGAATGGCGAAGCCGTTCATACACCATCGTACCCTGGTGAACAGCCGATTAATCCTGACAAAAACGTGGCCGTTGTAGCTTGCATGGATGCGCGAATGAATATAGAGGACCTACTTGGCTTACAGACTGGTGACGCTCATATTATCCGTAATGCAGGAGGTGTTGTAACTGACGACGCGTTACGTTGCCTGATTATTTCTCATCACCTGCTCAATACGGATGAAATCATACTAATTCACCACACTCGCTGTGGTATGTTGGCCTTTACTGATGAATTACTTAAAGCGGGTTTAGAAGGTGATCCTGAAGCAGAGGCGTTGCTACAAAAAGCAACTGGACGGAATTTCACTAGTTGTAATTGCAGCTCTGGAACACCTGAACAGTTTCATGCATTCAGAGGGCCTATCGAGGCGCTTGATGCACCAAGGAGTGAGAAACAGGATGAGCGCCTTTCTTGGGACGTCAGACGTTCGATTTCAAGAATTGAAAATCACCCATGGATACCAACAGAAGGCTCCGATGCCGTGACAGTAAGAGGATTCATCTACGACGTTGATACGGGAAAGCTTGACGAAGTTAGTTATCCTGGGCCAATGGGCACATTTAGCTGAATATTGTCTGCGGCCCTGCCGCAGCAACCAAAAGCCGCATAACACATATGTGGCTCTCTAGCTGGCACTAGTTTCGAGTAACCTCCTGATAACTTAAGGAAGTTGCTGCAATTTCAGCCTAAATAGAACCACACTCAAACCAACTACAAAAGGCACCTACGTGCTTTGTAGTTAACCTATTTTCATACGCTAACTAGCTTTAGGCTCTTTAACTAAATTGATTGGTGTTGTTGGGTTATAACCAAAAGCAGTATCGGGTAAGGTGAGTTTACGAATATGTAAAATATAACCAATAATCGCAAAGTGGTGAATAGCATGACTATGAGCTTGGAAAATAACATTTCCCAATGTTGCTGGCGTTGACACTTTACCGTCTCCCAAATCGTCGATTAACGTGAGTATTTGAGATATTGAGTGTTGCTTTAACTCAGAAAGCCCTTCGATAGTTTTGTCTAAATAAAGTTGAGCTTCTAAGGGGTCATTTTCCGTTTCTTTTCCTCTAACACGAGCTGTTAAATCTATTTTTTCATTGTTTAAGCCATTTATTAGACAATTAAAAATATCTAAAATATGGCGTACATGCCCGCCAATACTGCTGTAGTAAGGCCCAGCAGATTTATCACTGTAGTCTTCAGGTGAAAGCGTTGTTAACGATCGAATTCGGTATAGGTTATTAATAACAGTTACTAACATAAGTAGAAATAATTCAATATCTAGATTTTTTGTTATCCGAATTATAAACGTATAAAAAACGTATAAAGTTGATGTAGATCAGATATACGGATGAATTATGGTATTTATATATCTGTGACTGCGCAGCAAACGAGGGCTTTCACTATGAATAAGTTACTTTATACTAAACTTACTTAAATTTTGTACCATAACGCTTTGAAAGTTAGCAAAGTATTTCACTTTAAAGGAACATACATGCCCTACTCTACATTTAAAATTACTTTGTTATCTGTATTAGTACTTTTTGCTGGCTTTGCGTCAGCCGCAAACCCGAAAGTACCCACAGAGCCACCGTATATAGCGCTTAGTGAGAATATAGATGAGCCTAATGGATACGGCTTTTGCCTAGATACTTATGGCCCTGGCCAATCAGAATTAATGCAAACGCACTCATGTAAGCCCAAAACAGCCAAAGGAACGCCCAGAAATGACTCTGGCCACGACGTTCGTTTTGAATACAACGCGGAAACAAAGCAAATCCGCTCTTATGCTTTTGAAGGTCAATGCATGCAAGTTCTCACCGCAATTGGAAAATCGGAGTTTGCATTGCTAAGTTGCAGCGACCATCCCCACCAAAAATTTATTTACAGCACAACAGATAAAACTATTCGACTTGATAGCGACCAAGACTATTGTGTAGTCGTAGACTCAAAAACGGTAGAAGCCGGACCTTGGGTTAAGCGAGCCTTGCAACTCGTTGAGTGTGACAAAACCGAAGCCGAACTAAAACAATGGTTAGTCGCTGTAAAATAAGCTATTTAGTATATTACCAACTCAGTAAAAATCTGCTGTGGGCGTTAGGCGCCATCAACTAAAAGGATGTATAAATTGAAAGTAGCATTTCTAATCATTTTACTTTTTTTGACAAGTTATCATTTAAAAGCAGAAGAACGCTTTCTCAGCCATGAGGAAGTCCCAAAAAGCATCCTGTCTAAAATAAAAGAAGGAGCAAAGCATACAGTAAGCCAGATGCATGAACAGGGAATATCTCACTTTGATTATAATGAAGCGTCAGTGAAATTTCTTAGTGAGGTAATCACAGATGAGCGCCTTCATTTATCTGATAATGCGAAACGAGTTCTACCTGAGATATGGGGTGCATTCTTAGGGGAAGTCATAATCGAGGAGCTTGGCGGCAAATGGGTTAAATTTGGCGACCAATATGCCGTATTGGTTAGTGATAGTCATTTATGTTTTCCAATGAACAAAGTACATGAGCAAATCTCGAACGGGCAAATAGATTCTATTTACGCTTTTTATTTATCAACAGCTAGGATAGCAAATGAAATTTCAAGCACATACGATGGCACCTAACAAGTGCATTATGGTGGGAATTTTATATTGCCATGCTCATCTACACCATGAATACTAAAAACTAATTTGGCTAAATCAATGCCAACGACTTTAATTAAAGACATATGGGCTCTCCACTATTTTTGAAAATTCGCACTTTCACTATGGCACAACAATGCCAATTTCGGCGGTGAATCCATATCATTCGTTATGAGGATAAACTGATATGAAAAAACTACTTATCACTTTAATTTGTATGGTTAGCATATCAAACTCTGCAAATGCTTATGAAATTTTTAAGCCTATTGACACTAAAGAGACAATTTCTTGTTGGGCAAGTTCCTTCCCTAATTATACTGAAATAATTGGTTATTCTAGTCTCGGCCATATATTTATGAAATCTCCCAGTGATAATGCATATGCTGTTCTTCACCCATTTAAAAAGGGTGCAAAATCATACGGTGTATTTGAAAACACTGCACAGTTTGAGAAACAGATTTTGCAAGAAGAATCGTTTCAGACTTTTGTTTTGAATCTTGACCATGTTGAACAAATTGGTAAACACTTGGGGCCACTCAAGGAGGAAGAAATATACATACCTCACCCCTACCCATTTTTGGGGGGCGACGAATCAATAGATTCGTATAGCAAAGGTAACGTTTGGGTTATGTTAGAAATAGTTGGTCAATTCTATGATGTATGCTCGTAGCAAGAATAAAGACATATAACAACCGCGTTAAGTCGTTCGCAGGCACCCTGAGGTGCAATTGCATTGGTTAATTAGAGTTATTAGCTTACAGTGCTATACGGAGACTCAATTTCTCTTGATTCAAGCTTTTGGATAAACCTCTATAGTCTCGTTGCCCTGCCCCCAACAACACCATTCCATCTAGACCTTTAAATAACATAAAAAATAAGGGCATAATACATATATTGGAGATAATGGCTCATTCAAAATACAGGAAGTAAAAGGGAGTAAATCTATTCTTATAGATAAAGAAGGGGCTGACAAAAAAAAGGTAGGTGATTTATGAATAGTCTTCAGAATACCAAAGATAAGTTATCCAATAAAGTGTACTCTCCAAAGGCCACAGCAGGGCCCGCTGAGTACAAGTAACCATTGGTTTATAGCGGGAAAACAAGATAAACTAGGGTTTGTTTATTTTTGAGTAGAGCAATGACTTCGTTTTCGCCAAACATTGAATGGCAAATATCCCCTTGGCACGAACGCTACTTGCCTCGTTCAGATAGCCAAGATGGCGATCACAGAACGCCTTTTCAGCGGGACAAAGCAAGAGTATTACATTCCGCTGCTTTTCGTCGTTTACAAGCAAAAACCCAAGTTCTTGGTGTTGGGTTAAGCGACTTTTATCGCACTCGTCTTACTCATTCCTTAGAAGCTGCGCAAATAGGCAGTGGCATTACTTCACAGTTACAAGGTAAATATCCTCAAGAAGCGGCCTATGTTGGCCTTGATGGTATGCTCATTGAAACCTTGTGTTTAGCTCACGATATCGGCCACCCTCCTTTTGGTCATGGCGGTGAAGTTGCACTGAACTATATGATGCGAGATCACGATGGTTTTGAGGGAAATGGACAAACATTTCGTATTGTCACTAAGCTAGAACCTTATACTCAAAGCCATGGTATGAACTTATCAAGACGAAGTTTGTTAGGGCTTGTTAAATACCCCAATTTTCTCGATACGCTTTCAGCTGAACAACCCGCTGCTGTTACCTCCACTCACAGAACGGTTATTGCGAAAAATTGGGTTCCGGCTAAAGGTTTATTCCGTTGTGACCAAGGCCATTACGAATGGATGATGGCGCCATTTTCACAGCAAGATAAAGACATTTTTAGCACCTTTAATCAATTTTCGGACAAGCACAGTAAAACTCAATATAAATCTCTAGACTGCTCGATTATGGAACTGGCCGATGACATTGCCTATGGTATTCACGATTTAGAAGATGCCATTGCCATGGGAATGATAGACCAAACTCAATTTGTCGATAGCATAGTTCAGCCTATTATTAAGCTTGACGTACCTTGGCTTTCAAAAGAAATAAATGTAATTCAGCAAAAACTGTTTAGCAGTGAACACCACATTCGCAAAAACACTATAGGCGCGTTGGTTAATTGTTTTATTACCTCTATCGAACTCAGCACGTTAAATACCTTTGAGCACCCTCTTCTCGATTTTAACGTGGCATTCCCGCCAGCCCATAAAAAGGCTTTGGATATCTTCAAATTGTTTGTGTATCAACATGTTATTCTCAAACCTGAAATTCAAATATTAGAATACAAAGGACAACAGGTTGTAATGGAACTGTTTGAAGCTTTTTCTTCTGATCCAGAGCGACTATTACCCACTAACACAGCTAAACGTTGGCTAGCAGCAAAAGAAGATGGCAACGAATACAGAGTGATTGCAGATTACATTTCAGGTATGACTGACGAATTTGCATCCCGACTCTATTCAAATATGTTTATTCCTAAACGAGGCGGAACTCACGATACCTTATCGCTATAAAAACTAGACCATATTAGGCCCACTTTTGTCTATATTTGGCCGTAATTATAACATTTGTATCCTACCTGCAACCCATTGTAGTAAAACACGGTCTATCTTTAGAGTAGTAATATAATAATAATGGATTGGATACATGAGCAATAAGCGGTTCACACCAAGCGTAAAATTAACAGAAGCAGACGTCACAGACCAAAACGTGTTTAACGGTAGACGTAAACTATTAAAGTCTATGGGTTTTTTGGGAGCCTCGTCGTTACTTGCTTCCTCGGGACAAGCCAATGCTCAGCTGTTCGATTTGTTCGGCTCAAGTGAAGAAGAAACAAAAAAGCCAAGTTCTTACCTGCCCCTTGAATACAAAAAAAGTAAAGATAAGTCACAAGTGCTTACCCCCTATGAAAAAGTGGTGTCTTACAACAACTTCTATGAATTTGGCACAGACAAAAGTGCACCTGCCGCCTATGCCCATGAAATGACTACAAACCCGTGGACGCTAAAAATAGACGGTTTATGCGAAAAACCCACCACTATTAGCTATGACGACTTGCACAATAAATTCCCTTTAGAAGAGCGTATATACCGACTTCGCTGTGTAGAAGCTTGGTC
Organism: Alteromonas sp. 5E99-2; assembly: GCF_017368475.1. Classification (GTDB taxonomy): domain Bacteria; phylum Pseudomonadota; class Gammaproteobacteria; order Enterobacterales; family Alteromonadaceae; genus Alteromonas_F. Next base: position 164,384 of record NZ_JAFNJE010000006.1, read on the forward strand.
TATGGTTGTACCTTGGGTTGGCTTTGAACTAGCTCGACTAATAAAATTGGTGCAACCGCTTTCGAGCGCTAAATATGTCGCATTTGAAACCTATGCCAATGCTGATGAAATGCGTGGTGTTAAAAGCCGGTTCGCTGGCGGCGGTATTCAATATCCCTATGTGGAAGGCTTGCGTATGGATGAAGCCATGCACCCGCTAACGTTAATGGCAGTGGGTTTGTATGGCAGTGCATTACCGAATCAGAATGGCGCACCTGTGAGACTTGTGGTGCCATGGAAATATGGTTTTAAGAGCGCCAAATCCATAGTCCGTATTCGATTAACTGACAAAAAGCCACCAACGACCTGGAATATACTTGCTCCCCATGAATATGGCTTTTACGCTAACGTTAACCCGACTGTATCTCATCCTCGATGGAGCCAAGCCAGTGAACGTCGCATCACTACAGGTGGCTTACTCGCAAGAAACAGAACTGAAACTCAGCTTTTTAATGGTTATTCAGAAGTTGCGTCTATGTATTCCAATTTGAATTTAAAACAAAACTTTTAATGAAAAGACTGTTATCAAAGCCCTTACGCATATCAAATAACGTACGTGTTACTGCTAAAACCCTAATACATTTAATTGTATTGGGGTATTTGGGAGGGCTGTTTTATTTTGGGCTAAACGATGCGCTGGGTGCTGACCCGGTAAAAACGCTTATTCACAATTCAGGCTTAACAGCGGTTATATTATTGCTTATTACCCTTGTGATCTCTCCGCTAGCTCAGCGTCTACCTTGCGCTGACTTAATGAAATTTAGACGGCTATTTGGCGTGTATGCGTTTTTTGCGGCCTTATATCACCTAGCCATATTTACCGTGTTTGATTTACAAATGAATATTGGCCTTCTTATTAGTGAAATAATAAGAAGACCTTATATTACCGTAGGTTTAATTACATTCATTTTGCTACTTGCATTAAGTCTAACCTCATTCGATCGTATCAAACGAAAAATGGGTAAGCATTGGCAAAGCCTACACAATTACGTTTATTTGACCTTGTTTTTAGCGTTATTGCATTTTAGTTGGTCAGAAAAGACCTTATTACAAACATCGCTTTACTACTGGCTGGTAGCATTTGTTGTCATGACGACAAGAAGCATGAAAATAAAGCGTTTATTCAAGTTTAAATAATCAATAAAAACATAAAGATAAAATACACATAATCATTATTTGAGCAATTTGTTCAAAAAAAACACTTGCATGTATGGGCATACAGTATTACTGTATGCCCATACACTGTATAAATTAACAAGGTTTATGATTATGCAAAATGTTCTCACACTTCCTATTACTCATAAAAACCATTCAGCTTTAAAGCAAAAAAGCTGGTCTTATTTGTTAGCGGATTCTCTGGCGTTTAATAAAGAAGTTGATTACGGCATACGCATTCAAAAGCCATGCTCTGAAAACATTCCTAAGTGGATAGAAAAAATTGTAGTGAGCGGACAATGCAGTTCTATTTACGTAGAAAATTTGAAGCTAAAAAAATCAGATAAACTTTTTATTGAAGGTTTGTGCCATAAGCACAATGTGAGCTTGTTCAGCATATCTGTTGTAAAAGGCGCTAATGCAAAGGTAGTACAAGGACCTTGGTAAAATTCAGACAAAAAAAGAAGAGCACATGTGCTCTTCTTTTTTGAATAGATTATTTTCTTAGCGATTAAAGCGCGAAATCTACTGCGTAACCAACAACAAATTTAACTTCGTCATTGTCTAGACCGTCTGGACCAGCATCTTCAAGATCAGTCGTAGTTACAGTGAAGCTAAAGCCATCTTTAGCAAGGCTTACGCTGTAATCAAAGTAACCATTTTCAACACCGTTAAAGGCTTCACTGAAGTCACCATCTTGGAAACCAATGTGTAAACCAAGCTCTAGACCTTCTTTAATTTCGTATGCGTAGTCAGCAGAGAAATAGAATGCGCTCGCGAAATCAAAGTTTTGCTCGTCACCACTTGGAGAGAAACCTTCATCGGCTTCAGTGTTAGCTAGTAAATAAGCTGTGAAAGTGAAATTGTTGAAACCGATAGAACCATAGATTTCACCGAAATCAAACTCAGCTTCTGAATCGTAGTTGTAGTAAAGGTAACCGATGTCGTAAGTAAAAGTATCCGTTTCGCCTGCATAACCAAAGTAAATGTCATGCTCATATGAGAATACATCGTCTGCCGCATACTGAACATTTGATGCCCAAGTACCTGCATAAAAACCAGATTCACTTGTGTAGTCAATACCACCTTGAACAGCTGGTTCATTAGTAGTCTGAGTAAGACCACGCCAAATATAGTTATTTGTTACAGATGCATTTGCACTCCATTCAGCTTGTGCTGAAAAACATGCAAGTACACTTGCAGAAAGCGCTGCAAACTTAAAAATACCTTGTGATGCTTTCATCTTATACTCTCTCCGTTGATGTGTGATAAGTGTAAAAACTATTACTTCTTGTTGTTATTTCTAAATATTAAATAAAAGGATGATTCTTAAACTATTCATCCTAATTTTGATAAAAATAAATAACTTTATTTTTAAATATTCTCACATAAATAATAATTATGCTAATTTTTAGAATAAAAAATTGCTATTTTGCAACAAAATAGCAACATTGTGAATGAAGTGTAAACTCAATTAAAATACCATTTACAAAAAAGAGGCTTTCGCCTCTTAATATTCCCACCAACCTTCTTGCCACCAGGTCAGGAATTCGTCAAAGTCGATAAAACCGTCGTCGTTTTCATCAATTAACTTAAACCCTTCCTCAACAACACTCACCTTCGTTTTTGGTGAAAGGCATGTAAGAAGTTCAACGAACTCCGATAGTTCAATTTGACCATTGCCATCTCTATCGAAAAACGCAAATTCTTTTCGAATTTCACTGATTTTTTCAGCTGATAATTGTGTATCCATAGGTAAATTCCTTGGCAATTCAAAGTAATAAGTGTACCTGCACGTATTAGTTCTGTCTATCCCTGTTTAGCGCTTAGGGCTCTAGCTCTTTGTGCTTGCGCTTTTTCCGTACGTCGTTTCACCGTTAAGTCGTGAGCTTCGGTTCCAACGTGATGCTCATTTCGCTGACTCGCCAACTGAACTTGTTTTTCTCTTTCCCTAAAGCGCGAAATTTGTTCTTCAGTATGTGTTCCAAAGCAATGTGGACAACTAACCCCAGCCTCATATTGAGCTGATTTTTTGTCTTCTTGAGTGATGGGTAAGCGACAAGCATAACATTGATCATATTTACTTTTTTCAAGGTCGTGGTTTACTGCAACACGGTTATCAAAAACGAAGCAATCCCCTTTCCACATGCTTTCTTCTTTTGGCACATCTTCTAAATACTTAAGTATGCCACCTTCCAAATGGTACACTTCTTCAAACCCCTGCTCTTTCAAATACGCAGTGGATTTTTCACAACGTATTCCCCCTGTACAAAACATAGCAACTTTTTTTTGTTTCGCAGGATCCATATTGTTTTTTACGTAATCAGGGAATTCTCTGAAACTATCGGTATTTGGATTCGTAGCATTTTCAAACGTACCTATGTCAATTTCATAGCCGTTGCGTGTGTCAATAACGGTAACCTCAGGGTCACTGATCAAGGCATTCCACTCACTAGGCTTCACATAAGAGCCTACAGTTCGCCGAGGATCTATACCTTCAACTCCCATAGTTACGATTTCTTTTTTCAGCTTCACTTTTGTGCGGTAAAAAGGTTGTTCGTCGTGCAGTGATTCTTTAAATGATATTGGATTGATACGCTCGTCTGAATTCAGCCAAGCTAATAAGTTATCAATCCCTTTACGGGGGCCAGAAACCGTACCATTAATACCTTCATTAGCTAGCAGTAAGGTACCTTTTATTTGATTTTCACGCATGACATCATGAAGAGGCGCGCGCATAGATTCAAAGTTTTCAAGTGCGACAAATTTGTACATCGCACAAACGATTGTTTTTTCCATTGTAGTATCCTTTGCGAATTGGAACGTAAAACCAGAGCAAAAATTCGCGCGGACTATAGCATAGCTTGGGAAGCTTCAACAACATCTACAAGTAGTGTTGCGTCTGTATCTAAAGGCAAATGTATTGCATCCTCATCAACCTCTTCAGCCAGTCCCCATTGCGTAGACAAAGCACAATTTGTTTTAATGCTTTGTTCAATATGATTGGCATCGTCTTTATAGTGAAGTGGTAAGGGGTGTAAACATTCTTGTAACCAGGCTGCAGTTTGCTCTCCTTCGCTTCTCAAGTTACTTTGAATTAATGAATTCTGTTCCGCTTCAGAAGAATATGAAAATCTAGCACGGCGATAGTGATTTAACGCATTTAACTTATCTTCTAATGATTTTTCATCATGGCCGTTTTCACGGATTTTAGGGGCAACTTTACAAAGTGATTCATGCATTGCTAAATACAGATTGAATAACTTTGAATCACCTGCACTATCAGCCAGAGCACTGCTCCACTCAAATGCAATGTAATCTAGCGCACTGTTTCCTTTTACTGTGTTTACGTTTGTGGACTTTACGTCTGTGGACAACATATTTATTCTTTATTTTTTAATTACACTCTTTTATCGACATAAAGCACAGGAAACTTGAGAAATAGCGTATTTTCTACCAAGATTAACAAAGACAAGCGATGACGAGCTCTAATGACGGCGTTTACTTTTACAAATAAAAATATACTGATAATTGAAGACCAACGCCCCTTTCTAATGTTGTTGCGTGGCTTGCTACAAAGTTTGGGGGCCAAAGACGTTATCTCATGCGCAAACGCAGAAAAGGCAACAAACCTTTGTAGAAAAAATGTATTCGATATCATTATTTCAGATCTACACCTTGGCAGCGGCCGCAAAAATGGGTTTGAGCTAATAGAAGAGTTACGTATAAAAAAATGGCTAAAGCCTCAGTCTATTTATATGATTATCAGTGCTGATAGTGCTCGCCCTATGGTTATGGGTTCGGTAGAACGACGCCCCGATGACTATTTAGTGAAACCTTTTTCCCAAGCCCAATTAAAAGCGCGTTTAGTCCGTGCTTGGAATAAGCGTCAATTCCTAGCCCCCATTTTCGTTGCCGCAAACAAAGGGCAAGTGCAACAAGCCATCGATATAACCATTGATTTAATAAATACAAACTCAAATTATAAGAACCAATGCCTTCAAATTCTGATTGAGCTTTATTGGCGAACCCAAGATTATGATTCCGCAATGGCATTATTCACGAAAGAGCCAGGTTTACGGTCTGCATTATGGGCGCAAGTCGCCCGAGCAAAAACACAACTAGCACTCAAACAGTATAATGAGACCATTAATTCGGCTTCCATTTTAATTAAAAAAAATAAATTTTGTGTCGAAGCCTATGATTTACTCGCAGACGCTCAATCCGCACTAGATCAACCAGAAAGTGCTATTTTAACGATTCAAGATGCACTAAAAATTTCGCCTTACAATCTAGAGCGCCAATTTACCGCATCTCGTATAGCAAGAGAGTACGGTGACTATGAACTTGTCACGCAAACGTGTTTGTCAATTTGGGAACAATCTAAACGCTCTGTACACCAATCGTCTCGGCATTGGTGTGGATATATTCGCAGTTTGCTAGAAGCCGCAGAACAAGCAACAGAAAAGAAATTTAAGAATAAATATCAACAAGAAGCATTGCTTGCCATGCAACGGAGCAAATTTGATGACACTTTGGCGAGAATAAATGACGATTTTGACATAGAGCTATATGAAAATTTGATCAATGCACGTATCAATGTCATTGATGGAAAGCTAATAGAAGCAAAACGAATGTTATCTCAATCACAATTGGATATCGATTCTCGATTTAGTGAATTTCCAGCATTTTATGCACCAGACAGTATTCACACACTGCTAAAAATAGGTGAATATGAGGAAGCCCTTTTATTACAAGATCGGTTGGAAAAAGAAGCAACAGAACTAGACCCAAATAGTGCCTTTGCTATTGAACAAGCAAAAAAAGAAGTAAAAGATAAGCAAGGGTCCTATGCTGAACTTAATCGCAAAGGGATCAAACTGTATCAAGAAGGTAAATTCGTTAAAGCCAAAAGTATCTTTGAACAAGCCCAGGATATTGCGCCAGTCAATACCGGTGTCGCCTTGAATTTATTGCAGTGTTTATTAAAAATAATGCAGCAAAGTGAAAAGAAAAAGGTAGATCCTCTATACGCCCGTGAATGTCGCAAAGTATTTCGCATAGTTGATGGGATGCCTCTTACTGGGCAACATTTGCAAAAATTTGATACATTGTGTGAAGAGCTTTTACCCCTCATAAATTAGGAATTAAGAATGAAATTCAAATATGGCATCGCCCCAGCTTTATTGGCATTGATAGTGGGCTGCTCTTCAAAATCACCTTGTGAGGATGTGCTTGAAGTCAAGCGCCAAGAACTTGAGTGTAAACGATTACAAGCTGCATCAAATTCGAAAAACTTACAACAGGCCGGTGTAGCAAAGTCTCGTTTTAAAGCTGAGTGTGAGAACCTGCGCTATTATAGAGATGATTACGACACAATTTGTAAAGGTGAGCAAAAGCCTATTGGCGAACCTCAAACTGCTCCCGCGGTAAAGCAAGATTAACTTATTTTACAAATAAAATTTTTGGAACAATTTGAAAGTTATACAAAGACGAAACGGTCAGGTTTAGTAGTCTAGAATTAACTTTCGTCAACACTAGGAAACGATATGAAAAATGCAATTGCTTTATCAGCTGCTCTCACTGCTGCAGTATCTCTAGGTACAAGTGCACCGGCTTCTGCTGAAGGTGAGAAGGTTCGCAAAGAGAAATGCTATGGTGTATCACTAGCGGGTCAAAATGCCTGTGCTAACATCCAAGGTACGCATAGCTGCGCGGGACTTTCAACAACAGATAACGATCCTGGTGAGTGGCGCTTAGTGACTGCAGGTTTATGTGAAGACTTAGGTGGTTTTGATAGAACCGCAGCAAAAGAAAAAGTCACAAAAATGGCAATGGCCGAAAAATCCTAATCAAGGCTTGTGATTAATGGTCGGTGTTGGCTTAAGGCATGAACACTATTTTGATGCAATAAATAATGTCGCTCCAATCGACTTTGTTGAAGTTCATGCTGAAAATTTCTTATCCGATGGCGGTGCTCCTCGCCATTTGCTAAGCCAAGCTAGGCAGTACTATGACCTTTCTATCCATGCAACGTCTTTAGGCTTGGGTTCTGTGAGCCCTCCTGAACCAGAAATAGTGAGCCGCATCGCAGATCTCTGCGACACAATGAAACCCTTTTTATTTTCTGATCATGCTTGTTTTAATCGCGCAGAAGTTCATGGTAAACAATTACACACCGGTGATTTACTGCCATTGCGATTCAATCAAGCGTCGCTAGACATTTTATGTCGCCACGTCGATTTAGTGCAAAATACACTAGGCAGAACGCTGCTACTAGAAAACTTATCAAGTTATATTCCAAACCAAAATCAACATTTCGACGAGTTTGAGTTTCTTGCCAAACTAAGTCAAAAAACGGGCTGCAAACTGCTATTAGATCTTAATAATTTACTTGTTAATGAGCACAACACTCAAGTCATGAATGGTCGCTCTGTTGAAGTAACGAACACCGTGCTTGAAAAAATAATGAATGATTTGCGATACCTTTCTACAGATATGATTGGGGAATATCATTTAGCCGGTACCACATCGGTCGGTTCAACAGAACTCATGATAGATGATCACGCGAGACCTGTTTCTGAACCATGCTGGTCGCTTTACTCACAGGTGTTAAATGAATTTGGTATTAATCCCACATTGATAGAGTGGGATCAAAATTTACCCCCGTGGGCAGATTTAACCGCGTTAGCGATGAAAGCAAAAGCGATACAGCAAGATATAACATGAGCACAGAAACAGACTATCAATCTCAATTCGTCAGTGCGATTTTCAATCAAAGCAAAGCTGATTCAGTGGGCATGCAAATATACAAAAACAACTGGATAGAAGGCGCACACAATGCACTTTCTATTAGCTTTCCAACGGTTAAAATTTTATTAGGTGATGCTAATTTCAGACTACTTTGTCGATTTGCTTGCCAATCAATACCAAAAAAAAGTTATAACTGGGAAGAATGGAGTATTCCCAACACTTTCGTCACTGTTGTATCTGACTTTCTTCGTTTGCAAAATACAACGGGCCTTAACTATGTGGCTGAATGTGCAAAGCTCGATGAAATGCTCTTTATCAATCAAAAAGCAATCGACCCGATAATCAAGGTAGATTTGCTGAACAGCCTAGGTCAGGCTAATCCAGACAAAACCATTTTTACCGTTTCTAAAGCAACTCAGTTAGGCACCTTTTCATTTCCTGCAGACAAGGTGTATAAACACGCTCACTTAAACGAGGGAAATATTGCTGAAATTCAACAGCAATTAATCACACCAAGTAGCTACTTTATTCAGGTGAGCCGATCAGCGTTGAGCCCTTCAGGCGTCGACAGGTCAGAATTTCGCGCAAGTATAAGCCCGTTGTCTCGGCAAGAATTTATACTGTTCGACATGGTCAACAAAGGCCATTCCATTACGTCACTTTTCGAAACTGCAAACGACATGAATATGGATTTCACTGCGTGGCTCGGAGATGCTATTAGCAAGGATGTTATCATTGGATCCACAACCATTTAGCTAAGCTCGATTTCATCTCCCCTTTCCAATTAATTTACACTCGTGTTTTAAACGGCCAGGTTTGAATCAATAAGCATAGAAAGACTAAAGCCATACCGAACCAGCCCACTGGGATAAAAGATTCACCAATAACCAACACTGCCAGTATGGCCGCAACCAAAGGTTCAATAAGAGTGATTAACGTCGCTTTGCTCGCATCTACCCACTTTAAACCGAAAGCAAACAACACGTAACCTAAATACATTGGAATAATAGCCATATACAAAGATACGAAAGTATTCGTGAAGTTTGAAAATAAATTTCCACCGGTAAACCATAAAGACGGCAGCAGCAGTAAAGCTGCACAGCCAAACATGGCTGACATTGCCGATTGTGAATGTATGCCCTTTTCAATTAAGTCTCTTGCTACCCAAGAGTACAGTGCGTAACTTAAGCCTGCGAGAACACCTAAGGCAACCCCAAGGTTTTGCCAAAATGCATTGATTATTACCTCACTATTTTGTTCCTTGCCTAACACAAGGAAAACAATACCTATCATTCCAATTACAAAACTGACAATCCATTGAGCCGATATGTGCTTTTTACTGACAATACGCTCTAAAAGCGCTGTAAAAAATGGCGCTGTCGCTATGGATACAACAGTACCAATTGCCACACCTGACAAGCTCATGGAAGAATAAAATGCCAATGGGTAAATCGCTATTGATATAGCCCCTAGAAGTACGAATTTTAGCTGATAGAATAAGCTCTGACTGTCTATAAATAACTGTTTTCGAGCGGTAAAAACAAGCAATACACCTGCGTTTCCCATTGAGAAAGCACCAATGGCTAATGGACTGACGTCCACAGAGAAACTTGAAGCAGCACCTGTGGTTCCCCACAGCAAACTGGCCAACACAATAGCAAAAACACCTTTAAAAGAGCCGAACTGATACGCCACAAGTTAACCTTACTTCTATAGCTTTAATAGTGGAATTGTATGTGGTTGATGGAATATTTTTTTGACGATTCAGACGGTTTTATTAACAAAAACGACTTACCTTATTTTCTGAATTTATTCGGTGACAAACCAAAATACTGAGAAAATTTTCGGCTAAATGCGGATAACTCCTTGTAACCTACCTTTTCACCAATAATCTGCAAAGAGTAATCAGTGTGCGTAAGTAAAGCTTGCGCTTTTTCCATACGGCGCTTAGTTACATACCCCATTACTGTTGCATTTGTTTGTTGCTTAAATAGTTTTTTAAACTGCGTTTCACTTAAAAACGCAACCTCAGCTAGTGTCTTAATTTGAAGCGGTTCGTCAATATTTTGATCTATATAAGATATCGCAGCACCAAGTCTTTTATCTAATTTCGGTGATAAAGGTTGCTCTGAAAGCAGTAGGAAAAAAGTGTCGAACATCGCAAGCTCTAAAGCCCCATTAATTTGATGCTCTAACTGGTTTTCAACAAAGCTCAAATAGCGAATAAGAGAATTATTGATCCCAAACACGATATTCTGTGAAGACGCTATATTTAATGGTAGTTTTTGCATATCAGCGACAACGAACCTAGCCTCAGGATCTGCCGTAAACAAATGCTCTTCTTTAGTTTTCACAACAACACATTCACCTAGTGCAACTTTGCCATTATAGTTGCCCACATGAATATTAATAGCGCCACGCAAAGGTAACACTAATTGATTAAAGTTATGAGAATGACGGGTGGGCTTCGTACTATAAGAACGAATAGACAGCGAATTTTGCATAATGAATGAGTTTCATCCTAACTTTATTCACTAAAAGTTACTTTGAACACAACTGTGCTAATAAAATTAAATAGTGGCGTTTATTAGCGCAGTTACATTTTAGCTATTCATCGCTTGTTTCACCTTGTCTCGATGAGAGCGAGAGACTTTCAATTCAGTGTCATTTTGTAAAATAAGGTGATATTCGCCGCTCACATGGCTCACCATTTTCTTAACAAAATTAATATTTACAATGGCCGAGCGATGAACACGAATAAACAACTTCGGATTTAGCTCTTGCTCTAACTCTTTCATTGTTTTGCGCATAATATGCATGCCTGATTTTCCATGCACGCACATATAGTCACCTGCCGCATCAATCCAAAGAATGTCAGATACGTTGACTCGTGTAACCTCAGAGCCATCTTTTATCGCCAGCACTTCAGGGTATGCATCTTGGATAACGGGCTCATTATTGGCCAAACGCTGTGCGACATCTCTAGGGTTTTGCCCAGTTAATTCAGCCACTGCACGCAACAATTTATTTGAATGTTCCGATTGTAATTGCTGTTTCAAAGCGTTTCGCACTCGTACCAAGGCTTCGGCAATACGCTCATCATCAGCAGGCTTCAATAAATAGTCTAATGCGTGAATATCAAACGCCTTCAAAGCGAAATCATCATACGCCGTGATAAACAAAACAATGGGCAAGGTTGTAAGTGATTTATTGAGTTGCTCAACCACTTGTAAGCCGGTTAGTTCAGGCATTTGTATATCTAAAAAAACAACGTCTGGTCGATTAGCTAAAATGGCTTCTAATGCTTCCTTTCCAGTACTGCACTCTTCAACAATATTAATGTCTTTATGTTCTTGTAAACGGTACTTAAGACCCCGTCTTGCCAAGGGTTCGTCGTCGGCAATCACGACAGAAATCTGGTTTTCTACTTTCACCACTACTTAATCCTTAACTTCGTACGGAATTCTAATTCTTACTCTGACGCCTTGAGGCTGGTTGTGTTCAATCGTAAATGCGAAATTTTTATTGTACAAGGTTTTCAAGCGGTCTTTTATGTTCGCCAATCCTACGCCATTTTCACGCCCTAACTGACCATTTACAATATCAGCACCTGGACCATTGTCAGCGACATCTAACAACAAATCCTCTCCGAACACAGTTGCAGAAATAGCAATTTTGCCTCCATTTGGCATTTCAGATATTGCGTGTTTAATACTATTTTCGATAATAGGCTGAAGCAACATGCTAGGCACTAAGGCATTTTCACATTGATTACACACTTCAAAATCAATAATTAACCTGTCATCAAAGCGTACTTTTTCAATCTCTAAATACAAGCGTAAAGCTTTAATTTCCTGTCCCAACTCAACTTTGTTTATTGGATCATTGTCTAAAGAATAGCGTAAAAACTCACTGAGTCGAGTGACCATTTTTTCAGCAGTTTTATTTTCTTTCATTAGTATTAACGTAGAAATAGCGTTTAACGTATTAAACAAGAAATGAGGATTCAATTGATACCGCAACATTTTCAAATGCGCTTGGTGTGCCATAGTTGAGGCTTTAAGCGCATTTTGCTTTTCTTTTTGCAGCATTTTAAAGTTATTTATACCGAAATATAAACCGCTCCAGCAACCAATCATAATTGAAGAGTTAACCGAACCTCTTAAATATAAGTAAATATTTTCAGGTTCAAAGCCGTGCTTATAAATCTCCCAAATCGTAATATTTTTTATAATGGACCAAATCACCGCTGCAATGTAAATAGACACAACAATGGTTAGCAACATTTTGGGAATACTTTGCTTTCTTGCCCAGTGAAAGACGTAACGCAAAGGTACGGTCAGTAACCAACCTGCATGAGCATTTAGCAGAACAATAAAAAAGAAAATAGGTCTTACGTCATGAATAAAAGAACCTATATAATAAACCATAGCGAACCCAACCCACCCCGCGGTGTGCAAGATCCAAAACAGTCGCTCATTACTTTCAAAAATTTTTTCCCAGCGGATCACAATTAACTCAATCAGTTTTTCACACAGTAATTATACCTCTAATTTTCAATTAGTTTTAAATACTTTAGCGTTGCCAGCCACCAATTTGTCGCATTCTAAATCTTCTCTATTGGCACTTTTCTTTGGTTTAAATAATGAATATGATGTTCCCACTCATTATTCCCAATAAGCTCATTAATGATTTCTTATCACGTTTCGCTATTATCTCTTTCCCAACAAACCCTAAAAATTACCGTTTCTGTTCCTGCTGTAGGCGATGTCATTTCCGCATCCTTACCTGCGTGGATACCCGGAAGTTACAAAATTCGTGATTTTGCACGAAACATCGGTGAATTTTCAGTATTAAACACTAAAGGCGAAGCAGTTAATTGGTCGAAAAAAGACAAGCAATCATGGGAAATACACAGCAACAATGAAGCCTGTGAAATATCTTATACGGTAATTGCAAACGATTTTTCTGTACGAGGCGCATTCATAAATGACGACTATGCATTTATGAATGGTACTAGCGTGTTTATTGATATTGAAAATACGCCGGACGTAAAGCGCAATGTATTCATTAATACCTGTTCAGCACCAAGCTCATGGCAGGCATACACAGCTATGCCGTCTTCACCCTCACCCGATAGCGCCAACTCTTTCATATGCAATAGCTATTACGAGCTTATCGACCATCCAATTTATTGGGGAGTCGCCACCGTTAAACAATTTGAAGTAAAAGGCGTAACGTTCGACTTTTTGCTGTCGGGTACCCAGCCCATTGATATCAATCGTATTACTGAGGATTTAGCCCCAATTTGCGAACATCATTTGTCGTTGTTTGGTGCCCCCTCCCCCATAGATTACTACTTGTTTATTAGCTTACTTGCCGATACCGGATATGGCGGTTTAGAGCACAGAGATTCTACCGTACTTATGTACCCAAGGTTTGACTTGCCGTTAATAAACGAACCAGGCCCAGCGTCGGATGCGTATATCGATTATTTAAGTCTGTGTAGCCATGAGTTTTTCCATACTTGGCATGTTAAACGCCTGCGTCCAGAGGTGATGTTAGCCCCTGATTTATCAAAAGAAGTGTATACAGAACAACTCTGGATTTACGAAGGCATCACCAGCTTTTACGATGATTTAACCGTGGCTCGCACAGGCAAAATGTCGCCTGAACACTATTTAACTATTTTAGGTCGTCATTTAACCCGCCTTTACCATACGCCGGGAAGAGCCAAGCAAACGCCTATGGAGTCGAGCTTTGATGCCTGGACGCGCTTTTACCAGCAAGACGCTAATTCCAATAACCACATTGTCAGTTACTATGTGAAAGGCGGCATTATTGCCATGGGCTTAGATATATTACTTCGCTCTAAATCGAATAACCGGGTTTCGTTAGACCATGTCATGCAGTATTTGTGGAACACCTTTGGTAAAAATGAAGTGGGTACGCCTGACAATGCAATTCACACGGCTTGTAACGCCCTAGGTGTTAACGTAGACGAGTATTTATCTGATGTAGCTAATGGCGTAACTGATGTGGATTTAACTTCGTTGTTAAACGAAATAGGCCTAAACCTTGAATTTAGAGGTCGTACTCATTCTTCTGACAAAGGCGGTACCCCGTGTGACAATCCAATAAGTAATGACTTTGGCGCAACCTTGTCGCAAACGCCGCAAGGTTTAAAAGTGACTCAACTTCAACAAGGCAGTGCGGCAGAAAAAGCAAATCTGTTGATTGGCGATAAGATAATTGCAGCAAATGATTGGTTAGTCACTGAACCTTTATTTATGAGGTTAATACAAAGTCAACAAGACCACAGCTCAATCGCCCTTACTGTTGCTCGGCAAGGTCGCTTAATTTCATTGGAATTACCTGTTCAAAATGCACAACAAAAGGTTGCCGTTGTGAGTATTAAAGAGAAACCAAAATACCTGCAATGGCTGGGGTTAGAAGCTTAATCACGTATATCTTTAAAAACTACTTTCTTAACATAGAAAGTAGTTTTTAAATCGATAAATTAGAAATATCACAATTCCTTTCCTACACTTACTAGCCTAAAACTCTCTGCTTGCAGTAAACGCAAACTTAAACACCTTACTTTTGAAGGCTTTACTTTTTAAGTTCCTTCTAACACCGGAAAAACACTATGCAATTTATAAATCAATCAACAGTAAAACAAAGGCTTACCGTTGGTTTTAGTACTGTCATTCTTATGATCGTTATTCTGACAGTTATTGGTATGTTTAAGGTTCACTACATAAATAATGCGTTAACTGAAATCACAGACAACAACGCATTAAAACAACGACAAGCAATTAACTACCGCGGCAGTGTGCACGATCGAGCGGTAACAATAAGAGATGTAATCCAAAGTCGTAACGACGTTGAGTTAAAGGTTTTCTCAAATGAAATGAAAAACCTAGCTGCATTCTATGAAGAATCTGAACAGAATCTGAAAAATATGAAATCTGACGGTGTTCCTTTTAACTCAGAAGAAAACGCTATTTTAGATAAAATTGAAAGCGCAGAAACAAAAGCACTCGCAGTAGTTCAAAAAATATTTGATATGCAAAAAATGCAACAAAGAGATGAGCTTAGAGACATTATTCTAGATGAAGGCCGAATGGCTTTTGTTAAATGGCTATCGGCCATTAATGAGTTTATTGACTACCAAGAAAGTCAAAACCAAGTTGCAACTGACATAGCGAGAAGCCACGCTGAAAACTTTCAAACCATCATGCTTATAGTCAGTGCAATTGCTGTGGCCATAGGTTTAGCTATTGGTTATGGCATTCAAAGCAGCATTTACTACTCCTTAGGCGGTGAGCCTCGCGAAGCAGCCGTGTCGCTAAATACAATATCTGAAGGGAATTTAACTCAGCCAATTACGCCATCTCATAGCAAGAGTATGCTGTCGTCCATGGCGCGAATGCAAGACAGGCTAAAAGGTATCGTTACCAACATAATGAAAGCCTCTGACGACTTACACAAACAAACCAATACCGTTGCTTCTGGCTCAGAGCAAATATTTGAGTCAGCCCAACGTCAGCAAGTTCTTACGTCTAAAACAACAGAAAACTTGGTTCAAATGCAAGATAGCGTTGCCCAAGTTTCTGAAAAAGCGACTGAAAATAAAGAAAATGCACAAGGTATGGTTGAACGTGCCAACAATGGACTTGAGGCCATAAATGAAAGTGCTAAAACTATGGAAAAAGTGACAACTGAAGTCAGCAAAACTGTTGAAAAAATAAGTCACTTAGAAGAGCTAGCTAACCAAATTGGTGGTATTACCAATGTGATACACGGTGTGTCGGACCAAACCAATCTACTCGCCCTTAACGCTGCAATTGAAGCTGCCAGAGCAGGAGAATCGGGCCGTGGCTTTGCTGTGGTTGCCGATGAAGTTCGCCAGCTCGCATTAAGAACCAGTGAAGCAACAGCAGAGATTGCAAGCACCGTTGAAAAAGTACAAAGCGAAACGGCCAATGCGGTTATATCTATGCAAGACACTTTGCCTCATGTTGAAGAAGGAAAAGAGCGCACATTAAAGGCAATGAATTTATTACAAGAAATAGAACAACATGCAGCTCATTTATTGTCTAATGCCGGTACGAATGCTGAATCGGCGCAAAATCAAGCGAAACGCATTAATGAAATAACCAGTGTGGTTACTGAATTAGATGGCATGTCTAAAGAATCGTTACAGTCTTTAGACAATAGTAAGTCCGCGTTAATTTCGTTGAATGCACTGGCTGAAAAACTCAACAGCGATGTAGGGTTCTTTAAGTTGTAAATAGCAGATCGTTTAATTGCAAATGTTAAACTGCTTACACGCAAATGAATAATGTACTGGCTTAACGTGAGTCAGTGCAGCCATTTTCTTGTCAATAAAAGCCCGTTCAAACGCTGCAACACGTTGGAAGTAATCGTCTAATAATTGCTGTTTTTGTTTATCATTCAAAAAAGAATGCTTTAACGAGTTAGCGCCGACTTCCACTAACTCAGACCAAGATAAATTAAACTGGGTAACGGCGGTGTAATATTCATCGGTCATGTTTGAGTCCCACATACCTCTGTCATCGGTAGACAGTGCGACAGGTATTCCTAAACGCAAATATTCTGGAAAAGGGTGCTGGGCATAATTGTCTACGTACTCCAGTAATAAGTTACTGATAAGATTAACTTCAATCAGGTAACGGTTGTATCGCATGAGCAATAAGGTATCGGGATCATCAATTAAATTAATACCATGACCAATGCGGGTAGCACCGAGTAATAAGGTGTTTCGTATATGCTGGTTGGGTTCATCAGATTCCCCTGCGTGAATAGATAAATGCACGCCATGGTGTTTATGCCTAAGTGCTCTTAACCCATTTAGAAAACGTAACGGATGGCCTTTATTGTTGTCTTCCCGCCCCACCATATCAAGCCCTACATACAAATCTGAATGTGTTGCCACAAAGTTATAAATCCATTCAAGGGTTTCTTCCGCGTCCTCGGTAAAGCGAACCATGGCGTACTGTAAACGGACCGTTACGCCAGTGCTCAACGCATCTTGTTGGTTAAATCGTTCTACATACAGTTGATAGACTTCTTCGCTATCAAAGGGACTTCCATCAGGGTGTACGAACCCTTTGACACCGGCATCGGTTTCTAAATACCTTAGCCCTTCTGCTGCAAACGCTTGCATGTTTTTTACAATCAAATTGGCTTGCATATAAGGGTTAGCCATCAATGAATTTAGTCTTGCCCAATGAGTTTGAAAAAACTCATCACGGCCTTCACTTTCTTTATCAATACGTATGCTATTTAGCCAAGCCTGTTTTTGTACTTCGTTAAGGTCTTGAATACGTAGGTATTCAGATTTTTCACAAGGGTTAAGTTTGTTGTATTCAAATGCCTGAATATTGACAAACAGCAGTAAATAAGGAGAAAGCCCAAATTCATTTGAGCCATAGGCTTTGCAGTTATTAATTTTGACTTTGGTGTAATAGATATAGCCATTTTTTTCTTGGTTTAGAATTTCGTCATACCACCACTCAGACAGGTTAGAGCCTGTCGAGTGGTTATGTAAGTCGCCGCCTTTGGGAACAGAGTATAAAAAGGTGTACAGATCATCTGCAGATGCCTCTTGCTTAAATGCAGAAAATACATCTTCCATTGTGTTTGCGTTGACACCAAACACGAGATTTACCAAAAGTAACCCTAGCAAATAAACCTGTTTCATTATTCTTACTCCAAAGCTCGGCGCTTTTACTACTAATTAGAAATAGGATTATTTAATGTCATAAGGCAGCGTATTTTCATAGCTAGCCCAGTGTTTAACAATGTTTTCTACTATGGTGTTCCCTACTACATAAGCTGCGTCTTTAGCAGGAAACCCACCATCGGGATAAGGTGCGGTTACGCTCCAACTTGTTGCCTTGTCTCTAGGTGCCGTTGTGAAATTACTGACGGTTCTTAACACCATTACCCGCTTCGGGTCGACTTTTCCAACTCTAGAAAGGCGCATAAGCGACGTTAAGGTACCTGAATCTTCCATGTTACTAGTCATGAAGTTTGCCGACTCATCACCGTATAGCTTTAACCAATCATTAGCCCACTGGTTTAGGTAATTGCCGTGCCAGTATGTGCTAGCACTTAAGGTATCACCCATAGTAACAAAAGGCGCTTTTTGCGCATTTGGGTAAGTTTTATACAACTCTCTAAAAGCTTTTATTTCTTCCGAATCATTCAGTTTTACGTCTTTTGTTTGCCCATAGGCCCAATCTGCCAACTGACCATTTAATTCAAACGACACTGTGTTTAAGGTCCAACCTGTAGAGATATCTTCTGGTTTTTCAGCAGGCGCTTTTGCTCCAAGAGGAATAGTACCGTAAGGCCATGATTCCGGTATTTCTCGTGAATCTATTTGGTAAATAAGATCACCATCAACTATGTGTTTAGCCCACGCCGCACTACCCAATGAAATATCTTCAGGATCGCCACCGGCGATACCCGCTATAAGCCAGTACGATTTCGTGAGATCAAAACGGGGATCCAAACCCAAAGCCATAATAGAAGACGTCGCATTAGGAATACCACCACCCACACAAATAACTAAAACACCATCGTCATTCATGTATAAATCATATTCACCTAGAGGGAAATCGAGCTGGGTAGAGAAATCGCCGCGCTCTAACCAAAGCTGAAGTTCACCAGCGTTATCGCCTCTGGCTTCTCCATCTTCATACATGGTAACAACGACGGTTTTAACAGGGATAGTTTCAATATCGGCGGATTGTGCATTTTGGCTAGAAAGCGCAAAAAGGCACGAGAAAGCAAACAGTGCTTTTTTAGTATTTTTTAAACGGAACATGAGAGGAGATTTCCAAAGTGGCTATTAAAAAGTTGACTGATCGGTCAGCAATTTTCATGCCTTAGGTAAAATAATAAACAATTTATTGTCTAACTCCTTCAATCTAAAAGGAAGTTATACATAAACATATGGATATTAAGAGAAGTGATTTTTAAATATAGTGTGGTTTATTGCACTCTTTTAGTGAATATATTCAGTGAAAACACTTAATGAAAAGCTTTAGTGACACTTAACGGGAACTGAGTTGTTCATTGGTTCAACCCTAATTCCTTTTGTAACTTTTTTGTCAGCCCCAATGACACAATACGATGAGATTCCTGTAAATAGTAAATTAGCCCATCGTCATCGTCCAAATAGCGGTATTTTTGTATCCACTTCATTCCTCTTGACGCTAAATAAGGAGCCGGTCTATATCCGTCTTCATCTTGTAAAAGGTGAAAGTGCAATTCCGACACTTTAAACGTGAACGCGGGTTCTTCACACTTTTCCCAGCCTCCCACAGCAAACACTTTTCCCCCAACCTTCCACACTTTAGCCCCGCGCCATTGCTCTACAAAGGTCGTTGCGGGTAACGAAGCACAAAATTCATTAAATTCTTGGTATGTCATAATAGTAATGCCGCAGCCCAATCGTTATTTAGAAACACCATGACTGTTCTTTGTGTCAAACTCGCCAAGCTTATTCACACATTCGTTGTGAACATGGTCTTTTTACCGTCGAATTGCGTATACAAATTTTCATGGGCCTGTTGAGAAAAGGTATCGGTTCTAGAAGGGTAAAGTGCTATCCAGTCGATGAGCATAGCTAAATTGTCATTTTGGGCTGCTTCACTTTCGTATTTATGGGGCTCCCAAGGTCGATTTTTAGCATTTTCTATGCAAGCCGAGACAGGTAGATTGAGAAAAAACATTTCATCTGCATAAGGCAAAACAAGACTGAGTAAATCAGCATAACACCCTTCAATAACCCAATCTTTATGATGGCCTATAAAGTCGCAAAGCTGGTCATTGGATTCTTCAATTGGCATTCTGACTGGCGGGGAAACGGGCTTCCACGCAATAGTATCTAAATCGAGATGAGCTAGGTTCTGACTCGCCGCCAACGTCTTTGCCAAGGTTGATTTACCCGAACCTGAATTTCCAAAAATAACTATTTTTGACAAACTTAAACTCCCATTTCGATGAATGTTAAAACGCTTAAACTAAGTCACTTAGTTGTGTGATGACTTGAGCCTGACTTGGTGTATCAATTGATTTATTCACGTTAAACCAAAAACCTTGAATACCGGCTGCAATTGCTGGCTTAATGTCTTTTTCTAGGTTGTCTCCTACCATGGCAACAGAGTCAGAAGACACCTTTAGTGTATCTATAATAGTCGGCAAAAACATGGCGTGACCTTTGGAAAATCCCACATTTTGTTTACAGAAGTAACCTGAAATATATCGAGCTAAGCCGACCCGCTCAAACGCCTGTTGAATATCTGAAGGAGATGAGTCTGCGGCTCCTGTCGCAATAAAAATGTGAGCATGTGCTGATAGTTGTTCCAGTGTTTGCTTGGCCCCAGCAACTGCTTCAACCTTGCCCCATTGATACATTTTCCCTTTCATGCCAGGAAAGTCGACCATGAGCGTATCTCCCCAATCGAAAAGATAGACTTCAATAGTTTTGCGACTTTTTGTTGTGGAATTCATTCAACCGTTACTCATAGTTATTTGGCATCAATACCAAACTATTTCATTTTAGCCATAGTTTGGATGTATTCTAGCCATAATCAAGGTATCTATGTAACGTCCCGCTTTAAACGTACTTAATTTTTTTCGGCCTTCAAGGTTAAAGCCTAACTTTTCATATAACCCGATAGCAATATCGTTATCGGCATGAACCTCTAATTCTAATCGCACCAAGTTCAACCAATTGTCCGCCTGATTAATTGCTTCCTCCATTAAGGCTTTACCCACTCCTTTTCCATGAAACTTAGGATGAACCGCTATTGCGATACCTGCACAGTGCTTAATTCTGGGTTTCGTCTCTAAAATAAAGGTAATATGGCCAACAGTCATGCCGTCCCATTCAGCTATTAACGTGTAGGTGTTTTCACTTGTAAACAACTTTGAAAGTTTATTTGTATCTAAAAACGGAAGCTGTGAAGAATTCTGAGTAACTTCTGTATAGCAATATATTTCGTACAAGCCTGAAGTATCATTTTGATCTAAACGCTTAATTGTCGGTTTCACTTTTTTCCCTTTTTAAATTCGCAATGGAAGTGGCTACTTCTAACTCTATTAAAAGTTCTTGTACACTGTGTTC
Organism: Alteromonas sp. 5E99-2; assembly: GCF_017368475.1. Lineage (GTDB taxonomy): Bacteria > Pseudomonadota > Gammaproteobacteria > Enterobacterales > Alteromonadaceae > Alteromonas_F. Next base: position 185,499 of record NZ_JAFNJE010000006.1, read on the forward strand.
AACCGTTTTTCCAGCTGTGTCCACAATAACATTACAAGAAGGCCAAGGCTGATATTCTCTTGATGTGACACTTTCTTGTTCCAGGTAATCCTCCGAATATATACAACACGTCAGTTATCTACCTTTTCTCGATAGCAAACTCATTTAACGCTTCTAGTGCCAACGCTGCTTTTTCTTTTTATACAAAAATATGGTCGTGATAATAGGCCGCGATGACATTTGCGCTAATGCCTTTGGAGGCTAATTTAGATGCCACAGCAGCCGTTAACCCCACTACGTCAAGACTTGAATGGACTGTTAATGTAATCCCTTTGAATACTGACTCGAACGTTAAATTATTCGCGACTGCGGTTTCTTTTCGCAATATCAAGGTAAGCCTTTCCACTTCATTAAAGGTCGCTAATAGCGACAGCGAACTCACATCGAGATTGGAGCCACTTTGCACACAGCAAAACACATAGTCGCCTGAGATAAGTTACGGAGACATAGTATTGAGTAATTTGTCTAAATCAGTTTCTCCAACCATGATCCTGTCCTTTAATAATACTGTTGTTTAACACGGTTAATGCACACCAAAGATTACCTCATTGCATTAATCATTGTCATTAATTAACCTTTCAATCTGTTCTCCCCACTTAACATACTGAGGACTATTGGGATGCAAAAAATCAGACATAACATTAGCTTCAAGCACGCCATCTTTTGTTAAAAACTGCGCTGACATGTTCAACCAAAAAACCTGCTTTTCATCGCACAGCGCTTTTAATAAAAGATTGGTTTGTTCAACCCGTATTCTTAATCGCTGATTGGGCGCTTTGCTTCTAGGAAAAATAGCATTTAACACAATTCTGGCGCTGGGCCTGAGGACTTTTAACTGTTCAACAATAGATTGAACACCACTGGCAATGCTCTGTGGTGAGTCATCAAAGTGGCCCGCATTGTTCGTTCCAGCAAGTACACAAAACCATTGAGGGTGTAAATTCCCAAGCTCACCATTTTTTAACCGCCACAACATGTGCTCGGTGCAATCACCACCATAACCTAAGTTAACGCAGTGCTTTGTTGCAAAATATGTCATCCACGCGTCTATACCTTCGTCTTCCCATCGATGAATAATGGAATCGCCCAAAAATACGATTTGGGGCTGCTTTTCTTTTGGCAATGGTTGCTGATGTTTCACGCAATGCGCATCAAAACGCTGCTGCCACCAAAGCTCACTTCGCGGCTGACTATTTCTACGAGTCACAGGTGAATGGTTTTTCATTGTTCTTATCACTCGGTCGTAAAATAGACACCTGTTATTTCCTCTCTAATTTTACTTTTAAAAACGAATAGCCCCATTCTACGTTTCATTTTTCAATGCTTTAGCGGTAATTTATAGGCTAAAAGAACAAAAGTAGGTACTCTACAGGTTATTCAACCTTCACCAACAACACTGTAAGTCTACTATTATGGAAGAAATCAATCCGAATTTCATTCTGTCTGTCGCAGAACAGCTTTCTTTTGTTAGCGCATTTTTAGGCGGTGTTTCAACAACGATACTGGTAACCATAGTCGTTTTTACCTCACCCAAAAAGTCTGTGAATTGGATTGTTGGTTCATCAGCACTGGCAGCATCTAGTTTGCTAATAGCCGTTATCGCATCATGGCGATTAACTTAAATTAGCGAAATTTATCATCATTATTTATGTTACTTGGCTAATTTGCTGACCACTGCAACATTATTATGCAAGGTTTTGTGTACTGGGCATTTATCTGCTATTTCCAAAAATCGCGTTTCTTGTTCAGCACTTAACTGCCCTTCATAGCTTATTGTACGCACAATGGCTTCCATTCCGTTTTGCTGTTCACAATTATCGCAATCGTCTTGATAATTTCGAGTGTGAGACAGCTCAACTTTAATATGACTAATAGGCAACTTTTTGCGATCTGCGTACATTCTTAATGTCATTGATGTGCATGCGCCTAAGCCACCTAAAAGGTGTTCATAAGGATCAGGCCCTGTGTTTTTGCCCCCGACTTTTAATGGCTCGTCTGCTAACCAGTAATGACTCGCGGTACTCACATGCTGAGTAAATTTGTGGTCTTTTTCTTCTACAAGCACATGACCTTGAGTCACCTTTGCTTGGTAAGCATCAGCGTCGCTATCAACATATCGCCCGACCCAAGCGCTAATAACATCAGCAGCATATTCAGAGTCAAATTTGTCAGTAAGCAAATGATCGGCGTTATCTAAACTCACAAAACTTTTAGGATGTTTTGCCGATACGTAAATTTTTTCCGCTTGAGCAATATTCACAATACTGTCTATTGGCGAATGCATCACCAATAACGCTTTATTCAATTTGCCAATATTTAAGGTTTCATACTGGCCAATATCGTCTAGAAATTGCTTTTGAATAGTGAACTTTCTACCCGCTAACGTTACTTGAGCTTCACCATTTTCGTTGATGTTATCTATGTCTGCTGAAAAGTTATGAGCGACATGAGCTGCGCCAGATGGTGCGCCAATAGTCACTACCGCTGAGGATTCCGGTATGCTTTGCGCTACGCTCAATACCGCTGCACCTCCCAAACTGTGTCCAATAAGCAATTTAGGCGCAGCATATTCACTGCGTAAAAACTCTGCCGCAGCAAGTAAGTCTTGAACATTAGATGAAAAATTCGTGTTGGCAAAATCACCATCGCTATTACCAAGCCCAGTAAAATCAAAACGCAGAACGGCAATACCTTTGGCAGTTAATGCTCGACTTATGCGCGATGCTGCCGCCACATCTTTCCCACAGGTAAAACAATGTGCAAATAGCGCATAAAAACGAATCTCTGAATCTGGTGTTTCAAGTAATCCACTTAATGTACTTTCCCCACTGCAAAACTCTATTTTTTGTTTCATACCCAACCCTGTTCACTAGATGTGCTAAACACACATTAACCATAATTACCTATATAGAACACTTACAGCGCGAATGTATTTCATTTGTTTAAGTGACTTCGTCTTATCATTGCGCGTATTATGGTGATAACGTTTATATTTAAATGAATTAAATTTGGCAATAAGGAACTATTGAATGCAATTCAACATTATAATTGTCGGTGGCGGCGCTATTTCACAACAATGCCATCTCCCGATATTATTAGGTAAATCCAATGTAAATGTCATTGGCGTTGTTGATAAAAGCCCTAAAACCCGCGACGACCTTGCTTTAGCTTATCCTGAGTTAGCAGTTTACGCTGATGTCGATGACATAAATCCCAATAGCTATGATAGTGCCGTTGTTGCCACACCTGCTGCATTCCATTTCCAAATAACCCAATCTTTGTTAAACAACAGCAAACATGTTTTAGTTGAAAAACCGGTTGCATTTTCTGCGACTGAAGCCGAACAACTGACTGAGTTAGCGGATAAAAATAATTGTAAATTGTCAGTCTCTCTATATCGCCGTTTTTACCCTAGTGTTACACGCCTCAAGGAGCTAATTGAATCAGAAGAATGGGGCAAAGCACTCAGTTTCGACTTCCAGTGGGGCGACAGCTACAGCTGGTCAGCAACCTCATTAGGCAATATGCAAAAAGAACTCGCCGGCGGCGGTGTATTGATGGATATTGGCCCTCATGCCCTTGATTGGCTGTGTTACTTGTTTGGACCAGAAGTGCGTTTAACTGATTATTATGATGACGCGGAACAAGGCATTGAAACCGATTGTGGTTTAAAACTCGCTTTCGACACCAATAATGCCACAATTGAAGGCCAGCTTTGTTTATCTCGCATACGTCAATTAGGTGGCGACCTTATTGTGGAATGTGAAAAAGCCACGTTGAATTTAAGTGTAGGTGAACGTTTCCAAATTACTATTGAACCCAAAGGTTCAAGTAACGGAAACGTGTACCACTATTCTTCACCAAAGAATAACTCTGAAGATTGGTTTGCGACCTTTGCAAAAGAACACGATGATTTTTTCAATGCCATTGAAAACAACTGTGAACCCTTTTTATCATCAAAAAGCGTGTTACCTGCTGCCCGTATTATCGACCAGTGCTATGCCACAAAAAACACCGTCAAGTACGATTGGCAAAACACCAGCAAGTTTGCTGAGTTTAATAATTTAGGTATCAAAAAAGTACTTATCACTGGTGCTTCTGGCTTTTTAGGTGGTCGTATCGTTGAAGTGTTAAGTGAACAAACTTCGGTAGAAATTATTGCGGCTGTGAACAACCCCAATAACGCCACGCGGATTTCTAGATACAACAATAAATTAATGTTGTGTGATATTAATTCACCAGAAAGCGTCGGCAATGCCATTGATAGTTGCGATGCGGTTATTCACTGTGCCGTAGGTACGGCTTATGGTGATGACAAACTTATTTACGACACTACTGTAGAAGGGACGCAGAACTTACTTACTGCGGCAAAGCGCAATAATGCCAAAATTTTTGTGCATATTAGTAGTTTGGCGTCAGTAGATATGAATACTTCCGCGTCAGTTATTGATGAAGATTCGTTTACTCCATCACAAAGTGATGATATTTATGCTCGCTCTAAATTGGCCGCAGAACAAAAGGTTCAAGAAGCGGCGAATGAAGGGTTAAATGCGGTTATCCTGCGACCTACCAATATTTACGGTCCTTATGCCCCTTTCTTTAAAGTCGGAGCGGGAAAGCAGGCCGTAACCAATGGCGTAGCCTTGCCTGCTAGCTCGGCTAACAGCCCATCAAACAGCGTCTATGTGGATAACGTTGTTGTAGCAATTTTAACGTGCTTGTCTAAGCCTGCCGATGTCACAGGCAAAGCCTATTTCGTTAATGATGATGACGGTTTTACCTATACTGATTTCTTTACCGCCTTTACCTCAGCCTTTGACAAGCCCATTGAGTTAAACGCACCTCAGCCCATCCATTCAGGCGAGGAGCAAAAACTGATTGGCGCTTTAGTAAAAGAAACCAAAAATCTTGCTACATCAAAAGAAATGCGCAAGTTGGCACTTAAGTTATTTAACAGCCCTAAACTTGGTTTTCCGTTCCGTTGGACCGTAGAAAAGTTACCTGGCGTTGAAAATAAATTGAGAAACAATGATGGCCCTGTGTATAAAGACAGCAAGGCAAAAAAAACAAGTCTACCAGTAATAGAAGCGTCGACTAAAGCACGAGTCTCTAACGCTGTACTTGAAACTTTAACCGGTACCCAAGCCATAACGAGTCGAGATGAAGCCATAGCCAATACTGTAGCTTGGATTAAGTTCCAATCGAACAGTAATTAATTGTTAAGTTGAAATACAGTTCGTATATAGCGCCAACTTAGATTGGCGCTACAAATATTTTATTGTGCAGAGTGTGGGTGTCCGTATACCACGATTTCATTGAAGTAATTTTGCCCAAAACGAGTAATTTCAATATATCGAGCACTTCCTTCAAGTTCATGGCTTACCCAAACGTTATAACGAGAGCCTGGGTCAGTGATAGACCAATTTGTAGTAGCGTTGTCGCCTTCGCTAAAACCACTCACTTGTAAATCGCCTTTGCCGTTGGTATCGAACAAGTAGATTTCAGAAATACGGTATTCCTCACCCAAGTCTATTCTCATAGTATGAGGCAAACTACTACCACCATCTTCAGTTTTCCAGAACGTATCAGCGTCGTTTGCATTTCCCTCTCTAGGGCTACCCACTGATAACTGCTCGTCTACTAACGCAGTTGCATCGCCATTACCCTCTATCAATGTAACCATCTCTGGGGTCAATATGATTTGCGGTGCGAGCACTTGTATTTTACGCTCTACAGAAGCACTGTTCCCCGAACTATCAGCGACTTGGTATGAAACGGTATAAGTCCCTGCTACATCGGTATTTACTTCGCTGTTGTCTACAATAATATTATTCGAAATATCACCATCGAGGTTATCAATCGCAGTAGCACCTGCATCAACATAAGTTTGTCCTAAGCCTATTGTTATGAAATCGTCGCCGTTCAAACTAATTTCAGGCTCAACAAAATCTCGAAGGTACCCATATAGTACTATCTCGTGGAAACGATTTTGAGCAAATCGCGTCACGTCAATGTATCGCGCTATAGCATTCACCGAATGTTGTCGCCAAACATTGTAACTCGTTCCTGGATCAGTAATTTGCCAAGACTGACCGTCTATACTTGTTCCTTGTAATTGAATATCACCATGCCCATTCGCATCGTACAAATAAATATCTGTGATAACGTAATCTGTTGCCAAATCAATACGAGCTGAGTGAGGTAGTGTTTTTCTACCGTCTGTGGATTTCCAATACGTAATAGGTTGCGCTGATTCGCCATTTAAGGGGTCACCTACTAGTTGCTGTTCGTCCACTAACAACGCAGGGTCTCCATTACCCGATAGCATTTCAATCATATTTGGGTCCAATTCGATTTTTTCCACTTCGCTTGTGGGTCCCAAGTCTCCTTCGTCAACATATTCTGGTTGAGTTGATACTGACCCAAATTCAAATGCGCCAATATCAGCAAAGCCATCGCTGCGCTGAACGCCAGAGAAATCAGTGGTTATGCTGCTAGACTCAGCCGCATTTAACGCTATTGACTGGCTAGTAATACCAAAGTTGTTATCGTTAACACTAACAAAGCCAGCTTGATCAACATTGGCTAAAAATAAGTTAGATGTACTACTTGAATTAAAACCATTGATATCTTTATCAACCCAATTCACAAAAATATTATTCACGAGGGTTATGCTTTGTGGCGTGTATGCTTCAATAGCATCGTCACCCATGTTAACGAAAGTGTTGTGGGCAATTAAGAAGGAACCGTCTCGGTTAGCAAATGAAGCGGAACGGTTATTTAAATATACGCCGTCATCACCTGAATTAATGACAACATTATTGAATATTTGAGTATCTCCAAAGGCATTGACTTGTAGCCCATGCCCCGGACCATTTTCAATCCAGTTACTATAAACCCAGCCTTCAAAGCCATCGCCGATAAAAATCCCTTCATCATGAGAGCCTTTTCCTTCTAACCCATAATTACGCACGACATTATTATAAATACGCGCATTTAAATCGGCATTCTTAACTTGAATACCGTCGTAGCCAACGTCAGTAATAATATTGTCGTAAATAGATAAATTATGAATATTATGAGCATAGGTTATGACGCCTTCATCACATCGAGACTCTTGGCGACCTTGATAGAAACCGTGCCCTGCGTATATTCCTTCTCCTCCGAGATCATGTATGTAGTTATCATGAACACTCACATTATCCATTAAAAACCCAGATTTTGTTGGGTCTTCAAATAAGTCACAATCTTGATAAGGGCTGGTTTTCATACCAATACCAGCAAAACCATTATCTGCCACTGTGGCACCTAAACCTGCAATTTCTACATGAGCAATTTCGAAGTCGGTCGTAAAATACTCCATAGTAAGGAAAAAGCCCGTTTTTGTGGTGACTTTAATGCCATATTCGTATCTAGGGTCGCCATCTCCTAATATTTTGAAGTGTTTAGAATTAAGAAATTTCCAACCGTACGCACTGGTATCCGGGTTTATGTGTACCTGCCCACCGCAATTTTGAATAATAACCGGCTCTTCAGCCGTACCTATAATGTTTTCCCAACGAAGTGGCCCGCCATTATATGATTGCGTTCCATCCAAACATATCTTATCCCCTGGTTGAACACCGAGAGCAGCACCATCGATACTCCCAGACACTAAAAAGTCGCAGTCACATTCGTTTGCATTAACGTTAGCTAATACAAACAAACTTAGCCCACATAGCATTTGTTTAAACATTATATTTATCTCTTCTTGTTTTAAAGTTCGAAAATAGTAAAACAGAGATTGTTCTTTTAAAGTATGAATCTACATACCAAAATATGTTTAACATCACATTTACATGATTAAAATATGACGGAATAAAGCGAAGTATCAATAGCAATAAATAAACAGGTAGTTCACCGTAAATGAACAACCTGTTTGATCCAGTTAAAGTCCAGTGTGATATTGGCTAACGGTCGACTTAGGCACTAGCGTAGGTAAAGTTGATGCAACATCATCACCTGCCAATAGTTGTTCGAACTGTTGAATGAGGAGTTCCTTATCAGGCATGTCTTTCCCGCCACTCCCTATATTCGTTAAATCAATCATAAAACCATCAAACAGATGGCTTAAATCATTGATAATTTCCATATTCAAAAACTGATCGTCGTTGTAAATACTAGGGTATCCCGCTTTTTGTTTATCAATAGCAAACGACACCCCTTTAAGATTGGTAATACTGGTCGATTTATCACAAGACAACATACAACCATTATCAATTCGAGGCTTTTCACATCCTACGCTTTGCTGGAAAAAGCACTGCCGGCTGGTCATCAATAAAATGGGGTGATAAATGCTGTAAAACAATTTGAAGTTATCTGGTCGAGCAATGTGTTGTATTTGCTGCTTGTTTATTTCATTTGAAATAAAGGCCCCACTGCAATCAAACTCTTCCTGCATTGCCATTAATGCATAAGAATTGGTAATGTTCAGGAACGGACCCGCTACCCATTTAATGCCAAGCTCATAAGCTTTAAACGCAATACCTGTGTTATTGGTAACAATTAACGGCGGTTTTACTTGTTCTAAAATAGCCTCTGCCACATCGTAATCTTTACCAATTAAAACCGATGGAAACCACGGGATAATGTGTGGATTTTCTTTTAGCAGCGCTATATAACGAGTGCAGTTGCGTTTGTATGCGTCGGGTAATTTAAAATAAATATCTGCGTCGGTAACATTAGCTAACTTAAAATCTGCCGGGTCGCTTATTAATAATGACAGCTTAGCTTTGTTACTTTCGTCGGCTTGTTTAGGGTGATGAGCTAATGGCGGCAAGGTTACCGCAGGTAGAATAGCTTGAGAGTGATTTAACAAGCGGGCAATTTCATTTTTAAGTATTGCCAAATCTTTAAACGGTAAGCTCAGGTTATTCCCTAAGTTTTCGGTAACAATCTCGTTTAATACAAATTCGGTGCTGTTGATGTTTTTAAATCGTTTTTCAATAGCCAGTTTCAGCCCATTGTCGTTATCACTTTGACTTAATTGATTAGTGGATTTCACCACAAATTGTTTGGTTTCTGTTGCACTTTTATCGCCAGTACTGTGACCTTTCACCGATACAAATTCAGTCACCGCAGTTACTGTGAGTTCAGTCCCCAAACCGCCTTCGAAATACAAGGTTAAGGGCAGCTTTTCTATGTTCAAATATTTAATTTTGTCTTGTACTGACGCATTGATTTGGCTTTTTTCTTCGTACAGGCTTTTTGCTGGATCCTGTATTTGTACTACTGAAATAGCATTTGCCGCTAGCGCATGTTTTGTTGAATTATCTCGAGGATTATCAATGAACATTGATTGATTTAAATCCCCTCTTAAAAAGGCATTGGAAAAATCCCGATTAAACACCTTATACAAACGTTCACCGTCTTCTAATAATTCTCCCGTTTTTACAAAACCGTCTATTTGCTTACGAAAACTATCAACAACAGTATGAACGTAACTTGCGCCTTTAATTCGCCCTTCAATTTTAAAGGAATAAACCCCGGCTTCAATCAGCGCTGGTAAATCAAAAAACGCTGAATTGTCTTTTATATTCAAAGGAAAGTTATTGCCTGTGGGAGTGGTTTCATATTCTTCCCGACACGCCTGACTGCACTGCCCGCGATTTCCCGAATTCCCTACACTGGCCGAGGTTGAATAACACAAACCTGAAAACGCAATACACAATGAACCATGCACAAACACTTCCATTAGCACATCATGTTCACGACCAACGGCTGTAATGGCTTTTATTTCTCTTAGATTTAACTCTCTTGATAAGTTAACTCGAGAAGCCCCTAGTTGCTTTAAAAACGGAATTTGCCCTGCATTATGGGTAGTTAACTGGGTGGAAGCATGTATGTCTAGGGTTGGAAAATGTTTTTTCAGTACATAAAATAAACCAATATCTTGAACTATTACACCGTCTAAGGTGGTATTCACCAACTTGCTGAGTAACTTGCAAAGCGCCGGAAATTCCCGTTCTAATATAACGATATTTAACGTGAGGAAAATTTCACATTGATACTGGTGTGCTAAGCGAATAAGGCCAACAAGCTCGTCAAAGGAAATGTTGGCGGCCCTATTTCTTGCATTAAAGGTATCTAAACCACAGTAAACCGCATCTGCACCGGCAATAATTGCAGCTTTAATCGCATCGACATCACCACCTGGGGCTAGTAGTTCAATTTTGGAATTCATAGGGTACGTCGAAAGCTAATAAATTTAAGTCGTGATTTTACCTGTATATTCAGTCAATGAATATCGTTACCGGTACAATATTGTTGTTAAACAAGATGAATTCATTTTGATTGGTGTAGATAAGCTCACAATTATGCGCGTTATTTTTTACCAACAAGCGAACAGGTTTGACACACCTGCCTGTTTCAATACTATTGTTTCAATACTATGTTTAAAATAGATTAACTATTATCGGAAAGTAACAATGATCCATGGCATAAACCATATCACCATTGCAGTGTCGAACATCCAGCGGTCTTTAGATTTTTATTCTGATGTTCTTGGGTTTACTGGCCACGTGATGTGGGATTCAGGCGCTTATCTTTCTCAAAAAGACATTTGGCTATGCTTGTCTCTGGATAAACCGAGCCCATCAAACGATTATTCTCATATAGCCTTGTCCGTTCAACCTGACGACTTTCATCTTCTTACTCAAAAAATCATTGTGTCAGGGGTAAAAATCTGGAAACAAAACAAAAGTGAAGGAAGCTCTTTCTATTTTTCAGACCCCGATGGCCATAAACTAGAAATACATGTTGGCGGACTATCCCAAAGGTTAGCCAGCTTAAAACATACCCCTTATTCAGGTTTGAAGTGGCTTTAAACTCTGAGGTGTATATTTTTTCTAAACCACTTTCAAACGATTCAAAACATACAATACACATCAACACACTTCAGAATAAAATGGTTGGAATTAACCATCAAATAATTTACTTTGGTTGGCAACAGCATATTAGCTACTTTACTGATTTAAAGGGTATTAACATGAAAGAACAAATGGATTTGGGGTTGCCCGATAAAATAGACATTCATCACTTTGCAGATCATATTCATATATCTCGAAAATGGTTTGGAGCCTCAACCCTATTTCTCATTGTTTTCGCGGCGTTTTGGGATATCTTTCTATTCAGCTTCTATTCCAATATGAGCACTGAATCAGACATTTTCACAAAGCTGTTTCCTTTAATTCATGTTGCCGTTGGTATAGGAATTACTTATTTCGCTATCGCCAGTTGTTTTAATAAATCAAATATATTCGTCAGTAAACAAACTTTAGAGATCAACCACAAACCTTTTCCATGGGTTGGCAATAAAACACTTAAATCCTACGAACTAAAACAGCTTTATACAAAAGAAAAAATCTCAACAAGTAACAACAGTACAAGGGTGACTTATGAGGTTCACGCAATTATGAACAAAGGTAAAAATACAAAACTTCTTAGCGGATTAGAAAGTAGCGAACAAGCCTTGTACATTGAGCAAGAGATTGAAAAGTATTTACAAATTCAAGATATTAGAGTTAAAGGGGAAATAAGCTGAGCTAACTAAGGCAGTTAACTTGCTCTTTTCTATAAGTAAAACTTTTATTACAGATTCGATATACCCTGTACATTTTTAATTTGGCCAAAGGTTAACCTTTGAAATGGTTAGTAGAGTAAAGGAAAATGATATGAATAAAATAATTTCAACAGTTCTATTGTTTATTTTTGCCTCGAACGCAATTGCCTCAGAAATAATTGAATTGGGTACATCTAATTCATTAGAATCGAAAATTATGGAAGAGCGCAGATCTTATATGGTTTACTTGCCTCCGTCCTATCATGAAAGTAAAAACCGATATCCAGTTATTTATTTGCTCGACGGAGATGTACATAGATTCAAAGGTTTTGTTGGCGTATTAGAATCACTAAGTACAGAAACGCTAGGAAGCCAAGTTCAACAAGCCATTGTTGTTGCCATCCCCAACACCAATAGATCCAGAGACCTCACGCCATCAACTCTTATAGAATGGAAATTTAAAAATAGGGTTTTAGACACCTTTTCTCAAACCGGTGAAGCCGCTCGTTTCACCGCTTTCCTCAATAACGAACTCATTATTAACATAGAAAATAGCTATCGAACTTCAGATAAACGCATTTTAGTCGGCGAATCTTTTGGTGGTTTGTTTGCCGCAAACGCCTTGCTGTATCATCCATTAATTTTTACTGACTATTTGATAATTGACCCCACTGCGCTTTGGGATAATGACTATTTAAATCGTACTTATGACGCTAATTTCAAAAAGACTAAATTCGATATCAATGTCTTCTTTGCGTTTGCAAACAACTCCCACCTTGGAGAAATAGGGCTAACTAATTTTAAATGGGGTAGCATGTTTGCTTCATCTATCATAAGTAACACTGATGGTTTTGCAGAGCAGCAGTTCTTTGAAAATGAAACTCATGGAACTGTTGCACTATTAGCATGGTATGAAGGGTTAAAAGCGCTTTTACCAACCACTGAAGAATGACTTAGCGAATATCAATAATTGGTTTTAAAATTCAACACGCCTTATTCCCTATTAATATTAACCTTGAGTATTGCCTCCTAAAATGAATCACACCTCAAGTTACCCCATACTTTACTCATTAAGACATTGCCCTTACGCAATGCGAGCCAGAATCGCTATATATAAATCGCGAAAATCGGTGCTATTACGAGATTTAGTATTAAGCAATAAACCACCTGAAATGCTAATAAGTTCACCTAAAGGCACAGTTCCTGTGTTAGTGGTAACCGACAGTGAGGACGGTGAGGCAGGTGAATGCGTTATTGAGGAAAGTATAGAAGTCATGCTCTGGGCTTTAGCCCAAAGTGATCCTAATGACCTATTGCATAAAGATAATACAGATGCTTTGCCCGAAATGTTTCGCCTAGTGTCTCGCTTTGATACTGAATTCAAAAACGTATTAGAAAAATACAAATGCGCCAAGCGTTACAAAGAAAGTAATTTGATTGAATCCAGACAAAAGTGTGAACCTTATTTGTTAGAATTAGAGCAACGTTTACAACACCATTCTTTTTTAATATCCGATAAGGAAAGTTTTGCCGATATCGCCCTACTCCCTTTTATTCGCCAATTTGCCCGTGTAGAACGTCAGTGGTATTTGCAATCACCTTACCCAAACCTTAGACAATGGCTAAACACTTACCTACAAAGTGTTATGTTTACTAAGGTAATGGCTAAATACCCTTTATGGATGGATGAGCGTAAAGAACTTATCTTTCATTACAAAAACTGAACTTAGTGGTTGTTTTTTCATCTGAATAACGTAAACATGGAACACATTTAGGAAAATCTATGAAAGTACGTTTAATCATTGCATCTTTATCTGTTGTGTTAACGAGTTGCAGTAATCAGCAGTTGTATCAATTTGGACAGAGCGTTCAAGAAGGCCAGTGCATTGAAAACGCTGTATCAGAAGAGCAATACAATCAGTGTAAAAATGCAGAAAAAAAAGCATATAAAGAATACGATAGAGAAAGAAAAGGCGTTAGTAAAAAATAAACTCCCGCTTTTTGAATTAAGCGGGGTTTATTGAGTTTCAGTTAACTTTTATAGGTTACTTAGCCCACGCAAACATTGAGAACTTTTCATCTATCGGTGTTTCAGCTAAATGATTGGTATAATTACTCATTACTTTTTGTCCCAACACTAAAATAATATCGAGCAAATTCTGCTTGGTGAAACCTGCAGCATAAAACAACTCAAGATCAGTATTATCAACCACACCTCTATTTCTCACTATCAGAAGCACAGTGGTTCTCAACGTTTCAAGCTTTGGCGATTGAAGCGGGCTTTGTGTACGCAACGCTTCAGTAATACCGTCATCCACTTCCATCATTTTCGCAATAGCAGTATGAGCAGGAACACAATAATGGCAAGCATGTTCTACATTAATGGTTTGCCAGACTACGGTTAATTCATCTTTATTAAAAGACGACTTTTGCGCTAGGCTGTGCAGCGTTTGATAACCTTCTAGTAAAACAGGGGATTCAGCCATTACTGCATGTAAATTAGGGATCATACCAAAGCCTTTTATAGACTTATCTAACAACGGCTTAGCTGCATCTGGTGCGGTATCTATATTATGAAGTTCAAAATTACTCATTATTGGACCTTGTTATCATTAACTCACTTTAGGAAGAACAAAGATAACTGGACTTGAACACTTGTTCAAGTTAAATTTGAACAAATGTTCAAATTGTTATTTTAGGCACCCAATGAAATACAAACCTGCTGATGCATTAAACAAAGCAACCGAGCTGTTCTGGCAAAAAGGATTCCAAGGAACAAAAATGCGCGACTTACAAGACAAGCTCGATATGCGCCCAGGTAGCATTTACGCAGGTTTTGGCAGTAAAGAAGGGTTATTTTTACAAGTTATTGATTGTTATGTAGAGCAAAGCCTGAAAAAAATAGACGATTACAACGAATTAGCAAAAACGCCTTTAGACGCTCTTTATAACTTTGTGACTGATTATATTTTTGTAGATGGAAAGTTAGAAAATTGTCGAGTTTGTTTGCTGGTAAAAACGGTATCTGAAACGGAAACAGGCCCAGAACACTTACATGCTCATGCTTTGGCTGGACTTGAAAAGATGGAACAAAAATTCTGCGAGTTGTTTACACAAGCTCGACAGCAGGGATTGTTAAAACAAGAAGCTAACCCAGAACTGTTAGGTAAATGGCTTCAAATGCAAATTATGGGGTTAGTGATGTATTCAAAAAATTGTACAAACAAAAATGATATAACAATGATGATTGAGTCGGTATTTTCTAGCTTTCAGCCCCACGTTTAATACAGGTTTGTAAGTATTTACGAAAGGAATTCTGAAGATTGCTATAAAACAATACAGAGTTAAATGATTAACTATAAATAATGAATTTTTTTGTGTTTTTTAAACTTCAACATAGGACATGTTGAAGTGGTTGCGGGAGCTGGATTCGAACCAACGACCTTCGGGTTATGAGCCCGACGAGCTACCAGACTGCTCCATCCCGCGTCCGGATTTATTGAGTTAGCTTAGTGCGTACTGCTCTTTGCTGCTCAAGTGGGGCGTATTATACATAGCAAAATTAGGTGCGCAAGCTTAGTTTTCACTTTTTTTACAGTTGGCCTATTAATTGCTCACACAGTGAGCGATTAGTGCTTTATTCGCACAATTACAGTTAAAGAGCACTCTAAACTCTCCTATTTAACGATAGCCGAAGACCAGTTTATTCAGTTTTAATTGGTTATTACTTTGCAGCGGCAATAAATAAACGACAAAATTCTATGGTTATTAAAAGAAATACCTAAGTATCACTATTGCTGTTTTTCTATTTTCATTTTTTGTCTTTAATACACCCCATCGAAAGGCTAACAACCTGACGTCAGAATTTAATTAACTATTACTAATAATCTCTTACGAGGACTTAACCATGTTGAAAATTGTTAAAACTTCTCTAATCCTAGCGACTGCTACTCTAGGTTTTTCTGTTCCAGCTCAAGCTCAGGACGTATCTGAAGCACTTGCAAACATTTGCACAATCATCAAAGCAGATGACAAAGGTGAACTTAGAAAGAAAATGCGTACAGTACAATCTGATTACAATATGAAGCTACGTGATTACTACTCGGGTATCAGTTGTAACGGCAACAGTTTAATTCGCACAGCAATGCTGAGTGACGCAGTTGAAACAGGTACATTGCTTGTGAAAAAAATGCCTAAGTCAGAATTAGCAAACCCCGAGCAAGATGGCAAGACTCTATCTGCGTGGATTTCAGAAAATGATCTTTCTGCCAGCCCAATTGCAACAGTGTTAAATGAAAGAATCTAATGATTTTAATTTGCATCATGCTGAACTTTTCAACATGGTCGTAGAGCAATGCTCTGCACTCTTAAACGGCTCCTGATACGGAGCCGTTTTCCCTTTCAAAGTTACGATGAATGGATACTCAAATGAGTGATATTTTACGAAAAGTTAAATTCGTTTCAGTTGCACTGTCTATGTGCGCGACGTTAGGACAAAGCGCCTTCGCAAATGAAAAAATATTGGGCATCGGGCAGATGGTAGAAAAAAAGAAGGTTAGCGCCGTTAATAACAGCAGCGATTTATTTGCGAAAATGGCGTTACATACAAGCAAAAAACAACGCCCTCAAAATAAACAATATCTTTTAAATGAGAATATGCCTTATTCGAACAACAAAGCAGAGTAATCCCTTTCACATTTTAAAAGCACACATGCCATTGGGCCGATTCACATAAATAATCAGGCCAAATTACGTACAACTGCTATTATAGATAAAGACCCGATACAGATTGGAAATATCATCTATAATATGTTGTTACGATCTCTATTTTTTTTCCCTCTTTTTTTAGCCGTCTCGTTGAGCCCAACAAAAACAACACTGGCTAACGAAAAAGTCTATATCGCTGCTGCTGAAAAAATACCTTATATATCCCAGTCTCAATCAAATCAAGGTTACGTCTACGAAGTTCTGCAACATGCATTTGAACGCTCTGGTTATGAAGTAGATATCGACTTTTATCCTTTAGCTCGCGCAAAAAAACTTGTTCTGGATGGTCGCTTAGATGGTTATCTAACACTTTCATCATCAAACCAACTTAAAAGCAACAAGTGGTTATCGCAACCATTTCCCGCAGGTCAAATGGGTCTGTTAAAAAGAATTGATAACCCCCAGCCTTTATACGCCAATACAAGCACTCCCATACTTCAACAATTAATGAATGTGAACAAGTTTCAGTTTAGTATGGTGAGAGGAAGTGATTTAACCGATGTAAAAGAGTATGTCCCTGAATCCAGCATACAATGGGTTGTAAACGAACTTCAAAACATCGATGTTGTAGCCGCACAAAGAACTAATTTCGCCATTATTGATAAGTTTAGCGCTGGCGACCTTATTGTATCTCGTCGCCCTCATTTAATAGGCAAATTAGAATTTTTACCTACGACTATCGCTGACCAGCAATTTCACATTAATTTTTCGAATGAATCACCTCGAAATACAATTTTATTGAAAGCCTTCAACTCAGGGCTACAGCACATTACCGCTGATGGCACCCTTGACACTATTTTAGCAAAATATGGCTTTTTCCCTTCAAGTCAAAAATCGGATTTAACCACAAAGCTAGTCATTGGAGCCGTTGACTCTATAGATATTTTATTATTGAAAGAAGTGTCTAAATTATATGAAGAGCAAAACCCCACAGTGCATTTAGAATGGCGTTTAATGAATGAAACGACACTACGCACTCGGGTTTTAACGGATTTAGCATTGTCCGATGGCCAATTTGACGTAATGACCATTGGTGCGTATGAAACTCCCATTTGGGCTAAACAACAATGGCTAACTGCGTTGGAAAACCTGCCGAAAAGCTATGATATCGAGGACATTGTAAAACCAGTTAGAAACGTACTTTCTATTAGCGGTAACTTTTACGGCTTACCCATTAACGCTGAAAGTTCGGTTTTGTACTATCGAAAAGATCTCTTCTTAAAAGCAGGTCTGTCGCTACCAATTCAGTTTACTTACGAAACGCTCATCGAATATTCAAAGCAATTACATCAAATCGAGGATGGCGTTTCAGGAATATGTTTGCGAGGTAAACCAAGTTGGGGAGAAAGTATCGCGTTAATCAGCACTATTGCTCAAAGTTATGGCGGAACGTGGTTTGACAGCGATTGGCGGCCTCAGCTTAATACTCCTCAATGGAAAAAAGCACTTGAAGTTTACATTCTCTTAACCAAAAACTATGGACCAGCAGAAACAAGTAATAAGGGATTCAATGAGCTACTTACGCTATTTTCAAGCGGACGTTGTGCGATATGGATAGACTCAAGTGTTGCTGCCGGCACCTTGTTTAATCCAAACACATCCCAAGTGAGTGAAGATGTAGCCGTTACCAAAGCGCCGAGTGGCTATTTGTCTGCGCCTTCTGAGTGGTTTTGGACTTGGGCTTTTGCAATTCCCACCTCTTCAAAACATAAACTAGAAGCAACCAAATTCATTACTTGGGCAACATCAAAAGAGTACATCAAACATATTGCCCGTAACAAAGGCATTTATTCCGTTCCCTCTGGTACTCGCTATTCAACTTATGATACTCGTTTTAGTGATATCAAAGTCCCTTATAGCGCAATTACCTTAAGTACCATAGAAGCAAGCGGCGCAAAATACCAAAATTCAAAAGCAAAACCTTACTTAGGGATTCAATACGCCAGTATTAAAGAATTTCCTGCAATAGGGAATCAAGTAGCGGATTTAATTGATCAAGTTGTACGCGAACAGTTAACCGTAGATGAAGCACTAAAAGCTAGCCAAGCTATTGCCGAAAAACAAATGAAAGCATCGGGTTATTACTAGGGCGTGTTGATCTTTGATGTACAATTTTGCAGCGGTTTGTGCCCTATTTATGCAATGCAGAACGACTGTAGTGTAGTTACTCTACATAAAGGAGTGATAAAGCAGCAGAAAT
>NZ_JAFNJE010000070.1 GCF_017368475.1 Alteromonas sp. 5E99-2
ACACCCGACATGTTATACGCCGCGCTTTCTGGATTAAGCTGCCATGTTAACCACAACCCTGTTTGGGCATAAGACAAGGGTATATTATCTACATGATCCGCTGTCGATTTAACGATTGGTAGATCTAAAAAGTTTAATTCGTGTTGTTTTAATTTATTTAACAGCTTAACCTGATCTTTTTGATGTAAATTAATAAACTTTTTTGCTAATTGAACTTCGTTAATTGACATTTTATATCTCGAATTCTTCAAATAATGATGCCATTTTGGCGACACGTTTAGATTTCTCATTATCTTTACTAAAAAGATCACTTGGTAAAGATGAAGCTAGCGAACTAATATTCGGCGTTTCAAATAAATTACGAACAGATAACTCATAACCAGTTTGCTTATGTATTTCTGACTTCACTTGCATAACAGCTAAAGAATGCCCACCCAATGCAAAGAAATTATCATGCCGCCCTACTTGCTCAACACCCAATACCTCTTGCCAAATACCCGCAAGGGCAATTTCTGTGTCACCCTCAGGTGCTTCATACGTATTGATGTTGGCTAATTCAGGCGCAGGTAA
>NZ_JAFNJE010000071.1 GCF_017368475.1 Alteromonas sp. 5E99-2
TCGCTTTAGCAACTGCAACGCTGACCATGGCATCCCCCGCCTTTGCGCAGGACATGTGTGGCGTTGGCGACGGACAATGGATCGGCGGGAGCGAAGCAAGCTCAGACATCTCCACATCCGACACGCACCAAGAACAGATGGCGCTTGTCCTCGGTGGCAACCAATATGTTGGCCTTTTCACGCTTTCTGGCACAACCGATGTCCGGCTTGAGGCCCAAGGTCGCGGCGCAGGTGATCCACTGCTCGAACTCTTTGACGCAACAGGCAGCGTTCTTTTGTCAGACGACGACAGCGGTGGGGGCGGTGCGGCACGTGCGGAAACGCAGCTCGATGCAGGAACATATTGCGTTGCGGTCAAAAGCTACGATGGCGCGCCACTGACAGCCTTTGTACGTATCGGGCGGTCTGAGCAAGAGGCGCTCACAGCCGGTGCAGCAGTCGTGATTACCGAGGACACCGATACAGACGCTGTAGAAACGGAAACATCAGGAAGCTGCGGCGAAGCACAACCACTTGATGGTTCGCTCGCAACGGGTCTATTCGCCAACGCGTCCGTCAACCAAAACCGT
>NZ_JAFNJE010000072.1 GCF_017368475.1 Alteromonas sp. 5E99-2
CAATTTGCGCCTTGATCCCTGACCGGAACGGGTGCTTGACCAGCTCCATTTCCGTCACCAAGTCAGCAATTTCGATCAGGTCCGCATGTGCGTTCCGCCCAGTCAGCACCACGTGGGTCATGTCGGGTTTCTTGGTTGCGAGGAATTCGACCACTTCGTTTATGTCCACGTAGTCGTAGCGGATCGCGATGTTGATTTCGTCGAGCAGGACCATAGTGTTGGTCTCGTCCAAAATCAGCTCTTTCGCTTTGGCCCATGCGGCCTGCGCCATTTCGGTGTCGCGGCTTTTGTCTTGGGTTTCCCAAGTGAAGCCCTCGCCCATGGTGTGGAACGCGCATTCGTCTGAGAATTTCGACAGGATCAAGTCGCGCTCGCCGGTGGACATGCCGCCTTTGATGAACTGGACCACGGCGCATTTCATGTCGTGTGCGATGCAACGGAAGATCATCCCGAAGGCTGCAGACGATTTGCCTTTGCCCTTGCCCGTGTTGACGATCACAAGGCCTTTTTTGTCGGTCTTGGTCGCCATGATCTTATCCCGCGCGGCT
>NZ_JAFNJE010000073.1 GCF_017368475.1 Alteromonas sp. 5E99-2
CTTGGCCACGCACTTTACATGAAAGCCATTCATGCAGGTAAAACTAAGAATGATAGAATCGATGCGCTTAAAATCGCCAAACTCATGCGCGGGGGTAACTTCCCTCTTGCTTATGCTTATCCCAAAGAGCATCGTTTTATCAGAGATGCATTAAGGAGGCGCACCCACATCATGCGTATGAGTGCTCAGCTCAAGGCTCATGTCTACAGCACCGTCAGCCAATATAATCTACCTGCGCCTGAAACACGATTAAACCTGCAAAACTCCCCCGCCAGGCAGCAAATGCATCACTTCTTTCCTGATGAGGCTGTGCAAAAGAGTATGGATTTAAACCTCAACATCATCGATACCATGGTGCATGAAATCTATAAAATTGAGCATTACGTGAAGCTTAAAGCCCAGTGCCACAAGGGCAGTGACTTCCATATTCTAAAGTCCTTTCCTGGCATTGGTAAAATACTGGCGCTCACTATTTTATACGAAGTGGGTGACATACAACGCTTCGATCGCGTTCAGCAATTTGCGTCTTACGCTCGACTA
>NZ_JAFNJE010000074.1 GCF_017368475.1 Alteromonas sp. 5E99-2
CAGACTGTCGATGCGTTGGGAAACCAAATAGCTGAGGCGTTGCAGTCGAACGCGGGTCTGTTCCAGTTGCCTGAAGTTTCGGTGCAGATCGCCGAGTACCGCCCGTTTTACGTGCTTGGCGCAGTCAACGATCCGGGCGCATATCCATGGCAACCCGAGCTGACCCCGATGAAAGCGATCGCGTTGGCAGGTGGGCAAACTCGCCTCAGCGCCGAAACAGTGGACGAAACAAACGGGATCAGGCAGTTCACGTCACTGCGTGGCACTCAAGTCGAACTGGCACGCCTCAAGGCTCGGGCTGCCCGCCTTGAAGCCGAATTATCCGAGGCCGCAGAGATCGCATTCCCCGATCCGTTTATCCATCCGGACGGCGCCGCATTTGCGGACCGCCTGAAGGAAGAAGAACGGTCCATTCTTGCGCTCCGCAGGGAAACTTTGGATCGTGCGTCCAATTCAAATGCTGATTTGATCGGGCTTTATAAGACTGAACTTGCCGGATTGGAGACCAAACTGGAAGGGTTGCGACGCCAGCAAGAGATA
>NZ_JAFNJE010000075.1 GCF_017368475.1 Alteromonas sp. 5E99-2
TAGTCGAGCGTAAGACGCAAATTGCTGAACGCGATCGAAGCGTTGTATGTCACCCACTTCGTATAAAATAGTGAGCGCCAGTATTTTACCAATGCTAGGAAAGGACTTTAGAATATGGAAGTCACTGCCCTTGTGGAACTGGGCTTTAAGCTTCACGTAAGGCTCAATTTTATAGATTTCATGCACCATGGTATCGATGATGTTGAGATTTAAATCCATACTCTTTTGCACAGCCTCATCAGGAAAGAAGAGATGCATTTGTTGCCTGGAGGGCGAGTTTTGCAGGTTTAATCGTGTTTCAGGCGCAGGTAGATTATATTGGCTGACGGTGCTGGACACATGAGCCTTGAGCTGAGCACTCATACGCATGATGTGGGTGCGCCTCCTTAATGCATCTCTGATAGAACGATGCTCTTTGGGATAAGCATAAGCAAGAGGGAAGTTCCCCCCGCGCATGAGTTTGGCGATTTTAAGCGCATCGATTCTATCATTCTTAGTTTTACCTGCATGAATGGCTTTCATGTAAAGTGCGTGGCCAAG
>NZ_JAFNJE010000076.1 GCF_017368475.1 Alteromonas sp. 5E99-2
TCTGCTGTCGTTAAGACCACCTTGGCTGCACTGTCTATCAGTTGAAACTGTATGCGCTGAGCCGGCTGCTTACTGTCTAACGGTAAGTACATTCCGCCTGATTTTAATACCGCTAATACCCCAACCACAAAGTCACAACTACGCTCAGCAAGAATACCTACACAGTCGCCATGACTAACGCCATGAGCTTGTAGCTGCCCTGCTAACGCAGTTGCACGTGCATCCAATGCTTCATAACCTAGACTATTGTCACCATCAGTAACCGCAATTGCATTGCCATGACGCTCAACACTGCTTTGGAATAGAGACAAGACATTGTCATGTGAGAAATCAATCCCTTTACCTTGGCTTTCACTGTGCACTGGTAATGATAATTGAGCTAACGGGACATCCGGTGACGCTAATACTTGCTCAGTTAACGCAACAAACAACTGCGCAATTTGCGCTACCGTCGAAGCTTCAAACAAGCTACTGTCGTAATTAAATACGCCCGCTATCTCTGAGCCGGTATCGGTAAAGTCAAAGCTTAAGTC
>NZ_JAFNJE010000077.1 GCF_017368475.1 Alteromonas sp. 5E99-2
CAGGGCATCCAAATTTTGTCCAAAGGCCTGACATGGACAACCGACTGATTCGATTGCTTGCAATTTGTGGTATCACTTAAATTAAGTTCTTGTCGCTGCGGTGACTATGTGGTGACAACTACCAGCGCGACCTACCAAGCATCATGGCTAAGTCATTGAAAAAGTGGTGAGCCGTGATGGGTTCGAACCATCGACCTACTGATTAAAAGTCAGTTGCTCTACCAACTGAGCTAACGGCCCACTGGGGGCGCTTCTAGAAAGAGTGGCCAACAGGGTCAACCCCAAATTCGCCTCCATCTGGATAACAGTGCGATCCTTGTCTATATGCCCCTATATGAACCAAAAAAACGCCACCAAAATCCCGTTTATGAAGATGCATGGACTGGGAAATGACTTTGTTGTCATGGACGAACGGGGAATCGCTCCGCGAGTCGATGCCGCTTTGGCAATTGCTATCGCAGATCGGCATCGCGGTGTCGGGTATGATCAGCTTGCGGTCCTCACCGATTCGACAGAAGCAG
>NZ_JAFNJE010000078.1 GCF_017368475.1 Alteromonas sp. 5E99-2
CCCGGCTTTGGCCGCAAACGTCACATGACCCGCGCTGTGAAAGAAGAATAATGCAAAGCAACAACACGCGCCTCGGCATTCTTTTTATGATCTGCACAACCTTCGTGTTCGCGATACAAGATGGCATTTCGCGCCACCTTGCAGGCGAATACAACGTGCTGATGATCGTGATGATCCGCTACTGGTTCTTCGCGGCCTTCGTCATCGCAATCGCGCGTCGCCAAGCCGGGTCAATCCGGGCCGCTGCCGCCTCAAAACAGCCTGCCATTCAATTGTTCAGAGGTCTTTTGCTTGCCGCAGAAATCTGCGTCATGGTCCAAGGCTTTGTGCTGCTTGGACTTGTCGAAAGTCACGCAATTTTCGCGAGTTTCCCGTTGTTGGTCGCCGCTCTCTCTGGTCCCATCTTGGGTGAGGCCGTGGGCTGGCGTCGTTGGGTCGCAATTGGCGTGGGTTTCATTGGCGTGTTGATCATCTTGCAACCCGGCATAACCGTCTTT
>NZ_JAFNJE010000079.1 GCF_017368475.1 Alteromonas sp. 5E99-2
TCATCCCAATCGCAAGACCGACATTCCACGCATAGCCCATGGCCATGGCCCCGCCCATCACAAGCGCCGTGGTCAGCGAAATCTGAAGTCCGCCCAACCCGATCAACCTGTCGCGCATATTCCATAGCACACGCGGTTCAAGTTCGAGACCGATTAGGAATAGCATCATCACAACGCCGAACTCGGCGAAGTGTTGGAGTTCTTGGGTTTCGGTTCCAACCAGTCCCGTTACCGGCCCAATCACAATCCCAGCTGCTAGATATCCCAACACCGATCCCAGCCCCATACGGGCTGCAAAGGGAACTGCGATAACGGCTGCACCGAGATAGATGGTGGCTTGGAACAGGAAGTTTTCCATGAGGGCCGGGCCTTTTGGGTTTTAGAATGCCTAATTTGACCGAATTACGGGGCGCTGCAGGTTTTATTGCATACCGAAATTCAGGTTTGACCTATCGGGCCGAGACCGATTTTGCCAGTAATCATTGG
>NZ_JAFNJE010000007.1 GCF_017368475.1 Alteromonas sp. 5E99-2
GTTTTACCATGGTCAACGTGTCCAATTGTACCTACGTTGACATGGGGTTTTGTGCGTTCAAACTTTTCTTTTGCCATTTCTCTCGTTTCCTAATGTTAAAAGTCCGACCCAAAACAGACCGGACCGAACCTTCAATTTAAACTCTAGATTCGATAATCGCCTTTGCTACTGCATTTGGCGTTTCCGAATAATTAAAAAATTCCATTGAGTATGACGCTCTTCCTTGCGTTTGTGAACGCAAATCTGTGGCATACCCAAACATTTCAGACAATGGTACTTTCGCACGTACAATTTTTACGCCGGCAATACCATCTTCCATTCCATCTATCATACCGCGACGGCGATTTAAGTCGCCAACAACATCACCCATCCAATCTTCTGGGGTAGTGACTTCCACTTTCATGGTTGGTTCTAATAAAACTGGATCAGCTTCTGCTGAACCTTTTTTAAAGCCCATCGACCCCGCGATTTTAAACGCCATTTCAGAAGAGTCAACATCATGATACGAACCATCGTACAAAGTAACCTTTACATCTAGAACAGGATAACCTGCTAACACGCCGCTACGCATCTGTTCTTGAATGCCTTTGTCTACCGCAGGAATGAATTCTTTTGGCACCACACCGCCAACGATATCGTTAACAAACTCGTAGCCTGCGCCTTCTTCTTGAGGTTCAATCTTAAGCCACACATGACCAAATTGCCCTCTTCCTCCCGACTGACGAACAAATTTACCTTCAACTTCAACCGCTGAACGAATCGTTTCACGATAGGCAACTTGAGGCTTACCTACGTTACATTCGACACTAAATTCTCGTTTCATTCTGTCGACAATAATATCAAGGTGTAGCTCACCCATTCCAGAAATAATTGTCTGACCGGTTTCATCATCTGTTTTAACTTTAAAAGAGGGGTCTTCAGCAGTTAATTTTCCTAGCGCAATGCCCATTTTTTCTTGATCTGCTTGAGAGCGAGGCTCTACCGCAATAGAAATTACAGGATCTGGGAATTCCATACGCTCAAGGGTAATAATATTACTTGGGTCACATAGTGTGTCACCCGTAGTAACATCTTTAAGACCAATAGCTGCGGCAATATCTCCCGCACGAACTTCTTTAAGCTCTTCTCGGTCTTTAGAATGCATTTGAACAATTCGCCCAAAACGCTCTCGTTTTCCTTTCACAGGGTTGTATATAGTGTCGCCGGTTTTCACCACACCCGAATAACAACGGAAGAAGGTTAAGGTTCCAACGAAAGGGTCTGTAGCAATTTTAAATGCTAATGCAGAGAAAGGTTCATCATCGCTTGATTGACGTTCTGCTTCAGTTTCATTTTTATCGTCTAGTACACCCGTGATTGCTTTCACCTCTGTAGGCGATGGCAAAAACTGAACAACAGCGTCGAGCACCGCTTGAACACCTTTGTTCTTAAATGCACTACCGCAGGTCGCAAGCACAATTTCGTTATTTAACGTACGTGTTCGCAAACCTTCAATAATTTGTTCTTCGCTTAACTCTTCGCCTTCCAAATAGGCGTTCATTAAGTCGTCATTTGCTTCCGCAGCTGCTTCTACAAGCTCGGTGCGGTATTGCCGCGCATTTTCTAATAGCTCAGCAGGAATGTCTTCATAGGTAAATGTCATACCTAAGTCTTCAGCATTCCAATTAATTGCTTTCATCTTGATAAGGTCGATGACACCTTGAAACTCTTCTTCAGCACCAATGTTTAGGTGAATAGGAACACAAGTCGCCCCTAATCGCTTGCGGATTTGCTCCACAACACGCTCGAAGTCAGCACCTGCTCTGTCCATCTTATTAACGAACACTAAACGAGGTACTTCGTATTTATCGGCTTGACGCCATACGGTTTCAGATTGAGGCTCTACACCTGAAGAACCGCAAAATACAACAACCGCACCATCTAAAACTCGCAAAGAACGTTCAACTTCAATAGTGAAGTCTACGTGTCCTGGAGTGTCAATAATGTTGATGCGGTGTTGGTCGAACTGTTTCTGCATACCTTGCCAAAAGCAGGTAGTAGCAGCCGAGGTAATAGTTATGCCTCGCTCTTGTTCTTGCTCCATCCAATCCATGGTTGCAGCACCGTCGTGAACCTCACCAATTTTGTGAGATAAACCTGTATAGAACAAAACACGCTCTGTGGTCGTGGTTTTACCCGCGTCCACATGAGCAACAATACCAATATTGCGATATCGTTCGATAGGAGTTTTACGAGGCATAGCGGTTTCTTATTCCTTAAACCTTGATTACCAACGGTAATGCGCGAACGCTTTGTTCGCATCAGCCATACGGTGAACGTCTTCACGTTTCTTAACCGCAGAACCTTTGTTATCCGCTGCATCGAGCATTTCTGCAGCTAGGCGCTGAGCCATTGATTTCTCACCACGTTTACGCGCAGCTTCTACTAACCAACGCATACCTAACGCGTTACGACGAACTGGACGAACTTCAACTGGTACTTGGTACGTTGAACCACCAACACGACGAGATTTAACCTCGACAGTAGGGCGGATGTTGTCTAGTGCTTCTTCGAACACGTCAAGATGGTCTTTGCTAGTTTTTTCAGCAACTATATCAAGCGCACCGTAAACGATTTTTTCAGCTGTGGACTTTTTACCGTCCAACATAACAACGTTCATAAATTTAGCTAGTAACTGTGATCCGAACTTAGGATCAGGTAGGATCTTTCTTTGACCTACGACTCGTCTTCTTGGCATCTTAAATCTCCGTAGACTTTCAGGTATAACCCAAAACAATAATTATTCAGTTTGGCCTTACTAACGGAGTACCGTTAAGACTTAGGCTTCTTCGCACCGTATTTAGAACGGGCTTGTTTACGATCGTTTACGCCAGCGCAATCTAATGTGCCGCGTACGGTGTGATAACGCACACCTGGTAAGTCTTTAACACGACCACCACGAATTAGTACAACACTATGCTCTTGCAAGTTGTGGCCTTCACCACCAATGTATGAAGAAACTTCAAAACCATTGGTTAGACGCACACGACATACTTTACGCAGTGCTGAGTTTGGTTTCTTTGGCGTAGTAGTATATACACGAGTACATACACCACGACGTTGTGGACAAGCTTGCAATGCAGCTACGTTGCTTTTTTCAACGGGCTTTTTGCGGGGCTTGCGCACTAACTGGTTAACTGTTGCCATTAACTAGCTCCTGATTAAAAAACTACAAAAACCCAACATTCGTCGGGTCATTCACACGGTTTTTTGCTCGACCTTTATATATAAAGAAAAACCGCGACCAAAATTTGGTCGCGGAATATTAAAGATCAAGTACCGCTGTGTCAAGAATTATACAGTCTCCTGTACAATAATTACTCTTGACCGTCTTGCTCTACTTCAGCATTTAATGCTTCAGATAGAGCTTGCTCTGCTTCTTCCGCAGATACAGACATCTCAGCCATTTCAGATGCGCGCTGCTCTGCACGTTTCTGATGGTAAGAGAAACCAGTACCCGCTGGAATAAGTCGACCAACGATTACGTTTTCTTTCAGACCACGTAAATCATCTTCTTTACCTTGAACCGCTGCTTCCGTAAGAACACGAGTGGTTTCTTGGAAAGAGGCCGCAGATATAAACGACTCAGTAGACAGTGATGCTTTCGTAATACCTAGTAGCTGTGTTTCATACAAAACAGGTAGCTTGCCTTGGCGTTCTAATTCTCGATTCGCTATCTTAACTGCTGATACTTCAACTTGTTCACCCTCAAGGAAACGGCTGTCTCCAGGAGCAGTAATCATGCACTTACGAAGCATTTGTCTAATAACAACTTCGATATGCTTATCGTTAATTTTCACCCCTTGTAGGCGGTAAACTTCTTGTACTTCATTAACGATATAGTTAGAAACGGCACTGATACCACGTAGACGTAATATGTCATGTGGAGACTCAGGACCATCAGCAATAACTTCACCTTTTTCTACCGACTCACCTTCAAATACGTTTAGTTGACGCCACTTAGGAATCATTTCTTCGTACGGATCGCCGTCTTTAGGTGTAATAACTAGACGTTTCTTACCTTTAGTTTCTTTACCGAAACCAATGGTACCCGATACTTCAGCTAATATTGCAGGCTCTTTAGGCTTACGCGCTTCGAATAGATCGGCAACGCGAGGTAGACCACCCGTAATATCACGAGTTTTCGAACTCTCTTGAGGAATACGTGCTAATACATCACCTGCATTTGCAATTTTTCCATCAATGGCTTCGATTGTCGTAAAGCTTGGTAAACGAATTTCTTGTAAGCCATGCTCATCGCTATCAAGAATAAGCTTAGGCTCTTTAGTGTTAACCTTAGCAAGATCTTTAACTACAACACGGGTCAAACCAGTAAGTTCGTCTTGTTGCATTTCTGTGTTGCTGTCATCTATGTCAGCAAAACTGATCTTCGCTTCTCTCTCAAGAACGATTGGGTGACTATGTGGGTCCCAGTTAGCAACAATGTCGCCAGCTGATACGCTTGCACCATCATCAATAGTAAGGATGGCACCATAAGGCACTTTATAACGCTCACGCTCACGACCTTGACTATCAATCATAGTCAATTCAGTTGAACGAGAAACAATAACAACTTTGTTATCAGAGTTACGTACAAACTTCGCATTATGAAGTTTTAAGTTACCATCACTCTTAACCTGAACACTGTTTTCAGCAGACGCTCTTGATGCCGCACCACCGATGTGGAATGTACGCATGGTAAGCTGTGTACCTGGTTCACCGATAGATTGTGCTGCAATAACACCAACCGACTCACCCATACCAACGATATTACCGCGGGCTAGGTCACGACCATAACAGTTAGCACATACACCGAAGTCGTTATCACAAGTGATAACAGAGCGTACTTTCATTTGGTCAACAGAGTTTGCTTCAAGCATATCAACCAGCGCTTCATCTAGAATCTGGTTACGCTCTACTAATACTTCATCAGTACCAGGTTTAACAACGTCTTCTGCTACAACTCGACCCAACACACGTTCGCGTAACGGTTCAACAACGTCACCACCTTCAATAAGTGGAGTCATTGTTACACCTTCAAACGTGCCGCAATCAGCTTTAGTAATAACTAAATCTTGTGCAACATCAACTAGACGACGAGTTAGGTAACCCGAGTTAGCAGTTTTCAATGCGGTATCGGCCAAACCTTTACGAGCACCGTGAGTAGAAATAAAGTACTGAAGTACGTTTAGACCTTCACGGAAGTTTGCTGTAATCGGTGTTTCAATGATTGAACCATCTGGTTTCGCCATCAGACCACGCATACCCGCCAATTGACGAATCTGTGCAGCACTACCACGAGCACCTGAATCGGCCATCATGTAAACTGAGTTGAATGAAGATTGCTCTTCTTCTTCACCGTCACGGTTGATAACTGTTTCTGTTTTCAAGTTATCCATCATGGCTTTTGCGACCTTTTCGTTCGCATTTGACCAAATATCGATAACTTTGTTGTATCGCTCACCTGCAGTTACAAGACCATTTTGGAATTGCTCTTGAATCTCGATAACTTCGGCTTCAGCCTCGTCGATGATTTCTTTCTTGGCAGCAGGGATAACCATGTCGTCAATACCTACAGATGCACCCGCAATCATTGCGTAGTGGAAACCTGTATACATAACTTGGTCAGCCGCGATAACCGTATCTTTCAAGCCCAAAGTACGGTAACAAGCATTCAGCAATTTAGAAATTTGCTTTTTACCCATAGCTTGGTTAATGATTTCGAACGGTAACCCTTTTGGCAGGATTAACGAGAAAATTGCACGTCCAACGGTAGTATCCGTTAAGGTAACTCTTTCAGACTTGCTGCCATCTTCAGCGATATCATATTCAGTGATACGAACTTTAACCCGTGAATGCAGCTCAGCATTACCTGTACGGTACGCTTTTTCTGCTTCATGTGGGCTGGTGAAAAGCATGCCTTCACCGCGTCCGTTCACTTTATCACGTGTCAAATAATAAAGACCTAATACAACGTCCTGTGAAGGTACGATGATCGGCTCACCATTTGCAGGTGAAAGAATGTTATTGGTAGACATCATCAAAGCACGAGCTTCAAGCTGAGCTTCAATAGTCAAAGGTACGTGTACAGCCATTTGGTCACCATCGAAGTCGGCGTTATATGCCGCACAAACGAGTGGGTGAAGCTGAATTGCTTTACCTTCAATTAGGGTAGGTTCAAACGCTTGAATACCCAAACGGTGAAGTGTAGGTGCACGGTTAAGCATAACTGGGTGTTCACGAATAACATCGTCGAGTACATCCCAAACTTCCGGCGCTTCACGTTCAACTAATTTCTTAGCCGCTTTAATGGTAGTTGCAAGACCACGCCCTTCTAATTTACCGTAAATAAATGGCTTGAATAATTCCAATGCCATCTTCTTCGGTAAACCACACTGATGAAGACGTAATGTAGGACCAACAGTAATAACTGAACGACCAGAGTAATCAACACGCTTACCTAGTAAGTTCTGACGGAAACGACCCTGCTTACCTTTAATCATATCGGCAAGAGATTTCAATGGACGCTTGTTGGAACCCGTAATCGCACGACCGCGACGACCGTTATCAAGTAGGGCATCAACCGCTTCTTGTAACATACGCTTTTCGTTACGTACGATGATATCTGGTGCAGCAAGGTCTAGAAGACGCTTAAGACGGTTATTACGGTTAATAACACGGCGATACAAATCGTTAAGGTCAGACGTTGCAAAACGACCACCATCCAAAGGTACTAATGGACGTAAATCAGGTGGAAGAACTGGAAGCACTGTTAGGATCATCCACTCAGGCTTGTTACCTGATTGTTGGAATGATTCAAGTAACTTCAAGCGCTTAGTGATCTTCTTACGTTTTGTTTCAGAGTTGATCGAAGGCAACTCTTCACGCATAGACGCAACGTCGCCGTCAACATCCAATGCTAGTAACAATTCAAAAACTGCTTCTGCACCCATTTTGGCGTCGAATTCATCACCGTGCTCTTCAAGTGAATCCAAATATTCTTCTTCAGTAAGAAGTTGGCTTCGCTCTAGGGTAGTCATACCCGGCTCAGTCACTACATAGCTTTCAAAATAAAGCACGCGTTCTATGTCACGCAACGTCATATCTAGCATTAAGCCGATACGAGACGGTAGTGATTTCAAGAACCAAATGTGAGCAACTGGGCTTGCCAGTTCGATGTGACCCATGCGTTCACGACGCACTTTAGTTAACGTAACTTCAACGCCACATTTCTCACAAATTACACCACGGTGCTTAAGTCTTTTATATTTTCCACACAAGCATTCATAGTCTTTTACTGGACCAAAAATACGCGCACAAAAAAGACCGTCACGTTCTGGTTTGAACGTACGGTAGTTGATCGTTTCAGGTTTTTTAACCTCACCAAATGACCATGAACGGATCATATCTGGTGATGCAAGACCAATTCGAATATTGTCGAATTCTTCAGTCTTATTTTGTTGCTTTAGAAACTTAAGTAAGTCTTTCACATTTTTCTCCCAGCGGAGTCAGTTTCTTAAGGCTTAGTAACCTATCGATTACCAAGCCCCCTGTCTTATATCGTACTTCGGCTTAGTTTTCTTCAAGCTCGATGTTGATACCCAATGAACGAATTTCTTTCAACAATACGTTGAAAGATTCAGGCATGCCTGGTTCCATTCTATGGTCTCCGTCTACGATGTTTTTATACATCTTAGTACGGCCGTTAACGTCATCCGACTTAACAGTCAACATTTCTTGAAGTGTATACGCAGCACCATATGCTTCAAGTGCCCACACTTCCATCTCTCCGAAGCGCTGACCACCGAACTGAGCTTTACCGCCCAGAGGTTGCTGTGTAACCAAACTATATGAACCTGTAGAACGCGCATGCATTTTGTCATCAACCAAGTGATTCAGTTTCAACATATACATGTAACCTACGGTAACTGGACGCTCAAAAGAGTTACCAGTACGGCCGTCAAACAAGGTAATTTGTCCACTTTCTGGAATATCACCTAGTTTAAGTAGGTCTTTAATTTCACGCTCAGTTGCACCATCAAATACTGGTGTTGCAACAGGTAGTCCTTTACGTAGGTTTTCAGCAAGACGTTTTACTTCGTCATCGGTAAATGACGCAATATCCACTTCTTGTCGTGAATTACCTAACTCGTATACCTCTGTAAGGAACGAGCGCAATTTAGCCATTTCTTGCTGCTCTTTAATCATGGCGTCAATTTTCACACCAATACCACGAGCTGCCATACCTAAATGCGTTTCAAGGATCTGACCAATGTTCATTCGCGACGGAACCCCTAGTGGGTTCAACACGATGTCAACAGGTTCGCCGTTATCATCGTATGGCATATCTTCTACCGGTTGAATAGCAGAGATAACACCTTTGTTTCCGTGACGACCAGCCATTTTATCACCAGGCTGGATATGACGCTTAACCGCTAAGTACACTTTTACAATTTTCAATACACCCGGTTGTAAATCATCACCTTGTGTAATCTTACGACGCTTGATTTCATACTTCTTATCGAAGTCGGCTTTAATTTCACCGTGCTGTTCAGCAATTTGATCAAGTGCTTCTTGTGCACTTATTTCTTTAAGTGGAATATCAAACCACTTCTCGCGAGGCATAGACTCTAGTTTACCCAAGTCAACACCAGCCTGAACCATTAGGCTTTGAGCGCGAGCGAAAATACCATCAGCTAAAATATTAAATTCGTCACTTAGGTCTTTCTTCACTTGGCGAAGCTGCATATCTTCAATTTCTAGCGCGCGTTTGTCTTTTTCAACACCGTCGCGAGTGAAGACCTGAACGTCGATTACTGTACCGTGTACGCTGTTAGGAACACGTAAAGAAGTATCTTTAACGTCAGATGCTTTTTCACCAAAAATGGCTCTTAATAGTTTTTCTTCAGGCGTAAGTTGAGTTTCACCTTTAGGTGTCACTTTACCTACTAATATATCGCCGCCTTTAACTTCAGCACCAATATATACAACACCTGATTCATCCAATTTACCCAGTGCAGATTCACCAACATTAGGGATATCTGAACTGATTTCTTCTGGACCTAGCTTAGTATCTCGAGCGATACAGCTTAGTTCTTGAATATGGATGGTTGTGAAGCGATCTTCTTGAGCAACACGCTCAGAAATAAGGATTGAATCCTCGAAGTTGTAACCATTCCAAGGCATAAATGCGATACGCATGTTTTGCCCTAGTGCCAATTCACCCATATCTGTAGACGGGCCATCAGCTAGAACGTCACCCACAACAACAGGCTCACCAACGTTACATGTTGGACGTTGGTTAATACAGGTGTTCTGGTTAGAACGGGTGTATTTAGTTAGATTGTAGATATCGATACCAGCTTCACCAGCTGCCATTTCGGTTTCATTAACCTTAACAACAATTCGGCTCGCATCTACGTAATCAACAACACCACCACGTTTAGCAACAACGGTTACACCGGAATCAACCGCTACGATTTTTTCCATACCTGTACCTACTAACGGCTTATCAGCACGTAGTGTTGGCACAGCTTGACGTTGCATGTTCGATCCCATTAGGGCTCGGTTAGCATCATCGTGTTCAAGGAATGGAATTATGCTTGCTGCAATCGATACGATCTGCTGAGGGGAAACATCCATATATTTGATGTCATCAGTTTGCATCAATGTTGTTTCACCGCGGTGACGACATGGGATAAGCTCATCAACCAACTCATTGTTTTCAGTCAAGGCTACGTTCGCCTGAGCGATTGCGTATTGACCTTCTTCAATAGCAGATAGGTAATCAATTTGATCGGTAACAACACCATTTTCTACACGGCGATATGGCGTCTCTAGGAAGCCAAAGCTGTTTGTACGTGCAAAACTTGATAGCGAGTTAATCAGACCAATGTTTGGACCTTCAGGTGTTTCGATAGGACATACACGACCATAGTGAGTCGGGTGTACGTCTCGAACTTCAAACCCGGCGCGTTCACGAGTTAGACCACCCGGGCCTAAAGCAGAAATACGACGTTTATGAGTTACTTCAGACAATGGATTGTTTTGATCCATAAACTGAGATAACTGACTTGAACCGAAGAATTCCTTAACCGCGGCAGAAATCGGTTTAGCATTAATAAGATCTTGAGGCATGATTGCATCAAGGTCGCCTAAGCTTAAACGCTCTTTTACTGCTCTTTCCACGCGAACAAGACCAACGCGGAATTGGTTTTCAGCCATTTCGCCCACAGAGCGAATACGACGGTTACCTAAGTGATCGATATCATCGACGTCATCTTTACCATCACGGATCATGATAAGGCGTTTCATTACTGAAACTATGTCGTCTTTATCTAGAATACCTGCACCTACAAGTGCTTCACGACCTAATCGACGGTTGAATTTCATTCTACCTACTGAAGAAAGATCATATCTATCATCAGAGAAGAATAAATTATCAAACAATGTCTCAGCAGCATCTTTTGTAGGCGGCTCTCCAGGACGCATCATGCGATAAATTTCTACAAGCGCTTCAAGGCGATTTGTAGAACCATCGATACGTAAGGTATCAGACATGTATGAACCGTGATCTAGTTCGTTAATATATAGAATTTGGAACTCTTTGATGTTCGCATCAGAAAGCGCTAATAGGTTTTCTAACGTTACTTCATCATTAGCATTAACGACGATCTCACCTGATTCTTCATCAAAATAAGTAGCAGCGTAAACACGACCGACTAAATAGTCTGCAGGTACTTCTAATTCTTTAACACCTGCTTTATCAAGAGCGCGAGTATGACGTGCAGAAATTCTTCTGCCACTTTCAACTAGTACGTTCCCGTCGTTATCTAAGATATCGAACTGCGCCGTTTCGCCACGAAGACGATCAGCCGTAACTTCCATCTTCAATTTGTCGTCATCAATGCGCACGCCGACTTTGTCAAAGAAAACGTCTAAGATTTCTTCAGTAGTCATTTCTAGCGCACGTAAAATAATAGAAGCAGGTAATTTCCGTCTTCTATCTATACGAACAAACAAGTTATCTTTAGGGTCAAATTCAAAGTCTAACCAAGAACCACGGTAAGGAATAACGCGAGCGTTATACAACACTTTACCCGAAGAGTGAGTTTTACCTTTGTCATGATCAAAGAACACACCTGGTGAACGGTGTAATTGAGAAACAATAACACGTTCGGTTCCGTTGATAACAAAAGTACCATTGTCTGTCATAAGTGGAATTTCACCCATGTAGACTTCTTGTTCTTTGATATCTTTCACTGTACCAGGGGCCGCTTCTTTATCAAACAACACTAGGCGTAATTTAACCCTAAGTGGTGCTGAATAAGTTACGCCTCTAATTTGACATTCTTTCACGTCAAATACTGGCTCACCCAAGCGATAGCTCACATATTGAAGTTCACTATTACCCGAGTAACTTTTAATCGGAAAAACAGAACGGAATGCCGCCTCAAGGCCATATTGTCCTTCGGGGTCTGCGTCGATAAATTTTTTAAATGAATCTAGCTGAATTGAAAGAAGGTATGGAATTTCCAATACCTGTGGGCGCTTGCCAAAATCCTTACGGATACGTTTCTTTTCGCTATAAGAGTAAACCATGGGTTCCTCAGCCTGCTGATTTTTGACCCAACTTGCTGTCTACATTTTGTAAACAACAAACTTCCCTTGCCTTTTTTAAGGCAATTCTACCAACCATACACCAATTTATTAATAAATATTAGTTAAGCATTTGGTTTTATTGGCAGAAACATTCGTTTTTTCTTTAAAATTCGTGGCTCGAGAAACTGGTATAAAACTCGAAACGCCACAGCGCAAAAAGGCTGGGGGCTAAAAAACCACCAGCCTATGCCTGTAAAGGCAAGCAACTGACAAAGTCAGATTACTTAAGCTCTACTTCAGCGCCCGCTTCTTCAAGCTGCTTCTTCAGCTCTTCTGCTTCTTCTTTAGTAACGCCTTCTTTAATTGCTTTAGGTGCAGACTCAACTACTTCTTTAGCTTCTTTCAAGCCAAGACCAGTTGCGCCGCGAACAGCTTTGATAACTGCAACTTTGTTTCCACCGAATGAAGTCATTACAACGTCAAATTCAGTTTTCTCTTCTGCAGCAGCTTCGCCAGCAGCTGGACCAGCAGCAACAGCTACAGCAGCAGTTGCTTCAACGCCGAATTTTTCTTCAGCTGCTTCGATTAGCTCTACCAATTCCATAACTGGCATTTCAGCAATCGCGTTTAAAATATCTTCTTTAGTTAGAGCCATGTTCTCTAAACTCCTGGGTTTAAAATGTTAAAAAATTCAATATTACAAAAACGGGAATTACTTCTCGTCTTTGATTGCCGCCAATACACGCACAAATTTGGAAGGAACTTCGTTGATAGTTTGAACGAATTTCCCAACCGGTGCTTTGAAGGTTGCAAGTAGTTTCGCAAGCGCTTCGTCGCGAGTAGGTAGAGAAGCAACTGCATCCAATTTTTCTGGACCCAATAAACCACTACCAATTGAAAGTGCAGTAACGTTAAGTTTGTCATTGCTTTTAGAGAAGTCTTTAAAAAGACGTGCTGCACCACCTGGTGCCTCTAAAGAAAAGCCATAAATAAGCGGGCCAGTTAGCGCGCTATCCATGTCTGCAAACTTAGTTTCTGACAATGCACGTTTCGCTAATGTGTTTCTTACAACGCGTAAATAAACGCCTTGTTCACGAGCTTTAACGCGAAGGTCAGTCAGTTCTGCAACTTCCATCCCACGGTATTCAGCAACGGCAACGGATAGAGCTTGAGATGCAACATCACTTATTTCTGCTACGATCTCTTTTTTTGCTGCTAAGCCTAGTGCCACTGAGTTCACCTCTTAAGTTCTGATGTTTATCTTTCGACTTACATCAGTGTTCACAGATTGATGCAACACTTTCGTATTGCACCGCTCTACGGTGTCTTTTCCCCAGAGAGTCTGGTTCGAACCACCGTCTGCGCAGGCTGTTACATTAAGTAGTGCTTACGCACCGCACCTGCGGTCTTGGACGGGAACGATATTCGAAAACATCGCCCCAACCCACATTCTTTACTACTGACCTAAAGACGCTTTGTCTACAGTCACGCCAGCACCCATAGTGGTGCTTAGGCTAATCTTTCCGAAGTACGCACCTTTAGCAGAAGACGGCTTAGCTTTCTTAAGCGCTTCTAGCAATGCATCCAAATTCTCTTGAATTTGATTTGCTTCAAATGCGATTTTACCAATGCTTGCGTGAATGATACCGTTCTTGTCGTTTCTATAACGAACTTGACCCGCTTTAGCATTTTTAACTGCTGTCGCTACGTCTGGAGTTACAGTACCCGTCTTAGGGTTAGGCATTAAGCCACGAGGACCTAAGATTTGACCTAGTTGACCAACCACACGCATCGCGTCTGGGCTAGCAACAACAACGTCAAAGTTCATTTCGCCTTTCTTAACTTGTTCAGCTAAGTCTTCCATGCCAACAACATCAGCACCAGCTTCTTTAGCTGCGTCAACGTTTGCGCCTTGAGTAAATACAGCAACGCGAACATCTTTACCTGTACCATTTGGCAACACTGTTGCGCCACGTACGTTTTGGTCAGATTTCTTAGCATCAATACCAAGATTGATTGCTACGTCTACACTTTCTGCAAACTTCGCTGTGCCAAACTCTTTCAACAAAGCGATTGCTTCATTGATTTCGTATTCTTTAGTTGCGTCAACCTTCTCGCGGATGGTCCGCATGCGTTTAGTTAATTTTGCCATGCGATTAGCCCTCTACGTTTAAGCCCATGCTGCGAGCAGAACCCGCAATGGTGCGTACTGCTGCATCTAAATCTGCAGCGGTTAAGTCTGGTTCTTTCGCTTTTGCGATGTCTTCTAATTGAGCGCGAGTAACTGTACCCACTTTCTCTGTATTAGGACGACCAGAACCACTTTTGATACCTGCTGCTTTTTTCAATAAGAATGAAGCTGGAGGCGTCTTAGTCTCAAACGTGAATGAGCGATCTTCATATACGGTAATTTCAACCGGAACTGGAGCGCCTTTTTCAAGACTTTCTGTTTTTGCGTTAAACGCTTTACAGAATTCCATGATGTTCACACCGTGTTGACCTAGAGCAGGACCAACCGGAGGACTTGGGTTTGCAGCACCCGCTGCAACCTGTAGCTTAATTAAGCCAGTTACTTTTTTAGCCATTTTTCTTCTCTCTGTTGTGGGTCTAACGCCTTGCAAATACGAGAATATCTGCTCAAACGGCTTCCCTTTCCATAATTCAGGGCCGCGAAGTATAGGGCATGATTAAATGTTGTGCAAGGGATAATTTACGTTTGTTTTTTAAAGGATAAAAACGAAAAATGGGATGCTTAATTAATAAGCATCCCATTTTAAACCATTCGTAAAAAATTAAAGTAATCTTTAACCTTTTTCTACTTGTCCGAATTCTAGATCGACTGGCGTAGAACGTCCGAAAATAAGTACCGACACTTTTACGCGGCTTTTTTCGTAATCAACTTCTTCAACAACACCATTAAAGTCTGCAAACGGCCCGTCAGTAACGCGAACCACTTCACCCGGCTCAAACAATGTTTTAGGCTTAGGCTTATCAACATTTTCTTCTAGGCGATTCAGAATTGCGTCAGCTTCACGTTGTGTAATTGGCATAGGTCTATCAGAAGTACCACCAATGAAGCCTAGCACTCTAGGAACACTCTTAACCAAATGCCAAGAGTCTTCGTTCATATCCATTTCGACTAACACATAGCCTGGATAAAATTTACGCTCAGACTTGCGCTTTTGCCCTGCACGCATTTCGACAACTTCTTCAGTTGGAACCAAGATTTGCCCGAAATGGTCTTCCATTTCATGCATCTTGATATATTCTTCCAACGTTTTCTTAACTCGCCCTTCGTATTGCGAGAAAGCTTGTACCACATACCAGCGCTTGCTCATATTAGGCTCCTATTCCTGTAATCAAACCAACGCCCCACACTATGACAAGGTCAAGAAGCCATAGAAGTAAACCCACAACAATCGTTGCGGCTATGATAACAAGGGTTGTTTGCGTTGCTTCTTGTCTACTTGGCCAAACGACTTTACGTACTTCTGTACGGGAATCTTTAGCAAACAACAAAAACTGAGCGCCTTTGCTTGTCGATGCGGCAATAAATCCTGCAACCACTACAGCAGCTACTGCACCTAATGCGCGATACAATACTGACACGTCACCATATAAATAATTTGCCGTAACCACGCCCACTAATAGCGCAATCGCAACTACCCATTTTATTACGTCTAATGGGTTTGACGCATTTTCAGTCTTTTCACTCATGATCGTTTCCGGCCTTACCCGATTATTCTCTATAAGTTGGCAGGGGTGGAGGGACTCGAACCCCCAACCATCGGTTTTGGAGACCGCTGTTCTACCAATTCGAACTACACCCCTAAAGTCGTGCTGCTAAATAAAATCAATAGCAATACGCGTTAAATAGTTACACTTCCTTTGTGGTTTCAAAGAGATAAACACTGGGAAAACGCAAAGGAGGGACGCGTATTATACTTAAGCGTTTGCTCCTTACAAGCGCTTTTAACAGTGGATTATTCTAAACCGAGAAATCCACCGGTTTGATGTTCCCATAATTTGGCATAAATCCCCTGCTTCTTTAACAAATCTTGATGGGATCCTGATTCAACTACTTCACCGTTTTCAATTACAATGAGTCTATCCATTTTGGCAATAGTTGATAACCGATGTGCTATTGCCATTACCGTCTTATTTTCCATTACCTTATCTAGACAAACTTGAATAGCCGATTCAACTTCGGAATCCAATGCAGATGTCGCTTCGTCTAACACTAAAATAGGCGCATCTTTAAGTAATACCCTTGCAATGGCAATACGCTGTCGTTGTCCGCCAGAAAGTGTCACACCTCGCTCGCCAACATGTGCGTCATACCCGACTCGGCCTTGTTTGTCAGATAAGGATAAAATAAATTCATGAGCTTCAGCTTGTTTCGCTGCCGCCATCATTTCGTCGTCAGTAGCATTTTGGCGACCATACATAATATTTTCCCTTACAGAACGATGCATTAGCGAAGTGTCTTGGGTAACCATACTAATATTTTGACGCAGGTTTTCTTGTTTGACGTCAGTGATATCTTGCCCATCAATAATGATTTTTCCGCTCTGAATATCGTAAAAACGCAAAAGAAGGTTCACTAAGGTAGACTTACCCGCTCCAGAACGCCCAACTATCCCCACCTTCTCGCCTTTTTTTATACTTAGGTTCAATGAGTTAAACACTTCGATACGCTGGTCATTTGGGCCAGGGTAACAAAATTGAATTTGCTTAAATTCAATGGCTCCGCCATTGACTATTAAGTCTTTAGTTATAGGCTTGTCTTTAACCTCTACTGGAGTAACCAAGGTATTCATTCCATCTTGTACGGTTCCTAAGCTTTCAAACAATGACGACACTTCCCACATGATCCAATGAGATATACCGTTTAAACGCAAACATAAGCTTACTGCAATGGCGATATCCCCAGGTGTAATTGTGCCTTGAGTCCAAAAAAAGACCGACAGCGCACCAACACAAAAAATAAGTAAGCCGTTAACTAACTCTACAACTGATTCGAGTACAGTAACCAAACGCATTTGAGGGTAAACCGTGTGCAAAAATCCTTCCATGCTTTCTTTGGCATAATCCGCTTCTCTTTGGCTATGTGAAAACAATTTTACGGTAGGAATATTGGTGTAACTATCGACTATTCGACCTGTCATTAATGATCTTGCATTCGCTTGCTCTTGAGACACGGCTTTAATTCGCGGCACCAGTATTCTCAATATACTGACATAGACAATTAGCCACACCACTAACACTGTCGCTAAACGCCAATCAGCACTAAACAACAAGACTAAGATACTAATAAAATACACACCTACATACACGGCTAAATCGAGAATTTTAGACACTGTTTCTCTGACCGATAGCGCAGTTTGCATTACCTTTGTTGCTACCCGACCTGCAAATTCATTTTGGTAAAACGACAGAGACTGCCCTAGTAAATACCGATGGGCTTGCCAGCGTATCGCCATTGGAAAGTTTCCCATTAGCGATTGCTGTTTAATCATTGAATGGAAAAACACAGCCGTTGGAATAAGTACAAGGGCTACCCCTCCCATTGTAATTAACGTCCATTTTTCTTGCGCTAATAAAGTGTTTGGATCTCGCGATGCGAACCAGTCGACTAACTTACCTAAAAAGCCATACAAGCCCACTTCCATCATTGCGATTACAGCACTTAAAAAAGAAACTAAAAAAAGCGCTGGCCACATTCCTTGCGAATAATACAAGCAGAATGCCAATAAGCCTTTTGGTGGCTGCTTTGCTTCGCGTGATGGAAATGCGTCAGTAAAACGTTCAAAAAATCCAAACATATAGCGTTAATAAAACCTTTAAACTAAGAAGAAACGGTAAATCCAAAAAGAAACAATGCCGATTTGCGTAAGAAACAAAACAAAGCGGCCTTGTATCGCAATATCAGATGTGGAAACCAAATGCACAAGTGATTGCCCAACACGAGCGGCCAATAAAATAAGCGCTAAACTGTCAGTGATAACCATGTTATTTGTGGCTAGGGAATAAAGTAATGTGCCACCAATGAACACAAAGCTTTCAGAACAATTTGCTTGTGCTCTTGTGAGCCTTTCGCCAAAGCCTTGTATGTCACTGCCGTCAGAAGCAAATTTTAACGTCGCCTTTTTCTTGGTTTGCACCAAGGCGGTACGATAAACAGCCATCGCTACCAATAACGTTAGTGTCCAAATAATAAAGCCTAATAGAGCTAAGCCTGTGTGAGTCATAAAACACCTCAATTTTGTTGATTTTCTTCAAGTATATCAGCAAAGTTGTTACAACATATGTTCCATCTCTACCCTTTAAGTACTATCTCGTGGTATTTAAAGATAAGACTACCAAGAGAATCAAATATGAAAAAAAATATACTATCATCAAGCATTACTGCAGCTCTATCTATTATGGTTTTTGCCGGTTGTGCACCAACATCGCCTACGCAACAGGAAACAAGCATTAGTGCCCCCAAAACGGTACAATCATCGGGCGTAGTACTTGCCAACATGAATCAGGATATTCACCCTGGTGACGACTTCTTTTCTTATGTGAACGGTACATGGTTTGAAAACTTTGAAATTCCCGCCGATAAATCTCGCTACGGCGCCTTCACAAAATTAAGCGACGACTCTCAAGAAGACGTTCTCGAAATTATTGAAGCTACGGCAGCCGGCGACTTCCCGAAAGGAAGTGATGAGCAAAAGGTAGGTGATTTTTACCAGTCATTTATGGACATTGATCAGCGTAATAGTCTTGGCCTATCGCCAATAGAAGCCCCATTATCTCGAATCGAAAACATAAATAACCACAAAGACTTAGCATCCTATTTAGCCTACGCGAACAAATATAACTTAGGAGGCTTGTTTGCACTGAGCCAATTTGCCGACTTTAAAGATCCCGATTATTACATGATGCTATTTTGGCAAGGTGGGTTAGGCTTACCTGAAAGAGAGTTTTATTTCAAAGACGACGAAGCATCCAGTCGAATTAGAAATGAATATGTTGCCCATATTGCCACTATTCTTGCCCTAGCCGGAGACAAAGACGCTACGGTAAAAGCAGAAAAAATCATGGCCCTTGAAACTAAGGTAGCCAATATTCATATGAAGAAGGAAGACACTCGAAATTGGGCGGTTAATTACAACAAG
The DNA here is from genome assembly GCF_017368475.1 of Alteromonas sp. 5E99-2. Classification (GTDB taxonomy): domain Bacteria; phylum Pseudomonadota; class Gammaproteobacteria; order Enterobacterales; family Alteromonadaceae; genus Alteromonas_F. The sequence goes on from NZ_JAFNJE010000007.1 coordinate 18,807, forward strand.
GTGCCGACTTCAGACCTTAAAAACATCATGCCTAACTTTAATTGGCAAGCCTATTTGACAGAAGCCGATATCGCCGATGTGGACAACATCGTATTACTGCAAACCGATTACCTTAAACAGCTCGATGCTGTAATTACTGATACGCCAATAGAAATGTGGAAAACCTACCTTCGTTGGCATGTGCTTGATCAATCTGCATCTTATCTAACTCAAGAATTTGCTGATGCCAATTTTAACTTCTTTGGCAAAGTAATGAGTGGCGTAGAGCAACAACAACCAATGTGGCGTCGTGGAGTCAACTTGGTTAATAGTTCTGTAGGCGAAATCATAGGTAAAGTGTACGTTAAACAACATTTCCCTCCTGAGGCTAAAGCCCGTATGGAAGTTATGGTGGACAACTTACTAAAAGCCTACAAAACAAGCATTACAGAATTAGATTGGATGACAGATGAGACCCGTCAACAAGCCTTAGATAAGCTGTCTAAATTTACGGTGAAAATTGGCTATCCCGATACTTGGAGAGATGATGGGAATCTATCCGTTGATAGTAAAAGCCTCATTGGCAATTTACAAAACTTAGCCGAAGTTCGCTACGCCGAAATGTTAGAAAAACAAAAAGGTAAAGTACGTAAATGGGAATGGGGCATGACTCCTCAAACGGTAAATGCGTATTACAATCCCACCGCAAACGAAATTGTTTTCCCAGCTGCAATTTTACAGCCTCCTTTCTTTGATATGGAAGCAGAAGACGCGGTTAATTACGGCGGCATTGGCGCAGTTATCGGCCATGAAATCGGTCATGGCTTTGACGATTCTGGTAGTACGTTTGACGGTGACGGGGCATTGAGAAATTGGTGGACCGATGATGACAGACATGAATTTGAACAGCGCACCAGCCAGTTAGTAAATCAATACAACAGCTTTGAAGCTCTGAATGGCTTGTACGTAAATGGCCAGTACACACTAGGTGAAAATATTGGAGATTTAGGCGGTATTAGTATTGCGCTAAAAGCTTACCAGTTGTCTTTAGGAGAAAAAGCCTCTCCTGTACTTGATGGTTTTACTGGAGAACAAAGGGTGTTTATCGGCTTTGGCCAAGTTTGGGCGGCTAAATATCGCGAAGAAGCTGTACGTTCGCAAATCAGTACTGACAGCCATTCACCGCCTCAATTTAGAGCGAATGGCACCCTGCGAAATGTACCTGAGTTCTATGAAGCATTTAATGTGACAGAGGACCACGCGTTATTCTTACCAGAAGAAAAGCGAGTTAAAATTTGGTAAGTAACTAACATAATCTTGTGGAATAACTCAAACCACTCTGAGTTATTCCACACAAAGGTGTTTTATTAATGATTACCTAAAAATTCAACAATATGCTCGCTAACTTCATCAGGGGCTTCTTCTTGTAAAAAATGTCCAGCGTCGACTATATGCACATCTGATTCTTTTATATTCAACACCGACATTACATGCTCACTCTGTTCAGGCCAATGTAATATTCCATCATCATTTCCCCAAATTACCGCGACTGGCACACCATCTAATTTAGTCAAAACAGGCTCAAAATCGGGCAAATGATTACACGTATTGGTAAAAAATTGATACATGCCTTTGGTTTTCCCTTCTAATAATGGTGTTTGAAAACCAGTAAAGCTCACATCGGTTAAGGTATTACCTTTCAACCCTTCTTTAAAAAGTTGGTTAAGTAACGGTGTAGAGGTGCTCTCCTCTGTGTAAAGCGACATCGCTAATTTTGCAGCAGGACCTTGACTCATTTTAACAGGAGGGTTGAACCCTTCATTAAAAATTATGGTGTTCAATATCACTAAATTATCAAACTTGTTGGGTGCCATATCAACTAATGCCCATGTCCACACACCACCTGCGTCATGCATAACATGAGTCCAAGTATCAATATTCAATGAATCCATTAGTGCTAAAATACGTTTTGCATGTTGTTCTGGCGCATAGACATCATAACCATCTGGGTTGTCGCTATTGCCAAAACCCAGCATGTCTGGTGCAATAACCCGATAACCGTCGGCGACTAAGTTATCTATCATCTTGCGATACAGCCAAGACGAACTAGGCACGCCATGCAATAACAAAATCACCTTTTCGCCTTCACCGGCATCAATGTAGCTAATTTTGCCATCGCTAGATTGAAAGGCATCTTGCAGCTCCCGAAACTCAAGGTAGGTCTGGGCATCGTGAGTCTCTACTACGTCTACAGACTCGCAGCCAGTCAATACTAAGGCTGATGCAACTGCCCAAAACACAATAAAACGATGAAATATCAATTTAATCACTTGCATAAACTCACATAAAGAAGAAAAAAAGTAAGCAACAGTGTAAGGGGAAAATAGGAAAGAGTGAACAGCTAGTATCCGTGACTTCGCCAACCTTCTAAATAGTAATCTAGCAGTACAGGCCTGTCGAGGCGGTTAATCTTTGCAGAAAGAAACACAATATCTTTTGGAAACACTGTCATTGTAGGTATCGTCTCTTCCGTTACAAATTGAGTTTCTACTGTGAGTTTTGAATTTTCGAGCAACGCTCCATGTGTTTTCACTGCCATTACAAATCCCCAATCACCAAATGCTGGCACTTGCGCGTGATAAGGAATAACGTACTTAAATTGCGCGCTTTCAATTGTGTTTACGATACTCCAAAACGCTTTAGTCGCGTAATAAGGGCTTGTTGCTTGAGTAACAAATACACCGTCATCGGAGAGGTTTTGACGGGCGAGGTGATAGAAGTATTTGCTGTATAATCGCGTTAACGACAAATTATTAGGATCGGGTAAATCGGTCACAATCAAGTCGAATTTGACTCGATTATTTTCTAAATAGACGAGGGCATCCGACGCAATTGTAGTGACTCGTTCATCGTAAAGACTGCCATTATTGAGCTTGTGAAGATGCGGGTTCGTTTTTGCAATTTCCACTATTTTGGGGTCTAAATCTACCAATACAATTTCGTCAATTTTTGGGTACTTCAATAGTTGTTTTACTGCAAGCCCATCGCCGGCGCCTAATAATAAAACACGGCGCACACTTGTGCTTTTATAAGCAATAGGGAAATGGATCAAAGCCTCGTGATATCGATACTCGTCCACTGAGGAAAACTGGATATTGCCATTAAGGTATAACCGTATATCGTCTTCGTTTTTCGTAATAATGACTTTTTGATAATGTGTTTGTTCAGCATGGACAATCCTGTCATTAAATAGCGATTGATCCCATCGTTCCAATAAGGTTTGAGACAACACAATACCCAATAACAAGATAGCAAAAACAATGAATAGACCACTTTTAATCAAATGTGCCAAAGCCAGTTTTCGACTTTTAAAACAAATAAACACAATCATCACAATGGACAAATTAACCACCCCCAGTATTAGAGATGATAAATAGTTACCAAATACCGGAAGTAGAAAGAATGGAAAGGCAAGTGTTGCTATTAACGCCCCTACGTAATCAAGGGATAAAATATGGGCAATATTCACCTTTAAACTTTGAAATGATTCCATTAAGCGCGTTAAAAAGGGAATTTCCATACCAATTAAAAATCCAACCAATAGTGTTGTAACAACATAGGTTGGCATAAATAATCCACCATAAGTGTATGCGAGATATAGCAGCGGCACACTCAAGCCACCAATCGCAGCCAGCAAAATCTCCAATAACAAAAAGTAGTCTACGAGTTTTTCGCCAATAAACTTAGAACAAAACGACCCCCCGCCCATTGCCGCCATATACATGCCGATAGTCAAAGAGAAATAAGTAACGCTGTCGCCAACGAAATAAGACACTGTGGTCGCAATGAGTAGCTCATAAACAATAGAGCACAATCCTGCAACGAAAGCGGCGTAGACAAGAGCTTTACTTTGTTTTTTATAGTCGGCGTCCCGTTCCAGCTCATCCATTTTTATTTGAGCGCCTTCTCACTATTTCCCACCGTTCCTCTATGAATACAGGTGACTTCAATTCGTTTTGCTTCGAATGCGGCTTCTAACGGTGCTACTGCGTTTTCAGGGTCACAATCGCCGCACATGAATACATCAATCGCGGCAAAACCGTTTTCTGGCCAAGTATGTATACTAATATGAGACTCAGCCAACATAGCAACACCAGTCACACCTTGGTTTTCACCAAAACTATGAATATTTATATCCAGTAAAGTAGCACCACAAAGCCTTACCACTCGTTCAAGCTGTTCTTCAATATAAGTACAACTAGTAAGGTGTTTCGCTTCATATAAATTAATGAGCAGGTGCTTTCCTTTGACCGATGCTTGTTGTGACACTAGGCGCATTCCATTGTGAATTAATTAAACTAAAATCGGTTCGCCAAATAGCGACGACCTTTTATTTTCCCTTCACGAAACTGCTGTAATGTGCGCTTAACGCTGCGTATTTTCACTGCAATAAAGGTGGTTTTAGCGTTTAAAATAATATCGCCTATATCATCTGATGGAATACCGGCTTCTTTAATTAACGCACCTACAATATCGCCTTTGCGCAACTTGTCTTTTTTTCCGCCTCGAACCTCAATCGTTTGGTACTCCGCTTCCTTCACTCGGTTAGCGTGAAATCGCAAATGCTCAACACCAGAGGGCTTGGGTATATCCGATCCTTTGCAGCGGCTTTTTGCTACTTCAAGCTCACTTGGAGTAGCAAACATAAAGGCCTTACCTGAACGGCCAGCTCTACCAGTACGACCAATTCTATGCTTATGAGTATCGTCACTTTCACTTAAATCAAATGACACCACTAAATCAACTGCAGGCAAGTCTAACCCTCGTGCTGCTACGTCAGTAGCCACCAGTACATTTGCAGCCCCAACCTTAAATTTAGTTAACGCACGTTCGCGCTGATATTGTTCCAAATCACCGTGAATAGTAATGGCCGAAAAACTTTTGTCTTTCAATTCTTCAAATAAGGCTTGAGTGCCTTTTTTCGTTTGCACAAATACAATCACTTTTTCAGGCTGCTCTTCGGTTAACAAAGCACATAACCCATTCACTTTTTGCTTCCCTTCAGCCAAAAATATTCTTTGTTCTATTTTCGGTTCTGTAGTTCCTTCTCTCACGTCGATTCGAACAGGCTTCGACAACCAACGCTGACAAAGTGCCTCTAAATGATCTGCAAAAGTTGCTGAGAAAAATCCGGTTTTACTTGAATCAGGCGTAGTCGATAATATCGCCTCTACATCATCAATCATGCCCATTTCTAACATTCTATCGGCTTCATCTAGAACGCGAGTATGCACGGCTGAAAGATCAAGGCGACGTTTTTCAACATGTTCACGGACACGTCCAGGTGTTCCAACAACTATGTGGTTCGCCCCTTTCAACGATTGAATCTGCGGTCCCATGGCGTCTCCACCAATCAAGCAGTTCACATGCAAATTAGGGATAATCTGGCTTGCTTTGCGAATTTGGTCAGCCACTTGGCTAGCAAGTTCTCTGGTTGGGCAAAGCACCAAAAACTGTGTTTTAAATGATGCCATATCCATAGACATCAAAGTCGGAAGCGTAAACGCCAATGTTTTACCACTTCCAGTAGGAGACAAAGCAATAATATCTTTTGTATCTTGCCACTTTTCTATGGCTTGAGACTGAATGGGGGTAAGCTCTGAAATACCTAAGTGAGTGAGAAAACTATCTATTGAATTCATAAATTATACGTCTAACTTCCAGTTAAGGGTTTGCCCAGCATAAAACGGGACAATAGGGTTACCATTAGGTAACGTAATTTCTTGAGGCACATCCCAAGATTGTTTCGATAAGGTAATGGTATCTTGGTTAACAGGTAAGCCATAAAATTGGGGTCCAAAAATACTGGCAAAGCCTTCTAACTTATCCATTGCACCGAGTTGTTCAAACACTTCTGCATAAAGCTCAATCGCACTCCAAGCACTATAACAGCCAGCACAGCCACAAGCGCTTTCTTTTGCGTGCTTTTCATGAGGTGCGGAATCCGTGCCTAAAAAGAACTTTTCTGAGCCCGCGGCTACCACAGCTCTTAACGCTTGTTGATGCGTATTGCGTTTCAGCACAGGTAAACAATAATTATGAGGCTTAACTCCCCCAACAAGTAAATCATTGCGGTTCAACAATAAGTGTTGAGGTGTAATTGTTGCCGCCACATTGACTGAACTTGCTAATACAAAATCGGCTGCGTCTTTTGTTGTTATATGTTCAAACACAACTTTTAGTGTTGGAAATGCATCGACAATTTTACTCAAGTGTTGATCGATAAAGCACTTTTCTCTGTCGAATATGTCGATATGAGAATCGGTCACTTCTCCGTGAATTAAGAGTAAAACACCTTCTTCTGCCATTGTTTCAAATACAGGATAAAGCGCTTCTATTCCTTCCACAGCCGCGGCAGAATTGGTCGTTGCTCCTGCTGGATATAATTTACACGCAACAATTCCTGCTTGTTTAGCTTCGCGAATATCCTGACTTGTCGTATTATTCGTTAAATACAAGGTAACTAGAGGCTCGAAGTCACTCCCGACGGGACGAGCATCTAAAATGCGAGAACGGTAAGCCAACGCCAATTCAGTGGTAGTCACTGGAGGTACTAAATTTGGCATAACAATAGCGCGTTTAAAGCAACGAGCGGTAGCCGGAACGGTTTCAGACAACATATCATTGTCGCGAAAATGAAGGTGCCAATCGTCTGGGCGTAAAATCGTAATAGTCTGCATAACAACAAAAACCAATGAATTGTGTGTAAATTATGACAGAAACCCGTAAGTGTCGCATTATAATAGCGCAATTCAGTTCGCTGAAATAACGTAAACTAAGCTCCGGTCTTATGGCCGCTAATAAAAAATGAAGTAAAAACATGACAATATCGACCGAACCCTTTTTATCATCGCCCCAATCTCCCTTAATGCGGCGTATTGTTGCTGGCACCCTTGATCGCCTTCTAGGCATAAAAAAAATGGATGCTATGTTCAAAGACTTTGGGTTGGACCAAACTAGCGGCGATGACTTTCTTGCAAAGTCTATGGAGAAGATGAATTTAGACCTCAGCGGCATTGAAGAGCTAAAAGCATCCATCCCCAAAACAGGGCCCGTCATTATTGCGGCAAATCATCCCTTTGGAGGCTTAGAAGGGGTAGTCATGCTATACGCAATTACGCAAGTAAGGCCCGATGTGAAGGTGCTTGTAAATGCTGCACTATCGCTAATTCCTCAAATGCAAGATTGGAGTATTTTTACCAATCCTCTAAAAGCCAACAACCCTAAAAATGCGCCTTCTTTAAGGGCATGCAAGCAGCATCTCGAGAAAGACAACGCACTATTGCTCTTTCCTGCTGGTAGAGTGTCTTATTACCAAAAAGACAGAGGTCGTATTGCTGATCACGATTGGAATCGCATTGTCGCTAAATTCGCAAAAATACCAAATGTGCAATATTGCCCTGTGTATATTGAAGGTGAAAACAGTAAATTATTCTATCGTTTAGGCCGAATATGGCACCGCTTTAGGTTATTGATGTTAACAAGAGAGCTAACTAACAAAGCAAATTCTAAAGTGGCATTACACGGGCAAAATACAAATGAGTTAGCCAAAACACTAGATAAAATGTCAGACCTTGAAGGAGCAAGTTTTTGTAGGGCATTAACCTATTTGAATCACCCTAAGTATATTGAACCATGGGCACCAACAGAAGCGACAACTTTCGAACCTTTAGCCGAACAAACACCAGTTAATTTAATATTGGAAGAAGCCAATGCTCTGCCGCTAGACAACCAACTATTCACGCAAGGCAATTTAACTGCTTTTTTTGCTCAGGGTGCCCAAATCCCTAACACATTAAATGAAATTGCACGACGAAGAGAACTCGTATTCAGAATGCACGACGAAGGCAGTGGCAAGCCTTTAGACACAGATAAGTTTGATATGACATACACACACTTGTTTGTAGTCGATATGACAACAGGTGACGTGGCCGGTGCATATAGAATGGGCCTAACTGATGTCCTATTAAAATCAGGCGGGAATGACGCACTGTACTTGTCGCAAATGTTTTCATTTGGTTCAGAGTTTTTAAACCAAACAGGGCCTGCTTTAGAAATGGGCCGTTCATTTTTAATGCCTCAGTATCAAAAATCTCGTTTAGGTTTATTTATGCTTTGGCGTGCAATTGGCGAGTTTGTTGTGCGCTTTCCTCAATACTCTACTTTGTATGGCACAGTATCTCTTAGCAAGCTTTATGATAAGCGCAGTATAAAGCTAATTGAAGAGCTAGCCATTACACCGACGCCAAGTGTGCAAGCCCATAACCGATTCGACTTTCAATTATCGCCAGAAGTTGAACGCCACATAAAACAATTCCCAATTGAACCTTGCAATTCTATAGAGCGGTTAGATGCTTGGTTGTCATTTATCGAGCCGGATAAAAAGAAACTGCCGGTATTACTTAGACAATACGCAAGCTTAAGTGGAAAATTTCACTGCTTAGGTGTTGATAAGAATTTTGCAGATACACCAGGATTGTTACTTAGTGTGGATTTAACGAAGTCACCCGAAAAACGCCAAAAGCAGTTTCTCGGGCCAAATTACAAAAAGATAATGTAACAGATTAGTTATTTGCGGCAGTTTCGCGGAGGTTTTTAAGCGTAGCTGGCGCAACGCCTACATCGCCAGACAATGCAATATTGAAATGAGCGCAAAGCTGCTTCATAAATGCAAAGTGGTGTACTGCGTGACTGCTTACAAATGAAAGCTCTCTTCCAACTGAAGATTGAACATTTCCATGTTCAGTAATCACATCAAAGGTTTTTTTCAGTGTATCTTCCGAGAAAGTGTTCAACCATTCTCTCACTTGAATCCAGCTTTCTTTTGCTAAATTCATATCTGTTTCTGTAGCCGATTGTCTTGTACGCTGATTGTAATCAACACGCCCTGCATCTATGCCAAGCATCAATGCTTGATAATGATCAAGTATATGCCTCATATGTGCGCCAATACTGCTAGAGAATGGACCTTGCGCTTTGGCTTGATAAATATCTGACGTAAGTTTATCTAAAAACTCAAGTGCATCGTTAATAGGGTCAAAAAATAATCCTGATAATGTATAATTTTCAGAGCTCGTCACGCGCCACGTTTCCTCTATTTTTTACTTAGTAAATAGTTATGCTGACTACAAGACCGAACATATTCCAAATCGATTTCAGCAAACCATTAAATTTACAGGCGCTACACTGCCACAAATTTTACTAAATGTCATGTGTAACTCGTTTTTATACACTTTTGTAATAAAATATAGTCTTACTAAGGCAATACTCTACGTCAAGATATCGGTTTTTCAACCAAAAATTCACATTACCCGTTAATTCTGGTTAAAAAATTCTGCTCGTAATTGCCTATCAGAATTAAACATCCCGCCTAATGCACTGGTTTTAGTATATGAGTTTGTGTCTCGAATACCTCTAGCTTTCACACAATAATGAGTTGCATTAATACTAACAGCCACATCATCGCTACCAGTCAATGCTTGAATAGCCACCATTACTTGTTGAGTTAAACGTTCTTGAACTTGCGGTCGCTGAGCAAAAAAACCAACCAGTCGATTTATTTTTGATAAACCTAATATTTTATTTTTTGGAATGTACGCGACGTCAGCAGTGCCATCGATAGTTACAAAATGGTGCTCGCAGGTACTAGTCAGGCTTATCGCCGATACGTGTACAGGTTGAGATAACGCCATCTTGTTCTCGATTTGCGTAATCTTGGGAAACTGACGGTAATCTAAACCAGAAAATATTTCATCCACATACATCTTAGCAATACGAGAAGGCGTATCGACCAAGCTATCATCACCCATATCCAGCCCTAGTGTTTCCATGATGTCTTGCATAGAGGCTTGGATGCGTTCTCGTTTCTGCTCGTTGCTTAAATGGTTTTCCACCATGGGCGTTTCCAGCCCTTTGCTAATTAAAGCATCACGCACTAAAAGTGCTTCATTGGTAAGTAATGTATTCTGTTGAGAGTGCATTACTATGGCTTTTTTAGACAACATTCGTTCTTCCAATGATGGGCTTCGCTATTGCTACGAAAAACATCATGCTTTAGGTTTAATCAATATTCGGATTTTTTGTGCTATAAATATGCCGCATAATAACAAATAGGACATGCTGTAGTGTTGAACAATACACTTACACACCCAATATTAATTACTGGCGGAACTCAGCGTTTAGGTTTAGCTATCGCCGAAGACCTTATAAAACAAAATCAAAGTGTAATCATAACATATCGAACACACAAACCGGCAGTCGAATATTTAAGCACCTTGGGGGCGCACCTAATCCACACAGATTTTGAAGAAGAAAGTTCTGTTGCTAATCTACTTTCCCAAGTAAAAAAAAGAGCGCCTAAGTTAAAAGCCATTATCCATAACGCATCGGATTGGGACGCAGAACTCAGTGATGAATCAGATATAGATACCTTAAACAAAATGATGAAGATACATGTATCTGTACCCTACCAGTTAAACTGGGCTTTGAAAGAAAACCTTTTTCAAACCTCAGGCTTTGCTGACATAATTCATATGACCGACTATGTGCAAGACACTGGCAGTGCCAAATACATTGCATATTCTGCCAGTAAAGCTGCATTGCATAACTTAACCTTGTCTTTTGCTAAAAAATTAGCGCCTAAAGTGAAAGTGAATAGTATCGCCCCCGCCTTAGTTATGTTTAACGACGAGGACACTGAAAACTACCGCATTGAATCTTCTAAAAAATCACTATTACAACAAGTTCCAGGACCACAAGAAGCAGTTAAAGCGGTAAATTACCTCTTAGATAGTAACTACATTACTGGTCAAACTCTGCACTTAAATGGCGGCAGACACTTAAAATAGGCTATAAAATCACCTCTTGTACACACCCTAGTGTTAATTTGAGTAGTTTTCCTCTAACCTAAACAAGGTTGAATTTAAATTTAAGGACATAAAATGAAAAAGTTTCTTCTGGCAGCTTTAGTCTTAGTACTCGTCATTGTAGCTGCAGCAGTTTATACGTTAAACGATGCTGGTAGCTTAATTAAAACTCAAATAGAAAAACACGGCTCTGCGTTTTTAGGCACTACAGTTGCAGTAAAAAATGTCGATTTATCACTTTCCGAAGGTCGTCTAACTATTAGCGGTACTCAAATTAGAAACCCACAAGGCTTTAGCGATGATAACGCATTTGCCCTTAGCGAAATTACATTAGATTTAGGTTCAATAAGCAGCGAACCCTATACCGTTCAAAATATAAACATCGACGCTCCTGAAGTCTTATACGAAGTAGATGCGTCGGGTAAAGGTAATTTATTAGTATTGAAAGACAATTTAACAGCAAACCTTCCCGAGTCTGAAGGAGAAACTGCACCGGCATCTGAAAGTAGCAGTGAACCAGGCCCTCTTGTCATCGTTGAAAAAATGACGGTTAGCAACGTGAAACTTCGTCTTAACTTTGATGCACTCGAAACAGGTGATCTAGACATAAAGCAAAAATCTTACGATGTAACCTTGCCTACTTTTACTGCTAGTGGTATTGGAAAACCAAATGGCTTGCCAGCAGAGCAAATTGGAGCAGAAATTGCGAAAGTAATGCTAGACAACATCCTTGAACAAGCAAAAGCAGAAGCCAAGAAAAAACTTGAAGAAGCTGCGAAACAAAAACTTAAAGACGCAGTAGAAGAAAAATCAGATGAATTGAAAGACAAAGCGAAAGAAAAGTTGGGTAGCTTATTTAATTAAACAATAAAAATGTATTGCCGCTCCTCTTTGGGGCGGCTATTAATTTACCTTCCTAAAGCACAAACAATAATTCACCGATTTATTTGTACTGTAATGCCATTTACCCGAGAGTGGGTTATAAGACATTCCCGTTTCACCAGATAATTCAAACCCTCTATTTTCAATCCAATGATATAGCGTCTTCGGTTTTACGAAATAGCGCCAATCATGTGTCCCAATAGGTAAATACCTCAATACATACTCAGCCCCTAAAATTGCCACTACATAAGCTTTTAACGTTTTATTGAGTGTAGCCACAATTAATAGCCCACCGGGCTTTACAAGCTTACAACATTCATCAATGAGCATTTCCTGATCAAGTACGTGCTCTATCACCTCGGCATTAATCACAACGTCGAATGTTCTACCTTGTTCAACGAGGTCTTTGGAAAGTGTATGTTCATAACTCACGTTAGTCGTGGCAGTTTGTTTCGCATGACGTCTAGCAACTTCAACGCTAACGGCACTGGCATCTATGCCTTTTACTGTTGCGCCAAATTGCGCTAAAGACTCACTGAGCATTCCTCCGCCGGAACCGACTTCAAGTATATCAAGCTGACTCCAACTTGTTATATCATCTGATGCCATATGAAAATGTATACAAATCTCAGATTGAATATAGGCAACTCGAGCTTGGTTAAATTTGATAGCAGATTTCATCTTGCCATTTTCGTCCCACCACTCTTTCGCAAGACCATCAAACTTTTCAATTTCTTGTGGATTTAAGGTAGTGTTTTCAGCTATTTTCGCACTTAGCTTGCTTTTATCTAACATGGCTTCAGATTTACACCTTTTTAAAACCGTCTACGGCAATTCATTGAGATTTTCTCTATTTTAGCGATACTCTTATACACTCGCGATGTTTTATTTGGTGATCCAGTGGCAAACGAAGTCAACGTATATGATAAACCTTTAATGTTGTGCTGTGGAAATACGGGGTTTACTCGAGAAGGGTTTTGTTATGTCCCAACTTCTGATCTGGGGAATCATTCTGTTTGTGCAATTATGACTCTCGACTTTTTACACTACGCTTATTCCGAAGGTAATGACTTAATTACCCCTATACCGGAATATGCTTTTGCAGGACTAAAAGCGGGAGAAAAATGGTGCTTATGTGCAAGTATTTGGTTACAGGCTTTTCATGCAGGGCTTGCACCGCCTGTGGACTTAAACGCAACAAACAAACGTGCGTTACAAATAATTCCTCTAGAAATACTTGAGCAATTTGATATTCATAAATAAAAGGCACCTCAGGTTTTATTTTGAAGTGCCTTTTTTAAATTACCCGTTCGGATTTCGAATTACCAGTAACCGTGTTTCTGTCATATCTTCTATGGCGTATTTAATGCCTTCTCTTCCCAAGCCAGAATCTTTGACACCACCATAAGGCATGTTATCGACTCGCCAGCTAGGCACGTCGCCAATCACCACGCCACCTACATCGAGTACATCCCACGCTTTTTGGATTTTATAAATATCTCGAGTAAAAATACCCGCTTGCAAACCAAACTTACTGTTATTAACCGACGTTAACGCCTCATCAAAGTCAGAAAACTTACTCAACACAGTCACAGGACCAAAAGCTTCTTCTTCATTTATCGCAGAATTAGCGGGAGCATTTTCTAACACTGTTGCTTGCAACATAGCGCCGTCACGCTCGCCACCAGCCAGTAATGACGCTCCAGCTGCTACAGCTTCATCAACCCAAGTTTTTAACCGTACAGCCTCAGATTCTGCAATCATGGGGCCAATAAAAGTATCACGATTTTTCGGGTCACCAGATTTCAATGCTTTTACTTCTGCGACAAAACGTTCTTTAAACTCATCGTATAACGATTCGTGAACGATAATCCGTTGAACACTAATACAGCTTTGACCTGATTGGTAATACGCACCAAAAATAATACGAGTAATCGCATCATCTAAATCCGCACCTTCATCAACAACACAAGCTGCATTTCCGCCTAATTCTAAAATAACGGGCTTTTTGCCCGCTTTCGCTTTTAGTTCCCAACCGATTTCAGGAGAGCCAGTAAAACTTAACAGCTTTAATCGCTCATCAACGGTAAATAAATCAGCTCCATCACGGCTACATGGAAGAATTGAAAACGCCCCTTTAGGTAACGTAGTTTCTGCCAATATTTCGCCGATAATCAGCGCGCCAATAGGTGTGCGTGACGCAGGTTTAAGTACAAATGTACACCCAGCTGCGATGGCAGGCGCAACCTTATGAGCTGCCAAATTCAACGGAAAGTTAAACGGAGAAATAAACGAACAAGGTCCAATTGGCACCTTTTTCGTCATGCCCTGATAGCCTTTTGCTCTCGGGGTGATTTCTAAATTCAACACTTCACCTTCGATGCGCACCGACTCTTCAGCCGCAATCTTAAAGGTGTCAATAAGCCGAGTCACTTCGCCTTCGGCGTCTTTAATCGGTTTTCCGGCTTCTAGGCATAGTGCTAAGGCGATTTCATCAAAACGCTCTTGAAAGCGTTTTACACAATGTTCCAACACAGCTTGTCGTTCATACGCTGGCATGGCCGTCATCGCAGGTTGAGCATCTTCAGCTGCTTGAATCGCTTTATCAATAACATCAGCACCTGCTTTTGCTACCGATGTTGCTACTTCACCGTTGTATTTATCAATAACCTTTAAATCTTGGTTCGCAAAAACAGCTTCATTAGCTAAATAATAGGGATATGCTTCTTTTAACATCTCAATACCTTATAGTTTTTCGCTGATTTCACGTAGATTATGGTTTAACGTTGCATCGTTAAGGCTGTAATCCACTGGGCAATCTATTACATGTACCGCCGGTTCTTTTAAGCAATGCTCTATACGCTCATGTAAACCTTCGACGGTTTCAATGCGCCAACCTTTAGCGCCATAGCTTTCTGCATATTTCACAAAATCTGGATTACCGTAATCCAAACCAAATTCATCAAAATTCATATTGGCTTGTTTCCACTTGATCATGCCGTAGGCATCATCGCGCATAATAACCACAACAATGTGTAGCTTGAGCCTCACCGCAGTTTCAAGCTCTTGGCTATTCATCATGAAACCACCATCACCACATACCGACAATACCGCTCTATCTGGGTAAACCAATTTTGCAGCCATAGCAGAAGGTAAACCAGCCCCCATCGTGGCAAGTGCATTATCTAAAAGTAAAGTGTTAGGCGAATACGCTGGGTAATTACGTGCAAACCAGATTTTATAAACGCCGTTATCTAACGTCACAATACCGTCGTCTGGCATCGCGCTACGAACATCTCGTACTAGACGTTCTGGAAGAATAGGAAAACGATCATCGGCTTGCGCAGCATCTCTATGGTCTGCAAAGGCATCATTTAAATCGTTGTAAGCGTCATTTTGCCAATGTGCTTGTGGTTCAATTTGTTCTTTGATTTGCCAGATACTGTTTGCAATATCACCCACCACTTCTAACTGCGGGAAATAAACAGGGTCAACCGATGCTGAATCAAAGTTAATGTGGATCACTTTCTGGCCACCTTCTTCCATAAAGAAAGGCGGCTTTTCCACAACATCATGGCCTATGTTAATAATAAGGTCTGCACGCTTTATTGCACGGTGAACAAAGTCACCATCAGACAATGCTGTGTTACCAACAAACAAGGGGTCATTTTCATTCAATACCCCTTTACCCATTTGCGTAGTTGCAAATGGAATACCGGTTTTATCAACGAATTCTCTTAACATTTTGGAGGTCAGTTTACGATTAGATCCTGCTGCAATAAGTAGTAATGGCGTTTGCGCTGCTTCAATCATTTCGACTGCTCTATTAATCGCTTTGTATTCAGCAATCGGACGTCGCGGTGTAGTAGGAGTCAAAATATTCGTGTCACTAGATTCCGCAGCAATATCTTCCGGCAATTCAATATGTACCGCTCCTGGACGCTCTTCTTGTGCTAAGCGGAAGGCTTCTCTGACTGCTGAAGGAATACGATCGGCGCTCACGACTTGCGTAGTATATTTGGTAATAGGGCGCATCATATCAACAACATCAATAACCTGAAAACGACCTTGTTTACTAGTCTTAATCGGCTTTTGGCCTGTAATCATCATCATTGGCATCGCACCTAATTGCGCGTACGCTGCGGGTGTCACTAAATTTGTTGCTCCGGGGCCTAATGTAGATAAACACACTCCTACTTGCCCGGTTAAACGACCGTATGTCGCAGCCATAAATCCAGCGCCTTGTTCGTGACGAGTCAAAATCAGCTTTATATTAGATTTACGAATAGATTCCAGTAAATCCAAGTTTTCCTCTCCTGGAATACCAAACACATATTGCACCCCTTCTGTTTCAAGCGCTTTAACAAATAAATCTGATGCTTTCATAAATCCTCTAATTTAGTAGATGTTTACCTAGTTACAGTATAGACCTAACTATAAGGTAATGAATTGCTAGTTGTCTTAGTTATTTAAGTTTTAAGTTACTTTAAAAATGTATAAGTATATCAGGTGGCTAGCTGGTTTTGTGTTAGCCACCACGTTTCCATAACCCTCACATTTCTCTGATTCGCAGTAAAAAATACATCAAGAATGTCCCCAATAAATGGAACCATACCCACAACTGTGTCAATAAGTGCATTTATCATCATCTTACGAATGAGTATTGTAGGCATGCCTAAAGCTTTACCTAAGACAACAATTCTTAGTGATAAAAGCAGCATAATGACATCTCCTATAAGAGGAATAAGCCCTAAGAAAAAATCTAAACCCAGTTTTACTCTTATTAAAGGTATAGTGATTGCGGTATCAAACAAATTAGCCAAATTTTGTGCTTGTACAATTTCAGGAGGTAAGCTTTTAGCAATGGTACTCAATCCTTTGCACCCATTTGGCAAGCTAATTCATGTCGAAGCTTGTTGTCTTTTTCTACATTCCAATCACTTAAATTGGTTTGGATTAAAGAAAAAAGCATATCAATATGGGCTTTGTCACTATTGAGAGATTCAATATATTCGTATCGCTCACCACCTGCTTCTAAAAAGTAATCTCTGTTTTCTATGCCTATTTCTTCAATGGTTTCAAGGCAATCAGAGCTAAACCCCGGACACATTACTTGCACGGATTTCACACCTTTTTCTGGTAAGCTCTTTAGTGTTTCGTCGGTGTAAGGCGTAAGCCACTCTTCTCTACCAAATCGAGATTGAAAGGTAGTCATGTATTCGTCTTTTCCTAACCCCAATTTTTCAGCAATAAGCCGACTCGTTTTGTGACATTCACAGTGATAGGGGTCGCCATTGGTAAGATAACGTTTAGGAATACCGTGATACGATAAAATTAATTTGTCAGCGCGGCCATGAGATGCCCAGTGGCTTTCTACTTTTTCAGCCAGTGCCTTAATATAGCCTTCATTGTCGCAATAATTGGATATAAACCTAAGCTCAGGCATCCATCGTCTTTGTTTGAAGTCGTTAGCAACGGCATCGAATGTCGATCCCGACGTAGATGCGCAATATTGAGGGTATAGTGGTAATACAACTAATTTCCTAACACCTGCGTTTAGCATCCGATCTAGCGTGCTCGAAATAGATGGGTTGCCGTAGCGCATAGCAAACTCCACTACAACATCATCTCCATAGGCTTTTTCACAGCGCTGCTTAAGCGCCTCTGTCTGATTTTTAGTATGAACCATTAGAGGAGACCCCTCTTCAGTCCAAACAGTGGAATAAGCATGCGCCGAGCGTTTAGGCCTAATATTGAGGATAACCAGATTAAGTATCGCCCACCATATAGGCCTTGGCACCTCTACCACTCTTGGATCCCAAAGAAATTCTTTTAAATATCGCTTTAGCGCTTTTGGCGTAGGAGCATCGGGCGTGCCCAAATTAGTGATAAGTACGCCAATTTTATCCGCTTGCTTGTGAGTAAATTGAGTTTGAGATTGATACTTCATAAAATTCAATGGACCTGTTAAATACGCATACCGGAACTATTACGTAATTCAAATGAAAATGGACTTAGTATTTTAGCCAATAAAAAAGCCAGCAAATGCTGGCTTCAATTTAAACCTTGATAGGTTTATTTTCCACTTTGCGTGTTCATAAATTGGAAAAACTCACTATCAGGTTCAACAACTAACACATCATTTTTGCTGCTGAAGCTATTTCTATAAGCATCCATACTACGCAAGAAGCTATAGAAATCTGCATTTTTAGAATAAGCATTTGCATAGATTTCTGCTGCTAATGCGTCTCCCTCACCTCGTAATTGACGAGCATTACGTTCTGCATCGGCAAGCATGATTGTGACTCGCGCATCGATATTAGCGCGAATTATCTCTGCTTGTTCTTGACCTTCAGAGCGATGTTCTCTAGCTACTGCGTCTCGTTCTGCACGCATACGTTGGAAAATTGAATTACTGATTTCTGTTGGCAAATTAATTTGCTTAACTCGCACATCAACAATCGCAATACCCAACTCATCTGAGCTACTCGATGCCTGCTCCATCGCTTGATCCATCAATTCTGAACGTTCTCCAGATACAATTTGAGAAATCGTACGGGCACCAAATTCAGAACGAAGCCCGTTATTTACCTTTTGCTTAAGTAATGCTTCAGCTTGGAGTTTGTTGCCACCAGTAGACAAATAGTAACGAGCAAAATCTTCGATTCTCCATTTCACATAAGAGTCAACGATAAGGTCTTTTTTCTCTGAGGTGACGAATCGGTCAGGCGCATCATCCAATGTTTGAATACGTGCATCCAAGCTTCTTACTGTATCGATAAAAGGTAACTTAAAGTGCAAGCCAGGTTCAAACACCCGGGTATCGCCCGTAGCAGAGTCGCGCTGTACTTTACCAAATTGTATCACGATGGCTTTATCGCCTTCTTTAACAACAAATAAAGAGCTAGAAAGTAGCGCGATGATTACAACTAAAATTATAAGTCCAATATTTTTCATTACTTAGTTCCTACCACTACTGAAACGATCAGGTCTGACACCTGTTGAAGTTTGCGTAGAGGGTACTCCTGTCACATCACGCGTGTTGCGTAAGCCTTCTAAGGTATTGCGCGTTGCTTTGGCTGCAGAATGTAGATTTTGACGCTCTAAGATTTTATCCAGAGGCAAATACATCATGTTGCTACTACTAGAGCTATCAACCATAATTTTCGATGTACTACTGAACACCTGTTCCATAGTTTCAAGATAAATACGCTGACGTGTAACTACTGGAGCAGCTTCATATTGAGGTAACAGCTCTTCAAATCGTGCAACCTCACCTTGCGCTTCCAAAGAAACCCGTTGCTTGTAAGCGGTCGCTTCTTCATTCATACGATTCACTTGGCCACGAGCTCTTGGTTCTATCTCTCGAGAATACGCTTCTGCTTCACGAATAAAGCGTTGTTCGTCTTCTTGGGCGGCAATAGCATCATCAAATGCATCTTTTACTTCTTCAGGAGGGCGCGCATCTTTAAAGTTCATATCAGTAATGGATACACCGATATCATAAGGTTCAATAATACCTTGAAGCTCTTCCCATACTTTTTGACGGGTGACTTCACGTCCATCTGTCAGCACATCATCCATAGACGAATGGCCTACCACATAACGAATCGCGCTATCTAAAGCCTGGCTTAAACTGGTCTCAGGGCTAGTTACCGCAAACGTCCATCGATATGGATCGACTACACGGTATTGCATTTCCATTTGCACACGTACAACATTTTCGTCTTCAGTTAACATTGAACCAGAAGAAGATTGGTCGCGAATAGACTGCACATCTACTGGGATAACAGTGTCGATAAATGTGGGCTTCCACCTTAAGCCTGGCTCTACTTGCTTGTTGTAATCACCAAAACGAAGCACAACGCCTCGCTCTGCTTCGCGAATAGTGTAAAAGCCACTCACAACCCAAACTACAACAAGTAAACCAACAATAAGGCCGACACCAGCGGAGCCCAGATTTTTACCTGACCCGCCATTTCCACTTTTATTAAACTTGGCAAATAATTTTTTCAACACATCGTCTAAATCTGGTGGCCCTTGTTCTTTACCACCACGATTTTTCCATGGGTCGTTTTTATCGCCACCCGGTTCGTTCCAGGCCATGCTGCTACTCCAAAAATTAATGTTTCGAGAATTATATACTTAAAAGTACACTTTTAATTGTTAGTTAATGTTGAATGACAAAATCAGACAACCCTGTTTCTAAATTTTTATCCAGTCGTTTCCAGTCTGCCTTAGGCATTCTTACATTCACTAGCCAGTCGCCATTGTCAGAATATGATTCTGAGTCGATACAGTTCAAACCGTAAAGCACTCCTCTCAAACGACTGAATGCGGGTGGAATTCGCAATGATTGTTGAACAATAGTTTTACTCAATCGCTCTGTTAGCGCTTGGTTCAATAAATCCATACCAAGGTTTTGCTTCGCTGATATCCATACCCGTTGTGGCACATTATCATGATCATAATCAATATGAGGCCTCACACCGTCCATATTATCAATTTTATTGCATATTATTAACTGTGGTATTTCAGAAGACTCTATTTCATCTAATACGCTATTGACTTCATCCATGGTTTCTTCGTAGTTATTCGCAGAATAATCTACCACATGAAGGAGTAAATCCGCTTCTTGTGTTTCTTGTAATGTTGCCTTAAATGCAGCGACTAAATCATGAGGTAAATGTCTGATAAACCCTACGGTATCGGCCAGAATGACGTTACCCACATCTTTCACATCAAGTTTCCTTAATGTTGGGTCTAGTGTTGCAAATAATTGGTCAGCCGCATATACAGCGGAATCTGTAAGGGTATTAAAAAGCGTTGATTTTCCCGCATTAGTGTAACCAACAAGAGAAACCGTAGGCATTTCTGCACGTTTACGTGCCCTTCGTCCTTGTTCTCGTTGCTTTTGGACTTTTTCTAAACGTTTCAATATGGTCTTTATACGACCTCTGAGTAAACGTCTATCGGTTTCAAGCTGAGTCTCTCCCGGGCCTCTTAAGCCAATCCCACCTTTTTGTCGTTCGAGGTGAGTCCAACCTCGTATTAAACGAGTAGAAATATGCCTAAGTTGCGCTAATTCGACTTGAAGCTTACCTTCATGTGTTCTTGCTCTTTGAGCAAAAATATCCAGTATTAATCCAGTTCTATCTAGCACTCTACATTTGCACAATGCTTCTAGGTTTCTTTCTTGAGACGGACTTAACGCGTGATTAAAAATAACCACATCAGCTTCATTTGCTTGCACTGCTGCGGCGATTTCATCAGCCTTACCTGTGCCTACAAAGTATTTTGGATGAGGTGCACCCCGAGATGTTGTTAATACGTCAGCCGCATCAACACCCGCAGAAGAAACTAACAGACTTAACTCAAACAAATCTTCTTTGCTTGATTCATCTGAAAAATCAACGTGAACCAATACGGCACGTTCACCGCCTTCATAACGATCAAACAACCAATCACCTATATATTAAAAGCGACAATCTGTCGCTCAATCAGATTTACCGCTATCGCCTTCAGTACCAGAAGGCATTGTAAATGCGCGGGCTGGGACGACTGTGGAGATAGCATGTTTATATACCATCTGGCTCACGGTATTTTTTAACAATATGACAAATTGATCGAATGATTCTACTTGTCCTTGCAATTTGATCCCATTCACAAGGTATATCGACACTGGAATACGCTCTTTCCTCAACGCATTGAGAAACGGATCCTGTAATGATTGACCTTTTGCCATCGTTTATCCTTCATTGTTGTTATTATTTACAAAATAAAACGTAATTTTCCATGATGGAGATTACGTTATACCACACCTTTTGGCTTAACGGGCTATTTTTGCCAGCAATTTTGCTAGCCTTTCGTCATCAAATGTATCCAACCATGTTAACGACGACCACCCCCGCAGCCAAGTCAACTGACGTTTAGCTAATTGCCGGGTCGCAATAATGCCTCGTTCAGCCATTTCAGTTTCATTCAGAGAGCCTTCTAAGTACTCCCAGACTTGTCTATAACCAACAGACCGGATCGCGGCCATGTTTCTATTCAAATCGGGGCGAGCAAAGAGTTTTTCAACCTCTTGAACTAAACCTTGTTCTAACATTATATGAAAACGTTTCGCAATTCGCTCGTGTAAATCACTTCTATTTTCTGGTGCTATAGCAAATTCGTACAATTTAAATGGGGCGATTTTAGGCGTTTGATCTTGCCACCAGCTCAAGGGTTTACCACTTATTCGATGTACCTCAATGGCTCGAGTTATACGCTGAGGGTCGTTAGGATGAATACGGTGCGCACATTCTGGGTCAATCGACCTTAAATATTCATGCATTGCGATCCAACCTTTTTTCGCAGCTTCTTCTTCAATGGCCTTTTTGACGTCCAAATCACCCTTAGGTAAAGACGCAATTCCCTTAACCAGAGCGTTAAAATACATCATAGTCCCACCAACAAGTATTGGTGTTTTACCACGCTGACGTATATCTTTAACTAAACGCAATGTATCGTCGAAAAAAGCAGACACTGAATAGGATTCAGACGGGTCATGAGTATCAATTAACCAATGAGGAATTCCCTCTTTCTCTTTTTCGCAGGGTTTTGCAGTTCCAATATCCATACCGCGATAAATCAACGCTGAATCAACGCTGATAATTTCCCCGTCCAGTTTCTTTGCAACTTCAATGGATAGTGCTGTCTTACCTGAAGCCGTTGGACCCATAATTGCTATTACGGGTTCTTCTGGAGTATTTTCTAACGACTCAATCATGTACCAATCCAATGAATAAAATTATCAACCGACTGTGTTTTTATTCCTCTAGAAGTCCATGCTTGTTGCTTTTCAAAAGGCAACGCCATAAACCACTGAAAACTCTGTTCGATTTCTGTATCAAATACGTCAATATGGGAAGCTAGTAACACTGATAAGTGTTCGACGGAATAGTTTTCTATCTTATTCAATGTATCAATCACATTTGGGAATAACCGCCCCCAAGGTAATTGACGTAATGTTGCAGGCACTTGCTTTAACATTATTTTATGCCCATTAACTGAAAAATTAAAGTGTGACTCTTCAAGTTTTTTATGTGCCAGCGCTTCCAATTTTTCACTGGATGTGACGCTTATGGGCATGAGTAACGGTTGCGCCATTGTCGCACTATTTAACTTTTCTTCTATCCACCATGCAATGCACTGCTGGGCAGGTAGCCATTCAAACTTATCATTTTTTACTTTCATCAACCCTTTTTGAGCGACTTTATAAAAACCACTTTCTGACTCTGTCATCAAATGTGTGTATGCCGATGTCGCAGCTTCAGTTGGTCTTATTGGGCGTTGAAAATGCCCTCCACCACTGCCTCCGCCATTAGAATGGCTAGTATAATTTGATACTGGCTGATTGGGTTCGCTACTACGTAAGGGCTGAATATAATCATGACTAGGGGCATAATCGGTTTGATGGTTCTCATCACTACCTTGCGCATCGCTTAACGCGTCTTGAAATGCTTTACACACCAAATCATGAACATGTCTTGCTTGATGAAAGCGCACCTCATGTTTGGCGGGGTGAACGTTTACATCTACTTCTGCTGGGCTTAAATTAAGGAACAGCACGTATGCTGGTTGTTCAAATACGTCGTATACCCCTTCATACGCCTGACGAATTGCGTGTAAAAGCAATTTATCTCGCATTGCTCTACCGTTCACAAAACTAAATTGCATATCTGTCGCACTGCGCATCAGCATGGCATCGCCGACCCAAGCATTCAGTGTAATCCCTTCATAATTCAACGATATGCATTTCGCTTGAGAAGCAAACTGATTGCCGCAAACTTGTGCAACTCTTTTGTTTTCATAATCAGTGTTAGCACTATGCCAACGTCTTATCACTTTACCGTTGTGTTTCAATACAAAGGATGTTCTGGGACGACTTAACGCAATGCGCTTTATAATGTCATCAATATGTTGGAATTCGGTCTTTTCAGCTCGCATAAACTTTTTACGAGCGGGCGTATTATAAAATAAATCACATACATCGATAGTCGTGCCGTTTGGGTGAGCAGCAGGTTGAATTTCAACGTCCATTTCTCGGCCATTTGCCAAGGCTGTCCAAGCATCAGTTTGAGTTGCAGGTTTTGACGTTAAGGTTAACCGGCTCACTGAGCTAATACTGGCTAACGCCTCACCTCTAAACCCTAAAGAGGCGATATTTTCTAAATCATCTAAACAGGCAATTTTGCTAGTCGAATGAGGAGACAGGGCTAATACAAGGTCATCATAATCAATTCCGCCTCCGTTATCTTTTATTCGAATGCGTTTGTGCCCACCTTTTTCGATATCTATTTCAACAGAGGTTGCTCCTGCATCCAGACTATTTTCAACCAGCTCTTTTACTACAGAAGAGGGGCGTTCAACCACTTCACCAGCGGCAATCTGGTTAGCTAATTGCACCGGCAGTCGCTTTATCGCCAATGTATTCTCCGTTTAGTAAATATCAAGGTGTTAAGTTTTGGGAATATTGAGAACCTGTCCAACACGAACAGTATCTGAGGAAAGAGCATTAGCATTTTTAATATTGTTAACTGTTACGTTATACCTCTGCGCCAATAGCGACAGTGATTCACCAGAACGAACTTTATGCGTACGTGTTTGGCCTTTTTGATTAGCCCACAGTGTACCATCTGGTGGAGCTTGTCGAAAATAGGTAGTAATCGCATTAAACACCGATGTAGCGAGTTTATCGCGATATTTAGACCAATTTAAATTCTTTTCTTCCTGCGGGTTGGAGATAAAGCCCAGTTCAACCAAAATTGAGGGAATATCGGGTGACGTCAATACAGCAAAGCTGGCCGACTGAGGCTGACTTTTATGCATTTTGGTTACTCCTCGCATTTGCTTTATAACAAGCTCGCTTAAGTCATAACTCGACGCCATTGAATGATCCATGGATAAACCCAAAATCGTTTCTGCTAAGTAGCGCTCACTTGTTTTATCATTGATAACTTCAGCAGCGCCACCGAGTAATTCTGAATGTCTTTCGGTGCGTTCCATCCAACGACCTAACTCACTGTCTGCCCTGCGCACAGATAAAACCCAAACAGAAGCGCCTCTAGGTTCTGGTTTGTGAAAAGCATCTGCGTGAATTGATACAAACAAATCTGCTTTTTTTGACCTCGCTATTTCAGGTCTGCGACTGGGGTAAATATAATAATCTCCCGTGCGTATCATGGTCGCTTTCATTCCCGGAGTCGCATCTACTTTACGCTGCAGCAATTTTGCCACACTTAATGTAATTTGCTTCTCATAGGTACCGCCGGGGCCAACAGAGCCTGGGTCTTTGCCTCCATGACCGGCATCTATGGCCACAACAATATCTCGTGACGCCGTAACTGTATCATTGAGCACGACTTTTGCTGGCGGCGCTTCGCTGTCGACAAAATCAATCACTAACCTGGGGTTTCCCTGGCTACTGCCTTCTAGGGCGAATAAGGTTGCTTCAGCTTCTCGCGTTAACTCAATAACAATACGAGAATCCGCTTTTGTTTTGGGCGATGAATAGCGTACTTTTTTAATAAGAGATGAAGATAAATTAAATGTACTCAAATCCTGACTTGGTAGTACATTTTTTAAATCTACTACAAGCCTACGAGGGTTCTTTAGCGAAAAATACGTAAATTCAGGAAGTTCAGACGTTTCCAATACAAGCCTGACTGTATCATCTTGCGCAGATAACCGAGCGCGATTAATACTATCAGCTTGTACTTGTGTACATGCAATGACAACAATTGATATAAGTATTCGCAAAAAATACGTCATAGGGCTATTTATTATTATTTCCCAGGTTACTGCAGCATCTTTTTGCTATTAATTCACCCAATTCGGTGTAGGCTTGAATATGTGCCGCGCGATTTTCATCCAAACTTAGTGTAATCATTAAATCTGCTGGGGCCAAGTAATTCAGCCCTTTTTCTGGCCACTCAACAATAGACAGCGTATTTTTAGAAAAATAATCTCTCACTCCCATGTATTCCAATTCTTCAGGGTCACCTAAACGATATAAATCGAAATGATGAACTTTGCCTTTTTCTAATTCATACGGCTCAACTAATGTGTAAGTAGGACTTTTTACATTACCAACATGCCCTAAACCTTGAATAATAAACCGAGACAAGGTGGTTTTCCCGGCGCCTAAATCACCTTCTAAATATAAAGTAATGCCTTGCTCCCACAACTCTTTAACCGCGTTTGCTAACTGCGAACCTAAGCGCTGTGTTTCATTTAACGAGTTCAATGAAATAGTAAACGTTGTAAACATAAGGCCTTTCAATCTCTTCTTGCTGTTTGATACTAAAGCTATTTTTTCATTGTACCAAGAGAACAACTAATTCCCCAGCCTACATAAACAGCTCGATTACTGCATTTAGGTTCCTATGATAAACTACTAAGAAAGTATAGCTGTATATTGTAAATAAATGACAAGCATCAACTGTGTCGATTTAAATCAACTCGCCGACGATATTAAACGCTGGGGTAAGGAACTTGGTTTCCAATACACAGGGATTGCCGACATTGATTTATCGAAGCACGAATCTCGCCTTACTGATTGGTTAGAAAAAGGCTATCACGGTGAGATGCACTTCATGGAAGAGCATGGACTGAAACGCGCTAGGCCCAGCGAACTTCTCCCTGGTACATTACGAGTAATCAGCGTTAGGCTTAATTATCTGCCACCTGACGCATCATTTGCGCAACATTTATCTGATCCCAATATTGGCTACATAAGCCGGTATGCGTTGGGACGTGATTATCACAAGGTACTTAGAAAAAAACTAAAACATCTGGGTAAAAAAATAGAAGCTCAGGTTCCTGGCATAGTGTTTCGGCCTTTCACAGACTCGGCACCCGTTTTAGAGCACGCCCTAGCTGAAAAAGCAGGTTCTGGTTGGACGGGAAAACATACTCTCACACTCAGTAAAGATGGAGGCTCTTGGTTCTTTTTAGGGGAATTATTTGTCAATTTACCCTTACCAACAGACACTGAAGTAGAAGAAAACTGTGGTGAGTGTACAGCCTGTATTACTATGTGCCCGACACAAGCTATTGTTGCTCCCTACACAGTTGATGCGCGCAAGTGTATATCTTATTTAACCATTGAATATGATGGTGTTATTCCAGAAGACTATCGCCCACTCATAGGAAACCGTATTTATGGCTGTGATGACTGCCAGCTAGTTTGTCCTTGGAATCGATATGCCCACATTACCGAAGAAAGTGACTTTTTTGCGCGTAAAACGCTGCACGGTCAAACGCTTTCAACCCTATTTTCTTGGGATGAAAAGACGTTTCTAAAAAATACAGAAGGAAATCCCATTAGACGCATTGGATTTCAGAAATGGTCGAGAAATCTAGTTATCGCCATGGGTAATGCGCCCTATTCAAAAGAAACCATACAACTGCTGGAAAACCGCCTTCACAACACTACTGAAATGGTTGCGACTCACATAAAATGGGCTCTAACACAACAACATAACAAAGCGAATCAGTACAAGGAAATGACTAGACATACGGGACGTCTAGTCAGAATTGTGGAAAAAGGCCTTCCTAGAGACGCTTAATTTATTTGTGAAAACGTGCGCTTTTTGCATGCACAGCGTTAACAAAGGTTCCCGCATTTTCTGGTGGTACATCTAAGTGAATACCATGACCTAAATTAAACACGTGCCCTGTTCCTTCGCCGTACGCAGACAAAATAGTCTCTACTTCTTCTTCTATGCGAGGTGCGGGTGCATATAACATTGAAGGATCCATATTACCTTGTAAAGCAACCTTATGACCTACTCGCTTGCGCGCGTCAGCAATGTCTACAGTCCAATCCAACCCAATCGCATCACAGCCAGTAGCGGCAATAGACTCGAGCCACGTTCCACCGTTTTTAGTAAACAAGGTTACAGGAACACGGCGGCCTTCGTTTTCACGAATGAGCCCGCTAACAATTTTTTCCATATACTGTAAAGAAAACAGTTTATAGTCTCGTCCGGATAACACGCCGCCCCAAGTATCGAATACCATCACAGACTGAGCACCCGCCTTTATTTGGGCATTCAAATACAAAATAACTGAATCTGCTAATTTATCTAACAATGCGTGCAATATCGCTGGCTCAGAAAATGCCATTTTTTTAATTTTGGTAAAGGCTTTACTGGAACCACCTTCAATCATGTAGGTTGCCAAAGTCCATGGGCTGCCAGAAAAACCAATAAGGGGTACATCGCCCTTTAACGCAGTTCGAATCGTTCGCACCGCATTCATTACATAACCCAGTTCGTCTTCAGGATCGGGAATAGGCAGTGCTTCAACATCGGCTTTTGATTGAATTGTTCGTTCAAACTTAGGCCCTTCATTTGTTTCAAAATACAATCCTAATCCCATTGCATCTGGAATAGTTAAAATATCAGAAAACAAAATAGCAGCATCTAACGGAAAACGACGCAAAGGTTGAAGAGTCACTTCACAGGCCAGTTCAGCGTTTTTACATAGCGACATAAAATCGCCGGCTTCGGCCCTTGTCGCCTTATACTCAGGTAAATATCGCCCAGCTTGGCGCATCATCCATACGGGGGTCATATCAACAGGCTGCTTCAATAGCGCCTTTAAATAGCGATCATTCTTTAATTGCATAAAATATTCAGACTTATAACGTTAAAAAAAGTATATCGGAATTACAGAACCGATTACTTGGAGTTTACATTCACAACTTGTTCAATTAAGCGCCCTGCAATACTAAATTTCGGAGGAATAACCGGTAAGTCATTCACAGAAAACCACTGCGCATCCAAAATCTCTTTTTCGTCAGGCTTTATTTCTCCTGACTCCCATTTCGCTACATACCCAACCATTAAAGCATGAGGAAACGGCCACGGTTGGCTATCGACATATTGAATGTCAGTGACTTTAACACCCACTTCTTCAAATATTTCTCGTGCAACCGCATTTTCTAAGCTTTCACCACTTTCCACAAACCCAGCTAATACTGAGTACATATTGCTACTTGTATGTCTTGCATTTAACGCGAGTAGTATTTCGCCTTTTCGGTAAATTCCCACAATAATGCAAGGTGAAACTCTAGGATAGCACCTATGCCCGCACGTTTTGCATTGAACAGCGGTTTCCCATGTCACTCGGGTGGTAGTAAACCCACACTGGCCACAATACTTATGTGTGCGATAAAAATGAACAAATTGCCAAGCTCGCCCAACGACATCAAAAGCGCCTTCTTCCACTGTCATCATTACTTGTCGTAAAGAGGTAAATTCCAATCCATCAAAACAGGGCTCTTCTGCGCCTAAATCAATAACAAAGACAGGTAATTTATTTCCATCCAAATCATGGAGCTGTTGAGCGTTAGATAGGTGTTCTTTAAGTTCAACTGATTGGGTAACCCAGTGGCCTGGTAGTTTATTCGAAGCTGTATCTACTAACACTAACTCTTTACTGAAAACGATCCATGAGATGCGGTCATGGTTAGACAACTCTTCTACCTTTACCGAGGACAACATTTGTAAACCTTTTTCATTCTTCTTCTATATCAAAATAGCATAGTTGGCAAAGATAATAAGGGAATAGTGGAAGAAATAATTGATCCCGCCTATTATATAGCGTTGGGAATAATGTAAACTTACGGTTATGACGCATTCTATATTGACAAAAGCTCGTGCATATTGCGAGCAACGAGGTGCAAGATTTACTCCATTGAGAGAAAAAGTCTATGCTCTAATGCTTGAAAAGCATGGCCCCGTGGGTGCTTATGAATTGCTTGATGAGCTGAAAGAAACTGAAACAGGTGCTAAACCACCTACAGTGTATCGAGCTTTAGACTTTTTGCTGGATATTGGCTTCATACACCGACTAGAATCAAGTAATGCATTTGTTGCATGCCACCATTTTGGTTGTGCGCACCCAGTACAGTTTTTAATTTGTGATAGCTGTGGCTTTGTGACTGAAATTCAGTCTGAAGGTTTAGAAGAAACCCTCACAGCCCAAGCAAGCCAACACGGATTTAAAATATCGAAACAAACAATAGAAGCACATGGTTTATGTGCTGAGTGTCAACAAGATATAAAAGGACATTAACTTGAACGCAAATTTTATCAACCCATTCATAAGCGGCCTGTTAAACGTACTTGAAACCATGGCGCAAACAAAACTGACACCAGGTAGGCCAAAACGA
The DNA here is from genome assembly GCF_017368475.1 of Alteromonas sp. 5E99-2. GTDB lineage: Bacteria > Pseudomonadota > Gammaproteobacteria > Enterobacterales > Alteromonadaceae > Alteromonas_F. The sequence goes on from NZ_JAFNJE010000007.1 coordinate 48,819, forward strand.
AAGCAAAATGATGTGGCAAAAGGTGATGTTTCTGGCCTAATCGGAATGATAGGTCCTGAAACTAAAGGCTCATTTTCCATTACCTTTGATGAAAATCTCGCATTGATCATTATGGAACGTATGGTTGGTGAAAAGATTGAAAAAATAGACGTCGAAGTCTGTGACATGGTAGGTGAGATTACAAACATGATCGCTGGCAGTGCCAAAAACGAACTATCGGATCAAGGCTTCGATTTTGGCATGGCGACGCCTATCGTCGTGTCAGGCACAGACCATACAATTAGTCACCAAGTAGATGGCCCTAAAGTAATATTGCCATTTATGTGCGAAGAAGGTAGTGCTCATATGGAAATATGCTTCGATAAATAATGAATTTTAAAATACATATAGTTTAAACACCGTTAAATAGGATAGAAGATGATAAAACGCACACTTGCAGCTTCAATATTATTGGCACTTGGAAGCCTTCCCGCACTAGCAGATGAAGCTGGTAAAAATTGGGTTGGTGCTTCAGCCCTATACTACAATGCTGATCACGATAACATTTCAGAAGAATTTTTAGACGATGGTTTTGGCGTTAGCATTGAAGCTGGCTTCAGATTTTCTGCTAAGTGGGCAGTAAGATTAGAATTAGCACACCTAAATGTAAGAAGTGATAACGACCTTTTAGGTGACGATCAAACCGGTCAACTTTTTGGTGTTGATGCCCTCTATTTCTTAAAAGACGACGTTGCTTACCTTTTTGGTGGTATAAAATCACTTAATTTAGTTGAAAATACCTCTTTGTTTAATATTGGTGTTGGTAAGCACTGGGAGCTAAACGACAAATTAAACCTGATTACAGAAGTTGCTAACTACCGAGATTTCGGCAGTGACTTCAATGATTTCGGTGTAAAATTAGGCTTAGCATACACCTTTGGTGATGTTAAAACTCCAGCCAAATCGACTAAATCTAATGCTCTCGTAGATGGCGACTCTGATAAAGACGGTGTTCTTGATTCAAAAGATCGTTGCCCAGGTACAAAAGCGGGAACCACAGTTGACATTAATGGCTGTGCCTTAGTGACTGAAAACGACAGTGACCAAGACGGCGTTGTAAACTCTGCTGACAAGTGCCCTGACACGCCAATTAATGATTTAGTAGATGCAAATGGGTGCACACGTTTTGGAACAGAAACTGTATCTGAAACCGTTAGCGTTCTTTTTGCCAATAACAGTGCTGAAATTACAAATAAAAGAGCAGCTAATATTGTAGATTTTGCTGCCTTCCTTAAGCGTTACGGAAATACCGATGCAATTATTGAAGGTCACGCATCTGCACCTGGCGCAGCTGACTACAACTTGAAGCTTTCTTCTGATAGAGCAGAAGCATTTAAAACGCTTTTGGTTGAAGAGTACAATATTGATGCGTCTCGTTTGAAAGCAGTAGGTTATGGTGAAACTCAGCTTATTGATAGTTCAAACACAGCAGCAGCGAATAGAAAAAATCGCAGAATTGTTGTTAATGTATCAGAAACGATAAAAGTTAAATTAACTAAATAATTTAATAAACGTGAAATAAAAAGCGGTTGAAATTTCAACCGCTTTTTTAATAATCATCCGGTCTAGCTGGCCCTGCATAATTATCAAATCTAGAAAATTGCCCTTGAAACGTTAATCGACTTGTTCCAATAGGGCCATTCCGTTGTTTACCAATGATGATTTCGGCAACGCCTTTGTCTTCACTGTTTTCGTGATACACCTCATCTCTATAAATAAACATAATCAAATCGGCATCCTGCTCAATAGAGCCTGATTCACGCAAATCAGAGTTAACCGGGCGCTTATCGGCTCTCTGCTCCAAACTACGATTCAATTGTGAAAGCGCAACCACAGGCACTTCTAATTCTTTTGCCAAGGCTTTAAGTGAACGAGAAATTTCAGCAATCTCTAAGGTTCTATTATCTGATAATGATGGCACACGCATAAGCTGTAAGTAATCAATCATGATCATACTAATGCCTCGCTCTCTAGCGAGTTTTCTAGCTCGTGAACGCACATCCATTGGCGTCAGACCTGAAGAGTCATCTACAAATAAATTATCTTTTTCCTTAAGGTTTGCCATGGTGTTGGAAATCCGCGCCCAATCTTCATCGTCCAATTGTGCGGTTCTGATTTTGGTTTGATCCACACGACTCAAAGACGCAAGCATCCTCATCATAATTTGCTCTGAAGGCATCTCTAAGCTAAACACGAGTACAGGTTTACTTTCAGTCATCATTGCGTTTTCACATAAGTTCATCGCAAAAGTTGTTTTTCCCATTGATGGACGTGCCGCAACAATAATCAAATCAGAAGGCTGTAAGCCACTGGTTTTTTTATCTAAATCTGTATATCCACTGGATACGCCTGTAACCTCTCGATTATCTTTAAGTAGTATTTCGAGCCTGTCGATAGTTTTACCTAAAACAGACTCAACGCTCTGTGGCCCTTCATTTTGTCCGGTACGGCTTTCCGCAATTTCAAAAACTTTGCTTTCTGCCATATCGAGAATATCTGCGCTATCCCGACCTTCTGGGTTATACCCAGCTTCTGCAATCTGGTTTGCAACACCAATCAACTCTCGGGTAATGGCCCGCTCTTTAATAATTTGGGCATAAGCTGTTACATTAGCTGCACTAGGTGTATTTTTTGCCAACTCGCCCAAATAAGCAAAACCGCCGGCATCACTCAGCTCGTCATGGGTTTCTAAGTCTTCAGACACTGTGACTAAATCCACAGGCATGTTTTCTTTCAACAAGCGAAGTATGGCTGCAAATATGATTTGATGAGAACGGTTATAAAAGTCGTTATCAGATACCAGTTCCGTTACCTTGTCCCACGAGTCGGGTGCTATAAGCATACTCCCCAACACTGATTGTTCGGCTTCAATACTGTGAGGTGGTATTTTTAGTTTTTCAACAACATTGTCAGATTCTAGTTGCGCCAAAAGGTTACCTTTAAACCACGATTATTTAATACTAATTATGCGGTAAACCCACAATAAAAAATAGACTTGACCGTTTTCTATTTTAATAGGAACTGTTTTTTTGTATAAAATGACTTAAATTAAATAAAAACACGTGTAAAAGACTATTTTTGCAAAAAAGCACACGCTTAGGCGTTTAATAAGAATACAATCATGTCGCTTAAGTATGAAAAACGATAATATTCGTCGTATCTTAATAACTTTGTAATACGTCATTATTCTTAGTGCGATGATATAATTTCAAAGCTGACTTTAACTTTCATTAACGAGTACAGGTAAATGAGCAACGCTTCACCTAAGGGATTCACATTAATCGAGCTTATGATCGTTGTTGCTATATTAGGTATTTTATATACTATCGCACTGCCTGCGTACAGTAGCTTTCTTGCACGGGGGCACAGAGTTGAAGCACAACAAGAAATGATTCAAATTGTCTCTATTGTCGAGCGTCAGTATTCCAGAAATGGCGGTTATCCCAACGACTATGTAGAACCATTATCAGACTTATATACATACAGTTATACCCCCAATAATGCTCAAGCTGGTGAAATTTCTGTATTTTCGTCAACCTCGTTTACGTTAACCGCCACCCCCAAATCAGGTACACCGCAAACTACAGATAATTGCGGCACCTTGTCTGTCACTTCAGCGGGTGTCTATACCGCAACTGGTGGCGCAGATTGTTGGGACAGTTAATTACTATGACTAAATTACCACATTATCAACAGGGGTTTACTTTAATAGAGTTAGGTATAGTCTCTGCTATTGTGGTTATTATTTCTATTTTAGCAGCACCGTCTTTTGCCCAATTCATCAAGCAAGACCGCCTTGTTACCAATGCCAATCGAGTTCACAGTTTAATCAAGTTTGCACGAAGCGAAGCAGTGAAAAGAGAAACGCAAATTAATTTAAGAGCCAACGGCGATGTTTGGGAAGTTGTTGAAGATCAAGGGACCACTGACGAAGCAATCATCAATAATTTTAATAAAACAACCAATACTGTAACTATAGTTTTCCCTACCGTTTCCATATCACCCACAGGGGAATTTGGTAGTGCCCTGAATATCAGTATCACGGACGGAGACTCATCTACAAACGACTTCCTTCTGTGTGGTTTAATCAGTGGCCAAACATGGTTACTTGAAGGAGCCAGCGGATGTGGGTAACACAAAAACGACAGAACGGATTTTCTTTACTCGAAGTTATGGTATCCGCGGTAATTGCCGTTATAGCGCTTCTTGGCCTTGCTGCGGCTCAACTCAAAGCCTTGCAATTCGCCACAAGTAGTTTTCAATATACTGTGGCGACCATTCAAGCTAACAATGCCGGTGAAATTTTATGGCCCGATTTGTGTGACGCTATAGATGAAGACAAATATGATGATGTACTTACGAAACTTAAAAATAGCTCAGTCCAAGGTTACACATTAACTGCTCTCGACGAATTCGATACCGACTTCGAGATTACAGTAGAATGGGTTGACGAAAGACTAGATTCCTCAATTGCGCCGTCTGTGAGTATTTATCCTCAATACCCAACGCTAGTAGCAGGTGATTGCTAATGAATAAAGGTTTCACCTTAGTAGAATTGATGATAGCCATTGCTATCTCTTCTTTCTTGGTACTTGCTGTTAGTCTTTCCTATAGCAGCATTAAGACCATTACAAATACTACAACAGAATTAGAAAACGCACAGGAAGTGCTTCGTTATACGTCACAAATCTTCATTCGAAGTATGAAACAAACTCAATCAGATCCCACAGTTGACGCAAGTGGAGAAACAATAACCGTACAACAAAGTGCTAACAGCTTGTCTTGTATTGGTACCACACCAACAACTGATTTTACCGAGACATTTACTTTATCGGGAGATAACCGATTAACATGCGATATTGGTGCAGGAGCACAGGACATTTTGAGAGGGTTAACTCAAATATCCTTTAATTATAACAACGCCACTCGAATTTTGACGGTGAATGTATCACCAGAAGGATTGCCGTTAAATTACGGAGGCAGCGTAACAATTAACATTGCGGCCTCAACGCTTTGGCTTAATGACTATTTTGGAAATATATAATGAAAATTCAACAAAAAGGCTTTTCGTTAGTTGTCGTGCTTGCGCTCACTGCGCTAGCAAGCGTGGTTGTATTCGCATCGCTAAGAGACACCGTAATTCAAGAACGCCTAAGCGGTAACTTTCAAAAATCTCTTAATGCTAGAATGGCCTCGGAACGTGCGGCTTTCAGTCAAATCGATGCAATTATAGCCGAACTTGCTGCTAACCCAAACTCTTCTATTGAAGATCTGGTTAACAATATTGCAGATATTAATGACCAATCTGCACATGCTACTGACCTCAGACACACTAGCTCACTAGTACAAGATTCAAATGGCGACTTAGTGATAGAAGGCTATGGTGAACGCTACAACGGAGATTCTGTTGCCAATTTGTTTATTAACTTTGGCTTTCAAAGTAATGGTACTCAGGCAAGTTCACCATTTGACTCTGCTATTGTCGGTTGTGAAGGTGTACAGAATGTTGCTGGCGGCACGATTGATAGTTACGATTCTTCTCTAAACGGTGGTGAATATTCTGAATCAGACGCCACTGCCGAGGCAGACGTAAGAACTATAGTACAAAATTCCGATATCACCCTAACAGGAGCAGCTACAATTGCAGGAGACGTTTTATCAACGCGCAAAATTACATTAAATGGGAGTGCCTCTATTTCTGGCAGTGTTCGTTCTAATGGCGATATATTTATAAATGGTGGTGCAGTTATCTTGGGTGACGTACTTACAAGAGGCATATTCACACTCGAAAGTGGTGGGTTTATTGGTGGTGACGCCCATGCACATGGTAATATTACAGTAACCGGTGGTAGTGGTTTTGTTCCATCTGGTTTCCCTTCTAGTACCCGTATTAACGGTGATTTACTATCAGGAGGTGACGTTAAATATCAAGGCGGGTACATTAACGGGGTGTTAAGAGCTCACGGTACTGTTAAATTCACTCCTACTTTCGGAATTAGAAACCTAAATAACGAAGGGGCAGATCTCTTATCTCGTGGCGGTGTTACATCCAATGCCATAAGTATAGATGGTGAAACCTATGCGGATGATAGCTTATATCAAAACTCATCTGTCACTGTAGGTGAAGTAGAAGAAGTATTTGCCTCAGATCCAGACGTAGAAAGTTTAGACCCAACCGACCCAGAAGCTAATTGTGACCCATTACTCATTGCTGATGAAATTGCGGATTTGTCTTCAAACAGTATAAGCAGTGGCCTGTCTCTTTTATCTGGCAGTCCAGTTGCTTCCTTCGGTAACTCATCGGGTACTCAAGGGGATACCACATTCTCTCCCTTGTCAGCCACTATTTTTGGCGTAAATTATAATTCTGTTTATTTTCTTGAAGAACTAAACATCAACGGTAGTACGTTAACTATAACGGGCGACGTAACTATCTATGTTTCTGGAGATTTTACGTACGGTACAAGTACCGAAGGTAGTCTTAATATTAAACCAAATTCCAGCCTTACACTTATTGTAAGAGGTAAAAGCAAAATTCAACAGCCTGTTAATTTTGAGAATGAGGCAGGTCTATCTCGCACACACGCTCCCCTTACTTCTTCAGGTCTTCCTCCATTTTCACTTTTTTCGGGCTACTCTAACGATAATGTGGAGACGAATTGTCATGGTGGTGATGATTACGGCGTAATATTATCTGACACGGCAAGTACATATTTAGCTCTATATGCTCCGTTCAGCGACGTTGCCATTAGAGCTTCTGGGCAGTTATTCGGCTCAGTAAGAGGAAGAACCGTTCAAGTGTGTGGAGCTGGTGACATACACTATGATACTGCCTTACAAAACTCCAATGGCGCTGGTGGTAGCGCTGGTGGAGGCAGTACATCACTTATTTTTAATGGCCTACAATTTAGTGGTGGTTAATTAAATTTCTATAGAGAACTGCATTGTTGTAGTTCTCTATTGTGTTTATAACTTCTTACATCTTATCTACATTCAGTTACACTTTATCTCTTTTCAACTTTCTATCTATCGTTAATACTTATTGGTAAATTGTCGCTAGGTAAGCCAATATGCAAATTAACGCTTCAGACCGCCCTATAGAAATAGTCAAAGAAGAAGTGATAGAAGTACTTATTTATAATTACAGTCATGGAAACATTAACGAGGAAGCCTTTGAGCGTCGATTAGATGTAGTTGTAGACAGTAATGACGCTGAAAAAATCGTTTCTCAAGTCGCTGATTTAGATCCTCTCGCTTCCGATATGACTAAAGATTTCAACGCGCCAGACATGAGCATTCAATATTCCACCGAAGAAACAACTGACGCCGAAAATGTAGTTTGTATTTTCGCAGGGTCTGATCGTAAAGGCCCTTGGTTGGTTCCCAGTAAAATTAATGTGATTACCGTCTTTGGCGGTGCAAATATAGATTTAAGCCAAGGGATTTTCACCTCTAAAACCGTTACATTGAAAGTATTCTGCATGTTTGGTGGAATCAATATCAATGTTCCAGAAGGGGTTAGGGTGTCAACATCTACAGTAAATATGTTTGCTGGTATTAACAATAAAATCCGGTCGTCTGCGGATTACGATGGGCCGATTTTACGGGTGGAAGGGCTTGTATTATTTGGCGGTGTCGACATAAAAATCAAGCAAACAATCAAAGAAAAATTCACAGAATTCGCGAATCAGATGAAATCTATGTTCGATTCAAAAATTTGATTTTTTTCAAAAAAAGCCAACTTTAACGTTGGCTTTTTTGACAAATCAAATCACTAACTAGAACTTACCTGTTAATGTCAATGTTGCATTAATTGGGGCTCCAACAGTAACTTGGTTTGCTGCATGAGCATTAGGGAAGTACAAGGTGTCAGTTAAGTTTTCAATGTTTAGCTGTACTCTCATAGTATCAGACACATCATAGAAAGCCGCTGCATCAACACGCACATAGCTAGGAATAGATGCTCTTACACCTGAACTATTTGGACCATTAACAATAAAGCTTTCATCTTGGTAAGTCGCTCCAATTGAAAAACCAAAAACGTCATTCAATTGTACATTGTTCCATACAGAGAATGTGTGTTTAGGCAATTCTCGTGGCGTTAGGCCTGTTGAGCCATTTTCACCTTCGAGGAAGCTATAATTGGCATTGATTGACCAAGAATCTAACACCTGACCTATCGCTTGTAATTCAAACCCTGATATTTCTGATTCAATTACGTCGAAACGACCAGCGTCATCATCAGATACCGCTAGCGATGTTTGTTCGTTTTCAAAAATTGCAGCCGTTAAGCTTAAACCTTCACTAAAGTCCCATTTAATGCCAATTTCACCAGTTTCAAATACATCAGGGTCTAGTTGATTGTTGTCACCATTAATATTGGCAAATTGCTCTCCACTTCTAGGCAAGAAAGATTCACTGTAGCTGGCATAAATAGAAATGTTTTCCTGTGGCTTATATATCAAACCAACACGAGGAGAAATCTCATCATCTGTGCGTGAACGGGTTTCATCGGCAACAACGTTAAATACTTCGATATCAAAACTATCGAATCGCACACCTAGCACCAAGTCTAAGTGTTCAGAGATAGCAATTTCGTCTTGAATAAAGAAAGAGTACACATCTAGTTCAACACGAGTATCGTCATTGATATCACTAAACGCAGACGTAGTCGTAATACCACTTGCGTTAACCCCTGAAAAACTTCTGAATGAAAGCGGGCGAGACACGTTAAAGAACTCAACATCGTCATCGGTTTGATCAAAAAGCGAATTGAAGCGGTTTTGGTCAGATGACGTAAAAATCGCTTCTGCGCCGATCAGGACCGAGTGATCAATATTCCCTGTTGTAAATTCACTAACAAGGTTTCCTGAGAAAATGGCATTTTGTCTTTCTGTTGAATCGATATAACCATCTAAACCAACAACATTCGTGTCTTCGTTAAAGCTACTAGCAAAAAAGTTAGAATATACTTTGTCGAAGTCAGCGTATGATGCGCTAAAATTACCTCTGATTGTATCTGAAAAATCATGTTGTACTATGGCGCGAAACACATGAGCTTCAACATCGTTAAAGTTATTTTCAGGATCAGCAAATACAACCTCTTCAAAGGCTTCTACCGGACGGCCATTACTGTTAGTCGGTATACCTCTGTCAATAAAGCGTTCGTGGTTGATGTACTCATAAGACAAGTCAACTCTAGTTGCATCGCTTACAGAAAAGTGTGCAGTGGGGTTGAAACCAATACGGTCGCCGTCAAAGAAATCTCTATGATTTTCTAAATGCTCATACATAGCGTTAATACGAATAGCTGAATCATCACTAGTCGCTACATTTGCATCTATTTCAGCACGATAGCCGCCAAACGAATTTAGTGATGTTTTATAACCAGTGAATTGCTCATTAAGTTGCGCTTTTTTAGTTACGCGGTTAAGTACACCACCAGTGCCACCACGGCCAAACAATAAGGCATTCGGCCCACGTAATATTTCTACCTGCTCAATGTTATAAAGCGAGCGAAAATATTGCACATCATCTCTTGCGCCATCAATATAAAAGTCTGCGGTAGAACGAACACCGCGAAAAACTACTGCATCCCGATGGCCTTCACCTTGAGACGTGGTTACACCAGGAGTGTAATCGATAACCTGACCAATGCTAACAATATTACGTTGGGTAATATCATCAGCTGTTAAAATAGATAAACTTTGAGGAACATCCAAAATCGGCGTTGGCGTCTTAACAGAGTTCGACTTATTGTTAGATAAGTATTGTCCAGTTACGACAATTTTTTCAATATCTGTTTCGGCGTTGTTGTCTTCCGCCAATGCATTGTTAGTAATCAGTAACGCCGCAGCAATATAAGTGAGTCGAGTGTGCATATTTGCTCCTTAAAAGAGATTTTTATTAAAATTAACTCGGGTGTGGTTTCGGTGAGCATTAAACAACAGCTTACTTATAAAGAGTAATACGAATTATTACTAATTAATTCCAAAAAAAAAGCCAACTTAATAATAAGTTGGCTTTTGTTCTATCTTTGTTCTACTTGTAATTAAGCTTCAGCAATAACAACAAGTTTAACTGATGTCATAACATCAGAATGGAACTGTAGGTCAATTTGGTATTCACCAGTGTCACGAAGCGTACCAGTAGGAAGCTTAACTTCCGCCTTAGTCGTTTCAACACCAGCAGCAGTAATTGCATCAGCAATATCGCGCGTACCGATTGAACCAAATAACTTACCTTCGTCACCAGCAGGTGCCGCGATAGTTACATTTTCTAATGCTTCAACTTTCTCAGCACGTGCTTGAGCGGCAGCAAGCTGCTCAGCAATTTTTGCTTCAAGTTCAGCACGACGCTGTTCAAATTTTTCAACGTTAACTTTAGTTGCAGGAACTGCTTTTCCTTGAGGGAAAAGGAAGTTACGTGCATAACCAGATTTAACATTTACTTTATCGCCTAATCCGCCAAGATTTGCGATTTTGTCTAGAAGAATGATTTCCATCTTATGGACTCCTCGCTAATTACTTGTGTGAATCAGTGTATGGCAACAATGCAAGAAAACGCGCACGTTTAATTGCAGTTGAAAGCTGACGTTGATACTTTGCACTGGTACCAGTGATACGACTTGGAACAATTTTACCGCTTTCGGTAACATAGTTCTTAAGTGTAGGAATGTCTTTGTAGTCTATCTCAACTACACCTTCTGCTGAAAAACGGCAGAACTTACGACGTCTAAAAAATCGAGCCATTTATACTCTCCTTATTCCTGATCTTCGCTAACTGGCTTTTCAGCGCGAGGTGCATCTTCACGGCGTTCGCGACGTTCTTCTTTCATCATAGGAGATGCTTCAGTTACCGCGCCTTTAGTGCGCATAACCATATTGCGAAGAATTACATCGTTAAAACGGAATGCAGTTTCTAGTTCTTCAACAGCTTCTGCAGTTGCTTCAGCATTAATAAGAACATAGTGTGCTTTGTGAAGTTTTTCGATTGGGTATGCCAATTGACGACGGCCCCAGTCTTCTAGGCGGTGGATTACACCTTCGCCTTGCTTCAGGATAGTGGTATAACGTTCGATCATACCTGGTACTTGTTCACTCTGATCAGGGTGAACCATAAATACGATTTCGTAATGACGCATCAATACGCTCCTTACGGTTGTAGTCTCGGGCAGTGCAGCTGTCTGCATAAAGACAAGGAACTAGTGTGATTAGCTGCAAGGGCGCGGATTATACAGAGGTAAAGACACCTGTACAAGCATTAATCACTGGAAGAGACTATATTACTAAAATTAAGCGACTTGAATTGCGTTTAAAGACTTCACTTCCGTTAAATTCTTGTCCGCTGTATCAAATAAACTCACATCACTTTTTTGCATAGAACTCATAGACGCCAAGCCTATAGTAATTGTGAGTTGCTCTGAATAACTACCCTCGAAAGGAATACATAATTCACTAACTGCTCGTATTATTCTTTGCGATACGCTTTTTGCTCCTTGTTCATTGGTCCCTGGTAATAAAATTGTAAATTCTTCACCACCATATCGACACACACAATCAGGTTTACGGTTCACGATTTCTTTCAATACCGACGCAATGCTTTTTATCGCTTTATCGCCCGCAGCATATCCATATCTATCATTAAATACAGAGAAATCGTTTATATCAATAATCAATAAAGATAAATCGCTGTTGTAACGCTCCGCATACGCCATTTGCTCTTTTACATGCTTGCCGTAGTAATAACGGTTATTCAACCCCGTTAGCGTATCTGTATGATAAAGCCTGTTTGATATTTCAATGTGCCAATGAGATGTTAAGCGTGACATCACTCGCATCTTAAGCGCAGGCATCACTAAGGGTTTCCTCAAAAAATCAGCCCCTCCTGCTTCCCAAGCTTTCAACTCGGTTTCTACGTTTTTATCGTCGGAAAGAAAAATAATGGGGCAGCGAGACAACATACTCATCTCTCGAATCTCTTTGCATATCGCCCAACCATCTAGCGCAGGCATATTTACATCTAAAAGCACAAGATCTGGAGCTTCCAATCGACAAAAAGCCAAGGCAGACTCACCATCGTTGAACACCTTAACATTGCGAAACTCTGCCAGGCTTTCTCTGATTTTATCTGTAGTATCAACATCATCATCAATAACAAGCACGAGGGCATCTATTAAATCTGGCGTTGTATTAGCATCCATAGCTATCACTTTGTTATTCATAATTCAGCCTGCTTATTTTTAGTTATAGACTCTAGTTACAAAACAAACCAATTTAACCAACAAATTAATTACATTAAATTTGCAATGTTTTAGTTTGAAGGTTCTGAATGAATAAAGTTCCTTTAATTTCACACGCTACCCTCTATATTCATGTGTTAAATGTAATACAATTGTGTTTTTGCAATAATATTGGGTAGACATGGCAGCAATTGGAATTGATTACGGTACTTCAAACTCTGAAGTTGTATTTTTTGATGGCAAAGATCACCAGTTTGTTAAGCTAGATCCCTTAAATAAAGATTCAAATAAAATTAGATCTTCGATTTTTATTTATTTTGAAGATGATTTACCTACACCTCCTTCCGATATGATCGAAGCCAAAGTAAGCCAAATAAAGCGGTCAATTACAGAGCAAATAGAAAAAGCGAAGCAAGGCTATTACGATTCCCGCGATCCAAAAGAACAAAACATATTTAGTGCGCGCATAGATGAATTGAGAGGCCAATTTCATGACAAACCGGGCCTTCAACGTAAGGCTATCCAGTTGCTTCTTAAAAATATGACCGTACAAGATTTGTCACTAAACCAGTTGGTCGCCCATGGTAAATTTGCTTTTGGGGAAGAAGGGTTCAAACGATTTCTCGCACACCCCAATAAAGGCCGTTTAATTTACTCACCTAAAAATTTCCTAGGTGCGTCATTAGATGAAACACAACGCAGTGCCTTTGTTGGCATGATTGGTAAACAACTAGCTTATTTTAAAAACAATGCAGAAACCCAATTAAAAGCCCCTGTCACCGAAGCGGTTATCGGCAGGCCAGTGCGTTTTCATGGAACCCGTGGTGATGAAGGAAACACACAAGCTATTTCCATTATGACAAAAGCCGCAGAATTCGCGGGGTTTGAAAAAGTGAGTTTTCTAGAAGAGCCTATCGCGGCAGCATACAAAATTGAACGCACATTAAATAAGAAAACCAACGCATTAGTTGTCGATATAGGAGGAGGTACCACTGATATTTGTTGCATTACCCTGTCTCCTGAAAAATACAATAATATAGACAGGCAACAAGATGTTTTGTCTGTAACCGGTACCCGTTTAGGCGGAATGGAATGCGATAAAAGCTTAGTATTAAAAGCCATTGCCCCGAGTATGGGAATGGGGTTAAAAACATTTAATGGATTACCCGTACCTCCTACTTATTTTTCAGACATGTGTGCGGTAGACGACATTCCTAAACTAACTCGTTTCTTTCATGAAGATTATGGTTTAGATATCGCTCAAACTATGTCAATCGTTGAAAACTCAAGTTCATTGGAGCGTTTATTAACGGTTCAAGAAGAAAAGCTCTCTGCTCGTTTAGTTAACTCATCTCGCCTAGCGAAAGAATTACTGTCATCACAAGATGAAATAGTGCTACCTCTAAATTACATAGAAAAAGACTTTCAAGTTTCTATATCTAAAACAGAACTAAATGAATCCATGAAATCATGGTTAAAACGAGTTAAAAAGCTCATTACAGATTGTTTAGATAACACATCTCACAAACCAGACATTTTGTTTATTACTGGAGGGATGAGTTTATCTCCCATCGTAATAGATGAAATTCAAAAAAACTGGTTACCTGAGTTACCCGTAGTCGAAGGCGATGCATTTAATTCAGTTTGTGAAGGGTTAGCTATTCGCGCTTTTAATTTAACGAATAGCTAAAATTTACTGTTCGCTTAACACACGATTGAGAATAATTTTATGTATAGTCTCTATTGGTAATAAAGTGTCTTCGTTGACGCAATCAATTTTTAACCAACTCTCAGATATCTCTAGTTGTTTGTACACATGATAAACCTTTTCTAAATAGCCGTGCTGAGCTTCTTGGATATCTTCCTTTTCGTCTGTGTATGAGCGTTTTTTCTTTTTCAAAACTAACTCTTTCGAAAATTCGATGGGCAAATCAAGAAAAAACGTCATGTCGGGTTTAGGCAACTGGTTAACTTTATATTCTAGGGTTTTAATCCATTCAATAAAGCCGCTTCGTTCTGATTCAGCAAATTTCGCAGATTGATGAGCCGCATTCGATTCCACATATCGGTCACAAATCACATAAAACCCGTCATCTAAATCACGTATTAATGCCGGTTTTTGCTCTAAACGATCACTGGCAAATAAAATGGAAGCAAGTTTTGGATGAACATCGTCAAACGTCCCAAATTCCCCACGCAAAAATGCCCCTATTTCTCCACCAAAAAACGTAGTTTCATAAGCGGGGAAGCTGTACATTTTGACTTTTTTTCCTGCTTTTTTTAACGCTTCAACTAAAAGTTCAGCTTGCGTACCTTTACCACTGCCATCGATTCCCTCAACGGTAATCAATTTTCCTTTCATATTGTCACTCAATACTGTAATTGCCTAGACAAATAATACACTTTCTGAACATAAGCAACACAACTCAATTGTATAAAATTAAGGGCTAAGGCTAACGTTTATACAATGTAAAGCCACGAGAGCTCTACTTTGGTTTACTCGCTACTATGTTATTAACCTAGGCACTTGCTTTACTTTTTTTAAAGAAGATCTATATTCTAAAACAATACTTCCCTAGAAAAACATCATGCGAATACTATTAGCTACTCTACTTTTAATGAGCTTCTGCGGTTATTCTCAAGTCAGCAATGAACAAACGACTTTCGCATACGCTGAACTAGAGAGCATGTCGGCATCCTCTGTTTTAAGTAGAGCAAAATCATATCGATATAGTAATATGAAGCTAAGTATAGAGCTTGCTAATACGGCACTAAGCAAAGCTGAAACTGACAATGACTTGCAACTATCTGCTCAAATTCACACCGTTCTAGGAAAAGTCCACGATTCATCAAACAACGCGAAAGAAGCAGAGCTCAATTTCAAAAAAGCTATTTCGATAAATAAAGGACTGGGTGATATAGAAAGAGTTTTAATCACCTCAATTGATTATGTGGAGTTTCTACTAAATAGAAAACGCTATGATGAATCTGGCAAAATTATAGATGAAATACTGCCAATGTCTTTAAAGCACAGAGAGCCTATTCCCATTGCATTTACCTATAATATCGCTGGCGATTACTACTACAAAATAAAGCGCTTTAAAGATGCAGTATTTCATTTTAAACAAGCACTTAACTTTTTCCCTCTTAATGATTTATCAATACAAGACCATTTAGCCTACTCATACAAAAGGCTAGCGGAATCACATAAACGTTTGAAAAACAGAGAAGAAACCGCTTTTTTCTATAGAAAAGCGCTAGATGTGTATACCGAGCTAGGCAATAAGAAATTAATGGCGAGAACGGCAAATACCCTTGCAGAAGCGGAACGTTATTTAGGAAATCTTGTTACCGCATTAGATTATTCGTTACAGAGTATAGAGATTCATGGCCAAGTTGATGATCCAGAAGGTAAAGCGAAAGCGTTATCGGGCGCAGGTATTATTTACCGGCATATTGGTCGATATGAAAAGTCACTAGAACACATATATCAAGCCTACCTCTATTACAAAAGTATTAACGATATAACGGGTATAGCCAAAACCTCTAATCAAATGGGGTTATTATATACAAAACTAAATGAATTCGAACAAGCCAAATCTTTTTATGAAGTCACCATAGAACTACCTCAAGACAAAATACCTCCGACTACATTAGCTTCAGCGCTCAGAGAAATAGCAGTAATTGAATTGAATTCAAAAAATTTCGAATCAGCTGAAAAATTAGCATCTCAAGCACTCGCTATTTATCAAAGTGAGGGTGACAAATTAAAGGCATCTTTAGTCACTCGAATTATAGGTAACATTTATCGCGCTCAAATTTATTATGAAGAAGCTATTCTTTATTACCGGGAATCGCTGAAATTAGCAGAAGAAGTAGGCAGCTTAGTTTATCAAGCCAAGGCATTAACTCCGCTGGCTAACTTAATATTAAAGAAAGACGCAGATGAAGCCATTGTACTACTAAAAAAATCATTAGCATTATCAGTAGAAATCAATGATAAATCTCAAATACTTTACGCTTACCGCGTGTTACGCAAAACAGAAAAAAAGCGACAAAACCTAAATCAAGCGCTCGCTTATGCTGAAAAAGAAATTGGATTAATCCAAGATATCCAAGAAGACGCAGGAAATAGTAAGCTAGCTTTAACCAAAGCTAATTTATACTCCCATAAATTAGAAGTTGAATTAGAAACTCTTCGGGAAAAAGCAAAACTCGATCAATTAGAGCTTGCCAAAAAGAACAACGAAATAGAAATAGTTGGTCAAAATAAACGTATAGCGGAACTAGAACTTGTTAAAAACAAATATGCGAGTGTTACCTTAGCACTACTTCTTGTTGTCTGTTTATTTGCTGTTGCTTTTATTTACAGAGGGTTTACTAATTCTAAAAAACGTAACGTTGAATTACATAAATTGGCTGCAAGAGACGAATTAACAAACTGCTATAATCGCCGTTCTTTATTCGAGCAGTTAGAGTGTGATTTTGAAAAAACTAATTTGCCGGAAAGATACTGTATTATTATGGCTGATATAGATCATTTCAAAAATATTAACGACACTCATGGACATTCTACTGGAGATGCTGTTATCAAAGGTGTTGCGCAGATACTTCGGGACTGTTTACGTCAAAATGACATTGTTGCTCGTTACGGAGGCGAAGAGTTTTGCATTGTGTTGCCTCTGACTACTAAAGAACGCGCATCACATATTGCAAAAAAGATGCTGAGTAAAATCGAGAAAACTCAATTAGAAGGTATCAGTGTAACCTGTAGTTTTGGTATATCATCGATTAAGGATGGAGCAAAAACACCTACTGAATTAATTGATCAAGCGGATTCAGCACTATATAAATCAAAACAACTCGGCAGAAACCAAATCAATTTCTGGGAAAAAATAGAAAACGAATAAAGCTCTTTTTTGCTTCCCTCTCATTCATTAGAAATACAATATTTTTCAGTTAGTTAACTGGTAACCCCCATTTATTTCAGATGATTTCAGGCTATTTCATTAGTCTAATCAACCCTATACATACAATCTTAGCTAGTGGCTTTTACACACTCACTATCTGTATATATAAGGAATTTATTCTATGACGTTCAATTCAACTAAGGTTCTTAGTTTTACTATTTTGTTACTTTGTTTTATTTCCGTTTTTTCAATTCAACTTCAAGCAAATGAAAAAAAAGACGAAACTGCGATAAACAACATTATCCAAAACTTCAAAGACTCAATAGAAAACAAAGATGACTCGCTCTTTTTATCTCTTTTCCACAGTTCGAATGTTTCGTGGGTTGGAGTTATTAGTGATGAAACGCTCGAAACACTCATCTCTCTCGATCCAAAATTTAAACAACAACCCAAAATAATGAACAGTACGCCAAATGAGTTCATTCAAAATATTGTTAGTTCAAAACAGCAGTCCAAAGAAGTTTTTAAAGATATTCAAATTTTTCAAGATGGCGAAGTGGCTTCAGTGAGCTTCAATTATGATTTTTACAAAGACGAAAAGTTAACTAATTACGGACAAGAACACTGGCAATTAATTAATACGTCAGAGGGGTGGAAAATCAACGCTGTGAACTTCTCTTTCTCGCGAGTATTCTAAAAATCCATTTTTTAGTGACGACTTTCCAATTTATTAAGCCAAGCTTTCACCCTTGGCTTATAGCTGTGCAAGCTTCGTTGCTCTGTTATATCTAATGAGTGCCTAGCAAGCTCCTTGGCGCCATTAAAATCACCTTTAGCGTTGGCTAATTCAGACAAAAACATAAACCCTTTAGAACGACCTAGAGGGCATTGAAGCACTTGATGGTAATCTAGCGCTTGGTTAAAACTCACTTCAGCCTCATCAAATTGTTTAAGGTTCTGGGACAGCACACCATTAAATTCAGATGCATACGCCAAGTAAAGCCAATCATTAAGCTCTTTTGCACTAACTTGCACTTGTTCTATACGCTGTTTACCTAAAGCGACATTGCCGTCTCGTAAAGCCTGAATGGCACCAAAAAACTGCAAACGAATTAGCTCTTTTTTGTTCCCATCAGCAAGTGCCATAGGAATAGCTCGAGACAAAATAGTGTTTACCGTTTTACCGTCTAAATTATCTAGCGCTAATTCGACCAATAACCTTTGGGCTGTCAGGTTATTTGCTTCAGTAATCAATACTGCTTCTAACAGTTTATTAGCGCCAACTTTATTACCTTGGTGTTTAAGTTCAATAGCCTCGGCTAAAATTTCATTCGCAAATGCAGACGGGTAGTCCACATGTGTTAATTCCGTATTTTGCCCTAATCTATCATTAATAATACGAGCCAAATTGCCAAATGCACTGACAATATGTTCACTCATTATTACCCCTTTTTCGATACTAGACGGTTTGTGCAAGGCATACACTAACTGGTAATCACCCGAATTTCCTTCTATCACTGTATCTACAACAAGCTGAGTACCCGATACCTTAAATATCTGCTCAATATGCTCTCGCTTATAATTCGCTTTAGGAAATTCAGCGCGGTGCATGACTTCCATTACGTAATCAGTATTGAGTATTGCGACATTTTTCCCAGATGAGAGATGTTGTATAAGCTGATCCATAGCGCCATAACGTACCCATTGCTGATTGTTATCTTCGATATTATTGTTCACCGGCAACACAACGACAGACCCGCTAATTACCGGTTCCTTTTGCCTTGTATTGTAAAATCCAAGTAGTACACAAAAAAAGATAAAGGCGACAGCGTAAATAGGTTTAAAAGAGTGCAAAAAACGTGTCTTGTGTTTTGAGGATAGATTATTCAAAGGCTCTAATTCAGCTGCAGAATGATAAGTAACATCAGCAATCCACATATAGCCTTTACGAGGGTAGGTTTTAATAACATCTGTGCCAGAAAATAGCTTTCTTAGCTCTTTGATAGACTGAAACACAACTTGGTCATCAACAACCACATCGTCCCAAATTTCCATCAGCATGTGCTGTTTGCTAACAATGTCTTTTGAAGTTACTAACATCATCAGCAAATCAAAAGTTTTGGGGCGAACATTTATGGTTTCTTCGCCAACAAGAATTGTCCCGCTCTTGGGAAACACCTTAATTCCAGCAGTTTGATAATAGTCAGCCACTCAGCTACAACTCTTTTGACGTTTTTTACATGCTCTCATAGTGCATGGGTAATAAAAACTAAATTATGTTGTACTGCGACGGTATAATTATTTTTAATAAAATAAGATTATATTGTTTTGAATTTTTAGATGTTTTTAGATGTTTTTAGAAAATAAGATATTTTATGAAGAGATAAAAAATGGTGCCTCGACCCGGGATCGAACCAGGGACACGCGGATTTTCAATCCGCTGCTCTACCAACTGAGCTATCGAGGCACTCATACAACGCTAGTTGCGCTGTGGGTGCGTATTAAACGGATTTCCGCACCCTATGTCAACTGCTTTTCTCACTATTTTGGCTGTTCGGTTACGATTTAATCAAAACTAGGCTAAACAGAAGGCGGAACATAGCCTTCGATGTCCGGTTCTTTGCCTTCAAACAGAAAGGCTTCCATTCTTTCTTCCAAAAATTTGCGGGCAGCGGGATCCATCATATTCAATTTATTTTCATTGATTAACATAGTTTGCTTTGATTGCCATAAGGCCCACGCTTCTTTACTGATGGAATCAAAGATACGCTTTCCTAGTTCTCCAGGGTAAAGCTGAAAATCTAAACCGTCAGATTCTCGTTTAAAATAGGCACACTGTACTCGTTTAGACATTTTATTCTCTTAAGCTTCGTTGTTGAATATCGGTAATGATACGTTTTGTTGGGGCCGCAAATCCAATAGAATTCGATTCTTCTAAATCAAACCACCCATTGTTGCTATCTGCTACATGCATTGGCGGTTTACTCTCAAGCTGATGCTCGAACACAGTAATATCGAGATGGAAGTGACTAAAAGTATGTCGAAACGACATAGTTTCTGCCGGCCTAGGCTGGTTTGAGAATTGGGTTAACCATTCTACAACCTCTTCTTTAGTAGAAGCTTCGTAAAACCCCCAAAGCCCGCCCCAAATTCCTGTCATTGGCCTTTGCTGCAACCAAACGCGATTCATGTAACGCAAAACAACAAGATGTGTAGTTTTGACTGGCAGCGTTTTTTTCGGTTTTTTCCCCGGGAAGTCACTTTGTGTGCCACTGGCAAAGGCAATACAGTTAAACGCAACAGGGCACTTTTCACATTTAGGCTTGCTGCGACTACAGACAGTTGCACCTAAATCCATCATTGCTTGAGTGTAATGCCCTACCCTAGTCTTTGCCATAACATCATGGGCTTTCTCCCAAAGCGCAGTTTCTACCGCCTTTTTTCCCGGCCAGCCCTCTATTGCAAAATACCTAGCCAAAACCCGCTTTACATTACCATCTAATATGGGATGAGTCTGCCCAAGGGAAATAGACAAAATAGCACCTGCGGTTGAACGTCCAATTCCCGGTAGAGCCATAACGTTTTCTAAGGTCTGAGGGAACTGCCCAGAGTGGGCGCTAACTATGGTTTGAGCTGCTTTATGCAGGTTTCTTGCCCTTGCATAATACCCAAGGCCAGTCCAATGATGTAACACCTCGTCTATGGGCGCTGATGCAAGTTTATTCACTGTGGGAAAACTTTCCATGAAAGCTTCAAAATACGGAATAACCGTTTTAACTTGAGTTTGTTGCAACATGATTTCAGATATCCACACCTTATAAGGTGATATCTCTTGTTGCCAAGGCAAGGTTTTTCTACCGTGTTCATCAAACCACGAAAGTACTTTTTCAGAAAATGTGTTCATTAACGCCAAATTTTTGCTGTAATTTACTGAGTAAATACGTTGTCGCGCTAACATAGCGTCACTTTTTTTTGTAATCAACTTGAAAATACAGTGAGTGAGGGGATAATTCGCCTTCTAAATAGAGAGGAAGGCATATGGGTCAATTTAAAAATCAGTCAGAAGCGGAAGCTGCCGGCGTTTACGTAAGTAAAATTAGAAGTTTCGTTAAACGGGAAGGTCGCTTAACCAAGGGTCAAGCAAAAGCACTAGAAGATCATTGGCCTACTATGGGTGTTGACTATGCTGAAGCTAAACTCAATCTCGCTGAATTATTTGGCCGTGATGCGCCCACAGTTGTAGAAATTGGCTTTGGTATGGGTAAGTCATTAGTTGAAATGGCAAAAGCCCAACCAGAACTGAACTTTTTTGGTATTGAAGTGCACCGTCCTGGCGTTGGAGCCTGTCTGTCTTATGCCGGAGAACTCGGTGTAACTAACTTACGGGTTATCGAACATGATGCCATTGAAGTATTAAAGCACATGATTGACGACAACCAATTGCATAAATTACAGTTGTTTTTTCCAGATCCTTGGCATAAAAAGCGCCACAATAAACGTAGAATTGTTCAGCCGGATTTTGTTGAACTCATTGCATCAAAAATTCAAACTGGTGGTCAGTTTCATATGGCAACAGACTGGGAACCTTATTCTGAGCACATGCTTGAAATAACCCAGCAAAGCCCGTTATTTAAAAATACATCTGAAACGAATGATTTTGTTCCTCGTCCTGATTTTAGACCCATTACTAAATTTGAAACCCGCGGACAAAAACTAGGCCACGGTGTTTGGGATCTGATCTTTGAGCGAGTGTAAATAATGCTGCCTGTATCTCAAATTTTAGAGAGAAATGTCTCCTTATTCGATAGTGGTAACTGGCTAATCGTCAACCCTGAAGAATCCAGTTGGTTAGGCTTATGTAAGGCCCTTAATTTTACTGTGTTGCATCAATTCTATGATGTATTTCAACAATGCACAGGGTTTAATGAGCCTCTGGAATTTGAAAGTGAAAATTTGGTATCGGGCGAACAAGCCTTATCTCACAGCATAACTACTGACAAGCATACTCATATATTTGCGCCCTACATAGAAGAAGGCGATTACGACAATATTTTGATTTGTATTCCAAAATCAAAAGCCCACCTGCAATTTCTAATTGATATGGCTACAGCTCGTCTAAAAGGCGATGGACAAATTTATCTAGTAGGTGAAAATCGCAGTGGAATAAAAAGCATTGCCAAAATGCTTAAAAATAAAGGCGATGTGGTTAAGTTAGATTCAGCGCGACACTGCACGTTAATCAGCTACTCACCTAATGCTAACAACCAAACATTTTGTGCCTTAGATAAGCTATCAGTAAATACTTACACACTAAATAATATTGAGTGGAAATGCAGTAGTTTCCCTGGTGTATTCAGTGATGGAAAATTAGATGAGGGCACTGCCTTGTTGCTGTCTTCTTTAAATTTTCCGGGTAAGGGCAAAAGCTTAGATTTCGCCTGTGGTGCCGGCGTGATTAGCGCTTATCTAATGCAACAAGCACCACAGCATCAAATGGATTTATCGGATATTAGCGCAGTTGCTTTACTTGCCTCAGCACACACGCTTCACCACAATGGTCTAAAAGCAAAAGTCATCGCTTCTAACGGCCTAAGACATATAAAATCTAAATACACCTCTATTGTCACTAACCCACCTTTTCATACTGGCGTACATACCGACTACAATGTGGTTACCGCGTTTATTAAAGATGCCATCACTACCTTAGCAAAAGATGGTAAGCTATTTCTTGTAGCAAATCGCTTTTTGCCGTATTTGGAGCAACTTCAACAGCAATTCAATCATGTTGATATTTCTACTCAAAATACGCGGTTTTCAGTTTACATAGGCAGTAAAGGGCAGTAGGCAATGGATCTTGTTTTCGCTATTTCTGAAGTTGAAGGGTTGGTCAAAACCGGAGGTCTTGCCGATGTAGGCAAGGCTTTGTCTATAGAGCTTGCTTCACGGGGGCACAATACGATTGTGTTTATGCCCTATTACAAAGCCTTAAAAGACAGTCCAGAGCTTGCGAATTCTGAAACAATAAAGATAAGTGAACCATTGCTTTCTCAAGGCCGCAGCTATGAGTTCGATATTAAAAGTACCGAATGGCGAGGTACACAGCTCTACCTAATTGACTTTCCAGATTATTTTGACCGTGACGGTTTATACAACGACAAATACAATGCCTTTGATGACAATGGAGAGCGGTTTAGCTTCTTTTCAGGGGCAATTCTGCACAGCCTAATACATTTAGATATCAAAGCCGATATTATTCATTGTCACGATTGGCATACCGCTGTTCTGCCATTTCTTCTGAAACACAACACTGCACAATGTTTACAAAAAGTCCGTAGTGTAATGACTATTCATAACGCAGCGTTTCAAGGTGTCGCACGATTAGACTCAATTCCTTTTTTAATGCACCACCCTGCTATTTTGAGTCAGGTACATAGCGGCTATATCAATATGCTGAAAATGGGTTTGACCTTTGCAGACAAGATAACAACAGTGAGTCCCAATTACGCTATGGAACTATTAACGCCTTTAGGCAGCCATGGCTTGCATGAAATATTATCTTTGCGTAGTAGCGATCTAATTGGAATACTAAACGGCTGTGATTATGACACATGGGATCCTGCATCAGACCCTTATCTAGTCAGCCATTATTCTGCGAGCTCATTGACTGGAAAATCACACTGCAAAACCGATTTACAAGAGCGCTTTAACGTAACTCAATCAAAAAGCATTCCTGTTATTGGTATGGTTTGCCGATTAACAGAACAAAAGGGATTTGACTATTTACTCCCCATTATTCCTGAATTGTTAAAGCATAAGGTGCAGCTTTTGATTGCTGGCACCGGTGATCCATCTGTATGTATGGCATTAAATGAATTAGTAGAAAAGCATCCAGATAAATTAGCCTTTTTTAACGGTTTTAGTGAAGAAATGGCGCACAAGATAGAAGCCGGTGCTGATTTTTTCTTAATGCCTTCTCAATTTGAACCCTGCGGACTAAACCAAATGTATAGCTTAGCCTATGGTACTTTACCCATTGTAAGAGCTGTTGGTGGTTTAAAAGATACTGTGGTCGATATTCACGAAAATCCCAAAACAGCAACAGGGTTCACATTCCATAACCCCACATCTGAAGACTTATTAGCGTGTTTACGCCGGGCCTTATTGTTCTATCATGAAGCACCTTGCGAACTTAGCAAAGTGCAAAAAAGAGGCATGATGACACTATTCACTTGGCAAGGATCGTGTAATAACTACGAAGCACTCTATAATAAAATGTAACTATATCTAACGACATAAAAATTAACAGGAACCGGTTATGTTGCACTACACAAAAAATGTGTCATTCAAAAGCATAACAATGTGGGTTACTGTTTCTATTATTAGCATGACAATCATTGTCAGTGCGATTTTATCATTAAACGCCCAACTACTGTACGCAAAGAACCAAGCCCAAAGTGAACTCAATACTATTGGCAATATTGTAATTGAAAACATTTCAGACGACTTAGTTAACGACAACAACGACATAGTTACTCGTCGTTTAGCATCTCTTGTTCATTATCCCAATGTTACCAATGCCCATGTGTATAGAGTAAACAATATTAAAGGCGAGCACTTTTATACCAGTTTTAACCGTGCAGGGCAGGCGAGCGTTGAAAGTAAATTAGATCAGCTAGAGCAGCTCATCAATACTACTTTCACTGACAACATCGCGGAATTAGTATTTCCTGTAATCGCTGATAAAAAGAAAGTAGGTTACCTTTACCTTCGCTTAGAGTTAAATGAAAAGCGGACCATAGTGAGAAAAGTCCTCATTGACTATAGCATTGCTTATAGTGCCATTATGTTACTTTGGGTGCTTATTACCTTAAAACTACAGTCTATTTTTATCACTCCAATTAAAAATATTTTATCTTTACTAAGGAAAATGAACTTAACAAAGGATTATAGCCAACGAGTAAAACGATCTAACTTTTTAGAGCTCGACATACTAGTAACAGCAATCAATAGCATGATTGATCGTTTTGAAGAACTTATAAATAAACAGTTAAATACAACTGTTGAATATAAAGCACTAAACACCAACCTAGAAGAAATGGTTAATGACAGAACTGAAGCACTAAAAGATGCGAACAATCAGCTTATCCAAACGTTAGAGAAATTACATCAATTTCAGCGTCAAATTGTACAAAATGAGAAAATGGCATCTTTAGGAGATATGGTTGCAGGTATTGCTCATGAGGTGAATACCCCAGTTGGTTTAGGTGTAACCGCATCAACAATGATGTTAGATAGACTTATTGTCATTAAAGAGCAATTTGAAACAAGAACATTAAAAGCAAGCAGCATGGCGCAGTTCATTGATGAAGGGGAAGAAAATCTCAATATTATTTATCGGAATTTAAATCGTGCCGCTGAACTCATTTCTAGCTTTAAACAAGTTGCAGTTGACCAAACTTCCGAAATCGATCGTGTGGTAAATATAAAACAATTGCTAGATGACATAATTCTTTCTTTAGGTCCTCAAATTAAAAAGACAAACCATAAACTCATAGTCAAATGTGATGACGCACTTAATGTAAAGACAAAAGCAGGACCAATAAATCAAATTGTCATAAATTTAGTTATTAACTCGTTGATTCATGCTTTTGAAAAAGGTACTGAAGGTAAAATTGAACTCATAATAGAGAAAGATGGTCCCAATACAGTTCAGATGGTGTTTCGTGATAATGGCATAGGAATACCTAAAAACATCAAAAAACGTATTTTTGATCCTTTTGTTACCACCAAACGAGGTCAAGGAGGCTCTGGTTTAGGTATGCATCTTGTTTACAACTTAGTAACACAAGCATTGAATGGCTCAATCGTTGTAACAAGCGAAGAGGGGAAAGGAGTAGAGTTTACTATTATGTTTCCTGTAAAAAGTACATAATTAACAATAGAGAAGACTTGCAATGCAACGACGTACGTTTAATATCTAACGTATAACAATAAATCAGACTAGAAGATTACAGAGATTGATCATGCAAACGCCCAACATTTTAATAGTTGAAGATGAAGATGTTACTCGCACAACATTAAAAAGCCTTTTTGAAGCAGAAGGTTATAGTGTTTTTGAAGCCCAAGATGGCGAACAAATGCATGATTTTTTCCAAAATCATAATATCAACTTAGTCATAATGGATATTAACCTACCAGGCAAAAATGGTTTAATTTTAGCCAGGGAAGTTCGCGACAGAAAAAATGTTGGTTTAATTTTCCTAACGGGAAGAGACAACGAAGTTGACAGAATATTAGGTTTAGAGATTGGCGCGGATGATTACTTAACTAAGCCCTTTAACCCTCGTGAGCTGACTATTCGAGCTCGTAACTTATTAGCAAGAACCACTAACTCTAGTGAAGACGATGACTTGCCAAGTCGCGTAAGTTTCAACGGTTGGACATTAGATGGCGATAGCCGCGCACTAATCTCACCTTCAAGCAAAGAATTTAGACTTCCTCGTAGTGAATTCAGAGCGTTACATTTATTCCTTAGTAACCCTGGGAAAATTCTCACTCGTGAGCAATTAATTATGGAAATGACCGGCAGAGAACTTCGCCCTAATGACCGTACAGTCGATGTGACAATTAGACGCATCCGCAAACACTTTGAATCAGATCCATCTAAAGATGAGCTTATCGTTACAATTCACGGCGAAGGTTATCGCTTCTGTGGTTCTGTAGACTCGTAACCTTCTTTATATCATTCTCGTGTAGCGGAATTAACTTCCCGCTACACGCATAGTGTTTACTAACACAGATCCTGTTTGTACCGCTCCTCTAACTTCGCGCTCAGCGCCAATAGCCCTAATGTCCATAAACATATCTTGTAGCTTGCCTGCAATAGTCACTTCGTGAACTGGGAATTGAATCACCCCATTTTCAACCCAAAAACCCGCAGCTCCACGAGAGTAGTCTCCGGTTACGGTATTCACGCCTTGTCCCATTAATTCGGTCACCAGAAGCCCTGTGCCTAATTCTGCGAGCATTGCCTCATCTGTGTGACCAGAATGCCCAACAAACCAGTTGTGAATTCCCCCAGCGTGTCCATTCGACTTAACACCAAGCTTTCTTGCTGAGTATGTAGCATAAAGATAATGGGCTAGGTTTCCTTCTTGAATAATATCCATGTCTTGAGTAGCAACACCTTCGCTATCAAAATTACTACTGGCAAGCCCACATTTAATATGAGGTCGCTCTTCAATGGTCAGCCATGAAGGAAACAAAGGTTTACCTAAATGGTCCAACAAAAAAGTCGAACGACGATACAAGGCTCCTCCGCTAATTGCAGAAACTAAATGACCAAATAGGCTTGATGCGATTTCTTTACTGAACAACACTGCGCATTCTTGAGTAGGTATTTTCCTTGCGCCTAACCGAGCCACAGTGGTCTTTGCAGCTTCTATTCCAACCGCCTTAGGCTGGCTTAAATGATCGAAATTTCTGCTGACAGTGTAGGCGTAATCCCGCTGCATATCTTCTTCATGAGAAGCAATCACCATGCAGCTTAAACTATAACGAGAACTCGGTTGTCCAGCTAACAAACCATGAGAGTTTCCGTAAACGCTGGCGCCAATATTACCGTTAAATGTTGCGCCATCTGAATTGGTAATTTTGTCATCGTAATCTAATGCAGCGGCCTCGGCTTCAAGTACTTTAGCCATGGCCATTTGTGTATCAAGCTCGATTGGGTGATATAACTCTAAATCACTGAACTCTTTTGCCATCAAGGCTTCATCGGCCAAACCATTACATGGGTCTTCCCCAGTGTATTGAGCAATATGTATGGCTTTCTCTACCGCTAGCGCTAACGCTGCTGGGCTTAAATCTGCGGTTGAAGCACTGCCTTTTTTCGCCCCCATATAAACCGAAATCCCCAAACTACTGTCGTTAGTAAATTCTACATTTTCGATTTCATTAAGGCGGGACGATACCGCAATACCTTGTACTTTTGACATACTGGCTTCTGCTTGGCTAGCACCATTTTTCGTCGCGAGCTTTATAACGTCTTCAATAATTTGCTTACTATCAGACAAAGTGTGCTCAATTTGCATAGATTTCCTTAGAATGAACTGGGTTTTCGCCACTTTATAAAGAGAATGTAAAGTTTTACTACCCTATTGGTCGAGTGGTCGTTACACTTTACCTAAGTGTACCATTTAAAGTGACCAAATGAGCGATATAGACGATGACGATCAGTTCGTCAGTAAAACACAATTAAAGCAAGAATCTGCCGAACGACAAAAGCTCGGTGAAAAAATAGTCCTTCTTTCTCCTGCTCATTTGGCCTTGTTTACGTTGGATGAAGAGCTAGAAGAAGCGATCATGATTGCTCGTAGAATTAACCGTAAAAAAGATGGTTATCGCAGGCAACTTCAATTTATTGGAAAATTACTTCGTTTTAGAGACATTGAACCTTTACTCGAGTCCTTTAGCAAAATCGAAGCAAAGCATGCGCAAACCAATGCGCACTTTCATTATATCGAGACGCTAAGAGATAATATTGTAGAAAAAGGTGATGAAGCCATTCAAGCTGCATTAGAAGCTCATCCTTCATTGTCTCGACAAACATTGCGCCAAAACTATCGACAGGTTATGAAGGAACGTGCAAATAACGCACCTCCAAAACACTATCGGGCTTTATTTCAATATCTCAAAGATCAACTAGACAGTGAATAAGCAAATAGCATAGTAAGTATTTACTTGCTATGCAGTTCCGCCTACAGTTAACGCATCTATTTTAAGTGTTGGCTGACCCACTCCTACAGGAACACTCTGGCCATCTTTACCACACACGCCAACACCATTATCTAACGCAAGATCATTTCCAATCATGGATATTTGCTGCATAACCTCTGGACCATTGCCAATTAAAGTCGCGCCTTTTATCGGTGACGTTACCTTACCATTTTCAATTAAATACGCTTCTGCGCTAGAAAATACAAACTTACCAGAAGTAATATCAACCTGACCGCCAGCAAAGTTAGGTGCATACACACCCCGCTCAACTGAGCTTATAATGTCTTCTTTTGAGTGTGACCCGTTTAACATATAGGTATTGGTCATTCTAGGCATAGGTAAATGCGCATAGGACTCTCGTCTGCCATTTCCTGTGGGTTCAACCCCCATTAGACGAGCATTGTGTTTATCTTGCATATAGCCTTTCAAAACACCATCTTCTATCAATACATTGTAACCTGCTGGCGTGCCTTCATCGTCAACAGATAAAGAACCTCTACGGTTATCCAATGTGCCGTCATCAACTACGGTTACGCCTTTTGCTGCAACTTGCTCACCTACTCTACCACTGAATGTAGAAGAGCCTTTTCGGTTAAAATCCCCCTCTAAACCATGGCCAACAGCTTCATGTAACAAAACACCTGGCCAACCATTCCCTAATACTACAGGCATTGTTCCTGCTGGTGAATCAATGGCGCGCATATTCACAGCTGCCATGTGAATAGCGTCATCGGCTAAGCTTTCGTATCGAGGTTTATTGTTTTCTGTGCTAGAGAAAAAATCATAAGCATAACGTCCGCCCATACCGGCAGAGCCTCGCTCTCTTCGGTCACCGTCTTCAAGCAAAATAGAACAGTTAAGTCTAACTAAAGGTCTTATATCTGTAGCAAAAGTACCATCACTGGCCATAACTAAAATATGTTCGTGCACTGCTGAAAGGCTAACAACAACTTGCGACGCTGTGGGCGCATGCTTTCGAATATAGCTATCTGTGGCTTTCAATAAGGCTATTTTTTCTTTGTCTTGCAATGAGGTTAGCGGGTTACTGTCTTTGTATTTAGCGGGATAAGTCCCTTGTACAAACGCCTTACAGTTTAGCGTACCACCTTTGGGAGCAATGTTAGCCGCAGCTGCACTTGCTTTCATAAGCGCATCTAACTGAATATCATCAGAATAAGCAAAACCTGTTTTCTCACCAGAGATAGCTCGTACACCGACTCCCCTTTCTACATTGAAGCTTCCGTCTTTAACAATTCCATCTTCCAACACCCAGCTTTCATGCTGACTAGATTGAAAATACAAATCGGCAAAGTCTACTTTGTGCGACAGCATTTGATCGATGGCTTGTTGGCACAGGGACTGATCCAGCTTAGACTGGGTTAGTAAGTCGTCTACAACGCTATTTGACAAAATCGCTCCTAAATTTAGCATGTTGGTATACTGGCATCGACGCTCTAATACTCGCAATCGATTGCATATCTACCTGTTTTTGTACAACGCCCACTGCATGGGTTTGTTGTACTAGAATTTCACCCCAAGGCGACACTATCATACTGTGCCCGAAAGTTTCACGGCCATTACAATGCCGACCAACTTGGCCCGCTGCAACAACAAAACACTGTTTTTCTATTGCTCGTGCTCGTAACAGCACTTCCCAGTGTGCTTTGCCCGTTACCTCAGTAAACGCGGCTGGCAATACCAAAACATCAATTGCCCCCATAGCATCGAACAAAGCAGAAAAACGAATATCATAACAAATTGCAACACCAACTCTAAGCCCGTCCACATCGATAACAACAATATCTTCACCGGCTAAGGTTGTATCAGATTCACAATAGCTACCTGTGTTATCTCCCACAGAGACATCAAATAAATGCATTTTGTTGTATATAGCACGCTGCTTTGCTTCGCCTTTTATACTGCCATCAATATAGCGACAAGCCGCATAGAATTTATTGTTTGTCGCGCTAGCTAACGGCACGCTGCCTGCGAACAAATGGCACTTAAATTCTGCGGCAATGTTCAGTAAGCAGGCATAGATATGTCCACTATCATAATGTTCAATATACTTAAGCTGTTCACTAGTCCCACCACCAAAACAACTAAAACACTCAGGTAATACTACAATTGAATTCGATACTAAATTCGCCTCACGCAGTTCACCCTCGAGCCAATTTAAGTTTTCATCTGGATTGGGTGTTGATGTCATTTGAACAGCAACTAAATTAACTTTGCACGACATTCTCTTTTACTCCACCCAACTCACTTAGAGGAACTTCTGTAGCGGGCAATGGCACATCATCTATTGGTGAATTTTGCTGTGCAGGAAGTTGAATGTCTTTGCTATCGCGATCGACCTCTTGTACAACGGGCTCTGAAAATGTTCCTGTTAATTGATAATTTATATTTGAAATAACTTTGGCTGAAGTCAGAACTTGATCTAATGCTAACGCAGCTAGTGCAGTAGGAGGGCTTGCTAGGAAATACACTAAAAACGGTAGATTCCCTGTTACATTGGGGGTGAAATTAATATTGTAATCCAAGGTTTCAGTGTCGAGTTGACTGTAACCTACTATTTCTATTTCACCTGCACCGCCGTCGACTATAGTGTCATGGGTACTTGCCCTACCATTTTCTATGTTCATGGTGCCTTTTATACCATCGTAAAAGAACCCTTGTGCAAATACATCTCGGAAGTCTAAGCTCAGTTTTCGCACCAGTGAATTTAAACTAAACAAGGTGAATATTCGCGCTCCTTTATCACTCACTTGCGATAAATAGCCGTCACTTAGCTCCCAATCCAATGAGCCTGAAAGGTTTGCTAAATCAAATTCAGTGGGCGAGCCTGACCAGTTGATATCAAAGGTCGCATCTGCTTCTGAATCTTTTATGCCCGAGGTTAACCCTAACGAATCTAGCCATTGCCCAAAATCATCACTTTTTAAATGGCCATTTAACGAGGTAACGCTATTATCACCTGTATTCCAACCGCCAGTGACATTAAGTGATATATTATTTCTATTGACTAAAAGCCGATCAATATTCACACCATTTTCACTTGGGCTCAATGCTAAATCAATTTTGCCTATATCCAATGCGTTCACTCTGCAATCGTCGCAATTGAAGCTGATTGGAAAAGATATATCTAAGGGCTTTTTCTCTGATGTGTCATTTTCAACATCGTTTTTCAATGTCACATGCAGTTTTTCGGCAAATATGTCCACTCCTTCGTCAAGCCATTTGTCAGGCACTAACGCGTTTCCTATGGCTTGCTTAGACGTAAGGCCAACTCGCCAATTATTGTTTTCTTGCTGAGCATTTACTCGTGCGTTGTCGAAGTTCAGTCCTGCTACTGTTAGCGTTGTAGCATCTAAGTAAATTCGCTGAGGAATAGTTAGTAAACTCACATCTCGTTTAGGCGCCGATGCATAATGTTCATTTACGTTCTGCTGTAACTTAGCCCACGGCTCAAATTGCACAAAAGGTAGCGACGCCAATACGGCGTGGTCTTCAGTTGGTATAAAATTATGACTATTACCTATAGTCAGTAAGGAACTAGTAAAGGTTAAGGGCGTATGATTTAGTGTTCCTTTAAACTCAATATCGTCACCCAGCGAGAGAGTCAACTGAGACTCTGCCGTTTCCCCCGTCACATCAACAATCAACATTTGCGTATCATCTGCTGATTTATACAAAGGCCCAGGCAGCTCTGAAGAAACACCGGCTAAATCCGTTATTATTTTCCCTTCAAAGGTCACTCCAGTATCAGTCAAGACACTGTTTACTTTGCCATTCCATTGAAATTCGCCGTCAAGTTGTTCTGTCAGTGGTAAGTTAAAGTAATCAAAGGTTTTATCGATATTCCAGCTACCGCTAATATCTATATCGAGTAAGTAATCTTTCGTCGCTTGCATACCAGTCAAAGACATTAGTACAGGCTGATTATAGAGTAACCCACTCATTTCGACGGCAGAAATATCACTATTATTAAAACTAAGTACACCATTTGATTTCTCAAAATCAACCTTAATATTCGGCACACTTACAGTGGAATCTTGTAACTGAATAGCACCATGAGCAGTAACTAATCCACCTTTTTCAAAAGGCACCTCTAAATTCAATGATGCATTTAGCTCACCGTCTATTAATACTTTTTCATTCAGAATACTCGATAGTTTAGTCAAGGTTGTTTTTTGTAATAATGACGCAACATTTTTACCTGTCGAATGACCCTCAGCGGAAATAACTATTCTTTTTGAACGAGTTAAAGACGACACCACAGCATTTGCATTTTGTAGTTTTACATTGTCTAAATATCCTTTTGGACTTTGCATAAATAACCCATTGTTTTCAAACAACAATGTCATGTCCAATTCTGTCAACATTGGCCATTTAGGAGAAAAAGCAAAATCAGTATTACGTACTGCAACACAGGCCTGAAAAATCCCTTGGTTTTCATTAAATGGGAAATGTTGAGGTTTTCCTGACCATATTAAATCAGCGGCCTCTATGTCACCTCGCCCGGAAAGAGCCTCTGATAAAAAGTCTACCGCATTTTTATTCATAATAGCGCCTGGCAGTAAATCTGGAACTTGATTAACCGACAGTGGGTCTACGCTTAGCGCAACTTGCATAAAACTAGAAGCCAACTGGTATTCAGCTTCAGCATCGAAAGATACTGTATTACTAGCTAAGTTTAATTTAGGCAGGTTTATAGTCCAGCTAGGCGTCAGTGCATTTTGGTCAAAATAAACATAAGCATTAGCATCTAGGTTTGCATCTGAAATAATCTGCCCATTTAGATTTCTCAGATCTAACGTTGTGTTTTCCCCATGCGCATCAACCCGCCCTTTACCTCCATCCCAAAGGACATTTAAATCTAATGAGTCAACGCCCGGTATGGTGTCAACAGCTTCCCAAGACACATCGTGAAACTCAGCTAGAATAGAAGGGTTTTGAGACTCCCATTTTACTTGCAACGTCGATAATTCACCCCCCATATTCATATTGAGTAATTGTTCGGAAAATTGATCCCCCGTAAACAGAGACAAAACAGAGCTTACTGGTTGCAAAGGAATAGGCTTGACTATATTTATAACGGCGCTGCCTCGAGCGTCTGAGCGCCCTACAAAATCACCAACGAGCGCATTACCTTCTTGGCTAAGAACGAGCTGATCAACACGAAAATTCCAACCTTTGTCATCGGGTAAAGCTTGAATTGTTCCGCCGTTAATTTCAGTTAACAAAATTTCCTCGTTTCCACTCCAACTTAGTGTAGAGTGACCCAAATCGATATGCAGCTGATCGAGCACGTTGTCATCGATACTAAGCCAAGCGGATAAATTGGCCCTACTTTCTTGTAGCGGATAGTGAGCTGTGACCCATTCATTAAACCACGGAGAAATATCTAGCTCTTCTGCTTTTGCATAAAAAGTGCCTGATAAGCTGTTTGTATCGCCAGTTAATTCGACGAGAAAAGACGCAGAGTTATTGGTTAATTCTTTTACCCGAATGGTACCCTTGCCTCTGTGGGACTCATCATTGTTATACCAAGCTAATTCATCTATTTCATAAAGTTCTTCTTGAGATGGCGTTTTGACAATAACCTCTCCCTCTGCAATTGTGAAACTTTGCAGCTGGATAAGAAAAAGGTTCTTCAAGGCTTTAACTATGGGATAATCGTTACTTGTCTCTGAAACAAAATTATCTGGTATTACTATGAGTTTGGGGGCTTTGATATCAAAACGATCGGAGATAAGTATGCCTTCATTAACACTTTGCCAAAAGTTAATATCTACCCACACTTTTTCTACGCTAAAGTGAACTGGCGAAGATTCAGATTGTGACATCACAACATCTGAAAGAACAATACTAGGACCTAAGCCTCGCCAAGTTGCATTAATCTCACCTATCATCAGATTAACAGCATATTTTTCCGCAACAAACTCTTCTGCCCAATGTTTGTATTGGTCAAAATGAGGTAGGGCAAGCCTAAATAAACTTAAAAGCACAGCAAAAATAACCAACAAAATGGCTACGCAATGCCATACTTTTTTTAAAGTGTAAGACGCTACACCTGAAACATTTGTCACATCATTACCACGTCGTATTTATCTTGGTTGTAAAGTGGTTCGGTTTGCACTTTGATTTGTCGACCAACAAACACTTCTAATTCAGCCAGCATATGTGACTCTTCTCCCAGTAACGCCTCCGCTACAGCAGGAGAAGCATATACAACAAATTGATCTGCATCATAGGCGCGGTTAACCCGTACAATTTCTCTCATCACTTCAAAACAAATTGTTTCTATGGTTTTGATCGAGCCACGCCCCTTACAAACCGGACATTCTCCACATAAAACATGCTCTATACTTTCTCTTGTGCGCTTTCTTGTCATTTCAATCAAGCCTAACGCGGTGAAACCATGAATGTTTATTTTTGCACGGTCTTTACCTGTAGCAACTTCTAAAGAGTGTAAGACACGTCTTTGGTGGTCTGGTTCCGTCATATCAATAAAGTCTATCAGTATCATACCACCTAGGTTCCTTAACCTAAGCTGACGAGCAATAGCTAGCGTTGCTTCAATATTGGTATTAAATATGGTCTCTTCTAAGTTTCTATGCCCAACAAAAGCTCCAGTGTTGATATCAATGGTGGTCATCGCTTCGGTTTGATCAATAATTAAATAACCACCAGACTTCAGATCTACACGCCTTTCTAACGCCCGCTGTGCCTCATTTTCAACATCATATAAATCAAAAATTGGCCGGTCGCCTTTGTAATACTCCAATTTTGCATTCAGCTCAGGAACGTACTCTTGAGTAAAGTTAAGTAACTCTTGGTATGCTAAGTTTGCATCTATACGAATGCGATCTAACTCTGTACCGACAAAGTCTCTCAATACCCTACGTGCTAGGGGTAAATCTTCGTAAAGTAATTTCGTCTTGGTTTTTTTCAGACGAGATTGAATTTTACTCCATAAGCGCTTTAAAAAAGCAGCGTCTGACATTAATTCTTTTTCATTAACACCTTCTGCGGCAGTGCGCAGAATAAAACCACCTTGTTCGTCACAATAGCCTTGAACTAATGACTTTAACCGCTCTCGTTCGCTTTCTTCTTCTATTCTTTGAGACACACCAACATGAGTAACACTAGGCATAAACACTAAATAGCGGGAAGGAATAGTAATATCTGTGGTTAAACGCGCTCCTTTTGTGCCAATAGGGTCTTTTACCACTTGTACTACGATATCTTGACCATCTCTCACTAGGAATCGAATATCGTTCTTTTCTATTTGACTTTTTGTGACTTCATCAACAATTTCATTATGTATAACAATGTCTGAGGCGTGTAGAAATGCAGCCTTTTCTAAACCAATATCAATAAAAGCCGCCTGCATACCCGGTAAAACACGACTGACTTTGCCTCGGTAAATATTCCCCACGAGTCCACGTTTGGTGTGCCGCTCTACATGTATTTCTTGTAAAATTCCGTTTTCTATTAAGGCGACTCGAGATTCCGAAGGCGTAACATTAATTAGTAACTCTGCACTCATACTTCTACTCCAAACTGTATCAATGCTTGTCTGCATTCAAACAAGGGTAACCCTACTACCGCGCTATAGCTTCCGACTATACGAGATACAAACATTGCACCAAGCCCTTGAATGGCATAACTGCCAGCCTTATCTTTCGGTTCTCCAGTTAACCAATAGGCTCTAGCTTGGTGCTCACTGATTTCACCAAATGTAATTTCGGAGGTCACTATTTCACTGTATTCTTTAGTGTCGTTAAGTAAACAAAAGCCTGTACTAACATTGTGGCTTTTGTTACTCATAGACAACAAGGTGTCTATGGCATCACTTTCATTCTTGGGTTTACCAATAGCGACACCTTGATACTCAATAATAGTATCTGCGGCCAATATAGTTTGATTAGGAAAATCTAGGTAACCCTGCGCAGCAATGGCCTTTTCACGTGCTAAACGAGACACTAGCTCTGTGGGTGTTTCTTTCAGTAAAGGTGACTCATCAATATTCACAGCACAGACTATATGCTTGATACCAATTTGATTGAGCAGCTCTTTTCTACGAGGCGATGCCGAAGCAAGAATAATAGTATCCGTCATTTTAGTTTCAATTGGCGCCGTAAACGCCTCAAGAACCAAAAAGCCCATGGCCAAAACACCATTGATGTTATTGTTGGCATTAAATAGTCATATCTAAAATAAATGTCAGTAAGTAAGTGCAGTAGCCAAAACTGAAGCAAATGATAAAACGCACTAAGAAGGGCAATCACAATGCTCTGTTGCCACACTGAATAGTTTCGTAAACGTTGATAATTAGCAACCAAAATGAACACGCATATGCTCAACACAAGACTATGTATTCCTAAAGGAGTACCTAATAGAATATCTAAGCCAATACCAGTGATAAATGCGCCCGCGACGTTTAAGCGATGAGGCAAAGCCATGGCCCAATAAGACAAAACGATTAATGCCCAATCAGGGCGGTATATATCAACCAACGCTGGGAGTGGAACGATTTGTAGTACCAAGGCCACTATAATCGAAAAAGGAATAGTAAAAAATCTAGCCATCATTGTACTTCCTCATTTTGAAAGGAAGTTTCATGTTCCAAAAGTAATACATATTTTATGCGGTCAAGGGCCGCAAGGGGCATTGCCAATACCGTAGCAAACTCTTGCCTTTCATCTTTATCCACTTTGGTTACTTTAGCCACAGGATACCCTGCTGGAAAAACGCCTCCTAAACCAGACGATACCAATACATCTCCTACTGCAACATCTGAACTGTGGGTTACATGCTCAAGAAATAATTCATTAATACCGCCGCTACCGCTAGCAATAAAACGAATATTATTACGCAATGACCGCACTGGAATGCTATGTGTCACGTCAGTAAGTAACAACACTCTGCTATTGGTTGTACCCACTTCCATCACTTGCCCTATTACACCAAATTCATCAACTAATGCTTGAGAGCGATAAATACCACTAAGTGTTCCTTTATTGATCATAATTTGGCGAGAAAAAGGATTTCGGTCAACAGACATTAATTCAGCAATAATTTTCTTATAGTCCGCTGCAATAGGTGCATCCAATAAAGCCCGTAAATCTTTATTTTCTTGCTCTAAAACAGCAAATCTCTGTAACTTTTCGCCTGCGATAAACAATTGATCAGTCAACCGCTGATTTTCGGCAACCAAATCTTGATGGGAGGTGAGTTTCTTTGCACTTAAATTAAGTATCAAACTAGGCAGGTTTGCGATGTACTGAAGTGGACTGAGCGCCGAATTTAGATATAGACGAGTAGACTGAAAGCCGTCGAGTTTATGATCAACAAAAATCAATGTACAAGACAGTATTACTGCCATCGTTAGCCGAGTAGCTAACGATGGCCCTCGGGAGAAAATGGTATCCATTTTTACCCCGTTTTATTATTCGTAAGTGAACAGATCGCCGCCGTGCAGGTCAATCATATCAAACGCTTTACCACCACCACGAGCAACACAGGTAAGCGGGTCGTCTGCGACAACAACTGGAATACCGGTTTCTTCCATTAATAAACGATCTAAATCTTTTAATAATGCACCACCACCGGTTAACACCATACCTCTTTCAGAGATATCTGACGCTAACTCAGGAGGAGATTGTTCCAATGCCACCATAACCGCTGACACAATGCCACTTAATGGCTCTTGTAGCGCTTCTAGAATTTCATTGCTATTTAGCGTAAAGCCTCTAGGTACACCTTCAGCTAAATTTCGGCCGCGAACTTCAATTTCTCTAACTTCTTCACCGGGGTAAGCTGCACCAATTTCATGCTTAATACGTTCAGCAGTTGCCTCACCCACTAGAGAACCAAAGTTACGTCGAACATAATTAATAATGGCTTCGTCAAACTTATCACCACCAATTCTAACCGACGAAGAATACACCACACCATTTAGTGAGATAATCGCAACTTCTGTGGTGCCACCACCGATATCAACAACCATGGAGCCAGTTGCTTCAGACACGGGTAGACCTGCTCCAATGGCGGCAGCCATAGGTTCATCAATTAGAAAAACATCTCTTGCGCCAGCCCCTGACGCCGACTCTTTAATCGCTCTGCGTTCAACTTGCGTCGATCCGCAAGGAACACAAACAAGCACACGAGGACTTGGTCTTAAAAAGTTATTGTCATGCACCTGTTTAATAAAATGCTGCAACATTTTTTCGGTAATATAAAAATCGGCAATAACACCGTCTTTCATTGGACGAATAGCGCGAATATTGCCAGGTGTACGCCCTAGCATCTGTTTCGCTTCAGCACCAACCGCAGCAACACTTTTAGGGCCACTTGCGCGCTCTTGTCGAATCGCAACAACTGAAGGCTCGTTAAGCACAATCCCCTGATCTTTTACATAAATCAGCGTATTCGCGGTTCCGAGGTCTATGGATAAATCGTTGGAGAACATGCCCCGAAGCTTTTTTAACATGAAATCTATGTTCCTTTTATGTTCAAGTACAGACACCATTTTTTACATGGTAACGCAAATTTATGTGCTAGTCCTCACTTGTTACCTCTCTAGTATGAAAAATTCTGTCATTACCTCGAAACAAGCCAAATGACACTAGCGCACTAGGCTCGTCATTATCATCAATTACACCATCATCATTCCAATCAAAGTTAAGGTAATCGGGCCATGTGACAGTATTTACTAAAGGCACAAGAAACAAGCGTACGCTGCCTCTCTCCCCACTCGATGGCGCTGCAAACACAAGGTCTGAAATACCAGATTGGCCACCACTTAAGTTTCCTGTACTTGAAATACTGTTATATTGCCCACTAATGTCTGCCTCTACACCCTGAGATTCATCAGCAACTCGCAATTCATTATTCGTTTGTTCAAAGTCTATCGCGGTACAAGTGTCATCCACATTCAGTAACCAGTTTCCAGACCTAAAGAACTCCGCTTGTAAGTTAACTCGTAACGAACGGGTTTCTGGACCAAACGTATTAATTAAATTTAGCCTTCCATAACGTTGTTCAGCATCACCAACATTTTCAATACGAAATTCACTACAACTTCCTGTGTTGTTTTCATCAATGTAATCGGGCCTGTAGCACACATCATCCTCATCAATCAGCACACTTGCAGCCAAAACTATTGAAATGTCAGTATCAAAAGGCGCCAAGCTGCTATCTGGCACGTCGACTTTTTCGTAAGTCACTTCAACATCCTCAAGCAACACTTCACCTATACCGTCAAATACATCAATATTATCAAGTAAAATTGACGCACTTGATACATCGGCAATAACATCAAATTCAAAGACAGAGTTATCTTCCAATGAAAGCCCATTTGTTAACTGAGGTACTTGAGGAGACAGTCGCCATTCTGTATCAGCATATAAATTGGTGACCTGCCTATTTGCATTCATTGCAGTTACCAAATATTCAGGTTGTGCACTTGCGTCAAAACGACTGGCTAAACCAATATAAGAAAATTCATCACTACAGTTTGGTTCCACGATAGGAGTATTCGACGTAACGTCAAAATACGCTGGTATAAAGCGTCCCAAGGTAACAGAGCTACTAGTGAGCACATTGCCTAAGTAAGCACTGTCTCTGACTGTTAATCGATAACTTCCTACTTCATTATTTTCCGCGCTATTCGACGAATAGACACCGTTACTAAACGGGGTGCTTCCAGGAACCGACACAAAAGACGGTGAAAGAGCACTTCGCAAATCAGAATCACTGTCCAGCGTTAGCTCTGCTTCTAAGCTTTGCGTAATGCTACTGGAAGATGGGGCTAGGCGTTCATAGGTGTATTGTAGGTCTGAACTACTGTAACTCGGAAGCGGTGAATTTCCCACATCGCCAAGGGCATGAATAGATATAGTAAAAGGCACACCTGCAATATGAGGTGAACTGGTATTTTCGCTAATCACTAATCCCGCGGGAATACTATCGAACAGACTACTACCGCCAGTGTCGATACTAAAATCAGGGTAATCCCCCGATGCTGAAATCGCTAGTCTACCTGCATCGTTATATGTCCCTTCAAGACTAGCCACACCGTTGCTATCAAAATTCAGGGAAACAACACCGCTCGATTCCCCTGTAGCGTTATTCACAGGAACATTGGCAAAAGGCACTCTACAAACATTGGTTGAATAAGGAGCACCAGTGGTAACACAATCATAACTTAATGTTACATTTTGTTGTCCCGTTAATGCTCCAACACAGACACCTTCATCATCTTCCACGGCTCGAATGCCTAGCCGGTTTAAACTGGACTCTGCCAAAATATCAGGCAATGAAGTAGACAATCCATTGAACCTATCAACGAACACAAATCCCGCATTGCGAAACGTTAATTCACAATTTGGGTCAGAGCATTGAGTCGCTTGGGTAGCTGCTGAAATGCCAACTTGCCCAGTTGCTGTTAGTACAAGAGGCAGAGGTAGTGTTGACGACACATCAATCGTTGTTTGCCCAACAAAACTGATTTCTTGATTGCTTGAATTCGTTTGTGGCACAGAAACAGTCACCTCTTCAGGGAATAAATTACAACTGCTGTCTGCACATGCTGTTATAGTCACTTTAGATGATTCACAGGTTAACCCTGTAGAAGGATGGGTGATCATGTAAAACAAGACGCTTGCGGTATCATCACCGCATAGTCCTGTGTTTTCTAATGCATTAACTTGGCTTTCATCAAAGGTTATTCTGGCTCTATCTCTCAAGTTTAAAGATGATGCATTCACGGCTCCGTTAATGCTACTGTCATTGCCAAATTCCACATTGCCTTCAGAAAAAATCAAACCGTTAAATTCAGTTCTATCACGAAATGTCACATTGCTATACAGGCCTAAAAAAAGTTGTCCTGAGCTCGCTCCACTCGTATTAAAATCAACATCATTTCCCGTCGTCAAAGCATTAACAAACAAAGAGACGTTTCCACCGTTTTGTACGACAATATTTGTTCTGTCTCGTAATGTCAGCGAATCAATAAAATAGTTACCTGATGTCAATC
Organism: Alteromonas sp. 5E99-2; assembly: GCF_017368475.1. Lineage (GTDB taxonomy): Bacteria > Pseudomonadota > Gammaproteobacteria > Enterobacterales > Alteromonadaceae > Alteromonas_F. Next base: position 90,835 of record NZ_JAFNJE010000007.1, read on the forward strand.
TGATTTCTGAATCATTACCTGCTTCAAGTCTACTGATTCGTGTAACGTCACTACCTGAGAACGTAATTGTTGCTCTATCTCTTAAAACAATGTTCCCGTAATCACCTGTATTCACAGATTGAGATCGGTCATTATTAATCGTAATATTTGTATTCGAAGAACTCGCCTCAAAATCAGGCAAACTAAGTCCTTCACTGGCTTGACCGCTGGCAATACATGGACCGCTGACACAAGTATTGGCATTCTGTTGAGACGAGGTAATTGTCATTGCGTCGATAATGGTGCCACTGTTTATTAATTGAGCTCCAGAGCCAAACTGGATACTCCCATTACTATCAAATGACGAAGCTGCACTAGGAAACACACCTATGCATTGCTGTGCAAAAGCCAAATGAGTCGCACCTAGAATGAAACTGACCAATAGTGCTCTAATTACATTTATCACAAGCGAACCACCCCATCTCGGGCCAAGGTTCTACTTGTCCATTCAGTACCAGCTTGACACACGCCTGTGCTTTCAAATTGATAATATATAAGTGTATCAACGCCATTTTCCGTAACAATTTGCGATGAACACATAGTAGTAATTGCACAATTTTGTAACCCATTTACGCCACTTACATTCAATGTATTACCTGGCGAGGGGATGTTGCACTGTGCATTAACAGAATTTAACGGAAATGATGTCGCTGCCAAAATCTCTAGCCCCGTTTGAGCGGCCAAATAAGCTCGTGTGCCATGTACTTCATAAACAAGGCTCTGAGAGCTTGTTGTTAGCTGATTTGACAAGGCAACCCCTAAAAAGCTGAGTATAATGATAACGAATAGCGCCATCACAGTTAAACTCCCTTTTTGGTGATTTATCTTATTAAGGCGCATTGGCAATATGGACCTCTTGTTGAAACGCAACAAACTCGCCGTTCAATAAAAACCGAAAGCGAATTTGTACCACAGCATTTCTTACTCTTGAAGGGGCAAAATACTGAAAAGGATCATCTTCAGAAAATACACTAGCAGAACCAGAAATAAGCGTATTAGATATATTGTTTGCTAAAACAACGCCGCCATTATTAGCCGTCGTTGGCTGACCATTAGCAATTTCACTTTCAAAGCGTACAAGGGCGTTATTTGTGACGCAAAAATTGACAGCATTACGGGCAAAATACACTCGTTCCGCTGGTGAGCCATTTAAAAATCCGTTTTCTAATACTAACTCTAATGTGTTATTGATAAATGCAGTGCAAGATTGCGTTCCAGAAGTACCACACCCCATAATATTTCTTACGTTTAAACGCTCATTAGCTACGGAACCTGAATTAAATGAATAAATGTCATCTGAGCGCAAGGGGTACACAATAGCAACATGATTATCTGGCTCAATTTCAAATGCCGAGCCACTTAACATCTGTGGCGCAATTATAGGCATGGATGCCGCATAATCATCTTCTCGAGCAACAGGCAAATCTAAGTAAACACTTACCCACTCAAAAGGGACGAACTGTAAACAGTGTTCTCCGTTATTTTTTAATACTCGAATACTATTGGGAATAGCGTTAGCCAGCTCTCTTTGTATGCGTTGCAAAGGAAATCTTGCGCCGTTCAACACTTGCTCTCTATCATTGATGTTCACAACACTGCTAATAGAAGAACTAACAAAGCTAGTTATACCCACTGACGTTATTGCTAAAATAATCAACACGACAACTAATTCAATAAGGGTAACGCCTCGTTGAAAGCGCATTAATAATTCATCCTAAAAAACGTAAAATCAAGCACGTCATTTCCCGGTGTTGTCACAAAAATAGTAACTCGCTTGGCTATGCTACCTAAGCTATTGTCATACTCCACCACAACGTCCACAGAAAAACCTTGATACAGATTTGCGCTTCCTGCCGTAATAGATTGACCTAGCGCACTTTCTATATTGCCACCAGAATTGGCAAACAAATTGTTGTAATCGTCTACATCGTCATAGTTTTCACGGGATTCTTCTGGCCCTAAATCAGCAGCGTCAGTACAGGTTGTTCCATTTTCTCCACAGCGAACTAAACTGCCATCTAGCATTGAATTTTCATCAAATGCTCGACCTAAAATTTCATCGCTGAGGGATTTAGCTAATGCCGCAGCCCGAGTTTGCAGTACGGGCGAAATGCTCTGTTGGGTTTGATTTACCACAAAGGTAATAACAATACTTAATGCGATGCCGAAAAGAAGGATACCAATAATCAATTCAATAAGGGTAAACCCCTTTTTATGATGATTAACAAGCACGAATGAAGCCTTCGCTGTTCACGCAAACATTAGACAAAGATTGAGTGCTAAATGTAATTTGGCAATCCACTGCACAGTTATTTACAGCTGTAAGCGGGCGGCCAAAACTATCAAAATCAATAAACCCTATAGCGGTTATCCCATCCATAGCAACAAAGCTCGCCCCAAGATCAGTAAAAAATTCGGTGTCTATTTGAAGGTAATCAGGCGTATTTACGTTCACCGTCGTTGCGCAAGTCGAGAGCGCTGCACTTGGCTCAGTGGAATAATTATTTGAAGGTGGTCCTATGGCTGGCGCGACCGTATCGAACACAATTCGATGGCAATAGTCAGCTCGAGTATCTTGCATTGCCCTAAATTGCATATGTCTTAACGAGGCGATAAGTTGGTTTTGCAGTGAAAAGGTATCAAAGCCGCTACTGTTTTGAAATCGAGCAGCGGCTACCACAGACAACACTCCAATGAGTATTATGGTAATAATAAGCTCTAAAAGCGTAAAGCCCTTAGGCAAAAGATGAACATGTGCAAGCGGTTTACTTGCACGAACAGAAGTGTACAAAATGCATACTTAGGTGAATTAACAACCTGTATCCGTTACTGCAATATTGGGTGCTTCTCCTTCATCAGCGTTCGTATAAACCACTTCACAATCTTCGCCAGCAGCTGTTCCATTTAGTGTAATAGTAAACAAATTAGTATCAGCAGTTAATATAAAAGCCGACGTTGGATTTGCAACCGTTGACAATTCAATATCTAAATCAACCCATTCAGCAAGCTCGACATCCAAAGCTCCAAGGTTTGGGTTAGCATTTGGGTAACCATTAATAATGGTTAAATCAGCTGTTCCATCATTGTCAATATCAAGATCATTTGATGTGTTAGTCGCTTGTACACCATTAATTGCTGCTTTTGCGAAGACTAATTGTGAGCCTCCTTGCAGTGCTGCTGCAACACCTTGTAAAGTTGACGCTCTAGCATCACCTTGTAAATTTATAAATCTTGGCGCAGCGGTAACTGCCAAAATTCCCAAAATAACGATAACAATAATTAACTCAATTAGTGTAAAACCAGTTTGTTTTCTCATTAAAAATCCCCTACTCGGATGTACTTATTCTATTTAATATAGACTAAATTATAAAAGTTGGTTTGCTATTTCTGTATTGTTACTAAATACGATAACTTGCCCTATTCTAGGGTCGTAAATAAATCCATTTCCAGCGCTACTGTCGTTCGGTTCACTGGTAGCATTCCTTACTGTTTGGGTTAAATAATAAAGGCAAATGTCATTATTCTCTGAACCTGCGCCATTACTCACACTAGTAAAATAGCGAAAGTTATCAAACGGGCTATTGCTAAAGTCAGATGTAATAGTTGGCGAACTCTGCAAAATTAAATTGAAAATACTCTCGCAGTCTGCATCTGACATATCTGTGTCTTCTGTACTGCTATCGTTGTTGATTTGGCCTGTGGGGTAACCTGTATTTTGGTCTACGCCAACAGTAATGCCATCCAACGTCACCGACGTCAAATTTGTACCCGAGTTGTTATCTGGACGAGCTTCTAGCTCCCACTGCGCACGCACTAACCCTACGGCTGTGGCAAACCCTCCAGCAACTCCTTCCACTGTGGCATCTTCTGCTCGCTCAGTTACATCGAGAAAGCGAGGTATAGCAACCGCTGCAAGTAACCCTAAAAGCACTACAACAATCACTAACTCAATAAGGGTAAACCCGCGACTATGTTTAATCATTTTTTCTCCGAAAACCAAGTTCATATCAGTTTCAGCCATCAGTAAATTTTACAACACCAGTTACCAGATTATAGTCAAAACTCGCTCCCTGACTTAATCTGTAACGACAAAACCCAAATTCTTCCTTACTGCCTTTTTGAGGTAAAAAATAGTCAGATAACACTTTAAATCCACCAATCAATGTAGGTTCATTGAGTAAACTCTGCCACAATTTTTCACACCCGTTACGGCTTTTATCTATCCATGGTTTCCCATTACTCCCCATCCTAACCGGGTGTCGTGCTATCTCCTTGCCATTAATATCGTAATGAGCCAACATGATCCTTTCTGGACGACCTTGTGCCTGCCATTGCCAATGTGCTGTTTCTGCGCTTTGTTGGAACTGCCGAGAAAACCCTTCTAAAATGGCATTATCCATATTAGGCTCTAAGCGAAAAAAGTACGCAATACAACTTGCCATCAAAACTACAAACACCACAACAACGGTAATGTTGACATACATTTTCGAAATAGAATGGTCAGTAGCTTCATCGTTTTTCATTTTTACCTACCTTGTATCGCGCCCATTAAATCCCACATAGGCGTAAAGATACCCAGCGCTAAAACCAGCACCATGGCAGCAACTATAGCGATTAATATCGGTTCAATTTTAGACGTTAAGCTTTTTAAATCGTAGTCCACTTCTCGTTCATAAAAAGACGCCACTTCACTGAGTAATTCATCTACTTGCCCAGTCTCTTCACCTACACTGATCATTTGCAATACCATAGGAGTAAATAATTCGCTGGTTTGCGCCACACGAGACAAGTTTTCACCACGTTCAATATTTTGTCGCATGATTAAAATACGAGACCCCATAAAGCTATTATTCACTGCATCAGAAACCAAGGTTAATGACGCAGTTAACGGCACCCCCGCTTTCAACATCATGGCGAAACTCCTAGAAAATCGACCTAAAATAGAACGTTCTAAAATGCTGCCTATGATAGGTAGTTTAATTTTCGCTTTATCCCAGTTGTAGCGCCCTTTTTCAGTATTTACATAATGAATGCTACCCCAAACTATTGCTACGGTAGCTATAACTAATACATACCATTTGTGTACAAAGAAATCAGACATGCCAATTAAAAATCGCGTCATTACCGGTAACTCAGCATTAAAGCGACTAAACATAGCAGCGAACTGAGGGATAACGAAGATATTCATAATCACAAGGGCTATGGCGATAGCAACAATCACAAAAAGTGGGTAGCGAGTTGCCGCTTTAATTTGCTTTCGGGTTTCTTGCTCTCTTTCTAAGTACTCCGAGAGCTGCAGAAACGCCGAATCCAATTGACCCGTGTTTTCACCAACGTGGATCACGCTAACAAACAATTGATTAAAAATAGTCTTATGCTGACTTAACGCAGAAGATAAAGTTCGACCGCGTTCTAATTGAGAAACAACATCGGATAATGCCATTTTCAATCGCAGAGAAGAACTGGAATCTGCCAACCCAGTTACTGCCCGCATAATTGGAATGCCGGCCTTAGTTAAAGAATACATTTGTCGACAAAAAATCACCAAATCCGGTAATGTCGTTTTTCTTGTTAACCAATTAATTTTATCTACGCTAGTACCGGCATCTTGTTCTAGCTTGATGGCCACAGGCGTAATGCTTCTTCCACTGAGCTGTCTTGCCACCGCTTGAGCGTCTGCAGCTTCTATTACACCGCTCGCTGATTCTCCGTTTGGTGTGCGCCCTGTGTAATGAAACCTAGCCATGGTTTGAATCTTCCGCAGGTTTACTTGGCTGAGCTTCGACTACCGTTTCAATCAACTTAGTGACTTCTTTTACCGTGGTAATTCCCATTTTTGCGTATGTCAGAGCGACATGAGATAAAGGCTTATAACTTGGATTTCGTTCCGCAGCTTCCGAAAAAGCAAGTGTGTCGCTCATTTTCAAAGCGCGCATCATCTCATTAGTCATTTCAAGCAGCTCAAAGACCCCTAGCCGACCTCGATAACCTGTTTGATTGCACTTTTGACACCCTCGCCCGTGTTTAAAAGCAACCTCTTTCACTGACTCATCAATACTGCTCAACCAAAATAACTCCTGAGCCGTTGGTTGATAATCTTGGCTGCAATTGTCACAAATTTTGCGTATTAAACGCTGCGCTACAATACCTCGTAGCGAGCTGGCCACTAAGTAACCCGGTGCGCCCATATCAAGTAAACGGGTTGCACTGCTTATGGCATCATTAGTATGTAAAGTAGATAAAACCAAATGCCCGGTTAACGCACCTCTAAGTCCTATTTCTACGGTTTCTTGATCTCGCATTTCCCCTACCATAATAATATCGGGGTCTTGGCGTAACGTTGTTCTTAGTACATTTGAAAATGTTAAGTCTATTTTATTATTTACTTGTACCTGGTTAATGCGAGGTAACCTGTATTCAACAGGGTCTTCAACCGTGATAATTTTCCGCTCAGGTGAATTAAGTTCACTTAATGCCCCATAAAGAGTTGTGGTTTTACCCGACCCCGTAGGCCCTGTGACCAAAATCATACCGTGAGGTCTTTGTAGCAGCTGTCGAAACCTAGTTAATAGTTCTTCAGGCATTCCGGTGTGATTTAAACTCAAGACGCCTGCGGACTGGTCCAATAGACGCATTACCACAGCCTCACCATTTTGCACTGGCATTGTCGATAGGCGCACGTCTATTCTATGATTTTTAGCTCTTACTTGTGTACGGCCATCTTGAGGTATGCGTTTTTCAGAAATATCCAAACCCGCCATCAACTTCAACCTCAATACTAAGGCTGCGGCGATATTCTTCTCTGAAATGATATGCTCTTGCAAAACGCCATCAATACGCTGGCGTATTCTTAACTTACCCTCATCGGGCTCAATATGAATATCTGACGCTTTCGCTTGCACTGCGTCATCAAAAATGGACTGAAGTAAGCGGGCAACGGCTGTATCCGATTCAGCATCTAAACTTTGTGATAAATCAAAGCTCTGGTCGTCTTTGTATTCTTCCGCAAGCTCTTGTGCGAACGAGGTGATTTCCTCAGTTTTCCTATACAAAGTATCGTAAGCGCCAAATAACTGGGTTTCACTTACCACTGCCAAATCAATTTGCTTGGGTAATAATTCAGATAAACTATCAATCGCATTAATGTCTGCAGGGTCGCTCATCCCCACAACAAGGCTTTCGCCTTTGTCTTCAATCACCAAGGCTCGGTAGCGACGAGCTTGAATCTCTGGCAATAGTTTTACTGCTTCGGGATCAACTCTTGTGTTATCTAAATCAATGAGCGGCACATTTAAGTGATCAGACAAAATATTCAGTATTTGCTTTTCACTCACCATATTCATTGCAACCAAAGTCGCACCGAGTTTTCGTCCCGTTTGCCGCTGTTCCGCCAGCGCATTACCTAGCTGTTCTTCTGAAATAAGCTGTTGCTGAACAAGTAAGTCGCCTAATCGAATACGCGGGGTGTTCATGGCTTAGCCCTTTTATTTAGTAACTCAATACGCTGCAAAGCGTAAGTCTTAATTTCTGGATCATCATTGGCTAACACAATCACTCGTTGAAAACTCTTTAATGCTAAAGGTGTGTTATTCAGACTTTCGCTCACTATGCCTAAACCTAGCCATGCTCTTACGTCATTGGGTGATTGGGTGACTAGAGCGCCGTAATCCTGACTAGCTTGCTCATTGTTATTTAACGCCCTCGCAAGTGAAGCTCTGTATAGCAAGAAATCTGGCTCGAGAGAATCCAATTGTAAAACATGCCAAGCTTGCTCTGGTTTATTTAACTGAGAATACAATCGAGCTTGCATTAATCTAACTGAAATATTTTTTGGAAAAAGGGTTTGCGTTTGTATCAATAGCGCCTCAGCTTGAGGATATTGTCTATCTGCAAAATACAGCGCAGCTAATTTTTTCCGTGCATCAACGATCAGAGGCTCATCGTCTATCCACTGAGCTAACACTGCTTTTGCCTTACTTGAATTATTATTGGCAAGGGCATCCGCAACTAAAGTTTGATAGTTTGAGAACCGTTTACCACCTGATGGCACTACTGCCAATTTCACATCACTAGTACTGGCAGTATCAATTTCTGGTTGTTCATTTTGCGACTTCGAACTTCTCAGAACAGGGCTAGTGGGCTCCACTTTTTTTATTGTCGTCTGAACTATGGAAGTATTTTCTTGCGAAGGACGGATTTCCACATCAGAGCCGTTTTGTTTAAGAGCTGCGCTTTCACTTTTCACGACTGCTGACTGATCAGCTTCCACTGGTTCCACAAAAATGGTTTCATTTGGTCTTTCGTTTTCAAATGCGCTTAGTGGTGTTGGCGTTATATACGAGCTATCTATCGAAATATACAACCAAGTGCTTACAGCTGCTAAACCAAGTACAACAAACACAAGTACTCCCCATACAACACCACGCCCCTTAACCTTATCCGGTGCTTGGTAATTTGCTGTGTGTCCATTTTCCGGTACAGACCTATTTTCTAGGTCATTCAGCATTTTATTTACAACGCTCATAGCCAAGCCGCCCAACTAGCAACGGCTAGTAATATGACAATGACAACAACTGATAAACCTATTTTTGCAGACCAATAACGAGAAACCGAGAACGCAGCTTCAGTATCTTCAATCGCGCCGAAAACATGACCTTTTTCGATACATGATTTTCCTTCGCCATAGGCTAGCATCAAACTTTTGTGACATAGCACGTTTACAATACGGGCAGTGCCTTTACTTGCTTTCATCATCAATTCACAACAGGTTTTATCAAACAGTGTTGCGCCTCGATAACCCGCAACGGTTAATCTATGTTGAACATATTGAACAACTTGGTCCGCATCCATTAAACTTAAAGAATAACTAAAGGTAATTCGCTGACGTAGTTGACGCAGTTCGGTCCTGTCTAATTTTTCGTCCAGTTCTGGCTGACCAAACAAGACCACTTGCAATAGCTTGGTAGATTCGGTTTCGAGGTTAGTCATTAACCTAAGTGCTTCAATACTTTCGACCGGCAACGCTTGCGCTTCATCAATAATGAGAACTGTACTTTTTCTTTGCTGATTTGTAGTAATTAAGGTTTGTTGAATTTTTTGAGTAAAGGTTTGTTGGTCGCAATTCTCATCAACATTCACCCCTAGCTCTGCGGCAACGGACCGCCTTAATTCTGCGGGAGTAAGCAAAGGGTTAGGAATATATGCAGATTCAAAATGATCGGGTAATTCGTTTAATAATTTCCGGCATAACAGCGTTTTTCCCGTGCCCACTTCTCCGGTAACTTTTATAAACCCTTCCCCAGTCTGCAATGCAGTTGATAACACTTGTAACGCTTCATTATGGCTTGGCAAACCAAAGAAATAACTGGTGTTAGGAGTGAGGGTGAAGGGGAGCTCAGATAAGCCAAAATGATATAAATACATAAGTATTAATCAATAAACAGCCAGTCAGCCATTTTTTCTCTGGTTGACTCTAATTGCTTCGACCACGTACCTTCGCCCACTATGGTAGGTTTAAGCAAAATAATGAGTTCTTTTTTAATTTCTATTTGAGACTTGTTAGTAAATAGCTCTCCTACATAAGGAATATCGCCTAGTACAGGTGTTTTTGATGTTGAATCAGAAATAGTGGTTTGCATTAAGCCTCCAATCACAACAATTTCTCCTGACAAGGCTTTAATCACTGTGTCTGACTCTCGTATTGTACTTAATGCCAAAGGTAAAATGAGCTGTTCACCATCTAGCGTAACGACCTTTTCCTGCTCATCGGTTTCGATAACTGAAGGGTGAACATGCAGTAACACTGATCCATTTTCATCAATTTGAGGCGTAACATCTAACGCAATACCGCTAAAGAAAGGCGTTAATTCTACATCGGGAACCACAGTAGTACTTGTGCTTGTTACCGTACTTTGAGATGACACATCAGTAACAAAATACTCATCTTCGCCCACTTTAATCACGGCTTTTTGATTGTTCGTGGCAGTCACCCGAGGGCTCGATAGCACTTGCACATTACCTTGAGTCGAAAGTAACGACAATACGCCAGAAAAGTCTTGGTTCACAAAAGAAAGGCTTGTCACACCACCGAGTATAGCTGTCAAGTCGTTACCAATAGTTGCAGCAGTATTGTTAAATTGAAAATCGGTGCTGCCTACGTTGCCTACGACTTCGTTCCAATTTATACCTTGTTGATAATTGTCGCTAAGAGTGACTTCTAAAATTCTCGCTTCCAGAATCACTTGTCGCTGCAAGTTAGTCTCAGACGCTTGTAAGAATGACTTAATTGCGCGGATTTCTTCAGGTAATGCTCTTACCGTTACCAAACCTGCTTGCGGAGAGACAAACACCACACGCCCGTCCTCATTACCAATCATGCTTTGCAAACTTGTCTGCAAGTTCTCCCAAAAATTAGTTTCTGTACGCGTTGTTATTGCAACACCATTAATTCCTGTATTCTGATTGCCCGATGAGCTGCTATTGCTAGCTGAATTGCCGGAAAAACCATTTAACGAGTTACTCCCATTATTATTGTTGTTTCCGTCGGCCTGAGACACGCCTCCAGAAATAATGCTAGTTTGCGTATTACCATCTCGTTCAATCAATAAATAATTAACCGCAAACGTCTCGGTGCGCATAGTCGATGGGCTAATACGAAAAACAGTGTCTTTTCGCTGCACATCAAGGCTGTATAAGTCACCCACAAGGCTGATTATGTCAGGCAAAGGAACTTGTTTTAACGACAATGAAACCACACCTTCAACTTCTGGGTGCACAGCAATACTGTAGGGCGTATCAGCAACAAGACCTTTAAAAAAAGCTCTGATTTCTACACTTTCGGCTTCTACATCGTATTTTTGTACACCAAAAAGAGATGACGTTTGCTCTGTATTGGTTGTCTCTGGAGATAAAAAATCATTGATGGCAGCAGGAAGTCCTTCATCTTGTTTAGGACTTATTCGAGACGCTTCCATTGCCTTTTGCTCTGCAATTTGAGAATCCAGCTCTTTGGTAAACTCATCGGGCTTTAATGTGGATTTGCACCCAACCAAAACGATTCCCAATATAACCAAGCCAATACGTGCGTTTTTAACGTTCATATTATTGTATTTCCGATACAGATTTAGAGACCACGCTCACTTCTGACAATGACAACAAAACCCGTTGAGTTTCACCGTTTTTCTGATAATCAACTTCAACCGAATTTGCATTTATTTTCACTACCTTTAATCCATTCAGTACTTGAGCTTCAAGATAGACATTGCCATTTACAATGGCCTTTTTCCCCGCTGGAGTTATAAATATAGCCTCTAGCGAAGGTAAAACATTTACTTCAGCCTTAAGGTTTTCATCTTCCACGAAAGCTTCCGGCCGAGTTGGGTCTGCAGCTAACGCTATTCCAAAAATGATTGTAAAAACACTAAACACGAATAAACACCTTTTCAGTACTGAGCGTATAAAATTCTATGGTTAATTCTGATTCTGGATAGGCTTGCACATCAAATGTCATTTGATTCCAATACACTTGCCATTCAATTTTCTCTAACATGTCTAAAAATAACTGTGTATCGCTGTAAGAGCCTGTAAACACCATTTTTACACCATGTTGATATAAGCCCACGGCCTGTTCTTCTGTATCTTGGTATAAATTGATCGGCGCTAGTGCTTCGACTTTTCGCAGTGTTAGCTCTTTTGATAAGCCCAACATTGATGCCATTAATGCTGGCATTGAATTTGGTAATACAAGGGCGTCGACTTCAGCTTTAAACTCTTTTGCAATACGTTCTGTACGCTTTTCAATTTGCGCTAGCCGCGCCTTTAGATCTTTGTCTGGGTCTTCGTTTTCAGCAAGCGCATAGGTTTGTTGCTGTAAACGTAAAGAGGCTATCTGGCGCTCGAGAGATACTTTTTCAGTGCGTAGTGATGTGTGTGTTTTCCAACTTGGCTCTACGCCGTAAGTGAAACCAACGAGCAAAATAACAACAATAACCGCACCAATAAGCATACTTTTTTCACGCTTGCTTAAAGCTTCAAACTTATCGCTATATCGGTTCCATCTATTCATCTGCCTTCACTCCGTTCTGCGTTACTTGGTGTCGCAGTTCGCAGCGAAAAGAAAATGCCTTTGTCTTGCTTTTCCAAAGTCACATGCTGAAAATCAACTCCTGTAAATGATTCCGTCCCGCTAAGCTGACTTAACCAATTCGGCATGCTGTCAGCTTTAATTCCATACCCTTCCAAAATAACTGTGTTTGTTTGAATATCGATATAGGTTAACCACACTTCCGATGAGTCTGCATCGGCCAAATCACGCAATACCTTAGAAAACTGCGTATTCTTAGCACTTTCTCGGTTTGCTAGCTCAACTAAAACACCCTGCTTTTGTTCTAGCGCTATCTTTAATTTATCTATTTTTGCTATCAGTTCTTGATTTGGTTTTCGATTTAATAAAGCTTTTTGCGATGCATCTACAGAGGCTTTTAAAGCACTCAATTGTCCACGCATTCGCTCTACATCAGCCTGCGCTGAATTTGCTTTCCATGTGGTTACCGCTGTTACGACTGAGAAAAGAACAACAAGGAAAACAAATAACAAAACAACATTATTCAAAGACACTAAATTCAACGTAGGCGCATAAGCACTAGAATAGAGGTTAATTCGACTTTTCATCGTTTCACCTCCTCTGTAAGCACCGCGCCCAGTGCTGCTCCTAGTGCCGTATAGCTTATAGCTTTGTCTTTGAGATCATCCGGCAAAATAATATTGTGAGGCAATGATGACACTTTAACGGGTAACGCTTGCTCAATCTGTTCGATAAGCGCAGTTAAGTGCTGAGTATCTAATTTCAACCGAAGTTGCCTAACAGGGGCTTGGCGAAGTTGGCTTTCAAAATAATCCATAGAGCGCTGAATCTGAACACAAAGAGAATCTATAATGCCCATTTTTAATTCATCTAGGGTGAAACTCCCCAAATTTTCAAACCCTTTTAATCGTCTTGAAAAGTAGAGTTTTCCTTGCTTAACAATATTTAGACATATCTCTGGACTGCCATCTTGAATTAGAGTGATAACCGCATCGGGATCTTCCAATAAAAAATTGCACGTCACCACTTCTTCAACTGAAATCGATTCAAGAGGTAGCCCGGCCGAAATCACAGACTCAACAACGTAGTGCATATCTTTATCGTTCACTGACACTACATTTACTTTATCATTACCCGCCAAAGGTACTGGTAAATCAGTATAATCAATAGCTCTGCTAGTATTTGAATCTGTTAACTCATTTACTGACCACGCTAGCGCACTGACTACTTCTTCAGCTTCGACATTGGGCTTATCAAGTTGAAATTGTTGATAATAATCAATGGAAAAGGCAACAAAAACAGGGGTGCAATTCACATTTTGTTCAATCGCCCACTTTTTTAGAGCCTTCCCCCAGTCTTGGTCGCTTACAATAGTTTCATTATGCAAAACCACGCTGCCATCACTGTCTTTTTTTAAGATGCAAAAAATTGTGGCATCGCTCTGAATAGCAATCCCAATCGACAAGAAGTCCGATTTCTTATTGAATTTGTGTTTTAAATAAGCCCTCAAGCCCAGTTGCATAAGATAGGTATGTTGTTTTTATTAAGAATTCATTACAACAGAGTCTAGTAGAAACTTCCAAAATCACCAATAATTTAACAATGGTTCGCGCATTAACCAAACTAATGCGCAACTCACATTATTTCCTTGTATCTTACTTAAACTACAGTGGTTATTTTTAATACACATCTCGAACATAGCGTTTTTGTTTTTTCAACGCGTTTACGTACGCCGTCGCATCTTGTTCGCTTAAATTACCCTGTTCGGCAACAATTTTATGCAAGGTTTTATCAACGTCTTTTGCCATTCTAAATGCATCACCACAAATGTAAAAATACGCACCTCTTTCAAGCCATGCATATAAATCAGCCCCATGTTCGTACATGCGATCTTGCACATAGACTTTTTGGTCTGTATCTCGTGAAAATGCCAAATCCAACCTATTCAACAAGCCGCTTTCTTGCATTGCTGACAGTTCTTGCTGATAGATAAAATCTGTTTCACTGTTTCTATCGCCGAAAAACAGCCAGTTTTCTCCTTGAGCATTAAATGCTTGTCGCTCTTCTAAAAAGGCTCTAAATGGGGCTATACCTGTTCCTGGGCCTACCATGATGATAGGTTTATTGTTGTCACTTGGAATAGCAAAATGTTTGTTGGGAGACAAGTAGCACGCGACTTCGTCGCCTTCGTTTGCAACATCAGCTAAGTAGGTAGAGCATACGCCATTGTGCTCTCGATCATTTGAGTTGTATCTAACACTGCCTATGGTTAAATGCACTTCGTTGTCATGGGCTAACATACTCGATGAAATCGAATACGCTCTTGCCACTAACGGTTTCAATAATGGCAAAAATTGCTCTAAACTGAGATCTAACCCTGGGTGTAGTTGACACAAATCAACGATATCTTTACCCCAAAGGTAATCGTCAAGTGCACTGCTATCTTTTGCTGTAACAAGCTTAGCCAATTCACTTTCTGGGCATTTTGCCGCAATTTCAGCAATCAACTCCTTGCTTGGAACCCGTATTTCAAGATCTTCCGTAAACACATCGTGCACGGTTTTATTCGGCTGTGAAGGCGCATCTTCATCGCCTTCAAGTCGAAATTGATTCAGTAGTTCGGCTACTAACTCAGGGCTGTTGCGAGGAATAATATTCAGCGTATCTCCGGCTTTGTATGATTCTCCTGAATCACCTAAGGACAACTCAAAATGACACACCTCTTTACTTGAACCCTTTGCCGTTAGCACTTTTTTCTTAAGTAATTTGCTTAGCATTGGGTTTTTACGAGTAAATTTAGGCTTATCTTTTTTCTTTGGCGTATTTTCAGGCAAAGCGCCTTGGCTTTCTGAGCCTTTTTCAGCAATGGTTGGAATAACCTTATCCATCCATTCTTGTGCAGCAGATTCGTATTCAACATCGCAATCCACTCGTTCGCCTATACGTGTCGCACCTAAAGCTTCTAACCGTGCATCCCACAGTTTTCCAGCGACACAGAACCCATCGTAATTAGTATCACCCAAGGCCAATACAGAGAAAAATGTACTAGTAAATTCAGGCGCATCATCAGCTTCCATGGCTTCCCACAATGCCAATGCATTATCTGGCATCTCACCCTCGCCGTAGGTGCTGGTCACTACGAGCAAACGCTCTTCTTTAGCTAACTGCTGAATATCGACGTCGTCCATATCTTGCACTTTGGCAGATAAACCAATTGTTGCCGCTTGTTCGGCGATTTGCTCTGATACTTGCTCAGCATTACCTGTCTGTGTGCCGTAAATAATGGTTAGTGGCTTCAACGCCGTCGCTTTCGCTTTTACTGATTGCACATTTTCTTGGGTAATAGCTAAACGACTATGTAATCCAGCCAAGAAACCGCCTACCCAGTGAATTTGCTCTTCATTAAAGGGTAAATTCTGAGGAATATGAGGTAACGTATTAGTTAGCTCTGAGTTGCTTTTTTTAGTCAAATTTGTAGACATGAATAAATTCCTTTACGACCTAAGCTGATGCGACTTGTTGGCGAATAACATCGGTTAATAACTGGTGATAATGCCGCGCTAAGGCTTCATTAATATCGAGGTGTTCGGCAAGCTCTAATGTGTTTTGTTGATCTCGATTAAGTATCCAAACACTGACACCAAAAGCTTGGGTATCCCATACTTCTCGCATTAGCAGTGATTGTTTGTAGTCGGTAAGACGTTTGTCAGCTAATAATGCAGACAAGGCGTCATCACAATAATGATTTAACACCTCTTTAATGTCTTTACTTACCACATCGACTAATTTTTTATCTTCAGTTTCTATCAATTTACGCGCTGCGTTGTCAGCATCATCAGGCTGAACTTTGGTTGCTTGTTCAAAGGCTCTTCGCAACACACCAATCGCGCTCACAAATTGGAAAATAAGAGGGCTATCACATTCCCCATAGGCAGGAACTTGACCATTAAACATACTTGACGTCTTTGTTAGCATCTTGTGGTAACCCGTTTGTATTTCTCGAATTAACCTAAATGCTATAGCTTGCGAAAGCTCATCCAGCATGGCTTTTCGCGTCATCAACTTAGCGATATTCTCACTGCGCTGATATTGCAATAATGACAAGGGCACTACATAGTAGAAGTGTTTCTTTTCCTGTTCCCAGTTAGCCAATAGCTCGGCAGTTAACTTTGACCCCGTGTGCTCAAAGTGGGCTTGTAAATGTTGTTTTAACGCTTGCCCTTGTCCCAAAGATAAGTCGTCATTTTGGTCAACACTAAAGGCTTTAACTGAATCCTTGCTACAGCGGTTTACAATATCGCCACTTGGGTCGTATTGATATGCCATACCACCACTCATACCATTTCCAAAACCTTTACCATATTGGCCAAGGTTAACAATGCTGCCGTTGGTCATGTATTCACAGCAAAAATCCCCCACGCCTTCAACAACTGCAACGGCACCAGAGTTGCGAACACCGAAGCGATCACCGGCTTGACCGTTGACATAAAGCTCGCCTCCTGTCGCACCAAATAACGAGAAGTTCCCTACTAGCACGTTCAAAGACAAGTGATTTGGTGTACAAGGGTCTTTGACGATAATTTTTCCGCCCGTAGCGCCTTTACCCACACCGTCATTACAGGTGCCGCTGTGCACAAGCGTCACGCCGGTATTATTAAAGGCCCCGTAACTTTGTCCAGCAGAGGTGTTGGTATGTATTGTCACGCTATCGTTAGCAAGTACTTTACGGCCATTTTCCATTACTAAAATAGATGAGTGATTACTTACTTCTTGTTTCGATAGCTGGTAATTAAATATGCGCTCTACATCAATTGAAAACTGTGCACCTACGCTTTTATTACAATTATTGAGCTTAGTGGTTTCAATCACTAACTTACTGGCTTTCTTATCGAGAAAATCAGTTTTAAAACGATTTAAAAACACGTCGTCGTGAACGAAATCAGCTTCTAAATATACTGGCTTTTCTATTGTGACTATGTTGGCTTCTTTTAGCATACCAGTCAGGTCTAACTGCCCTACCATACTTGCGTGATTCACCATGTTTAGCAGCTTGGTTTCGCCGCGAATGGCTTGTAACGACGCATAACCAACACTTGCCAGTATTTCTCTTACTTCGTGGGCTAAATTAATAAAATACTGGGCTAATGCTCTTGGGTCACCTTGATACAACTCAGGGTTAGTGGTTAATCCCGCTGGGCATTTAATGTTACAGTTTTTCGCCATAACGCATTTCAGCATCATTAAGGCGGTTGTACCAAACTCGAAAGAGTCGCCCCCTAAAATAGCCGATTTAACAACATCTAAACCCGTCTGGTGAGCGTTAGAGCAGCGTAAAACGACTTTGTCTCGTAATCCGTTTTCACTCAAGGCTTGATGCACTTCCGCTATGCCCACATCAGCCGCGCGCCCTGTATGTTTTAAGCTGGTTACTTGCGCTGCGCCCGTACCACCGGTATTACCCGCGATATTGATAACATCGGCACCTGCTTTGGCAACCCCCACAGCGATAGTCCCTACGCCTTCAGACGACACCAACTTAACAATAACCTTAACTCTCGCAGCTTTTGCATCGTGAATAAGTTGACCTAAATCTTCTATGGAATAGGTATCGTGATGAGGAGGAGGAGAAACCAACTCAACGCCTGGAGTACCTCCTCTAGCCGCTGCTATTTCAACGTTAACTTTGGCCGAAGGCAGTTGTCCGCCTTCACCGGGTTTCGCACCTTGGGCTATCTTAATTTCAATTTCTTGTAATGCTGGATCGGCTAAATAACCACACCATACGCCGAAACGACCCGATGCAAACTGCTTAATTTTACTGGCTTTAACAGTGTTGTAACGCCTTGACGCTTCACCACCTTCACCTGAGTTGCTCATTGCCCCGGCAATATTCGTTCCTTGCGCCACCGCTTCATGCGCTTTTGCTACCAAGGCGCCGTGACTCATAGCACCTGATGCCAAAGACGCCGTTATCTCAGCCGCAGGTTGAACGTCTTTTAGTTCAATAGGATCAGGCACTGAAATGAGCAGCGAACAAAATAAGTGTCCATTACCTTTTGCATTTAGCTCAATGTGCAGGGCATCACAACGAGTGATACTCAAGTCACCTTCATCAAAATACTGGGTAAGTGCCTCAGCCAAAAGAGGGTGACAAGTTTCAGGGTCGCGTTCTAACGTCAATTGCCATTGGTTTTCACCTAACGCAACAACTTTAAGGCCCCGCTGACCTATGTTGTTATTTCCTTGTAGATTCGCCTCCGCTATTTTTTCGACGAAATCTTGAGTGCTAGCTGCACAATTAAAATCCATTGGAAGTGCCAATACGTCCCTTAATGTAGCAGGTCGTAAGTGCCTCTCAGCTCTAAGGTTTTCAGAGAAAACTCGATAAGCAGGCGTTATCTCTGCACTATTGATTTGCTCTGGTGATAAGGCTTCAAAACCCAGTTTTTTGTAGGCAATGTCATCGGGGAGAATGGCGTCAATTTCTATTTCGTTTGCTTCATCGTCGGCATACAAAATAGCTTCTTCGGTCATATTGATATATTCGCGTACCGCAGTATTACCAAAAGCATGCCCTGCTCCGTCGCTACGCTCTTTAAACAAACCTAACAGTGGAATGTCTTTTTCGTTTTGAACCGTATGCACGTATTCATGCCACTTTGCTGCATTTTGCGCGATATCAGCAAAACGTACCCCGCCAACGGGAGAATCGATGTTCGGGAAATACTTGGCTAGAATAGGCTCTTTGGTATCAAAAAAGTTAGATTCAAAAAACTCTCCGCAAATGTAGCTTTCTACCGTACACAGGCCAAACTTACCCATGGTTTTCATCAGCGCTTTTTCTACTGCTTTTTGGAAGTTTTTAAGCTGATTTTTAATTTGCGCAGAATCGTTGGCCAGCTCTAAAGCTCGATGGAATACGGTTAATGGACAAACTGCAGAAGCCCCAAAACCCAACAAGCAAGCTACGTCATGAGTACTGGCCACCTGCCCTGTTTCATACACTAAGCTACTGTGAAAACGTAAACCGTGCTTAATAAGATGCTGATTAACGGCAGATATCAATAAGATAGCAGGAACTGCCGCCTCCCCATGGCTTACACCACGGTCGGTCAATAGAATAATTCCCGTCCCCGCTTTAGCAAGGCCTTCTGCTTTACTACAAATATCATCTATTGCACTGAGTAAATTAGATTCATTTTGCTTATGACAATTTAAGTCAGGAATAAATAAGGTATCAATACTGGCAACCTGAATGTCAGACTGCTCGGTGATCTGCAATAACTGCTGAGGCTGAAGTATTGGTGAGTTTAATGCCAGTTGGCGACCTTCAATTTTGGGCCCAAGTGCCACTCTTAATGTCATTCCGTCAGCTTCGCGAATGCTGTCTAAAGGCGGATTCGTAACTTGAGCAAATCGCTGGCTAAAATACCGTGACATTCCCCCTTCTTGTGGCGCTAGTGCGTTTGGAGCAATACCATAACCCATTGCAGATATCTTCTCTAAACCCGTTTGTAACATAGGGTCTAGCATAAATTTAAAGCTCTCTTGGTTCATACTGTAAGCGGCATGGCGAGCAGATATATTTAAACTTGAAGTCAAGCTGACATCAGCAATACTTTTCTCTGGCAAGTCGCTTAATTTAATGCGCCTTTCCATTAATAAAGCTGAAAAATTTTCGCTTGCAGCGAGTGACTCCAGTATCTCTTGAGAGTATTTAATAGAGCTATCTCGATGGTTGAATACCACCATTCCACCCGCTTCGATACGCCCTCGTTTAATCACAGATTCAGGGGCGAAATCGATTTGACCAGCTTCACTCATCACTGCGAAATAATCGTTGGTTTCAACGGTACGCAATGGTCTTAAGCCTAATCTATCTAGCCTAGCGCCCACTTTTACACCGTCAAAAAAGATCAGCGCAGCAGGACCGTCATTTTTTTCTTCAGACAGGCTGTAATATTCAAGCATATCTTCAATATTTTGAGAAAGATCTATATCGTTTTCCCACGCAGGAGGCATCATGGCTGTTACCGCAGTAACAATATCCATTTTATCTTCTGTAATACGTCTGGCGAGGGTTTGATCTAAACGAGCAGAATCTGACTGACCTTTAGGAAACACCACTTTCTTTCGCTTTGAACGAGCAATCGCGTCTTCACTTAAACGGTTCTTTTTGTCGGTATTGAGTTCGCCGTTGTGAGCCATCCGTCTAAAAGGCTGAGCAAACATAGGGTTTGGAGCCGTATTTGTAGAGAAACGCGTATGAAAAAACAAGGTATGAATTTTATGTTCTGGGTGACTTAAATCTTTGAAGTAAGGGATTACTTCCCAGCTGTTTAATCGTCCTTTATACACCTGAGTATGTGAACTCATGGATAACGGATAGAAACCATATAATTCATCTAAATTAAATGCCGATTGCTCTATTTCCAACAAGGCTTTATTGATTACAACTTCAAATTCACTTTGCGTTTCGATATTAGTTGGACGAGTAAACACTAGCTGTTGAATAGATAGCTGAGCTTGCTGGCTCGCGTCATTCAGCGCTGACGGATTTACCTCAACCGTACGCCATTTAATAACATTTAAGTTATGGGCGGTAAATGTGTCTTCAAGAATTTTCTTAGCATGTTGATGCTGTTGCGAGTCAATAGGGTAGAAAAAGTTCGCAACACCAAACTCTCCCAAAGCTAAATCCGGCTTTTCGCACAAGTGCTGAAAAAAGCTAAGGGAAATATCAATATTCACACCGGCGCCGTCACCGATACCTTCAGCGCTCATTCCTCCTCTATGGGGAATTTTGCACAATGCTTCATGGGAATGTTGGAGCAGTTCATGAGTTTGCAAACTGTGTTTGTGAGTAATAAACCCCACACCACAGCTTGAGTGCTCTAATTGTGTATTGTACAACTGCCTCATTTGGGACGACCTCGATGTTATTAGTGCGAATTTGACACAGCCAAACACCTTTTAGTATTGAGCTATTCCATATACGACTGAATTTTTATGCAGAAAAAACGGGTGAAACCTAACAATAATGTGATTTTTGTCGCGATTTAATTCATTTAATGACTTAAGTCTTAGATCGCAGAGGATACAGATCGACAAATACTAATGCAAATAATTTTCATTTGTTAGTTAGGTTTTCAAAAGCGCCATGCGATAAAACGGCTGATTTTTTGGCCTTGAGCCATGTTGATAATTTTCGATTCTGACACGCCAATCTGGCTTAACGATTTTTTCAATCTCGGTAGATGTTCGCTTTTAGAAACTAACGAGGTGAACCATATGACTTGATCTTTAAACTCTAGGCTTTCTTTTATCATTTTGTTAATAAAAGAAAATTCACCACCATCACACCAAAGCTCGTTAGATTGGCCTTTAAAATTCAATCCAACTTTCTCCTTAGAAGCTATGCTCGATTGTCTTTTATTGGCATTTTTAGACAAATTGCGGACTTTGCGTTTTGTGCCTTCGGCAGCATCTTGCGCCGATTTATGGAAGGGGGGATTACACATACAAAAATCGAACTTGTCTTCTGGTTTTACTATTCCTTTGAACAAATGGTTTTTATTACTCTGTTTTCGAATAACAACATTGGATTTTAAACACGTGTTGTTCGATGCAATTGCACTGGCTGACTTCACAGAAACTGGGTCTATGTCAGCCCCTACAAATTTCCAATCGTAACTGCTTACGCCAATAATGGGGTAAACTAGGTTAGCTCCGGTGCCAACATCCAAGCCCTTTATCTGCTTGCCTTTAGGGATTTTTCCACCGTGATCGTGAGCCAAAAGATCCGCAATATAATGCACATAATCAGCACGTCCTGGAATTGCGGGACACAAATAGCCTTCGGGAATATCCCAAAATGTCACACCATAATAGTGATGAAGTAACGCCGTATTTAACGCTTTTACTGCATCTGGTAACGAAAAATTAATCGTTTTAGTGTTATCTGGTTTAGATACAATGAATTTTTTTAGTGGGGAATAACAGGCTACCAATTGAGCTAAAGGATAATGACCTACATGCGCATTTCGAGGGTGTAGCTGATTTTTTTTCGCGTTCATATAGTGTTAAATTCATTTCCAAGTAAAGGCTTACACCTGTTTCAATATGCTCCTTTACATATTACAGCCTTGTTAACCTTCAGCATACTCTGATTTTATTAACCCTAAACACTTAAGGTCGTGAAACTGCTGTTTCCAATAGCCACTTTGCCGTCGTATTCCTTCGTCGAGAAAGCCCACCTTTAACAATACTGATTCTGATGCGAGGTTTTCTGGAATTGTATCAGCTTGGATCCGATTAATAGGGCCACAAGGTAGCTCACCTAAAAACGCGTGTTTTACTATTCGATGAACAGCTTCTGTAGCAAAGCCCTTCCCCCAATATTGAGGCAGTAAATCATAGCCTATTACCGTACTTTGCATTGCGGTGTTTCAGCTATTGAAACCGCACGTACCCATAAATTGATTCGTTTCTTTTAAACGAATCGCCCATCGAGTTCCCAATTTCTGCGTAAACCGAGCAGTAAACAGCCCAATCAACTTTGTAGCTTGGCTCAGTTCAGTAAAAACCTCCAAATCATAGTGCTCAACCACTAACTCATTGGAAAACAATTCAAAAATGCTATTTGAATCAGCCATAGACAACTCATCGAGTACTAATCGGTTGGTTTCTAACACTGGGAATTGCACGGGGTGTCCTTTAATTAGGTGTCCTTTAATTCAATATTTTCTAAACACCAGTAGGAAAAACCTACTGGTGTGTATAAAGCGAATGACTAAGTTGACTTAGTTACCCCATATTTCAGTAACAAAATCAGGATAATCTACAAAAGGATTGCGGTTGCCTTGATGAGAAAATCCAGCGTCATTGCGGTCTAGTTCTTTTTGGCTTACAGGATCTTGAGCATGCCACTCTTTCAGCATATCTAGTACCCAATCTTCAAAGACTTGATCGCTACTACCGTCTAATACTGCATCGGCAGAGGTACTGTTATTTTCCCATCCATCAATATCGTTTTCGTAACGCGTTGCCATGTAGAAATAAGCTCGAGCTAAGTCGCCTTTAAATTCATCGATAGGTTCAAATACAGTACCGTTATAGCCTAATGAACTAGTCGCGCTACCTAATTTAGAGCCATTCGATGAAGTGAACGTTGCTGAACCTACTTCACCATAAGGGAAACTACTGCGCTGAGAATTCACAAAGCCATCCGTTGCGAAAACGTGATGTACATCGGTGTTCATTGGGTCTACATCACCACCGAACCAGCTTCTAGGAAACGAATGCTCACGGTTGTAACAACTGCCTTCACCAGAGAAGTTCCCACATTGATCACTACCGGCGGCATAGGTATAACTGTCACTGCCATTAGGAGATTCAGAATAAATATCTAAAATACTGCCGTCGTTTTCGTAGTAAACATCTCTTTCGCTAGACAAATAGAATGTCCACAAATCACCGTAAGAGCGAGTCGTATGGCCATTGATAATATTGTACAACGCCGTTTTTAACGCATACCCAGTTAACCCTTCAGCACTGGTGTAATAATCTGAAAGGTTACTGGTGCCTCCAGAATTGTTATTACCTCCACCCACGCTGAAGTCTGTCGACTCAGTTGAAGCGAAACTACCGCCACTGGCTACTATGTCACCGCTCACAGTTAAACTGTATGAGCCTGAACCAAATGAACAACAGATCCCATCACCAAAGGAATCATTAATGGTAAAGGTATAATCGCCTTCGTTTAAACAGATGTCCTCTGAATACGAAGTAAAATTCTCATAATCAGACCCTGAGAATAAAACCGCACCTTGACTATTTGTTATGGTCCAACTGGTTTCATTGCCATATCTATCAGTGAGAAGGTCAAATGAACCTGAACTACAAGTTCCTGCGCCTCCGGTGTCAGCTCCTGCGCCCGTATTGGGTTCGAAATCGTCTACATACACAAGTTCGCTGCCGTCAAACCCCGACACATCGTAAAAGCGAAGCCCTACCGCTATGCTAGACGTTTGCGACGCCGTATAGCTGTATGTAATTTGTTGCCATTCGCCGGTAATGGATGGGTCGGAATAAACTCTAAAGCCATCGACAAACAAACGCGCTCGCATACCGCCTTCAGTATGATAGACCTGAGCGCTAAAATCGTAGGTTTCACCTGCAACAACACTGATTGTTTGACGTAAATCCGTAGATGCTTGAGAGCCAGTATTCACAGTAACAGCAGCTGAACTGTTGCCACTGAATACCACAGATGTTGATTCTGCTAGGTTAATTCCTGAGTCGATTGTGGTCCAATTATCAGGTGTAGAAGACGTCCAGTTTTCGAATTCACCATTAACAACATTGGCATTAACTGCATAACTGGTTGTCAATGCAGTGAATAAAGAACAAAGGGTTAGTGTTTTTCTCATTATTTTTCACTCTTTTTAATATGCATATAAAGTTATATATCAATATGCGAATAAGTGCGAAGAATCGCTACTCTCTCTATGTCTACCATAGAATGATTACAAAATATTGAATCAACATGGAATAAAACACCTAGCTCATTCGTTAATAGTCGTAATAGCCGGAAATGACATCGGTGATGTGAATGATATGAGAATGAAAAGGGCGAGCAAAGCAACAGAACAAGCCTTGAATAATCAAGGCCTTCTTTCTATGCTAATGCCATCGTTATAACCAAACGTTGAAACGGTTATTACCCGTTTCTTTTAAACGAATTGATGTACCGGGTTCGCCTTGGATTGCTAAATTACACTTACCTAGGTCGTTGCTGACTTGAACTGTCTCGAAATTATTCGCAAGTATATCTATGTACCCATTTTGACAGTACAAACCGGCGGCGGTAAGTTCACCTTCTACCACAGCAACATCCAGCTGATCTCGATTTAGCGTATGTCGCCATGTTTTTCTCTGGTTCAACACCGCATCCACAGTAATCTCTTTACTGTCATCGACCATACGGAAAAGCTCTGCAACTACGTTGTCTTTCGACTCATCAGACAATTTCACCTTTTCAATGTTTTCCATTCGAAAAAAAGTGTCACGGGCATCAGAAAACTGTTTTTTGTGAACTTGATACTTCATCAAGTTATCTATGGTCATTTTGGCTAAATCCCTTGGCAACTTTGAAAGTAAGTTATTCGCCTCTAACAAACTCGCCTCGTATTCACCCCAATCTTGCGTACCGTAGTAGTAGAGGCTATGTAACCAAGCCGATAAAGCGCGCTCGGTTGTATTTTTCATGTGCCGCGATGTCATTTGATCTAGCTCAATACGGGCCTCGTCCAACTTGCCATCAATAATAAGCGCCTTTGCGGCTTCAAAGCGTTTACCGAAAAGTGTGTTGAATCCATCATTAGAATTTGCACTGGTTGCAACGCTGAAATCAACCAATAAAGTAGAAGAAGAAGACACGGTCTCATCACCCAACTTAGCCGGGGAATAATTAATGCCTTTTAAGTATTGTTCACTTTTAAAAACATAATCATCTTCTGAAGCTTCAATAATAACGTTATCAATTTTACCGTTTTTGTTAACAACAAAATCGATATACGCCCAGCCTTCATTTCTAGAAGGATTGGCTCTTTGACTCTTCGGGCCGTATTGATTGTCATCTTCCATTTTTGCAGGTGAAAACACAGGCTCAGAACTAAACGAAGGGAAAGTTAGTGAAGTGAGTAATAAGTAACTAATACATACGAATATATGTTTCATGAAATATCCTTATTGCAAATCATCATAATTAATGTCGTCGTTTAATTAAAATATACCACTTACCATCAACATTAAAGTAAAAGCCTCACTTAAAACGTCACTAAAGTGAGGTTCCTCCTTTCTAGACTCAACACTCCTTCCGTATTAAAGCTTAAATTGACTAACAATTTTCTCTAGTTCATTTGCTTTAACACTTAGCGTTTCAGATGTCAGATTATTTTGCTGAGCGATTTCTTTCAAACCGAAGGTTTCTGTAGATATATCTTCTATACGCTTACCTATATCTTCGCCCACTTCATTTTGTTCTGCTGCGGCGCTCGCAATCTGAGAATTCATATCAGTTATTACTGCTACTGATTCTGCTATATCATTAAGCGCACTTAAGGATTCAGAGACACTTGATTCTGCATTAGCACTACTGGACATACTCAATTGCATAGCTTCTACTGCCGACTTAGAGCCATTTTGCAATTTAACTATCATTTGTTGAATTTCTTCTGTGCTTCCTTGGGTTTTACTAGCCAAGTTTCTCACTTCATCTGCAACAACTGCAAAGCCTCTGCCTTGCTCTCCTGCTCTCGCAGCTTCTATTGCGGCATTCAGCGCAAGTAAGTTGGTTTGTTCAGCTATGCTCTCAATTACTTGTAAAATAGCGCTAATGTTCTGAACGTCATCTCCCACCCCTTTAACAACGTCGTTCGCTTTATTAATTTCTACAATGAGTTCGCTCATTTCTACGCTGCTTTTTTTAACTTTATCCAGTGCAGTCATGCCATGACTGTTCGCAGATTGTGCTGCATCTGCTGCACTTTTTGCGTTACTTAATACCTCGTTGGACGACGACACCATTTCATTAGAGGCAGAGGCAACTAGCTCAATGGCTGACTGTTGCTGGGTACTGACCGATTTAATATTTTCAGCCTGTTTTACCAATAGATTAGTTTCTTCATCCACGTCCACAGAAACCTTGTACACGGCTGATATGTTTCCGTGTAAGGAAGATAATAACCTATTTAGGTTCTCCGCCAATTGGCCCGTTTCAAACTTATCTTGAACTGGAACTCGTTTGGTTAAATCACCATTTCCTTCACTAAGAAGACGAATAGAATCAGATACGGAACTGAGTGGGGTTAAAATGGACTTAACAATAATAACGCTCAGCATAATCATTAGGATAATGAGCGCAATAGACAATACTATAATCGTGGTTATTAGCTTTACACTTACTTCAGTTACGTGCTTTTCAAATACTTGTGCTTCAGTTTCAATGCTATCAATATAGACACCAACACCTATCATTAAATCCCATTTTTCTAGGAAGATTGCGTACGATAATTTAGGATAGGCCGTTTCTTCATTTGGACGCGGGAAGTGATAAGTTACAAAATTATCGCCACTACCCAATTTATTTTCCTTACCGGCTCTAACCAGCTCATTGACAAGATAAACGCCATTGGCATCTTGTAAATTTTTATAACTTTTGCCCACTCCATCTGTTGTGCCTGTACCAAGAAAAACTCTTACCGAATCACTATCATAACCGAAAATATATCCTTCTTTACTAAACCTCATACGCTGAAGTAACTTTACACCTTCCTCTCGCGGAGCCCCAGATTCATACAAAGGTTTAATCGTGTTATATGCAATATCGATCGCATTCTTCAGTTCTGCTTTTTTTGCATCAGTAAGTAGCGTTGTTGCAGATTCCGTTTCGGTTTTCACCAAGGTGTTCAATTGAACATAAATAATTGAAAGTAAAGATAAGCACGTAATAATAAGGGGAAATAATGAAACTATAAATAGTCTCTTTCGAATAGAAAATTTACTGAAAAACGTACTCATACACAGAACCTTATATAATTTAATTTAAAATATAGTAGATGGATTCTGGAATATCGAATTATGTAATTAGTTTTTTAATCATTTAATTAATAAAGTGTAGTTTTTTGCTCAACCAAAAGCCATTACATCAAAAACTATTTTAGGCGCCGCTATTCCTATTCCTGTTATAGAGCCTAGCACTCACCACTTATCCCAACTAGCCACCTATTATCACTTATTCAACTTTTTCAACAAGTTAGAATGGAATACGACATTAGGAAACGGCTATGGTTTAGCACCATTCGATAAATTTAAATGACATTACCAAAATGAAACCAGTCCTCGATTTTGTAAATCAAGCTGAACTCCCACCCCGTTTATTCTTTCTTGATTGGTTGCGTGTAGCTGCCATCGCTGTACTTGTTCTCTATCATACCGCCATGGTGTACGTACCCGAGTGGGGCTTTCACTACAAAGTTCCTATTGAGGCTGATTGGCTAAAGTCAGTCACGCTTTTAACTTCACCGTGGCGTATGGGGTTGTTATGGCTTATCTCTGGAGTTGCTTTTTCTTACATGTGCTTAAGTAAAAGTTTAATTTTATTGGCACAAAAAAGAAGTAACCAATTACTACTACCATTACTCATAGGCATCTTTTTTGTTGTTCCAATACAGTTATTTGTGCAAATGAAACAAGGAGGTGATATGCCTCTTAATTTCTTAGGTTTCGTTCACGC
This sequence comes from Alteromonas sp. 5E99-2, assembly GCF_017368475.1. GTDB lineage: Bacteria > Pseudomonadota > Gammaproteobacteria > Enterobacterales > Alteromonadaceae > Alteromonas_F. The sequence goes on from NZ_JAFNJE010000007.1 coordinate 119,253, forward strand.
TTTTTATTTTGAGCCTAAAAACTATTTTGATAGTTACAGCTCGGGAATATGGCCGAGATTTGATGTAAATCATTTGTGGTTTATACGCTCGCTATGGCGCTTTAGTATGCTCGCCCTTATTTTTTATCCTTTAATAAGACTAGGTAAACTGACCTTTTTCATAAAAGGCGTCAGTTCTAACCTTTTTTATTTAGTGCTTGTTTTTGCTGTACCAATAATGCTTATTCAAGTTTATGTTGAAGGGGAAGCTGTTCGCGAATGGTACGGCTTTACCTTATTTTTATTGGGCTTTTTATTGGGCAATCAAAATCAGTTTTATGACACTCTCGCGAAGCATAAGTTGATGCTCAGCGGCATTGCGATTTTTGTAATGCTCGGTTTGCAACTTGGCTTCATCTTTATATGGCAAGCCAACTTACATGAACAAAGCCCTTCGCTAAATGTGTTAATTGAGAGCATTTACACCGCAAATAAACTGTTCCCTTTACTAATGATAATGGCATTAGCTTATCACTACTTAAACAAACCCAATTCAGCAATAAAGCGGTTAAATGACTATGTGTACCCATTGTATATAGTCCATCAAACTGTAATTGTGGCGTTGGCATATATTATTGCAACCAATCAGCTAATGGTCTCAACTGAGCCAGAAAATCAATTTCTGTTAAATTTACTATTAAGTCCTTTGGTTTGCCTTATCCTGGTGATAATTATTAGTAAGTTCAATCTATTGCGGGTACTGTTTGGAATGCGTTTACCTGTTAGTGATTCCGTATACAGCAGTAAAAAAATGAGGGGGATTATCTTTGTTATATGCATACCTATCATTTGGCAGCTTGTGGTTTAAGTTTGGCTAACAGAAGCAAACTTTTCAATTTACTCTTTCTTCTATAACGAAACGTATTCATATGTTCTAATTTGAAACCTTCAGCACAGGAGTGTTCTATTTAATATTTAACTTAAGGTCGGAAAGTGACAACCAATGCAATCCAAACCAACGATGTTTCGGCTGTATTAGCTAATGTCAGAGCATGTGAACTGTGTACTAATTTGCCTCTTGGCCCTAACCCTATTGTTCAACTAAACCATAACGCCAAAATACTCATTGCAGGCCAAGCTCCTGGGCGAATAACCCATCAAAAAGGTATTCCATTTGACGACCCATCAGGTGAACGATTGCGAGATTGGATGGGGATCGATCGCAATACATTCTACAACGATACCAATATTGCTATTTTACCTATGGCTTTTTGCTACCCCGGAACCGGTAAAAGCGGCGACCTACCACCACCGAAAATATGTGCTCAACATTGGCGAGAGCAGGTGTTAACTCTGCTGCCGAACATCGAACTCACACTAGTCATCGGGCAATATGCACTGGATTGGCATTTAGGTAATCAACGCAGCAGAACGCTTACCGAAACAGTCAAACAATGGCAGAACCATTGGCCTACTGTTTTACCTCTGCCACACCCTAGCCCTCGCAATAATTACTGGTTCAAGCAAAACCCATGGTTCCCAGAGGACGTGCTGCCCGCACTGAAAAAGCGGGTAAAGATGCTTATTTGTTAATATCTACAAAGGTAATTTTAAGCGTTCACCACCGTCACTTGGGCTTTGCCAATACGTGTGTCAGTGTTGCTCAGGTTGTATTTGAATGGCCAGATACTGAGTCTTCCTCGGCACGAGTGCATTCATCTCACTGAGCAAACGCACCTCTATATGAGGGCCGGAGGCACTGGCAGGGAACAATTGACCATCGCTAGGCTGGTAAACATCAAGCACAGTATTAGCGCTAAATTGATTGAAAACCTGAGCATAAAAACCAATTATTCCTTTGAAATTAGATCCAGCATGAACTTTTCACGTATTAATCACCATGAAAAGTATCTTAAAATCATTTATTTTTATCGTATTTATGGCTTTCGGTTTGAACGCTGCAACCCATAACTTCACGCCCTACAATTGGCAGTATCGACTAGTGCTTGTCAACCTGACATCCGAACCCAATTCAGTAAGGGTTATACGACAGATAAAAGCAAAAAGAACACAACTCATAGAACGGAAGCTTCTGGTATTTGTATTAATGGGTGACAAAGTGAGCGTGTACCCTGAAGGCAAACTCGAAAATACGCTGACACATAAGGCTATTTCCGCTCGTCTCAACGATAACAAGGTATTGTTGATTGGTCTTGATGGGCAAGATAAGCACAATTACCAAAACCTTATCTTGGCGGACGTGTTTCGCGATATAGACACTATGCCGATGCGAATGGCTGAGCTGAATTAGATCAGTTTTTCATATCTGTCATAAGAACATCAAAATGTAAAATTAGAGGGTATTTCTCTGTTACTATTATCTTATATTAACACTTTTGTTAATCGACAAGATATATCGCCATATATGCCGTTAGATTATCTGCTAAACTGTTAATTCACTTAACTCGTACTTACCTTCGTAGCTAGGTAACTCAGCCAATACATCGTCAGGAGATACTTGGAAAAACTCCTTGCGTCCGTTAACGAGATTTACTCTTTTTTCTTCGAATTTATTGTGTAGGTACTTTTCGAGTGAAGGAGCGTCATCAGTAAAAGCAAATGCATGCACGTCAAATACTTCAGGAACTGATGCATCTCCTAATTCTTTAACTCGATCATAAGGGTCTGCTCTCCTAGTCATGCCAATTTTGACCACACCTTCTCCAAATGATGTCTGATTGGAAATAATGTAGATGTATCCAGCACGTGTAAGTTGTGCAAGAGAGATCGCACGTTGTTCTTTTTCCTTAAGCTTTTCCAACTCTTGTTTATGAAGTTCGTACAAAATTCTTTGCTCTTCTGAACTTGACTCTAACTTAACTAGCTCTTCTGCAACAAGCTTTTCCATGAGTTTGCGTTCTTTCCCGGCTTTCTCTAATGCGGCCTGAATTCGTTTCTCTTCTCGCTCAGATTCTCGCTTAATAAGGGCCTCTTCACGCTCTGCTTCTTTCAGGTCTTGCTTTAGATTATTGAGTTCATAGTTCAATCTCAATTCTTCTATTTTCAACTTTAAGTATTGATCTTTTAGGTAAGTTTTTACTATTGAGCCTGAAGCGTTGATGTCGTTAAAAGTATCCTTGGCACGCTGAATAAGGCGATTAATATTATTCCAGTCAACCAATGCTGTTGCAGCCTTAAACTCGTTGTCTAAACAGCGTAAACGAAGCTTAATTTCCCTATTGAATAGTTTTTTAGCTTCTGATTTCTTCCCATTCACTACAACATCATTCCCCATGCTACAAACACAGGCTTTCTTTTCACTTACCAACCGCTTTAAGGATGCTTTAATATCTTGAAGACGATATTCAATGTCTTCTACCGTCTTACCTTTTGTAAGACTCTTATACGATACGGCATCAGTCGTTCCAATACCTAAATAGTATTGAGACAAACGTTTTTCTCCTTTGCGTAAATTGGCAAGCTTGCCTTGGTAACTATCTTGTAATGAGCTGTATTCTTTTTTCAGTACAGATAGCTTCTTCTCTTCTTTTGAGGCTGGCTCATAAGTTTTTTCAATCTCAATGTCTTTTAGTTTGAGTTCGCTAAGCTTAGCGCGAGAGGTTAACAACAAGTAAATTGATGATGAAAAAAGAACTGCTAAGGCAATAGTGATATACATTGGCAACTCCTTTAAATTGAACTAGGCAATTGATTAGATACAGACTGAATATTGGATTGCTCTTTCTCAAACGCTTTGCGAATGAGTAGGCTTTCTCTGAATTCTTTTGCTTCTGCATCAAAATACCAATCACATTCAATATTTAGTTCCTCCATCGCTTTTGCTACCTCTTGGGGTGAGACTCTAAAGAATTCCTTGCGAAGATTTTCTATGTTGACTCTCTTGTCGTTAAACTTCCGATGAAGAACTTTCTCTACTTTAGGCGCATCATCAACAAAAGTTAAAGCGTGAACGTCAAACTTAAATGGCACACTTGCGTCGCCCAGTTCACTAACTCTATCCATCGGTTCAAGGCGTCGGGTCATGCCTATTTTTACGATACCTTCACCGAAGCTACCAATATTTGAGATTACGTAGATATATCCGGCTTTAGTAATCTGTGCCTGAGATGTTGCACGCTCAAACTTACTCTCTAGATTTTCTATTTCCTTTTGCATTTTCGCTATTTTCATTTCCATGCCTGCTGCACTGGCACCATGTAACTGTTGAGCTAATTTTTGAGCTTTTATCAGATCAGATTTGCGATAGTAAATATCATCTTCAAGCTCTTCAGTATCACCCCTTGATTGCTTAGATTGCTCTCGTAATAATGCTTTTTGTTTTTTCTTTTCCTGTTTTAACTCTTCTCTATGTTCAAGCTCACTATGCCAGACATCCAGCTCCTGCAACTTTAAGTTAAAGTATTCTGGTGAAATGGCTACATTAGCTGTTTCACCCAGCTTTTCGAGTTGTTCTTCTAATCGATAAAGTTTATTGATGGCAATGTCATAGCTAGAATGGCGCATTTGTTTCCTGATAACATCAAACTCAGCGTTAAACGCTTTCAATAAAAGGCTTTGGTACGCATTTACCATTTGAGTGCCTTTACTTTTGCTACCAAACCATTCCCAATTGGAATATGCAGTTGTAGCTCCGCCGCGCTTTATAACTTGAAATTGTTGGTCTAGACATTTTTCTATTTGATTTTTAAGGGATTCACGGTCATCAAACCTAAAAGTTGGGGGAAGTAAGCCTACGTCTATATATTTAAGCTTATCGTCATTTTTACTAAGTGTTTGGAGAAGTTTGTCATAGATAGGCTTACCATCACTTAGTCTCCGCTCGACTTCTTCAAAAGACTTTTGAAGTTCCTGAACAATATCGTCTATTGGCTTATCCTTGAGAGCCTTTTCTTTTCTTTCGATTTCAGCGGATAAATTCTTTTTCTTTCGAGAGGTAAAATATGCTGCAAGCAAAGTTGACATAGTTAACATTACTAGTAGCAGCCAAGTTAAATGATGAGGGTCAACTTCCTTTAACATTTATATTCCTTTATCAGACAACATCAATAATGATTTGATTTTCACCTAGAAGCCTACTTCAAACAAAAACTCTGAAGATGTCAAACGAAGGACAGGTAAATTTAATACCTTAGTAGCAATACTAATTGCACTGTCAACTTTTTATTATACAAAATAAAAACCCCTTGAGATTTACCTGAAAGACATGAAAGTCTTAAAAATAAAGCTTCAAGAGGTTCTTTATAGAATTTAACTCTACAAAATTAAATTCTTCTGGAACCTAAAACGGAATATCATCGTCAAAATCAAAATCAGGCTCTGCCATCGGCGGCTTGTTTTGAGGTTGAGCAGGAGGCTGTCCACCTTGTGGAGCTTGGCTAGGTGGCTGTTGAGCATACCCGCCTTGATTACCTTGCATGTTTTGATTTTGCGGACGATTTTGGTAACCGCCACCGCCATTACCATATTGACCTTGACCACCACCTTGACCTTGGTTGCCGCCATCACCGCGACCGCCTAGCATTTGCATTTGGTCAACTATGATTTCAGTTGTGTATTTGTCTTGGCCTTGGTTATCTTGCCATTTACGTGTTTGGAGTTTGCCTTCCACATAAATTTGAGAACCTTTTTTCAAGTATTCGCCAGCCACTTCAGCCAAACGACGGTACATAGTTAGCCTGTGCCATTCTGTACGCTCTTGCATTTGCCCTTGCTGGTCTTTCCAACTTTCACTTGTTGCTAAGCTCAAGTTTGCAACCGCGTTGCCATTTGGCATGTAGCGGACTTCAGGGTCGTTCCCCAAGTTACCAACTAAGATAACTTTATTTACGCCTCTACTCGGCATTGTATTTCTCCTAGAATATATCTTGGTTGATAGTGTAACCCACAAGATAAACGAGTTTAATTGTTTTGTTTAAAAGTCGCTAATTCCGTTCCCAAGTGTGGGTTTAGCACAGGCGTTTAAACAGGCATTAGATGTAATTAATTGGCTTCGTGAAGAATGCGTTGTAACACATCGGAGTCTACGCCTTTTTTGGCATTAACATACAAGGCTGTGTTGTTTGGACTCCATTTAGCGTCTAATACACCTTCTACATTACAAATTTTGGCAAGTACCGATGCAAAATCTAAAGGCGTATTGGTTACTTCCAACACCAACCGTTGTACTTTTTCATTGGTTTTCATTTTTGCACAAACAAGAATAATTACAGCCGTTACCGCAATACCAATTGAAAAGACCCAAGCCGCAGATAAGTATTCAAGTAATAGCCCTGCCGTTGAACCGCCAACAAACGCACCAGAAAATTGAAAACTAGAATACAACCCCATTGCCGAGCCTTTTTCACCTGGCGGCGCAAGCTGAGAAACCGCACTTGGAAAAGTAGCTTCTAAATAATTAAAACCGGTGAAAAACAAGGCACCTACCACAACAACACTTGTCAGTGTTAAAGAGCCGAACGCCAAGGCTGCAAATGCGCTGATCATACAAGCTCCAGCGAGCACAATCGCTTTTGATTCTTTATTCGCGCGGGCAATATTCATTATAAAGCCAAGACCCGCCACAGAAATAACTAAAATCGGTAAATACAATTTCCATTGCATATCCAGTTCATAGCCAACTGACGATAACACCAAAGGAAATGGCACAAACAGTAGGGTGATAGATACGTGAAGTAGAAATACGCCGACATTCAATCGCCACAATTGGGTTTTTGTCGCCAGTGCCCACAAGCCTTGCTTTTTCGGCACAACATCTAAACTTGCTAAGGATTTAGAAGACGTAGGCACTAACAGTAACAAAAGAGGAATACTGATAATTGCACCAATTGCAGTTAACCAAAAAATACCAGACAAACCAAAACTGACTGTAATTAAAGGCCCAATTAACACCGCTAAGTAGAATGAAAAACCAATAGAAATACCAATCAGTGCCATCACAACAGGCCGAGACTTTTCCCGGGAAACATCGGTGGCTAAGGCCATTACAGTAGAAGCGATAGCGCCGCCACCTTGCAAAATTCGACCAAACACTAGCATTAGTAACGTATCGGCTTGAGCGGCAACAATACTGCCTATGGCAAATATGCTTAACCCCACCACAATAATGGGTTTACGCCCAAATTTATCTGATAAGGTGCCCATAGGAATTTGTAAAATAGCTTGCATTAAGCCGTATCCGCCAATTGCAATGCCTACTAGCGCAGGTGCGTAATCAGGGAAATCTCGCGCAGAAATCGCCAGTACGGGTAAAACCATGAACAAACCCAGCATACGAAACATATATATGCTGGCAAGTACTAACGCCGTACGCACTTCTAACGCATTCACTTCAACTTTCTCTCTCTACTGCTATTCGAAAATGATATTAACATAGAAATTTGCCGATCTGTGTAAACAGAACGACGTAACAACCGATATTATTTTTCACTCTGTGGCATAATTCTTTTTTTGGCTTTTCTCGACGTGTTATGGATAAAATAGAAGTACGCGGTGCCCGCACCCACAATCTAAAAAATATTGATTTAACCTTACCTAGAGATAAGCTCGTTGTAATTACCGGCTTATCTGGTTCTGGCAAGTCTTCTCTGGCGTTTGACACACTTTATGCGGAAGGCCAACGCCGCTATGTTGAATCGCTTTCGGCCTATGCGAGACAATTTTTGTCGATGATGGAAAAACCCGATGTTGACCACATTGAAGGTTTATCCCCCGCTATCTCTATCGAGCAAAAATCGACGTCTCATAACCCTCGCTCTACCGTTGGTACAATTACAGAAATATACGATTACTTACGACTGTTATATGCAAGAGTCGGTACGCCCAAATGCCCAGATCACGACTTACCTCTTGATGCGCAAACCATCAGTCAAATGGTTGATAAGGTACTTTCTTTACCTGAAGGCGAAAAACTCATGTTACTCGCGCCAGTGGTTCAAGAACGCAAAGGCGAACATGTAAAAACACTTCAAAACCTTGCTGCACAAGGCTTTATTCGCGCCCGTATCGATGGCAATGTCTGCGATTTATCTGATCCGCCCACTTTAGATTTACATAAAAAGCACACCATAGAAGTGGTTGTCGACCGATTTAAAGTACGAGAAGACATTCAACTTCGTTTATCTGAAAGCTTTGAAACCGCACTAAATTTATCCTCAGGCTCAGCAAAAGTGGCTTATATGGATGATCCTGACAAAGAGGAAATTGTTTTTTCAGCGAATTTTGCCTGCCCAGTCTGTGGCTATAGCATTACCGAGCTAGAACCTCGATTGTTTTCCTTTAATAACCCTGCTGGCGCGTGTCCAACCTGCGATGGCCTAGGCACAAGGCAATTTTTTGACCCAGTACGGTTAATTACTAACGATGAATTGTCGTTGTCGGGAGGCGCGATAAGGGGTTGGGATAAACGCAGTTATTACTATTTCCAAATGCTGCAATCCGTTGCCGATCATTATAAATTTGATTTAACCACGCCATTTAAAGAGCTTGATGAAAACGCCAAAGACATAGTTCTCAACGGCTCTAAAGGTGAAGCCATCGCTTTTAAATACATAAATGAGCGCGGCGATATCATGGAACGTAACCACCCCTTTGAAGGTATCATTCCTAATATGGAGCGCCGTTACAAAGAGACGGAATCCAGTTCAGTACGAGACGAGCTGTCCAAATACCTTAACCACCAGCCTTGCGATACCTGTGACGGCACACGATTAAAAACAGAAGCCCGTAACGTATTTATACAAAGCACGCCACTTCCTGCTATTGCTGAAATGTCTATTGCCCAAGCTTATTCATTCTTTGAGGAATTAGACTTAGACGGACAAAAAGCCCAAATCGCAGATAAAATCTTAAAAGAAATTCTCGACCGTTTACGCTTTTTAGTTAACGTGGGTCTGAATTACTTGTCGTTATCTCGTAGCGCAGACACGCTATCAGGTGGTGAAGCCCAGCGCATTCGTTTAGCCAGTCAAATTGGCGCCGGCTTAGTGGGCGTTATGTACGTGTTAGATGAACCTTCTATTGGGTTACACCAAAGAGACAACGAACGCTTACTAAAAACCCTGAATCATTTAAAGAACTTGGGCAATACCGTTATTGTGGTTGAACACGATGAAGACGCTATTCGCGAAGCGGACTATGTCGTCGACATAGGGCCAGGTGCTGGCGTGCATGGCGGCCAAATTATTGCACAGGGTACTGTAGAAGACATCAAGGCAAGTGAAGACTCACTAACGGGTAAATATTTATCTGGCCGAGAAAAAATTGATGTACCCTCCGTTAGACACAGCGCTAAAAATGATCACTGGATATCGCTAAAAGGTGCCACGGGTAATAACTTGCAATCTGTCACTTTAAATGTGCCCTTTGGCGTAATGACTTGTGTTACTGGTGTGTCGGGTTCGGGTAAATCGACTTTAATAAACGACACCTTTTATCGCATCGCTCATACCGAGTTAAACAAGGCCACAACCTCTGAGCCTGCACCGTATACCTCGATTGAAGGGTTGGATGCACTAGATAAGGTTGTGGACATAGATCAAAGCCCAATTGGTCGTACCCCTCGCTCTAACCCTGCAACCTATGCGGGTATTTTTACCCCCATCAGAGAAATGTTTGCAGGCACTCAAGAAGCCCGTTCTCGTGGATACAAGCCAGGACGATTTAGTTTTAATGTGAAAGGCGGACGCTGCGAAGCGTGCCAAGGCGACGGTGTCATTAAAGTAGAAATGCACTTTTTACCCGATGTGTATGTGTCTTGTGACGTGTGTAAAGGTAAACGCTACAACCGCGAAACCCTTGAAGTATTGTACAAACACAAAAATATTCACGAAGTATTGGAAATGACCATTGAAGAAGCGCGAGAATTTTTCGACGCCATACCTTCTATTGCCAGAAAGCTACAAACCTTAATGGACGTTGGCTTGTCGTATGTGCGTTTGGGCCAAGCAGCCACAACCTTATCTGGTGGTGAAGCTCAGCGGGTTAAATTGGCCAAAGAGCTATCGAAAAGAGATACAGGGCAAACTCTGTATATTCTTGACGAACCCACTACAGGCTTGCATTTCCACGATATCAAACAACTGTTAGCCGTACTGCACAGACTAAGAGATCACGGCAACACTGTTGTGGTAATTGAACACAATTTAGATGTGATAAAAACCGCAGACTGGCTAATTGATTTAGGCCCAGAAGGGGGCAGTGGCGGTGGTCAAATTATTGCTCAAGGTACACCAGAAACAGTGGCTGCATCTGATGTATCTCATACTGGGCGTTTCTTAAAACCTCTACTTTAAAAAACCAGTAGAGGTCTTATTCAAAGATCTCTACTGCTTCACCCGCCATGGTGTATCCCACACTTGCAATATCACCTTGCCAGCCTGATGTAGACAGCTTACCTACAACCCAAACGGCGTCGTACAAATCTTCCAAAGGTATACCTTTTTCAAATCTGACATACACAATTTGATTTGAAGGCGGTGGTGGTACGTGTACACATGCGCCAAAATACGGTACCAATAGAAATTCTGTTGTTAACTCTGCCGAGCCTTCAAGAGGCACGATAAAGCCAGGAATTTTTACATATTGACCATTTAATTCTTCAATAACCGGAGCATTGGGCTGTGCTTGAGCCATTGCGTTATCGTGGTTGAGTAAAGGCAAAGTTAGATTATTGAAGCCTTCTGGGACTAAATCTTCCCAATACACTTCTTTTGGTGTAGCGGCTGACGCAGACACACTAAACAGTAAAAATACGACAAAAAACACTCGTGAAGCCATTAACACTACCTTGAAAAAAGAATGAGACCTGCCCATTAAAACAAAAAAGCCGCTCATTTTATAGTGAGCGGCTTTCATCATACGACAACTTTACAACATTACGCGTTATTGTAACGCTCTACGCTGTCAGTAATTTCTTGTTTAGCCGCTGCGGCATCTGCCCAGCCTTCAACTTTAACCCATTTACCTTTTTCAAGATCTTTATAATGCTCGAAGAAGTGTTCAATTTGCTTTAATAGCAAAGGAGGCAAGTCAGCAATTTCTTTCACGTCGCTATAGATAGTTGTTAACTTATCTACAGGAACTGCAATTACTTTCGCGTCAAAACCAGACTCATCTGTCATTTTCAACACGCCAACAGGACGGCAACGGATAACAGCACCACAAACCAATGGAAACGGTGTTACAACCAACACGTCTACAGGGTCGCCATCATCAGACAAAGTATTGTTTACATAGCCATAGTTAGCTGGGTAATGCATGCAAGTCGCCATAAAGCGGTCAACAAAAATAGCACCGCTGTCTTTGTCTACTTCATATTTAATAGGATCCGCATGTGCTGGGATCTCGATAATTACATTCACTTCTTCAGGTAACTTTTTACCTGCAGGAACGTCATTCAAACTCATTGAATTTTCCTTTTAATCTAAATTAGCGTTAACTGTACGCTAGTATAATAAAGGTCGTGCACAGTTAACAGTTTTGCGGTTCAAAGTGTTGAACTATTTCGTATAAGCTAAACAAGCTTCCACTTCATTTTTAGAGCCAAGTACCGTAGGGACACGCTGGTGTATATCTGTTGGCATCACGTCTAGAATTCTAGTTTCACCTGTAGATGCCATTCCACCCGCCTGTTCAACAAGAAAAGCCATTGGACTTGCTTCATATAACAAACGTAATTTACCCGGCTTGCTTGGATCGCGGTTATCAAATGGATACAAGAAAATACCACCACGAGATAAAACACGGTGTACGTCACCCACCATGGCTGCTACCCAACGCATATTGAAATTTTTACCTCTAGGTCCTTCTTTACCCACTAGTAAATCGGCAACATAAGCTTGTATGTTAGGTTCCCAATGGCGCTGATTAGACATATTGATAGAAAACTCTGCCGTGTCTGCTGGTATCTGAATGTTAGACTCAGTCAGTAAAAAGTCGCCCTGTGTTTTGTCTAGCGTATACACATGGGTACCATTACCAGTAGACATAACTAACATAGTTGATGGCCCATAAAGCACATAACCTGCTGCAGCTATTTGCGTTCCTGGCTGTAAAAAACCAGAAGGATCATCAGCTTGTATACCATCGGTCCCATGAGTAATAGAGAAGATAGTACCAATAAGGCTATTAATTTCTGTGTTTGACGACCCATCTAATGGGTCGAAGCTCACCAAATATTTACCTTCTGGGTTACAGGCTACAACGTCATCTTCTTCTTCTGAAGAAATTGACTTAACGTGCCCAGACTCGATTAACACATCTTTTAGAATCTGATTGGAGATCACATCGAGTTTCTTTTGAGTTTCACCTTGAACGTTTTCACTGGAAGTGGAACCCAAAACACCTGTTAACGCACCTTGGCCAACACGGAACGAAATTTCTTTACACCCTACCATTAGACTTTGAATTAATAATACTAACTCTAAAGGTACGTCATCTTGCTGAAGCTGAGAATTTAAACGTGTCATCCGGTGAATATGCCTTTTTCTACAAATAGATTGTGATGTCTTATTGTATCTATTAATGAGTAAAGTGTGAACGACGAATTACATCTGATAAAGTACGCGCAAGCAAAACAAAGCAAAGCAAACAATTTATATGCATCTTCACATTTTAGGCATCTGCGGCACATTTATGGGTGGTATTGCGGCACTCGCTTCGTCCCTCGGACACAAGGTTACTGGCTCTGATAGCAATGTATACCCTCCCATGAGTACACAACTTGAGAACCAAGGAATTAGCCTTTCCCAGTTAGACGACTTAGCGCAATTTGACACTAACCCCGATCTTGTAGTGATTGGCAATGCCCTATCCCGAGGCCATCCAGCAGTTGAATACGTGCTGAATAACAACATTCCTTACAACAGTGGCCCTGAGTGGTTACGAGAAAACCTACTGCGAGATCGTTGGGTGCTAGCTGTTGCAGGCACTCACGGTAAGACAACCACAACCAGTATGTTAACTTGGATTTTAGAATACGCAGGACTTAAACCTGGATTTCTCATTGGTGGCGTGGCACAAAACTTTAATCAATCGGCAAGGTTAGGTGAATCGCCGTTTTTTATCATCGAAGCAGACGAATACGACAGTGCCTTCTTTGATAAACGCGCAAAATGTGTACATTACTTACCCCGCACATTGATTATTAACAATTTAGAGTTTGATCACGCCGATATCTATGCAAATTTAGAAGCCATTCAAACTCAACTACACCATGCCGTGCGCACAGTACCTGAACATGGTTGTGTTCTTTCGTTTGCCAAAGATGAAGCCGTGCAAGACACGTTAGCCAAAGGCTGTTGGAGCGAACAACGTCAAATAGGTAAAGAGTGGCAAGTAAAAGCGTTGAAGCCCGATTTCAGTGAATTTGAAGTCAGTTATAAAAACTCCGCCCCAGTAAAGTTAGCTTGGTCACTCTTTGGTGAACACAATATGCATAACGGTGTAATGGCCATTGCTGCCGCCCATCACGTTGGTGTGAAGCCCGATATCGCAGTGCAAGGGTTATCAGAATTTATCAATGTGAAGCGCCGTATGGAGCTTCGAGGGGAAGTTAACGGTGTGCGTGTTTACGATGATTTTGCTCATCACCCAACTGCAATAAAAACCTCACTGTCGGGCCTTAAAAAGCGCAATGAGAAAGGCCGTATTATTGCGGTTATAGAGCCTCGTTCGAACACAATGAAAATGGGTATTCATAAAGACGCATTAGACGCCTCGTGGCAAGACGCCGATGAAGTATGGGTAAAAGTCGATCCGTCAATGGCGTGGTTTACGCCAAATACAGACGTGAATGCTTCAACTATAGTTAACACCAGAACCAAAACCGACGATATTGTGTATGAAGTAGTACGCACTGCCAATGCCGACGACACAATAGTGGTAATGAGTAACGGCGGCTTTGACGGAATACATCAAAAATTATTAGAGGCACTATGAATACAACCCAGGGCTTTCACAGTCAGCTAACATTAGCCATAACGGGCGCTTCTGGAGCGCCTTATGCGTTGCGCTTATTGTCTAAATTAACTGAACAAAACGTTCAGGTATTTGTACTTATATCACCCGCAGCACAAGTGGTGTTTAAAGAAGAGTCTGATTTAGCCCTTCCCTCTCACCCAGAAAAAGCGGAAGCCTTTCTAACACAGTATTTCAAAGCAAAGCCCGAACAACTTAAAGTGTATGGTAAAGACAACTGGTTTTCTCCTGTAGCATCGGGTTCTGCGGCACCCAAGCAAATGGTGGTATGCCCTTGTTCAACGGGTACACTTTCGGCTATTGCCACAGGGGCCAGTGATAACTTAATCGAGCGCGGTGCCGACGTGGTGTTAAAAGAACGAGGTCAGCTTATTTTAGTTACGCGGGAAATGCCTCTTTCGACCTTACATCTAGAAAATATGCACAAGCTATCGCAAATGGGCGTAACTATTATGCCTGCGTCTCCGGGCTTTTATCACAAGCCTCACTCTATTGACGACTTAGTTGATTTTGTTGTTGCACGTATTCTTGATCACCTTCAATTAGAACAAAAATTAGTTGCCCGCTGGGGATACAAGCATGAAGAAAAATAATCGCTCATCAAATAAAAAATCCCTCGCTCTATTACTCCTTGCCAGTGTGTTTAGCCAAAACCTCTTCGCTTGGGGACAAACAGGGCACAGAGTCACAGGCGCTATCGCACAGGATTATTTAGACCCTATTGCAGCATCTTATGTAAAGGCTATTTTGCCCAATGAGACCTTAGCAGAAGCGTCCACTTGGCCTGACGAAATGCGCTCTAACCCGTCTGACTTTTGGCAAAAACAAGCTGGCCCTTACCACTACGTAACTGTACCGAAGCAGGCCTACTCCAATCAGCATGCGCCTTCTCAAGGTGACGCTGTTACTGCATTAAATGCTTTTAAGAAAACCTTGTTAAATTCAGCATCTAGCCTTGAAGAAAAACAACTGGCTTTGCGTTTTATTGTACATATTATTGGTGATTTGCATCAGCCATTGCATGCAGGAAACGGCACAGACAAAGGCGGAAACGATGTAAAAGTGCGTTTCATGTGGCAAGACAGCAATTTACATCGCGTATGGGATACAGGTTTAATAGAACATCAAAATTTGTCGTATACCGAATGGAAGCACAAATTAGTCAGCAAGCTTGTCGCTGATGATGTTTCCAAATGGCACAGCACAACTCCCGCAGATTGGATATCCGAAAGTACTAAAATTAGAGATACTGCTTATCCAGAGGATGCCAACAATTTAAGCTGGCAATACGTTTACAAGCACACCCCAGATATTGAATTAAGGTTAACTCAAGGCGGTGTCAGAATCGCTTTGTACTTGAACCAGTTATTTAACGAACTGGCAAAGCAAACAACTTAAGGCGTATTGGCTTAATCTAAATCAAGGGGTTCTGGAGATAGCACTACACCAGTGCTATCTGCATAAATATGATCTTCCGGCAAAAAGGTAACACCTGCAAAGTTTACCGGTATATCAACATCTCCAACCCCTTCGCAATCAGCGTTAACAGGTATGGAGCCTACCGCAAGTATTCCGATATCAATATCGGCTAAGGCATCGACATCTCTAACGCTGCCGTAACAAATAATACCTTCCCAACCATTGTCTAACGCATCTTGGGCGGAGAGCGCATTGATAATTGCTCGACGAGAAGACCCACCGCCATCAATTAGTAGTACCTTTCCTTCACCAGGTTCACTCAGCACTCGTTCAACAAGCCCACGATCTTCATAACACTTCACAGTAGTAATTTCACCTCCAAACGAACTTACACCGCCGTAATGGATAAAAAGAGGCTCAACAACATCAACGCTATCGGCGAACAAATCACATATCTCAGAAGTGTTATAATTCATAATCGGCTACTCGAGCAAAAGTAAAAACGAGGATTCAACCTTACCACACCTTTTGTAGGCTTGTACAAGCCCCTATTTTTGTAACAAATGTGTCGTATTTCTGTAAAAAAGCTTTCATGTTTTCGCTATAACCTTTCGCTCAATAATTGTACTAGCTGGCTAAACAAATAATGAAAGTTCTATACGGAGTCCAAGGCAGTGGAAATACTCCTATTGCCAACGCACGTATTATGGAAAAAGCTTTCTCCCAACGAGACGACATAGACGTAGACTTTGTTTTTTCTGGCCGTGCTATTGGCGCCTACGAAGATATGACCAGCTTTGGCAATGCCCAATTTTTTAAAGGTTTAGACTCTCCCTCTAAGCCCCAAAACACCAATGTTTTGAAAACACTTAAAGACATAAAAAACAGTCAAATTCTATGCAACATGAAACAGCTGAACATTGACCAATACGACTTAGTATTAAATGACGCTGAACCTATTAGTGCATGGGCTGCAAAACTCAAAGGCATCCCTTCGATTTCTATCGGCCACCAAGCGTCATTTAATTTTCGAGTTCCCAAAGTCAAAAACGGCGTTTCCAGTCGGCTGATGTCACACTGGCTGGCCCCCGCTAATATTCAACTAGGCATGCATTGGTTTCATTTCAACCAGCCAATCGTGCCTCCTTTTATCTCAAAACAAATGTCATCTGAAGTATCCAGCAGTAATCAGATCCTCGTATATTTACCATTTGAATCCGTTAATGACATTCGGGAACTACTTGAACCTTTAAGCGAGCAAGGTTTCATTTGTTACCATCCACACATTAAAGATGACATACAGCAAGAACATATAAGTTGGCGCTCACTACTACACACTGATATTGAAAAACAAATTCAACAGTGTTCTGGCGTAATTACCCACGGCGATTTCAACTGGGTAAGCAAAGCCCTTCAATTAGGCAAAAAGTTGCTAATTAAACCTGCAGATGGGCAGTTTGAAGCATTGTCTGATTTACGGGTTTTAGAAAAATTAGCCCTGTGTCACACCCTTTACCATTTGGATACAGACGACGTAGAAGACTGGTTAGCTTACGAAGGAAACGAGCCAATCACCTTTCCTAATGACCCAAATCCGTTAATTGATTGGGTGTTAAAACGTCAATGGAATAACGTAAAACCACTCACTGATCATTTATGGCAACAAGTGTATTTTCCAGACAAAATCAAACAACGCTTATTGTCGCTTGCATTTTAACGCTTTAATGCGATGATACGGCCCATTGAACACGTTTAAATTGGGTTAATCGTAATGGGGCGCGCATCAGTTATTCTATTGGCAGTACTAGCCTTATCATCTTGTGGCTACAGAGGCCCATTGGAGCTTCCACAAGAGCCAGAACAAAGCACACCAGATACCGTTGAACCCGCAGCACAAACGTCCGAGAACCAGCAGTAGGATTTTTAGTGGATTATTTTAATTATAAAGGCGACTCGCTTTTCGCCGAAGACGTAAATGTTAGTGACATAGCGGCCAAGTTTGGTACACCTACCTATGTATATTCAAAAGCCACTTTTGAACGCCATTGGCACGCATTTAATAATGCATTAGCAAGCCATAACCACCTGATTTGTTACGCAGTGAAAGCCAATTCGAATATTGGCGTATTGAATGTACTTGCTCGATTAGGCTCTGGTTTTGACATTGTTTCCGCAGGGGAACTTGCAAGGGTGATAGAAGCTGGTGGCGATCCATCTAAAGTGGTTTTCTCTGGCGTAGCGAAACAAGAAGGTGAAATTAAAGAAGCCTTAGAAGCCGGAATTAAGTGCTTTAATGTTGAGTCTCACCCAGAACTTGATCGCATTAACAGCGTTGCAGCATCAATGGGCGTAATGGCCCCCATTTCACTGCGTATTAATCCCGATGTCGATGCAAAAACCCACCCGTATATTTCTACAGGATTAAAATCGAATAAGTTTGGTATCGCCGCTGAACAAGCTGTTGCTTCTTACAAGTACGCAAAAAGCCTAAGCAATTTGGCAATAACAGGTATGGATTGCCATATCGGCTCTCAACTTACTGAACTATCGCCATTTGAAGATGCGTTAGACAAATTATTAGTATTGGTTGATGAATTAGCCGAACTAGATATCCACATTAAGCATTTAGATTTAGGTGGCGGTTTAGGCGTTAAGTACCAAGATGAAACGCCACCTGATTTAGATGAATATGCAGCAAGACTTGCTAACAAGGTCGCCGGTCGCCCAGATTTGACGCTGATCTTAGAGCCTGGCCGCGCTATTGCCGCAAATGCAGGTATTCTCATTACTCAAGTCGAATTTATCAAGCAAGGCGAAGAGAAACATTTCGCCATTGTCGACGCTGCAATGAACGATTTACTCAGACCGGCGTTATATTCAGCATGGCAAGACATTATTCCGTTAAACAAAGCGTCGAGTGCTGAAAAATCAACTTACGACGTTGTTGGGCCTATATGTGAAACCGGAGATTTCTTAGGTAAAGACAGAGAACTATGTATTGTTCCTGGTGACTATTTAGCCGTACGAAGTGCAGGTGCCTATGGATTTGCAATGGCATCGAACTACAACAGTCGCTGTAAGGCAGCTGAAATCATGGTCGATGGCGCTGTTGCTCATGTTGTGCGCGAACGAGAAACCCGTAGCGACTTATGGCGCGGCGAGTGTACACTTCCAACCAATAATTAGTCGGTTATTATGCAGCTAAACTTTTCAAAAATGCACGGCCTTGGTAACGACTTCATGATGATTGATGGCGTGACTCAAAATGTGTTTTTATCGCCGGATAAAATACGCCAGTTGGCTGATCGCAATTTCGGTATTGGCTTCGATCAACTCTTATTGGTCGAGCCGCCGTACAATCCAGAACAAGACTTTCATTATCGTATTTTCAATGCCGACGGTGGTGAAGTAGAGCAATGTGGTAACGGAGCTCGTTGTTTTGCTAGTTTCGTGAAGATGAAAGGGCTAATTAATCGCAACAAAATTGCGGTAAGCACGAAAGTAGGCAACATCGTACTTTACGTTGAAAAAGACGGCCAAGTGACTGTGAACATGGGTGTGCCTAAATTTGATCCAGCGGCAATTCCCCTGCAAGCTAACAAGGAAGAAAAAACCTATTTGTTGCGCGTAGAAGACAAAACCTTGTTCTTTGGTGCAGCCTCTATGGGCAATCCTCATTGCGTACTAGAAGTTGAAGATACAGACACCGCTGATGTAGAAACAATAGGGCCGTTACTAACAGCTCATGAGCGCTTCCCAAAAGGGGTGAATGTTGGCTTTATGCAAGTTGTTTCCCGCAGTAAAATAAAACTCCGAGTTTTTGAACGCGGTGTGGGTGAGACTCAAGCCTGCGGTACGGGCGCTTGTGCAGCCGTTGCAATAGGCCAAATTCAAGGTAAATTAGACAGAGATGTCAGTGTGACCCTTCCCGGCGGCACGCTCAATATTCGCTGGAATGGCCCTGGCAGCGTTTTGAAAATGACAGGCCCGACAAAACACGTGTTTGATGGACAATTACAATTATGAACGACGCTTTATCGGCGCAAAATATTGCCGAAGATCTTTCAGAAACAGAGGTAAGAAACTACCTTGAGGCAAACCCTGAATTTTTTGTTAAGCACATAGATTTACTCGAAAAATTGCAATTCGCACACCCTCATAAGGGCGCAGTCTCTTTAGTAGAAATGCAAAGCGAGCAATTTCGCAGCCGCATTCAACAGCTAACGAAAAAGTTAAACCAGCTCATTGACGTCGCCAAACAAAACGAAAAAATTTATCGAGTGTACGTGTCACTGTCTTTAAAACTCATGAAGTGCAAAGACGTAAATGACGTACAAACCACCGTTGAACTTGTTATGCAGGAAGAACTTGGGCTGTCTTCAGTTCATATTAAACCTTTTAGCGGTGACAACGCCTTAACCGAGTTACAACAACGACAGTTAATCGACAAACGCTTTCGCACTGGCCCTTTCTTTTTTGGCCGTTTAAGTGATCACGAGAAGCAAGTAGTGTTTAGTAGTAGCATTGCCGAATCTGTTGCCTTGGTTCTTATTGGTGATGAAGCCCCCATCGCAATTTTAGCCATCGGCAGTGACGACCCAACGCATTTTGCGCCCAGCATGGATACCTTAATGCTTAAGCAATTGCAGCAAATGTTGAATATTCTTCTTCACGACTTTTTAAGCTGACACCCAATTATGATTTTCTATCGCTCTGTAACAACGCCAACTGCCATCACCTTTGATTTGGATGACACCCTGTACGACAATCATCCAACTATCTTTCGCGCCGAAGCCCTACTGAAAGAAAAGATGGCGGATCGCTTTCCTAAAGCGGCGAGTATTCCAAGAGCAGAATTAAGCGCCATCAAACGCCGTTTTATTCAAGACAGCCCAGAGTTAGCATCGGATATGAGTAAGCTTAGATTACTCACACTCAACTATATCCTAGCCGATGAAGCAAAAGACAATGTAGAAGAAGCTGCAACCGAGATGTATGAGTTCTTTTACAACGAAAGAAGCAAAGTGCCCATAAGTAATGAAGTACTTACTACCTTAAAAAACTTAAGTAAAAAGGTTCCTCTTGTAGGCATTACTAATGGTAATTTAGACACTGAACAAGCCGGTTTAAACCCTCACTTCAAAACCATTTTACACGCCAGTTCGAGTCGTCCAGCTAAGCCTCATAGGTGTATGTTTGATGAAGCTGCGCAATACTTATCTATCGCGCCAAAGAAGATATTACATGTTGGCGATAGCTTAATTAATGACGTATTTGGTGCCTATCAAGCGGGATTCCAATCTGCATGGTTTGCGTGTAATCGGCCTATGCTTTTATCCAAAGAAAAAACGCTTGTGCTGCCCGATGTAGAGCTGTCAAAACTCGATGACCTGTTTTCGTTGTTAAGGTAAATAACTTTAACTTGATAGTGCCATTGATAATCTTATTGTTTATCGTGCAGTACGTTTTGATCCATGGACTGGCAAGGTTTGTTGCAACGAGGTTTACCTACTACTTTCGCCGGCACACCTGCGACCGTTACGTGGGACTCAACGTCGTTCAAAACAACACTACCCGCGCCCACTTTGGAACCACGACCAATCTCAATATTTCCAAGTATTGTCGCGCCAGCTCCGACCATCACATTCTTTCGAATTTTGGGGTGACGGTTACCAGATTCATTACCTGTGCCACCTAATGTGACGTTTTGCAGAATAGAAACATTGTCTTCAATGACTGCGGTTTCACCCACTACAATACCCGTTGCGTGATCGAACATAACCCCTTTACCAATTGCAGCCGCAGGGTGAATATCAACACCAAATGTTTGAGAGTTTCGGCTTTGCAAAAACAAAGCAAGTTGATGACGGCCGTTCTTCCATAAGTAGTGCGCTAGCCTATGTACCTGAATAGCTTGAAACCCTTTAAAGTACATTAGTACGGTTAAATGTTCGGTTACTGCTGGGTCTCGCTCGAACGCTGCTTCTACATCGGCGATAGCAGATTCAACAATAGCAGGGTCAAGTAAATAAGCTTGGTCAAAGACTTCTCGAATTGCGATAGCTGGCATTACATCGTCAGCCAATTTATTCGACAAAATAAAGCTAAGTGAAGACTCAACATTAAAATGAGTGAGAATACAGGCATGGATGTAGCTTGCTAATAGGGGTTCTTTTTCAGCAATACACTGAGCTTCTTGCTTTAATATTGCCCAAAAATTTCTACGAATTACCATGTAGCCCTCACTCATATTGAAGCTAACTTAACTAACTGACAATTGTGGTATCTCAAATGAATAAATCAAGGGGCTAGCGTTAATCCCACTGATTTATTTGTTTAATTGCACACCCTCCAATACTATTTATATGAAAACACATAGAGCAGCCCAGCTAAGGAAGCTCTATGTGTTTTCAATTAAGAATCATGGTCAAATCAAGGCACTAACGTGATTCAGCAGAGTTTCCCCTTCTTCGCTCGGATACAGCCGGTTAATCTGCTTTTGTACTCTAACCGCCTCTTGATAGTTTTTTTGACGCATATAACTTGCAAATAACAAATCGAAGTTAGACTTTTCTGGTTGTGTTCCCTTTGTTTCATGGGATGCGATTAGTTCATTTAGTGAATTAATTGCCTTTGAATAATCTTCCAATTTGAAGTGAGAAATTGCGGTCAAATACAAGATAAATGCTTTATCGGTTCCATCATCAGCCAATGCAAACCATTTTTCAGAGTAATCCTGTTGTTTACGCCACTCACCTAAATGAGCACTAAAAGAAACAGCCATCCTCAAATTATAAAGTGCATCGTTTTTATCTATGTGATCAGTCAATCCAATAGCTTTATCTAGAAAAGGTAGAGCATCTGCACTTTTGCGATCATTATGCATTAAATACATTCCATGAGTTCGCCAGATCATAGCCTGATCAACAGCACTATAACGCTCAATGTCTTTTTCAGCTTCCGATAATAACTTTTCAACTTCAGAAAAATCCTTGCTATGCCATGCTTCGAATATCTTGTTTATCCCAATATTGATATTCGACTGTTCCGCTGTTGATTGTACTTTTGCTGTGGCATTAGAATAACCAACCCAGCCTGTGAGTGATACAAGCGTTGCGACCACTATTACGTAACGTTTTTTCATTTTATGTTCCTCATTAAGTTTGTGTATGCGCTGTAAGTTAAATGCCTTAGTCCCACTTATAGCCAATGCAGTTGACTTCGATTGCGCGTCTTGCCGTTTATTTGCTTCTAGCGTTAATTCCATTAGATGTTGCTTATAGCTACCTTTAGGTAAATAGGCTTTACACTGTTCATCACAGCTTAATTCAATGTGATTTCTCCCATAGTTCGCTGTATACCGAACAATAGGATTCCACCAAAATAAACATTGAATGAAATTTATTCCCCACAACCAATAGGTATCGCGCTGACGAATATGGATGAGTTCATGGAGTACGATAGTGCGTATTTTGTCTTCGCAACGCTGGTGATCTCCAATCCAAATAATCGGTTTTAAAAAGCCTGTAACCATGCCCGGTACTTGCCCTTTAATTCGTCGAATATCGCAACAACGTTTTTCTATGCCGACGATGTTCCACACAGCGTTATCGTTAGTAGAGTTCTGTATCCATCGGGCATGTTGCTTTCGATAGCTAACTGCATCTTTGACAAACAATGCGGCGCCAATCAGGAGCCCTACTACCCAAAACCAATAATTAGGCAATGTAGGAAGAGTTAAAGCTTGGCGGCCTTCACTTTCTATTGCGACTTGCTGTTGCTCTGAGGAATTTAAGTTAAATAACGCAAATTCGCTAACCAAATTTACAGGTAATGTGAAACTGGTTTGCTCAATCTCAAATTGTAAATACTGCCATGGGAACAACCAACTAGACAGCAATAAAATACAAACATAAAAACGCACACGGGCAGGTGCACCAGCTAAGAAGAACAGTGCTGTAGCGCACATTGCGCTAATAAATAATGAAATAGCAAAATACGTGATCATAATTTACTTACTCGTTATTTTTAGCTTTATGCTTCGCAAGCATAGCTTCTAATTGTTCAATCTCATCATTATTCAGCTTCTCGTTTGCCAGCAATTGCGCCACCATTTTTTGAGAGTCTCCGGCAAATATCCTCTTGAGAAAGCCTTTTAATAAAGGCTCTGAAACATCTTCTCTTTGAATAGCAGGAGCGTAGTAAATGGTTCGGCCTTTTTGATGAGCTCGAAGCACGGCTTGTTTTTGCTCAAGCCTGTCGACTATTGTTTTAACTGTCGAATAGCTCACTTCCTTATCGCCTTTCACCTTTTCATGTATGTCAGGAGCAGAAGCTGGACTTTGCTGCCAAAGTATATTCATTACATCGAGTTCAAATTCACTCAGTTTTATATCGTTTTTCATTACTATCTCTACATATGTCGCGATAACATCTACAAATGTAGAGATTATTATTTATGCTGTCAACAACTTTGTATGAAAAAACTACGATAGTGCACTAATCAACATTTCATGCTGTATAAATGCACAGCTTAATGGCATACTCGCAAGTATTAAAATAGCGACCGCAAATACATATAAGAAAGCCCAATGGACGTATCTGAATTACTCGACGATTTAAACGACAAACAACGCCAAGCCGTTGCTAGCCCTCCGCAAAATACATTGGTGTTAGCCGGTGCAGGAAGTGGTAAAACCCGAGTATTAGTGCATCGCATTGCATGGCTAATGAACGTCGAAAATATCGCGCCTTACAGCATTCTGGCAGTGACTTTCACCAATAAAGCCGCAAGAGAAATGCGTGGTCGCATTGAAGCTGTGATGAACCGTCCTCTAAACACTATGTGGATTGGCACCTTTCATGGCCTAGCCCACCGTTTATTGCGCAGCCACGCCCAAGAAGCTGGATTGCCCGATAACTTTCAAATATTAGATTCAGACGACCAATATCGTTTGGTAAAGCGCATCATTCGCTCATTGAATTTAGATGAGAAACATTGGCCGCCAAAGCAAATACAATGGTACATAAACGGCAACAAAGACGAGGGTCTTCGTCCTCATCAAATTGACACCCATAACGACGCAACGCAGCAAAAAATGTGCGAGATATATCAGGCTTATCAAGAAGCGTGTGATCGCAGTGGTTTACTCGATTTTGCTGAATTGCTTCTTCGCGCTCATGAACTGCTATTAAAAAATCCCGATGTATTAGCCAACTATCAACGTCGATTCCGCGCCGTGTTAGTCGACGAGTTCCAAGATACCAACAACATTCAATATGCTTGGCTACGCCTGTTGTGCGATACCGACAACCATATAATGATAGTGGGCGACGACGACCAATCTATTTACGGTTGGCGTGGCGCAAACGTACAAAATATCCAACATTTTTTACGTGATTTCGACGACGTAACCACAATACGTTTAGAGCAAAACTACCGTTCAACTCAAACCATTCTAAAGGCCGCCAATGGAGTTATCGACAATAACCAAGGCCGATTAGGCAAAGAACTATGGACAGAGGGCGATAAAGGCGAGCCCATATCAATTTACGCCAGTTTTAACGAATTAGACGAAGCTCGCTTTATTGTGAGCCAAATTCAAGATTGGTTACAGCAAGGCAACAGTCTGCAAGATACCGCCATTTTATACCGCAACAATGCGCAATCCCGAGTACTGGAAGAAGCATTATTACAGCGTTCTATTCCCTATCGGATATACGGGGGTTTGCGCTTCTTTGAACGCCAGGAAATTAAAGATGCCTTGGGTTATTTGCGATTGATTAATTTACCTCATGATGACGCTGCATTTGAGCGAGTCGTCAACACCCCCACCCGCGGTATGGGCGACAAGACATTAAGTATCATACGTGAGCAAGCACGTGAAAATAACGTTTCTATGTGGCAAGCAGGTCAGTTATGTATCGACAAAGGGTTACTCACTGGACGCGCAGCCAATGCACTAAAAGCGTTTTGCAGTTTAATTGTAGAGTTAGAAACCAAGGCATTAGACAAACCTCTGGAAGAACAGGCTAAAACCGCCATACACCAATCGGGTTTATATGCCATGTATCAAGCTGAAAAAGGCGAGAAAGCCCAAGCTCGAGTGGAAAACTTACAAGAATTAGTCACCGCGTGTAAGCAATTTGAAGTGCCCGTAGAAGAAGACAACCTCACGCCTTTGTCGGCGTTTTTAACCCATGCATCCCTAGAAGCTGGGGAAACTCAAGCGGACTCTAACCAAGACGCTGTGCAAATGATGACAATACACACAGCGAAAGGCCTAGAATTCCCCTTGGTGGTTATGGCCGGCGTCGAAGAAGGTATGTTTCCTAGTCAAATGACTAACGACGAACCCGGACGCATGGAAGAAGAAAGACGTCTATGTTACGTAGGTATGACCCGAGCGATGAAAAAGCTCTTCATCACTTATGCCGAAAGCCGACGCGTGTACGGACAAGACAAATACCATACGGCATCGCGATTTATTCGTGAAATTCCCACTGATTGCGTTGAAGAAGTGCGATTGAAATCCACCGTATCCCAGCCGGTAAGTAATCGTTTCAGCCCTGCAACCTCTCATCAAGCATTCGAGAACAGTGGCTTTCAATTAGGTCAGCAGGTTATGCACAGAAAATTCGGCCAAGGTGTGGTATTGAACTATGAAGGCAGTGGAGAGCACGCCAGAGTACAAGTCAATTTTGACGATTTTGGCAGCAAATGGCTGGTACTCAGCTTTGCAAAATTGGAACCCTTATAAAGTAGCCAGCATGGGGAGATAGTATAATATCTCCCCAACAGAGTATGTGAGCATTCACTACAACTGCTTTTTAATCCACTCGTTAACGGTATCTTCAAGTACCGCAATAGGTAAGGAACCTTGCCCAACTAATACATCGTGAAAGGCTCTAATATCGAATTTTGTCCCTAATTCTGATTCTGCTTTTTGACGCAAAGCTTTAATGCGAAGCTCGCCAATTTTGTATGACAAAGCTTGTCCAGGCCAAGAAATATAACGATCAATTTCACGGTTAACGTCTCGCTCGCTAAGGGCTGTATTAGACAACAAATACTCTACTGCTTGCTGACGAGACCAGCCAAATGCATGCATTCCGGTATCCACAACTAACCGACATGCTCGCCACATTTCATAGGTTAAGCGACCAAAATCGCTGGTTTGGCTTTGATAAAAGCCCATTTCTTTACCTAAACTTTCTGAATACAGCGCCCAACCCTCGCCATAAGCTGAATGGTATAAGGTTTTGCGAAACTCAGGCACATCTAATTCTTGAGCAATTGTGCCTTGTAAATGATGACCGGGCACAGCTTCGTGGTAAGTTAAGGCTTCAAGGTTATACAAGGGCTCCGACAAATAGTTATTCGCCCCCACAAAATAGGTTCCTGAAGTTTTCCCATCACCAGCACCTGCAACATAATATGCGCCCCCTCCCGGACTCGCTTTAATACTATAAGTCCCTTGAGGTAAACGACTAAACCACTTAGGTAGCTCCCCTTCCATACGTTTTGCAAAGTAGGATGCTTTTTCTAACAAATCTTGTGGATCAGACGCATAGTTTTCAGGGTCGTCACGCAAAGACGTTAAGAACTCTCTAAAGGTGCCTTTAAATTGCAGTGCTTTCACAATTGCCTGCATTTCTTGCTTTATTCTTTTTACTTCTGATAACCCAAGTGCGTGAATGTCCTCAGCCGACATACTGGTTGTGGTATAAAAATGAATGAGATAATCGTAATATTCCTTGCCATCAGGCACCTGCGTAATGCCTACATTTTTGCGACAATTCGGCATATAGGTTTGAGTGAAAAAAGTAAAAAAGTGTTGATACTCAGGAATAATCACATCGCTAATTAAACGTTTTATCTCTTTTTCGTAGTGCGCTTTTTCTGTGCTAGAAAAAGAGGAAGGAAAGCGATTAACGGGCTGATAAAATTCACTTTTAGTGACATCTTCAACAATAGAACGACCAATGGTGCGTTCATAACCTTGAAAGCTACCGCAATAATGAGTTAACCCCTTATCTACAGCTATGTTTAGAGTCTTAATAAATTCTTGATTGTAACGATTGAAGTCGGCCAAGCTAATTAGGTAATTGTCGTAGTCCTCTCTCGATAAAAAAGACATTTTAGCCGGTGCTTCAGAAAAGTAGGTATGAAAGCCCGCGTATATATTCATTGGAAAGTAGCGATCGAGTTGCTCATAACTTTTAGCCTCGGTTTCTCTTTCGTAGCGAAACAATCGATAGCTCACCTGATCAGCGGGCGACAACTGCGCGCTATCGATATCTGCCATTTTTTCGAGCATGAGTTGATTAAACGCTTTTCTTCGCGCTATGCCCTTATCACTAAAATCTGGCAACACCCCATTCATGCGAAAAACATCGGGGTCTCTGCGAAAAAACACCTGTTCTTTTTCTACGTTCGTCCAATGTTCTTCAAGTAAAGAGGAGAATTTGTTTGTTTCGCTTCCATAAGAAAACGCTGTAACACAACACACAATACTCATGATGAGCGTTTTAAATGTATTTTTAATCACTATTAATGCCTTAAGACTCGAACTTTTTCGCTGAAATAAGCTATATTGCTAATATAAAATGAAAATACAGTGTATCGCCCGACCTGTCTAATGATTGATATTACTGTTTTATCTGAATAAAAAATAGAAACCACGCATGCAACACGACGTATTGATAGTTGAAAGTCACCCCCGCACCGCCACTATTTTGGCCCGTTTGGTCGAACAAGCGGGGCTAAACCCTATTCGAGCTTATTCATTACACGATGCGAAAAACACCTATTTTGACGGCGTTCCTGAAGCTTTACTTTGCGTGTTAGCTAGCCACATGCAAGTAGATGCATCTCCTTTCGAAGCCATCGATTTTTTTACCTCTATGTCTATGCCAACCATAGCCTTATCAGCTTCAATGCAAAGCGATATTCGTAAGCACGTATTGCAATATGACATCGTTGACTATATCGGGCTAGAAAACGCACAAACGGCTGACTACCTTCAACGGCTACTTCAGAGGCTAAATAAAAACAAGCATATTGGCGTAATCTTACAGTCAAATAGCAATAAAACTGTTTCCATGACCAACCCCTTGCTTCAGCGTCATGGGTTCAAGGGTTACATTTCACAAAGTGAACAACAAACACAAAAATTACTGGCCGATAACCCCGAGATTCAGCTAATCATGTTAGATGCAGATTGCGAAAATGACTTATCTGAATTTATTGCAGATATTCGCAAAGGGTCTCCAAAAGACGAATTAGCTATTGTCGGTATTTCTTATAAACCTTCAGATTTTACTGCTGCTCACTTTATTAAGTGTGGTGCGACTGACTTTTTCAATTTGCCCTTTGGCCATGAAGAATTCTTGCTTAAAATAATGCAAATGTTAGAAGCTATCGAACATGTAGCGGTTATTCGACAAACGGCTAACCAGGACTATTTAACTGGCTTACCTAACAGGCGTCATTTTTTCTACGCTATTAACAAACTACCTGCCATTAAAAAACAACGACAAGCGTTAGCGCTGATTGACTTAGACCATTTTAAAAATATTAACGACACCTATGGTCACGATGCTGGCGATGCCGTGCTAAAGCATATAGCGAATATACTTCTAACATCATTTTCCCATGCCCAAATTGCACGTTTTGGCGGTGAAGAATTCTGCGTTTACTTAAATGATATGGAGAACGATGACGCCGTAACTGAAATTGAACGCTTGCGAAAAACAATAGAGCAATCTCACATAAAGTGGAACAATGACAAACTCTTTATTACTGCAAGTATTGGTGTTGCGTTTGGCGCACAACTAGAAGTCGAGACGCTCCTTTCAGCCGCTGATGACTTATTGTACAAAGTAAAACGAGAAGGTCGCAATCGCGTTTACTGCACCAATTAAAGTGCAATAATTTAACTTTTTATTCCTTTTGTACAGTGATTCTAATCACTAAAATCCGTACACTATACCCATGACAGCACTCACTTCCTCTACACCTAGTTTATCTGCGTTAAAATCGATTTTCGGATACGATTCATTTCGCGATGGTCAGCAAACAGTTATCGACCAAATTATCGCAGGTAAAGACGTACTGGTACTGATGCCCACTGGTGGGGGTAAATCATTGTGTTATCAACTACCCGCGACCTTGCTAGATGGGTTGACCTTGGTAATTTCTCCATTAATTTCCTTGATGCAAGATCAAGTGGAACAAGTTACTGAACTTGGTGTAAAAGCTGCTTTCTTGAACTCGTCTCAATCCTCTGAAACTCAACAAGAAATTATCGAGGCCATTCAGAATAGAACCTTAGATTTACTTTACGTTTCACCTGAAAAAGCGCTGCAATACAGTTTTCGTTCGCTATTGGCATCGAATAAAGTGGCTTTAATTGCCATAGATGAAGCCCATTGTGTATCTCATTGGGGTCACGACTTTAGAGCTGACTACCGCGGACTGCATCAGTTAAAACAACATTACCCCAAGGTGCCGATGATCGCGCTAACCGCAACCGCAGACACCTCAACGCAAAGTGACATTGTGCAACAATTAGGGTTAGACGAGCCTTATATCTATAAAGGTAGTTTCGATAGGCCCAACATCCACTACCGCGTTTTACAAAAATACAAACCCTTTGAACAAGTGGCTAAGTACGTTGCGCAACAAGACAGCAGCGGCATCATTTATTGTAATAGCCGCGCGAAAGTCGACGATATCGCCGACAAGTTGAAAAAAAGAGGCATTCGCAGTGCGGCTTATCACGCGGGTATGGACAATGACGAACGGGCTTGGGTACAACGTCAATTTTTAACCGATAGCATACAAGTCGTAGTTGCTACCGTTGCCTTTGGGATGGGAATAAATAAATCCAATGTGCGCTATGTCGTTCATCACGACGTGCCTCGTTCTATTGAAAATTATTACCAAGAAACCGGTCGAGCAGGCAGAGATGGCCTGCCCTCTGAAGCCTTACTGCTATTTGACGAAAAAGATGCAGCGCGTGTTAAACAATGGATAGAACAAGGTGAAAACAACGAACGCCTTGCAGTCTGCCTGCAAAAATTTGAAGCGATGGAAGCCTTTGGAGATGCACTAACTTGCCGACGCATGGTACTGCTGAATTATTTCTCAGAGTTTGCCAATAAGTCATGTGGAAACTGCGATATTTGCTTAGATCCGCCCACGCTTTTTGATGGTTTAGAAACCGCACAAAAAGTACTTTCTTGTATTTTTCGATTAGGCCAATGTGCGCCCACCCAATATGTAATAGACATTATCAGGGGCAAGAAACATCAAAGACTAAACCCTGAACATGTTGAATTAACCACTCACGGCATTGGTAAAGACAAGCCTGATGCCTATTGGCATAGCATTATAAATCAGCTCATTCACAAAGGGATCATTCGCGTTGACCTTGAAGCCCATGCAGCCTTAAGGTTGACAGAAGCCGCCAGGCCAGTACTAAAAGGCGAAGACGCTATTCAATTGGCCCTGCCAAGATTGGATGTTAAATCAACCAAAGCTGCTGAAACTAAAGAATACGATAAAGCGCTGTTTGCACGAATGAAACATCTGCGAAAAGCCATTGCCGATGAACACAATGTTCCTCCTTTTGTTATTTTTAGTGATGCAACCCTTATCGATATGGTACAAAAGTTACCTATGAGTAAGCGTGATATGCTTAGCGTATCGGGCGTAGGCGAAACCAAGCTAGAACGCTATGGCGCTGCGTTCTTAACCCTTATTGAAGAATACGCTGCAAGCTAATACTTTCAAACTGGACCCAATTATGCCGATTAAACGTTACTTTGCCGATGCACTTCCTGACGCGGTATCCGCTGTTGCGCCAAGCCCATTGTCGAACATGAAGGGACAACTTTTTAATAGCGCCCTTGCCGACACCTTGTCATTGCCCGAAAGTATGCAATCAATGGAAAACCTAGTCCCTAGTGTATTTTCTAGTGATTCAACTATTGCAAAAAATGCGGTAGCACAAAAATACGGTGGCCATCAGTTTGGTTCATGGAATCCAGAACTCGGTGACGGCAGAGGTTTATTGTTAGGAGAAGTGCTTAACAATAAAAACCTATTGGTCGATTTGCATTTAAAAGGAGCGGGGCAAACCCCTTATTCTCGATTTGCTGATGGTCGTGCGGTTTTACGCTCTACATTAAGAGAATACATTGGCGGTGAAGCACTCCATGCGTTAGGCATTCCTAGTACTCGCTCTTTGTGTTTAATAAGCAGCGAATCAAATGTAAGGCGGGAAACCATTGAACCTGCTGCAATGATGATCCGCACAGCACCAAGCCACATTCGCTTTGGTCACTTTGAGTATTTTTATTACGCTGACAAACCCGAAATCTTAGACCGCTTAATGACATTTTGTTTAACCCATCATTTTCAGTCGTGTAGTGAAAGTGAATCACCTCACAGTGCACTGCTTAGCGCTATCGTAAAACGCACCGCACGTTTAGTTGCCTTGTGGCAAGCCTATGGGTTCATTCATGGCGTCATGAACACCGACAATATGTCAATTCACGGGATCACCTTCGACTACGGGCCCTACGCATTTCAGGGTGCGTTTAAACAAAATGCAGTGTTAAATCATTCTGATCATCAAGGGCGGTATGCTTTTGACCAACAACCTAATATCGGTCTATGGAATTGCTATGCTTTATCAGAAGGTTTTAGTCGCTATATAGATAAACCCACTCGCCAATCAATTTTAGATACCTATGAGCCGATTATGGTTCAACAATACCGCTCTTCTATGCTTGATCGTATGGGACTTGGGTCAGACGAACATAGTATTGATAAAAGCTGGCCCATTGCATTGTCATTCTTACAAGCCATAGCAGCTCAATCCCTTGATTATAATCAAGCTTTTGCATGGCTTAGCCAAGCGAGAGCTACAAATGATTTTAAAGTGTTACGCAATAACCTAAACGATATTAAATCGTTAGATGAATGGTGGCCTACCTATCACGACGCTTCAACTGACACATTTAGCAGTATGAAAAGCGCGAACCCTTTACTTATTCCAAGGACGAGCCATTTAGATAAATTAATCGCTATGGCTGAGGGAAATGATTGGGAAACAGTTCAAAAAGTAGTTAATTGTTACTCTCAACCTTTTATTCAACCGTCTGATGATATGAACTGGTTAACCGACATAGAAGCCTCACAAAATTCACAACTGTCGTGTAGTAGCTAAAAGTTCAATAGACATAAGCTCTGCATGAAGGTATAACTCTTAGTACTCTCTAGGTGAATGGACTTTAGAATGAGGGCTCAACACGTAGTTTACGGACTAATCATTGCGCTTTTTTGGTCGACTTTCGCGTTCTCACAAGATGAACACTCAAATACCCCGTTAGCTTCCGTTGTCATAGATGACAATTTTGAAAGCCTAAACGTAACGAATACTGCTTTGCGTGTATACGCCGCTGAAGGGGTTGCGTTTTCGTCTGTGCAAGCCCATATTCATCAATGGCTGCCTATAGTTTCGTTATCCCCTCTACCGAGTGACGCTAAAATATGGGTGAAATTAACTGTTACTCACTCTGGACAGCATAATAACAACCTAACATTATTAGTATCCAGCGCACATGCAAGTAAAGTAGAAGGCTATGTTGTCGAGCCTCAGCGCTCTATTCGTCGTATTTATAACGATAATGACAAGCACCTTAATGGTCACCCTATCGAATTTAGCCTCTACCCTGGAGAAACCATTGATATCTTTGTGGGTGTTGAAAGTACTGGCACCGCTTATTTGCCTTTGTCACTTTGGAAAACAAGTGAATTAGTAAAACACAACGATGATCACAATACTCAGCTCAATATTTTCACTGGGGTGATCGCTTGTTTAAGCTCATATTTTCTATTTAGCTATTTTCTACGTAGAAACGCTGCGAGATTTTGGTTTACGATCACCTGTGTAGGTGTGCTGCTGTTTCTTTTTCAGTTTACTCAACTAACACGCTACGATTTAAACCTCTGGATTGGTTTAAACCAATTGCCCTTTATATGTATAGCTTTAGCCTTATACTCCGGAGCCAAAATAACGCGAAACTTACTTCCAAGAACAAGTATTCTTCTTAGATATATTAGCTATTCTTTACCCCTTATAGGTCTTACATTTACGCTACTATGTAATAGCTACACCTGTTGGATCATTAGCATAGCTATTGTTTTAATGTGGCTAGGCTTACAGCTTTATCTCTGTGTAGTTTATCGAGACAGAAGGCTTCTCCTACCAGCATGGCTATACGGTAGTGGTTTATCTGTTTTAGGTATTACTTTTATTACTTATATTTGGTGTTTTGTTATAGAAACCCCTCCCTACGGCAACCTTTTTCTCTTTGCAATATTTGCGATCACAACTGGGTTGATACTATGTGGAAGCGCAATTGAAATCAGCGAGCACGGTATTCATATTAGGGAGTTTTCCCATCAAGAAAAACGCATCGCAAATTTACGTCAATTTTACGATTTGTTTAAAGCATCAGCAGAGGGCTTATATACAGCATCACTCGACGGTAAGTTATTAAGTGTTAATGCGGCCATGTGTCAGCTTTTCGGATATAGCAACGAGCACAGTATGTTAGAACAATCGTCAGGAACACCATCGTTCTTTGCGAACAGGGAAGACCAAGAGCTTTTGTTGCAAGAGATACTCGAAAAAAAATCGGTTCTTGGCAGAGAGTTTACAGGCAAGCGCCGAGACGGTAGTGAATTTTGGTTTTCCATTTCTTGCCAAGTACAAGGCACAGAAAGTCGCGAGTTTTTATATGGATCTATTGTTGATATAACTGAAAAAAAACAATCCAGCCTTAATTTAGAATATCTTGCCACTCATGATTCTTTAACTGGAATATTAAACCGCCGAGAATTCGAACGACAGTTACAACAGCTTTTAGCTGGGAACGCAGACAGTACCGAAATCAACCTTCTCTACATAGACTTAGACAGGTTTAAACTCATTAATGACGTTTGTGGTCATGAGTCTGGCGACGAATTGTTAAAAAATATAGCTAAGCTGATTTCTGAAATCGCTGGAAATAAAAATAAATTGGCTCGTCTTGGTGGCGACGAATTTGTCATCCTTTGTGACTCTATCGATATCAACTCAACAAGTTTACTTGCAGAGAAGTTACTTCATGGCATTAAAAACTATCGTTATTTTTGTAGTAATCGATTTTTCACTTTAAGTGCGAGTATTGGTTATTTGCATACTATTGATGTATCACTGTCACCTGAACAAATGATTTCTATGGCTGATGCAGCCTGCTTTATTGCGAAGGAGCAAGGACGGAACCAAATACATCAATATTCTCCAAATGACAAAAGCGTGCGACGATACGAGAGTGAACTTAGTTGTTTAGAAAAAATAAACAACGCTATACAAAGCGATGAATTTATATTGTACTGCCAACCCTATAGGCCATTAGATAAAGTAACTGACCAATTATATATTGAAATATTGTTACGTATGCACGACGAAGAGTACGGTGTATTACCCCCTAGTGAATTTTTACCTACCGCAGAACGCTATAATTTAGGCGTAAAAATAGACCAATGGGTAATAGAAAATACGTTAAATTGGTTAAGTAACAACCCTGATATCTTAGATAATTTGGCCCGCTGTAACATAAACCTAAGTGGGCAATCATTAGCTAATAAAGGGCTAAAAAGTGCTATTTTAGAGGTTTTTAATAAAACAAATATCCCTTTCAACAAAGTTTGCTTTGAAATAACCGAAACAATGGCAGTCATCCAGTTAGAAGAAACACTCGATTTTATCAAAACCTTCCAAGATTTAGGGTGTTACTTCGCATTAGATGATTTTGGTAGCGGCTTTTCTTCCTATAGCTACCTTAAAAACTTACCTGTAGATTGCATTAAAATTGACGGCGCTTTTGTTCAGGAGCTTCTAAATAACCCTATTAATCAAGCCATGGTAAAATCGATACACGACATTGCTAGTGTGATGAAAATGACCACAGTCGCTGAATTTGTAGAAGACGATGCAACATTGATTCAACTAGGAAAGCTAGGTATAAACTATGCGCAAGGATACGCTGTATCTAAACCTTTTCCTCTAGAAGATTTAGTCTCGGAGATTTAACTAGTTATACTACTTGTTTTGTCGAATTTTGCCCCAATTTACCTTGAGTAATAAATGTCGAGGTTGAAATAGATCATGCAAGGCCCCTATCAGTATATTAGCTCTGCCAAACTGCCTACTCAATTTGGCGAGTTTATAATCCACGCCTTTGTGGAAAAAAGTGGACAAGAGCATGTCGCACTGTCATTTGGCAAGTGGACAGAACAAGACACTATTCCCATTCGAGTACATTCTGAATGTTTAACTGGAGATTCTCTATTTAGTTTACGTTGTGATTGTGGCTTTCAGTTAGAAAAGGCAATGCGGACCATTGCATCAAACGGTGCTGGCGTGTTGCTTTATCTACGCCAAGAAGGCCGCGGTATAGGCTTAGTAAACAAAGTTAGAGCCTATGAGCTTCAAGATACTGGGCTGGATACAGTTGAAGCAAATGAACACTTAGGTTTTGATGCAGATTTACGCAGTTACGATATTTGTAAAGTCATGCTAGACAAACTAAACGTAACACGGGTGTCGTTAATGACGAACAACCCAAAGAAAATCAAAGCACTAGAAGAGCTAGGTATTAACATTGTAGAAAGAAAACCGATAGATCAAGGCATTACCGAGCACAATCAAAAATATATCGAAACCAAGCGTGACAAGCTAGGCCATAGATTTAAATCGTCGCTTTTTGACGATTAATATTAGATTCAGGTTCTGTTAATTGAAAAATCCACATACTGGTAACGTACTCAATATGTGGAGAAAGAAAGATGAAACGTATTTTAATAGTGAGCTTTATTCTTACTGCTTCTTTTTTAAATTTATCAAACGCCCATGCATTTAGCGGCCACAACAGCTCTAAATTTGAACAGAAACTTAGTTCAGCGTATCAACATCCTAACCAGTTTTCTGCCGCAATAAATTGGCGCTTGAACAACCGCCATATAGACTTAGGTAAGCAGGTTCAAACACTGAAGAAATTCGGCTGGCACCCTAGTGTAGTTGCAATCATTAGCAATCCACAACTATTCAACTATGCTGTGAACCAAAGGACTCAACCTCGCCGTTTACAACAAAGCTACGCGCGTAATCAGTGGGATGGAAAACGTAACTCTAGAAACAGTTACGATAGAAAAAGCCAAAAGACGTACAGATAACTAGCAAACGGGTCAAGGCTTGGCCCGTAGCTTTCCATTTACTACCTTATTTAAGTCGACTTTTAAGCGCTTCTTAGTCCATCCATGTTTGTTATCTCCAGCTTCGACATACACATACCGAGCGTCTTTAGGAATACCCACATTGGTCAATGAGCGTGTAAAAGGTTGTTCTTGTTGGTGAGGGTGTTGTAAAACACGAATGGCAAGTTGCAGCCCTTCTTCGTCGACAATGCGCCAACGATCAGCATAGTGATTCCAGCCTTCATCATTGTGTTTCAAAGTAACACTCACACGCCATAAACCATTTTCTTTACGTTCAAAGTTAGCAGAGTGAATAGCGACATCACCGGCATAGGCTAGAAAAGAACTACACCCAAAAGACAATCCGATACAAAGCAAATAAAAAGCGCGTTTCAAAATGGAATTATTATTATTCAGCATTGAATCGAAAAATTACTCTAATTTGCTTAAAACGGAAGGAAGCCAATATTTTTTTTCTTTAGGGATAGCATCTAATGTTAAAGTAGGGTTGTCGATTTCGATGAAAAATCTTTTCTTCAAATTCGCTTTATCAATATGATCTTTGTGCCAACGATAAAATATCTCATCAAATTGGCCATTATCTAACATAATTTCCAATCCCTTAGTCAATCGCTCCGCCAGAACCGGAGCTTGTTTGGATACAAAAATATAAGTAGGAGTATTAATGTATACACCTATGTTTGGTACTACTGCGTACTTTTCACCATTAGGATCATCGATATTAAGCTCAGTAAAGACTTCATTGGTTCCTCGCATAGTTAAATCGTAACGATCTGCAGCAAGCATTCCAAACAATCGTCCAGAATCATTCACAGGTACAACATCGAAACTATTTCGTTTCAAAATATCCGTCGTCACCCAAGAATCAACAAGTCCAAACTTAAATTTCCGCAATTCATCTAAGGTTGTAAGTTGGCTGTATTTCACTTCGTCGCTTTTTTTTGCAACTAACAATCGATAATTTAGCAGCCCTTTACGCAAAGGTATTTTGACAGGAATATACATCTTTTGCCGTTCATCACTTGCTACGCCAATCCTAACGTTAACCAGCTCGCCTTTCTGGAGCTCTGCGGTGTGCCTTTCATTACCAATCACTTCCTTGTACAAGCGAATATCATATTCGCCATACTCTTTAGCTGTGATTTCTAACGCTTCACGCACCAACTCATCCCAATAACCGGTGACATAATGGCTATTGACCAGCATTTTAAACGTGTCTTTAGAATACGCCTGATTACAAAATATAAATAGTGAGAAAAAACAAACAATCAGCTTCATTATGGATGTAACTTCATTGAGCATATGATAAATATTTTTATATGATAACAATATAGGACAAATTTTGCGCATTATCTTTTAGTTTTTCTACTTTTTTCAAGTTCTAGTCTGTTTATCCAAAAACCACTGCATTACGCCAAAATAACCAACCATAATCGCAATTATAATAGTTGCAACGATCCCTTGAATAGTCGTGATCCACAGACCAAAAATGACGAGTGCCAAAGAGGTAATCACCCAAAGCATATCTCCAAGACAAAAATAAACCATTAACCATTTTTTTATGCGCTGCCGTGTTGATGACCAAAGTAAATGGATACCATTCAGCACCAATATTAATCCAACAACCTTAAGAACCATTAGTGGGATAGAGTTATCAACGGTAAGAAAGTTCGCTATCGTACTCGCGTTAAAAATAAATATTCCACCAAAACCGATACAGCTAATTCCGTTCGCGGCCATGATATTTTTTAAACTTAACATTATCCCATCTCACGTGTATACTCAGTTGACATTAATTTTAAATACAGAAAACTCAAATGTCAACCAAGTTTACACATAAGAATATCCCAATGGTCGACTCTCAATCCTTAAAATTATTGCAAAGCACAGTGAAGTTAAATGATGTAATAACTAAAACAATTTCGAGTCATCTTCTCGAAAAAGGATATACCTCTATAACACCCTCGCTTTTGTCATTTCTTAGTATTTTAGAGTGCGGGGTAAATTATGGCTCGGAGATAGCCAGAAAATTAGATGTATCTAGGCAGATGGTGGCAAAAACAGTAAAGGCTCTTTGCGCCTTAGGATATCTTGAGCAAAAAAGCGGTATAGGTAAGCAAAAAGAAATACACTTTACCGAAAAGGGTGAACGGTTAATATCTGATGCTAGACAAATGCTATCTGATATCGATTCCTTAATTTTAAATCACCTAAACATCATGCAGCCTCAGTATATAATTCAGGACCTAACAGTAATAGCTGAAGCCATTGATCAACATACGCCTTAGTTAAGAGCAGAAAACCAATTGCGTGAAAATTTTTATTTTAATCATTTGCTATAATGTGACTAATTTAGATCATCAGCGTTTTAAAAATACGTAGTTTGCGAATTGCATTTTGGTTACCCTTTAAATGAAAAACACAATAATAGAAAACACCTTTTCACTAGATAGCCTACCATCACATATTTTTAAATACTCTTCTGATGGTGTCATGTTGACCGATAACAAAAGCAACATTCTCGACATAAATACTAAATTCGAAGCTATCACTGGTTATTCTAAAGCTGACGTCATAGGAAGAAACCCCAACCTTCTTTCATCCGGCATACATGATAAAAGCTTCTACGATAAGATGTCCCTGTCGTTGAAGGAAAGCGGTAATTGGACTGGCGATATATGGAACAAACATAAAAATGGCGAGGTTTATTTAGAAAACCTATCAATCACCGTTATCTATGATGAAGATCATAGACCTATGTTCTACTTAGCAATAATAAGAGATATTACGGCACAACGGCTACTAAGAAACAAATTAGAATATGATTCGTTATATGACTCCTTAACTCATCTACCCAATAGGCGGTTGTTAGCCGAGACTTTAAAAAAGTCCATGCAACAAACCAAGCAGCAAGAAAATAAACTATGCGTATTTTATTTGGACTTAGATGGATTCAAAAAAATTAATGATGAGCTTGGCCATTACGTAGGAGATAAAGTACTTGTTGAAGTATCGAAAATATATTCACTTTGCATTGGAAACAATGGCATAGTTTCAAGAATAGGCGGTGACGAATTTGCAGGCATTATTTTTAATAACGAAAGCGGCTTGTGCTGCTTTACCATCCTAAATAATATTTTAGATTTAGTTTCAAAAATCAAAAAGATAAATGAATACGACATTGTGCTATCAGCAAGTATAGGAATAACTTTTTGGTCGAGAAATAATGAAATTAACCATGAAACCCTATTACAACAAGCTGATTTTGCCATGTATCAAGCAAAGCGAAACGGTAAAAACAGATTCGAAATTTTTGACAAAAACCAACAAAATCAGCCATGTTAAAAGAGGATATTAGTACCCTCTCTGAGTCTCCAAGTAAGTTGCAAAGCTTCCTAACCAATGACTTCCCATGTAATGCAAATCATTAATTACCGAGTTGATACCGGCCTGTTTGTGGGCCTTTGCAGCATTGAAAATAGCCGCTTGCCTTGGATCTTGTGGATTCAAAGCAGAC
The DNA here is from genome assembly GCF_017368475.1 of Alteromonas sp. 5E99-2. GTDB lineage: Bacteria > Pseudomonadota > Gammaproteobacteria > Enterobacterales > Alteromonadaceae > Alteromonas_F. Next base: position 159,500 of record NZ_JAFNJE010000007.1, read on the forward strand.
GCTATGCCTTCCAGCATCCACGCTCTGCTTAAGTTCAATCCATCTAAATGAGCAAGCTTACCATCACTGGCATCGGTGACAACTGCCGGTGTTACCCAGCTGCCATCGCCATTAGCAGGTATAGACGGTAAAAATTTAGACAACCAGTTCCCATACTCTTTCTTGGGCAAAATTCGACGCATTAAATCCGCTTCAGCCAAACAAGGCGATAAGAAGTCTTGACCTGAAGGTTCATAAGCCAACGGACAATTCACGTCGTCGCCATATAACCTTGTGATGTTACTTTCCAATAAATCATGGAAAACATTATCCTTGGCTACAACACTCCAATCTAGCATCAACCCGAAGGAAAATGCAGTTTGGCTATGCTCCCCCACTCGAATAGGAAACGCTAATTTAGGCAACCAATCACTCACATTTGCCACGATTTTTGATTCCAGCGGCGCTAAAATATCTAGCCATATTTTTGCCTGAGGGTCATTCCACTGGCGCAGCTCAGTAGTCAATTGTAAAAACCAAGCTAGACCATAAGGGCGTTCAAAACTCGTTCCGGTATCTTCACGATTAAAATACGCCAACTCACCCTGAATGTTTTCCTTAGTAAAACTTTGATTAAGAGTATTTATAATGTCTTGGTGATGAGCCGAGTCAGGATACTGACTTACAATACGAGTAAGTAACCAATGTCCATGCACAGAAGAATGCCAATCGAAACAACCATAGAATGCGGGGTACAGTAGTTTCGGCGTTTTTACATCATCATCGCTGTTCATCAGATGCTTAACAATATTGGGGTATTCTTTGTGAACACATTCCAATGCAAGTTCGGAAAAACGGTTGATGACATCGGCTTGAGACGGCGTAGCCGTTTTTACTTCAGTTTCAGCAAATAAGGAACTAGAGAACAAACAAAACAATAAGCTAACAGCTTTAATTTTCATTTTGGGATATCGTCAATTAAATAATTTTGGAGTGTGAATATCGTAACGATTTTAGAAATGTGTGACAAGAAGAATTAAGCCTATTTCAACGCCATCCAAAAGTATTTGAAAACCGCGTATTAATAGCCATGGTTTCGACTTGTAACAATCCCCAGCTATGGGTAACTAATGATGCTGGAAGAAAGGCAATATCGACAAAAGGTATGTTGGTAAATCCTACCCATATCTGTGAGAACGCCGACATAAAACGAGCCCTGATAAAAGTAGGCTTAGTTATTTAACAATATTTTTTCTGCCAAGGTGCACACATTAATATCCGTAAGTTATTAATGCAAAGAAAATAGGCAATATTCCGCTAAAATTTGGAAAAAAGCCTGTTATTACGCCAAGAATTTGATGATCTAGGGTTCTAAATCATTAGTTGTCTAATTTACGCTACATTTCTTAATTAAGACCTAAACCACCTGCCCAGCTGCCCAACCACTACTCCAGGCCCATTGGAAGTTATAACCACCTAACCAGCCCGTTACATCTACCACTTCACCAATAAAATAGAGGCCTTCTACGTTTCTGGCCATCATGGTTTTAGACGATAATGCTTGGGTGCTTACTCCACCTAGGGTTACTTCTGCGGTTCTATAGCCTTCTGTGCCATTGGGTTTTATGTTCCAGCTGTGCAAAGTTGTTGCTATTGCCTTTAGCTCTGAGTCTTGATGTTGGCGCATGGGCTTGTTTTCCCATCCGTGTCGGGCCACTAGCATTGCACTCATGCGTTTGGGGAACACTTGAGACAAACAGGTAGTGAGCAGTGCATCTTTGTTTTCATTTCGCCACTGTTGAACAAGCTGTTCGGTATCGTGATTGGGGAGTGTATTGATGTGAATGGCCTCTCCGGCCTGCCAATAACTTGATATTTGCAGCATAGAAGGGCCGCTTAGCCCTCTGTGGGTAAACAGCATATCTTCTTTAAATTCAGTATCTGCAGTACCCACATTCACTTCTAGGGAGACACCACTGAGTTCGGCGAAGTCGGTTTTATCGTGGTCGTGCAAAGTAAAAGGCACCAGAGCCGCTTGTGTTGGCTCTACAGATAAACCAAATTGTTCCGCTATTTTAAAGCCAAATGGAGTCGCCCCCAACTTAGGCATGCTTAGGCCTCCAGTTGCGATGACTAGGGATTCACACTGGTACAGACCTTGAGAGGTTGTAAGAGAATAACCATTCTCATATTTTTCTACCGCAATAACCTCGCACTGAGTCGTAATCAGTACACCTGCGTTATCACATTCTGAAGTAAGTAATTTGACGATGTCTTTTGCCGAATCATCACAAAACAACTGACCTAAGGTTTTTTCGTGATACGCAATACCGTACTTTTCAACTAAGGCGATAAAGTCCCATTGGGTATATCGGCTTAGCGCTGATTTACAGAAATGGGGGTTTTGACCTAAGAAATTTTCATGACTGGCAAACATGTTAGTAAAATTACAGCGACCACCACCAGACATAAGTATTTTACGTCCAATCTTTTTAGCGTGGTCGATAACTTCTACTCGTCGCCCTCTGGCACCGGCTTGAGCTGCACAAAACAAGCCAGCAGCACCAGCGCCAATAACAATAACATCACGCTGTTTTGGCGCGTTAACTGAGTTTGTATGTTGCAATTGCGTTTTTATCTATAGTGAATCAAGTAAGGTTTTAGCATCGCTGACTTCAAAGCGGCCGGCATCATCTATATTTAGAATTTCCACTTCGCCATCGTTAACTACCATAGAATAACGCATGGAACGCTCGCCACCGAAAATACCTGTGTCCATTTCCATGCCAATAGACTTAGTGAAGCTACCGTTGCCGTCGCTTACCATTAAAATACCTTCAGCGCCTAGGGCTTTGCCCCATGAGTCCATAACGTAAACGTCGTTTACCGATAAGCAAATAATGCGATCAATACCTTTGCTTTTTAACGCACTAGCCAGCTCAATGAAGCCCGGCAAGTGAGTTTGAGAACAAGTTGGTGTAAATGCGCCAGGAACGGCAAAAAAAGCCACCTTTTTACCACCGAATAAATTTTGCGTTCTGGGGTTAGTCATTTTGCCATCTTCCAAAACGCTAAATGTCATTTCGGGTAAAGTTACTCCAACTTCAAGCATAATCGTCTCCTGTTTAGCCTGTTAAATACACGTCGAATCTGTGTTTTTTACTGTCTATTGTTAAGTTAGGCTTTTGGTTATCAAGTGGCTCAGCAGTGTTGGGCCGTTTTACTACCACCCGCTTTTTTGCCACTTTCATCGCGGCATTGAAAAGCACATCGGCATCGGGATCATGCCCGAGCAATCGCTGGAATAATTGCATTTCTTTTTTTACCAGCGCCGATTTTTTCCTGTGCGGGAACATAGGATCTAAATATACAACATCTGGTAAATTTAGCCCTTTATTCTTCAAATCTTTTTCGTTTAACGTGTGAATACTGTCATCGCAATAAAGACTGAGGTTACTGCGTAAATCTGACGAAAGTTGCTGTAATTGACGTAAACCGTCAGCCAAAATAACGGCCACGGCCGGTGACCGTTCCAGCATAGTCACCTGACAACCAAAATTCGCCATAACCATTGCGTCTCTGCCTAAACCAGGGGTTGCATCGATAACATTACATGGCCCTTGTTTGTTGCCAATAGCCCGCATGATTAACTCAGATTTAGCACCACTTTTCTTTAATCTATATTGCATTTCTGGCGATACAAATTCGGCTTTTACTGGCGCTTGTTTAGGGCTGGAAGTGTCACACAATCCCGCACCGGAATTATCTATATTTAAGTAAATTCCTGTATCTGGCAACTCAGGCAAAAGCGCAATGTTAAATTCTGCCGCCATACCTTTAGAGGCGTCACGAATATCCGCATTTGCTGAGTTATGAATAAACATGCCACGAAATACACTAGGCTTGTCCATATTGTTCCTTTGCTCCAATCCAACGTTGTATAAGTGCTTCAGCTTTAGGTTTATGATTTTGCCACATTGATTGCGCGATTGACTGGGACATAGGGATAAGCTCAGTGTCGCGGACTAAGTCAGCAATACGCATATCCGCTAAGCCCGTTTGCCGGGTACCCATTAGCTCACCCGGTCCGCGGATTTCCAAATCCATTTGAGCTATGTAAAAACCGTCAGTGGAATCCCGCAACACACCTAACCGCTTAGTTGCAGTTTTGGATAACGGGCTTTGATACATAAGCACACAATGGCTTTCTGTAGCTCCTCGACCTACACGGCCTCTTAGCTGATGTAATTGCGCAAGCCCTAAACGTTCAGGGTTTTCAATAATCATTAAGCTGGCATTGGGCACATCAACGCCCACTTCAATGACAGTTGTCGCCACAAGTAAATCCAGTTCGCCAGACTTAAAGCTATCCATCAAGGTTTTCTTTTCGTCTGCTTTTAACCTGCCGTGCACTAAACCTATTTTGCAATCAGGTAACGCCGTAGCCAGTATGGTTGCGGTGTCTTCAGCAGCTTGGCTTTGTAAGAATTCTGATTCTTCTATTAATGTGCACACCCAATAGGCTTGTCTTCCTTGCCCTTTACACGCTTGATGAACACGCTCAATAACATCGCCTCTTCGGCTATCTGGCAGTGCCACTGTAGTCACTGGCGTTCTGCCAGGAGGAAGTTCATCAATGATTGAGGTGTCTAAATCTGCATACGCAGTCATGGCTAATGTTCTGGGGATCGGCGTGGCAGTCATAATAAGCTGATGGGGATAACACCCTTGCTGTTCGCCTTTATCTCGTAAAGCCAGCCGTTGATGTACTCCAAAGCGATGCTGTTCATCTACAATGACTAGGGCTAAATTTTTGTATTCCACCGCGTCTTGAAATACCGCATGGGTTCCCACTAAAAGGCTTATATCACCTTCTTTAAGGGCTTTTAATGTTTCTTTTCTAGTCGACCCTTTTTGTTTCCCCGACATCCACCCCACGGTGACCTGTAATGGGTTAAACCAATCTTCGAAATTCTTTGCGTGTTGTTCTGCCAGTAACTCAGTAGGCGCCATTAATACCACTTGATAACCCGAAGCAATAGCATGCAATGCTGCCATTGCCGCAACCAATGTTTTACCTGAACCCACGTCGCCTTGTACAAGACGCATCATAGGGTAGGGTTTGGCTAAATCCGTTTGAATATCTTGGGTAACTCTTTGCTGTGCACCTGTTGGGGAAAAAGGTAATGAATCTAAAAAACGGTTCAACAGGCTGCTATTCTTTGTATCAAGTGCAAAGCCCGGTTGCACTTTCACTTGGTCCCTTAATTTCAACGTACTCATATGATGAGCCGCAAGCTCTTCCAGAATCAAACGTTGCTGTGCAGGATGCCTACCTTCTTCGAGCAAAGACAAATTAACATCAGGTTGGGGCCTGTGTACCGTGGTGAGCGCATCGATAAGTGACATTTGAGTATCGTACATTCCTTCGGGAATAAGATCCTGTAAACGACCTTTGGCTAACATATCAAGCGCTTCTTCAGTGAGCCCTCTTAACGTCCCTTGCCTTACCCCTTCTGTGGTTGGATAAACCGGTGTTAGGGATTCTTCAACATGCTGATTAGCATCGTCGAGCAAACGATACTCAGGATGCATCATTTCTAAACCATTTTTGCCTGTTTTTATTTCACCAAAGCAACGTATTAAATTGCCTGGCGTCATGGCTTCTCGTTGTGGTTGGCCAAAATGAAAAAAACGCAACGTAATGGCACTCGACCCATCTTGCAAACGCACAACTAACATACGGCGTTTTCCGTATTGAATATTCGCGCTAGTAATTTCACCTTGAATAGTACAGTGCATACTCGCACGAGTATCGTTCAAAGTATAGATTCGGGTGCGATCTTCATATCTGGCAGGTAAATGAAATAAAACATCCTGCACAGTAAAAAGATGTAATTTTGCTAGTTTTTCAGCAACTTTAGCACCCACTCCCTTTAACTGAGTAACGGGCGCTCGTGCAAGATATTGAGACGGGGGCACCGACTATTTCAGCGCCTTTGCAGCGGCAAGAATGAGAGTCTCAGAGGGTCTTTGTCTGTAGTTTGGATTAACATAGCTGAAATTTACTGTGCCAGCTTTGTCTACAATAAAAATTGCTGGCGCAGGTAATACTGCTTTTCCGTCGCTGTTAAGCGTTAAGTTAAAACCGCGTTCACTGTACCGTGATGAAGTAGCATCATCTAAGGTAAAACCTACTCCAAAACCTTGAATTGCTTCTAGGTTTTTATCTGAAATTAATGTTACTGCAAATTCAGTTTCTAGTTTTTGTTGTTGCAAACGCTCCGGCGATTCAGGTGAAATAGCTAATACTTGATAGCCCAAATCAACCAGTTCTTTCTCGATAGACTTTAAACCTGCAAGCTGACGGTTGCAGTATGGGCACCAACCTCCTCGGTAAAACAACACGATGGACGGCTTTTGCATTACTAAGCCTTGTAAACTAACCGGTGTACCATCAGCCAACGCCACATTTGCATTGGGAATTTTACTTCCATCGAGTATAGGCGTAACGCTTTCGCTAGAATCCGCTAGTTGAGTTCTATCTATCGCCAATGCTGAACCACAGACAAAAATTGACAATATCAATGGCAAAAGCACGGTTTTATATGTCATTTTACTTTCCTTTTCGTGTATTAGGGTTTTGGGGTACGCAAACTTGACCACCAGCTTTCACTTGCTTCAATTTCACCTTCGTCATTAATATAAGGGTAAGGTAAGTCATTTTCTTTGCACAAATGCGCCAATCTAGGATACCCACCTTCAAACAATATACGCTGACACTCATCTTGATCAAGTGTTGATTTATCGTACAGACCTGCATTTTGTCGCTGTCTTTGGGCCTCATATAACACCAAAGCTGCAGCAACAGATACATTTAACGACTGAACCATACCCACCATAGGAATAACGATATCTTGATCCGCTGAAGCAATGGCGTTTTCCGTTGCTCCATGCTTCTCTTGTCCAAGCAGGATAGCTGTTGGTTTGGTGTAATCTATTTCCCTGAAATCTACTGCAGTGTCTGATAGATGCGTTACTAGCACTTGCATATTCTGTGCTTTAAAGTCGGCTACAGCGTCTTCAATAGTGTTATGAGTTGAGCAATTTACCCATTGCTGGCTGCCCATAGCAATATCACCCGGCAAGTGGTATTTTTCATCCCAAACAGCATGAACATTGTGTACACCTATGGCGTCACAGGTACGCACAACAGCAGACATATTATGTGGCTTATGCACGTTTTCTAGACACACAGTTAAATCAGTTTGTCGTTTTGCCAACATGGATCGGATTTTGGCATTCCGTTCTGGCGACATAGGATCAAGTTACTCAGGTAATTCCATTACGCCGTCAATTTCAACTTGCGCCCCTCTAGGCAACTCACTGATCCCCAACGCAGCACGAGCTGGATAAGGCTCAGAGAAGTATGTCGCCATAACTTCATTCACAGTGGCAAAATTCGATAAATCAGTTAAGTAGATATTAATTTTAACTAAGTCACGCATAGTACCGCCAGCAGCAGTGCATACCGCATTAATGTTCTCAAACACCTGCTTAGTTTGTTCAGCGAAATCGTCGCTTACCATCTCCATGGTTTCAGGCACTAAAGGAATTTGACCAGAAAGATAAACTGTAGTGCCAGCTTTTACGGCTTGGCTATATGTTCCAATAGCAGCAGGTGCCGAGTCAGTTTGAATAATAGACTTAGACATAATGAACCTTAAATATTTTAGTTTGTTCGTGTTTTGCTATGGCGAGATACTTTTTGCACCTCAGGCATAGTGCGGATACGTTTTGTAATTCTCGCTAAATGTATGCGGTTAAACGTTGTAAGTTCCATATCGACAAAATAGATATTACTTTCTTTTTCATCAGTTTGGAGATTAATGATATTTGATTCCATTGAAGAAATCGCATTTGTCAGCGTTGCCAAAGTACCTTGGTGATTAATCAACTCTATGCGAACAGAAGCTTTAAATTCACCTTGGGGGTTATCGTCCCAAACCATAGGTAACACACGCTGAGGCTCTTCTTTGGACAACTTTCGAATATTGTTACAGCCAATTTGGTGAATAGCCATGCCCCGTCCAGGGCTAAGTACAGCGACAATTTCGTCATCAGGAATAGGGTGGCAGCAACGAGAATAGGTAACCAATAAACCTTCGGTTCCCTTAATGGCTACATGGCCTTTTTTCTCTGGTAATTCTGCTTTTTCGCCTAACAAGCGACGAGCAACAATGGCACTTAATTCATTGCCTAAACCAATGTCGTTAAGCAAGTGCTCAAAGTCGTCATGTTTAGTTTCTTGCACCACTCTGTCTATTTCACTTTGTGGTATTTCGTCTAGCTTCACTATACCGAGCGCATGACGTAATAAACGATTGCCCAAGTTAACGGCTTCTTTGCCCCGTTGTTTTTTCAGGTACTGACGAATATGTGTACGAGCTCGGGACGTGACAACAAAATTCAACCAATTCGCATTAGGTTTAGCCCTTGGCGAGGTAATGATTTCTATTGTTTTACCGTTATCTAGTGATGCATTCAAACTCGAGTTTTTACGCTCTACTCTTACTCCAACACAGGTATTTCCAATATCACTATGCACAGCATAGGCAAAATCAACTGCGGTAGCGCCTACCGGTAATTCGATGATCCGCCCTTCTGGCGTGAACACATAAATTTCATTGGGAAACAGGTCGGTTTTTACGCTTTCAATAAATTCAAACGACGACGACGCACTTTGTTGTAATTCTAATAAAGACTGCATCCATTTACGGGTTCGGCTTTGCGCTGTAGTGTCGGCGTCATCTTGTTCTTTGTATTGCCAATGTGCAGCAACACCTTTGTCTGCCATTTCATCCATCGCTTCTGTGCGAATTTGAATTTCCACAGGAATACCATGAGGACCAACCAATGAAGTATGAAGCGATTGGTAACCGTTTAATCTTGGAATAGCGATGTAATCTTTGAATCGATTTTCAATGGGTTTATAAAGCCCGTGCATTGCACCTAGTGATCGATAACAGCTATCTAGATTGTCTACCACAATACGGAACGCATAAATGTCCATTACTTCATTAAAAGACAATTCCTTGTTACGCATTTTTAAATAGATAGAGTAAAGGTGTTTTTCTCGCCCTGTAACTTCCGCTTTTATCCCTAACGACTCCAATCGAGTAACCAGCTCAGTGCGAATGTTATCTACAATTTCTTTGCGATTACCACGGGCTTGTTTTACCGCGGATTTGAGAGCTCGATGGCGCATGGGATACATGGCTTCAAAGCCCAAATTTTCCAGCTCATTTTTTATTTCGTGAATACCTAACCTATGAGCAATAGGTGCATAGATTTCTAACGTTTCCAACGCAATGCGCCGGCGTTTATCTGGTCGCAAAGACCCTAGCGTTCGCATATTGTGAGTGCGATCAGCTAGCTTAACCAAAATGACGCGAATATCTTGGACCATCGCCATCATCATTTTACGGAAGTTTTCTGCTTGGGCTTCTTGTTTATTAGAAAAAGCAATTTTTTCTAGTTTACTTACGCCTTCAACGATTTCGGCAACAGGTCTACCAAACGCTTTTGCTAGGTCATCTTCACTGTAATCAGTGTCCTCTATTACGTCGTGTAGCAAGGCAGCCATGATAGTTTCATGGTCTAAATGCATGTCAGCTAATAAGCTTGCAACTGCAACAGGATGAGTTATATACGGGTCGCCACTCGAACGCATTTGGCCGTCATGGGCATCTTTTGCCAAGACATAGGCGTCTTGTACCTGTTGAACTTTGTCTTCAGGTAAATATGCAGATACTTTTTGTTTTAGGCCTTCAAATAGATACACGTAAATAAATTAGTTGTTGAACACACTAGTAGAATACGAGGATTAGCGCTTATTTACCAATGGAATTCGCACAGTCAGGTGAAATTTGACTGTGCGTGCTGAATTTTTATTCAGATAGGATGTTTGCAACAGAAGCAAAGCTTGCTTCTTCTTGCTGTTGTTGGTCGCGAATTTCATCTTGTTCAATAGATTCAGCGTCAACCAAGCCTTGTTCAATTTCTCTTAGCGCCGTTACCGTAGGTTTATCGTTACCCATATCGACCTTAGGTTCTTTCCCCTCAGTGGCCAATTGGCGCGCACGACGAGCTGCAACCAAAACCAAATCGAAACGATTGCCTACCTGATCTACAGCATCTTCAACTGTGACTCGTGCCATTGCTTACTCCAGCATAAAACTTGGTTAAAAAAAGAGCCGCATAGTATAGGTGAATTTTGCGGCCGATCATAGATAAAATTACGTATTCGATGCTGAAGTCTTAATAAAGGGGGAATATGGCGCTCTTTCGGTCTCATCAACTTGCAGCGAAAACACATCTGGACGAGCATAATGTCCCGTTGCATCCATGTCGTATCTCGCTTTGATAATGTCTTGCATATCAACAGTTGCAGAAATCACCCCTTCTTTTTCATAGATAGGTCCAGCAAGCACTTCGCCCATAGGGTTCATGATCACAGTTCCGCCTCGAATAAGCGGTTTACCTTGTGGCCATTGACTGTCTCTTTGGCTGTGGTTTTCCGGATACCCTTGATATTGACATGCACTCACTAAGAAGCTTCTCGCTTCATAGGCAATATGGCTCATGCTGGATTGCCAAATCGGTCTGTCGTCTACAGTGGGCGCGCACCAAATATCAATGCCTTTTGCGTAAAGCGTTGTGCGCAGTAACGGCATGTAATTTTCCCAGCATATCGCTGCACCAATATTCCCCACAGGTGTATTAATAACCGGTAACGTGGAACCATCACCTTGGGCCCAAATGAGCCTTTCTAAGGCCGTCGGCATTAACTTTCGATGTTTGCCTAAATAAGTGCCGTCTGCGCCAATAAACACAGCAGTACAATATAAGGTTGCGCCTTTTCCTTCTGCTCGTTCGATGACCCCAACAACCATAGCCGTGCTGTTTCTTGCGGCTAATTCTTTTAAAGCTTGTATTTCTGGTCCATCGATATCTACGGCTTGCTGCCAATATTCTAAGTAGTCTTCACGGCCTTGGTCTGTGCGATAACCTAAGCGCGTACCAAAATCAGACCCTTTGGGGTACCCTCCCAGTAGCGCCTCAGGCAAAACAATTAAATCACAGTTACTGTCTTTTATTTGTTGCTCAAAGGACAATATTTTATCTAAGGTCGCCGCTGTGCCTGCGCTATCTGAACCAATTTGCAATGCCGCTAATATACGTTTACTCATGCTTTATTCTGTTCCTATATCTTCGTTCCACAGCTCAGGCTTAGCCGCAATAAAATCATCCATTAACTGCTTGCATGTGCTGTCATCAAGTCTCTCCAGCTCTACTCCACGAGATTCAAGCAAGGTTTCTTCACCCATAAAGGTAGTGTTTTCACCAATAACAACTTTTGGGATGCCATATAATAAAATAGCGCCAGTGCACATAGAGCAAGGCGATAACGTAGTGTAGATAACAGAATTTTGATAAACACTGGCAGGTTGACGACCCGCATTTTCCAGTGCATCCATTTCTCCGTGCAATGTTGGGCTTCCGCTTTGTACGCGGCGATTATGACCTCGTCCAATAATTTTGCCATCGTGAACCAAAACCGAACCAATAGGGATACCGCCTTCATCAAGGCCTTTTTTAGCTTCCTCTATTGCCGCTAACATAAACTTGTCCATCATCATTTCTCATTGTTTGACACTAATAACTTGATAATAACTCCGAGGCCTTGATAATTGGAACCTCTATTCATCGAATGATTTATATCAAAGGCCGATTTTGAGCTGGATTTTCTTTACTCTTGGCGCGGTTGTTATGCAAACCTTGCGAAATGCACTGCAAAGCCAGTTAAGTAATAATGTCAGTACCGCGGGCGTTACCTTAGCTCGGTTTTTATTTGCACCTCCTATAGCATTGGTATATCTGCTCGCATTAAATTGGTTTTCACCTCTAGAGATCCCCCATTTTAGTCTGTTATTTATCATCACCGTATCTGCGGCGGCGTTACTGCAAATTTCCGCTACAGCACTTATGGTGCTGTTATTTAAACAGAAAAATTTTTCTGTGGGGGCGGGTTTAGCCAAAAGCGAAGCTCTAGTCGCAGGTGTATTAGGCACGTTATTTTTCGGCAGCCAAATGAACCTTTTTGGGTGGTTAGGGATTCTAATAGGTGGATTAGCGGTTTTTATCTTGTCTGGTGGCGGTAAGAACGGCACGTTAAGTTTGAAAACCGTTATTATTGGTTTAGCCTGTGGCAGTTGCTTTGCATTAACATCGCTATTTGTTCGAGAAGCCAGTTTGATGCTGAGTGTTCCCTTTCCTCACAGCGCTGCTTGGGTCCTGTTGTGGGTGTTGTGTATTCAAACTGTGCTGCTATCAATTTATATATTCATTACTGATAAAAGTACTTATGTTGCACTTAAGTCAAATTCAAGAACAACAATTCTTACTAGTGTAACCAGTTGTTTTGGTTCTATATGTTGGTTTAGTGCAATGGCACTACAACATGTTGCCTATGTAAAAACACTGGGGCAGTTAGAAGTTGTTTTTACTATTGTTTTAGCAACATTCTGGCTTAAGCAATCGGTAAAAAAACACGAGATTATTGGGCTTTTTCTTATCGCTGGGGCCGCAATTTTAGTTATGCTGGCATAATTAAGAATATAAATTCTTTTATTGAAAGTCCGTTATGTAGCGTAATATAACGGCATTGAACTTTTTCAATCTACTAACCGTTAGGGTGATATAAAATGAGTAATACAGCTAGGTTTAAAGGTACTGAAGTATCCTTGTCAGGAACATTTCCATCAGTTGGTGATACGGTAAAAGATTTTACAGTTGTTGGTGCTGATTTATCAGAAATAAAACTGTCTAGTTTGAAAGGGAAAAAAATCATTCTTAATACCTTTCCAAGTATCGACACACCAGTATGTGCATTACAGTTAAAACAATTTAGCCAAATGGCTGCGGGCAACGACAATGTGGTTTTGGTGTTTGTCTCTCAAGATCTTCCATTTGCATTTGGTCGATTCTGCGCAGCTGAAGGTATTGAAAATGCCCTTACGACATCAGATTTCCGTTATGGTGAAGCTGCTGAAAGCTTAGGTGTACTTATCAAATCAAGTGTTGTGAGTGGATTACTTGCTCGCTCAGTATTGGTTTTAGATGAAGAACAAAACGTAATACATTCTGAGCTTGTTGCTGAAATTACCGAAGAGCCAGATTATAAAGCGGCTCTAGCGGCAATTTAATCGTTCTTTCTAATCAGTCATTTAGCAAAGCTTGTATGAGCTTTTGATGCTTAAGTGACTGATTTTTTGTTTTATGGGCGCAACTGACAATAATCCGATAAAAGTCCTCTAATGTTTCCGCAAAGTCGTCGTTTACAAGTACAAAATCAAACTCATCATAATGAGACATCTCATCAACGGCTTTTTGCATTCTTTTATCAATGACGTCTTGTGAATCCTGACCTCTACCGGTTAAACGGGATCTAAGTTCTTCAATAGACGGTGGCAAAATAAATACACTATTCGCATCAGGCATAAGTGATTTTACTTGTCTGGCCCCTTGCCAATCTATATCGAGAAAAACATCAATTCCTTCAGACAAACAAGCCTCAATAGCAACTCGTGATGTACCGTAATAATTGCCGAAGACTTCAGCCCACTCAAAAAACGCGCCATCAGCAATTAACGCTTCAAACTCCGCTCTAGATACAAAATGGTAATGCTCCCCGTTAACCTCTCCCGGTCTGGGATCTCGTGTTGTATGGGACACAGACACTTGCATTTTATGGCTAGCCGAGGCGTATTTGTCTAATAGTGCTTTTATTAGACTCGATTTACCCGCACCAGAAGGAGCAGACAAAATAAATAAATTTCCAAGAAGTTGAGACATGGCGCAGATTAAACGTGTGGCTTGTAGGTGATAATGTTGTCAGATCATAGCATAATAGTCGGTAATATGAGTTTATTTACGGTTTATTCTTTATGCCTTCTTTGCAATATGTTGATGTTCCGAGCACTCAAGCTCACACTGCTACCGTTATTTGGCTTCACGGCTTAGGCGATTCCGGTAACGGGTTTGCGCCAATAGTACCTGAACTAAAATTACCCGAAGACTCAGGTATACGCTTTATTTTTCCTCACGCTCCAGAACGCCCAGTTACCATAAACAACGGAATGCGCATGCGTGCGTGGTACGACATTACCACTATGGATTTTAATCACAGAGCAGACCGCACGGGTGTAGAAGAGTCGGCGACGCAAGTTGCGGAACTAATAGAAGGTGAAATTGCCGCAGGTATTTCGCCAAATCGTATTGTTCTTGCTGGCTTTTCACAAGGCGGAGTGATTGCCCTTCATATGGCTGCAAGAAGTCCACACACTTTAGCGGGTGTGATGGCGTTATCTACCTATATGTGCGAGCCGCAAAAACTGAGTTCTGAAATGAATTCAAATAATATATCGACCCCCATTTTTATGGGGCATGGAAGCTTAGATGAAGTTGTTCCATTAGCACTTGGAAAAAGCGCTTGTGAAACCTTAAAACAACAAGGGTTTAAGGTGAATTTAAATACTTATGCTATGCAGCACAGTGTATGCTTTGAAGAACTTCAAGATATAAGAGCTTATTTAGTCGAAGCGCTTAATATCAATGAAAGTGCGTAATTAAGGGGTAGTAATGACAACTACACGAACAATTCGAATTGCCACACGAAAAAGTGCGCTAGCCTTATGGCAAGCTGAATTTGTAAAAAGTGAACTTGAGAATGCTCATAAAGGGCTTGTTGTAGAACTCGTCCCTATGAGTACTCAGGGCGATAAGATCCTCGACACGCCACTAGCCAAAATTGGCGGCAAAGGCCTTTTTATCAAGGAACTTGAAGTGGCGATGCAAGAAGGCCGTGCGGACATTGCCGTACACTCTATGAAAGATGTCCCTATGGCCATGCCTGAAGGGTTTGCACTCACCACCATTTGTGAACGGGACAACCCTTTCGACGCTTTTGTATCAAATGATTACACCAGTTTCGATGATTTACCCCAAGGCGCAGTTGTGGGCTCTTCAAGCCTTAGACGCCAGTGCCAAATTAAGCGTGCTCGCCCTGATATAGAAATCAGGGATTTACGAGGAAACGTGAATACCCGATTAGCCAAGCTCGACGATGGCCAATACGACGCTATTATACTGGCGGCCGCAGGTCTTCGACGCTTAGCCATGCACCAACGTATTCGCCATACACTACCCGCAACTATGAGCTTGCCCGCAGTGGGCCAAGGTGCGGTTGGTATTGAGTGTAGAGAAGACGATGCTGAATTACATGCTTTACTCGCACCTTTAAACCACGAAACGACCAGCGTTTGTGTTCGTGCTGAAAGAGCAATGAATAGTTACCTTAACGGAGGCTGCCAAGTACCCATTGGTGGTTTTGCAGAATTAAATCAAGACACTATTCATCTAATTGGCAGAGTGGGTTCTCCTGCGGGTGATGTATTGCTAGAAGCAGAAGCAACAGGAACCTGTCCAATAACTGTGGGCGAAACAGTAGCGAAGGCGCTGTTAGAACAAGGGGCCGGCGATATTCTCGCAAGCTTAGAGGGATAACCATCATGCTGGCATTGGTAAAACCAAAGCCAAAAATCGAGCAAGCTGTTGCCCATTTCAAAGCCAACAATATTGATGCTATTGGTGTTTCGCCTATAGATATTGAAAGTAATAAACAAGGGCTAGCTCAGTTATCGGAGTTACTTCAACTCTCTAATGCTGAGCTTTCACCCTTTATTATTACGAGTACAGAAGCAGCTATTCGACTCGTTCAAGTCATCAAAGAAACAAAGTTTGAAGGAAAGCTAGCTTGTTGTATTGGGGAATCAACGGCATTGATTCTGAAGCCTTTTTTTAAAGAATGTTTATTCCCTAAAATACAAACTTCAGAAGGATGGCTTGCTGAATTTGCAACGCGCCCAGAATTCAATGCTCCTTCAAGTTTGCCAATAATAGTAAAAGGGGAAGGTGGACGAGATATAATTCCTCTATCATTTACGGACAAAAAAACAGCTTTCAATGCCATTGATGTCTACCGACGAACTGAGCTTGCAGTCCCTTACTTAACAAAAAAAATCAATTGGCAAAGTATTTCAATGGTTGTAGTCACTAGCGGTCATTTATTAGAATGTTTGCTTAAGGTATACCCCGAAATTGACGCTAAAAATAAAACATGGATTGTACCTAGTGAGCGAATAAAGCAGGTCGCATTGTCGCTAGGATGCAAAGAAATTGTATCTAGTAATGGCGCAACCAATGCGCATCTATTAGGATGTGTATTGGGGCTACAAAGAGGTCGGACATGACAACCAGTGAATTACTCGTAAAAGACACGGATAACACCGAAGAAAAGCAAACAAAAACTCCCAAGAAAAAGGGTGGCAACAAATCTTTATGGATAGCTATATCATTGTTGTTTTTATGCTTTTTAGCCTGTAGCGGAACTGCTTTTTGGTTCTTCACTGAGCACTATCAACCCTTAGTCAGTAAGGTAGATAGCCAAGATAATTTGGCGCTACAACTTGAGCGTGTAGCTGAAAATCAACAAGGTTTAAGTCAGAAAATAGAAAAAAACCAGAACATTCATGGACAAACAGAAGAAAAATTAGCACAAACTCTTACTCATCTTAAAACACAAGACACTCGAATTAAGGCTATTAATACCGACATCAATCAATTAAACGGCGCGAGAGCATCTGATTGGTTAGTAGCAGAAGCAGATTATCTAACCCGTATGGCTGGCAGGAAGCTCTGGTTAGAAGATGATACCCACACTGCAGTGCTGTTATTAAAGGAAGCCGATCTACGTTTGGAAGAAAATAGCGACCCAAGCTTATTACAAGTACGCCAGGCTATAGCGGAAGACATACAGCGTATAGAGCAAGTTAATCCTGTCTCTTCTACAGATATCGCTTTAACTCTTACTGGGATAATAAATACTCTAGATTCACTGCCCTTAAACACGTTAGTTATTCCGGATACAGAAGCCCAAGCGCTAACACAAGTATCAGATGATATTGCCGACTGGAGAACTAATTTAGCTCGTGTATGGCAATCTTTAGTGGACGATTTTGTGAGTGTAAAACGCAACTCCACGAATGTAGAACCTCTGATGTCAGCATCTCAACGCTTTCTTATAACAGAACAACTAGCGCTGAGCCTACAGCAATCTCAATATGCGGCTTTGCATTATGATGCCCCCTTATATGAAGCGTCATTGCAACAGTCTATCTCCATTGTTGAAAAGCACTATGATTTAACGGCAGCTCAAACTAAGCAATTTATTAATCACCTTAGTGAGTTAGCTCAAAAAGATATTAGCAGGCCTTTACCCTCTTCATTAATAAGTCATGGTTTACTTCAAAAGGCGCTATCTTCCCGTCTAAATGCGTCGTCTACAGGGATTACACTTTAATGAAACGTTTAGTGAAATACCTACTCTACATCGCTGTTTTTTTGTTAGTGCTCTTTATTGCGCCTCTGTTAGTGGGTGAAAAAGGGTATGTATTAATTGCCTTTGGCCAACGCACCATTGAATTGACCGTAGTCGCGTTAGGGGTAATCATCTTTGGTCTTGTAATTATTGGTATTATTGCCTTAAAGCTAATTTCAATTCTTTTGTCTGCGTCTCGTACAACAAGTCGTTGGTTTACCAGCGGTGGAGCTATAAAACGAGAACAGTCATTCTACAATGGTTTATTTGCATTGGCTTATGGAAATACCGAAAAAGCCAAGGCTGCATTTGAAAACGTAAATAAAGACGAATTTCACGGCTTTCATCATTTAGCTTTGGGGCAAATTGCATTGCAAAACGGTAAGTCAGATGTGGCTACCATGTGGTTTGACAAAGCCAAAAATAATACCGATAAAAACTGTGCAGATGCCGCTTTTTTGATGCAAGCACAACAATGTTTAACCGATGGAAAGATTAAGCTCGCAGTGGAATCCTTAGATGGCATTAAGGATGCAGAGCAAGCCGACGTTATCCGGCTAAAAGCGAAGGCAATGGCCATGAATAACCAATGGAGTGAATTGGAAAGCGCATTGCCAAAATGGAGAAAACAACTCGGTAGTGATTACTCCGGTTACACTGAAGAAATAGCTACACAAAAATTTGCAGAGATTGCGAGTAAAGAAGGCGCTCTTCAACTAAAAGACTATTGGAATGGGTTATCCAGAACACAAAGAAATGACGATGTATTTAGAATATCGTTCATTCAACAATTAATCTCTCAGGGATTACACCAAGATGCGCAGAAATTCTTACTCGATTGGTATAAAAAGAAGACAATGCCTTATGGAATGATAAGTATCATAAAAACACTGCGTACGCCTCATCCAGCTGATCTTATTGGTTTATTAGAGAGATCAATAAAACTAACTCCTGAAGAGCCTAGCTATTACGCGGCTCTAGGGCATATTGCTTATAATTCAGGAGATATAGCATTAAGTGAACGAGCGCTGATAAAAGCTATTGATTTAAAAGAAACGAGCGAAGAATTAATCCTACTATCGAAAATTTACGAAGAATCTAATGCCTACGAGCAGGCAATGCAGTCAATGAGAAGAGTGCATGCCCTCCAGAGCTGAAAAAGTCACAACACAAACCTTAGCTATCAGGTTACTTCGTGTATTGAGGTACAATAAAGCACGAACAGAAAGAACAATTAGCTTACTTTCAGATCAAAAGAAACCTTTGTTCCACGTACTGCCTTATCTATTACATGTTAATCATAAATCTTTACCAGGGTATGTGGCTGCAAAAGAGATTGCTTGTGGTTTATGCAACTACAGTTTAAGGCAAGACGTCTCTAATGCACTCATTAAAGTGTTTCCTAGTATCACCAATATCACGGATTTTGCCAAAGAAACTTGGCCTAAGCAAAGGTATATTGACTCTGTATTACTGATGGGAAGTGTTGGTACCATTGGTCAGGACGAACATTCAGATTTTGACTATTGGGTTTGTGTGAATGCCAAAACAATGTCCTCTTTAGCCCTAGAGAACTTACAAAAAAAACTCTCTCGAATAGAACAGTGGGCAGCGAAAAATTACGCATTAGAAGTCCATTTTTTCATATCTGATATCGATAGCGTAAAAGCAAATGATTTTGGTATCGCTGATGGCGAAAGTGCAGGCTCAGCACAAGCCTTGTTCTTAAAATCAGAGTTTTATACCACGAATATGGTAGTGTCGGGAAAAGCGCCATTTTGGTGGTTAACACCGGATAACACGTCCACCAAGCAATATGAATTATTGTTTAATTCTTTGAAAAAAGGCGTGTCTCCTGATCCTGCCTGGTTAATGGATTTAGGCAATATCGAAAAAATGGATCCCAGTGAGTTATTCGGCGCGGCCATTTGGCAACTAAGCAAAGCGATGGATAGCCCTTTTAAATCAGTGCTAAAAATGGCAAAACTAGAGGTGTTTTTAGAGAATATAGAAACACACCAGCCTATGTGCAATGAATTAAAACGCCTTGTACACAACACCAACGAATCATCAGGGAAAGCAGAGCCTATAGACCCATATACATTCATGTTCGATGTGCTAATTCGACATTATAGTAAAGTTAAAAAAGATGACATCGTAACTCTACTTCAAGAGTGCTTATATATAAAAAGCCATGCCCAACTTAGTGTGAAAGTGGCCGACAGCGGACGTACATTTAAACATCAAATCATGTCCCTTTATGTATCTAAATGGGGATGGTCTGAAGAAAAAATAAAAGAGTTTGATCATATACATTCTTGGCCTTTCTCCAAGCATGTCATGTTAAGTAAGCGGATACACAGGTTTCTAATTCAATGCTACCGCCGTATGTCCAAAAAGTTTAGAGATCTTGAACATACGGTAAGTCAAGAAGATATGACAGTACTCGGCCGCCGCTTAGAAAGCTTCTATGCTAAAAAGTCTAACAAAATTGATATTTTGCGCAGCGGATTTGGAGAAGAGCTATACTGCCCTGTCGCGACAATTCGAGCAAAGCGTCAAAAAGATGGTAGCCGGCAATGGACTTTATACTCAGGGGATTTTCTTACCGCACCAGACAAAGAAGCAAGACCTTACAAAGTACGTACTGACTCATCAACTACTCATTTGCTCATGTGGTGCATAGTAAATCGCATAATAGATAAAAATACCCAATTACTTTTAGATTATGACTCCGAGCCGGTAACCGAAGGGGACCTTCAGAATTTAGCACTTTATGCGTCCAAATTGTTTAAACCATTAAAAGTGAACTCTTTAGGCCGAGAACAGCTTTTAGCAAAAAATGAAATTACTGCCTGCCTATGTGTACTCAATATGGAATCTTCAAGATTAAAGGCACATGTAGATGATATTGTGACCATCTATTCCACATCTTGGGGTGAACGTTATATTGAATATGGAAAAGACGCTTTTATTCGTATTTCACAGAGAATACAAGAGCAAGAATCACTTCCTAAGCGATATATGATTTCCCCAGACTACAGTCATAAACAGCGTTTGGAACAAGATTTTCAAAAATTATCACCCGTGGTATTCGATAACGCCCTTTATTAAGAGTGAATCCACTTATCTAATGCGTTACTAAATGCTTGTTTTTCGCTCGTACTCATCGGCGGTGGCCCTCCAGTCTGAACGCCAGAGCTACGCATAGTATCCATAAAGTCTCGTATATTTAATCGAGATTTTATATTTTCCTTTTCTAAAACCTCTCCTCGTGGAGTTAACACCCGAACCCCTTTGTCGATAAGTTCATCAGCTAATGGGATATCACTTGTGATCACGATATCCCCTGCGTTTGCTCTGCGAACTAATTCGTTATCGGCTTCATCAAAACCCTGATCCACCTGCACGGCAGTAATCCAGCGAATAGATGGTGTGCGCAGGTACTGGTTAGCAATTAAGGTCAGGGGAATTTTGGTGCGTGTAGACGCTTTAAACAACACGTCTTTAATCACGTTAGGGCATGCGTCAGCATCTACCCACATAGTACGTTCAGTCATTGAATTTGTTTACTCAGCGCAGATTGGAAAGTTCGAATACGCTGTGCATTTGCCCCCAAATCACTGCGCCCCACTCTAGATTTACTGCGTACATCAACCCGAGTTTGACCATCTTGGCCTTGAATACGGATAACCACATCGTCTTTAAATCCAAACCAAAACGACGCTTCAGTTGCTTCGATTGTATGTAACGACGTATCTGAGTGAACAAGCGTCCACCCCAACTCATTTACAACAGATGTAGCAGCGGTTTGTACATCATCAACACTGGCATTAAATACTTGTGTTGCAAGTTCAGGGTAAGCATCTAGTTGTTGTTTAGTTACCTCACCAGCTAGATATTCGGCAGGATTTGGCGCGTCAGCGCGGTCTTTCAGCACCCAATTAAATTCAGGAGGTTGCTGCACATCAGTTGTAATATCATGAATAGGCGGTAAACCTTTTGCCTTTTTCATCATGCTAACAGGAATACCTACGGCAACGATTACACAGGTAGTAGCGGCCAGTATGACCGCAATATTCATTGAACTACGAGCAAAGAGAAATTGAGTAATAATCAGTAGAAACGCGACTCCACCCACATAAACTCCAAATCTAAAACTTGAAAATGCAGGAGCTAATTCAAGGACATTAAATTTATATAACGGCCCTGGTAAAAGTACCATTAGTAAAGCAACCACTGCAGTAGTGAGCACAGCTTTATTCACCCTGTTATCCTTCTTAGAAAATAATTTATGGGCCTATAATAAAACGATGCTCTCCAAATTACACCTAAGGATTCAATACTCGCTCTCTTGTTTCATGAATGATTGCGTCTAAAACGACCTCTCTACGGCGATTCAACTTATCTGATACTGTTGTTTTCTCTACCTCATCAAGTGTTGCCGCAGCCGTTGTTGGACAAGCTAATACACCATCCACCATATAGTTAAGTGCTGTGGCAAACAGAGCTTCAGATTCGCTGCCCAATGGCTGACTAAAGTCATCAGCTACATTACAGCCAGGAAGCTCATCACCAAATAACGGATTTATTGTTGGTATAAAACCGTCTTGATATTCACCAAACCCCAGCTCATTGATACTTTGAAATTGGATTGTGAAGTAGGTTGTACCGCAATTATCAGTGGGAAAAAAGCCAAAGGGTTTACCGCATGTGGTATCGCCAATGAGTACCACCTCTATACCGATACCTCGTAAACCATTAATCAGTGATTCACTGGCTGAACATGTATCTCCCGTAGACAAAATAAACACGCGACTTAATTCAGGACTAGGTAGAACTGTGTTGGTAAACACAGCAGGATTTGCCTCATAGTCAATCTCTAACCCATAAAATGGTATTTCACTATCCTCACGAAATTTACCATTTGCCAATAGTGTTTCATACAATCGATTATTCGTCTGGGAAGCGCCAGCCACCATAAATGCAATTTGTGACGACAAGGCAACGCTGCCACCGCCGTTATAACGCAAATCAATGACCAGCTCATTGATACCTTGTTGTTCAAAGAAGTTAAAAGCTGATATCAAATCACTTTGGGCGGGCGTGATAAAAGAGTTGAATTGGATGTATCCCACTCTACCAGCAGGTGCATCTATTACATCGACATTTTGTACTGCAAACACGTCAACATTTTCAGAAGTTAAGGAAACACTCAATGTCGAACCATCAACTAATTCGAACTCAAAAGAATGTATAAGCCCTGCTTCGCTGGGAAATAAGGCTGTATTAATAATGTCAATATCGCTTGAAGAGGAGGCATTTACAAAATCGACGCTATCGACTGTTAACAACTTAGCGCCTCTTGGAATATTCGCCGTTGCTGCGGCGGAACCTGGCTCTGTAAAACGGACAATAAACTCTCTGGGAACGCTATCGCTATTGCGTTGCCAATCAAACCCATAACCTCGAGTCACTCCCCCTTGAGTCAGTTCGTTATAATCAGCTGTAATTTGACTAAAATGAAAGTTATCTCTTGGCCTACCCGAATCCGTAATTTCATTAGTTCTTAATTGTGCAAAATAACTAGCAACAGTAGATGTATCAGGGCCTGAATAATCAACATCGTCAAACCATAAATAAGATTCATAAGTCCATGAACGCAGCCACAGGTTTTCTGCTAATACAGAACCTTGAATATCTGGGAACGCTATTCCAGTAAAGGCATCGACACCACTTCGAGGTGTCGCACACTGTGCTTCAAAAAGTGTACTTTCTTCAAATACACCATCTTCGAAAGTAAGTTCACCTGTGCTTTCTTGACTGTTGTTAATAGGCGTGTTGCTATTTCCTCCACTCCCTCCACACCCAACTAAAACAAAAAGGCTACTGATAGAAATATAAAATAAAAGATAAAAACATTTCATCTGGTATGCGTCCCTTAAAAACCAAAATTCAACAATATCAGAATATTCGATTACAAATCACACAAAAACATAACGAAAAAACAACCTCATTTCTACTTTTGGTTTTATCAATACCCATATTGTGTCTATGCTTACATTAAATCTGTGTATTTTTTATACTCAAAAGGAGGGGAACTAATGATACAAGATGAATTAGAACCACGTGAGCTCAAATTTGGTAAAAAGCCAGCACTTATCGTCGTAAGTATGACCAATGGATTCACACGAGCATTGACTCCTTTTTATCACGCAACGGATGATATTATTAATGCAAACCAAAGGTTATTAAGTGCTTTGCGTTTATCCGCTATTCCAATTTGCTTTACAACACTGGTTATCACTGAAGAAAATCAAAACTCGATACTGCCCCAAATGAAACCAGAATTAAAGAAGTTCACTCTTGGTTCGAATTTAATACAGATAGATACGCGAATGGGCCGTTTATCAAACGAACCTATTTTCGAAAAGTCTGGCCCAAGCCCCTTTATCGACACAAACCTGTCGGCTTGGTTAATACTAAATGAAATTGACTCTTTATTGATTTCAGGCGTATCTACTAGCGGCTGTATCCGTGCTACTGTTATTGGAGGGGCTCAACACAATTACCCGATGTGGGTTGTAAAAGACGCTTGTGGGGATAGAAACAAAAAGGCCCACGAAGCAAACCTATACGACATAGAAAACCAATATGCTTGTCTAAAAACAGTCAATGACATTATCAAATTAATATCGCCTTCACAGTCACTTAGCGACTCAGATTTAATTTAATAGCTAACTATTTAACCTGAATCCTGTTTAAGGAATGGTGCAAGTGTTTGTTTGAAAATGCTAATTTTAATCTTGACACTCGGTGCTGTTAGAATTGAGCGACGTTTCTTAAACAGGATTCAAGTTATTTAACTAGTTTGATAATGCCAAACACATCAGCGGTTTTGTAACCTAAATTCTTATCGCCATTTACAGCTTCAATATAGTGAGAGCCAACAAAGCTCTCTCTCTCTTCACTACCATCGTTGTCACAGTAAGCTAGCATAAACCCAATCTTTTTATTTTCATCTAAGTTAACCCTACTTTTATTAGGGTTGTTCGTTGAAGAGAAAGTATCGTTGTGAACTTGTATTTTCAATTCCCAATTAGTCTCATATGGAAACTTATCACTTCTAGACCAGCGACTGCTAACATGTTCATTCAATAGCAAAAAATGCGTCTTATCCGAAGAGATATCAGGGCCAATATCGACTACGTTTCCATCTAAAGCAACATGATATGCAAACGCATTGTACGTTTTTAGATGCTCTCCACCTGAAGCGTCTTCGTCAATAAAGATTTCTACGCAATCATCATCCCAATACCTTTCCAACGGATTGGGGAACCTGTCGTACAGCACATCATCAACAACAACTACATTTAGATATAAATAGCCGTGATCCCATAAAAGTCGGTATTTACCCGAAAAATCTGCTGAATCGGGTAGCGCACCAATCAAAGGAAAGTTAATGTTTTGCCACTGACTTTGCCCCCATTCCACATCATCACTTTTTCCATCAATAAAAGGAGCCCGTTTAGCGTAATTCACATCGAGAATATCTTGCTCGGCAAACGCACTGGTGTTAGCCATCACATTTAAGACAACAATGGGAAATATACACTTCATCTACTCATCCTTAATCACAGATTTCACTTTTGCTAAAGACGCCTGTAAAACAGAGTCAAGAGAGTCGTTGGCATCAATGGAAATGACATTATCTTGATGACTTAAAGGAGGTTCCAAGGTATCAAACTGGCTGGCCACCATATTTTCCGGGAAAAAATGCCCTTTTCGATTGGTGACTCTTTCACAGGCTGTTTCTTGCGTAATATCTAAATATAAAAAATAGAGAGACAGAGGCATAAGGCCCAACCTATCCCGGTATTGCTGTTTTAGTGCAGAGCAGGTGACAAAAATAGGTTTCCCACTTTCCTTTAGGTCAGAACATTCAGACACAATGCGCTTTAACCAAGGGACGCGATCAGAATCGTTTAATGGTATACCACCTGACATTTTCTGTTTGGCTTCACGAGTATGTAAATCATCGCCTTCAATAAACTTGCCACCACAGGTTTTCGCGAGAAACTGAGCAATAGCAGACTTACCGCAACCACTCACCCCCATAACAACAAATACAACAGAACTCATAGAGGAACCTTCACGGTAACTGCGTAATGTTTATTAGCTTCAATATCAGTAATTAAAGGCTCAGAAAGTCGATTTCCATCCATGAATACAAGAATCTCGGTAATATTAGGATCTTTTTGAATATCGAACACAAAACGTGCGCCACGAAAGCGTCGAGTTACTGAAACCTTATCCCATTCATCTGGTAATTGAGGGTTAATATGCAAACCTTTGGCATTTCCAGACAAGCCAAACAAGCCCTCTACAAGAGTGCGATAAAACCAAGCAGTAGTGCCAGTATTAAACAATTGACTGGAACGCCCAGCATGAGATGGGTTTTCTTTCCATGCTCCGCGATAATAGTTAGGTATAAATACAGGTAACTGCCCTCGTTGCAAAACATCTTCGGGGGTAACCAGCATTTTTTTCAACACTTTAAACCCTTCATTGGCAAAACCATATTGATACAAGGCAAACCCGTAGAACGCGGCAGCATGGTTATATACAGAACCATTTTCCGCTGAACCTGGGTATTTCTGTGTCATTCGGCCAATATCTTCAACCATTTCAGTATAAGCAGGAGATAACATTACTGGCCCATAAGGTGTATCTAAATTTTGTTTAACCTTTTCAATTAAAGACTGGGCTTCATTTGAAGGAAGCATGCCACTGAGCATGGCCCAGCTTTGTGGATTAAGGTACATTTTACCTTCATTATCAACCTCAGTTCCAAATAAGCGCCCATCATCAGTAATTCCTCGGGCAAACCACTTATCTTTCCAAAACGCCTTGTGACCCCGACTGTTCATTGCGTTTGCTTCGTGCTGCCAATATACGCTTTTCTTGCTATCTCCAACCCACCGGCATATCGACGCCCATTCAATCCAGGCATACGATGTCGCCATAGTTAGCCATGCAGACACGCCTTTGCCTTTATGCCCAACCATATTCATTGGGTCACACCAGTCCCCTTGCTGAATCAGGCTCAGTCCATTGTCATCAAGATTGGCCTTTAACCACTGCATTGCCAAATCTAAGTGTTCAGCTACAGTGGCATTTTCTGCTTTGTCAGCAAAGGGCAAGGGCTCTTCCAAAAAATCGCTATCATCCGTTTCGTTTAAGTAGGATTTCAAGCATATAGGTAACCACACACAGTGATCTGAATGGGGGATCTGATTGATATATTTTAATTCGGCGTTTACATGTAACAAGACACCGTCAGGCATAGAGCCATCGGAATTTTGTTGAGACAACGCCATTGCCAGCGCTTCTCGTGTAGACCTTCCTCCTAAGTAGGCCATTCCCATTGCGTCTTGCAAGTAATTTCTGGTTTGTGGATCTGTCGTTAGGCGGTTTACATCGCCATGGTAAAAGGCTTGCCGAGGCAACCATTGATTTACGAAGCGATCAAAGTCTTGGTCCGGTGTTTTTATTTTTAATGCCGGAGTGGCCCTAGTGTTATAAATGGCGTTCGCCGCACTAACCCGGGTAGCGCCTTGCTTAGTTAAAAATTCATTTTTTAATGCCGAAATTTCTTTTTCATTTGATTCTGCGCCAAACAGGTACCTGAAGGTTTTTGAGCTTCCCCTTTCCAACTCTACGCTTTGCTGTAATACAGCTATTGGGACTTCGTATTTTGCGCTTTGACGGTTCAATTCAGTTAGTACAATGCCATCAGGATTATGCAAGCCACCCAGCCCCTCAAAGCTTTCGGCATTCGCGCACCAGCTTGTAATTGGCGCATCCGCAAGTAAGAATGTACGTTCTTTTAAGTGTTTATTACGGTAGTAATCAGCTAATTTCTGGTAAGGCGTAATTTTATTTCCGACAATGCCATTTAGCTGTTCATTAAAGTCCGCTGACTGATTCATCCAAGATAAAAAGCCAATTGAAAAGCAGGGGTAAAGCTCAAACTTTTGCGCTGTTTCTCCCACATTTTCAATTCGCAAAGTCCATAATTCCGCACCTCTATCTGGCACCAATTCTACTTTTAACTCAAAAAATAAATCGCCATGGCGAATTTTCCACACCAATGCATGTTCAAGAATATGAAACTCAAATATTGCCGGCACGTGGCGCACAGGTTCGAACGGCAGAGAGTACAATTGGTCCTCGTTATGGCTTTTCACATAGAAAAACCGTCCAGGGTGCTGAGCATGATAATGATGCTCAGGTTGCATAAAGGTTGTCGCCTCTAAGCTTGGCCCTGTTGAATATTTTGTAGGTTCTGGCTGCATAAATTGTGCAACGGCATACCCCCTACAGTTCATTTGCAACATCATTTTCTTATTCCATAAGAAACCTGCTGCTTTAGGCATACTCAAGGGTGATGTTAACACTACGGCCTTCGTCACATCACACTGATAGTACGGCACTTTTTGCCCAATCATAGCGACGCCTTACTGCCTCTATCAAGCAAGTCCTGTTGCATTTCACTTACGCTCTTTTCATCTAACGGATAGCCCGTGATAAAAAACAGAGAAAGTGCCGCAAAGCCGGCAGGAATAAGGGACATTAACAACACAATTCCCCATTGAGATTCCGCGCTTTGCAATTGATTCGCCTGATACCCCATACTTGCCAATAACCAACCTATGGTCGCTCCCGCTAAGGCTCCTCCTAGCTTTTGCGAGAAAGCTGCAGCAGAAAATGTCATGGCCGTAGCTCTTCGGCCCGTTTTCCATTCGTTGTAATCTGCGGCATCTGCGTACATTGAAAAGACCAAAGGCGACTTAGGACCCAAGCAAAGACCAATGGCCGCTTGTAGCACGAAGATTAACGTCATTGCATTGGCCGGCACAAAATACAGCGCAATGGATAAAACCGTCACCAAGCCCATTAATATGAACAGTAGCTTCTTTTTATCCACAAATTTTGTAAGTAACGGAGTAGATGCCGCACCTAAAGCCAATGACAAAAGATACACGGTGCTAAATGCACCAATTAAATCTTCTCTTTCAACAAAATATTTAAAGTAGTAAGTCCCACTTGCGCCTCTCAAACTGATCGTAAGCATGATGACGAGAGCAAGCACAAACAAAATAACCCAAGGTTTATTGGCTAATAAGTCCTTTATATCAGCAATCGGGCTTTGCTCTTGTTTGCGAGTAGGCACCACGCGCTCTTTCGATGTAAAAAAGGTAATGCTAAACAGCATAACTGCAATTACACCGTAAAACGCCATAGTGTATTGCCACCCCTGCTGCTCATTTCCGTTACCAAACCACTGCACCAGTTCAGGGGTAAAATAGGCGACCAAGGTTCCGCCACCAAAAGCGCCAATAAAGCGAAAGCTAGTAAGAGTTGTTCTTTGCTGAGAATCGCCTGTCATAACCCCCATTAATGCACCATAAGGAACATTAATGAAGGTGTAGGCCAGCATCATAAATATATAGGTACCGTATGCCCAAACCACTTTTCCTTGGTCGCCAACATCGGGCACGGTAAAGGTAAGGACTCCGCCTAACGCTAGTGGCAACACGCCCAACAATAGATAGGGGCGAAACTTTCCCCATCGAGTTTGAGTTCTATCGGCAATGGCTCCCATTATTGGATCTGTTACAGCGTCGATAAGACGAGTTGCAAGCATCATGGTGCCTACTGTCGCAGCAGGAATACCAAACACATCGGTGTAGAATATAAATAAAAACAGATCGAACGTTCGCCAATAGAAATTAGATGCACCATCGCCACAGGCATAGCCTAACTTTTCCTTTAATGGCAGCTTTTCAAGCCTGACATTCATTACTCTTGGCCATCAAGAACAAATTCAACATTTGCAATACGCAGCTCAACACTACCCTTAATCTCAATGCCAAACGGGCTTGTAGTATCAACGAACTTCATCCCTTTTTCATTGAGTAATGCTAGTGGGACAGAGTAGCGCACCCAGCCTCCAGCCTCAGACAACTGACTACTGATATCCACACGAATACCACACGTCTCGCCGTTATCACATTGCAGCGTCAACCACGCTTTACCCTTTAAGGGCTGGCTAACCTGGTATTCAAACTCTAAATTGGCATTTTCGTTCACATTCCTAGATAAATCTTCGCGGAATGAACCTTTGCTCTCGATATAAACACGGACAGGCGTAGCTGAATTCGCAGTTACTTGAAACGCGTCTTCCTGCACATTCTTGTCATAAGTACGGAATTTAATCCCATCAACACTGACAGAACTAGAGGTGATTTGTTTTTTTGTATCTTGGTTATTCAACCAAAGTACCCAAGGAGTATTGAGTTTACCCACATAAATAGGCGCACCTTTATAAACTTCGCTATGGCTGTTTTTTACATCTTCAGACACCTGTTCAACAGTCACCTTATCGGAATAATTCAAACCATATCCATACGGAAACAAGGGTGAATAATTGCTATCTCCACGATTAACCGAGTACTGATAAGGTGATGCAGGCCATGAATACGACAACTTCCCTGTCATATCATATTGTTGATTCCCGTCAACGTCAGTCAGTAATACATCAGCAATACCCTCGCCTTCCGTCCCCGGTAACCAGGCAACAACAAACGCATCAGACGCATTTAGCTCAGGGTTAATCCACATTGGTCGCCCAGTCACAAAAATGGCCACAACGGGAATACCTTTAGCTTTTAAACTCGTTAAAATTTGATAGTCATTGTCATTATCCCGTTGGTAGGTCAAGTTGGGTCTATCTCCATGTCCTTCAGCGTAGGGATCTTCGCCAAATACAACAATGGCAACATCGGGGCGTACTTGGAAACTAGCGTCGTCTCCAAGCTCGATAGCGCCACCAGCAACACTTAGTTGGTTTTTAAACCCTTGAAAAATGGAAGTTCCACTAGGAAAGTCTTTGTTGGTGTTGCCGGTTCCTTGCCAAGTTATGCTCCAACCTCCCGCAGATTTCCCAATATTGTCAGCTCCATCTCCAGTAATAAATATTTTTGAAGCAGGGGAAAGTGGAAGAATATTGTTATTGTTTTTAAGTAAAACTAAAGACTGCCTTACCGCGTCTCTGGCTATTGCTCGGTGCTCAGCCGATCCAATTAGTTCCGTTTTACCCGAAAATTGTCGCGCCGCTGGACTTGGCTTTTCGAATAACCCCGCTCTTACTTTAACTCGAAGAATTCGGCGCACAGCATCGTCAATCCTACTCATAGGTATAATGCCACTTTCAACTTGCTCTACGGTATTTTTAAAAAGCCCCTTCCAATCAGACGTGGGCGCCATGAACATATCTAAACCCGCATTTATGGCCTGAGGGCAATTGGTGTTAGAACACCCTTTTATTTGCCCATGCCCTGACCAATCCCCTACAACAAACCCATCAAATCCCATTTGATTTTTCAAAACGTCAGTGAGCAAATATTTGTTGCCGTGAATTTTTTCGCCATTCCAGCTGTTGAATGATGCCATCACTGTTTGCGCACCAGCCGTTAGGCCACCAACATAACCTTGTGCATGAATATCGAAAAGGTCTTGTTCTAGTGCAATATTGTCTCCTTGATCGTCCCCGCCCACAGTACCGCCATCACCTAGAAAATGCTTAACTGTGCTGATAACCCTGTCATCACCCATAAAGGTTGAGCCATAATACCCTTGTAAACCATGAACGATGGCAGACGCATAAGCTTTCACGATTTCAGGATCTTCAGAATACCCCTCATAAGTGCGACCCCACCTATCATCTCTCACCGTTGCCACTGTTGGGGCAAATACCCAATCGATCCCAGTAGCCATTACTTCTGTGGCCGTGGCTTTGGCAATTTGTTCTATGAGTTTTGGATTATTCGCCGCGCCTAATCCAATATTGTGAGGAAACAAGGTAGCTCCAATAACATTGTTATGACCGTGTACAGCGTCGGTACCCCACATAGTGGGTATGGCTGAGCCATCAACACTGTCGTCTATAGATGCCTGATACATCGACTCGGCAAGCGCTATCCAATCATTTGGCGTGGCATACTTATCGTCATTGGGGAACGCGCCACCGCCATTTAAGTATGAACCGAATCCATATTTGCGCATATCATCAATGGTAATATCGCGAATTTCAGGTTGCACCATTTGGGCGACTTTTTGCCTAGTATTCATCTTGGCTAGCAAAGCCTCTACTTTTGCTTCAACCTCGTCGCTGTGTTTCACTTCACTTACAATTGCAGGCCAAATTGAGATGTCTTTTTTAACGTCCGCAGTGACATCATGAACGGAATTATCTTGTTGACACCCAGTTAAAATAAAAACAGAGATAACACTGGCTAAAATAGATTTTTTCATGCTAATTTTTCCTTGTTTACATCATTTACTTTACTGCCAATCAGGCCGTAATAAGCAATATAAAAATAACACGCAATAGGAACTACAAACGAAA
Organism: Alteromonas sp. 5E99-2; assembly: GCF_017368475.1. Lineage (GTDB taxonomy): Bacteria > Pseudomonadota > Gammaproteobacteria > Enterobacterales > Alteromonadaceae > Alteromonas_F. The sequence continues at coordinate 191,452 of NZ_JAFNJE010000007.1, forward strand.
TTGGCAGCCCCTGAATATCCGCAATATAAGCCTGTAATAACGGAATAAATGCACCACCTACAATTGCTAAGCACAGAAGACCAGAGCCTTGGCTTGTTTGATGCTTTAAATCTTGCAGTGCGAGGCTAAAAATAGTTGGGAACATGATCGAATTGCAAAGGCCTACAGCTAATAGTGACCACATAGCTAGTTGCCCAGAGCTTTGTAGACTGGTAAATATCAACACTGCCGCCATTACCGCATTAAAACAAAGTACTTTATGCGCAGAGACTTTCTGCATAACTAGCGCACCAACAAAGCGTCCTACCATTGCTCCCCCCCAATAATAGGTAAGATAAGATGCGGCGCTTTGTTCATTTAAATTAAGGCCGGACACTTCTTTTATATAGCTGACAAGTAAGCTTCCTATAGCCACCTCAGCGCCAACATAAACAAAAATGCCTAACATACCTAAAGACAAGTGCTTTCTAGCCATAGGAGCAAAAATCGATTCTCCACTGGTTTTTTCTTGCTGAAGAATGGTCGGCAATTTTAAATAGGCAAAGGTAATAGCTAATACCAACAACGCCCCAGCTAATATTAAGTAAGGTAACCTCACACCCTCAGCACCTGCGGCACCTGACGTTTCCAGCTCACTAAATAGTAACCAACCTCCAAAAGAAGGGGCCACCGTGGTTCCAAATGCATTAAAGGCTTGTGTCATTGTGAGTCGCGACGACGCAGTTTTTGCCTCACCAAGTGCAGTCACATAAGGGTTAGCTGATACCTGCAATAGTGTAATTCCAGTAGCTAAAACAAAAAGCGCTAAAAGAAATACGCTGTATATATGTAGGCTTGCTGCTGGCAAAAATAAAAGACAGCCAATACTCGCAATACTAAGCCCAGTCACAATGCCTTTTTTAAAACCAATACGTCCTACAAGCCAGCCAGCAGGCAGAGATGCAATAAAATATGCGCCAAAGAAACAAAATTGAATGAGTAATGCTTGGGTGTAATTCAGATCAAATGCGTCTTTAAGATAAGGGATTAATAAATCGTTCAAACAAGTAATAAATCCCCACATAAAGAACAAAGATGTTAAGCAAACTAATGCAAATCGTGTGTTCACTGAATTTTCGTTATGCACGTGCAACTCCTTAAAATATTACCTCAAACAGAAAGAAAGCGCTTTCTCAAAAACATAATTACATGGTATAAAGCAAATTACAATATAACAATTTAAATAAATTATTTACATTAACATGTAAGATACTTTGATTTTCATAGTGAAATTCCCACAAAAGGTATATCTATATGCAAAAGTTGACACTTCCCGATAATTCAAAATTATCAAAAAAGCGCTTTCTTTTCGGTGTGGCGACGTCTAGTTATCAAATAGAAGGCGGTGTTCATAGTCGTCTTCCTTGTATCTGGGATACCTTTTGTAAAAAAGAAAATACCATCATTGATAAAACTAATGGCGACATAGCCTGTGAACACATTCAACGCTGGGAGCAAGATTTAGATCTAATTGCTTCTCTTTGTGTCGATGCTTACCGATTTTCCATTGCTTGGCCTAGAGTTATGAATAAAGACGGAAGCATAAATGAAACAGGTATCGGTTTTTATGAAGCGCTGATTGAAGGGTTAACAGAACGAGGAATTAAAAGTTTCGTCACTCTGTATCATTGGGATTTACCACAACATATTGAAGATAGTGGTGGTTGGTTAAATCGAAATACGGTATTTCGATTTGCTGAATATGCCAATGCTGTAGCCTCTCGTTTAGGTAACAGTGTAGAGAGTTATGCAACATTCAACGAACCTTTTTGTTCGGCGTTTCTAGGGTATGAAATAGGAGTGCATGCACCGGGCAAAAAAGGCGTTAAGAACGGACGCACCGCAGCTCACCATATTTTACTCGCACACGGATATGGTATGAAAGCAATTCGTACACATACCCAAAAAGCCAAAGTAGGCATTGTTGTAAACGTTACTCCATGTTACCCGCGCTCAAATTCAAATGAAGATGAAATCGCAACAACCCGTGCCAATGAATACATTAACCACTGGTATATCAAGCCTTTGTTTGACGGTTGCTATCCAGATGTGTTTAACCTTTTAGATGAAAGTGAGCGCCCACCAATTGAAGATGGTGACTTTGCAGTTATTTGCCAGCCTATGGATTTTATTGGAATTAACTATTACACCCGTTTAACGTATTCAGCCCCACTAGAAGGCGACACCCTTTATCACGAGCACGAAGCAAATCCGCCAAAAACCGATATAGGTTGGGAAGTTTACCCTCAAGCATTGACCGATATTCTTTTAGAATTAAATAACGCTTACGACTTGCCTCCAGTTTACATAACAGAAAATGGCGCCGCTATGGCAGATAAGCTCATCAACAATAAGGTTGATGACGCCGACAGAATTTCCTATTTTCAAGGCCATTTAATGGCAGTTCACAATGCCATTGAATCTGGTGTTGATATTCGCGGTTACTTCGCGTGGAGCCTAATGGACAACTTTGAATGGGCAGAAGGCTTATCAAAGCGTTTTGGCATTATTTATGTCGATTACAACACCCAAGTTCGCACACTAAAAAATAGCGCAATTGCCTATCGCACATTCATTTCTAACCGAGCAGAATAGTGAAGGTCTAGCATGGCACATAAATTATCTTTCATTGAAAAATCCGGTTATGCAATGGGCGATGCCGCTGCTAACTTAGTTTGGCGTGGCGCTTTGGCTTACTTAGCCGTTTTTTATACTGACACATTTGGATTAACTGCGTCTGCAGCTGCAATACTTTTTCTGGTAGTCAGGCTATCTGACGGTATCACTGACATTATCATGGGTATGGTTGCTGATAGAACTCAAACCAAATGGGGTAAATTCCGTCCTTGGATAGTTGTGTCTACGCCGTTCCTTTGTCTTTTTATGGTGCTGTGCTTTACCACTCCAGATTTTAGTCCTAATGCCAAACTGGTTTACGCCTATGTTACCTATATAGGCTTAACACTAGCCTACACCTTCAACAATGTACCTTATTCTGCCCTCATGGGAGTAATGACCCCTTCAGATACAGAGCGTACTCGTTTATCAAGCTACCGTTTTGCAGGTGCGTTTCTTGGTGGATTAGCGGTTATGGGAGGCTTACCTGAACTAGTCCAATACTTTGGCCAAGGTAATAGTGCACAAGGCTATCAATACGCCATGTATTTATTTGCAGCCTTGCTTGCCGCGTTAATGATTATCACTGTAAGTACGACTCGTGAGCGGGTTCATGTTCCCACCACTCATACCGTCGACTTAAAAACTGAAATGAAAGAACTCGCTCAGCAGCTTCCTTTCATTATGTTGCCGTTATTAGCTATCACCTTATTCTTTTATTATCGGTCTATACCCACTTTTCTTTTTGCTGCTATGGTCTTTACCCTTGTGTATTTGGTAATACGTAAATTATTAGCCTCACCAGAGTCTGAGCGCTCTCGCTCACAACAAGACATTATTGATTTATTAACCAATAGACCTTGGCTAATACTCCTAGGCATGGGCTTTTTAACCATGATGTACAACGGCATTAAATACGGCGTAATCGCCTATTACTTTAAATACGCAATACAGGACGAAGCCCTTGCTGGCGGTTACTTTGCTGCGCTGCTTGTAGTGTCTGTTGCTGGAGCGCTCGCCACCAACTTTTTGGTGTCGAAGCTAGGCAGAAAAAACACCTTTATTGCCGCCTTACTGCTAAGCAGTGCTTTTGTATCTGTTTTATTTTGGGTGCCACCAAGTAATTTAGTCGCTATTTTCACAATTGGGTGTATATCGGAGTTTTTTGCCGCCATGATGCCAACGTTATTTTTCGCTATGTTAGGTGATTCAGCCGACTTTTCTGAATGGAAAACAGGCCGCAGAGCTACGGGTTTATTTTATTCTGCAGGCACATTTGTACAAAAAACCGGAGGCGGTTTTGCTGGGGCTTTAGTACTTGTGGTACTT
>NZ_JAFNJE010000080.1 GCF_017368475.1 Alteromonas sp. 5E99-2
AGTCACCAGACGCACTAGGCATCTATATCTTTGCAAGTCTGGGAATTCTTATGGCGCAAAAAGCCACCATTTATAAAGTTGAGCTGTCCGTTTCGGATATGGATCGCAACTATTACGAAACCCACAAACTGACCGTTGCCAAACATCCTTCAGAGACGGATGAACGCCTGATGGTCCGCATCCTCGCTTTTGCGTTGAATGCCCACGAGCAGTTGGAAATGACCAGAGGTCTGTCAACAGACGACGAGCCTGACATTTGGCAGAAAAGCCTAAGCGGTGAGCTTGAATTATGGGTCGCACTTGGGCTCCCTAGCGAAAAGATCATTCGTCAGTCATGCGGCAAAGCCGACGACGTTGTCATCTACGCCTATGGTGGCAGAACGGCCGACATGTGGTGGGAAAAGGTCAAAAACAGCACGACCCGCTTTGACAACCTTCAAGTTTTGAGTCTTTCCGAAGCGGACACCAACGCACTGGGAG
>NZ_JAFNJE010000081.1 GCF_017368475.1 Alteromonas sp. 5E99-2
ATCGGCAATTCAGCTAAGCTTGGTGCTTCACCTTCAACAAACCCCACATACAGCGCAATCAGCTCTTCAATAAAAATGTTCAGTGACCAGCCATCGGCCACAATATGATGAATACTCACCACCACATGGTATTGCTGCTCAGGTAAGTCAATGATACTGACGCGGATCGGTCTTTCACTATCAAGCGTAAATGCCTGTTGTGATAACGCTGTCGCTTTCGCCTCCGCTTCAGCTACAGTGGCTAACGAAAAACAGGCTAAATCAATATCACAATGTGTTTGTACGTGCTGTTTAACCACATCACCATCAAGCACAAATAAGGTATTGAGTACATCATGACGCGCTATCAATGCTTCAACACTGCGTGTTAATGCCGTCTTATTTAAATCACCCGAAATCGCTAACACACCCGACATGTTATACGCCGCGCTTTCTGGATTAAGCTGCCATGTTAACCACAACCCTGTTTGG
>NZ_JAFNJE010000082.1 GCF_017368475.1 Alteromonas sp. 5E99-2
CCAAACAGGGTTGTGGTTAACATGGCAGCTTAATCCAGAAAGCGCGGCGTATAACATGTCGGGTGTGTTAGCGATTTCGGGTGATTTAAATAAGAGGGCATTAACACGCAGTGTTGAAGCATTGATAGCACGTCATGATGTACTCAATACCTTATTTGTGCTTGATGGTGATGTGGTTAAACAGCACGTACAAACACATTGTGAGATTGATTTAGCCTGTTTTTCGTTAGCCACTGTAGTTGAAGCGGAGGCGAAAGCGACAGCGTTATCACAACAGGCATTTGCGCTTGATAGTGAAAGGCCGATCCGCGTTAGTATCATTGATTTACCTGAGCAGCAATACCATGTGGTGGTGAGTATTCATCATATTGTGGCTGATGGCTGGTCACTGAACATTTTTATTGAAGAGCTGATTGCGCTGTATGTGGGGTTTGTTGAAGGTGAAGCACCAAGCTTAGCTGAATTGCCGAT
>NZ_JAFNJE010000083.1 GCF_017368475.1 Alteromonas sp. 5E99-2
TCTGCTGTCGTTAAGACCACCTTGGCTGCACTGTCTATCAGTTGAAACTGTATGCGCTGAGCCGGCTGCTTACTGTCTAACGGTAAGTACATTCCACCTGATTTTAATACCGCTAATATCCCAACCACAAAGTCACAACTACGCTCTGCAAGCATACCTACACAGTCGCCATGACTAACCCCATGAGCTTGTAACTGCCCTGCTAACGCAGTTGAACGTGCATCTAAGGCTTCATAACTTAGACTATTGTCACCATCAGTAACGGCAATTGCATTGCCATGACGCTCAACACTGTTTTGGAATAGAGACAAGACATTATCATGTGAGAAATCAACTCCTTTACCTTGGCTTTCACTGTGCACTGGCAATGACAACTGAGCTAACGGGACATCCGGTGACGCTAATACTTGCTCAGTCAACGCAACAAACAATTGCGCGATTTGCGCTACCGTCGAAGCTTCAAACAAGCT
>NZ_JAFNJE010000084.1 GCF_017368475.1 Alteromonas sp. 5E99-2
GCTTGATCCACGTCTCGCCGTAAGGGTCTGGGGCCGTGATCGCACTGCCAGACATTTCGGACAAGACAGCGTGGCCGCAGAACGGGACGTAGATTTCTGAATAACCGCCCTCGTGAACCATCAGTAGTTTGCCGTCGCAGATGTCTGCCGTCAGGTCCATGACTTGGCGGGTCATCGCGCTAAATGTCCCTTGGTGGGCCATCATGCGCGACAGTGGGTCGTTGGCTGCCGCGTCAAAACCGCAGGCTACAATCAGCACGTCTGGGGCAAAATCGCGTATGGCGGGCAGGGCGAGTGCGTCCATCGCTTCCAAATACCCGGTGTGACCGGTGCCGGGGGGCAGTGGGATATTGAGGTTCGCGCCAAGCCCCGCCCCTTTGCCGCGATCAGCAAAATCGCCTGTGTCGAGCGGATAGTTGTTCGCTT
>NZ_JAFNJE010000085.1 GCF_017368475.1 Alteromonas sp. 5E99-2
CTGGGAATCGCAGGAAAGCAAGCATTGGTTTGTGCGTCATCCAAAGGGCTTGGGCGTGGTTGCGCCGTGGCCCTAGCTGAAGCAGGCGTCAATCTGGTGTTGAATGCACGTGGGTCTGAAGCGCTTGAAGCAACAGCCGCAGAAATTCGCGCGACATACGGCGTTGAGGTGACCACGGTTGCTGCTGACGTGTCGACTGAAGAAGGCCGCGCCGCCGTTTTGGCTGTCGCAAAAGACATCGACATCCTCGTGACAAACGCAGGTGGCCCACCTCCGGGCATGTGGAATGACTGGAGCCGGGATGACTTTATCGCCGCTTTTGATGCCAACATGCTGGCCCCAATCGCACTGATGCAAGCGGCCTTGCCGGGCATGATCGCCAAAGGCTGGGGCCGGGTGGTCAACATCACCTCGGCCTC
>NZ_JAFNJE010000086.1 GCF_017368475.1 Alteromonas sp. 5E99-2
CGGACAACCCCAAATCTGTGCAAAGGTCGCGCGCACCGGACCCAACGCGACCAAGGGCTCCAATCACCAAAGACGCGGGCGTGGCCCCGTCTAACGTGGATGCGATCAGATCACGCAATCCGGGCGCATCCTTCACGTCTGACAGATCAGGTAAAGTTCCGTCGCCTTGCTGTGCAGCCCACGCTAGCAGCGACATTGCAGCACCTGCATAACCGGCCCAATAGCCAAAGGCCGCAACACGCCGACCATCCTCAGCCACCAGATATTCGAGATCGTATAGAGTTCCGCCACCTGCCTGAAACCGATCAAGCAGAATACGCCCTGAAGGCTGGCCCTTATAGGCGTGCCCGAACATGATATGACGATGGCGCAGTGGCGTTCCGTCTTCTGGCAGTTCTTTTAGGCCAAAGATG
>NZ_JAFNJE010000087.1 GCF_017368475.1 Alteromonas sp. 5E99-2
TACGATCGTCAGTTGAAATCTCGATGATAGACCCACCTGCTTCGATGAACGCTGCACGTGACGCTTCAGCACGTTCCATTGCGATACCTGCAAGATGATCACGATAATCGACAGCCACAGCATTCAAGGTCTCTTGGACCTCACCTGGCAGCGTAGCCCAATAGTCAGCATTCACAGTAATCGTTTTGGAATTCACAGCACCAAGGTCAGCTTGCAGCATGTAAGGCGCAACTTCAGCAATCTTGAAAGTCACCGCAGCTTCTGGCCACAGCATCCCACAATCAGCCAAACCGGTCTGCAGCATGTTGTAGAAGTCGGTCAAACCACCGCGCACGCCGGCTGCATCTTTGATGCCTTCGAGGTAACGCAAGTTCAGACCGGCACCCGCAATTTTGCGGCCTTCG
>NZ_JAFNJE010000088.1 GCF_017368475.1 Alteromonas sp. 5E99-2
GGGAGAGCGCATTTGGCTACACGCCACAGAGACGTTTCAATGCACCTATGAAGCCATTGTCGACGTGAACCGCAAAGACGTTGCTCTAGAAACCTTACACCGCACCCCACTGATACACTTATCCGACGATGAAACACCTTACATGATGGGCTCGCGGTACTGCCACCCCGAGGACTTCTACGATTTTGTCGGAGGTGAGATAGGCCAACTGCAAGGGGGTGCCTTTGTCGCCGCAGCAGCAGCTTGGATCAAAGATAATTTCCTCTACGATCCCTTCGCCAGCCATGCGGGTACAACTGCCACTGACACGTTCAACGCCCGTAAAGGTGTTTGCCGTGACTATGCCCACGTTCTCATCGCGATGTGCCGCGCCCGCACGATCCCTGCCCGCATCG
>NZ_JAFNJE010000089.1 GCF_017368475.1 Alteromonas sp. 5E99-2
GGCTTTTTTATCCAATTTACCATTCGCATTTAACGGCAAGTCAGCCAAGATAATAAAGCGACTCGGTATCATGTAATCGGGTAAGCGGGCTGATAAGGCCTCTTTGATATGAGTGATGTTTAGCGTTTGGTTGTCTGTTTTATGGTCTTTGTTATCGTCCTTGTTATGGCCTTCGGCTACCACAAATCCATACAGCTGCGCTCTATCATCTTGCGACTCAACAAGTACCGCTGCATCTGACACCGCATCAAGGGCAAGCAGATGTTGTTTGATTTCATTTAATTCAACACGATACCCTCGTATTTTAACTTGCTCATCAACTCGACCAATAAACTCAAATTCACCCGACTGGGTTTGCTTAACCGCATCACCGGTTCGGTATAAACGCTCACC
>NZ_JAFNJE010000008.1 GCF_017368475.1 Alteromonas sp. 5E99-2
ACGTTAGCGGCGATGGTAGTGTGGGGTTTCCCCATGTGAGAGTAGCACATCGCCAGACTTCTATTCAGCTCATTTGAGCTACGAGAAAGCCATCCTAAAGGGTGGCTTTTTTTATGCCTGAAATAAACTCCGATATCCAATGAGAGAGCAGAACAGTCTCCTGTGCTGTTCACCAAAACTCCTATTTGCCCTGAAAGGTAAGCTTAAACACCTCAGCTAACGCCGGGGCTTTTTGTTTGTATTGGAAAATAATCCTACCGTTGGGACAATGTTGACACTATTAATTTGTGTCGCTTTCCTTTACCATTCGCTGTCCTAAATTAGTAGAGTGCCCCTGTTAAGGGTAACCAAATAAGCCAACAGATCGCTTATTTGTATTTATAGATATAAAAGGGTTAATCGTTGAGAGCTGAATATATCAAGTCGGTCATTAAGTGTGTGCCGGACTATCCCAAACCAGGTGTAATGTTTCGGGATGTGACCAGTGTTTTGGAAGATCATAAAGCCTTTAGTGGTGCTATTGAGCTTTTATTGGAGCACTATGGCCCAATGGGGTTCGATAAAATAGCGGGAACTGAAGCACGAGGTTTTATCTTTGGTGCACCTTTGGCTATTCAAATGGGTGTAGGATTTATTCCCGTTCGTAAGCCCAGAAAATTGCCTAGAGAAGTGATAAGCGAAGATTATCAACTTGAATACGGTACTGATACATTAGAAATTCATAAAGATTCAGTGAGTGAAGGTAATAAAGTATTACTTATTGATGATTTACTTGCCACTGGTGGAACGATAACCGCTACGGCTAAATTAATTAGAAAACTCGGTGGTGTGGTTGAACATGCCGGATTTGTCATTGATTTACCAGACTTAGGTGGCGCAGATAAAATGAAATTGAACGGAATTACTCCGTTCTCTATTTGTGAATTCGAAGGCGATTAAATTCCTATGGGTTATCAAGTTCTAGCGAGAAAATGGCGGCCAAATAAATTTGCAGAGTTGGTAGGGCAGGAGCATGTGGTTACCGCAATTTCCCATGCGTTAGATAATGACCGCCTACACCATGCTTATTTATTTACCGGTACACGAGGTGTGGGTAAAACCACGATCGCTAGAATTTTCTCTAAGAGCTTAAACTGCGATCAAGGACAAAGTGCTGAACCTTGCGGTGTATGTGATACATGTGTATCCATAGAACAAGGTAACTTTGTCGATCTGCTGGAAATAGATGCGGCATCGAGAACAAAGGTAGAAGATACTCGAGAATTGCTCGACAATGTGCAATATAAACCTACTCGCGGTCGTTTTAAGGTTTATCTCATAGACGAAGTGCACATGCTGTCAAAGCACAGTTTTAATGCATTACTTAAAACCTTAGAAGAGCCACCGCCTCACGTTAAGTTTTTATTGGCTACGACGGATCCACAAAAGCTACCCATCACTATTTTATCTCGTTGTTTGCAATTCAATTTAAAAGCGCTTTCCCGTGAACAAATAGGGAAACAGCTTTCGTTTATTCTAGAGCAAGAATCTATTCCCTTTGAAGCGCCTGCACTATCGTTGTTATCTCGTGCAGCGCAAGGGAGCATGCGTGACGCATTAAGTTTAACCGATCAAGCCATAGCCCAAGGTGACAACAAGGTTATTCAAAGTGTTGTTACAGATATGCTTGGCTTAATGGACAAGCAACTTTTACTGAAGTTACTTAATGGTGTAATTGAAAAGCAAAAAGGTCAAATACTTGAGCTTGTAGATCAACTCGCCCAGCAAGCACCTGATTATAGCCAAGTACTATCTGAGCTAAGTAGCTTACTTCATCAAATTGCACTGACTCAGTGGGAACCAGAAGCCTGTAAATTAGAAACAACCAGTGCTCGTGCTATTTTTACTATGGCGAAACGCTTGCAGCCAGAACATGTTCAACTCTTATACAAACTGACCTTAGAGGGAATTAAAGAGCTTCCTTTATCCGTTGATGGAAGAACCTGTTTGGAAATGACCTTGTTAAGAATGACAAGTTTTGCTCCTAGGGTGCAAACATTAAGCGGAAATCAGGTACAAGAGATTATTGAGAATCCGCCAACGGCCACTGATTCCAGCGACAACCTACCGACTCCTGATACGAGCTCTACTGGGATCCATCACGGTTCTGAACAACAAAGAACTGAACAACACGGGAGTGAACAAAATGTAGCTGAATTACAAGCTTCAGAACATCAAGCGCTTGTTCAAGAAAACCCTGTTCAAGAAAGTGATGTTCAAACAAGCTCAGTTCAGGAAGACTCTGCTCAAGAAAGCGCAGATCAAACAAGCACAGCTCAAGTAAACACAGTTCAGCATAGTTTTGTTGAAGAAGCGTCAGCAGCTATTGAGGAAAATCTAGAAAAAAGCCCTGAGCAAACTCTAGAGCAACCCCCAGAGCAATTCACTGAACAATTCATTGAAAAGAGTTCAGCACCGGAAATACAAAGCGATGTTCATTTAGGACATTCAGTTCAAAGTGAGCCAGTTGAAGTCGCTCGCGATACACAGCCTATGATGGAACAACAAAGTCCTTCTGCTGTGGGTGACCACGCTATGAATGAGCATTTCGCAGCTGAAATTCCCATGGGGTTTGAAGATATAGATGGGGAGAATCATCACAGATTGGATATGGAGCAGGCTCAGCTAGAAGATGAGCGTAATGCGACTTTTTTCCCGCAACAAGACAATGAGTATCAAAACCATGAACACTCTCAAGTTAATGTGGATACTCAGCAATCTGACAGTTCAGCATTAGAAAAGACGCAAGCATTATTAGCGCTACGTGAATCTTTAAGTGCGGCAACAGAAGCCGCAAAAGCGTCTGCACAAGCGGAGAAAAAAAATAGCGTAAAAAAGCCTTTAGAGATTAGCCGGCCGTCAAGACCTGCCCAACCTGTTGAACCTTCGCCCAAATCTTCATCCGAGATTTCATTGGAAGTGCCTCCTGAGCCTGTGAAGGAATTGTCTCCGCCTTGGGAAACTAACGATAGCCAAATTGAAGAAACAGTCAGCGTTAACGAGAATTTTGATTCCGCGCCTATAACACCTGTTGATGAATTACCAGATTTTGACGATGCGCCATACCCCAAAGAGCCTGACATCAAACCCAGTGATGTACCAGTAGGTATTGAGACCGGCGATACGTTGGCCGCTTTTTTAGATAATGGCGATAAGCTAGTTCACGCTAGCCAGATAAATGAGTGGAGTCACATTATCGAGCAAACCTCTTTATCTGGGCTGGATAAACAAATAGCATTAAATGGCACCTTTGAACGAGAAGGTAACCTTGTGAGGTTACTGGTGGATACGTCACAAGAACACTTGATTTCTGATTCATCCAAAGCGCACTTAGCTCAGGCATTACAGGCGGTATTAGGTGATCAGACTAAAACAGAAATTACGCTTGGTTCCCCTGAAGGCACACCGAGTCATATTCAAGAAAAGATTAGAAAGGTGCGTCATGCTCATGCCCATCATGTAGTAGAAACGGATCCTTGTATACAAAACTTAATTAGCGTTTTTGAAGCCAACATTGATGGTGAATCGATAAAAGCGCGGTAACACTTAAACGATTAAACAAAGAGGTAGATTATGTTTAAAGGTGGTATGGGTAATATCATGAAGCAAGCGCAGCAAATGCAAGAGCGCATGCAAAAAACACAAGAAGAATTAGCCAACATTGAAGTTACTGGCGAGTCTGGTGCGGGCATGGTGAAAGTGACGATGACATGTAACCACAATGTGCGTCGTGTCGATATTGACGATAGTCTAATGGACGACGACAAAGACATGCTTGAAGACCTTGTTGCTGCGGCAATGAACGACGCTGTACGTCGTGTTCAAGAAACCAGTAAAGAGAAAATGGGCGACGTAACAGGCGGAATGCCGCTTCCTCCTGGTTTTAAAATGCCGTTCTAGTCACGACGTGTAAAAATACGAATAGGCACCTCAATGTATTTTTTGGTGCCTTTTTATTAAATAGAAGAGTTTTATGCAATACAGTCCGTTACTTTCAGAACTTATCCAAGCCCTTACCTGCTTACCCGGTGTGGGTAAAAAGAGTGCTACCCGTATGGCATTTCAGCTGCTTGAAAGAAACAGAGACGGCGCTTTATCTCTTAGCCATGCGTTGCACAACGCAATGGAACATATTCATCACTGTGAACAATGTAGAACCTTCACGGAATCGAAACTCTGTGATATCTGCGCTCATCCAGCTCGTTCTGAAAGTGGTTTGTTGTGTGTTGTTGAATCGCCACAAGATATCAACGCAATAGAACAAACCGGATCATACAAAGGGTTGTACTTTGTACTCATGGGGCATTTATCTCCTATTGACGGTATAGGTCCTGATGACTTGGGGTTAAATATACTGGCTGATATGCTTACTAATAAAACTTTTACTGAAGTGATTTTAGCTACAAACCCAACGATTGAAGGTGAAGCAACCGCTCACTACATAGCGCAGCTCTGTGCTGAAAAAAACGTCACTGCATCCCGTATTGCTCACGGTGTACCAGTAGGTGGAGAGTTGGAATATATCGACGGCAATACGTTAACCCACGCCTTTGTTGGTAGAAAATCGTTATAAATCTGAAATTTTTCCTTGAAAACGTCTAGCTTGGCCTTACTTAACACTGCATAAAGATATTCACACAGCAGGAGTCACAGAGCCATGGCAGAAGCCGTTAAGACCGAAAAACACGGTTTTCAAACTGAAGTTAAACAACTTTTACAGCTAATGATTCATTCTTTGTATTCAAACAAAGAAATTTTCTTAAGAGAGTTAGTATCGAATGCGGCAGATGCTGCAGATAAACTTCGTTTCAATGCATTAGAAAACGACAGTTTATTTGAAAACGATGGCGACCTACACGTAAGAATTACCTCAGATTCAGAGGCTGGCACTATTACCATTACAGATAACGGTATTGGTATGAGCAAAGATGATGTGGTTGCAAACTTAGGTACCATTGCAAAATCAGGTACAAAAGATTTCTTTAGTAATTTGTCTGGGGATCAAGCGAAAGACTCTCAACTTATCGGTCAATTCGGCGTTGGTTTCTATTCTGCGTTTATTGTTGCCGACAAAGTGACGGTGAAAACACGTGCTGCCGGAGCACCAGCGAGCGAAGGTGTACTTTGGGTATCTGAAGGCGAAGGCGACTTCGAGCTAGGCGATATTGAAAGAGCTGAGCGCGGAACTGAAATTACCTTACACATTCGCGAAGACGAAAAAGAATTTATCGACAGTTGGAAACTACGTTCAATTATTGGTAAATACTCTGATCACATCAGTATTCCAGTAAGAATGTGGAAAGATGAAGTGCCAGAATCAGAAGGTCCAGACGGCGAAAAAGTCCCAGCTCAACCAGGTGAGTGGGAAGCAGTAAACAAAGCAACTGCATTGTGGACCCGTGACAAGTCTGAAATTTCAGACGAAGAATACAACGAATTCTATAAGCATATTTCTCACGACTTTACTGACCCGCTAAATTGGTCACACAATAAAGTTGAAGGGAAAAGCGAATATACCAGCTTGTTGTATATTCCAAGTAAAGCTCCGTTTGATATGTGGAACCGCGAACAAAGTCACGGTTTGAAACTGTATGTTCAACGCGTATTCATTATGGATGACGCAGAACAATTCATGCCCACTTACTTACGCTTTGTAAAAGGTTTGCTTGATTCTAGCGATTTACCTTTGAACGTGTCTCGTGAAATTTTACAAGACAACAAAATTACTCAGACTCTACGCCAAGGTTGTACTAAACGCGTATTGCAAATGCTTGAACGCATGGCAAAGAACGACGCAGAAAAATACCAGTCTTTCTATGCTGAGTTTGGTAACGTGTTAAAAGAAGGTCCAGCAGAAGATTTTGCAAACAAAGAAAAAATTGCAGGTCTATTGCGCTTCGCGTCAACCCATACTGATTCAGAAACTCCAACAGTTTCTTTGCAAGATTACATTGATCGCATGAAAGACGGTCAAGACAAAATCTATTATGTGACTGCTGACAGCTATCAAGCTGCTAAAAATAGCCCTCATTTAGAAATCTTCCGCAAGAAAGGTATCGAAGTTTTACTAATGGGTGAGCGCATTGATGAATGGTTAATGTCTCATCTTACTGAGTTCAGTGAAAAGCAATTGCAGTCTATTTCTCGTGCTGACGCCGATTTAGGTGATATGGACGATGAAGAGACCAAAAAAGCACAAGAAGATGCTGAGAAAGAAGTCGAAGGTTTAACAGAAAGAGTTAAAACAGCCCTAGGCGATAAAGTGGGTGAGGTTAAGTTTACCCATCGCTTGACTGATTCTCCGGCCGTGATCGTTGCTGACGATAACGGAATGACTACGCAAATGATGAAGCTAATGCAATCTGCTGGTCAGCCTGTACCAGAAGTGACATACCACTTCGAGCTTAACCCTGAACATCAACTGGTTAAACACTTAGCTGATGTACAAGATGAAACGGCTTTCACTCAGTGGTCTAAAGTCTTGTTCGATCAAGCTGCTTTGTCTGAACAAGGTAGTTTGAAAGACCCTGCTAGCTTTGTGAAAACATTGAATGGCTTATTGATGTCTTTAAGTAAATAAAATGATTAGTTTCAGTTAATTACTGAAAAAAATAATAAAGATAGAAAAGCGCGTTGTTTAACGCGCTTTTTTTATTTGTAGTAAACTAACCGCCAATAGGCCGCGCCTTAGGCCCCCAGGAAAGCTTTTCATACACGATGTAACCTAAGCGACACTTTATGCGACTTATTAATGTATTCGTTCTTATTAGTTCTATTTATTCTTTGTCTACTGGGCTACAAGCACAAGACAAGGGGTATAGCCTTAGTTATTTTGCTGGAAAAACCCCGTTTAATAATAACAATGTGAGTTTTGATGTTATTAAATTCGGCGTAGAAAAAGAATTACCTTATCTGATTTCAGGTATTAATGTTTCGTTAGGCAAGTACCAAGGCGTGTTTGAGTTTTCAGATACAAACTGGGTTGCTGTTGGGCCTTACTGGGATTTCTGGCAATCCGGAGTTGGCCGTTTTTCTTTCGAATTTGCCCCCACCTATATAGATAACGACTTTATAGCAGGGCATTTCGTTGCAGGGCGTTGGCATTTTACATCGACATTGGAATACACTTTTACACCCCAATTCTCCCAGCCATTTCAGTGGGGTATTCGATATCAGCATACATCAAATGGCGGAACCGGAAGCCCAAATCCTGGAATAGATGGAGTAGGGGCTTTTGTTGAGTTAAAGTGGTAAATCGAACTCTAGAATTTGTTTGCCAGTACTTGCTTAGCTACAAAGGTTATTAAAAATGAAAAAATCTATATCGCTATTATTGTTACTGCTTAGCGCTCAGTCATATGGCCAAGCAATACAACAAGGAAAAATTACCAAGTTATTCGTGAGCAATGATACAAGCGGGAAAGTGGATTCTCAACGGGTTATTGTTCGCCTAGAAAGTGATGTTGAAGGCGGTCTTTGCGAGAAAAAAGTATTCTGGCAAATGTTGCTAGCCACGCCTGCTGAACAAGCCCAATTTGATTTATTACTCGCGAGCTACATGAACGACAAGCCAGTGAAAATTTGGGGCAACAAAGACAAACAATGTGTACACAAAGGTGAACGTATCCGCAATGTGGAAATCGCGTTTTAATTCTCGTGTAGTTTGTCTTTTTTTACTTCTTTTGGTAACGTCAATTTTTTTCATATCCGTTTTATCTAAACTAAGGATTGTTTATGAAATCATCGCGCTATTTCTCTCTTTTTTGTGTATTTTTTTCCGCGCTATCAGCATCAGTATTTGCTCAAGAAGCCAAATTACCCTGTGACGAAATTGAAGAGGAAATTGTTCATACTACACCTAAAGATGAAGTGAAGTTAATTAGTGAGATAAAACCTGCAGAACCACTAAAGCGCCTCCCACCCAAATACCCTATATCGGCAGCAAGAGCTGGAGCTGAGGGGTGGGTCAGAATGAGTTACGTGATAGACACTGAAGGGAAAGTTAAAGATATAGTTATTGATGACTTCGCCGGTAGTGATTCGTTTAAACGAGCTGCCGTTAGAGCCGTAAACAAATGGGAGTTTTCTCCGGCATTAAAAGACGGTAAACCCACTGAAATTTGTCACAATTCAGTTCAGTTAGATTTTGCGATAGAAGGGCAACGTGGAGCTCGTAATAGCTTTATTCATAGTTATAAGAAAATTGATAGTCTTATTAAAGAAGAACAGCTTGATGAAGCTAGAGCTCAACTTACAAAATTACATGGAAAAAAAGATTTTAACCGATATGAAAATGCATGGTTGTGGAATTTAGAATTCGAACTTGCGTCTTTAACTGATGACGTAGATAGGCAAAAAGGGAGCCTTAGACGGATATTGTCAAGTGTTCAAAGCCACAATGGCGAAGACAGAATTTTCTCTGATGAATTTATCACCAGTCTTCGAGCTCAATTGTTTGTTTTGGAAGTGAAACACGGTGAGTATGCAAATGCACTTGATAGTGCTGAGAAGTTAAAACAATCTAAAGATGATGAAACGATTGCCTTTATTACGCCCATACTTGAAAAAATAGATACTCATTTAAAATCGAGTAGCACCTTGTCATTGGATGTGAAACTTAAAGGTGAAACCCATTTTCATAAGTTAGCTCGTCACCAATTTGCTTTTGCCAATGTTGAAGGTGAGTTAGATTCAGTAGAAGTACGTTGTGACGGGAAAAGAGAAAAGTATACCGTTGCTGAAGAGCATATTTGGAGCATTCCTGAAAGTTGGGGGCAGTGTACTGTGTTGATTAAAGGCGAAAAAAACACTAAGTTTAATTTGTTAGAAATGAATAACGCGTAAAAGTACCAAGATAAATTTCGAGCTTATTTTGATAAGCTCGAGTTTTATTATTCTTACGTATTAATCCACGGCTTGTTCTTGTTCATCAATATTTCACTTTTAGTCGTATGGCAATTCAGCTAGGGCTTGCCTCGCGTAGCTATGGTTGGGCTGGCGTACCAGAGCACTATTGAAGCACTGTTTTGCTTTTTCATATTGCTTTTTTTTCAGGTACTTGAGTCCTTTTTGATAATAAAATTCTGCGGGCCGTTCAATAAATAAAATGGCCAACAAAATGAGTAAACCAACGAGTAGCTTACTGAGCAAAGAGATAAAAAAAAGAGTGTTTTCAAGCATGGTCATTTTTCTCTCTAGAAAGATTTAAAAAAGCCCCGTAGAGCAACTTACGGGGCGTTATTCAAAGCAAGACTATGTTTATTGAGCTAGCCTAACTGTGAATCCACTGCTTCGACCTGTTGATACTGTCCAATTGTCGAATTGCACATTGGTAGATGAGATAGAGCCACTGCGCACTGCGCCGTTGTGAGTTAAGTCATAACCAAATGTATCGTCTGCTACGTCGAGGTTAAAAGGGTTGGCATCAGAGATGATAAAGCTTGAACCATTATCTGCATCGTCGACAATACCATCGGCGTTAGTGTCACCGTCAAGGAAGCCATTTAACGCGTTGACATCGGCAAGTAGGCCATTACTGATCCCGCGGATATTGTTTAAATACCAGCTTGCAGTAAAGTTGTTACCTCTTTCAGATAGCTCTCCAGTAAACACAACACCACCATTAGCGCCGTTGTAATAAACCAAGCCGTTTCCGTTTGAATTGTTAGCCGCTACCGTTCCTGCAGGGAAACCTGTGGCATCGTCACGAACAATACCAAAGTTACCATTTGCACCAGCTTCATTAGCACAATGTACGCCGTCTAAATAGTTTGGTCCTGGTACTGTGGTATCAATTGCCGAAAGGTCAGCGCCATCGTCAGCTTCAAAACAACCGTTTCTGAAGTTGGCAATGAGCACGTTAGCCATTCTTATTTGGTCAGTGTTGTCAGCAAACAAAATACCAAATTCATTGTCGCTATCACCGGCAACTAAACTTTGGTTATCACGACCCACTAAAGTGACATTGACGAATCGAGGGTTTGAATCGCCGTCAATGGTTTCTGATGCATATATACCTGAACGACCGGTAGAGCCATCTGTGTCGCGATTATGGATCACCATTAAGTCTTTAACTAATCCGTTGAAGTCGCGATACCAAACGCCGTCTCTCTGTGCGCCGGTAGCGAGTAACCATGACATTCTTGGATCGCCATTTAAGATATGGAACCCATCTCTTGCCGAGTTATGAGACTGTACAAAAGTCAGTTGCGTATTCCCATCAACACCATTTAATACAATATTGTCTTGGTATGTGACGGTCGCGCCATCTATAGTAATTGATGTAGAGGCGCCCGCTTCGGCTACCACAACGTAGTCTAGACTATTGGTACCTTGAGTACCGGTTAGTGACGTTAGCCCGTTAAAGCCGTGAAGGAACAATCCACCCCATTCGCCACTGCCACCAATACCCGCATCTTCTGATGTGAATCGAATAGGGCGAGACGCAGTACCTTGCGCATCAATAGACGAACCAGGATGAACCAGTAAGTAATCTATAGCGTCAACGTTGTCGCCAGCAATACGAGTACCTGCACTTATGGTTAACGTCGCGATGTTTGATGCGTCGCCAACACTTAAACCGCCTTCAAGTTGCCAATCAATACTACTGGTAAGCTCGCCATCAGAAATCATAGTGCCAGATACTTGGCATACATTGCGCCCGCCAACTCTATCTAATGCAACCACACTAGCGCCACCAATATCAGCTGGGCATTCAGAGGTACCTTGCAGAGCCGTATTTTGCTGTACAGCAAAACCATCAGATGAACCCGTTGCCACAGTCCAGTTGTCAAATTGTGACGCTGTATCAGGGTTGCCACTTCTTGATGCGCCGATGTGAGTAAGGTCGAACCCACCGGTGTCACTTGCCACATCTAAGTTGAATGGATTTGCATCAGACATAAAGAAAGCAGACCCATTATCCGCACCATCTACAACACCATCAGTATTTGTATCGCCATCTAGAAATGCATTTAACGAAGTAGAGTCAGCCGTTAGACCATTAGCAATACCGCCAATGTTATTTAAATACCAGCCAGCAGTGAATGCATCGGAACGATCTGCTATTTCACCTGTAAAAGTAACGCCTTGCGCGGCACCGTTGTAATAAACCAGTCCGTTTGCATTGATGCTGTTATTGGCAGCAATAGTCCCCTCAGGGAAACCAACCGCACTATCTGCAACAACACCAAAATTGACATTAGGACCTGCTTCATTTGAACAATGAACACCATCAATGTAATTAGGACCAGGTACGTTGGTATTAATTTCTGATAAATCAGCGCCATCATTGGCTAGGAAACAACCATTTCTAAAATTAGCAATAACGACGTTTGCTAAACGTATTTGATCGGTATTGTCAGCAAACAAAATTCCGAATTCTGTGTCGGAATCACTGGCGCTTTCGCTTGCGCCATCACGGCCTACTAAAGTCGCGTTAACAATTCTTGGGTTAGAATCACCAGTTTCAGTTTCTGACGCGTAAATACCTGAACGGCCAGATTCAGGGCTGTGAATAACCATTAGGTCTTTAATTAAGCCGCTAAAGTCTCGATACCATACGCCGTCTCTGGTAGCCCCTGTAGACAACAACCACGACATACGAGGGTCGCCATTTAGGATATGGAAACCATCTCTGGCCGAGTTATGAGATTGTACAAAGGTTAGGGTCGTTGACGCATCAACACCATTGATTACTATGTTGTCTTGATAGTTAACTGTTGCGCCATCTATGGTTACCTCTACGGCTGCACCCGCCTCACCAACAACAACGTAATCTAGGAGGTTTTCACCTTGCGCTCCCGTTAATGACGTTAAACCGTTGAAGCCTCTTAAAAATAAGCCACCCCATTCGCCGCTACCATCAACATTGTCATCATCAGACAAAAAGTGGATAGGCTGCGCGCTAGTACCATTAGCTTGAAGCGCTGAGCCAGGCCAAACCAATACATGGTCAGTGCCATTTCCGCGAATTTGTGTATCGGCGTCAATCGATAAAATTGAGGTTTGAGCGTCGTTACCTACTTGTAAGCGGTCATTCAAAAACCATGTGATATCTGCAGTTAAGGTGGCATTTTCAGTTAGTACGCCGGAAATTTGGCATTGACCATCGCCTAAATCTTCTGGGGTGATGTTTCCGACTTCAGGGCATGCATTGGCTTCTGGTGCTGGGTCAACCACAACATCCGGTTCTGTAGGTGTATTGTTGTCACTGCCGCCACAGGCAGACAGTACAGCGATAGCAAAGCAGGATAAAGCGAAACGTTTTGTTAATCTATAAGACATAGTTTGTTCTCCGACACAGTTAATTAGGTATTCGAAGAACTAAGAGGAAGTGAGTAAAAGCGAAGGTTCATTTAAATTAAATTTTATTTTTAAAAAAGTTTTTGAACCTCAAATAGCTCTGATAGCCTCTTAGTATACAAATCGAGTCAGTGAGCTTATAAATTTGAATGTAACGGCAAAAGATGATGCTGCATCTCGCAGAGAGTTAATTTGGTTAGAACAAATTGCTCAATCACAAGATAAGCGTGCCATGCAATCGCTTTATGAAGCGTATCGGTCGCGGATTATTCCATTCTTGTTAAGAATGACAAAAGACCAAGGCATGATAGAAGAAATTTATAACGATGTCATGATGACGGTATGGAAGAAAGCAGCGCAATTTAAAGGTGATGCGAAAGTGTCTAGTTGGATTTTCTCTATTGCGTATAGAGCGTGTTTAAAACTGTTGAAAAAGCAAAAAGTAAGGCAGGTTTTGTTTGAGACGTTTTCTAAAAATATTCATGAAGAAAATGAATTAGAAGAACATCAAAGTGATCACAGTGAACTGGAAGCAGCGATGAAAAGCTTACCAGCTAAACAACGTTTGGTGATTGAGTTAAGTTATTTTCAGGGCCATTCGATAGAAGAAATAAGTAGCATAGCGAATTGCCCCGTGAATACAGTGAAAACGCGGTTACACCACGCGCGTAATAAAATTCGCGAAGAAATGAATCAGATAGTATAAGGTTGCAAGATGAAAAATTATGAATATGAAAGTCAAATTATTGATTATCTTAACGGTCATTTAGACGCGCAATCTAAACGTGAATTTGAACATGCTTTGCAAGAAAATTCTGAACTAAAAGCCATGCTTTATTTGGCGCAGCAGCATCAAGAATCAATAAGAGAGCAGAGCCAAAACGATGTGACTGAATCAGTGGTTTCACCTTCTTTCGCTAAGTTTAGCGAAAAGTTGGATCCTCAGAAAAACAGTGCAAGTCATTGGATGAAGTTAGCGGCAGTACCATTCGCATTTGCGTTTGTTGCTGTTGTTTCTTTTACTATGAAACCCGTTGCTGTGAATGAGTTTGAAACCCTCACAAGTGAATTTGAACAGTATAATGTGGCAGCGTTAAGGGTTATTGTTGTTTCCAATGACAGTGTTGAAGGTATTGTGAAAGACTATAATATTCAATTACTCAATCATTATCCGAATGCAAAGGCAATGGATATTACTGGAAGTGGTTCCTTGTTATCTTTGCAAGAAAAATTAGACCAAGATAATCGCATTATTATGGTGAAGGCATTAAATGAGTAATTTACGGCTTACGAAACTGTGCAAATTCTGCTTCATTGTGGTTATTTCAATGGTAGGGCAAAGTTGTGCGACGTCTTCGAAGGTTAAACAAAACAGCGTTGCCTTAGAAAGTTTGAATCATCCAATGTTAGTGGTAATAGACGACCCGCGAAGCGAACGAGACCGTCGAGGGTTAGGTGGCGTATTGTACGGTTCTGCGGGGAGTTATGAAGATGCACCTGTATTAGCGCGAGTCACCAATGAAATCGCTTCTGATTATCAACTCATTGTGGCGTCTCAATGGCCTTTAAAAAGCTTAGGTGTCCACTGTTTTGTCATTGAAATGCCAACGGCTGATGTATTGTCAAAACTAGAGCAAGATGAGCGTATTAAATGGGTACAACCCTTTAATGAATATCAGCTGCAGGGGAGTGCTGTTGACGATCATCAATCGTCTGTAGAAAAATCTAATGGGTTCCCAGTATTACCTCATAAAGGCAAAGGTGTGAATATCTTGGTTATTGATACTGGCGCAGATATCAATCATCCTGCGTTATCAAGCACCAATTTGCGCTACAAGAATTTTGTTAGAAATAAAGGCAATGGTCACGATGAAAGCCACGGAACTGCGGTAACAGGGCTTATTGCGGCAATGCCCTACAATGATAACTCGGTTGTAAAAGGGTTTGCGCCAGAAGCGGACATTCATCATTTCAGAGGGTGTTGGCAAGACGATAAAGGCAAGGGCAAATGCAATACATTAACGCTGGCATTAGCCCTTGATGAAGCAGTGTCTTTAGAACCTGATCTCATTAATTTAAGTTTAACTGGACCCGCAGATCCTATCTTGGATGAAATTCTCAATAAGTTAATTGCTAAAGGGACTTTGGTCATTTCTGCATACGATGAAAGCCGATCGCAAACCGCTCGTTTTCCCAAAGCACAAAAAGGCGTTGTTTTTGCGTTTGGCATTGATCCTGCGAAAAATAAGGTTTTACCTCAAGATTCAATTTTTGCCCCAGCTCATGCGTTATCTTTAGCGCCACAAGGTCAGTACGATGTATTTGTTGGTCATTCTATTGCGACTCCGCAACTTACGGCTATGGCTGCGTGCGTTAAATCGGCCGATCCGAAACTCTCTCATTTAGATATGGTAAATCATATGAAACAGTGGTTTACTGGTCCACCTGTTGAGGAAGCGACTATCCTGTAAAGGCTGAACACTGAAACACCTGCTACTACTCTCATGTTTATTAACGATAACTGTGTTTGCAAAATACGCAGCTGCTAATGAACACCTATCTGTTTATGCAAGGCTTTCGTCGGACTGGATTTATCACGGTCTGAGTGAAACTGGCGAAAACCCTAGTCTCGGAATAAATGCGGAATATCGGCTTTCATCCTCATGGGTATCAGGCATAGCTTTTCGCGATGCAAAAAACGACGGTTTAAGACAAAGACACCGAAATGTCGATGGGTATTTAGGCTGGGAACATCCGATCAATGAAGATTGGTTTACTGGCATTTATATTAAAAGGCGCAGTTTTGTTGGTGCCGCTCGAGAGTGGGATTTTAATGAACTTACCGTCCAATCATCCCATTCATCAGGTTTTGGATTTGGATTTGATGTGTCAGATGATTATTACGCAACTGACAGCCGCTCCATTGCCCTAGAAGCGTCTTACTCTCGCCCAATTTCATCTCAAAGTTTCTGGCGTGCTACCTTGGGACACTTTGATTTAAACAATCAATTCGATTACCAGTACGCAAATATAAAAGCAGGATATCAGTATAAACTGATATCCATTGAATTAGGCTATCATTGGGTAAGTGAATCGATTTCATTTTCAGATGTTGGCCCCATAGAGTCACCAAAATTTGTGTTAGAACTGACTTGTCAGTGCTTTTAATCATTTTTATTGCCCCCATAGCTTGCTAGCTGGTGGTCTAATGTGTAAAGTTCGACAATTTGATAATTAGGACGGAGAACAGTCTGTATGCGTATCATTCTTCTTGGCGCGCCAGGCGCTGGAAAAGGCACCCAAGCGCAATTTTTAATGAAGCAATTCGGTATCCCTCAAATTTCTACGGGCGATATGCTTCGTTCGGCGATAAAAGCCGGAACAGAAATGGGACTTGCAGCTAAAAAAGTAATGGATGCAGGAAATCTGGTCTCTGATGATATTATTATCGGTTTGGTAAAAGAGCGTATTGCGCAAGACGATTGCGAAAACGGTTTTCTACTGGATGGTTTCCCTCGCACTATTCCTCAAGCGGATGCAATGAAAGAAGCCAGTGTTGCGGTAGATCACGTTATTGAATTTGACGTAGCTGATGAAATTATTGTTGAACGCATCGGTGGACGTCGTGTTCACCCAGCCTCTGGTCGAGTTTATCACGTTGTTTACAACCCACCGAAAGCGGAAGGGAAAGACGACGAAACTGGCGAAGATCTTGTATTCAGAGACGACGATAAAGAAGACACAGTACGTTCTCGTCTAGGTGTATACCACGAACAAACAGAGCCCCTTGTTGCTTACTACCAAAAAGAAGCAACGAATGGCGCATGTCAATATCACAAACTTGACGGTACTCAAGCCGTTGAAACTGTGAGCGCACAATTAAAGAGCTTATTAGTTTAAGTATACTGATTACTTAAAGCTTTAAAAATGAAATGCCGTTTACTGAATATAAACGGCATTTTTCGTTTTAGGGCTTTTCTAGCAATTTATCAACAGAACAACACCTTGGCCTTAGATAAAGGTTTTTGCGTTATGCTTTTGGTCGATAGCGAAGTAGGAATGCTTTAAAGAAAACTGGCAAGCCGCACAATTAATAGGTTTGGATTTTGACGTGATAGAAATATTATGACATTAAACGTAAGGGTTTAAATAAGGCAACTAATCTGGATTATGAGTTTTGACAAGGCTTCATTAGATCAGGTTGTGACGAGTTTGTATGTTAGGAGTTTTAAATGAATAGCCCTTTAGCTATAGTTTTATTGTCGCTCGCAATCATTTGTGTTTTTGTTGCAATAGGAAATTTTTCCGAGTTCTGGAAAAAAGGATGGTTTTCCAGAGAGCTTGATGTTAAATCTCTGGTATTAACATTTATTAGTGCTTTTGTATTTTTATCCATTTTTTTCTATATGGAAGAAAATACTTAATCTTTAAAGATCAAAGTAAGTTTTGCTAATTCTGCAAAACAAGTTGATGAAAAATGAATGTTTGGATCATTGTGGCTCATCTGCGCTAAGCAATGCTCGAGGTAGTCGAACACATTAAGGTCATTGGCTTTTGCTCTTTCTGAAAAAACTCATATTGGACACCCACGTTAACCGTTCTTTAGATCACTTTTTATTTCTGCTAGCTAGTTCAAAATCAGGTTATTGGTAGTTTGTCACAGAGAGTAAAGGGAATTATGCCCAGACTAAGGAAAAGACTGAAGTAGTCATGCCTCAGTCAACCAAGGAGACTATATCTATGATTTTTCGAACAAGAATAAAGCTAACTGTTAAGCGCTTATTCTGTTTGCTCGCGTCGTTAATTCTGGCGCTTGGGATTCTCAAATTACTGCCATTTTCTTTTGAGAATGAAAGCGGACTAATGCTCATTTTTATTTGCATAATAGCAACATGGTTCGGCTATTTATATGCTAAAGAAAAAGTCAAAGGAAAAAGTTAATTCTGCTCCGACCAAGGAAATGCCTGATATCTGCTTAAGGCATAATGTATCATCAGCATTGTTCTACCGATTTTTTATATTTATCATTACTTGAAGGGCATGAACGTTAAAGTTTGATTTTGAGATTGTTTGCTGCACTTTAGTGACCATAGCCACAAAACAGCAGTCATTGTTATGTCAAATAAAGTGACTATATCAAATAGCCATCAACATGATTGTACATGTTAATTAAGAATAGTATGACTCTTACCGAGTGTACGCCTTTTAATTCATCACTAGGTTTAGCTGGTTTTGACAAAGCATTGAACAAGGCAATATGCTCTGTCTTTTGAAACTGAGCTTGCTCGACAACTTCTCTAGCCATTTCGAACACCAGTTTAATGGTGAAATTTTTCATGCCAGCACCACAAGAAATACTGCTTGAGCTAGTTTCGGTACAAACTTTTATGAGGACGAAAAAAAGCCCTGCTAATAATTTTATTATTTAGCAGAGCCTTTTGTTATAACCTGTTATAGGTCAATAAGTCAGATGACTAGAATTTAGCTGTTAATCCAACCGAAAATCGTCTTCCTAAAGAATTTAATGTTTCGAATTGGGTAGGGTTAAAATCTCTATCAGCAATATTATTTACCACAAATTGAGCTGTAAGGTTCTCGTTAATCGCATAACGTGCACTGTAGTTTAGTACATTAAATGATGGCCTTCTAAAGTCTGCGGGTAATTCAGAAAACGTCGAAGGATCAGTTTGAACATCGTCTACTGTTGATGATGTAAAGAACCATTGTAGGTTATGAGATAACGCGCCAAATTGGTGGCTCACTGTGAGTACCGTGTTCCACTCTGCATCGCCGTCTTCACCGTCACGAGGATTTGTATTTCCTGCTGCAGTTTCAGAGAACTCTAGCAGTCTATAAGCTGACCCATTTACGCGAAATGCGCCTAAACTTCCAGCATCAAACCCATAATCCGCAGTAAGGTAATATGAACGAACTTTCGTTGAACCTTGGTTAAGGGTTGGAAAAAACGAAAAAGTAGACGTAAGTGCTTGTTGATCCTGAGCTGGTGTACCGGGGTTTGCGACAGGGTTAACTGGCTGTCCATTTACAGGATTAACACTGGGTACAATAAACGATCCTGGGTTATTCGGGTCTTCAACCGCAAAAACCAACGCATTACATGCATCAAACCCACCAACAAGTGCTTCTGGAAAGGTGGGAGAATCGAAACATTCAGTACCTAACCCAGCTAAACCAATTTCTCCGGTTAGTTCCAATTCATAATAATCGAAACTAACGGTTAGTCCTTTAATAAAGGCTGGTGTATAAACAAAGCCTGCTGTCCATGAGTCAGACTCTTCATTTTCTAAACCTGGATTACTAGCGCCAGCTGCAGGTGCTGCACCACCGGGAGCTTGGAAGCCTTCAAGTACCGAAACGTCAAGCCCTAAACTTTCGACAAAAACTTCACAGTTTGTTCTTCTAATCGCAGGACCTGAATCAATAACGTCTTCGTCACAAGGGTTGCCATCCGCTCGCCCTAATGTAGAAAATCCCGTAATACCTGCACCAAATAATTCAACAATTGACGGCGAACGAATTGCACTAGATATACTTCCTCGCAACGTTAAATCGTCGATAGGTTTCCATCTAAGTCCTAGGTTAAATACGTCGTCTTCAGATGAAGACGTTAAATTGAATGGGCCACCTTCACCATCCCTCTCAACTCTTCGCACTGCACCTTCTAAAACTAGGCTTTCGACAAATGGCAATGTAAAGTCGCCACCAAAAATAGGAATAGATAGCTCTAAACCATATTCCACAAACTCGGCTTCACCAACTGAGCCTTGCCCTGTTGTATTTCGCGCCAAGCCACTTGCGAAAGTCTCTCCTGGGGTAAATTCATTTTCTTCTTTACGATATTCAACTTGAGTACTAAATACCGCCCAACCACCAGGTAATTCATAAACGTCACCACCAAACTGAGCATTAAGGTAAAGTTGTTCGCTAACATTAGTTGAATCGCTCGATGTTGTTACGTAATCAATGGCTTCTTGAGAAGGAGCGCCTTCACCAAAAAGGTTTAACGGCTGGCAGGCGTCAACTTGCGCTTGTGTTGGAACTAAGCTCACCGTGGTATTTATAAAAGATAATCCGGGGTTACGAATATCAATCGCTTCTGGAGAGTCTAATGTTTGTTGTCGACACACAGCTTGGCCATTTTGTAATACAACGTCAGTTGCTAGTGCAAACTCAATGTCAAAAAGTTGTTCTGCAAAGTTATCTGTTTCTACGCGGCCATAGGCGCCAGATACGCCCCAATTAAAGAAACGTTCTTTTACTTCAAAGTCACCGGTCACACTCTGGCTGGTACGGAAAAAGTCTGTAGAGCTTCCCTCGAAACTAGGGCCAGAAATGTCTGCTAACGAACGACTTAAATACAACGCGCGTGAGCCGTTAATTTCATCAACAACCAAGCCTTCTCCAACTAGTTCATCGATAACACCTCTCGCTTGGTCATTTAGGAAAGGGTTTTCATCAATGAAAACTGGTATCGCTCGAGTACCGCCGGCTGTGCCTCCCAGAGGCGTATTGTTTAACGGTGCTTGGATAGAAACGTTATCAATTTTGGAATAAAAGTAATCGCCTTTGTAAGTGATATTATCTGTAATATCAAAACGAGTAAGTATATTAACTGAAAATCTTTCTTGCTCTGATTGCAAGTTGTCAAATATACCAATAGGTAAACCATCTCCTCCAATAACTGTATTTTGATCCGCTGCGTTAGGTGGTGTTATGTTGCCGATATTAAAGTTAACTAAATTACCATTGCTATCAAAGCCAAGAGGTACTGCGCGATTGGGTAAAAAAGCACTTGTGTTAGGATCGGTATTAGGTACTGTTAAGAAAGTACCTGTTGGAGAAAAGGTGCCAACGAACAAGTTTGGATCAATAGCTTGACCCGCGGCAGTTTGAGCAAAATCAAACGGTGATCCTAAGCCTGCCGCAGTGAATGCATCATTTAAAGCCGTAGGAAAGAATTGAGTATTGGACGAGCCACCGAGAACTCCGCCACTAACCAATAATCCACCTGGAGCATTTAGAGGATTAGTTGAACCAGGAACAAATACAGTACTGGGAAGCCCATCCTCACCATTGACGTTGAATGGATTTATAATTTCAGCTGCTTGTTGTCCATCCAACCTACTTGGGTTATTAGCTTGAACCAGATTCGTCTTAAAATATTCGAATGAACCTGTAATATTCGCACGGCCATCTTTGAAATTTTTACCTGCAAGAATGTTAAATCGAAAGTTCTCGCCGTCACCTCGGTCAGTTACACCGTAACGTGTTGTTGCTTCCACGCCTTCGTAATCATCTTTTAATATAATATTGACGACACCGGCTACTGCATCTGCGCCATAAGTCGCACTACCGCCGCTACCTATCACTATTTCAGTTCGGTCAATTAACGAAGGGTTGATCAGAGATAAATCAACTTGAGCTCCATTTGCATTCCCAGGTACAAAAACTGTTGCTTGGTTGGAGCTTACAAAACGCTGACCATTAATAAGAGTGAGCGTTCGGTTCGTTTGGAGGTTAAGCAAATCGGGGTTAGCCGTGTTATCACCAAATTGCGTATTGTTTCCTTGAATGTTGGTACCTGCACCTACAAAAGGAAGCTCTTCAAGAGCTTCAATTGGGTTAGTGTATTGGCGGAGTTCTATTTTTTCTGAAGATACTTCTACTACTGGAATAGTGTCATCACCAATACTTCTTCTTAGCAATCGAGAACCAGTAACACTGACCCTTTCAACTGACTTTTCTTCTTCTGCCGACTCTGCTGTGCTTTCTTGAGCTAGAACCGGTGCAGCTAAAATAATTCCACTTGTGATAGCTGAGCTTATTAATATTTTTTCTAATGTTTTTGCTAGTGTAGATTTTTTCATTCTGTCTGCTCCAAAATCCAATTGATGTTGTTTCCTTGACTAATCACCCATGTACTTATTATTAAATTACAATTAAATTTTTATTTCATGGGACTTAAAACGCTATCAGATATCAGAATGGCAGAAAAGGTAACTACAGGAATTAGAAAAACCCCTTGAAATGTTAAGAAAATGCTTTTGGTATGAAGATTAAATGTAACGTTATTTCTGAGGGGAAGGTGAATTCTTATTACAAATAACAGGGTAAGCCTAATAATTAAAGAGCTCTATGACAGTTTAAAAATTCAACGTGGAGTTGAACTAAAGGGTTAATTGATTAACACAAATTAAACAAAAGGATAGTTTTGTTATAGTTTGTAAGTTTACCTTTACATTTGTTTTGTATTTATTTTAAGCATCCAAAGTGATATTGAGAGAAGGAGGTTGTCATTTCTCTGGCTTAAATGGTTTATTGAGAATTGCGAGAGCTTATTTAATCGACTGGTACAAATCACTAAAACGCTTCACGAAAACAGTTAAGTTAAAATGCTGTACAACCCGGTTTCTGGCGTTTTCAGCTAAGCTTTGACGCTGCTTTTCATCCTTAATTAACAAGCTAACTTTATCCGCCAACTCACTTGGTTGATGAGGGTTAACTAATAAGCCTGATTCGCCGTCTATTATTGCTTCTGGAATACCATTAACATTGGTGCTTACAATGGCTTTTTTCATTGCCATGGCTTCTAGGATTGCAATAGGAAACGCTTCTTGATGGGATGCGCACACAAGAATGTCGAGCTGATTTAATTGCGCCAATACATCGGGAATTTGGCCATGGAAGGTGGTGATGTCGGCTAACCCTAACTGTTGTACTTTTTCTTTTAGCAAAGGCTCTCGTGGTGCTTCTAAAATGTCGCCACCGATAATATGAAAATGTAAACTGTGCTTTTTGGTAATTTCACCGCTGTTGGCGAGTATTGCCGCCATATCGATAAAGTCATCGTGGCCTTTTCGTTCTTGCAGGTTTGCCACTATACCAATATGGATGGTATCTGATGGTGCTTTATCTATTGGAGAAAACCGTGTGATATCTACGCCGTTATGAATACATTGTAGGGCAATATTAGGGTTAATTTTGGCAATGTGAGTGCCGACTTCATTTTGTAAATCTTCACTACAAAATGCGCATACATCGGGTTTAGGCAAACCTTTGAATAGCCATTGGAGGTGGTTAAATTGGAAAGGAAAATGGTAATGAGATAACACTTTTACCTTTGCTAATTTGGCAGCAATCACCACGGCACGAGTGCAATAGGGGTCTGCAGTGTGAATAACCGAAATATTATTGCGCCGTAACCATTTTACCCACTGACCAACTTGCTTTAGGGTCGCAATTAGATTGGATAAGCCCGGTTGTTGAATCGGCATTACCATAAAAGGGATGTTTCGTTCTAAAGCCCATTGTTCAAAATCCCCTGATTCAGGACAAACTAAACTAGGTTGGAAAACTTTTTTATCAAGCCCTTCCATTAGCATTTGTGATACACGCTCTGCGCCACCAATTTTTGCGACACTATGAACAAAAGCAATGTTTATCACGGTACGTCCTTTTTATATTTGTATAGGCTTAATGCGTGTTATGGTAACAAATTATCACAGCTAAGCTGAAGCTTGGTGTTAATTTAATTATAAGGAAGAACCATGATATTACCTGTTAGTGCCTTTTACGCTGGACTATTTGGTCTGTGTTACTTTTATTTATCGGTGTTGGTTATTAAAGAAAGAACAAAAGGCGGAATAAGCTTAGGCGATGGTAATATTGATGAACTAAACCGCGCTATTCGCGCCCATTGTAATTTTATTGAATACGTACCCTTATGTTTACTGTTGTTAATTTGCTTAGAATTAAATACGACCTATTCAGCATTTCTTCATGGAACTGCAATTACTTTATTAGTAGGGCGTTTGTTACATGCCTATGGCTTGCGTAAACATGTGTTACCAGGGTGGCAGAGAAAGTGCGGTATGTTATTGACTTTTATTGCGCTAATTACATTAGCAGTGGCGAATTTGTCACTTGTTTATTGGAAGTCGCTGTGATGACAGCTGCTTGTTTTTCTGTTTTTAATTAAGGATTTGTATTTAATACAAATCCTTGTGATAGCGTGAGTCACTAACTAATTGGAGTAACCATTGTTTTGCGTTTGACTCGCTCATAGCGCCGAACTTAATAGCGATATCAGTGAGTTCACTGTCAATACTTTTATCTAACTTTGCTTTACTTCCACAAATGTAGATTTCCGCACCTTGAAGTATGAGCGCCCAAATCAACTCCCCTTGCTCTCGTATTTTATTTTGGACATACATTTTTTGAGTTTGATCTCGAGAAAAAGCCGTATGAATGTGGGTTAAGTGTTTAGTGTCTATAAAATGCTTTAACTCATCTTCATAAAAGAAATCATTTTTTGCATAACGCTCGCCAAAAAATAGGTGAGTGTCTGCCTGTCGCTTACTTGCTAAAAAGCCAATATGAGGTGCAATGCCGACACCAGCGGCTATTAAAATTAGTGGTTTTTTCGTATCATCAGGCAAATGAAAATGCGGGTTAGAGCGGGTGTAAATATTAACACGAGAACCCACTTTACTCTTTGCTAAAAAATGGCTTACCGTACCTGTGTATTGCTGCGCGCCCCGATAGTAATTCACTTCCCTAATACATATCCGCACGGTATCAGCCGATGCTTTACCACAAGATGCAATTGAATAAGCTCTTGGCGATGGTTCTGCCAGCACAGTTAATAGCTCATCAAGAGGGAGTGTCTCAATAGAGCAATAATCTGTTAACAAGTCGGCTAAGTCTCTGCCATAACAATATTCGGTCAGTTGCGATGTGGCGCTCATTTTTGTGAGTGCTTTTAACGCTTTGCTGTTGGTGATTTTTGCTAGGGCTCTTATGAGAGGTTTATTTAGTCGCTTAAGTTCTTTTGTTGCTAACAGCTTACGTTGAGAATCACTGACTACTCCATAAAATAAAACAACGCGTTCTATGGCTAATGGATTTACCGGAGGCAACACATAGAGTAAGTCGCCTGCCAAATAGTTAATGCCGCTGTTGGCAATATCAAAATTGATATCGTATGCGGGGAAGTCACCTTTGTTTAAGGGAGTTATGGATTTTATCTTAGCGGAAAATGCGTGCTTTTCGTCATAGGGTTTGACTTGCAAGGTTAGCTTTTTTAATGGTTCTGGATGACCTGATAGGTGCTTGATAATAGCGTCTGACCATTGCTCAAAAAAAGGTAAGTAATCCACATCGGCATCGACCCGCTGAGCAATAGCAGTTGCGCCACTTTTCGTTAATAACTCATTAAGCTCTATAGAAAAACCACAAAATTTAGGGTACGAAACATCGCCTAATCCAAATACCGCAAATTGGCATTCAACACTAATGTTTGCGAGTAATTGTTGATGAAGAGTCGCGGCATTGGCCGGAGGCTCGCCATCGCCAAAGCTACTCGTCACCAAAAATAAGATGTCGTCTTTAGATAATGTTGAAACGGCACAATCGTTGATTGATGTGATGTCAAAAGTACTCATCCCGTGGGTGGTTAATTTTTCTTTTAGCGTGTGGGCTAAACGAAGTGAGTTACCTGATTCGGAACCATACGCGATATATATATTGGGCATAATGAGCTACGTAAAATTGAGAGAGCTTATTTCTTCTGTATGAAACCCGTTAAAATAAGCAGCCCTAGTTTGAGTTGTCACCGCTTTTTTTGGCGGCAACTGATAATAACTAATCGTAATAGTCGTCAAATTGTTCTTTGGAAAATTCTACGCTATCGTAATCGCCCATTAGGTCGTTGATAACACGACGTACACTAATGTATTCAACAATATCACCTGAATCATTCTTTATGGGTTGCACTGTTGTGTCTACAACATACAACGCCCCACCTTTACCCCTGTTAGGAATAATGCCTGTCCAAATGTCACCTGCTTGAATGGTATCCCACATATGTTTATAAACAGATTTAGGTATTGATGGATCACGCACAATACTGTGTGGTTGTCCAACTAACTCTTCACGAGCAAAACCCGTGAGGGTACAAAATAAGTCGTTTACGTAGGTAATGTTACCTTGTAAGTCAGTTTTAGAAACAACAAAGGCGTCTTCTACGGCTTTGAGTACTTGTGTATTAATATTTTCCATTTCACTTTCCTGAAGGTTAATTAAAGGTGTATTTAAAATGCATCTTTAATCATACATTTAAAATGCATCTTTAAAAATGTTTTTTTTTGTTACAATGAGAGTTATGAAAATGACTAAGCAAACAGATTTCGCGCTGCGTACTTTGATATACCTAGCCAAACAGGACAGTGGAAAGCGAGTTTTAGTACAAGAAATTTCGACGGCATACGCTATTCCACTTAATCACTTAACAAAAATAGTGAATAAGTTGAGCCAGTTAGGTTATATCAAAAGTTACCGAGGGCGCCATGGTGGAGTAGAGCTGGGTAAAGATGCATTTGATATATGTATTCGCCAAGTTATTGAAGATTTTGAGCCATCTTTAAGTCCTGCGGATTGTGATAACTGCGTGCTTGATGGTACCTGTGACTTAAAAGGGCATTTGGAGTTAGCTAATCAGGCGTTTTTGAACGCGCTGGGCAGTAAATCTTTAGCTGATATGGTTTAATAAACTATCAATCGTCATAAGTGATTTTCAAGCATCAACCGTTTCTATTTAACGTAAGTTGCAACACTTACTTACATTTTGAACCATGCCGTAATAGTTAGACACAAGTAGAATAGTGCTAACTCGTTTTCCAATCATAGACTTTCTATATTTGTTTCATTGAGGATGTAATATTGAAAAAGTGGATCACATTAGGTACAGCAGTCATATTGTCTGCGTGCCACAATCAAACCGTAAATGACCCCTCGTTAGTAACCGACGACACAGTTACCAACCAAGCTATAAGTTTGCCGGCAGGTATTACACTGGTTGAGCAGGTTTCTCGCCAAGGCGATGAAATTGTTATTCCCTATTCAAAGTACCGTTTGGCTAATGGCTTAACCGTTGTGTTGAGTGAAGACCAGTCAGATCCTCTTGTACACGTTGATGTAACTTACCATGTAGGCTCGGCAAGAGAAGATTTGGGCAATTCTGGATTTGCACACTTTTTTGAACACATGATGTTTCAAGGCTCAGAAAATGTAGGTGATGAAGAGCACTTTAAAATAGTGTCTGAATCGGGTGGTACATTAAACGGTACAACCAACTCCGACCGCACAAACTATTTTCAAACAGTACCAGCGAACCAACTTGAAAAAATGTTGTGGTTAGAAGCCGATCGCATGGGCTTTTTGTTAAATGCAGTGACTCAAGAGAAGTTCGAAGTTCAACGCGAAACCGTAAAAAATGAGCGAGGACAACGGGTTGATAATGCGCCTTATGGCCGTGTTTTTGAAACTATATCAATGGGGCTATACCCTGAAGGTCATCCTTATTCTTGGCCAACCATAGGTTTTATTGAAGATTTAAATCGCGTTAACGTTAACGACCTTAAAAAATTCTTCTTGCGTTGGTATGGACCCAACAACGCGACATTAACTGTTGGCGGAGCGGTAAACCCAGAGCAAACACTTGCACTTATTAACCACTACTTTGGTTCTATTCCTCGTGGACCAGAAGTGGAAAATGCCCCTAAGCCTTTAGTGACATTAGATAAAAACCGCTATATTTCGATGGAAGACAACATTCACTTACCAGCTGTTGTGATGTCGTTTCCTACGGTTTATGCTCGTCACGAAGATGAACCAGCATTAGATTTGTTAGCTGAAATTTTAGGTGTAGGTAAAACATCATTATTGTATAAAAATCTGGTGAAAAACGGTGTAGCCGTCCAATCTCAGGTTTCCCACTCTTGTCAAGAACTCGCTTGTAACTTCTTTATGTTTGCGCTACCTAATCCGGCTGCGGGTAAGACGTTAGCGGAATTGGAAGCAGTTATTCGTGCCTCATTCAAAGAGTTTGAAGAACGTGGCGTTACCGACGACGACCTTGCAAAAGTGAAGGCAAAACGGGAAGCAAATACGGTATTTGGTTTGCAGTCTGTACGTGGAAAGGTAAGCCAGTTAGCCTTTTATGAAACCTTTACGGGTAATCCTAACTATATTAGCAAAGACATAACCCGTTATAACGAGGTTACTAAAGACGATGTTGTTCGCGTATACAACACCTATTTAAAAGACAAACCTTCGGTTATTCTAAGCGTTGTGCCTAATGGCAAGTTAGATACCATAGCTCACGAAGATACCTTTGTTTTACCGAAAAGAGACTTCACAGAGCAGTCTACAACTGATGCTTCGCAATTGAATGTGCGCGAAGCAACGGATGATTTTGACCGTAGCGTACAGCCTAAAGCCGGTGCTAACCCACTAGTAACTATTCCAGATTTTTGGGAAAAGAGTTTAACTAATGGTATTTCGGTATTAGGTACGCAAAGCTTAGAAACACCTACAACAAGCTTGTTGTTAAAAATACCAGCTGGACATTTAGCCAATACACCTGCGCAAGCAGGTTTGGCGAATATCACTACGTCTTTATTAAATGAAGCGACCACTGTGCGCAGCAATGAAAGCATGAGCTTGGCACTGCAAAAGCTAGGCAGTAGTATTCGCATTAGTGCTGGTGGTGCTTATACCAATGTCTTTGTAAGCACTTTGTCGAAAAACCTCGATGAAACTATGGCCTTAGTGCTAGAAAAGCTGACTAAACCTGCCTTTAACGATGAAGACTTTAATCGAATTAAAGGTCAGACATTACAAAATATTCAAAATGCCCGAAAAGATGCTAATGCGTTGGCAGCAGAAGGGTGGAGTGCCTTATTGTTTGGCAATACGATTGCCGGTGTATCTGAAGCTGGCACATTGTCTAGCGTCACGAATATAACTCAAGACGATGTGAAAGGGTTTTATGCCGATTACATTTTGCCGGAAACCAGCCAATTAATTGTGGTGAGTGATTTACCACAAGCAGACGTTGCAAAATCGTTGTCAGTACTGCAAAGCTGGACAGGCACACCGAAAACCTTTAATCGTAAGTTCGACAGTGTAAAGGTTAACCCAGATACTGTGTATGTGGTGAATAAAGAGGGCGCTGCGCAATCGGTTATTCGTATAGGCAAACAAAGCCTACCTCGTGATTTCACTGGCGAGTTCTTTAAAGCTGACTTGATGAACTTTAACTTGGGTGGTGCGTTCAATAGCCGTATTAATCTTAATTTGCGTGAAGATAAAGGGTATACCTATGGTGCTCGTGCTGGATTCCGTGGTGATAAAGAAGGCGGTATCTTTATGGCATCTGCTGCGGTAAGAGCCGATGTAACAGATGATTCATTTGTTGAATTCAAAAAAGAAATTACGGCATACCAAGCTAAAGGCATGACACAAGACGAGCTAGCATTTATGCAAAATGCGGTAGGTCAACGAGATGCATTAAGCTATGAAACGCCAAATCAAAAGCTAGGTTTTATGGCTGATATTCTTGAATATAATTTGCCAAAAGATTTCACTGAAACTCAAGCTGATATCATTCAAAACACAGCCATTGAAGAATTTAATGCACTTGCTAAAAAGCACTTAGATTTCAACACTATGGCGAAGTTAGTAGTGGGTGATGCAACAACACTAAAACCAGAATTTGAAGCGCTAGGATACAAAGTAGAAATACTAGAGCTGCCTAAATAAGCTTTTAATTACTAGAATGAAAAGCCTACCCCCAATGAGGGTAGGCTTTTTTATATAAAACTTAAAAGTCTTTAAGCTCATAGAATATCAAAAAGTAAGGCCTTGATAACAGATTAGAAGTGAATTTATATCACTTATTTTTGGTGTCTTTGCCTAAGTACGTCGGTAACGTCAGACAGCGACATGTCACTGGCTTGTAGCAGAACCGTTAAGTGGTATAGCAAATCGGCCGCTTCGTTTTTCAACTCTTCGTGGTCGTGTACGGTTGCGGCAAGAGCTGTTTCAACGCCTTCTTCACCCACTTTTTGGGCAATGCGCTTGATGCCTTTGGCATATAAGCTGGCTGTGTAACTGGAATCGGCACTTGCGTTCTTTCTGCCAGCCAATACGGTTTCTAAATCCGCAATAAAAGTCATGTCGGGTACATCACTTTCAAACCAGCAACTTTCCGCACCGGTATGGCACGTCGGGCCAATGGGGTTGGCAAGTATGAGCAAGGAGTCTTTGTCGCAGTCTGTACTCATAGACACGAAGTTTAGCGTATTCCCGCTAGTTTCACCCTTTGTCCATAAGCGCTGCTTTGAACGGCTGAAAAAGGTAACGTGTTTTGTGTCGAGAGTTTTACTGATTGCGGCTTTGTCCATATACCCTTGCATCAGGACTTTTCCGCTCACTGCATTTTGCACAATCGCTGGCAGTAAGTTGTCCATTTTTTCCCACGCTAAGGCATCTATATTGGTACTATTAATTTTCATTTTTTGTCTCTTTTTATTCGCCCAAGGCTTATATAGGACGAGTGGCAATGCCAGCGTCAATAAGATCCTGTTTCAGTTCAGCCATATTGATCACCGCTTTATGGAACACAGATGCTGCCAGTGCGCCGTCTACATCGGCTTGCTGGAATACATCAATAAAGTGTTCGATTGCGCCTGCACCACCAGAAGCGATCAGTGGTAAATTGCAGATGTCGCGTACGGCTTTTAGCTGTTGAATATCATAGCCTTGGCGTACGCCATCTTGATTCATACAGTTGAGTACGATTTCACCCGCGCCCCTAGATTGAACTTCTTTTATCCATTCAAGGGTAGTCCATTTGGTTTGCTGGGTGCGGCTTTCGTCGCCTGTAAACTTATACACTTCGTATTGATTGGTGTCTTTGTTATAAAAACTGTCTACCCCAATAACAACACATTGCTGACCATAAACATCATGCAGTTCGTTTATTAAATCTGGGTTGTTGAGGGCAGGAGAGTTAATGGATATTTTGTCGGCACCCATCTCTAAAATTCGTCCTGCATCTTCGACGGATTTGATGCCGCCAGCCACGCAAAATGGAATATCGATCACTTGTGCAATTCGGCTTACCCAAGATTTGTCGACCACTCTTTGGTCGCTACTGGCGGTAATATCGTAAAAGACCAGCTCGTCGGCTCCGGCTTCAGCATAGCGTTGTGCCAGTGGTACGATATCGCCAACAATTTCGTGATTGCGAAACTGTACGCCTTTCACTACTTTGCCATCGCGAACATCTAAACAGGGGATTATGCGTCTTGCCAGCATGTGATCGCCTCCGACAGTTCAAATTTACCTTCAAGTAATGCACGGCCTAAAATTACGCCAGAAGCACCGGTGGGTTTTAAAGCATCGATATCGCCTAAGCCACCAATACCACCAGAGGCTTGCCATTGAACTGAAGGAAACTGTGCACTCACTTCCTTGTACATTTCAACATTGCTACCTTGTAAGGTGCCATCTCGGCTTATGTCTGTGCATAAAACGTGTTTTGCGCCACTTTCTAGCAATTGGTTAAGCAGAGTTTCAAGCTTTACACCACTGTCTTCTTGCCAGCCGTGAGTGGCTATCATACGTTCGCCTTTGTCATTAATATTGACGTCAAGAGCTAACACAATTTTTTCGCCGCCGTACTTTTTAAGCCATCCAGCTACAAGCTCAGGTTGCTTTGCCGCCAATGAACCGATAACCACACGGGATACACCTAATTCAAGTAGTTGCGCGACTTCTTCTTCGCTGCGAATACCACCGCCTGCTTGAAATTGCATACGTTTGGTGTCGACCATGCGTTTTATTAAAGCGAGTTGACGTTTAGACGGGTCTTTTGCGCCAGTTAAATCGACGATATGTAACCATTCTGCGCCTTCATCTGCATAGTGATGAACTACATCTACAGGGTCTTTTTGATAGGCGGTTTTTTGGTCGTAATCACCTTGATAAAGTCTGACAACTTGACCGTCAATGAGGTCGATAGCGGGAATGATCATACGCGCTCCACAAAATTCTTTAATAGTTGTGCGCCGGCGTCGCCAGAGCGTTCAGGGTGGAACTGTACACCGTAGAAATTATCTTTGTGCAATGCGGCAGAAAATGGTGTGCCATAATCGCAGGTTGCTAAGGTGTGAGGCCCAACGGCAACACTGAAACTATGAACAAAATAAAAATAACTATTTTCGGCAATACCGTGAAATAAAGGATTGTCTTTTTCTGTTTTAACCGTATTCCAGCCCATGTGAGGCAAGCGTAAATCGCCTACTTGCATACGCTCAACCGCGCCAGGAATTAGCGATAAGCACTCAATGCTGTCTTGGCGGGTTTCTTTGGACGTTTCTACCATCAATTGCATGCCCAAACATACACCAAGTACAGGCTGAGTGAGCGAGCGAACGACGTCGATTAGCTGTTTATTTGCAATGCTTGTCATGGCGGCATTAGCAGTCCCCACGCCCGGTAAGAACACCTTGTCAGCTTGCCTAATGACGTCTGGGTCATCGGATACAGTCACGGCAACATCAAGACGCTCTAGTGCAAATTTCACTGAAGAAATGTTGGCGCATCCGGTGTTGACGATAACAATGTTTTTGGTACTCATTACAACACTCCTTTGGTACTGGGAAGTGCATCGCCTTTAATTGCAATTGCTTGACCTATGGCACGGGCAAAGGCTTTAAATAACCCTTCAACCTGATGATGCGCATTGCCATCCGATGCAGATAAATGCAGTGATAGCCCCATAGTCTGGGCAATAGAATAGAAAAAGTGCTCTACCATTTCGGTGGCTAAACCACCCACAAGTTCACGGTCAAAGTTAGCTTTAAACACTAAAACTGGGCGGTTAGAGATATCCAGTACACATTCAGCTCGAATTTCATCCATAGGCAAGACAAAGCCATAGCGACCTATGCCTCGTTTGTTACCTAAGGCTTTTTTCAGCGCTTCGCCTAACGCCAAAGCGGTATCTTCAACACTGTGGTGATCGTCGATATGTAAATCACCGTCTACCGCGACATTGAGGTTAAATCCACCATGAGTGGCTAACGCGTCGAGCATATGGTCGAAAAAGCCAATGCCAGTTTGAATACTGCCTTTTTCTTTACTGTCGAGGTTAACGTCAATTTTAATATCAGTTTCTGAGGTTTTGCGTATCACGGTGGCCGTGCGAGGCGCGGTTAAAATGACATTTGCAATTTCGTCCCAATTCAGTGTGGCACGGTCGTATTTTATACCCGTAATTCCCATGTTTTCTGCAAGCTGAACATCGGTATCGCGGTCGCCAATAACATAGCTTTTGGCAAAATCAACGCGACCTTGCTGCAACAAGGGTTTGACTAGGCCTAAGTGAGGTTTTCTGCACGCGCAGCCGTCAGTTGGAAAGTGAGGGCAAATTAATACGTCGTCAAATTTTACACCTTGGCTTTCGAATATTGCCATCATCATTGCGTGAGGCTTATCGAAGTCTTCTTGGGGGTAACTTGATGTACCCAAACCATCTTGGTTGGTGACCATAATTAAACGGTAACCCGCTTGTTGAAAGCGCAAAAGTACGGGAATAACATTGGGCTCAAAAACAAGCTTTTCTAGTGTATCTAGCTGCTTGTCTATAGGAGGCTCTTCAACGAGTGTACCGTCGCGATCGATAAATAAAATAGGCTCACTCATTAAGCGTTGCTCCGATTTTGATAAAACTGCGTAATCAAATCCATGAGTATGGTTTGTTCTTTTTCATTGCTGACGGTTGCCCGTAAGCAATTGGCTAAATTGACTTGTTTTGACTGATCGCGAATAAGCATGCCATTGTCGACTAAATAGCTCATAAGCTCGTCTTTTTGCTTGCATCGAAACAAGACAAAGTTGGCTTTCGCATCGCCGACTAGCTGAATTTGCGGCAAAGTCTGAAGTGCTTTTTCTAACTCGTTGCGCTGGTTTTTTAGCGTAGTGACGTTTTGCGTCAGGGTCATTAAACCTTTTTTACTGAGCGCTTGAGCTGCAACTTGCGCTACGGGCTCTGGTACAGGGTAGGGGGCAATGACTTTCATCAAACTTTGAATAATTTGCGGTTGCGCTAAGGTGAAGCCACAACGAAGACCCGCTAAGCCAAAGGCTTTTGATAAGGTTCGCAATACAACTAAATTGTCGAATTTAGCGAGTTTACTTGCCCAGCCAGCTGAATCGTCAAACTCAATATAGGCTTCGTCAACCACAACTAATGCCTTTCCTGCAAAGTGCTGTAACAGAATTTCAATTTGTTCTGCATCAACATGTGTCCCCGTTGGGTTGTTGGGAGAACAGACAAACACCAACTTCACATCATCAACTTTTGTGATGGCATCTGTGTCTAAAGAGAAATCTGGCAGTAACGGAATACTAGTAACACCGACATTGCAGGTTTCTGCACTTATGGCATACATGCCATAAGTCGGAGGGCAAATCAGTACTTTGTCATTTCCTGGTTCACAAAATGTGCGGATAAGTAGCTCTATACCTTCATCTGCTCCACGAGTGACTATCAGGTTATTGGTTTGGACGCCTGCGTAGCCCGCGTAACCTTCTACTACGGCTTGGGGCTGACAGTCGGGGTAGCGATTGAGCCTTTCATCATTCAGTGAATAGCTATTAGTGAAAGGGCTTTCATTGGCATTAAGAAAGTAGTTTCCACCAGAAAACAAACGTCGTGCCGACTCATAAGGCTTTAACCCTATAAGGTGGGTATTTATGAGTTTTTCCAACCAGTTAGTCATGCCAGTTGTCCTTGTCTTCTAAGGCGTCGAGTCGTACTTTTACGGCATTTTCGTGGGCAGTTAAACCTTCAGCTTTGGCCAATGTCATGATTGCTGGACCTAAATAACGAAGGCCAGTTTGGCTAAGTGTTTGCACTGTATA
This sequence comes from Alteromonas sp. 5E99-2, assembly GCF_017368475.1. Classification (GTDB taxonomy): domain Bacteria; phylum Pseudomonadota; class Gammaproteobacteria; order Enterobacterales; family Alteromonadaceae; genus Alteromonas_F. The sequence goes on from NZ_JAFNJE010000008.1 coordinate 34,138, forward strand.
TCGACGCATAAAGTCGACCAAACCTAAACTATTGTAGTTTTTAGAATAGCCGTAGGTCGGTAATACGTGATTTGTACCACTGGCATAATCACCCGCAGATTCAGGAGACCAAGGCCCAACAAAAATAGACCCTGCGTTTTGAATTAGAGGTAAGAACTCACATACTTGGTCGAGTTGCACAATTAAATGTTCAGGTGCGTATTGATTGCTCACTTGCACCGCTTCAGCAACTGAATCGACTAAAATATAGCGAGCGTGCTGCATAGCTTGGGAAGCAATATCAACCCGTGTTAGCTGAGCTAGTTGAGTGGCAACATGATCCTTCGTTTGCTCAATCAATGCTGCGCTATTCGATACCATAACCGATTGTGAGTCGTGGCCGTGTTCTGCTTGGGACAATAAATCTGCGGCAACAAAAGCAGGGTTTGCATTTTCGTCAGCCAGTACCAGTACTTCAGATGGGCCAGCGGGCATATCAATAGCCGCACCTTGAGGTGTTTGCGACACTTGTTGTTTTGCTTCGGTTACAAAACTGTTACCCGGACCAAAGATTTTGTCTACTTTGGTGATGGTCTCTGTGCCAAAGGCCATAGCTGCAATGGCTTGTGCACCGCCACATAAGAATATTTTTTGTACATTACACAGCTTTGCGGCAAAGGCGATTTCAGGGGCAATTAAGCCTTCTTTATTGGGTGGAGTACACAATACTCGAGTCGCGCATTGAGCGACTTGAGAGGGCACGCCCAACATCAATACTGTGGAAGGAAGTGGTGCAGTCCCCCCTGGAATATATAAGCCAACCGCAGACAAGGATGCAAAATGCTGTTCACATACAACGCCTTGGGTAGTTTCTAATATAACCGACTCAGGCTGCTGGGCTTGGTGAAAAGCTTTAATATTGTCATAAGCTATGACAATCGCCTGTTTTACATCTTCATCAACGCTATTTGCCAGAGTATCCCATTGTTCCTCGGACAAGCACAAGGACGTGGTATCAGGGCAATCAAACTGATGAGTCAGTGACAATACGGCCTTATCGCCCTCGGTTTGTACCTGAGCGATAATATCAGCCACTGTTTTTTGCAATGAAACATTGTCTGCGTTGGCAGGTCTTGCCAACGTAGCGCTTTGTTCTGCTGGGGAAAGAGCTGACCAAGTAATCATAATTGTTAACCCATCATTTTTTCGATAGGCATGACTAAAATTGAACTACAGCCTAACGCTTTGAGTTTTTCCATTGTTTCCCAGAACAAGGTTTCTGAACTAACAACGTGCACAGCGACTACGTCGTCATTACCTGCAAGAGACAATACTGTTGGGTTTTCTGAACCCGGCAATAAGCTTTTAACCTGCTCTACGTAGGCTTTAGGCGCATGTAACATGATGTATTTGCTTTCTTTAGCTTGTATTACACCATCGATACGTGGAATCAAACGGTTGATAAGGTCTTGCTTGTCTTCCTCAAGCGCACCGTTTGCACGTTGAATTAACACGGCTTTTGAACGGAAAATCACGTCTTTTTCAACAAGGCCATTGGCTTCTAACGTTGCGCCAGTAGACACAAGGTCACAAATGGCATCGGCAACGCCAGCACGAGGGGCAACTTCTACCGACCCTGTTAGCATTACGGCTTTGGCGTCGACATTGTTTTCTTTGAAGAAGCGCTCAAGTAAATACGGGTAGGTTGTCGCGACTTCTTTTTTGTCTAAAGAGGTAACACTGGTGTAGTCCATTTCATCTGGAACTGCGATAGATAGGCGGCAACCACCGTAATCAAGGCGTCTTAGTGTGATAAAGTCACTGGGCTTACCTGTTGATTGGCGCTCAAGCATTTTTTCTTCAAGCTCGTTTTCGCCAATAAAGCCTAAATCAACAATACCGTCCATGACTAAACCGGGAATATCGTCATCGCGAACACGCAATAAATCGATAGGCATATTGGTGCTGTGTGCAATAAGCAAGCGATCGCGTATTTGTAATTTGATACCGATAGCTTTAAGCAATGCAATACTTTCGTCGCTTAAACGACCTGACTTTTGTATGGCAATACGTAGCCTTTTTCTATCACTCATTGTTAGTGTCCTTAATGTTTTAAATAGCTAGCACGTTGAATATTCACATAAAAAAAGGCGCAACTAAAAACCCCCCGAAAGTTTCCTTTCGAGGGGTTAGCATGAATTTGCGCGCCGCTGAAAGGAATACAACCTTTCAGCACAAACCTGAAAGGTTATGCTTTATGGTGGTGATGATGTGCGCGTGCTTGATTCATAATATTCTGTCTTGCAAAAGTTGGTCGAACTGTATCGAAAGTTGGGTTTGTTTACAAGTGAAACTACTTATGCGAAAGGAAATAACTAAGAACCTAGAACTATAAGCAAAAAGTTAAAACCTCAAGGATTATAAAGAGAGGAATTGAATGCAAAACCTGCTGTCTAGGGTTCAGTAGTGTATTATCAGTAAAAATATGAAAAAAGAATGAAAAAAAGGATTATCTATGACTTCCGAACCTAGAGATTTATTGGCTGAAGAATGGAAACTTATGCAAGGTCAATTCGATTTATATGAATGCTATTCGTTAATTATCAAATTAATCAGTATTGTATTAGCCGCGTTATCGCTAATCTTTGGGTATACCCATTTTGTGATGGTTTTACTTGTTTGTGTATTATGGCTACAAGACGCCATTTGGAAAACATTTCAAGGGCGAATTGAAGTGCGCCTTCTTGAATTAGAAGCTTTCCTTTCTGATGATGAAGAGACGGAATTAGCATTGCCTTTTCAATTTAACACTCGTTACAGCGAAAGCCGCCCGGGTACGGTTGGTCTTTTGATTGAATACTTGAAACAAGCCGCACGTCCTACCGTAGCTTTTCCTTATTGTGTACTTATTTTGTTGGTTTTAGTGCTGTAAAGCATATTACACGTTAGTTTTTATTTGTTTTCGACTGTGCATATAGCTACTTTTATATAATTTTTAGCCTTTATCTCCATTTTTGCCAGCCTCGTTGCTCCGAAGGCTGGTCCTACGTTACCGCCTTCGCCAAAATTTATTGGAATGCCGAAGGTATTCGCCAAAATTGCAACCAGTACACACTTTTTGCTCCGCCACCAATTACATCAATACTGTCATGAATAGTCTGTATTGAACGAACCGCATCAAAGCCACCGAATAAAAAAGAACTGACTTCTTCTAACACAGCATGTACAAGATCTGCTGATGTGGTTTCATGGGGCATTCCCCAAAATACTCCTTTGGGGTTGGGATCATTAAAACACTACATCCGAATTTAGTGTTACCAAAGGGCTATAGCATTACTGTATTTTACCTGTTCTAATTTTTATTACTTTCATCAATTGTGGTGTATATGTCTGCGTTGGCATTTTCAATTTTATGGTAAAAAACTCCCTTTGCTGATAAGTCAAAGTGATTACTATCTGTCTTCAATAGTTTCTTTATGGGTTGTTTTCCATTCCGTTCGAAGAGTTGAAAATGCCCATAGTTAAACTGTTGCCATGTTATATTTTTGCCGAGTTTTTCAAAGCTGAATACTTTTCCGAATAATAAATCTTGTATATCTGGCATTGTTGAAAGGGGTTGTTGAAACCCTGTTTCGCCAGTAAATACGTGACCATTTTTATCTATCCACAGAGTATCATTTGAGTCCGGTGCAAAATGGACAAATTGCCATCTACTAGATTGTATCTGTGAACTATTTGATTGAAGATCATAAAAAAAGATTCGCCACTGCTCTCCATGTTTTTTGCTAAAAGCAATGGTTTTACTATCTCTGACAGATACCGCTTTAAATTCGTTTTGAGGTAAATCTAACTTTTCATCTATACCTGTCTTCTCATCAATTATGTAAATTTCGTTAAGTGTTACACCAATGAGTTTTGAATCATCTGGGAACCACTGTAAATCAAAATAATGTCGGGTGTCATTTGAACGGGTAAGTTTCCGCTTTTGTTTGCCTTGCAAGGTTGAAAGCCAAATCTCCTCTGTTCCTGATGATAAACTAACGTATGCTATTTGATTCCCATGATTTGATAAAACGGCCAGCCGGTCGTCGACTGAGGCACTCATCAGTGCTTTATATTCTTTCCTGGTATTATCCAAATAGTGAATATTTTGATTCACGTGACCTGAAACAAATAGATAATCAATACCATTCGTGTGTCTATGAGGGGAGCGAAGTTGGTGAATTCCAGAGTAAATTACCTTTGGATCTTTTCCATTTAAGTCATAGCTAACCAATTCAAAAGCTGGATGTTGCCCCATTAACACAACTCTTTTACCGGTGTGATCCCAAATACCGCAGCAAATAAATGCGTCTTGCTTGAATAATAATTTAAGGTTTTTAGTCTCAAGATCTAAACTATAGAAACCTTCCCATTGTTGCTCATCAGGGGAAGAAATTAGAATTTTATTTTCTGTCGGATGTACGTCAAACTGGCTATTTCCCCCCAGCACCAATTCTGGTTGAGGAAGTTTGCGCTTTTCTCCTGAAAGCGTATTTAATTCAAATAATTCATAAGGCGCGTTAGCTTGGGGGGCTTCGGTATAAATAAAGTGAGTATCGCTATGCACGAATTCAATTTTGCCATAACTTCCTTTAGGGCATTGGTGAATAAGAGTTGGAGCACCTATTTTCAACCCATCAATATCTCTAGTGAAATATTCACAACTATTTGGTGTGGTGACTAAATAGACGATTTTTGTGCTATTTTTATTCCAAGATGCGGGCCCAACCCATGTATCGTTGGCATTGCCATGATTAATCTCTACACGGGTCTCGTCATTAAGAGATTTAATCCAAAGATGCATTTTTTGATTTTTTATTTCGGTATAGCTGAGATATTGTTGGTCATGAGAGGCCCTAGGTGAAGATTCCTTTCCACTGTCTCGAGTTAATGCTTTTACTTTTACGAGCGTCTGAGCGGCGTTTTTCTGAATATTTTTAGTAAACCCATTAAACATCAAAAAAATGATCAAAGTTAAGCTGAGTATAAAAAAAATATACTTGGTATTAAACCTACTATGAGTTGCACTATTTATTGCTGCTGGGCTTATTACTTTTTGTGAACTAATATTCAAATCAGGTAATTTGTATGGCGCAACAGATGCAATAAATTTATAACCTTTTTTGGGTTGTGTTGCGATAAATGTCGGGTTTTTGGCATCGTCATTAAACGCTTTGCGTAATTTAGTGACAATGCGATTCACCGCATTGTCACTAACAATTCGCCCAAGCCAGACGTGCTCAATTAGCTGGTCCCTACTTAATATTTTCTCAGGATGCTGGCAAAAATAACTCAGTAACTCTGCCACCATGGGTTCTAGCTGAAGTGTTTTATCACCTGTGTCTAGTTTCTGGTGTTTGTCACAAAAAACATACTGCTCTATTTGCCAACGCATGGAGTTTTACACTTAGTTTAAATTTAGATGGTCATTACTCTGAGAAAGTACCATTTAATATACTCATGGTCATTATAAGTCACAACAAATCACTTTTTTTTCATGTTATTTCAGTCTTGTAAATATAGTCTCGAACGCAAACCAAATAAGAAAAACAAAGAGGCTCTCATGACAAAATTAAAACTGCCGGTGAATTGGCTTATACTCAAAAAAGCTCTCATCATACTTATCTATTTATCAATAAATATTGAATCCGTTAGTGCCCTAGACGAGTTAGATCGAGCCTTAATAGCTCCCGTTAGTTTGCATAATGCTAAGTTAGATGAGCCTGACGATATTAGGGCGCTAATGCAGTCCGATGTATTAAAACAAGAGATGATTTCTCTCGCGAAAAATGTCAATCAACAATTACCTTTAGCTATATCCACTGCTGACAACATGGCGATAATGACGTTACTGGATATTCACGAAAAAACACTGGTACTTGTAAATGCTCAAAAAGAACCTCTGAACTACTTTTACTACCGTATGTATTCGGAATTTTATCTTTCGAAAAAAAGCAACAATAAAAATGAAAAAGAACAGCTAACTTGTCAAATGCAACAAGCATTAAATTCTCTGTCTAACAAAGAACTCAACGAAGCCAACTATAGTCTTGGGTGGAGTTTATCTTTAGGTAGAGACTATCTGCTAGGACTATTTAAACATTATAGGGACAATCCTAATTTGTCTTCAGAGCAAGCTGTCCGTCTAGTGAGTAATTATCAGCTTTATCGGGTTTATGACAAAATACTACCTATTAGTCAGAGATTGTTACCCGAGGTGTTAGCAACACGCTACATTATAGAGCCTGATGTATTAATTAAGACCAAAGATGGTGTAACCTTATCGGCTGTTGTGGTCAGACAAAGAGGGAGTAAAGGTAAACAACCATCGGCATTTCAATTTACTATTTATGCTGATGAAAAATGGCACATTAATAGTGCAGTACGTGCAGCCTCCAATGGTTATGTTGGTGTTATTGCCAATACAAGAGGCAAACGTTCTAGTCTTAGCGAGATTGTACCATGGGAGCATGACGGTAAAGACGCTAATGAGGTTATTGATTGGATATCAAAACAGTCTTGGAGCAATGGTGATGTGGTGATGTATGGTGGAAGTTACAATGGCTTTACTCAATGGGCAGCAACGAAATACATGCACCCAGCATTAAAAGCCATTGCTCCCTATTCTGCAGCTAATCCAATGACTGGTCTTCCAATCCAGAACAATATATTTATAACCCCTAATTACCAATGGGCTTTTCATGTTACAAATAACAAAACTATGGATCATTCTGTTTATGCAGATTGGGAGCATTGGAATAACGTATATAAAGAATTGTTCGAAAGTGGAAGAGCCTTTAAAGATATCGATAAAATTGAGGGGACACCCAACCCGTGGTTCCAGAAATGGCTTAGCCACCCTGAATTTGACGAATACTATCAAGAGATGTTGCCCTATCAACAAGATTACTCAAAAATTAATATCCCAGTTTTAAGTGTTACCGGGTATTTTGATGGGGGCCAAATTTCTGCAATAGACTTTCTTAAAAGGCACTATCAATACAACCCCAATGCCAACCATACTTTACTTATTGGACCCTATAGTCACGGAACCGCCCAGGGCAAACCTCGTAAATTTCATGGTAATTACAAGCTAGATCTTGTTGCTCTGAGTAAAGATACGGAACAAATCACCTTTGAGTGGTTCGATCATATCTTGCGCGGAAAACCAAAGCCGGCTTTGTTGAAAGACAAAATAAACTATCAATTAATGGGCAGCAACACGTGGCAACATGTGCGTTCTTACAATGGGTTAAATTTAGAATCGATCACCTTTACCTTAGCTTCTGATAAAGATAGTAATGGACACTATTTGTTGAAGGAAGGAAGTATCGCCAAATTAGACTATGTTGAACAAACTGTTGATTTGAGCGATCGCATACAACAGCATAATGTTGAACCTAGTAATATTATTGTCGATAACTTAGACCGCCAAACGGGATTAGTTTTTATTACTGAGCCAATGAAACAAACAGTTGAATATGCTGGCGCCGTAACCGGATATTTTTCTATCGCAATTAACAAAAAAGATGTTGATATCGGATTTAATCTATATGAAATAGATAGCCAAGGAAAAGCCTTCCACTTAGCGCATTATATGAGTAGAGCCAGTTATGCAAAAAATATGGGTAAACGAAATTTACTCATACCTGAGGAAAAAACATATATTCCTATTGTTAATGGCCGAATGAGTGCGAAGTTAATTGAAAAAGGAAATCGAATAGCACTAGTTGTAGATGTCAACAAAAACTACGGTGCTCAAGTCAATATGGGTACAGGAAAAGATGTCAGTTACGAGATAATTGAGGACGCAGGTCAACCATTACAATTAAAGTGGTTCAATGATAGCCAAATCAATTTACCACTTAAAGTTTGGAAACTTGATTAATTTAAACACGTAATAAACTAAGTTTTTCAAGCAATTCAGAAATAAAATCCGCTATTCCTCGGTTTATATCTGTATAACTTATTTTTTAGCGATGTTTCAATGAGCCAGCTTCAAATTGATATTATTTCAGATGTATCCTGTCCTTGGTGCATTGTAGGTTACAAAGGGCTTGAAAAAGCACTGACTAATTTGCAGGGTAAACTGGATGCAAGCATTCAATGGCATGCGTTTGAATTAAGCCCTGATATGCCAAAAGAAGGGCAGCTGCTGTCTGATTATATGACTGAGCGCTACGGTGTCACTAAAGAGCAAAGTGATCAAAACAGAGAAGCTTTGCTGAAGCGCGGAAGCGATGTGGGGTTTGAATTTGTTTATTCCGATGAAAAGCGAATTTACAACACCTTTGATGCTCATAGGCTTATTTTTTGGGCGAAAAGTCAGGGCAAACAAACCGAACTGAAATTGGCTTTATTTACCTTGTACTTCCAAAATATGGGTGACCCTAGCGATCACCTTAGTTTGCTTGATACCGTTGAGTCTGTAGGGTTAGATACAACAGAAGCGAAACGCATTTTAGATGGCGATATGTATACACAAGAAGTACGAGAAGAACAGAAGAAGTTCGCTTCTATGGGAATTACATCTGTGCCTTCGGTAGTGGTGAATAACAAGTATCTCATTCAAGGTGGTCAGCCTGCAGACGTGTTTGAAAAAACACTGCTCAAAATTAGCGAAGAATAAAAGAATAACGGAAACTAAAAAGCCAACTGAATGCAGTTGGCTTCCTTTTTATCGCTAGCTACGAATACTAGTAAGCGTAGTCTACAAAACTTGCACGGTGAATATCGACAATTTCCACCGATACAAAAACGCTTTCTAACGACAGTGTTTTTAACGGAGTAATGGTTGCTGTTGATATTTCGGTTTTTTGTTCGTCAGTGCGTCCGCTGAGTATATGAGCATGAACGTGTAAGAAGTCTTTCTGCTTATCGTGAAGGCGATACCCTTTACGAGGCTCAAGTCTTATTTTAATCGCTTCTGGTGGAAAGTGACCACTGGCTTTTGCGCCTTCGAAGACTTTATCCATAAGGGTTTCTTCAGACACTTGCTCAGTAAGGCTTTCGCTGTATTCAATGATAAAATTTGGCACTGTATGCATTCCGTATGTGGTTATAACTTTGGTTAATTATAACCTTGTAAATTAATTATTGTCTTGGCGTGTTTTTTACAAATTACCAAGGGATCATTTCACCATTGGTGTGAAAGAACAAGCCGGTATTTTCCAAGGTGAGTTCACTCATGATTTTTACCAGTCCTTGTGCAGACTCATCGGTATCCATTAAACCTCGTTGGCCCGTCATTTCTGTGCGTACATAGCCGGGATGTAATAGTGCAACGGCAATGCCTTGCGGTGCTAAATCAAGACTGAGGCATTTACCTATCATGTTTGCAGCGCATTTCGAGGTGCGATAAGCGTAGTTAAAAGAGCCGTTGTTGTCGCCAATAGAGCCCACTCGGCTTGTTAATATGCCTATTTTACTGCCTTCAGATAATTGAGGAACAAGGGCTTGTACAATACGCAGAGGGCCTAGGGTGTTCACATCAAAGTGATGTTTCATGCTATCGATATTGATATCGGGGTAAGCATCGGGCACTAACACACCGCTATTGTGAATTAATACATGAATAGGAATAGTGTTGAGTTTGTCTGGCAGCGAAGAAACACTTGCGTCGTTACAGATATCGATACCTTCAATAACGTCACAAGGTAATTGGTTTAACGCCTCAGATGTTTGCCGACATACAGCGTACACCTTTGCTCCAGTTTCGCAGTATTGCTTCGCGAGTTCTAATCCTATGCCTCTATTAGCGCCTATAATAACCACGTTTTGAGACATGTTTATTCCCATATATAAAAAGAAAAGTAGGAAGAAAAGGGTGTAGCGGTTAAGCGCTACACCACAGCGTGATTAGTACTCTTTGTAAGGTAAGAATTTACCAGAAAGTACGATGTTTACACGGTCGCCTTTTTCATTGGGTTCTCTTTGCAAGTCCATAGAGAAATCGATAGCACTCATGATGCCATCGCCAAATTCTTCGTGAATAAGGGCTTTGAATGTGGTTCCGTAAACATTAACTAATTCATAGAAGCGATAAATCAGTGGATCAGTAGGTACGCTTTCAGGTAACGAACCCTTGTATGGAACATCCTGTAACCATTTTTTATCGTCTTCGTCTAAACCAAAGATATCTGCGATTTTATCTGCTTGTTCAGCAGTAAATGTCATTTGTCCTAAGCAACCTGCAGTGGTCCATTCTTTCGATTTGCCAACAGCGTTGGCTACATCTTGCCAATTAATACCTTTAAGTACTTTTGCTTCGATGATTTTATCTGTTACGTCTTGTCTGCTCATTGCTTTACCTTATTATTGTGATTAATTACGTCTGTAATAAAACCATTGTCTTTACGTTTCATCAAGAGGTATAGATTCAAAACTTTATCACTAATTGTTATCATTTATAATGAAGTTGTTTTTCCACACAAATTATCAGTGCAATGGCAATATTTACACTAGACAGTAGAGATTTACGCTTGGTTAGTGAATAATCTGGTCCAACGACTTGGTGCTAAGGCTTATTAATGAAAATCTATACTGTTAGCTTGTTACTGTTTTTAATCTCAATAGTGGGTTGTTCTAAACCCGATGAAGTAACAGATAACGTTGTTGAGCTCAGGCATGTTCGTACCTTGACAGTTACATCGCCAGAACAGAAACGTTTTATAGAATTACCGGGTGTTGTGGCAGCGAATAGAAAAGCTGAATTGTCGTTTCGTGTTGCTGGGAAGATTAAAACCTTAGCCGTAAAAGAAGGCGACCATGTGGTTGAAGGCCAAGTGTTAGCATCTTTAGATAGTACAGACATAGAGATTCAGCTGAAAAGCGATCAAGCAGAGTTTGACAGGGCATTGGCTGACTTTAATCGAGGTCAAGCATTAGTCACAAAAGGGACTATCTCTCAGGCCAATTATAATCAACTTCAATCAACCTTAGCGACAGCAGAAGCGGCTCTTGATACCACTAAGCAAAACTTGTTTTATGGACAACTTAAGGCTCCTTTTGACGGGATTATTGCAAAGCGTAATATCGATAATTTTGAGGAAGTACAAGCTAAGCAAGAAGTTTTAACCTTACAAGATGTATCCAGTATCGATATCAAAGTAGATATTCCTGAAAGGATCATGATTTTAACTAATGAAGATACCAAACCCGAAGTTGAAGCCCTGTTTGACGCCATACCTAATACGTCCTTTCCATTGGCGCTGAAAGAAGTGGCAACCCAAGCCGATTTAGACACCAATACCTATGAAGTTACTTTGAGCATGCCAAAAGTAGAGGGTTTTAATATTCTACCTGGGATGTCGGTGACCACGCGTGCTAGGCAAACTTTAGGGCTTCCGCAATTAACCTCAACTTCAGTGTATGTGCCAGCTCATGCTGTGCTGGAAGACAGTTCTGGGCGATACGCATTTGTGGCAATTCAAAAAGACGAGGCTATTCACACTGTGGAGCGCCGAGATTTAACTACTGGCACATTAAGTAGCTTGGGTTTAGAAATCACCTCGGGGTTAGCGCCTGGCGATACGCTTATTATCGCCGGTATGAGTAAAATGTACCAAGGCTTGGAAGTACTTCGTCTTCAAGAAGCACGCCTATGAACTTAACGCGGTTAGCCATTGATAACAACCGAGTGACACTCGCACTATTTTTGTCGATTTTACTGTTTGGTTACCTTACCTTTTTAACTATGCCAAGGGCATATGATCCGGGGTTTATTATTCGCACCGCGAGAGTGGTTACCTATTTGCCTGGTGCAAGCCCTGAAAGAATAGAAGAATTGGTGTCATCGCAGATTGAAGACACGGTAAAAGACATTACCGAACTTGACTTTGTGGACAGTGAATCCAGAACGGGTATATCTATTGTTAATGTCAATATCAAAGAAAGTTACAAGCAAATGCGTCCAATTTGGGACGATTTACGGCGTAAAGTAGACGACATTCAAGGGGATTTACCCGAAGGTGTTGTTGGCCCCTTTGTGAACGACGAATTCGGTGACGTGTATAACATTGTTTTAGCAATGACGGGAGAAGGCTTTTCGTACAGTGAAATGGAAGACATTGCCGATGATATAAAATCTGATTTGTTGCGCTTACCTGATGCAGCCAAAGTGGAAATATTCGGCGAACAAGAAGAACAGGTTTTTGTGGAGTATGAAAATGCGAGGTTGTCGGAATTAGGCATTTCACCAAATCAACTTGCTACGATTTTACAGTCTCGAAATATTGTTATATCGGGCGGTGCATTTACCTTAGGGCAAGAGCGGATAGCACTAGAGCCCAGTGGCAATTTTGAACAAATTGAAGATATCGAAAAAACCATTATTCAGGCCAATGGCCATTCTGTGTATTTAGGGGATATTGCTAAAATATCCACGAGTTATGTAGATCCTCCCTCGTCATTGGTGCACAGCAGTGGCGCACCGGCGATTGCGTTTGCTGTTTCTATGCGGGAAGGCGGAAACAACATCCGCCTTGGCGAACAGGTAACCCAAATCATTAAGCAATTTGAAAGTACTTACCCCTATGGAATTGATTTTGACCTAGTGGCCTTTATACCTGATGAAGTAGACACGAAAGTTAAGAACTTTGTCAGTAATTTACTGCAAGCCATTGTGATCGTTACCCTAGTGATGTTGTTAACACTAGGAATAAGAACGGGGTTAGTGGTAGCGACATTAATACCTACCACCATTTTGTTTGCGCTGATTGTTATGCGGTTTTTTGATATTGGGTTAGATCAAATATCACTGGCAGCACTGATTATTGCGCTGGGTATGCTGGTGGATAACGGCATTGTCATGTCTGAAAATACCCTAGTCAGAATGGAAAGTGGCGAAACCGCAATGGATGCAGCTATTGGTTCTGCGTCAGAAATGAAGTTACCTTTGTTTGTCGCATCAATGACCACTTCAGCAGCGTTTTTGCCCATTTATTTGGCCGAGTCGAGTATTGGTGAATTTACCTCTTCATTATTTACCGTAGTCACAATCACATTATTGTGTTCATGGCTGATTTCCATGACCCTTATTCCTTTGTTGTGTATTCAGTTTTTACGTATTAAAAAGCACAACAAAGAGAGTTTAAATAACGGGTTTTATCGCATTTATGAAAAGACTTTGGCTTTTTGTTTAAAAGGTAAATTCATTACATTGATTGCTACCTTAGCTCTATTTGTTGGTGTGATGAGTTTGGCTAAATATTTACCCAATATTTTCTTTCCGCCTTCAGATAGGTTGTATTTTAAAGCGGAAATTAACCTGCCTACGGGAACCAGCATTGCAGAAACGCAAAGTACAGTTGCCAGTATTGAAGACTTTATTAAATCTGACCTTCAAATAAAGGGGGCTGATGCGTCAGGTATCACTAATTGGGTGAGTTACATCGGTAACGCAGGCCCCCGTTTTATTCTATCTCATCACCCTAAATCTGATGACGACAATTACGCTTTGATTATCTTAAATGTCACTGATTTAGCTGTAATAGAACCCGCGATGCAAGCGCTGCAACACTTCGCGTTTACCCATCACCCTGATTTAGATTTAACTCTGAGGAAAATTGAAACAGGGCCTGCGGTAGAAAACCCAGTGGAAGTTAGATTAATGGGCAAGGATAAAGAGCAGTTGTTTGCATTGGTGGATGAGCTTAAGCGCACTATGATTGAAATTGGCGGCTTGTCGAACATTTCAGACGACTGGGGACAAAGAATTAAAAAGCTAGAAATTCAAATAGACCAAGCACGAGCACTGCGAGCGGGAATTTCTAGCCAAGACATTGCTATTTCACTTCAAGCTAGCCTGAGCGGAATGGAATTAACCGAATTTAGGCAAGACGAAGACATTATTCCCGTTATTTTACGCTCTAGCGTAGCAAATGAGTCGCAGATAACTAAGCTTGAGTCTTTGTCTGTATATGCGCAATCCACTGGTAAGTCGGTGCCTTTGCAACAAGTGGCTGACGTTAATTTAGTGTGGGATGAAGCGAAAATATTACGCCGAGATGGACTAAAAACAGTCACTGTTGGCGCCCAGCTTCAAGGCGATGCGAATGCCGCAGAAAAGTTTGCAGAATTATTGCCTTGGCTTGATAGTTTAGAAAAACGCTACGGTGGCAGAATTCGCTACGAACTCGGCGGGGAAAGTGAAAGCTCGGGAGACGCCAACCAATCGATTAAAGAAAAGCTAGGGATTGCCGGACTCATTATTCTGGTGTTATTGGTGGGGCAGTTCAATTCGTTTCGCAAGGCCAGTATTGTGCTATTTACTATACCTTTGGGCTTGATTGGCGTGATTTTAGGTTTGTTGTTGGCGAAGTCTTATTTTGGTTTTATGACTTTTTTGGGTGTTATTTCTTTGGCAGGTATTGTGATCAACAATGCCATAGTGCTGTTAGAACGCATTGAGTTGGAATTAAAATTAGGTGTTAGTCATGGCAAGGCCATTGTTCAAGCATCTAAGCAGCGAGCTCGGCCTATTTTATTGACCACGGCGACCACAGTGCTAGGAATTTTACCCTTGTATATTGGTGGTGGTGCTATGTGGGAGCCGATGGCAATAGCCATAATGGCGGGTTTACTGTTTTCTACCTTGATGACCCTTTATGTAATCCCTGTGCTATACGCTATTTTGTTTAGAGTGCGTGTATAGGTTATTTATACACGCGAGGCACTCGGCTACTGATACGAGTTACTAATTCATATCCAATAGTGCCACAGTGGTCTGCTACGTCTTCTACAGGAAGATTATTTCCCCATAGCTCAACTTCGGTATTGAGATCCACATCTTCACAGTCGGTCACGTCAATACTGATCATATCCATAGAAACTTTGCCTACAACATGGGCTATCTTCCCATTTACCCAAACTGGCGCGCCATTACTTCCGTGTCTGGGGTAACCATCCGCATAGCCTATTCCTATCGTTGCAATGGTACTTGTTCTTTTGGCTACCCAAGTTCCACCATAACCCACTTGGGCGCCAGTTGGAATTTCTCGAATTGCCAATACTGGCGCAATCAGTTTCATTACCGGCTTTAGTTCTGCGGGACGCATGGAATATTGACTTGCCGATACGCCGTATAAACATATACCGGCTCGATTCCATGCCACATGGCTACTAGGCCATTGCAAAATTGCGGGTGAATTGGCTAAGCTGGCATCGCACTTTAATCGGCGTTGCACTTGTTGAAATAAAGCCAATTGGTCAGCGATGTCGTCAGGTTTTTCGCTGTCAGCACTGCTAAAGTGACCGCATAACACCACAGGTGTTGGAGAGTGTTTACTTGCTGTATTCCATGCTTTATCTATTTGCTGATGGTTAAAACCGAGTCTGTGCATGCCGATATCCAATTTTAGCCAGCAGGAAGGACGAGATTCAGCAGGTACACGACAATATATGTCCAGTTGTTCTTGGCAGTGTATCACTGGAATAAGGTGCTCTTTACTGCAGACTTCAAACGCCTCTGTTGTATATACGCCTTCTAAAATGACCACAGGCGTTGCAACCTCTGAAGCTCTTAATTTTAATGCTTCTTCAATAAGAGCAACGGCAAAAAAGTGACAGTGTTGCTGAAGGGTTTTTGCCGCAAAAACATCACCATGACCATATGCGTCTGCTTTGATCACAGGCATTAAGGCTCCCGCTTGTAAGCGAGTTTGTAAGTAATGGAAATTGTGCAGTAGGTTTTTACCTAGTATTTCTGCACGAGTCGAGCGATAGTGCTTCAGCGTTCTAATCTCTTTTTGATTTATTCAATAATATATTATCACAAGTTCAAGGCGGTAGAATGGGTACGTCTGTTCTTGTTTATCTTAGTGAGGTCATATAGATTAACAACTTGCTCTTATACCGCAGTAATTCAGATTTCATCAAGAGGAATGATTAATGAAGAGAGAAGACCGTATCCCCCGTTGCGCAAATAACGACCATACAAATGAAATGGCGACAAAGCGCAGGGAATTTCTTCAAGAGAAAACAGGAAGTGATCTGAAATATACGGGAGATTACACGGTCGACCCAAGTGTACTTCCGGGTAATGTAGAGAACTTTATTGGTATTGTACAAATGCCCGTGGGTATTGCCGGCCCTATACAAATTAACGGCGAACATGCGCAAGGCTTGTTTTATGTGCCTTTAGCTACAACGGAAGGAACCTTAGTTGCCAGTTATAGCAGAGGTATGCGGGTTATCAATGAATGCGGTGGGGTAAAGACTACTGTTGTTGAGGGTTTTATGCAGCGCGCTCCAGCCTTTATCTTCGCTGATGCAAGAGAAGCGCGAGATTTTGGTCAGTGGGTCACTGATAATTTTGACAGTATTAAAGCAGCAGCGGAAACGACCACAAGTGTTGGGCAGCTAGAGCACATTCATCAGTGGTCTGTATCAAAAATGCGTTATTTGCGTTTTAACTACACTACAGGTGATGCCGCGGGGCAAAATATGGTAGGTAAAGCCACCCTTGTTGCTTGTGAATGGATTAAGGCGAACTACCCTGTAGAGTGCGAATATTTGCTCTCTGGGAATATGGATACCGATAAAAAACACTCTCACCTAAATATGCTGCATTCTCGTGGTAAACGAGTAGTGGCAGAAATTGTTCTGAAAAAAGACGTATTGGCTAAGATAATGAAAGTCGATACGAAAATGTTGGCTCAAGCTACGACCTTAGCAAATACAGGTGCCTTAATGGCGGGGGCGGCTTATAACGGTCCCCATTCAGCAAATGGTATTGCGTCTTTATTTATTGCCACAGGGCAAGATGAAGCAAATGTGGTAGAGTCTCATGCAGGGCTGTTATCCCACGAGCTATTACCTAATGGTGACTTTTACTTAGCGGTGACTTTACCTTCGCTTATTGTTGCAACCTACGGTGGTGGCACAGCGTTACCGACACAAAAAGAATGCTTAGAAATGTTAGGTTGTTACGGCAAAGGTAAAGTAAACAAGTTTGCTGAAATTGTAGCGGCGACGGTACTTGCGGGTGATATATCTTTGGCCTGCGCAATTATTGCAGGTCATTGGGTTAGCAGCCACGACAAAATGGGACGCAACCGTACTTAACGGTATGTGTGAATTTCTTTTCGCCTCGTTGCCTGACGAGGCATTTACTAAGATGTAGATATGACTTGGACCACGGTTTTACCCCCTTTAATCGCAATTATGTTCGTGCTTTGGAAAAAAGAAGTGGTTTCGGCTTTGTTCATTGCATTGCTTTCATCGGAACTGCTACTTGTTATCAAAGGTGAACAGCCGCTGTTGATGACAGTTATAAATGCAATTGAGCGTATTGTTTCGGTAGCGTCTTCTGCTGGTAATGCGCGAATTCTACTTTTTAGTCTGGGGATTGGTGCGGTACTTGCGTTTATTCGTGATTCAGGCGGTGTTACAGCAACGGTTAATAAGTTAATTAATTCTGGCGCGGCGAGCACGCCTCGACGAGCAGGGGCGTTGACGATGGGAACGGGTATTGCCGTTTTTGTAGAATCGAATTTAAGTGTGTTGACTGCGGGTATTTTGTCTCGCGGTTTATTTGACCGTTTTTCTATGAGTCGAGCAAGACTGGCGTATCTTATTGACAGTACGTCTGCGCCAGTGTGCATACTTATTTTGCTTAACGGTTGGGGGGCTTATATTTTAGCTTTATTGTCGGGATACGAGCTAGAACAAAGCGCTGCATCAGTGTTATGGAGCTCAACTGCTTTTAACTTTTACGCAATACTTACACTGGTTGTAGCTGGATATACGGTTTTCTCTGGCAAGGTTTACGGACCAATGAAGCAAAGTGAAGCAGAGATGCAAAAGCAAACATCAGCGTCTAGTGAAGAAAGTGAAGCTGTGGTTGTGGCAACAAAGTCCCGTTTTATGTTGTTACCTCTAGCCACATTGGTTTTCAGTATGGTGGGCTTCATGCTTTGGACTGGCAATGGTGTGCTTTCCGAAGGTAGCGGCTCTAAATCTGTTCTATATGCGACGGTATTGAGCCTTTTTGTGTGCTTCGTTTTGTCTGTGAGTCACAAAACATACTCTACTCAAGAATTTGTTTCTTTATCCTTTAAGGGAATTGGAGAACTTGTCCCCTTGGTAACCATTGTTTTATTGTCTTTGTGTTTAGGTGCTAGCTTAAAAGAACTCGGTACAGGGGTGTATGTGTCGGGTGTAGTGGGTAGCCATATTCCCGTGTTTGCTATTGCGCCGGTTTTGTTTCTAACTGGTGCGTTTATTTCTTTCACAACAGGTACCTCGTGGGGCACCTTTGCCATATTAATTCCTATCGCTGTTCCTTTAATACAAACAACAGGTTTACCACCCGCATTTTTAGTAGGCGCTGTATTGGGCGGAGGTATTTTTGGTGACCATTGTTCGCCCATTTCAGATACAACGGCGGTGTCGGCGTTAGCGTCTGGGTGTGACTTATTGGAGCACGTGAAAACTCAAATGCCTTATGCATTATCAGTTGGTGGCGTTACCGTGGTTTTATACGCTATATTCGGTTTGATGCTATAGCGGTTTTCGGCTACTATCCGCGTTCATTTTATAGGTAGGCAAAGTAGATATTTATCTATGTTCGAAGTAAACACAATAAACGCAACCTTGGTTGACATTCGAGAGCGCACAGATGCGCTTCGGGGGTATCTTTGACTATGCTGCAAAAGCAGAGCAGTTAGAAGAAGTTAGTCGAGAGTTAGAAAGTCCAGAGGTCTGGAACGATCCCGCGCGAGCACAAGCTTTAGGCAAAGAAAAAGTTAAGTTAGAACAGATTGTCGACACAGTTAACACCCTAGATCAAGGTGTGGAAGATGTCGAAGGTCTAGTAGAGCTTGCAGTAGAAGCTGAAGATGAAGAAACATTTCAAGAAGCCGAATCAGAATTAAGTGAACTGGTTAAGCAATTAGAAGGTTTGGAATTCAGAAGAATGTTCTCTGGTGCAAATGATGCATCGGATTGTTACTTAGATATTCAATCGGGTTCTGGTGGAACCGAGGCCCAAGATTGGGCCAATATGCTTCTTCGTATGTATTTGCGTTGGGGAGAAGCCCATGGTTTTAAAACAGACCTTATTGAAGTCTCTGACGGGGATGTAGCAGGCATAAAAAGTGCGACAATTCGCTTTCAAGGCGAATACGCATTTGGTTGGTTACGCACAGAAACGGGCGTACATCGCTTAGTTAGAAAGTCGCCTTTCGACTCTGGCAGCCGCAGGCATACCTCTTTTGCATCGGCGTTTATTTATCCTGAAATTGATGATGATATTGATATCGACATCAACCCAGCGGATTTACGTATTGATACGTACCGAGCATCCGGTGCAGGTGGTCAGCACGTTAACCGAACTGATTCGGCGGTGCGGATTACCCATTTGCCTACCAATATTGTTGTGCAGTGTCAAAATGATCGATCGCAACATAAGAATAAAGACCAGGCGTTTAAACAGCTTAAAGCTAAGTTGTACGAATACGAATTACAAAAGCAAAATGCCGAGAAACAGGCCCTTGAAGACACTAAGTCTGACATAGGCTGGGGCAGTCAAATTCGCTCTTACGTATTGGATGACTCGCGCATAAAAGATTTGCGGACGAGTGTTGAAACTAGAAATACACAGGCCGTACTTGACGGCGATTTAGATAAGTTTATTGAAGCCAGCTTGAAGTCTGGCTTGTAACGGGAAAATCAGAGAATGACTCAACAAACTCAAGATGAAAATAAGTTAATTGCCGAGCGTCGTTCGAAGCTAGATGCAATTCGAGAAAATTGTCGTGCGAATGGTTTTCCAAATCATTTTCGCCGCGAAAACTATGCGCAAGAATTACAAGACGCATTAGGTGAATTTGACAAAGAAGCGCTGGCTGAAAAAGCGGAAACAGCCAGTATTGCTGGACGTATTATGGCAAAGCGTGGCCCTTTCTTGTTACTGCAGGATATGACCGGCCGTATTCAAGCTTATGCAAGTAAAGATGTACAAAAAGACCTTAAAGCAAAATACGGTGCCTTGGATATTGGTGACATTATTGGTGTCTCTGGCGTAGTGCACAAATCCGGTAAAGGTGATTTGTATGTCGACATGCAAGAGTACGTATTGCTGACTAAATCTTTGCGTCCGTTACCAGAAAAATTCCATGGTTTGGCGGACCAAGAAACTAAATATCGTCAACGTTATGTGGATTTGATCACCAACGAGAACAGCCGTAAGAACTTCAAAATACGCAGCCAGATCGTTAATGGTATTCGTAATTATTTGGCTTCTCGCGACTTTATGGAAGTTGAAACACCAATGCTGCAAGTGATCCCAGGTGGAGCAACGGCAAAACCATTTGAAACTCATCACAATGCGCTAGATATTGATATGTATTTGCGTATTGCGCCTGAGCTATATTTGAAACGTTTGGTTGTTGGCGGCTTTGAGCGCGTGTTTGAAATTAATCGAAACTTTAGAAATGAAGGGCTTTCTACTCGTCATAATCCTGAGTTTACTATGCTTGAGTTTTACCAAGCTTATGCCGATTACCGCGACTTGATGGATTTGACTGAAGATATGTTACGCACCTTAGCGAACGATATTTTAGGTACCACCAAAGTAGTGAACACCATCAAAGATGTTAACGGTGAAGTGACAAGCGAATTACACTTTGATTTTGGCAAGCCATTTGAACGTTTATCTATGGGCGACGCTATTCTTAAATATTGGCCAGAAGCAAACGAAGCGGCGATCCGCGATCCCGAAGCGCATCTGGACGAGTTAAAAGCAATGGCTAAAACCCTGCACATTAAAGAGCCTGAAGTTGATGGTGTTTGGGGCGCGGGTAAATATTTATGTGAAATTTTCGAAGCGACAGCGGAAGAAAAATTAGAACAGCCTACCTTTATTACCGAATACCCATGGGAGGTTTCTCCTCTTGCTCGTCGTAATGATGAAAACGGGTTTATTACCGACAGGTTTGAGTTTTTTGTTGGTGGTCGTGAACTTGCCAATGGCTTTAGCGAGTTAAATGATGCTGAAGATCAAGCTGCTCGTTTTAAAAAGCAAGTGGAAGAGAAAGACGCTGGCGACGACGAAGCAATGCATTTCGATGACGATTATATTCGTGCATTAGAATATGGTTTACCTCCAACTGCTGGGGAAGGCATTGGTATTGACCGTTTGGCCATGTTGTTTACTGATAGCCCAACTATAAAAGACGTTATTTTATTCCCTCACATGCGCCCTGTGGATAGTGCGGAATAATCTAAAAAGTAGAAAACGTGTCTAAACCAGTAGAAGGTTTTCATTATTAAGGGATAACAATGTTATCCCTTTTTTTGTGAATTAAAATCGGCTATTTTCTTTATTTAGGTAATACGAAAACCTTGAAAAGTGGTGGTATTAAACTAAGGCTATTGTTCTTTTAAGCGACTTTTCCTATGAGCGAAGCTGCTTTAAGGGTGACATTGATTTCAATAAATAATCAGTGAATCATAGATTATAAGTGGTAGCATATACCGTTGTTGTCAACAAACGACGAATACCCCAACTTCTAATGTGTATGCTTATTTACGGATAGTGTAATTTGATGGATAAAGCTAAAACTCACTTTTTTTTGATTGACTCGTTCCGTGGTATTGCCAGTGTTTGGATTTTGGCACTGCACATTTTGCCAAGTTATTTACCTGACATTAACTGGCTTCTTTCGTTTATAAAATTTGGCAGAATAGGAACCGATTTTTTCTTTGTTGCCTCAGGGTATGTATCTGCCATCGCCTGCCATAAGATCCTTTCAAGTGACAAGAACAACGGCTTCGCGTTGAAACGATTAAAGAAAATATACTCTATTTATCTGTTTAGTTTATTGTTGGCTTTAATTATTGTCCCTATTTTAACAAGCTGCGTTTCTTTTCTTAAAAGCAAAGAGCTGATTTTTGATTTCAATCTACCTACGATAAGCGACTTCTTTTTATATATTTCTCTTACTAAAGTATTTACAAGTGAAACATGGGCGTTAAACAAGGCGTTTGTAGAAATTAGTGGTGTGTATTGGTTTATCGCGGTAATGGTACAAATATACTTGCTACTGGGTATTGCATTAAAGTTTAAGAATCAATTTTATTACATAATTTCAGTTACCTTTTTCTTATCTTTATTATGCCTATTTGATGACCTTAAAAGTCTAGTGCCAATAGGTTTATTTTTGCCACTCTTTTCAAAATTTTTCATTGGGATGGTACTTTATTTTTGCATCTTAAAAAGAGATGAGTTTAAAAATAAGACTTTTACCTTATTACTTGCTGTCGTCTGTGGCTGCCTATTTGGGGTAATTATATATCTGCATATAAATGCGCTTAATGGCGATGGTTATAGACTTTTATGTGCGTTTACAATTAGTTTGTTACTGTATTTAATGTATCCAATGGATAGCATCATTAAAAATAGTTTGATTGGCAAAGCAACCTTTTGGCTAGGTTCTTTTTCATACAGCACCTATTTGAATCATATTATTTTTTGGCCTTTTATGTACATGTTCGTTAGTAATTTAATACCGCTTCCACTATCCGTGTCAGCTCCTTTGGTACTAGTGCCACTCATTATTTTATGCTGTTTTGTTGCTCACAAACTATTCGATAATCCGGGGTTTTTATATTATGTGAAAAAAGTGGTCAATATAAAAAGAGCCTAAAATTAGACACTATTTGTTTTTATATATTCGTAGTTAAAAGGATTTCACGTTACAGCCATTGAGTAATAAAGTCATTGTGGGCGGTTGATAAAAAGAGGTTCATACGTGTATTCTGTTTGTAACTTTAATTCTACGATGTTGCTTTATGTCTGAAGTACAACCAGTTTCAGAAAATACACTTGTTGCTTATGCTCTTCCTGGAACCTCTACTGATGTTGCCTCATTAATTCGGCCATGCAAGATTACGAGAGAGTGGATGGATCAAACTCCAGCCAGATATGCGTATCGCTGTATTCCTCTCACCGCGGCAAACTCCATGGGCTGGGAGTTACTCAACCCTGTTGACGTAGAAATTACATGGACAGGAAAAGAAAATGGAGATCAGCTTAAATTCAATTTAGCGTCGCGGCACCCTTTTGGCCCAACTCCTCATTTCGGAGGTGGTACGGTTACTTGGTACTTACCTTTTTTGTTTAGAACCCCTGCTGATTACGGATTATTGATCAGTGGCCCTGCTAACCATGATAAGTGTGATGTTACGCCGCTCGATGCTTTTGTTAGAACTGACTGGGTACCTTTTCCGTTTACGATGAACTGGAGAATAACAACTGAGAATAAGCCTGTCGTATTCAAAGCTGGTGAGCCGATCTGCAGAATAATGCCTTTTCCACTTACTTTGTTAAATGATACTAAGTTAGAAATTCGCGATATGAGCGACGATCCTGCTTTTACGGATAGGGTTAATAACTGGATGAAGGAAAGGGAGAATAACTACAAGCAACAAAAGTTGGCAGAGCAGAAGTGGGCTTCTGAGGGGAAAAAACCTGAACTCAAAGAATTGTGGAATTCGCAATACGCAAAAGGTGAGGGCAGTGATATTGGGGAAGTAGCTCATCAAAATATTTATAAATGTGCAGAGCCTACTGACATAAGAAAGACGTAGCAGAAATAATCCAATTTCTAGCTTTACTCTTTTCACTAAATTCAATTATGGTGTATATAATCAAGCACTAAGAAGTAAAAAGGTCATTAATTTGTTATCTCCTCAGTTATTAGCATCGCCTCCATCAGAGTTATATTCGAAAGATAAAAGGCATCGTTTAGAAGATGTTCTTATACATAGCGAAGCTGCGTCGTTGTACACAGCTTTATCGTCTCAAATAGAGTATGAAACTGCATTTGTTAGCAATGGTGATAATTATTCTATTCCTTTTGCGGAATGGAAAAAGTTGTCTACACAGCAACCCGATGTGGTTAATCACATTTATCAGCAAGCGAGTAGAGGTGTTGGTTATATTTATGGGAAGCGTAAAATAGATGAAAGCTCGTCGAATGAAGCGTTACGAAAATTTTATCTATGGTTGAACTCAGAAGAAGCTATTGAGTGGATCAGAAAACTGACGGGACATGGTGATATTGCATCGGCAAGTATGCAGGCTACTCGCTATTTACCCGGACACTTTTTGACGAGGCATAATGATATTCACCATGGTGAGAAGCGAAGAGTTGCGTATGTTATGAGCTTAACAAAAGAATGGCATCCTGATTGGGGAGGCTTACTGCATTTTTTTCAAAACGACGGAACTCCAAGAGATTCTTGGATGCCTGGTTTGAATTCTTTAAGCCTTTTTGATGTTGAGCATGTACATAGCGTAAGCTTTATTGCGCCTTATGCTACTCAAGCTCGATTATCAATTACGGGATGGTTTTCAGCTAAATAGTTCGAAATAAATCACTCCCCTGCAGGCGCAGGGGAGTGATTTTCATTTAAAAAATGTAGTTGACTGCAACTCTAACAATAGTTACATCGTTATTGTCGTTGATGTCATCGTCTATGCGTCTAACATCGGCTTTTATCGCAATGCTGGTATCGAATTCATAGCGAATTGCCGCAGTGATACGACTTTCTTTATTGGACGAACTTGTTTGCAAACCAATATTTACTGCATTCAACGGGTCAAAGAACGGCGTGCCGGCGAATTGATTTACAATTTCTTGGTTAGCTATATTGTCAGCAACACCATCTAGCTCTTCATAGGTTATTGATGGAGTAAACTTGCCGATTCTAGCTCCAGCAGTAATGTAAAAAGCATCATCTGTAGGAACGAATGATGCTGTTTGATCTACTTGAGTGAACTCGGCAGCAATAAACCATTTGTAAAAGTCAGCTTCTAAACCAAGACCAAGGAAGAATCCTGCGTCGTCTTCTACTCTAAGTGCTTCTGTTAATTCAGGAGAAATTGCTTCAATGCTATCGAGGGTTGCATCTATCTCTGGGTTTTCAAAGGTGCCGTCAGCTCTGCCGTACACAGTTCTTATTTTGAACCATTCGTAAGTTGCTTCAGCGGTTAATACGACTAGGTTGTTTCCACTAAGCTCACCGCCGGCAAAATCACTTTCATAGGTACCAAGCGCAGCTTGTAGTGAGTATTCCCAATCACCGATGTAGTTATTGTAATCTAGACGGGCTCCATTTAAATTTGTAAAACCTACGTCATAAACAGTGCCAGGAGCTGTGATCCAGTGGTATGAAAATCCGATATCTGCTGAATCAGAATATCGGAAAAAGGGGGCTCTTAAACGACCTAAATTGACTGAAAGGTTGTCCGTTGCTTTATAGCTAATATATGCCCACTCAAAATTTGCATCGAAATCGTCGCGGCCTCTAGATAAAATTTGTGCAGTAGCTGACACTTTATCACTTAAATCTGTACTTATCTGTAATGCAAACAAACTGTCAGTGTCAAAAACGATATCTTCTTCATAGGCGACGTTGTCGTTAATATCTAAAGTCGTAACGTCAGAATCTAGGGTTGAACCTGCCACAAAGTTAGCAAAACCATTAATTCTAGTTTCCGCACTTGCATTGAAACTTAGTAGCACTGCAGCTGGAATAGGAAGGTATTTGGTTAGTAATTTTTTAGGTAATGTTTTCATATTCGTGTCCTCACAGTTCTATTACTTTAACGGCACCAGTCACTGATGCTCTATCGACATATCCGATAACGCTTGGATTCGCAGATACTAGGTCGATGACTTCTGCATCGCTCCCAAGCTCTTTAGGAGGTATGCCTTTTCCTGTGAAAACAAGCTTGGACCAATAAGCAGCTACCTGAGTAGTGCTTCGCTTTAACACTTCTGAATCAAAGGCTTGTCTTGTTGCAGACGATGCGGCTTGGTTTACAGGAACGGTTTCAGAACCGTCAGCAAACTTTTTTTCTTTCCCTAAAAAAATACGTTTAACTACTTTTGCATCAATAGCGTTAGCGTTACCAGTGTTAACAATGACAACGGGTTCAGCAAGCGCAATGTTGGTAAAGATGAGTAAATTTAGGAGTACTATGATTTTAAACATAAGTGGCCTCTGTAAATGTAAAGTGTTTAAAATGATTAAGTTTATTTAATTATTGTTATTATTAGGTCTTACAAGGTTTAGCGTAGAAGGTATTTCGCGACTGTCAAGGAAGTGAGTAAAGGAAGTTGGCCGCAAGTTTTGCTTGTTACGTCGCAATTATTGATAACTACTGAGATTGTATTAATATGTGTTTATTTCTTTTATATAAGCCTTCTGTGTAAATACTAATCGCTAAGTTAACTGGTTCGTTTGGCAATATTGATAAAATCTTGTAGGTAAGGAACCTCGTCTTCGCCTTTTCTTATTCCTAAGTAAATATCTTTTTGAATTCCCTTTTCTCCAATTTGAACACTGGTTACTGGTAGGTGATTTGTATAGTCATCAACTAGCCATCCAGGTAGGGCGCATACTCCTCGTTTAGCCGCTACCATCTGTAACATTATTTCGGTGGTTTCTATTAATTTGTGTTTTTTCACCGTGCACTTTGCAGGGTGCAAAAATTGACTAAAGATATCTAACCTCTCGGGTTCGACTGGATAAGTAAAAAGAGTTTCTTCGCTAAGGTCTTTGGCTTCTATAAAGGCTTTTTGTGCTAGATCGTGAGAGTTACTGACTACTAAACGGTGCTCGTAATTAAATACAGGAATGTAATTCAATTCCGGTTTAAATAGTGGATCTGGGGTAACCAACATATCAATTTCATAGTTGTATAATGCGCCTAATCCGCCAAATTGAAAGGCTTGTTTAACGTCTATATCAACGCCAGACCATTTTGCTAAGTAGGGGGTAATGACTTTTAATAACCATTGGTAACAGGGGTGACACTCCATACCGATTCTAAGAGATCCGATTTCTCCTTTCGCGACATGGCTAAGCAATAATTCAGTATGTTCGAATTGAGGTAATACGCGCTCTGATAATATTAACACGCGATGTCCCGCATCAGTTAAACGTAAAAGTCTGCCTTCTTTTTGCCAAATTGCTGTGCCTATATGTCCTTCAAGTTTTTTGATACTGTGACTCAAGGCTGATTGAGATAAGTGCAAAGCACTTGCCGCTTGAGTTAAGGTTCCATATTTTTTTACTGCTGCTAATATTTCTAAATGAACCCGTTCTAACATGCTTATGCTCTTAGTTAATCTATGAATCTAATTCATGATTTAGTGTATTTCATTTAATAATTAGGTACAAATTCATCTTTGATGGCAGTAGAAAAAAAGTGTTGCATACATGAGTGAAGTTGAGTTTTCGAATCCCTCAAAGGTTTGTGACTGATAGTTTTACAGTTAAGTAACTAACGTAAACTAAGCCTAGAGTGCAAACCATAAACAAACTTGCAAATAAAAAGGCCATGGAGAGTTTGATTCTTTTTTGAAGTCTAAGTAAAAATTTATCATTTCTTGTTACTGGATCAGGTAAAACAATAAAGCCATTTGCAATCCCGTATAAGCAAAAAAAACAGCCAAATAGTACGACGCTTGCTTGTAAATAGATATCCTGAATAGCGGTATTACTTGTGATAGCGAGTATAAAAAAAACGGCGGCGATGTTCGCCAAAACTAAAAATAAACGTCTAAAAAAATAGATGCGTTTGGCTAATTGATGTAATGCATTAAGCAAGTTGATCCCCCCTTTTTTATGCGCCTTTAGTATTGAAAGAACAATAGTTTAACGTCTTTTATCACGTTTGTTGATTTATAAGGCGTTTTTCGAGGTAAGTACCTTGAGTAATAGGAGAAAAAGAAAAGGGCTGCGAATGCAGCCCTTTTTAGTTTTCAGTTAATAACTTACTCGTCGTTTTCACCTTCAAAAGGTTGCATGATAACTGGGCAGTTAATGACTGCACCAGAAGCACGTAAGCCAGGTAAAAGATTACTTTGGATATCAGGGCTACCAGAGAAGCTGCTAATTAAGCCTTGGCTGATCAACTCATTGAGATCTTGGAAGCTTGTAATTGAACGTCTCTGATCTCCAAGGTCGCCGTTTATCGCTTCGTCAGTCCACATGTTCAAATGTGCGTCCCAAAATGGCGAATAGTTATTGCCATCTTCAACATCATTATTAGGGTCAAATGGGAACACGTTAACCGGGTCTAAGTCATCATCAAGAATAGTTGATGATAGGCTTTGACGGTTCGCTTTAGTTGCTCCATCTTCACTAATAGTTAAACCGTTGGTATTTGGCGAGAAGCCTAATAATACGGAACCTTCTTCACCGTTACTTTGACCAAAAACAGGTAAATTAGCCAGGCGAGGCGCGTAAACACCTAGCTCAATTGCCGCTGGTACTGGATCTGATGCGTCAGTCACTAAGTGATAGTAATAACGATCACCACCTTGCCAGCCATCGAGCAGTTGCATATTTACTGTACGGGCTTCGGTATCGATACTTAAAATACGATCATGTAGACCTGTTCTGTTAGCAATAATTTGCGCATTGATAACTGTGCCAGAAGGTAATACTACCAATGATGAGTATTCATCATCACCAGTTGCGCCAGCTTGAGCTACTGATGGTGGGAACGCAAATTCGCCATCACCTGCTTCTAGAATACGCTCTGGGGAGAAATCAACGTCACCGCGGAAGATAATGCGTCCGTTACCTGCAACTTGAACATATTGAGCTGCATCTCTTGCTGCTTCACTGGCACCAAAACGTAAGTTTGGAGATAATGTTGCACCGTACATTTCAGCAGTTTCACTGGTTGAAGCTTCAGTAATGATGTAATACGTGGGCTCACCATTTGGACCAATACCTTCATGTATCGGTAATGTCACATTTGCAAGTTCATTGTTTCTTAAGTTAGGCTCATCAACATCGATAACGCTAGGTAAGAAAACATTAAGCTCGTCGCGGAATGAGCGATTTGAACCATTGAAGTCTTCTAAATCACGGCCGGCTTCTTGAGCTGACAATGTCATAATAAGCGTTGCTTCTTCTAACGGAGATAAAGGTGCATCGCTAAACACTTCACCCGCTTCCAATTCACCTTCAAAAGGCTGAAGAATAACTGGGCAGTTAATAACGGCATTAGATGCACGTAAACCGAATAAGAATGGATTCTCTGGCCCGGTGCTACCTGCAAAGCTTTCAACTAGGCCTGCTTCCATAAGGTTTTGTAAATCTTCGAAACCACGGATAGCGCGACGTTGACCATTGGCAATTGCCGTTTCTGTCCAACTGTTTAAATGTGCATCCCACATAGGTGAATAGTTGTTGTTTTCTTCGCTTTCGTTGTTTGGATCAAACGGGAAAACATTCACAGGGTCACGGTCGTCATCGACAATCGTTGAACTAAGACCTTGGCGGTTAATATCATCTTCATCTAGACCATCATCAAAAATAGTCAAACCATTAGTATTCGGTGAGAAGCCTAGTAATACGCTTTCTCTACCTTCACTGGTACCTTGTAAGTCTGGTCCAGTTACACCGAAAGTAGGTAAATTAGCCATTCTTGGCGCATGAACACCAAGCTCAATAGTCGCAGGTACTACGTCTGATGCATCGGTAACTAAGTGATAATAGAAAGAATCGCCACCTTGCCAGCCATCAAGCAATTGGAAGGTTACTTCACGAGCATCTAAGTCCGCACCTAATATTCTGTCATGGGTACCGGTTGCGTTCGCTACGATTTGCGCATTTACAACTAGGCCACTAGGCAGAACGACTAACGAAGAATATTCATCATCACCTAAGCCACCAGCTTGAGCTGTGGTTGGAGGGAAAGCTGAACCTTCAAGTATGCGCTCTGGTGCGAAATCTACAGTACCTCTAAATACCATTAAACCTTCGTCGTTAATGGTTACTCGTTGTGCTGCTGCTTCTGCTGCAGGAAGGGCTCCAAAACGCAAGTTAGGCGCTAAGATAGTACCTGCAATATCTGAGGTCTCTAAGGTAGATGTTTCAGTCAGTATGTAATAAACATTTTCACCTTCTGGACCAATACCGCGGAATAGAGGCAATGTGGCATTTGCTGCTTCATTATCACGCAGATTGATAGCATCGATAGAAACTGTGTTACGTAAGAACACATTTAAATCTTCAGAGAAGGTGCGATCAGCACCGGTGAAGTCAGCGACTGTTTTGCCAGCTTCTTCCGCTGCAGCTTCAACTAGTAGGGTGATTTCTTCAGCAGCAGTTAATACTTGCTCATCAGAACCTTCGAACGGCTGCATAATAACTGGGCAGTTAATAACAGCGTTTGATGCTCGTAGTCCGAATACGAAATCGTTTTCTTGACCAGGGCTGCCACCAAAACTCACGATATCGCCTGCAGCAATGAGGTCTTGTAAGTCTTCGAAGCTGCGAATGGCACGACGTCTGCCTGCGGCAATGGCTTCGTCTGTCCAGCTATTTAAGTGAGCATCCCAGAAAGGAGAGTAGTTGTTGTTTTCTTCTGATTCGTTGTTTGGATCAAAAGGAAATACGTTAACAGGGTCTAAATCTTGGTCAAGAATAGTAGAGGTTAAGCTTTGACGGTTAATACCACCAACGCTGTTTTCAGTAACATTTAAGCCATTGGTATTAGGGGAGAAACCAAGTAATACACTTTCGCCGTCTAACGAGCTATCACCAAAAACAGGTAGATTAGCTAAACGCGGTGCATACACACCTAATTCAATAGTCGCTGGAACAGGATCTGACGCATCGGTAACTAAGTGGTAGTAGTAACGGTCACCACCTTGCCAACCGTCAAGTAGTTCCATCTGGACCCAACGCTCTTCAGTGTTGATATCAATGATTCTGTCGTGATTACCAGATGCATTTGCAACGATCTGGATATTCAATACTGCGCCTGATGGCAGAACGGCTAGGGAAGAATACTCGGCATCACCCACAGCTCCTGGTTGTGCAATGGCTGGCGGGAAAGGTGTATCTTCACCTGGGGTCAAAATACGTTCTGGACTGAAATCAACGTCTCCAAGGAATACGACGCGACCATCATCATTAACACTAACGCGCTGAGCTGCATCTGCTGCAGCTGGCAAAGCACCGTAGCGTAGTTTAGGCGCCAGAATTGCACCCAAGGCTTGGGCAGTTTCAATGGTTGACGCTTCTGTAATGATGAAATAGGTTTCTTCACCTGAAGGGCCAATACCTTGATAAAGTGGCAAGGTAACATTAGCACGAGTGTTATCACGTAAGTTTTCTTCATCAACGTCTATTGCGCTTGGTAAGAAAACATTCAACTCGTCTCTGAAGCTACGATCGCTACCGGTAAAATCTTCTAATGTTCTGTTGGCTTCTGCGGCGCCCAGTGCTGCGATGGCGGTAACTTCTGCAACTTGTTGTTCTGTTTCAGATACTCCGGCGTTATCGTCTACTGGTTGCTCTGCAACAACGTCATCTTCTAACACTGTGGCATTGTCGCTGTCACTGCTACAAGCACTAATTATGGCAAGGGATACGGCTACACAAGCATAAGTTTTTGCTTTTTTGAAAAAGAGATTTTTGGGTGAATTTTGAACATGCAGGATCTGTTCTGACTGAGATAAAGGAGTTTTCATGGTCGTTGCTCTCGACGGTAAATTAAAAGTTAAAATCAATTAGTCTTTGATCCGTGTATTAAGAAATACAATTGGATGTACTTAGCATATTGGTTAGTTATCTCGAATCTATAACGAAGTAAAAGCGTTTGTGTCACATTAAAAAGATAAAGTTATAACTTAATTCAGAATGATAAAAAATTTTACGGGATGAGCTAACTATTTGTTATTTAAAATAAATTGAATAGGGACGCCGTGATTCAATATGTGTATAACGATTGAATCACGGAAACATTATGTGAGGAGATATTCGCTTAGCGTTTTGTTCTTTTTAAAAATATTCCGATTAAGAGAAAGAAACTGAAGAATAAGTTTAACGCGCCGCCGCCAGAAGACTCGGAGACTAGTTCAGGTGTGACTTCAGGTGTTGGCTCTGGAGTGGGTTCTGGATTAGGCTCTGGTGCAGGAGCAGGCGTTTCTACCTCAGTGTTATTGATTCTGAATACGCGACCAACATTATTTTCAAAATCTCGTGTGAAGATAAATAGCTGATTGGAGTTATCGTTTCCAAAACCTAAGATCCCTTGTCCTTCAATAGGGTTGTCATTCAAAGCAACTTCTTCAATGTCATTACTTTCATTTAACGAGAAAACACGGCCGAGTATGTCTGCAAAAACGTATCGTCCAGTTAAATTGTCGTCAATATCTCCGCCATAGACTACACCGCCTATAATGGCGATACCTTCGTCATGGTCGTAAGCGGCAATAGGTTCAACAAAATCCGCACTGGCTGCTTGGTCAAATACGAAACCGGCACTTTCGCCATTGTTAAAGAAGCCAAATGGCCCTTCTCGTTGAGGCCAACCAAAATTGTCTCCAGAATTTACAATATTAATTTCTTCAACATTGTTTTGCCCTACATCTGCGGCAAAAAGCGTTGATGTATCGGAATCAAAATATATTTTGAAAGGGTTTCTTAATCCGGTAGTGAATATTTCATTGGGTATGTTTTCGTCATTAATAAAGGGGTTGTCAGCGGGCACACCGTAATTTCCATTGGCAGAATCTACACCAAGGGGATCAATACGTAATATCGAACCGAGAACATTGCTGGAGTCTTGCCCATTACCACCTTCGCTATGGCCAGTGCCTTGGTCGTCAGCACTTCCACCGTCACCAACGGCAATAAGTAAGTTATTACTGTTGTCGAAAACTAAGGCGCCACCGTTATGATTACCTTGAGGTTGACCTATGGTCATTAACGTTGACGCTGAACTCGGATCAATACTAATACCTGTAGCGTCGTTTGTTGATGCTGTCCACTGAGTAATAACAGATATGTTATCGAGCTCATTACTATCTATTGTAGGTAAGAAGTCGATGGTTCCATCTACTACTTGTGATGTTTGGGTGTAAAGTAAGCCGTTCGATGAGAAATCTGGGTGGAATGCTAATCCAATTAACCCACGTTCTACACCGGTTACGATTTGGTCGGCTAATGATATGACTAAACTGATTTCATCGGTTTGTTCGTTAAGAGCCCAAATATTACCGTCTTGCTCTGCGATGAAGAAAAAGCCATCAACGCCAGGTGCAGTAACCCCAATAATGGGAGACGTCAGGGTATCAGCAATGAGTTCCAAATCTAAACTTATACCACTTGAAGGAATAGGATCCGGAATTGGATCGTCCAGAGCTATCGGTGCATCAGGGTCGACGACTTGAGCAAAATCTACAAAGCTAAAGTCATCAATTGCAGCGTATTCATCTGTATTATTAATACCTTGAATTCGTGTTATACCAACGTCTGAAGAAAAAGTTACTTCGGTAAAGGCATCTCTGTTTCCTTGCACTGTTAGAGAAGGAGAGACACTATCGGATTCAAATATGTTTATTGTGCTTTGTACGTCTTCAGTTCTATCTCTTAAGAAAAACGTTACACTTTGAACTGGCTCTTCAAATGTTATCTCTGCACTACCTTGTTGAAACAAAAAGGAGTGAATACCACTTCGGTAAAGAAAGCCTACACTGATAACATCTACTGCTCCACCGGTAAAAGTGACCGTATTACCAGAGTCATTTAAAGTGAACTCGCCACTTCGGTCTACAAATTCAAAGTCAGTAGAAAACGTTTGAGCAGAGGTTGTTGCTGAAAATAGCGCAGTAGTGGCTAGTGCTAGTGCGGTTTTACAGAATGCCTTTTTGTTCATTGTAATTATTTCATATCGGGTAATGTACACTAACTCTAGCGTTAAGCATGGTGAGTTGTTTACCGATTCTATAAAGAATGAAAACGCAAGCTGTTCTTTTTTATAACAAAACTTTCACAGTAGATAAAGAAGTGCTTTATGGTTGGCTGTTAAGTTGGGTTAACATTTCGTCCCATGATAGAGGTTTAGACAAATAAAAACCTTGTAATCTATCGCATCCATGATGTTTTAAATAATCAATTTGAGATTGAGATTCAATCCCTTCGGCAACAGTGAGTAACTTGTAAGACTTAGCAATGGACAATATAGCATTGACCGTGGTTTTAGGAGCCTCAGTGTGACAATTTAAATTGTCTATAAATGATTTATCAATTTTTAAACTATCTACAGGGTAGCGAATAAGCTGACTAAAAGCTGTGTAGCCTGTGCCAAAATCATCTAGCGCTAAAGAGATACCTAACTGCTTTAACTCATTTAATATAGTAATACTGATTTCGTCCACTTCTACGAGACTGGTTTCGGTTACTTCTAATTCGATAAAAGAGGCGGCTAGAGAATATTTTTTTAGCAAGCCGGCAATTGCTTTTGCAAAATGTTTATTTTTTAGTTCTAACGCGGAAATATTAATACAAAATTTAAACGTATTTTGGGCCAGTGCTTGTTGATGTTGGGCGATAAGCTGAATTGTGGATTCTAACACCCATAAATCTATGGTTTGGATCAAATCATATTGTTCAGCAATTGGAATAAACTGATCTGGGCCGATACCTTCAAGGCTTTTGGCTTTGCATCTGATGAGTATTTCACAGCCAACGATAACAAGAGTTTTTGTGTCAAAAATAGGCATAAAATTGAGCGTAAACGCATTGTCTTCAATCGCATTTTTTAGGTTCTCTGCGATTTTTTTTCTAAATAACATCTCGCTTGCCGCTTGTTCATCGAAGAGCTTAAATTGGTTTTTACCATTTTTCTTCGCAAGATACATGGCTGAATCAGCACGTACCATTAACGCATCAAAGGTTTTAGAGGATGCATCTGATGCAGCGATACCTAAACTCACATTGAGTTTGATAATGTGTTGACTGAGTACTAGAGGTGAAGCCAGAGACTGTATCATTTCTTTTGCGATAGGAGCGGTATCAGCTAATCGAATATCTTTTACCAGTAGTGCGAACTCATCACCTGCGAGTCGACAAAATGCATAACTATAGCGTTGTTTTAAATGAGGCTCTATGATTGTTGACATTTTGTCACAAAACCCACGTAGGATCTCATCACCCACTAGGTGACCATAGGTATCATTGATTTTTTTGAAGTCGTCAATGTCGAAGTAAAACATGACTAATTTGGTTTTTTTAGAGAGAAAGTGTTGATACTTTTCGACCCAATTATCTAAGCCCCTTCGATTCAGAAGGCCAGTTAATGCGTCTGTATTTGACATAACATCTAGCTTATTTCGCTGCATAGAAATAAGTAATATGATGATGACTAACCAAAATAAAAGAATGAGTTTAAGCAAGCTACCTTCAGAAACTAGTTGACCATGAAGCTTCGCTTGTTTAACTATCATGCGATAATCGCCTAACTCTGAAAGTGAATTAGAAACCACTTCAATGTAAGCAATATTAGTGAAATCGAGCATGGCATTATCAAACGAAATTCTGTATTGATCGATCCACCAAGATTCAACATGAAACGCTGATAAAGGTACCTTGATAGGGGGCGGGTGGTTTGACGGCGAGTAAACGATGGAATTAAATTTAAGAGAGACAAAATCATCTTCAAATGAATAAGCGTCATTGTAGTTTCTAAAGGACACTCTTAACTTTGGGTTTTCAAATGGAGCTTGGTAAGCAATATTCAGTTCAATAGAGTTGAATGATGATAAGTCGAGGCCATCGCTAATTGACTCACCGAGTGCAAAGCTAATTCCACAGACACTGTACTCGGTTTTGTCTGATAATTTACATTCAACTGATTTGTTTCCTTTAATATCGACAATGGAGCCACTCACGTTTCCAGTAAAAATAGTACTCACTACGTTTTCTGGTTTGGATGCGAACAAATCTTTTTCGATGTCCATATAGCCTAATCTATGGGTAACCCACACGATCATAGATATCACCACCAAAAAAAAAGCAATGCCATGGTTTTGTCTTCTTGTGAACGCACTTTTAAACTTAAACATTAACCTCCTCATAATTTTTTGGGGGTGGAGTTCATAACAATTTGTGAATGGTGTTTTGTATCAAATAGAGGTTAATTGTAGTTGAAAAGACGTGAAATTGTGGAATATAGAGAGATTAAAATAAAAAACGCCATCGTAGAAGATGGCGTTTTGGCGTTAACTTTGTTGTTAGCGAATAATCTTATTTCAGATCAACGCTATAAGTATTTCCTATGGTGCCCATAGGTGCACTAGAAGGTTCAGTGTTTAAGTCTTGAAGTGGTGGTGCAAACTTAGTTAGGTTTATACCTTTCACTGCTGCTTTGTATTCTTCAATACTTGGCGTACGGCCTAATACTGTTGACAGAACAACAAGTGGGGTAGACGCTAGCAGTGATTCACCTTTTTTCTCATCGGTATCTTCAACAACGCGGCCTTGGAAAAGACGGGTAGAAGTTGCAAGAACGGTATCACCTTTCTCTGCTTTTTCTTGGTTACCCATACATAAGTTACATCCAGGACGTTCAAGATACATGATGTTTTCGTATTTGGTACGAGCCGCTTCTTTAGGCTTGCTGTCATCAAATTCGAAACCAGAATACTTCTTAAGAATATCCCAATCACCTTCAGCTTTAAGCTCATCTACAATGTTGTATGTAGGCGGAGCAATAACCAATGGCGCTTTAAATTCAACACTGCCATTTTGTTCTTCGATGTTTCTTAGCATTTGCGAAATGATTTGCATATCGCCTTTGTGAACCATGCAAGAACCAACGAAACCAAGGTCGACTTTCTTCGTTGCGCCATAGAAAGAAACAGGGCGAATAGTATCGTGAGTATAACGCTTGGATACATCTTCGTTGTTTACATCTGGGTCAGCAATCATAGGCTCGTTGATAACGTCTAGGTCAACAACAACTTCAGCAAAGTATTTTGCGTTGTTATCTGGTGCTAGCGCAGGCTGGCTACCCGATTTAACACCGTCTATACGCTTGTTCGCCAAGTCGATAAGGCCTTGAAGAGTTTGTGCTTTGTTATCCATACCTTTGTCAATCATGATTTGGATACGGCTTTTCGCAATTTCTAATGACTCGATTAGGGTATCGTTTTCAGAAATACAGATAGACGCTTTCGCTTTCATTTCTGCAGTCCAGTCAGTAAAGGTAAAGGCTTGGTCAGCTAGCAAAGTACCAATGTGTACTTCAATCACTCGGCCTTGGAATACGTTATCACCAAACTCTTTAAGCATTTGCGCTTGAGTAGCATGTACAACATCACGGAAATCCATGTGTGATGCCATTTTACCTTTAAAGGTCACTTTAACCGATTCAGGGATAGGCATGTTTGCTTCACCTGTGGCTAATGCCAGAGCAACCGTACCTGAGTCAGCACCGAACGCGACACCTTTTGACATACGAGTATGAGAATCACCACCAATAATAATGGCCGAGTCATCTATTGTAATATCGTTAAGTACTTTGTGAATTACGTCTGTCATTGGCGGGTAAACGCCTTCAGGATCACGAGCCGTAATTAGACCAAACTTATTCATAAAGCTCATTAGCTTAGGAATGTTAGCTTGTGCTTTTTTGTCCCAGACTGAAGCTGTGTGACAACCAGACTGGTAAGCACCGTCTAAGATAGGTGATATTACCATTGCAGCCATTGACTCAAGCTCTTGAGAAGTCATTAAGCCCGTGGTGTCTTGTGAACCTACGATGTTAACGTTAACACGTACGTCTGAACCTGCATGTAACGCTGTTTTAGAAGTAACACCAACTGCGTTGTTGTTGAAGATTTTCTCAACAGCCGTTAAGCCTTGACCTTCGTAAGAAATTTCTTTTGATGGTGCAAATACTTCTGGCGCTTCAACACCGAGTGTTTCTGCAGCAAAGGTTTGAAGTTTTTTACCAAATACAATGGCGTATGAACCGCCTGCTTTCATGAACTCTACTTTTTGCGGAGTAAAGGCAGAAGATACATCAACTAATTCTTGGTCGCCGTTGTATAACTTTTTCTCTTTAGTATTAATCGTTAATACCGTACCGGTTGCAACTGAATACGCTTCTTCAAGTACAGGGTCGCCATTGGCGTCTTTTACTGTGTTGCCATTTTCGTCTACTTTCTTAACCCAGTTTTTAAGGTCAAGACCAATACCACCTGTTACACCAACGGTAGTAAGGAAGATTGGCGAAATACCATTAGTACCTGCAACAACAGGGGCAATGTTTACAAATGGAATGTATGGACTTGCTTGTTTACCCGCCCAAAGCGCTACGTTGTTAACACCAGACATACGGGATGAACCAACACCCATAGTGCCTTTTTCAGCGATAAGCATCACTTTTGCATTTGGGTGTTTTGCTTGAAGCGCTTGAATTTCTTGTTGCGCTTCAGGGGTAATCATACACTTGCCGTGTAGCTCTCTGTCTGAACGAGAGTGAGCTTGGTTACCTGGCGATAACAAATCGGTAGAGATATCACCTTCAGCAGCAATATAAGTCACTACATCAATGGTTTCATCGATTTCAGGTAGTTTAGTGAAAAACTCAGCTTGTGCGTAGCTTTCTAAAAGCGCTTTCGCGTTTGCGTTACCTGCTTTAAAGGCTTCTTCTATACGGGCCATATCAGCATCGTACAAGAATACTTGGGTTTTCAACATTTCAACCGCAGGGCTTGATACAGCAGCATCGTCGCTCAAGGCTAAATCAAGAAGCACTTCAATAGAAGGGCCGCCTTTCATATGAGAAAGAAGTTCGAATGCAAATTCAGCTGTGATTTCTGCAACGCTAGCTTCACCAAGAATAATTTCTTTTAGGAACTTAGCTTTAACACCAGCAGCACTGGTTGTGCCAGGAAGCGTGTTGTAAATGAAAAACTTAAGAGAGTCTTCTCTGAATTCATTTGAGGTGTCTTTAATTTGTGCAATAACCTCAGCAAGCAAATCACCACCATCAATTGGCTTAGGGTTTAACCCTTCGGTTTTTCTTACTTTGATTTCTTCGATGTAATCTAAATAAAGGCTCATTTATTTCTCTGACAAAGGACAATTCATGACATCTATAATAGCACTATAAAATGTAGGGGGAAATATACTGACGAACACAGATAATCACTTTTAGGCCAGTAAATACGAGGCTTAACGAGAATGAAAATCATTTAGAATGGTTTTCATTTGCTTGCTCTAGCCGCTTAATTTGGTCTAGTAGGCGTGTATTTTCACTTACGTCAACGCCATTTTCTTTCCCTTTTGAAACAATAAAACCGCTGATGTAGTCTATTTCACTGGGTCTGTGGTTTTTTAAGTCCTGATGCATCGAGGAATAATTGTTTGCCGTGTTTTGAATGACTGATCGCACTAACTCACTCATCACAGTGTATTCTAATTGAACACTAAGGGTACTCGCGACCTCTATACACTCTTGTATTATATTCATTATTACTTTGGTGAATGCGGAATCACCTAATACACCATTTTTTATATTATGGATTGCGGTAAGGGGGTTAATCACCGCATTAACAATCAGCTTTTGCCATAGTATTTGGTCGATATCATCGGAATACGATACCGGAGAGATTAGGCGAGTAAATAATGACTTTATTGATGCTATTTCTGTGCTGATTGC
The DNA here is from genome assembly GCF_017368475.1 of Alteromonas sp. 5E99-2. Classification (GTDB taxonomy): domain Bacteria; phylum Pseudomonadota; class Gammaproteobacteria; order Enterobacterales; family Alteromonadaceae; genus Alteromonas_F. The sequence continues at coordinate 73,652 of NZ_JAFNJE010000008.1, forward strand.
ATCCGGCGAATGAGGTGATTTGGCTAGGCCAAATTGGGTAGTTCCGGTGCCTGTTATGTGAATTTGGCTTCCCTCTCGCTTAGCTGCATGAGACGTGGTTGCAAGGTATATACTGTGGTTTGGTAACAGGGCTTTTATTGCCTTTCTATCCAGCATGCCGTTGTGTAAAAGCACAACACTGGCCCGCTTTGGCAATCGAAATGCTAGATCCCTAAGCGCATTTTCAATTTGGTACGCTTTTAATGGCACAATCACAATGGAATCATCAAGGATATTAGGTTGATGGGTAATGATTGCGGGTAATCTCGTTACGGATTTATCTAGGTTTAATACCGTTTTAGGTAAATTGTTTAGTGAACGGACTTCACACGTAAATAACCTATCAAGGTTTACTAATTTAGCAGCAAGTAAGCTGCCGATGGCACCTCTACCGACAATGTGTATTGGATTCATGGCCACTTTAACTGCTCTGGAATGGGGGCGCTATTTAACCAAGTATTGAATTCGTCACCAACAAATAAATGGCCAGTGTTAGGGAGAGCATAGCAGCGTATTAGTTCATTGTTATAAGAAAACTGTATACCCCATGCATGAAGGTATAATCTGTCTGCACTGCTTCCTTTATAGCGGATATCACCAATAATTGCTGCGCCAATACTTTTTAGCGCGACTCGAATTTGGTGGGTTTTTCCTGTTATAGGCTTAACTAGGGCGACTCTAAGTTTAGGCGCAATAGAAAACGTATGAAATTGAGTAATAGCGGGATTTTCAGTTGTTCTCAATAATGCCATTTGACCGCCACGACGGTTTATCATATCGCCCCGTATAGTGCCTTGCTTCTTTCTCGGCTTGTTATCGAGTAGAGCTAAGTAAAACTTAGTTACGCTACGTTCTTGAAACAATTGCGATAGTATCGATGCTGATGTTTTGTTTTTAGCAATGACTAAACAACCGGATGTAGGAGTGTCTAATCGATGAACTAAATATAGTTTTATACTATTTAATTGTTGTTCTAATAAGGTGATTACCCCCATGTCAACATCGTGCATGGGTACGTCAATAGGCTTATTTATAATGATAAAATCAGCGTGATCATAAATTATTTCTATGGAATGTTGCGAGCTATTCAAGAGTTTAATAATTCCAGCGCAAGTGCGTAGTTTAAAGTGTCAATGGCCAGTGTTAATTGCTGTTTTTTTTCATCGTTATATTGAATAGTGGCCAATAATTTTGCTATTTCATCGTGAGAGATGTAAATGTTTTGTTTGAGTATGCAAACCAATTCGGTAACGTCACTTATGAGCTTTTTTTCGAACGCTATTTCTACTGTACCAGCCTTTTCTGCTTGTTGTATTAGCGCGGTTGTGTCGTTTAAGACATTAACAAATATTGGAAACGAATTAGGACATGAAAGTGTTAATTTAAGCTCGTCTTCCATTTGTTTTGATGTGGCGTAAAGTTGTTTACAACCTAAATTTCCTGCTACACCTTTTAGCGTATGGATAAGTGTTTTGGCATCTTCCCATTGTTCGTTATCGAACATTTCTTTTAGCTTGTTATCACAATTAGAATACTCTGTTTTGATTTTTGCCAAAAGCATAATAAGTAGAGATTCATCTCCACTTAATTGTGATAAGCCAAATCCAAAGTCGACTACCATATACCAGCTCCATGATGTTTTATGCTAGTCAGTTTAAGATAAATGCGAAGAAAAACCCAATAATGTAACCAAGTATCTCAACTCACTTGACACCCCTTATACCAATCGATAACACTGCGCCTTCGTATTTTACCGATACGCTACCTAAACAGGGGACTTTATGTTCATAGAGGTTTGCCGCAATTTTGCGTTTTTTGTTGCAATTACATTACTTTCGGCATGTAGCCAAGTTGAAGTGAGTAAAGACAGCGACCTCGATGCAAACATCTCTATCAAATATGAAAAGTTTACATTGGCTAATGGTCTAACGGTTGTCTTACATGAAGACCATTCTGATCCTCTTGTACATGTAGATGTAACCTATCATGTTGGTTCTGCAAGAGAATCAATCGGGCGTTCCGGTTTTGCTCATTTTTTTGAACACATGATGTTTCAAGGTTCTCAGCATATTGCCGACGAGCAACACTTTAAAATTGTTACTCAAGCGGGTGGAGATTTAAGTGGAACAACGAATTCTGATCGAACGAATTATTACCAAACAGTGCCATCGAATCAGCTAGAAAGAATGTTGTGGTTAGAATCTGACCGAATGGGCTTTTTGCTTGAAGCTGTAAACCAAGAGAAATTTGAGATACAAAGAGAAACGGTAAAAAATGAGCGAGGCCAGCGAGTGGACAATCAACCCTACGGGCTGCGTTCAGAGAAAATAGCACAAGCCTTGTATCCAGAACGACACCCGTATTCTTGGCCAACCATAGGCTATGTTGAAGATTTAGACCGAGTTGATGTAAACGATTTAAAGCAATTTTTCCTACGTTGGTATGGGCCTAATAATGCCGTGCTCACCATTGGAGGTGATTTTGACAAAACGCAGCTTAAAACCTGGATAACAAAATATTTTGCCTCTATTCCTCGAGGGCCAGAAGTCGTTGACAGTGAAGTTGTAGAGGTTGATTTAACGGAAACCCGTTACATCACCCTCGAAGACAGTGTGCACTTGCCCTTGATCCAAAAAACCTTACCTACGGTGAAAGCAAGGCACCCCGATGAAGCGGCATTGGATGTCCTTGCTGATATTTTAGGTGGAGGGAAAACATCATTACTATATAAAAATTTAGTTAAAACTGGAGATGCGGTGCAAGCCGTAGTCTCTCACCCGTGTAAAGAGCTGGCTTGTGAGTTCAATATTATTGCCTTAGCGAATCCAGAGCAAACGGCTAATTTGAAACAGTTGGACGATAAAATTAGTACGACATTAGAAGAGTTTGAAAAACGAGGCGTGCTGAAAGATGATTTGCAGCGCACTAAAGCGAACATTGAAAGCTCCACAGTGTTTAACCTGCAAAGTGTTGCTGGAAAAGTGAGTATTCTAGCGGCGAATGAAACCTTCTATGGAAACCCTGATCTCGTTGTTCAAGACCTTGAGCGTTATCGGTCAGTCACTGCAGCGGATGTGTTAAGGGTGTACCAAAAATATATTAAAGATAAAGCCAGTGTTGTTTTGAGTATCGTGCCCCATGGTTCAACTGCTTTGGCTGCCGCGCCGCAAAATTACGTTGCTCCTTCGCGCTCCTTGGGCCAAGACATTGAAATTGTTGATACACGCACTTCGGTTTCAACATTTGATAGACATGTAATGCCGCCCTCAGGGCCGGCACCATTAGTGAAAATACCAGAGCTGTGGCAATCGCTTATTAATGAAAAGATAGGAGTAATGGGAATTGAAGCCTATGACACTCCCACTGTTAACTTGTCTTTTGCGTTTGAAGGTGGGGTACTTCTAGATCCTATTGACAAAGCGGGTCTTGCATCGGTTACAGCCTCATTGATGAATCAATCCACCCAGAGCTTTTCAAATGAATCTATAGCAAATGAATTAGAAAAATTAGGAAGCAATATATCGTTCACAGCAGGTGGGCGTTACACTGTTGTAAGTGTAAGTTCGTTAAAGAAAAACCTGGATAAAACACTAGAGCTAGTACAAGAAAAGTTACTTCAACCTGCTTTCTTGGAAGATGAGTTTAACCGCACTATGACGCGTTTCATTCAGGCTAAAAGCCAACAGAAAAACGACTCAGGCTCTATGTTATCTAGGGCACAAGGCCAAGTATTATTTGGTAGCAACAATCGAGTTAGTTTGCCTGACGATGGCACGCTTTCTACCTTAAAAAATATTACACTCAATGATGTACGTGAATTCTATCGACGCTATTATACCAGTGCGATGGCCAGTGTGGTTGTGGTTGGCGCAGTATCTCAAGAAGAAATAGTGTCTAAACTAGGATTTTTAAAAAACCTCAGCGACGATGAGTACACTATCCCAAAATATTCTTCGTTTCCCGAGTATACAGAACAGTCTATCTTTTGGGTGGATAAACCTGGGGCTGTGCAGTCGTCCATAAAACTAGTCAAGCGAGCAATGCCTTATGATGCTACGGGCGACTACTTTGAAGCACAGTTGATGAATTTTCCTTTGGGCGACGCATTTAACAGCCGGATTAATTTAAACTTAAGGGAAGATAAAAGCATCACTTATGGAGCGGGCAGTCGCTTTGTCGGTGGCAAAACATTGGGGTGGTTTGAGGTTGGCGGTGATATCATTGCTAAAAGTACAGGATTAGCTATTAGCGAAATATTGGAAGAATTAAATACCTATAAAACAGAAGGTATTCTTGCCGAAGAACTTATCTTTATGAAAAACGCCTATACTCAGTCTGACGCCCTTTCTTATGAAACACCGGCAAGTAAAGCAGGGTTTTTGCGTAGATTATCGGCGTATAATTTATCCACTGATTATAAGGCTCAGCAGCTCGATATCATTAAGGGAATGACGATAGAGAAAATCAATCAAGCCGCATTGCGCCATTTACATCCAGATGGGCTTCAAATTATCGTGGTAGGCGATGCCAGTGTAATTGAAAAACAATTGAAAGCTTTTGATTTATCCATAAGAAAACTAGATTTAACAGAATGAAGCGCTTGCGCAGGAACGAATTTTGATAAAACCAAATGAAACATTTTTGAATCGATTAGCCGCCGTAGAGTCTGAGCCTAATGCATTAATGGGTATACAGCATGGGGTTGAGCGAGAAACCTTAAAAATAAATGAAACTGGTGCCATGTCAGTTTCGCCTCATCCTGAAATCTTAGGATCGGCGTTGACTCACGAGAGTATTACCACTGATTTTTCAGAATCCTTACTCGAGTTCATAACACCGCCAGAAAAAAGCATTACTAAGTCAATGAACCAACTTGCGGATATTCATAAGTTTGTTTCGGAAAGTTGTGAGGAACGCTTATGGCCATTAAGCATGCCATGCTTTATTAAAGATGAACACGATATACCCCTAGCGTATTACGGTGAATCTAATTCGGGCAAAATGAAGCGGGTTTATCGGGTTGGCTTAAAAAATCGTTATGGCAGCATGATGCAGGTTATTTCAGGTGTGCATTTCAATTTCTCTTTCCCTGCGGAGTTTTGGGAAAAGAGAGCAGAAATGGAAGGTCAGGAATTTAGTACTGATTTTCAGTCTGAACAGTATTTTTCATTACTTAGAAATTATCGCCGATACAGCTGGCTAATTCCTTATTTGTATGGCTCGTCGCCTGCAATATGCGACTCTTTTATTAAAGATAAAGAAGTAAACTTACCTTTTGAAAAAGTCGGTGATGGCAGTTTGTACCTTCCTTATGCAACGTCTTTAAGACTCAGTGATTTGGGTTATACCAATGTTGATCAGTCAAAAATGCATATTTGTTACAATAGCTTAGATAGCTATGTAGATTTATTACGAAATGCAATGAACACGCCATCAGAATTATATTCTAAGTTTAACGCAGGCGAAAACGGACATTGGCAGCAGTTGAGTAAAAATATTTTACAAATTGAAAATGAATTGTACTCGTCTGTTAGGCCGAAACAGCCCACACTTCCTTTAGAAAAACCCACAGACGCGTTGGTTAATAGGGGAGTAAGCTATATCGAAGTAAGAGCGTTAGACGTAAACCCCTATTCTCCTTACGGAATTAGTGAAGAACAGTTCTACTTTTTGGATGTATTTCTACTGACTTGTGCCCTTAAACCTAGTCAGAAATTAGATGCTGGCGGCGTTCAAGAGGCTCAAGCAAATTTCAAATCTATAGTGCTAGAAGGTAGAAGGCCCAGTTTAATTTTGCAGCGTGATGGTCAGAGCGTGTCTATGCAAGCATGGGCATCACAATTGTTTGATGAGTTTAGACACGCAGCAAACGCCTTAGATAAAGCAAATGGCACGAATAAATACACGCAAGCCGTTGAACGTGAATGGGAAAAAATTCTGGACCCGAATTTAACGTTTTCTGGGCGATGGTTAAACGAATTGTTGGAAAAGAACAAAGACAACGCAGTGTTGGGCCTTGAAAAAGCAGAGCAATACCATAAAGAAATGATGCAGCACAACTATGTTCATACTGATGACGCAGCATTTAGGCAACAGGCGGTAACATCGTTAGAGCAGCAAAAACAGAAAGATAACGTGGAAGATGTGCCATTTGAGGAATTTATTGCACGTTATTTCTCGCAAGCTCCGGCAAAAAAAATGCCTAGCGATAAACGCTAGGCATAAAATAGTTCCAAGGAAACACACAATAGTATAGTAGAACTATAAGGTAAGACACGCGATGCGAAAAAAGTTCACATTTATTTTACTGATTGTAACTATTTTTTTTATGGGGTGTGCAAACAAGCCGCCGAAAAACATCACCAATCTGTGTGACATCTTTTATGAAAAAAATGATTGGTATGACGCTGCTGCAAAAGTAAGAGACAAATGGGGAGTGCCTATACACGTACCTATGTCTATGATGTATCAAGAAAGTTCTTTTCGACATGACGCAAAACCGCCAAAGGATTACGTGTTTTTTGGCTTAATCCCTTGGGGGAGAGTGTCGTCGGCTTATGGTTATTCCCAAGCAAAAACCATCACGTGGAAAGATTATAAAAAAGAAGCCGGTAGAAGAGGCGCTGACAGAGATAATTTTAATGATGCAATAGACTTTATGGGGTGGTTTATTTCGAAAACACATTCTATCAACGGTATTTCTAAATGGGATGCCAACGCACAGTACTTGAATTATCACGAAGGTTGGGGGGGATACCGCCGTGGTAGCCATCATAAAAAACCTTGGTTAATTGCAGTGGCTAAAAAAGTCAAAGCGCGTTCAATCACCTATGCTGCGCAACTTAAAACATGTGAAGCAGATTTAAAAAAGAATTGGTTTCAAAAGTTATTTGGTTTCTAAATGAGCAAGCTTTTGCATGTTCAGAATTTTGGTTCAACTACATCCAACATTACCAATAACGCACCATGGCCACCGTATTCTAGTGGCGCTTGGTGGAACGCTTGTACTTTAGGGTGTTGCACTAAGTAATGAGGAAGGGAGCGTTTTAGCACGCCAGTTCCTACGCCGTGTAAAATACTGATGCACGCAATGTGCTGGCGCTGAGCTAAAAAAATCATAGAAACCAATTCTTGTTTCATTTCGTCTTTACTCATGCCATGGCAATCCAATACCCATTCAGGGGCAAAGTCACCTCTTCGAAGTTGTTTCGTTGTATAAGCGGGAATGTCTTCTCTGGTGTACTTTAGTGGTCCATTTTCGTCAAAATGAGCCTGATAAATATCAGAAAACGTAAAACTGGCGCTGGCTTGCTTACTTAATGAGTTTTCATTCGGCTCGTTACTGTGCGTTTTTTTAACGATTTTGGTTTTAGGCGGCACATATTTATCTTGTTTGTAGGGAGTGATACCGGCAACGGCTTGTTTAAATGCGTCAAAATCGTTGTCGTTCATAATTGGGTCCTACTTAACGGGTGTTTTCAATGCGGGATTTGGGTATGATACCGCCTTAATTTTCTGCTGCACAAGTTTTGCATGATAGACAACCACGATTTAGACGAAGCAATTGAACAGTTAGACTCAATTTTAGACATGGCTCGCTGGGCTGTGAGCCGTTTTATTGAGGCTGATTTATATTTTGGTCACGGCACCGATAACCCTTGGGATGAAGCTGTGACCTTGATATTTCATAGTTTGCAACTTCCTCAAAATATGGTTGAAGTGACAGGCGATGGGTTATTTAGTGCGAAGTTAACTAAGCAAGAAAAAAAAGTCGTTGTCGAAAGTATTCAAAAACGAGTACAAACCCGTTTGCCATTGCCTTACATTACAAATCAGGCATGGTTTAACGGAATGCCATTTTACGTGGATGAAAGGGTACTGATACCTCGTTCACCTTTCGCAGAAATGATAGAGAGCCGTTTTCAACCCTATTTCGATGGAATGCCCAACCGTATTTTAGACATGTGTACCGGTGGTGGCTGTATCGCAATTGCGTTAGCCCATGCATTTGAAAGTGCTAGCATAGATGCGGTTGATATTAGCGCTGACGCGTTAGAGGTTGCAGATTTTAATATTCAAGAATACCAGATGTCAGATCGTGTTTTTCCTATTCAATCTGACTTGTTTGATGCATTACAAGGGCAAATTTACGATTTAATCGTGACGAATCCTCCTTATGTTGATGCAGAAGATATGGCAGATTTGCCTGATGAATTTCAGCACGAGCCTGAACTTGCACTGGCTTCAGGTGAAGATGGATTGGATATTGTTGAGCAAATTTTAAAAAGTGCGACACAACAACTTTCTGATAATGGCTGGTGCTTCGTTGAAGTAGGCAATAGCCAAGTACATATGGAACAGCGCTTTCCCGGACTTGCGGTTGAATGGGTTGAATTACAGCAGGGCGGGCAAGGTATTTTCGCAGTGAGTGCAGCAGCACTTAAACAGTATTTTATAGCTTAAGGCAAGGTAACACATGGCAGGTAATAGCATAGGACAACTTTTTCGCGTCACCACATTTGGTGAAAGTCACGGCCCAGCCATTGGTGGTGTTATTGACGGCTGCCCTCCTGGCTTAGCGTTAACTGAATTGGATATGCAAGGTGATTTAGATCGCCGTAAACCGGGTACATCTCGTTATACAACTGCGCGAAGAGAAGGGGATGAGGTTCAAATTCTGTCTGGCGTGTTTGATGGTGTAACCACGGGAACAAGCATTGGTTTGGTTATCCAGAATACCGATCAGCGCAGTAATGATTACTCAAAAATTGCCGATCGTTTTCGCCCAGGACATGCTGATTATACCTACCAACAAAAGTTTGGTACTCGAGATTATCGTGGTGGCGGTCGCTCAAGTGCCAGAGAAACTGCAATTCGCGTTGCCGCTGGCGCTATAGCTAAAAAGTACCTAAAAGAGACGTTTGGTGTTGAAATTGTCGGTTATCTAGCCCAATTAGGCCCTGTGGAAATGGAATTGAAAAATGAAGCGGAAATTAATAATAACCCGTTATTTTGTCCCGACCCAAGCAAGTTAGATGAACTTGATGCTTATATGCGTGACCTGAAAAAATCAGGAGATTCTATCGGCGCCAAAGTCAATGTTATCGCCAGAAATGTACCAGTAGGCTTAGGTGAGCCTGTGTTCGACCGTTTAGATGCCGATATTGCCCATGCAATGATGGGTATTAACGCCGTAAAAGGCGTTGAAATTGGCGACGGTTTTGGGGTTGTAAATCAACTAGGTAGTGAACATAGAGACACGCTTACTCCAGATGGGTTTGAAACCAATCATGCCGGTGGCGTATTAGGTGGTATTTCCACAGGACAAGATATTGTTGTTAGTACTGCACTTAAGCCAACATCGAGTATTTCAGTACCTGGTGAGACCATCACTGTAGAAGGTGAAACAACGGATATTGTGACCAAAGGTCGTCACGACCCTTGTGTGGGCATTCGAGCCGTTCCTATTGTTGAAGCTATGTTAGCAATTGTACTGATGGATCATTGTTTAAGAAATCGTGCTCAGAATGCAGATGTGGTTTCGGCAACGCCCACTATTGCAGGTAGCATTAATAAATAGTGGAAAAAAACACTAAGGTAGGGCGCAATACCTTTATTTTTATTGGCCTTACCTACCTCTTGTATTTCGGTCAACTTGGTATTTTAACGCCTTATCTAAGTGTGTTTTTGGATGGCAGAGACTTTTCCTCAAAAGACATAGGCACCTTACTCGCGTTTATCACACTCACCCGTATTATTGGCCCTAGCCTTTGGGCTGGTTTAGCGGATAAAAGCGGAAAACCACTCCATATTATGCGCTTAGGCTGCTTTTTGTCAGCCTGTTTATTTGCCGGTGTTTTTTTTGTACATGGCTTCTTTTGGCTTACCCTAGTGTTTGGGGCCATGATGATGTTTTGGACCGCAGTGTTGCCCCAACTTGAGGTCATCACCCTACAACACCTGAAATCATCTAAATTGTCCTACGGCAAAATACGGCTATGGGGAAGTGTGGGCTTTATTCTTTTTACTGTGGTTACAGGAATGGCAATAGACTTGAAGGGGTCAGAAAGTCCAATATGGATTAGTATGTGCTTACTTGTTGTCTTATTTTTGTCGTCGTTAGCGCTTAATGAAGCTTCTGAGCGTCAGCAGAGTGGAGCAACAAAAAGCAAACTTTGGTTACTGGCATTAAAACGGCCTTTTGTTGTTTTCTTAATTGCGTCTTTTTTATTACAAATGAGCTTTGGTACATTCTATGGCTTTTTTGCTCTTTATCTCAGAGACTTAAATTACAGCGGTTCTCAAACAGGCCTTCTGATTGCGTTAGGGGTTGTATCTGAAATAGGTATCTTTCTTATCGCATCGAAAGTCATTAATAAACTGGGTGTTAAATTAACTCTGCTGATTAGTTTTTTCGCCACTGCGCTGCGTTGGTGGTTACTTGGTTTTTTTGGAAATTGGGCCGCTATCGTGTTTGTATCTCAGCTTATTCATGCTCTTAGTTTTGGATTAATTCATGCTACGTCAGTACACTTTATCCATCACTTTTTCCCAGCGAATTTTCAATCACGAGGTCAGGCTATCTACATTAGCGTGTCATTTGGCGTTGGTGGGGCGTTAGGGCATTACGTTTCTGGATCTCTTTGGAACAATGGCAGTGGTGCAGTAATCGCTTATACGTTTGGTGGTGTTTTGGCACTACTAGGAGCTACTTCTTTACTGTTCACCTCATCGCAAAGTATGGATGAGAGGGCTGCAAGCGAACAGACCTAGTAACTAGGCTTTGTTCTTAGGGCTTTTTTAGCGCCAGCTTTCTTTTTGCTATCTAAACGTTTTCTCTTTGCATTTCTTGAGGGTTTCGTTGGCCTACGAATCGCAGGGCGAACAAATGCTGCGTCGATAATCAACTTTAAACGTTCTAGAGCGGCTTGCTTGTTCATTTCTTGTGTTCGGTTGTTTTGCGATTTTAATATAATTTCACCGCTTCTTGTCACTCTATTGTCCGATGATGTAAGCAGTCTTTGTTTGACCTCTTCAGGAAGTTGCGAATCATGAATACGAAACCGTAAATGAATAGCGGAAGACACCTTGTTTACGTTTTGCCCGCCTGCACCTTGAGCGCGTATGGCCGATATATCGATTGCGGGGAGGAGCTGTTCTATATTTGTCATTGAGGCCCACCTGGAAATGCCAGCATGTCACCTAAACCTATGGTAAATAACCAAACACCGTAAGCACTATGTTCTGCTGATACCAGCCAAAGTGAACCGTGTTTTTTATATGACGAAGTAAATAATATTCCGCCAAAAAAGGTAAGTATAAAGACCAAGGTATTGTTTAAGAAAAAATGAGCGAAACTAAAAGTAACAGCGCTTATGGCTGCAAAAATAATGTATGACGATGTGAGGCCTTGGTACCGTTTAAAAAAGAATGAACGATACACAAACTCTTGAGGTATGACTGATACAAAGGTGTACACCAAGCTCATTGTGACCCATAGTTTTGGGGTATTTATGACAACATAAAATAAATTGTCAGGCGCATATTTCCACATTAAAAAGGTCGAGATACAAGCGAAAAGAACAAGGCGAGCCAAAATAACATAAGCTGTAACGGTTGGAACAGAAGGGAGTTTTTTAAAAGAAAATAGTTTTAGTTTAAAGGAAACTACACCTACGTATATTAAGGCCAATACACATGCGCTTAACTTTAGCCAGATAGGGAGGCTTAAACCAAGTAACAAAGGGCAGAATAAAAAAAGGACTATTAGTTCAACAAGTCTTTTCTGTTTTACTGTATCTTGCATCGTGTTTATTCTGCAGAAAATTGAACCATTTGAGGTCGATCATAAGTCGTTCAGCCCTAATATAAAAGAGATTTTTAGATGTAGTCATTAATAGCCTAATTATTTAGGAACAGATAAACAGCTTTGGGTTAGCAATAATATTTGTTTTAGGTTTAGGCCTTGTTGGATAAGAATATTGTGTGGTTCACTTTGGTTTACTCTGTAATCCTCTTGGCCATTAATTTGCGTTGTACTGCTACAACAGCCAACATTGATTAATCGGTTAAATCAATAGTGTGACACACCCTCAATGGGGGGAGCGTTAAAGTGACACTTCCCCATGACCAGCCAACACCGAATCCCGATAATAATAATTTGTTTGAATTAACTTTTAACGTGTTGCTCAATTCCATACATAGAGCCAATGGAATGGAGGCTGAGCTTGTATTTCCGACTGCGTCCATTGCAATGACTAGCTGTTTTTCGTTTAACCCAAATTTATCACCTAATCGCTTAAGCATCATCTTATTCGCTTGATGCATAATGCAATAATCTAGTTCTTCTGATTTCCAGTTTTTTGCGTTTAAACATTCGTACATAGATGCAGGTACCTCCCTTAAGGTGAAGGCAAACACCTGCATTCCATCCATGAATAATTCCGGTTTCTGGTCTGGGAATTTAGCACATGAATTTGGCTGAATTAAATAGGGGGCGCCTGCGCCATCGCTACCTAAAGAAAATATCATATCGTCACAATTTTCACTTTTTTCAATAGCGATAGCACTGACAGCATCACCAAACAATAAAGAGACGGTCTGGTTTGATTCAGAGTATTGTGTACTGGTCGTATCGCCAACAACTAACAATGCTTTATCCTGAGATAGTCCTAATAACAACTGGGACGCTTGCCATAAACCATATACAAAACCTGAACATCCTAAATTGACATCAAATGCTATACTTGTTTTGCTCAAGCCAAGTTTATGCTGGAGTTGTATCGCATTACCGGGAAAAGCGAAATCTGGAGTCTGAGTAACAAAAATGACGAGTGCAATGTCTTCTTTCTGCCACTTCATTTTCTCAATTAAGTTATCGCAGGCTATTAACCCTAAATCTAGCGCGGTTTGCCCTTTATTGACAACTCTACGGGAATGAATTCCTGTTGATGCAACTATCCTCTGCTTTTCTGACTTTTGATATTCTGAGGTGTCATCTATATTGACTTTTATGTGCTTAGGTAGGACAGACTGTATACCTGACATAGTTATATTTTTGATCGTTGTCGTCGTCATCAATTATTCCTAACTAAGTCATGATTTGGGGAGGTTTACCACCCATCAATATGTATAAAAATTCGCTAAAATACGCGTAAGTAAGACGCTTTCAAGCTATATTAATCAATGATATAGTTAAAACCAATTTAATTCTCATTTTTCAACAAAGGCCAAGTATGGAATCTGTCATTAAGTCAGTCAAAGTTACAGGTATGCAGGCTGCTATTCCATCTCACCGGCACTCTTATGTTGAAACTCCAGATATCTTTTCCCAAGAAGAAGCTGATAAAATTTGCGCAAGCACAGGCATACATAGCCGACGTATTTTACCTAACCATTTATGTGCGTCTGATATGTGTATTGCCGCGGCAGAAGAGCTTTTAAATCGATTAGAGTGGGATCCAAATTCGGTTGATGTATTGATTTATGTTTCTCAGGATGCGGACTATGCGCTACCTGCTTCTGCTTGCTTGATGCAAACTCGGCTAGGTTTGCCCAAATCGGCAGCATGTTTAGATGTGAGCTTAGGGTGTTCAGGCTTCGTTTATGGTATGTGGATTGCCAGTCAACTATTGAATAATTCAAATGGTAAGCGAGCGTTAGTTCTCTGTGGTGATACATCAAGCCGGCACTTACTTCCTGACGACCGAGGTACATTGCCATTATTTGGCGATGCTGGCGTGGCTACTGCTATTGAGTATGATGAAAATTGGAGTGATTCATATGCAGTATTTGGGACTGATGGTACCGGTGGTCAACATATTGCGGTTAAAGCTGGAGGGAGGCGTCATCCTACTATTCCTCAAGGTACTCCCAGAGGTGAGAAGGAAGAAAATGAATTATACAAAGATGCTCGACTTTATCTGAATGGTGCGGCTGTATTTTCTTTTACATTAAAAGTGGTACCTAAATTAATTAGAGAAACGCTAGCGTTAGCAAATATAGAAGCAGAACAATTAGATATGGTGGTTATGCATCAAGCAAACCAGTTTATTTTGGAGCATTTACGTAAAAAAGCTAAAATACCTCAAGAAAAATATGTCATCGATATGCATGATTTCGGTAACACTTCTAGTGCATCTGTGCCATTAGCCATTTGCCACAAGCTATCTAGCTATTTTGGTAATGAAGTTAAAAAAGTAATGTTAGGTGGTTTTGGCGTAGGCTGGTCTTGGGGGGGGATTATCACAGATATGTTACCCACTGTTGCTCCTGAAATAATTGAAATTCCAGATGATTTTGAACCTTTGGCTCTAGTGCAAAAATAAACGCTATGGATTTTAAAGATAAATTATATGTGGTGACTGGCGCTTCGGCAGATTCTGATATCGGATTAGCCATTTGCCAATCTCTTGATGAACTGGGGGCGCGTTTGATTTTAGTGGGGCGCCGCGCTCAAGCACTGGAAGAAACTGTAGAGCTAATGAAAAATAAACACCATGTCATGAGTGTTTTTGATCTTAGTCAAACTAATTCAATTGCTTCTTGGGTTAAAGTACTGGTAGAGGATTATGGTGCTGTTGATGGCCTAGTACATAGTGCTAGTTTTCAGGGCTATAGCCCATTAAGGGGAATAACAGCTAAGCAAATTAATCAATATTTTGATGTGAATTTTTCTGCTGCATTGATGTTAGTTTCTGCCTTTTCGAAAGCGAAGCATTTTAATCAAAATGCTAGTTTTGTAATGATTGGTTCGGCTGCAGGGGTACGAGGTTTGAAAGCAAGAACGCTATATGCTGCGTCGAAAGCGGCGTTGTCTTCTATGGTTCAGTCCGCGGCTCTAGAATTAGCAAATAAATCCATTCGCGTAAATTGTGTGGCGCCTGCTGTGGTGAATGGAGCTAAAGCTGAAATTCAGTTCAAAACCTTAGGAGAAACTCAATCTAAGGCGTTGATAGCATCACATCCTCTTGGTTTGAGCGCTCCAAAAGACGTAGCTAACAGCGTGTGTTTTTTACTCAGCCCATTAAGTGCTAAAACAACCGGAATAACTTTGCCTGTTGATGGTGGTTTTCTTGTTGGCTAAACCGTGTATTGCTTTTTACGGGAATAGTAGTCATAACGTTGGAGCTGGGCATATTATGCGCCTGTTTGCTTTGGCTCAAGTCGCATGTAATACGTTCGATGTCTTGTTTCTTTATAAAACCTGCTCACAACATTTACTAACAATGCTTGAAAGTGAAGGGTTTGCCGCTAAAAAGGTTAATGCTTTACTCAATGCCGATGATGTTACCAAACTGAGTATTAGTATAATGGTGGTTGATGACTATCATCTAAGTAAAACTGAATGGAAGAGTTTACAAGACGCCAATGTATACATTGTCGTTCTCGACGATAACCTTAATGCAGATGCGTTATTAGCTGATTTTGTTATCAACCCTGCTGCGGATGCAAATTTAGCTGAATATAAAAAACGTGCTCCTAGCGCAGAGTTTTGTTTAGGGCCTAGGTATAGTTATTTACGCAAAGACTTTAACTCATGTGCATTTGTCCCCTTACAAGCGAGATCAAACATATTAGTTGTGCTTGGCGGTACAGATCCAATGTCTATCGCTCTACCTTTATGTCAATCTTTAGTTAGTCTGAACTTAGGATGCAATATTGAATTGCTGGTAGGAGAAAAACATAATGATCATAAAGCACTGATGCAACTGCATGATCAGAACGAGGGCTTTTCAGTTGTGTTAAATCCAGATTCGGTCGCTCAGCATATGATGCAAGCAGGATTGGCGATTTCAGCCGCTGGAGGAACATTAGGTGAACTTGCTTCACTAGGCGTGCCTACTCTTGCTTTAGTTATAGCGGATAATCAGAGATCCATACTACACACAGTGACTCGTAAACCCTGGTATCGAGCTATTGATATCAGAGGTTGGCAAAAATCTACGGAATCTCATTTTTTGCAGATGAATAATCCATTACTTAATAAAATAGCGAGTATGACAACAGAATTGTGGCGTGATAATTGCTGCAGAGAAAGCATGAGTAACGCGGCTCGCCAATTGGTTGACACCCATGGCTGCCAAAGAATAATAGATAAATTGGCTTCTTGCCTAGAAAAAAGATAGGTGAACAAATGATTGCCAACCAGTCACTTCAACCTAAAGCATATTATGAATCGTCAACTTTTGATTCAGAGCGAGTTGATGTTTTCGAGAATAATTGGATTTTTGCAGGGTTTGAAGAGCAGTTAACTAACGATAATGATTTCATTACTCTCACAATTGGCAATACCCCTGTGGTTGTCCAAAATTTTAAAGGGCAACTGAGCGCATTGCTAAATGTATGTAGTCATCGCCGAGCGCAACTACAAAGTGAACCCCAAGGTAATCGACCGTTGCGTTGTCCTTATCATTGTTGGAGCTTTAAGCGCGATGGTGCTTTAGCTAGTGTGCCTCAAAATAATACTGACTTTAAACTAACTCAAGATGATAAAAAAAGATTATCCTTACGACAGTTTGATTTAGCGTTATGTGGGAGCTTTGTATTTGTTAGGGTATCGAAGAATGGACCGACTCTTGCTGAATTTTTAGGTCCTTACTTTTCTATTCTAAAGGAGTTATCTGCTAACTTTTGTGACTCTGTTGGCAAAGGGAGTTATGACTGGCAAACAAACTGGAAAATTGCCTGCGAGACGGTATTGGAAGTTTATCATGTTGCAGGTGTTCACCCTGAGACTTTTGCTAAATTTGCTAAAGCTGAATGTGAAATACAATTTTTCAATGGGCACTCTACAGGTAATACTCCGTTGCAAAATGCCCCCAAAAAATGGTGGGAAGGGGCTAGGGAATACCTTAAAATCAAACAAAATCAAGAGTATACAGAATATAATCACTTCTTTATTTATCCTAATTTAGCGATAGGATTAACGAATGGAACTTTGATGTCCTTGCAAACTTATGAGCCTATTGGCCCTACTAGGTCGAAATTAAATTTTAATTTGAAAATGGTGCAAAGAACTGACGGTAAAAAAACTAGCGAAGCCGTTAAAGCAGCGATAATGGCAAATTTTAATGAGTTCAATCACACAATATTAGAAGAAGATCGTGTGGTTGCAGAGTCCTGTCAAAAAAGTATGTTAAGTGTGGATACTCCTGGAGTATTAGGGAAATGTGAAGACCGAATATTACATTTTCACTCAGCGTGGAAACAGGATATCAACCAAGATAGTATCCAGGTAAGAGAAGATAGCTAACATGTTTTCTAACTCAATAAAAATAGCCAATCGTGTCATTGGTTCGAATACCGAACCCTATGTTATTGCTGAACTGTCAGGAAATCACAAAGGCAGCTTAGAACAAGCGTTAGCTATGATTGATTCAGCGGCATCAACAGGGGTCGATGCAATTAAAATTCAAACATACAGTGCTGACACTATCACTTTGAAACACAATGCACCTGAATTTCAAATAGAAGGAGGCTTGTGGGCAGGGCGAACTTTGTATGATTTGTACCAAGAAGCGTATACTCCATGGGAATGGCATCAAGCATTATTTGAGCGCGCTAGGGAACGGAATATAACTTTGTTTTCATCGCCATTCGATTTAACAGCTATTGAGTTATTAGAATCGTTGGGCTGTCCGGCATACAAGATTGCTTCGTTTGAAATAAATGATATTGGTTTGATCGCTGCAGCAGCCAAAACCAATAAACCCATCATTATGTCTACTGGCCTTGCCACGCTAGATGAAATTTATGAAGCGGTAAATACCGTTGCTGAATCGGGCGGTACTCAACTGGCATTATTACATTGTATCAGTGGCTATCCGACGCCCATTGAAGATTGCAACTTGCGTACTGTTGCGGATCTTTGTACTCGTTTTGACTTCCCTATAGGTTTGAGTGATCACACCATTGATAGTACCGCATCAACAACGGCTATAGCACTAGGAGCAAGTGTAATTGAAAAACACTTCACTTTGGACAAAAACGACGGTTCTGTAGACGCTGCATTCTCCTTAGAGCCAGACGCATTTAAGCAGTTAAAACTTGAAACAACCAGAGTGCACAAAACCCTTGGTACCGCGGGTTACGAGGTTAAGCCTAGTGAGAAGGGCGGTCGAAATTTCCGTCGCTCTCTTTATGTGAGCCGTGCTATTAGAAAAGGTGAGTGTTTTACAAAAGAAAATGTTCGCTCGGTACGCCCTGCATTGGGGTTACATACACGTTATTTGGAACAAGTCATTGGGCAACAAGCGAGTCAAGATATTGCTTTTGGCGAACCTATGTCAGAAGGTTTTTTGACAAAACCACTCATAACAACACCTAAAAAAACAAGTGTGAAATGAAAGTTATCTGTATCACTCAAGCCAGGATGGGATCTAGTCGCTTACCGGGTAAAGTATTGCAACGAATTCACGGTAGACCAATGCTTGATTATCACTTATTAAGAGTTAAACAAGCGAAATTGATTGACGCTCATATCATTGCTACGACGGCTCATGATATTGACAAACCCATAGTGGAATTTTGTAAACACTATCAACAAAAGTATTTTTGTGGGGACGAACAGGATGTCTTGGGCCGGTTTTATTTCGCAGCGTTAGATGTTGGAGCGCAGCCTGAAGATATTATTGTGCGTTTAACTGGTGACTGCCCACTGATTAGTGCTGAGCTTGTTGATGACGTTATTTCTATTCATAAACGAGGGGTTAAAGGACAATATACACATGTTAGTTTAGATTTTTTCCCGAGAGGGTTTGATTGTGAAGTCTTTACCATGGCAATGCTTGAAGACGCTTATCAGAATGCAACGACTCAGGCGCAAAGAGAACATGTGACGTTATATTTGTATACACAAAGTGCTAATGCGGTGGTTCCTCTTACTACGGGTGATGCGCTATGGAGGCAATTTAGGCTCTGTGTTGATGAACCCAGCGATATGCGCTTAGTTGAAGAAGTATTAAAACAATTAGGTAATAATTGGTTACAAGCTAGCCCAAAAGATATTTGTCAGCTTTTACTGCAAGATGAACAATTGGCTTCTATTAATAAAGAGGTGCGGCAACGCACGACACATTAAAGTGAAGATTTTATTCATTAGGTCGATAAACCGTAAAATACAGTGAATTTTTTCGCGCACCAATAAGAGAGTTGGAATTATGAACAAACAAGAATTTTTAAATAGTTTAGAAGAAGTTTTAGAGTTAGATGAAAACACCTTAAAAGGTGACGAAATTCTAATGAAGATAGAGCAGTGGGACTCTTTAGCCTTTCTTAGCGTGATTGCTATGGCCGATGAAAATTTTGATATTGTTATCGAAGGAAGCCAGCTTGAAGAAATTAAGTCTGTTGCTGATTTGGTTGCCTTGGTTGAAGAGCATTTGTCGGCTTAATTTTAATGATTGAAATAGCATGATTAACAACCCGTTAGATTTTAGTGGTAAACGAGTACTTATAACGGGGGCATCCTCTGGAATTGGTCGGGCTTGCTCTATTCTGCTATCTGAACTTGGTGCAAAACTAGTATTAAATGGCCGTAATCTCGATTCGTTAAAATCAACAATGTCATTACTTGAAGGTAATGGCCATGTGCTTGCGCCTTTTGATATGGCAGATACAAATGGATTGTGCGACTGGGTCAAAACGTTAACGAAAGAGTACGGTTATCTAGATAGTTTTGTTCATTGCGCTGGCATACAAATTACCAAGCCTATACGTATGTTTGAAAAAGGTTTTTTTGATGACACTATGCATGTGAACCTTGCTAGTGCAATGGCCATTAGCCAAGGATTTAGAATCAAACGAGATAGGAGTAAACAAGGCTCTATCGTTTTTGTAGCTTCAATAGCGGGGTTAATTGGCCAAACGGGTAACACTGTTTATGGAGCCAGTAAAGCGGGGCTTATGTCTTTGACAAGAGGGTTATCCATGGAGCTATTGAGAGATAACATTCGGGTTAATTGTGTGGCTCCAGCGCTCGTTGAAACCGATATGGCAGTTCGTACTAAACAAAGTATGACCGATGCTCAGTATCAGCACATCTTGAATCAACACCCTATGGGGGTTGGAGAGCCAAAGGATGTCGCTAATGCAGTAGCATTTTTGTTAAGTGATGCTGCCAAGTGGATCAATTCAGTTCCCCTACCAGTGGAAGGCGGCTATCTAGCTAATTAAGTGTAAATTATGGCGTTATATTTTAAACGAATTGATGTGAATGACGCTGCTTTACTACTTGAATGGCGTACTTCACCTGAAATTACAAAAGGTATGTATACGGATTTAGTCGATCCGACAATAGCAAAGCAAGTCTCGTGGATAGAGTCTTTGCAGGGCCGAGACGATTACCGTGGGTATATGATCTTGGATGATAAAGAACCCGTGGGCTTTTTGTGTTTTGATGATATCAATTATCAACATCAAAGGTGCAGCACTGGTTCATATATTTATTCTCGTGAGGCTAGATTAAAATACGCAGTTACATTACATACCTATATCTGCAACTATGTGTTTTATCAGTTGAAACTGAATAAGATTGTTAACTATATCCTTGATGCAAATGAGAAAGTTGTCAAATTACAATCAATCCATAAAACACGATACGTTGGCTATTTAAGGCAACATATTAGTAAAAATAATGAGCTTCTTGATGTACATATTTTTGAGCAGCTCAAAGAAGATTGGAATAAACAAAAGCAGCATTTTAGCTTAGACACCATAAAAGCTGCATATAATGACTGGGAAAATGCATGAGTAATATATTGCAGTTCATCGTAGATGAAACAAGGCAGATCCTTTTACAAAAGGGCGAAACAGTTACTGACATTACACTTGAAACAGAGTTTTTAACTGACTTACCTATGGATTCTTTAGATCTTGCGACCCTAATTGTGAGTCTTGAAATGCATACCGGTTTGGACCCATTTCGATCCGGCTTTAAAACCTTTTATAATGTTGGTCAGCTTGTTGAACTGTACGAGAGTATTGAAAACTAGTGTTTTTGCAAAGTAGTTCTTTCAAACTTATAGAACAAGGGAAAAGCTATGAAGCTAAAGATTTCTCTTACTCGAAAGAACGCCGTTCCATGGAATATATTGAGTTATCAGGTACGACTCATAACCGTAAACAGAGTCTAGTAGCGCAGATGCTTCAAGCTATAGTTGATGGGATTGCTGCAGATATTCCTGTGATATTTAATCGCAGTGGTCAAACGATGGATATTGAAGAGCTCCCAGCCGAGTTTTGTATTGGTTTGTTCACTTCAGGAACCACAGGCCCAGCAAAATTAGTGTTTCATGTTTTGCATGATTTGATGCCAACCAATAAAAGAAAAAGTGAAGCTGCGAGTTGTTGGTTGTTGTGTTATCACCCAATGAGTTACGCCGGTTTACAGGTTATTTTGCAAGCGATAGCCGCAAGTGATGTCTTAGTAGCAGATGTAAACGCGAATGTTACACAAAAAGCTCAGTTGGCGATTGAGCAACAAGTCACCGCCTTGAGTGCTACGCCTTCTTTTATGCGGGCGTTATTATTGTGTTGGAAAAAAACGAAACCCCTTGTTCGTTTAGTTAGCCTTGGGGGGGAAATTGCCGACCAAGGGACTCTTGACGCTGTTAAGTTGAACTTTCCTGATGCAGCTCTGCGACATATTTACGCAACAACTGAATCAGGTGTTGTTTTTACAGTGAAAGATGGGCTGGCTGGGTTTCCTAAAACATGGTTGCGAGAAGCATTTAGCGGATGGTGTATGCAGCTGAAAGATACGCTTATTTTAGTCAATGGCAAAGGGTATATTGATACAGGGGATTGCGTAGCAGTAACAGAAGACAGAGTGCTATTCACTGGTAGAAAAGACAATATTGTGAATGTAGGTGGGGCCAAAGTTAACTTAGAAGATATTGAACAACAGTTAATTAACCTTGAACATGTAAAAGACGCGCGGGTGTTTGTAAAAGCGAATCCTATTACTGGGGCGTTAGTTTGTGCTGAAATTTGTAGCTCCGAGACTGAATTAGCCAAGCACGCTGTTAACTCTTTTTGCCCACACCTATTGGCTGAAGCTCGCCCAAGAATCATAACGTATTGTGAACAATTGACTTTAACTTCGGCAGGGAAAAAACAAAGATGCCTTTAATGAAACATGTCATCGTGAGTGGTGGTAGCAAAGGTTTAGGACTAGGGATCGTAAAATCTTTACTACAAAATGGCTATCACGTATCGACCTGCAGCCGTACTAAAACTAATGCAATGACCGAACTTGAAGATATTTATTCCTGTTTTCAGTGGTTTCCTTGTCAAATTGGGGACGCGCAGCAAACTGCTGATTTTGTTAAATCTGCATGTGAGTGGGCACAAGATGTCCCCTTATGGGCAGTTATAAATAATGCAGGTGTTGCGAAAGAAGGGGTTTTAGCCTCATTTCCTAACCTCGAATCGGATGACTTATTACAAGTTAATTTAAATGGTGCGTTATATCTTGCGCGAGAAGTACTCAGAGTGTTTCTAAGGCAGAATAGTGCTGGGCGCATTGTGAATATTAGTTCTATTATTGGTACTCGAGGTTATACAGGCTTGGCGGCCTATTCGGCGTCTAAAGCGGGATTAGATGGCTTGACGAGGGCTTTGGCAAGAGAAAATGGACGACGCAATATAACCGTTAACTCCATTGCTCCTGGTTATTTAGACACAGAAATGTCGTCCACATTATCGGATAACAAGCGTCAACAAATTATACGTAGAACTCCCATGCACAGATTAGGCTCGGTGGATGATATTACCCCAGCAGTGACATTTTTATTGTCTGATGGTGCGGCATTTATTACTGGGCAAACCATTACTATTGATGGAGGGATTACGAATTAATAACTCGAATATATCAACCGTACCTTGCCGATTGTGTGAGTCTCAGCAATTGGACCAGTTCTCGTCAATTATTTTTGGTGTATGGCAAGTGAATGGCAATGAAATGTCCCGTGATAGTGGCCATTATCCTATAGCGCAATGCTTACAATGTGGTCATGTACAAGTGGCTATTCAATATACCAGTGAGCTTTTTCAACGCCTGTACTTTCATTCTGAACAAGCACCAATAATGTGGCATGAGTCAAAGCTAAACGATGATACACCTTATCAAGAAATGTATGAGTTTGCTGGTCAAGAAGAGCATATCGACACTATCGTAGATTTTGGTTGCGGGGAAGGGAAGCTACTCGCTGCTGCAAATCGGGCAAATCCTAACGCTAAACTTTTTGGCATTGACTTTAATGATAGGTTTTCTCAACAAGGGATTACGTATTTGTCACACGACCTGAATAAACTTAGCAGTCTTGAGCAATCACACTGGCCTCAAGGTATTAGTTTGGCTATGGCATCTCATGTACTAGAGCATATTGAGAATCCAGTAGTATTCCTTCGAGGGATAAAAGAACTCTTATCTGAGAACGGCAGAATATTTATTGAAGTCCCCGATTTTTCTAATCCTCATAACGAAAAGTCGATAGGAGTGAGTAATCTTATTAATATGCAACATATCCATTACTTTTCAGTGGATACCTTGAGATATACAGCACAGTTAGCGGGTCTTGAAGTAAAAAAATATTCACAGTTTTCAACAGGTGATGTTCCACGTTTACAATTTATTTTGTCTAAACCTTGTCAAGATATAGCAATACAGCACATTAAATCAGATGACGCTCAAAAAAGTGTTTTCCATTTCCAAGCTCATTGTCAACGGATAAGGGAAACATTAACTTTGACCCTTATTGAAGAAGTTGAACAGCAAGGTACTGTTGGTCTTTGGGGAATTGGAGCCGATTTTTATAGTTTATTGTGTGAAAACCGTGAATTAATTGAATTAATAAAGAGCAAAAAAATAAAGTTATTTGATCAACAGTACAGTGACAAATATTTTTTAACTCAGAAAGTATTATCTAGCTCGAAAATATCAAATGTTAGCCACAACATTTACATTAGTGTGTTTTCGGGTCAAACAAGAGTGAAAATGTTGGCTTTAAGCCAAGAGTTTAAAAATGTAATTGATGTTTACGCCATGATGGATTCAAAAATATGACAACATTAGATGTTACGTCTCGCTCTCACTGCCAAGTCTGTGGACAAAAACGATGGCAAGATTTAAACACTCTTACAGGGGGCATATGGAACACGTCCGCAGTAGAGTTGGAAAGACAAGAGATAGACTTCACGATATCACAATGTTTAAGTTGTCAGCATGTACAAATCAGTACAGTCTATACAGAAGACATTTTTAAAGCACTGTACTTTTCGAATACCAGCGAACCCGATATGTGGTGCAATACTCCTACTGGAGCTCGATCACCTTATCAGGAAATGGTTGATTTTTTCGAAGACTATATTCAACCCAATTCGAATGTTGTTGATTTTGGTGCCGGAGCAGGGCTAACACTAAAACAAATAGAAAAGGATTTCCCTCAATTAAATCTGGTGTTAAATAGCGTCGATTTCCATGACAACATTCAATCAAACACTATCAATCATATCTCGGCTGATTTGAACAACTTATCAGAAATCGCTCAGTCATTTAACAGTTCAACAATAGATTTAGCGATTAGTACCCACGTCTTAGAGCACGTTTTATCTCCTGTTGATTTTCTTTTAGATATTGCAAAAAACCTAAGTCATGACGGTACGATATTTATCGAAGTTCCCGATAGTGGAGAGAATGCAACTAGGTTAAATTTAGAGTTTACGAATTTGATCCATGGTCAGCATATTCATTATTACACTCTTGAATCACTTAACGCTATTGCCCATAAAGCCGGACTTAACGTTGTCAAATACAAACATTTGATTACCGGCGATATTCCAAGGCTGATGGTGATCCTAAAAAAATCGACAGAACTAAATAGTTCGCTAACGACGATTGGAAAACATTCAATAACTGAGGTAATCACTCTTCGCTTTAACCAATACAATACATACCTATTAAACAGTCAAAAGAAAATATTGGCCTTATTAGAACAAGGTCATCAAGTAGGGTTATGGGGAATTGGAGGTGACTTTCATTTATTAATTAAAAGTTGTACTAAGCTTCTTGATGCGATTATTCAAGAGGATATTATTTTGTACGACATGAGTTTAGCAGGGCACACTTTTAATGGAAAGACGATCCAGCCCAGCTCTAAGTTAGAAAATAACGAATTAATCGCGCTCATTGTGCCAATATATGGACCAACAAGAGAAAAGATGAATAACATCTCTCAATTGTGGCAAACAAAGCCTATTGATATATATTCGCAGGTCTAACGCTATAATTATCTGTGGGTAATAGCGTTTAACTCTTTCTCTATTTCTTCTAGTGATAAGCCCTTGGTCTCAGGTACGAACTTGTAAACCATCATAAAGCCTACGGCAGCGAACACGCCATACAGGATAAATGTTGTGGCCGAACCTAAATTCTCTAGTTCCCAAGGAAATACCAATGTGATGATAAAACTACACAAACTATTTATAACACTTACGGCTGAAATTGCTAAACCCCTTAAGTGATTGGGGAATATTTCGCTAAACATGACCCACATAACAGGCCCTAATGATACGGCAAAAGACGCCACGAAAAACAGAATACCAAGGAGTATTAGTGTGGCATTAAGCTGTGCTGCAGCTTGTATAATAGCGCCTTGATGAGATTGTAAGTTTACGCTTCCAATGAGATCTGCAACTGCATTTTTGAACTCAACGTCTGAACTGTAAATTACGTCTTGTATTGCGCTAAGCTCCGTATGCTTGTCGATTTGAGTCAAGCTTGCGATGTCGTTAGCGGTTAAAACGTATTGTGCTTCTCGATAACCATAGCTACAGATAAGCATACTTATCACTACGCCAGTTAAACCAAAAAGCAATAAAGGCTTTCTTCCCACTTTGTCAATTAAGGCCATGGCGACTAACGTAAATATGATATTGATCACTCCCACCCAAATGGCTTGCGCAAATGCAGCGTTAGTCCCGATTCCGCTTTGCTCAAAAATGCTAGGTGCATAGAAATAAATCGCATTTACCCCCGTGACTTGTTGAGCTATTCCAACAATCAAACCCACACCGAGCACGAAGCGCATTTTAGAGCCGAACAAAGCGCTCAAACGATTAACTAAAGGTGAGCAAACCTTACCGGTGTTTTCAATGTGCAAAATTTCTCTGCTTTGTTCCTGCTCGCTCATAGCGGGATACAGTTTTGATAACGCTGTTTTAGCCTCATTGTGTCTGCCCGTGACTGTTAACCAACGAGGACTTTTAGGAATAAAAAACAAACCAATGAAATACAAAAGAGCGGGCAAAACTTCTAAGCCCAGCATCCATCGCCATGTATGGGTGTCGATACCAAAATGCGTTACCCATAGCGCATTAGATTGGCTAAAGCCTAGAATGAAATAATTTGCAAAATAGGCCACGGAAAAACCAATGACGATATTGAGTTGGTTTATAGAAACCATTTTTCCTCTGGCCTCTGGACGAGATATTTCGGCAATATACATAGGCGCTATCATTAATGAACAAAATGCGAGACCGCCGATGAATCGAGCGGCTATCAACCAGCTTTCATTTATTGCGATGGCAGAGAGCGCTGCACTTACTAAGTACAAAAATGCAATTATTTTGAGGGTGGTACGGCGATCAAAGGTATCCGCAAGAAAACCCGCAAAAATCGTGGCGACGATAGCACCTAGAGTAGGGGCGCTGACAATGAGCCCTTGCTCTATTGTAGAGAGTTCAAATTCTGTAGTAATTTGTGCGATAGCGCCGGAGATAACCGATGCGTCAAAACCGAATATAAACCCACCTAACGAAACGATAAGAGTGTAAAGTAGAACTTTGTTATTTTTCATTTGTGATTTTTATGTGTCGTTTTTGTTAACAGAACATAAAAATAAAATATTTAAAAGAAAAATCGTAGTTTTAAATGTATATGAGATGAAGGAAAAGTCGTGTTTGATGTAAAAAAATTAGCTTGGTGTTTATTTGTGATGGCTTGTGTAAGCCTTTCGTTTGGCTCCAAAGGCCAAGTCGCCTCAGACTTAATCCTTGTTTCAATAAGTGATATTAAAGACCACCGCCATTTTAGCGTGACCCGTATCACTGACAACGAAGAGTATTCGAACCAACCTTATTTTACCCCATCAGGAGAGGGGGTGTACTTTACTCAAGCACTTGGAAAGGACGCAGCGCAAACCGATATTTTTTATTATAACTTAACCGATAAAACCTCAACGAATTTGACTCATTCTGCTGGTTTATCTGAGTACTCTGCAACACCTACGTCTAAGGGCTTTAGCTCAATTCTTGTTGACGAAGCTGGAAAACAATGGCTTTGGTCGTTCAGTTCAGAAGGTAAATCTTTGGGGAAATTACATCCTGCTGAGCCTGTAGGTTATCATGTGTGGGAAAAACCTGAGACTGCACTGGCCTTTGTATTAGGTGAACCTCACACGTTACAACGCTTATACAGCAATGGAAGTGCGAGTATTATCGATTCTAATATTGGTCCCAGTTTATGGTCTATTCCAAACCAAAATGCAGTGAGTTATACAAAAGAGTTTGGTGGTGATAATAACCTGTGGTTAATGTCACTGGCAGAAGGAAAAGCAAAGGCCAGTAAGCTAACCATTATGCCCAATAATGTCACATATTATACTTGGCTGAAGGATGGTGCGGTATTAACAGCGCAAGGCCCGCAATTATTGTTAAATCACGTTTTTACAGAAAACCCTCGTTGGGTTCCGTGGCTAGATTTGTCAGCCTATTGTGGCTCTGTCAGTCGTATTCATAGCTATCAGCAAGAAAAGGCGTTAAAACTAGCTGTGGTTTGCGAGTCGCCGAGTGATAAACTTAAGGCTGAATAACAAATTGATGTAATGTGTTAATGCTAGCAATAAAGAATCTTTCAAATCGAATTTATCAGGTAGACATTGTACGAGGTATAGCCTGTGTATCTATGCCTATTTTTCATACCGTGTATAACTTGTATGCGCTTGGGCTTATAAGCGAGCCACTGACACGTTCATTGTTTTGGGTTGTATATCAAAAAATAGGTTTAGGTACTTTTGTATTTGTATCCGGAATGTCGTTTATTTTAAGTACTCAAAATGGCGTAAACTGGCCGCAGTTAAATCGGCGGTTACTTAAACTTGGTGGAATTGCCGCAGCAATATCTTTGATAACATGGTTAGTGTTCCCCGATAAATTTGTCAAATTTGGTGTTTTACACTTTTTTACCGCTGCACTTTTGCTCGCGCCATTTTTTAAGCAATTGAAGTATTGGGCGCTGATACCCGCGGCCATTATTTTAATAACTTACGCTATTGTGGGGAAAGGGGGGCTAGTATCAAACCTATGGCTCTATCCATTTGGGTTAATGAGCCATCGCCCCAGTAGCGTAGACTACATTCCGTTGATCCCTTGGTTTGGTGTATTTTTATTGGGAATGGTAAGCGCCTATTCTTTGGTTGGTCGAGTCTCTAAAACCACGCCCGCAACATGGATGAAGCCACTTATTTGGTTAGGGCAACATTCATTGTTTTTTTATATTGCTCATCAAATTGTGGTTTATGGTGTATTAATGGCAATTGCGCTATTGATTAAGTCGTTTTAAACCTTTTACCTTGGATTGCTTGAAAATAACCAATACAATCCCACATACATAAAGACGTGAAACAGACATTAAGAGAGAGAATGTATGGATAGTTCAGAACAAACCACAATTGAACGTATCAAAGAGCAGATTAGCGAAAACCCCATTTTGTTGTATATGAAAGGATCACCTAAGTTGCCTAGCTGTGGTTTTTCATCTCAAGCATCTCAAGCGTTAATGTCTTGCGGAGAAGCCTTTGCTTATGTGGATATTCTACAAAATCCTGATATTCGTTCAGAATTGCCAAAATATGCAGAATGGCCGACCTTCCCTCAGCTTTGGGTAGACGGTGAGCTTGTTGGTGGCTGCGACATCATCATGGAAATGAGCCAGCAAGGTGAGCTGCAAAGCTTGGTAAAAGAAACGGCAGAGAAACATAAAGCCGCAGAATAAAAAAAGCCGACATGATGTCGGCTTTTTCTTTTCAATTATTTGTATTAGCCTACGTTTTTGAACAAGGATTCATCAACAATAGTTTCATCTATAATACTTTGTGCGAGTTGAATGCAGGTTCCACAATTTGAACCTAACTCTACAATTTGTTTTAGTTCACGCATATTCCCAGCACCATGATTAGATACTGCATTTTTTATGTCTTTGTCGGTAACACCGAAACACATACAAACGAACATGCTAAAACTCTTAAAAATAAACTGATAATGATAATAATTGCTATTTGATGTTTTTGCAACTGAAAATAATTTCTGTTTTGACTTGATTCTGGTTAAATTGGACCAATTGATACTGTGTAAACATAGGGTTACAGCTTACTATAATTGGAGTGAATAATGAGTGTACTTGTAGGGCGCCAAGCGCCAGATTTTAAAGCTGCGGCAGTATTAGGTACTGGCGAAATTGTTGATGAATTTGTATTCAGTGAAGCGGTTAAAGGCAAAAAAGCCGTTGTCTTCTTTTACCCTTTAGATTTCACATTTGTTTGTCCTTCAGAACTTATAGCATTTGATAAACGCTATGAAGATTTTAAATCACGTGGTGTAGAGGTGATTGGGGTATCAATCGACTCTCAGTTTTCTCACAATGCATGGAGAAACACACCCGTAAATGAAGGCGGAATTGGTCCAGTACAATATACCCTTGTAGCTGATGTTAAGCATGAAATTTGCCAAGCTTACGATGTTGAGCATCCTGATGCAGGTGTTGCGTTCCGCGGCTCTTTCTTAATTGATGAAACAGGGCTTGTTCGCCACCAAGTTATTAATGACTTACCTCTTGGTAGAGACATTGACGAGATGCTGCGCATGGTTGACGCACTAGCCTTCCACGAAGAGCACGGAGAAGTGTGCCCTGCTGGGTGGCAGCAAGGTAAATCAGGTATGGATGCTAGCCCAGCCGGTGTCGCTAAATACTTAGCGGAAAAATCTGACGAACTTTAATTTTCTTCAGTTATGAGGGGCCAGCCCCCTAATGATTTAAAACGGTTGACCATATAACAAAAAAGGTCAGCCGTTTTTTGTGTGTCATATAAAGCGCTGTGCGCTTCTTTTTGATCAAAACTTATACCTGCCGCCTGACACGCTTTAACTAATACAGTTTGACCAAGAGTTAAAGCAGCAAGACTGGTTGTATCAAAAGAAACAAAGGGGTGAAAAGGTGAGCGCTTTAAATTGACTCGTTCAATGGCCGCATTCATAAACGATTGGTCGAAATGAGCATTGTGGGCAACGATAACTGAGCGCTGGCAATCAGCTGCTTTTTGCGCTTTTCTAACCGCTTTACACAAGCCTTTTATTGCTTCTTCTTCAGACACTGCGCCACGTAACGCGCAGTGAGGGTCAATACCGTTAAACTCAATGGCGGCGGGTTCTATATTTGCGCCTTCGAATGGGATAACATGGTAATGCTCAATAACATCTTTCACTAAAAAACCGTTTTCATCGAATTTCAATGTCACCGCGGCTACTTCAAGTAGGGCGTCAGTTTTAGGGTTAAATCCCGCAGTTTCTACGTCAATAACGACGGGAAAATAACCGCGAAAACGAGTGTTAAATGTGTCGGAAGAATTACTCATGAGATACCAATCAATAGTGCATAAATACAATTATACCATTTGCGGTGACGGGCAACAGCTCTTATATTAAGACTAAAGCTATCTGTTTAAATGACGATAACGAGTAGAGCTAACGGGAAAGAAACGAGCACAATGAAATATCGACTTTTAACACTCGCCATAAGTATCGGTCTTTGCACAACTGCAAATGCTGCAATGCGTCATTACAATGCACCTATAGAATCTTCTCAGTGGGTGTTAAAAACTGACTCAAAACTTCAGTGTGCTTTGGAACACAATGTGCCTGGCTATGGCGTTGCCATTTTTAGTAGTGTTGCGTCGAAACAACTAAATATGTTGTTTGACTTAGATATGAAGTTACTTCCTAAGCATTTTGATACTGCCGCTGTTTACTCGGTACCTCCGTCGTGGATGCCGGGAAAAGCACAGCGTAAAATTGCCGATATGACACTGCGAACACAGTACGATGGCGATCTGCCTGAAAAAGTCGCATGGACTATGCTCTCAGAGTTAGAAAAAGGGTTTCGGCCTACTTTGCATTATCAAGATTGGTACAACGACAACGATAAAGTGGTTGTTAGTTTAAATGCCAGTAATTTCTATGATACCTATACTGCGTTTACCGATTGTATTACTAATTTGCTTCCTTATAGCTTTGAAGATATTGCTTATACGGTGTTAACGTATGAAAGTAATAGTATTGATTTAACACGGTATTCCCAGAAGCAACTCAACCGAATCGGTGAGTATTTAAAAGCAGATAACAACTTAGATTTAGTCCTTGTTGATGGCTATTCAGACGCTTATGGCGCGCGCTACAAAAACCAACAGCTTTCTGTTGAACGGGCTGAAACCATAAAAGGGTATTTTGTAGAAATGGGCGTTGAAGGCGATAGAATTGATGTAACCGGGCACGGTGAACGAAGACACATATCGCCCAATGATACACCTGAAGCGCGAGCAAAAAACCGACGAGTTGTGGTGCAACTTAGTCGTTCTTAGTTTGCTCGGCCCATGCTTTTACTGGTGGTACCTGATCGGTAAATATGCCATGAACGGGAATTTCATTTAAGAGTGACAATAAAGAATGAGCCGTTTGTCCTTCAGGTAGCGCATCGACTCTGAAGGTATAAGGGTGAATAAATAAATTAGTTTTTTTGAGTTTTTGGGTTAATTCAGTGTATTGCCAATTTTGTTCGGACTGAACAATAAGTTGATTAAACCAAGGACCAACACCGTCTACATAACGAGAAAGTTCTGTTAGCCCCGCTTCCGTTTGCAAATAATCATAATCTGTTGAAGACTCATTCCATTCATTTTCGGCGAGTAGCTGAACTAATTTTGTATTGAGGTTTAGCTCAGTTCTTAGTCTTTTTATTTCTTTAAAATCAAAGCATTGCACAATAATGTTGGCATTGTGATTATTCAGTTTATATTGGTTTAGTAGTTGAACGACGGTTGCACTAATATCAAAACCTTCGGCCTTG
Source organism: Alteromonas sp. 5E99-2 (assembly GCF_017368475.1). GTDB lineage: Bacteria > Pseudomonadota > Gammaproteobacteria > Enterobacterales > Alteromonadaceae > Alteromonas_F. The sequence continues at coordinate 105,867 of NZ_JAFNJE010000008.1, forward strand.
TGAAACTCAGGTGATTTTATTTCGGGGTACAAACCAATGTTGCTACCTGTGGCTTTATTCAGATACAGTATTGTCGTGATATGTTCTTCAAAAGTGGCAAGAGTGAAATGACCGAGGCCTTGATAACGTGCTGGAAACACTTGAGTTTGATTATTATTTTGCCTTTCATGAACACGAAGCTGTTTGATTTCATTTAACGTGAAATCAATGGCATACCACCTACCATCAGCACGCTTTTTATTTGGGTATTTTGTTTCTACATCAGTCACAGTTTCCAGGTGAATGTCGTGTAGAACAATGGGAATGCCGTCTTTTGTAAGCACTATATCTTGCTCTATATAGTCAGGCTGTTGCCCGTGGGCGAAAACAGTGGACTCTAACGTGTGCTCAGGCAAATAACCGGGTGCGCCGCGGTGAGCAATAATGTCGAAGGCAAACGCTACGGCGGACGGTAAAATAAGACTAAAGAGAGCAGCTAATATTAGCAATGGATGCTGCTTGTGTGCTCTCGTATTTGACCTGGTTTTATTTGTTACCGCTTTTATCAGCATTGAGTTTACCATTATATTCTTTCACCTTTCTTACTACCATAGGCCCTAAAGGTTTCACTTTTTTTGCAAGTAACATTAATTTTAGCGCCATGGATATATCTGATTTTTCATATGAAATGGCTGCACGTATTATTTCATGTACCGTATCTTTTGTGTGCTTTCCAACTTTCGCTGCATTTGCCATATCAACTAACTCATTGAATGGGTATTCATAGGTGTAAAAATTTCGACTATTGAGCATTGCTCTTATATCTGGGTAATGTTCAGAAATTGCTTTCATTTGTTTCGTATTACCGTCTTGTGCATTATGAGTGTTATAAAGCCCAATATCCTGTGTGTCTTCAATAGGTTTCAGTGAGTTCATTACTCTTGATGCTAACACTATGGTTGGGGTGTTGTTTAGCATGGCCATTGCTTTGAACCACAAATCATCAGCATATGGCGCCAATGTATTAAAAAGGTGTGAGTTTGTTACATCGGGATGCAACGAACCGGCAGGGTATAATACGCCGCTGTACCCTATAGGTAGAATAGCGTGTTTTGCTATTACTGGCTGAGTGAGCGATATGCGTTTCCAGCTAGAATAAGACTGTATTTCTTCATCTTGTATATTGATAACTCTTCCACGCCCAGCCACTATATGGTTAGGGTACAAGACGTGTTGAGCGAGTAATTCAGAAAACAGGTTTTTTGGGTATTTAAAGTCGTCGTCAACAGTAATTATTGTTGTATCAGGGTAAAGCGAGAGCGTTGGCACTAGCTTTTTATAGCTACGTAAATTAGTACAGAACTTTACCTCAAAAGCATTGCTGATTAATTTTTTAAGGTCGTCTGGAATAGTGTCAGAAGTAAACTCCATTTCATCAAGCCACAAAATGATTTTGATTGGCTTAATCGTTTGATTTATAAGAGTGTTTATTGTTTCACTCACGGTTTTTATACGCTTTCCATACGTTGTAAGAGATACAACAAACTTTACTTCTTCAATATTTTTCATACGTTTCGTTCTTTTTAAGATGACTTTAACCGATGTTAGAAATTCCCAGAGATTGTAGCGGCTTTAACCAAATGATTGTACTTAAAGTTACTAGATGAAATCACAGTCGTATTAAAAATAGGAATTAGGTTTCAATACATTATAAGATGGCTGCACTCTGATAGGAGTACCCATAGGGCAATACTTTATGGAGGTCTAAGTTACGAGTAGCGCCAGACTATATTTTTTTGAACGGGAAATAATTAGTGTTGAATCAGTTCAATGGCGTAGCCGTCGGGGTCTCTGACAAAGGCAATTAAAGTACTGCCGCCTTTTACTGGCCCAGGTTTACGGTAAACGTCTGCGCCTTTCTCTTCTAAGGTCGAGCATAAACTATAAATATCGTCAGTTTCCAGGGCGATATGACCAAAGGCATTTCCCATATCGTAATCATCTTTTCCCCAGTTGTAAGTCAATTCGATTACGGCTCCGTCTTCTTCACTGCCGTAACCAACGAAGGCCAGTGAATACTCGTACTCTTCGTTGTCTTTCTGCCTGAGTAACTGCATGCCCATGGTATTGATATAGAAATCGAGAGAACGTTGTAAGTCAGCGACTCTAAACATGGTGTGAAGTATTCTCATAAGGGCATCCTAGTTTTTCGACCTTAGCGTTTTTTCTTTAATTTTTTCTTTTCTTCGGCTTTAAGCACTTCATTGATAAAGCTCTTACGACCATATTGGCGAGTGATCATGCATTTTTCTAAAGAAAAGCCACGAGCGGGGCAATATTCACGTCCATAAAAAATAATCTGCAAGTGCAGGTCATTCCACTTTTCTCTGGGGAAAAGCCGTTTTGCATCTCGCTCGGTTTGTTCAACACTTTTGCCGTTAGACAACCCCCAGCGGTACATTAATCGCTGAATATGGGTATCAACAGGGAATGCGGGGACGCCAAAGGCTTGAGCCATAACCACTGAGGCTGTTTTGTGGCCAACACCAGGCATAGCTTCAAGGCTTTCAAAACTCTTCGGAACCTTGCCGTCATGTTGATGAATAATCATATCAGATAAGTGCCAAATTGCGCTGGATTTGCTTGGTGATAAACCACAAGGCTTGATGATTGCACGAATTTCTTCAATGCTAAGCTTAACCATATCATAGGGATTATCGGCTTTTGCAAATAAAGACGGGGTAATTTGGTTTACTCGTTCGTCAGTACATTGTGCCGACAATAATACGGCGACAAGAAGTGTGTAGGGGCTAGTGTGATCCAGTGGAATAGGAACTTCTGGATAAAGGCTTTCTAAAATACCGATTATCGCATCGACTTTTTGCTGTTTACTGAGTGTTTGAGTGTTTACTGTGGTCAAAGTGTTATCTCTAATTAAACTTCAGTGGTGACACGAGCACGTTGGATTGTCACTGTGTTTTTCTTTGTTTGTACTTTTTCTAATTTTGCGTCAATGCTGTTTTTAACGGCAATGATTAATCCCATACCTAAAAATGCACCAGGGGGTAAAATGGCTAATAAAAACGTGGTATCACCTTGATAGAAAGTAATACTCCAACCGGCTGCAATATCACCGAATAAGCGTTCTGCACCCGCAAATAGGGTTCCAGCTCCGATTATTTCTCTTAGTCCACCTAAAAGTACTAGCACTACTGTAAACCCCATTCCCATTGTTAAACCATCAAAGGCAGACAGCAAAACTGAGTTTTTTGATGCAAAGGCTTCGGCGCGGCCAATGATGGCACAATTAGTTACAATCAATGGAATAAAAATACCCAGAGTGAGGTATAAGTTATACGTATAGGCATTCATCAGTAATTCTATTACGGTGACATAGGCGGCGATGATCATTACAAACACTGGGATACGGATTTCATTGGGCACCCACTGTCGAACCACAGAGACAGTAATATTTGAGCCGATTAGCACAATAAGGGTAGCAAGCCCTAAACCTAATCCGTTAATGAATGTCGAGGTCACTGCAAGTAAAGGGCATAAGCCTAACAATTGCACCAAGGCTGGGTTGTTTTTCCATAATCCTTGTATGGCTAAATCTTTGAACATGTCTTTTTGAGAATTGTCTTCATTGCTCATTTGTGTTCACTCCACAATGTGGTGATGCTGCGAAGGTGGTACGTTTTTCGGTCAACTGCTCACTTAGCCATTGCATCGTTTGCGCAACCGTTCCCACCACGGCCCGTGGGGTAATGGTCGCGCCTGTGAATTGATCGAATTGACCTTGATCTTTTTTGACTTTCCATTGGTTTTTCACTGAACTTGAGTAGTGTTTATCGTTAAAAGATAAAATCCAATCAGATACCGAGAGGTCTATTTTATCGCCAAGCCCAGGTGTTTCTTTGTGCTTAAGTACTCTAACACCAAGTACATTACCAGACACATCAGCACCAACAATCATATCAATATCACCTGAGTAGCCATTGGTTGCCGTTGTTTCTATTGCAAAAGCCGATGGAGTACCATTTAGCGAAGCAAGATAAACCGTTTGCTCGCCTCCTAATCTTGGGTCAGTTACAGTGACACAAGATGTAGTTAATTGATTATTGTAATAATCAGACGGGATAACTGCGTTTAATAAAGCCAGTCGCTGTTGTTGTATTTGAACGGCAATTTTGGTTTTTGTGCCTAAATAAGTTAACGACACTAAACCTGTTGTCACGATTGCGAATAATGCGAGCAAACCACCGTGCTTTAAAATCGATTTTTCTATCATCAGTTTGATTTCTTCTTACGTTTTTCTGCACTGTTTTCAGCTCTGTTTTTTGTACTGTGCCCATAGGTTCTAGGCTGGGTGTAGTAATCAATAAGAGGAACACTCATGTTTAAAAACAGAATACTGAATGCAACCGCGTCTGGGTATCCACCAAAGGTGCGAATAATCACGATCCAAAAGCCAATTAGCGCACCAAAGACTACTTTTCCTTTTGCTGTGGTAGAGGCAGAAACAGGATCCGTTGCAATAAAGAACGCACCTACCATCACGGCACCATTGAACCAATGATAAACAGCAGATCCATAGAGGTCACCATTCAATAAATTTAGCACAGTAGCAGTAATAGCAACCCCAACTAATACACTTACAGGAATACGCCAATTAATAATATTTGCCATTATCAATGCAATTCCACCCAGTAAGTAAAAAGCAGATATCCAGCCCCAACCTGCTCCCCAACTTGCCAATAAACCGCCGTTGAATACAGGGCTGTTGATGGCGTCTGAATAGGTATTATTCAGTGTTATAGCCGTTCTTACTGAATCTAATGGTGTGGCCGAGGTAACGCCATCTATGGTGTAGCGCAACTGTTCAATATCGTGCCCAGATACAGTAAACCCAGTGAATATTACCGATAGACTGTCTAATAAACTGGGAGATAACTCAGCAAGACCATTGACGGGCAACCATTGGCTCATCTGTGCTGGAAATGAAATCAGCAAAACCACATAACCAATCATAGCGGGGTTAAATATGTTAAAACCTAAGCCGCCATAAAGCTGTTTGGCAATAACAATGGCAAATACACAGCCTATGACGGTCATCCACCAAGGCAAAAGGGGAGGTAAGCATATTGCTAGTAGCCAGCCAGTTAACACTGCGCTGTAATCATTTAAAACAAAAACAACAGGCTTTTTTCTAAGAGCTAACACTAAGGCCTCGCAGCCTACACAAGTAACAATGGCCAGTGCTAATTGAATGACAACGCCCCAACCGAAAAAATACCACTGCGCCAATAGTCCAGGAATTGCCGCTAACATAACCAATTGCATAATGATTTGGGTTGAGCGACGGGCCGTATGATGAGGAGAGCTTGATGTGCCCAAAATCATTTACGTAACCCCTTGAACGCTAATGCTTGTGTTGTTCTATTCTGCATTCTTTTCCGCCTTTGCTTTGGCTTTTGCTTTAGCCCTTGCTACTGCTGCCGCTACTTTTGCTTTTTTTGCGTCGGCGTCAGTTTGTTGTGTTGTTTCAATAGTGGGGGCGGTTTTTTCATTGGGTTCTACTCCGTTAGATGCTGCTGCTTTTTTTGCCTTAGCTCTTGCCACTGCCGCAGCTATTTTTGCTTTTTTATCATCGACCTCGGTTTGTTGAGGAGCTTCGGTATTAGATTCGAGTTTTTCTTCGGATTCTATTGCGTTAGATGAAGCCGCTTTTTTTGCCTTCGCTCTTGCTACGGCAGCCGCAACTTTGGCTTTTTTGTCATCAACTTGAGCCGGCTCTTTTTGCTCGGTTTCTAATACTGGAGTAGAGGTTTGCTGTTTCTTGGCTTTAGCTCGAGCAATGGCGGCTGCTACTGCAGCGGATTTAGGCGCTGTAGTTGTTTCAGTTGCAGTGTCATTTGCGTTTGCTTTGGCATTTTGACGGGCTTGAGCTGCTTTTTGGTGCTTTTCTTCTCGTTCTTTTTTGTCGTTTTCTAAGCGCTGTGTTCTTGCATCAAAACGAGCTTTGGCTTTTTCGGCTTTCTGCTTTTCGTCTTTTTCGCTACGTACCGCAGATTTTGCTTGGCGGTAGTATTGCACTAGAGGAATATCACTAGGGCAGACATAAGCGCATGCACCACATTCAATGCAATCAAATAAGTTGTAGTCTTGGGCTTTGTCGTATTCTTTCGCTTTTGAATGCCATAACAGTTGTTGGGGAAGCAAACTTGCCGGACACACATCTGAACACGCAGAACAGCGGATACAGGGACGTTCTATGTCTTCTGGCTGTGCGAAACTGGCTTTGGGCATAAGCAAGCAGTTTGTGGTTTTCACTACGGGCACGCGCGGGCTGGTCACCGTAAATCCCATCATAGGCCCGCCCATAATAATACGTTGGCTGTAGCGTTTTGATGATTTTAGTTGCGCGTGTTCGGTTAAAAACGCAATAGGCGTACCAATTAATGCCCATACATTTTGAGGCGCTTTAACGGCTTCTCCGGTCAGAGTGACAACTCGTTCGATTAAGGGTTTACCATTAAATACCGCATCAGCAATAGCAAAACAGGTGCCTATGTTAAACATGGTAATACCGATGTCTGAGGGTAAACCTTTTCCTGGTACTTCCCTGCCTGTGACAACCTGAATGAGTTGTTTCTCTCCACCCATTGGGTAAAGTGTTGGCGTGGAGACTAATGAGCAATCAGGTTTGTCTTTACACGCTATACGTAAAGCTTCCAGTGCTTCGGGTTTGTTATCTTCTACGGCAACAATGATATGTTTCGGATTCAGGGTATGTTGCAGTATGTCTATGCCTTGTCTTATTTGCCATGCATGCTCACGCATAAGCCTATCGTCAGCGGTAATATAGGGTTCGCATTCGATACCGTTAATGATCAGAAACTCAAGCTTTTGTGGATTGTTTGTTTTTATATGAGTAGGAAATCCCGCGCCACCCATACCACTTATTCCCGCATCGCAAATAAGCTCAACTAAAGTGCTTTTATCTAGCTGAGAGTAGTGAGGATTGGGATGTAACTTGATCCATTCGTCTAATCCATCTGGCTCTAGCATTAATGTGGGCTCTGCAATACCACTAGGGTGCGCAGATACGTGCTCGTCAATCGCTTTTACTGTTCCTGAAGTAGAAGCATGAATAGGAACAGAGTATGGGCCTGAGGCCTTTGTCAGTGGTTGGCCCTTTAAAACCCGTTGGCCTACCTCAACAATAAGGGAGCCTTTATTGCCAATATGTTGTTTTAAAGGAATGTATAAGCAATCTGGTAAAGGTAGACGACGAATAGCGTGTGTATTCGATAAGGCCTTTTTATCTTGAGGCTTTACACCTCCAGGAAATTGCCATAAGCGATTTTCACTTAAACGTTTTACGATAGTATCGAAACTTTCCATTAAGATACCACCTTAACAGGAATGAGGGTTTCAGGCTGAATACTCTCTTTCCAGTCCCAGGTTGAAGAGGTTTGCGGGACATTGATCATATCTATGCAATCAACAGGGCAGGGATCCACGCATAAATCACACCCCGTGCATTCATCGGTGATCACGGTGTGCATTTGTTTTGCTGCACCTATTATGGCGTCTACTGGACATGCCTGAATACATTTAGTGCAGCCAATGCATTCATCTTCGCGAATATAAGCAATGGTCTTTGCCGCAGCGTCTTCACCATGAGCTGCATTTAATGGTTTTGCTTCAACCCCCATTAAATCGGCTAATTTTTTTATAGTTGCATCGCCACCGGGAGGGCATTTGTTTATCTCGTCGCCATCATTGGCTATGGCCTCAGCATAAGGTCTGCACCCAGGAAAACCGCATTGCCCGCACTGAGTTTGTGGCAATAGGCTATCGACTTGTTCAACTAACGGGTCGCTTTCTACTTTAAAGCGTATTGCAGCGTAACCAAGTAACAGCCCAAAAAGAAGGGCGAGGGTGCCTGTGATAAAGATTGCTAAAGTCATGTCTAGCCCGTCACCAAGCCGCTAAAGCCCATAAAGGCTAAGGACATAAGACCTGCCGTTATCATGGCTATAGAAGCCCCTCTAAAAGCCTGTGGGACGTCGGCTACTGCTAGTCGCTCTCTTAGTGCAGCAAATAAAATCAGAACAAGTGAGAAACCCAGCGCTGCGCCAAATCCATAAATAAAACTTTGAACTAGAGTGTGTTGTTCAGTCATATTCAACAACGCAACGCCTAGCACTGCACAGTTAGTTGTAATAAGAGGTAAAAATATCCCTAACAAACGGTATAAGGTAGGGCTGGTTTTACGCACGACCATTTCGGTAAATTGTACAACAACAGCAATAACTAGAATAAAACTCAGGGTGCGTAAATAAATTAAGTCGAAGGGGGCGAGTAAATAGGTATTCACGATATAGCTTGAAACTGATGCAAGAGTAAGTACAAAGGTAGTAGCACTTGCCATACCTATTGCTGTTTCTAGTTTACTTGATACACCCATAAATGGGCATAAGCCAAGAAACTTAACCAATACAAAGTTATTTACTAAAACAGTGCTTATGAGAAGTAACAAGAACTCAGTCATTAAGAAATGTAAAACCCTGACACAATTAACACATAGTGCTTTTATACGGCACAATTTTAAAGGAGTTAATTATCGCTGTTTAGCGTGAGAATAACAACAAGGAGTGATCAGTGATTTGGCTCCCCCTCCCCGACTCGAACGGGGGACCTGCGGATTAACAGTCCGTCGCTCTAACCAACTGAGCTAAGGGGGAACAAAATAACACTAATCATTGTAAGTTGGCTCCCCCTCCCCGACTCGAACGGGGGACCTGCGGATTAACAGTCCGTCGCTCTAACCAACTGAGCTAAGGGGGACCTGTCTTACAACGGGCGGCAATATTAATGAGGCATTAAGCTTCTGTCAACATGAAAAGTAGGGTTTTTTTATATAACCATTAATAACGAACGCATTCGTTATTGATATTAAAAACTTATTGAACACTGTTTTTTTAAACAGTTGTGTGTGTTTTTGTGACAGAAAAATGAATAACACGAGGTTAGCCACTACTTACATAAATTCCGAGCTTATTGAAGCCAAATACCGTGGTTATTGACCCTCACACACTTATCCACTAAACCTGTGGATAAGTGTGTGGGAAAAAACGTAAAACTTTTAAATAAATTAGAATAATACTGTCAATAGGCAATGTGAAAATAAACTAAAAAAATAAAAATGCATTTAAAATCAATTTCTTATGCTTGCTTGTTTGTGAGCTAATTAAAAAGTGTGATTTCTTCGTGATTTTTTACTTGCTTGTGTGTTAATTCATTGGTAAAGAAGTTTTTTGCTTTGAGTCAGTACTAAGAAGTAATTTAAACTAACATTCTGTTTACAATGGGGTTGCGGTTAAATCTGCATATTAAATTGCATTGTCTCTGTTAATTAAGTGTCAATTTTTTGACAAAAATATTACACTTTTTTTTCGGTTTTTAGCGACCGCAGTCATAGTAATTTTTTCGTGGTAGTTTGATTTTTAGGCTAGATTAGCAAAAAAATAAATTGTCTGTTCGTGAGCATATAAATTCGCTGCTTTATCGTTGTATAATTTTTGACAGTGAATGGCTGTGTTAACATATAGATCAGTTGTTAATTACCGGATATATTGTGGCACTCCCTCAGCACGATCTCGCCAAATCAAATATAAATAAAACCCTTGTTTCAATGACAATGCCAATGATTTTGGGGTTGATCATGCTGATGAGCTTTGGGTTGGTGGATACTTTTTTTGTCAGCCTATTAGGAACAGATGCACTTGCTGCAATTAGCTTTACTTTTCCTGTTACTTTTACGCTCATTAGTCTAAACATTGGATTGGGCATTGGAGCATCTGCAGTAATTGGTAAATTACGCGGGCAAAAGTTATATGAAAGCGCCAAGGACACTGCCACTGCATCTTTATTGCTATGCGTCATGTTCGTTGGGTTGTTGGCTATTCTAGGCGTACTGTTAATTGAACCTACCTTTATATTACTTGGAGCAGACGATACGCTGATGCCCCTTATTAAAGAGTTTATGTGGGTTTGGTACCTTTCTGGCGTATTCTTATCTGTTCCCATGGTAGGAAACAGTGTGCTAAGAGCCTCAGGTGATATGAAAACACCCAGTATTATTATGGCTGTAGGTGGGGGAATAAATGCATTGCTTGATCCTGTGTTTATTTTTGGATGGGGGCCTATCCCTGCCTTAGGTATTCAAGGTGCGGCTTGGGCAACACTAATTGCCTGGCTGTGTTGTTCCATTTGGATATGTTATCTATTGGGAGTAAAGCGAAGGTTAATGCGTACTAAGCTTCCTTCCTTAAGTGAACTGAGATTACATTCACTATCCGTTATGCGTATTGGACTTCCCGCTGCTGGGGCAAATATGCTAACGCCCATTGCTGGTGGTATCATGACTGCTGTAGTTGCCGCATATGGGCCAGAATCTGTAGCTGCATGGGGAGTTGGAAATCGATTTGAATCAATTGCTAGTATTGTGGTTTTGGCATTATCTATGACGCTTCCTCCGTTTATTAGTCATAATGTTGGTGCTAACTGTTATGATAGAGTGAAGACGGCATATAGAAATACCTTACTCTTTATTGTAATTTGGCAACTCGCACTATTTGTCGTAATTTGGTTTACGAGCCCTTTTATAGCGTTAATTTTTGCCAAAGAACAAGAAGTATCAAATATGATAGTTTTGTTTTTGTCTATTTTACCTTTAGGTTATGGTTTACAAGGTATTGTAATATTGACAAATTCATCGCTAAACGCAATGCACTTACCTATAGATGCACTTTGGTTAAGTATATTAAGACTGTTTGTTTTTTATGTTCCTATTGCCTATGTAGGTAGTCTTCTATTTGGTATAAAAGGCTTATTTGTCGGATGCGTTATTGCTAATTTACTCATGGCAATTGTGTCTTTAATGTGGTTCAAACAATCACTCGAAAAATCAGTAAAAACAGCAGCAATAGAGGCAAATAAACCGTGTCAAAAGGCTTTAAATTAGCATCGAACTATAAACCTGCAGGTGACCAACCTAACGCAATTGCTTCTTTGATTGAAGGATTAGAAGACGGGATTGCCAATCAGATTTTACTGGGTGTTACCGGCTCAGGTAAAACCTTTACTATGGCCAATGTCATAGAAAGTGTGCAACGTCCTACGTTAATCATGGCGCATAACAAAACCCTTGCTGCTCAGCTATACGGTGAGATGAAAGACTTTTTCCCTAACAACGCCGTTGAATATTTTGTTTCTTATTACGATTATTACCAACCTGAAGCGTATGTGCCGAGCTCTGATACCTTTATAGAAAAAGACGCTTCTATCAATGATCATATAGAACAAATGCGCCTATCAGCCACTAAGGCATTGATGGAGCGTAAAGACGTTATTATTGTTGCTAGTGTGTCAGCAATTTATGGTTTGGGTGATCCTGAGTCCTATATGAAAATGTTATTGCATTTTCGCCAGGGCGATACCATGGATCAACGGGAAATTTTACGTAGACTTGCAGAACTGCAGTACAAGCGAAACGATATTGCCTTTGAACGGGGCTCTTTTAGAGTACGTGGCGATGTTATTGATATTTTCCCAGCAGATTCTGAAAGGCAAGCGGTGAGGGTAGAGCTGTTTGATAGTGAGATAGAAAAAATTAGCCTGTTTGACCCACTTACTGGTGCTGTTGATAAAACCGTGGTTCGCACTACGGTGTTTCCCAAAACTCACTATGTAACACCTAGAGACAAAATCCTCAGTGCTATTGACGATGTTAAAGTCGAATTGAGCGAGCGTAAAACCCATCTTAAAGATGTGGGTAAATTAGTTGAAGAACAACGTATTTCTCAGCGTACGCAATACGATATCGAAATGATGCTTGAGCTGGGTTATTGCTCAGGTATTGAAAACTACTCTCGTTATTTGTCGGGCAGAGCGCCTGGTGAACCACCTCCGACGTTATTAGATTACTTTCCAGCCGATGGCTTGTTATTTATCGACGAAAGTCATGTTACGGTTTCGCAAATTGGGGCTATGTACAAAGGTGACCGTTCCCGCAAAGAGACGCTGGTGGAATACGGCTTTAGATTACCTTCGGCGATGGATAACCGACCACTAAAATTTGATGAATTTGAACATATTTCACCGCAAACCATTTATGTGTCTGCAACTCCTGGTGATTATGAATTAAACAAATCTGACGGCGAAGTGGTAGAGCAAGTAGTCCGCCCCACTGGGTTGCTAGACCCCATTATTGAAGTGCGGCCCGTCGCAACTCAAGTTGATGATGTACTGTCTGAAATAAATATTCGCGTTAAAAAAGATGAGCGGGTATTAATCACTACTCTCACTAAGCGAATGGCAGAAGACCTGAGCGATTATTTGAATGAACATCATGTAAAAGTTCGTTATTTACATTCAGATATCGACACCGTAGAGCGTATGGAAATTATTCGTGACCTACGTTTAGGCAAATTTGATGTTCTTGTAGGTATTAACCTGCTGAGAGAAGGTTTGGATATGCCAGAAGTGTCATTGGTTGCCATCTTAGATGCTGATAAAGAAGGCTTTCTTAGAGCCGAAAAATCCTTGATTCAAACCATAGGACGTGCAGCGAGGCATTTGAATGGTCGAGCAATTCTGTACGCTGACAGAATTACTAAATCGATGAAAAAAGCCATGGACGAAACGGAGCGCCGTAGGGAAAAGCAAGCGCAATACAATAAAGATCATAACCAAGTTCCGATGGCGTTGAACAAGCCTATTACTGATGTCATGGATATTGGTGATAGTTCAGCACACCCTGATTCTGGTAAAGTTAAATTACGTAAAGTTGCAGAAAAGAAAAAGTCGTTAGATGCAGCCTCTGCAACAGACCTCATGGCCAGAGTAGGAGAATTAGAAAAGCAAATGTTTGATTATGCAAAAGATCTAGAGTTTGAAAAAGCGGCATCTTTGCGAGATGAAGTGGAAATATTAAGAAAGCAGATCCTTGCTTTGTCGTAAGTGAAAAGATGTTTTTTTGAACGCTAAAGCATTAATAATAAACATTTTATGTTTTATCGGGAATAAATTTTTTACTTATTTACTAGGCTGCACTATATTTTGCTAATACGTATTTATTCGTATACCTATAAATAAAATTCATAATATTATTGGTGTTGTTATGTTAAGTCGTTTGCAAGAATCGGATATTAAATTATTGCGTGTGTTTTTTGCTGTTGCTAGTTGTAACGGGTTTACTGCTGCTGAGCCTGTACTCAGAATGCAGCGGCCTAACATTAGTGCGGCAATAAAAAAGCTGGAAGAGCGACTTGATTTAGTTCTGTGTCATCGCGGTCGAGGCGGCTTTCAAATGACCAAAGAAGGGGAAGTGGTCTTTCAAGAAACTAAACGCGTCTTTAATGCATTTGATAACTTTGTCTTCAATCTTAAAAGTCTTCACGACGACTACTCAGGTAATATCAATTTAGTTTTAATGGCCGGATTGCCTTTGTCTATACAGTTGGCGGTAAGCCGCGCAGCTAAAAGTACGATGAAAAAATTTGATGATATTCATATCAGTATACAAACAAGGTTGTACAGTGAAGTAGAACACGTCGCTTTATCAGGAGAATGCCACCTAGTTTTGGCAACATATGATATGGTCAAACCTGAGTCGGTTACGTTTCATTCAACGGGTCATAAATGTCGAGGCAGACTATATTGTGCACCCAATCATGAATTAGCGAAGTATCGAGATGTAGACAGCTTGCCTCAAGGCGTTTCAATTTCAGATTACCCTGCTATAAGGCTCTCTGGTTTATCCACTGCCAATTACGTTGAAAATGATACTATATTGAACTTGAAAACGACTTCTGATTCATACGACGGTTTGATGTCGGCAATGATGACAGGTGAGTACATAGGGTTACTACCTGACTATATGGCAAAAGAACAAGGGGTGAGTTTAGGTCTAGTCCCAATCGCCAATGGCAATTTATACGAATTTGAACATGAATTATTCGTTATGAATGGAAAAAATACCCGTTTAAATCCAGTATTGCGTCATTGTATTAAAGAAATTTCTTATTTTGTCTGCGAAAGCCAGAATTAACTGGCTTCGTATTCAAGGGGATCCGTTTTACCATTCACTTCAAATGCTTCTAGTCTTTCTTGGCAGGCGCCACATTGTCCACAGGCCAGTTCTCTACCATTGTAGCAAGTCCAAGTTTGGCTATAGTCTAAACCCATGCGCAAACCATCTGCTAAGATCTCACCTTTGTCGTTAGATAAATAAGGCGTACAAATATCGACCGCATCGTAATTTGCTATTTGACTAACATCGTTCATTTTTTTGACAAATTCAGGGCGGCAATCTGGGTAAATGGCATGATCACCAGAATGTGCGCCGTAAAATACTTTATTGGCGCCAATACTAACGGCATGGCCTATAGCTAAAGATAGCAAAATCATATTTCGGTTTGGCACAACCGTAGATTGCATGCTTGGCTCTTCATAATGCCCTTCAGGGATGGGGATGTCAGAAGTTAGAGATGAACCCGCAAGTAGCTGATTTATAGATGTAATGTCTACAAGTGTATGCTCTATATTTAATGTGCGGCAGACATTTTCAGCGTATTTTAATTCTTTACTGTGACGTTGACCGTAATCAAAAGATAGCGCACAGGGTTTCAAACCTTTAGAAAGTGCATGGTGCAGAACGGTAAATGAATCCATTCCTCCGGAATAGATAATGACAGCTTTATCACTCATACTGGTACTCTTGATGGAATTTATGCGCATTTTACGAGATCCTTGGTAAAATCCCAAATTAAGTATAAAAGTTAAATGGTAAATTAAGCGAGCATCATGTTACCAATCAATGAAATGTTTGAGACAATCCAAGGGGAAGGTGTGCACACAGGCGTACCTTCTATCTTTGTTCGGCTACAGGGTTGTCCTATTGGATGTGCGTGGTGCGATACTAAACACACATGGGATGTAACTGATAGTTTAGTCACAGATTCAACAACTGTGATCGCTAAAACAGAGGATACACCAAGCTTTTTTCGAAGCTCTGTAAGTGAACTATTGTCCTTGTTTTCATCACAAGGTTACGCGGCTAAGCACGTTGTAATTACGGGGGGAGAGCCCTGCATGTATGATCTTGTTGAATTAACCACATCACTATATCAGGCTGGGTATTCGGCTCAGATTGAAACAAGTGGTACATTTGAAATTAAATGCCATGAAGATACTTGGGTGACTGTTTCACCTAAGGTGGGAATGAAAGGTGGCTACAAAGTACTCGCTAGCGCAATGAATAGAGCCAATGAAATTAAACATCCGGTGGCAAAGGAAAGTCATATTGCGGATTTAGACACCTTATTAGCACTGAGAGAACAGCCCATTAAACATATTTGTTTGCAGCCTATTAGTCAGCAAAAAAGAGCGACAGATCTTGCTGTCCGCACCTGTATACAAAGAAACTGGCGCCTATCTTTACAAACTCATAAATATCTCGGTATTGCGTAATTAAAGGTATCCACATGCGTTATTTCATTACATTTTGTATTTATTCGATTTTATTTATTTTTCCCAGTTTTACCTATTCTGCCGTGTGGACTATTCATTACCCTAAAGCGCTTACTGATGATGATAAACGAAATGAGTATCCTCTTGCAGTTCTTACTTTGGCCTTAGATAAAACTGGCGTACGGTACAAACTTATTCCTTCAGATAAAACGCTTAATCAAGGTAAAGCTGTCAGACAACTAAAAGAAAATCGCGATATAAATGTGTTCTGGGGAATGACCGACAAGGAAAGAGAAGACGGTTTACTCCCGATACGTATACCTTATGACAAAGGCCTAATTGGCTGGCGTGTTTTACTCACTAGAGAAGAAGATGAACAAAATTTTGATCGACTAACCAGTTTGCGATCTTTGTTGCGATATACTGCAGTGCAAGGGAAAGACTGGCCAGATACCAAAATATTACAGTCCAACGGTTTTAATGTAAAAACTACTGATGGGTTTAATGGTGCTTATAAAGCGTTAC
This sequence comes from Alteromonas sp. 5E99-2, assembly GCF_017368475.1. Taxonomy (GTDB): domain Bacteria; phylum Pseudomonadota; class Gammaproteobacteria; order Enterobacterales; family Alteromonadaceae; genus Alteromonas_F. The sequence continues at coordinate 121,914 of NZ_JAFNJE010000008.1, forward strand.
GAAAAGGTGAAGGTGACTTTTTCCCTAGGTCAGTTATAGAAGTTACAGCAGAGTTGAAATCCTTGGGTAACGATTCAGCACTTCGCCTTGATGATAAACTAGTATTGCAGTATCCGGCGGCATCCTATTTTTTTGTTAATAAATCAAATTTAACACTAGCGAAACTCATTGATATTGGTTTGCGTAGAGCAATTGAGTCAGGAGAGTTTGATAACCTGTTTAACAATTACTTTGGCGGAGTTATTACTGATCTTGGCTTAGCTGAACGGCAGATTTTTAGACTATCTAACCCGATAATGCCAAAGGAGTCACCCATTAATAACGCGTCACTTTGGTTTGAAATTGAGCCTAAATAGAGAATTTTGATAAATAAAAAGCCCTCAATAACATATAGATTATTGAGGGTTTTTTTGTATTAGTGAGAAAACTAAATACTAGCCTTTATGAACGTCTTTCATTGAACGACCTGAAGGATCAGCATTGTTTTTGAAACTCTCATCCCATTCTAATGCTTCGACTGTAGAGCAAGCGATAGATTTTCCACCTGGAACACAATTCGCTGCACTTTCTTGAGGGAAGTAACCTTCGAAGATAGTACGGTAGTAATAGCCCTCTTTGGTGTCAGGGGTATTCGTTGGGAAGCGGAATTCAGCAGTAGCAAGTTGCTGATCAGACACTTCCGCATCGACGAAATCGCGAATTGAATCAATCCAAGAATAACCAACACCGTCACCAAATTGTTCTTTCTGACGCCATAAAACAGATTCTGGCAAGGTAGAACCATCGTCAAATGCTTTACGTAAAATCCATTTTTCCATACGACCATCAACACACATTTTGTCTTGTGGGTTTAAGCGCATAGCAACGTCGATAAAGTTTTTATCTAAGAATGGAACACGAGCTTCTACACCCCATGCAGAGGTTGCCTTGTTTGCTCTTGCGCAATCAAACATATGCAAGCGTTCTAGCTTACGTACGGTTTCTTCATGAAGCTCTTTTGCATTTGGCGCTTTGTGGAAATACAAGTAACCACCAAAGATTTCATCAGAACCTTCACCAGACAGTACCATTTTAATGCCCATTGCTTTAATTTTGCGGGTCATTAAGTACATAGGCGTTGCTGCGCGAATCGTGGTGGTATCATAAGTTTCTAATTGATAAATCACATCGCGAATGGCATCAAGGCCTTCTTGAATGGTAAAGTGAATTTCGTGATGCACAGTACCAATCATTTCAGCAACATCGCGAGCTGCAATTAAATCTGGCGCACCTTCTAGGCCTACTGCAAACGAGTGTAACCTAGGCCACCAAGCATCTGAGTTGTCGTTGTCTTCTACGCGTTTAGCAACGTATTGTGCCGCGACCGCAGAGACTAATGACGAGTCTAATCCACCAGAAAGTAATACCGCATAAGGTACATCTGACATGAGGTGAGATTTAACCGCTTTTTCAAATGCATCTTTCAGTTCGGCTAAATCGGTTGTGTTATTTTCAACGGCTGAATAACTCATCCAGTCTCGTTGATAATACTTGGTTAATTCGCCTGTTTTACTCCAAAGAACATGCCCTGGAGGGAATTCACTGATTGTCTTACACACAGGCGCTAAGGCTTTCATTTCAGAGGCAACATAGAAGTTACCGTGTTCATCATAACCTGTGTAAAGAGGAATGATACCCATGTGATCTCGAGCGATTAAGTAGGCATCTTCGTCTTCGTCATATAATACGAAAGAAAACATACCCTCTAATTTGTCTACGAACTCGGCACCGAAGGTTTTATAAAGAGGTAAAATCACTTCACAATCTGAGCGAGTTTTAAAGTTGTAGTCTTTTGCTAATTCTTCTGCCAGTTGTACGTGATTATATATTTCACCGTTAACGGCAAGAATTTGTTTGCCTGAATCGGAAATAAGCGGCTGAGCCCCTGTATCAACATCGACAATAGCAAGACGTTCGTGACATAAAATAGCATTATTATTATTCCAGATACCCGACCAATCTGGGCCGCGGTGACGCAGCAGCTTACTTAATTCGAGGGCCTGAGTACGAAGCTCAGCCACATCGGTTTTGAGGTCAAGAATACCGAAAATACCACACATAAATGCGTTCTCACTTGTTTACTAAATTGAATTGTTGGGTTTAATCTGTCGAGGTAAAAAACCAGAGGATTTGTTTATATACTTCTTTTTATTATGGCACTGAGAGTGCCATTCTTACTGGAAATTGCAAGATAAAATTGAGCTTCTTAGCTAAATAAATACGAATAAAATAAAACCGCTTGTGATAAGCGGTTCTATTTTTGTTTAATTTACTATCAAACTAAGTGTTAATTTTTACGTTGAAACTCGCTTGTGCTTGACCAACTAGGGGACTCAGCGGCATTAGCGACGTCTGTGCCAACGTCGAATAATAGTTGAGTGTCTTGAGCTATACCGGATAAGTCCCAACTATCTCGATATTGATCGCAAACTTGGTGATAACACCCCGTTACTATTACGTTCATTTTTTTGCGATAGGCAGCAGTTGCTTCATCAATGGGTTCGTTACCTCCACCGACGTACAGTGCGGGTACACCTTGTTTGGCAAAACTAAAATGGTCAGAACGATAGTAGTAACCTGCTTCTGGGTGGTCTTCTTGAGTTAAATATCGACCTTGTTTTTTTGCTGCAACGGTTAAGTTCTCTTCTAAAGATGATTTACCCATACCAACCACACTGACATCTTTTGTTCTGCCTAGTACATTCATCGCATCCATATTGATGTTCGCGACTGTTTTGTCTAACGGAATAATAGGGTTATCGGCATAGTATTTTGAGCCTAATAGCCCTTGCTCTTCTGCAGTTACAATTAAAAAGGTAACACTACGGGCTGGGCGTGGAGTTAGTTTGCCAAAGGCTTCTGCCATTACCAAAGCTGCTGCGCTACCTGTGGCGTTGTCATGAGCGCCATTGTATATTTGATCACCTTCAAGAGAAGTGTCCTTACCTAAATGGTCCCAATGTGCACTGTAAATCACATGCTCATCGGGTTTACTTGAGCCTGCCAATGTAGCGATAAAGTTGTGGCTTTTCGATTTAACAAATTTGTTCTCTAGGGTTACTGATGCGCTAATCGGCATTGCCTTATTATATGGCCCTAATGCTGCTTTGGCTTTTTCTTCGCTATAATCTAATTGTGCATCGGCAAAGACTTTAGTAGCGGCCTCTAGCGATAACCAACCTTCAATGGCAACGCGACTTGCACCTTTGTCAGGAGAGACTAAACCGTATTGAGGGCCGCTCCAACTGTTGGCCACAACTGACCAACCATAAGATGCTGGAGCTGTTTCATGGACAATTAGGGCCGCAGCAGCACCTTGACGACTAGCTTCTTCATATTTGTAGCTCCAGCGGCCGTAGTAGGTCATGGTTTTACCCTGAAACAAACCACTTTCTGGATTAGCATAGCCTGGGTCATTGACTAATATGACAACGGTTTTTCCTTTTACATCTAACCCTTCATAGTCATTCCAATTGTATTCTGGTGCGTTGACACCATAGCCAACAAATACAAGTTCAGATTGATCAATAGATATCGAGGATTGTTCACGTTTAGAGCCTACGACCATGTTTTCTTTGTAATCAAAAACATTCTCACCTATGGTTAGAGATACCTTGGGATTGGCGGTAATTTCAATCAATTCAACTTCTTGGAGGAAGCTCTCTCCGTTCCCCGGTGTAAAACCGGCAGATGTGAATTCTTGTTCTAAGTAAGCAAGGGTTTTTCGTTCGCCTTCAGAGGTTGGCAAGCGGCCTTCGAATTCGTCAGAGGATAGCGTCTTTATTGGCGGAATCAATGAATCAGCAGTAATCGTGGCATAGATATCGTTAAAATTGGTGCTGGTACTGCTGTCGTTATCATGAGCGTTGTGTTTTTCTCCGCAGCCGCTAAAAATAACGCATGCAGCAAGTAACGCTGTGGGTTTAAAAAAATGCATATTTTCTCTCTTATTGATACTTATTTTAATATAATGCTTAGCCAGTATAGAGAAATGAAAATGAGTGTCTATAACTATGCAAGACAAGTGGGATAGAGAGAAGTTAACGCAATTAAGATGTACGTTTTTGCTTGATTGTATAAACACAGGTAAATTTGATGAAAGAGATTCATTTCCTAGTGCTTCAGAGCTGACAAAAACTGCACAAAGTCAGACGCCTTCGTTTCCTTGCACTTTTATTCCACAAATTGAAGGCGAAGGAACACTGGATTACTACGAGATTCAAATTGCCAATGCGCAACAAATACCTACAAGGGAAAACAATTGGCACGACTTCTTCAATGGGTTGATTTGGCATCAATTTCCGAAATCAAAAATGTTAATAAGTCGGCTTCACGCTAAAGATATTGAGCAGCATGGCCTTTCACCTCGCACACCAAGGAGAGATCGTCTGACTCACTTTGACGAATGTGGTTTACTTTTATTGGTTAAAAAGTCAGATTTAGCACAATGTACGTCTTTTTTTCATGGGTTAAGCACTCATAATTGGACGCAGGTTTACCTTGAACTCAGAAACCTTTGGCACAATGTGGTTACGCCTTGCCTATTTGGCCACGCAAGCGCAGAAATGATGTTAAGCCCTTTTGTTGGGCTGACTGCTAAATGGGTGTTGGTTCCAGTGGATGATGATTTTGATACGTGTTCTTTTGCCGAAAAAAGAGCCCATGTTGATGATCAATTATTGAGTGTCATCACCTACTTTGACGGGTTTACTTCCAAGAATGTACTCAGGCCTATTCCTTTGCTTGGTATTCCGCAATGGTGTGATAAACAAAATGCTAACTTTTATAGCGATTCGAATTATTTTCGTTCTCAGCGAGAAGGCGTAGCATTGACTCAACAATACCCGCCTCGGTGGCCTTTAAAACAATAAATAAGCGAGCCAAATCGAACTAATAATAACGAATGGGGCACTGGCGATAATAAGTGATTTTCGTGTGTTAAATTGGGTCCACTGAGCAATACAGCTGGTAAGTAAATAAATTGACCATACTGTGTCTAATCGTATTGATGTCATGAAATTATACCAGTCGGATCCCATGTTTGTGCCAAGAATAAAACCTAAAGAAAGTGGCGATAAGGAGGTCGGAGAGATTTCATTACTTGAACTCATTAACAGTAGTGCTATTGCAATAAGAGAACTAACAATGGTTGGCATTTGAGTCCACCAGAGTGCCCCGTACCAATCTGAAAAACCTTGAACATGGGAGTCGTCGTTCTTCGTCATTGAGTTCAAATATACCGCCAATATAGCGTTTACTATAACAACACCGAATATTGCTCCTCCTGCACCAATCCCTATCATAGTGGATGGGTTCATCGAGCTTCTTACAGCGTCCTGCTCTGCAGGGCTAGTATTTGCCATTGTTTCACTAATAATCGTTTCAATATACCAGTTGAAATCAATGTGATTGAAGTACGAATAGATAGTGAATAGAGTGACAAGGTTTATCAATATAAAAGGCAACCATGACCAGTTGTTGGCTTTTGCAAGAGTGCTAAACACTGCATTAGGTTTAATTAATACATTAGTCAATCCTTGGATTGGGTTGGATATAGACGACATCACTTTCCTTAAAATGTTTATTTCTTTTTGTTTTATACCAATGGAATACAAAAATTACTACCTGATCTTTTGTAGTGAAATTAGAACGTGTTGATTTTTTTGTTTGTGGCGTGTGTGTGCAGACTTTGTACACGACAAAGGTTGATCTTAGGTTGATGAAATTTGCATTTTAGTTTTTATTACTTTGCATTATGATGAATTCGTACGCTTAACAAAGGACGTAATATGATAGAAGTACAAGGCTTACAAAAACGCTTCGCAGTTGAAAATCCGAAAAAATTATCTGAGCAAGAAAAAAAAGACCCTCGTCTAAAAGGGCGATTTTTCCGTTCGGTACGAGATGTGTCGTTTCAGTGCGAAGAAGGCTGTGTTCTGGGACTTCTTGGGCCAAACGGCGCCGGTAAAACCACAACATTGCGCATGCTAAGCACTGCTTTATCACCAGATTCAGGCTCCATCTTTATTGACGGCGTCGATGTATTAAAAGCGCCTATCGAAGCTAGAAAACGCATCGGTTTTTTATCGGGTTCGACAGGGTTATATGGGCGCTTAACGGGCCGAGAAAATATGGCTTATTTTGGTGAGTTACACGGTATGTCAAAGGCTGCGGTGGAAGAGCGTATTGATGAACTAGCAGATATGCTCGACTTACATACATTTTTAGACAGGCGCTGTGAAAACTTTTCCACAGGAATGAAACAAAAAACCGCCATTGCAAGAACGGTTATTCATTCGCCTAAAGTGGTGGTGCTGGACGAACCAACAACGGGCTTGGATATTATGGCTGCACAAACCGTACTGTCTTTTGTTCGACATTTAAAATCTTTGGGTACGCCGGTTATTTTTTCAACTCATCATCTTGCCGAAGTGTCTGAGCTTTGTGATCGGGTATGTGTTATTAACGAAGGAAAAACCATGTTTGACGATACGTTAAATGCCTTTACACAATTAAGTGAAAACTCGTTGAACGATGCATTTTTATCTGCATTAAATATGAAGGAGGCATAATCATGTGGATAGTCTTTAAAAAAGAACTAAAAGAGATCCTAAGAGATAAGAAAACCTTGTTCTTCATGATTGCATTACCCTTGTTAATCATTCCTGCCATAGGAGGCGTTGTAGGTTATTTTTCTGTTAAAGCGGTGACTGAAGCAGAAGAAAAAATCTTAAAAGTTTCAATAGTTAATCCCAACGCGGCACCGCAAATAACAGAGGAACTGCAGCGTTCTGAATTTTTCGAGATTGTGCCAATAGAGTCCGGTGTAACGCCTGAACAGTGGGTTAAAAGTAAAGGTGCCGATTTTGTACTGACCATGCCTGATAGTTATACAGCACCTTTACTGGAAAGTAATCAGAGGGTGTTTGTTATACATTTGAATGATGCCGGATTGAATTTGGTTGAGCGACGATTAAAAGAAATCATAGAGCCTTATTTAAACAAACAACAACAAACCGCATTTCAAACGCTTAACTTAAGTGAAGAGCAAAGCGCTGGACTCATTGAGCCTTTTGTATTTGATAAAATTGATGTTGCAGATAAACGAGAAAATATTGGTGAAAAAGTCGGTGGAATGCTTACGTATTTTATTTTTATTTTGTGTTTACAAGGCGCGATGATGCCAGCAGCAGACTTAGGGGCAGGCGAAAAAGAGCGGGGGACTTTGGAAACCTTATTGATTTCACCTATTGAGCGTAAGTATTTGGTATTAGGTAAATTTCTAACTATTGCTTTAGCCGGTGTGATGACGGCGTTAATTACCGTGTTAAGTATGGCAATATGGGGAATTGTACTTAGTCAGGGTATGGCAATTCAATTTGTTGCTGAGTTTATGGGGGCGATCAATGCCATTGATTTTGTATTAATATTCTTTATGTTAATTCCTATTGTCAGTATTTTGGCTTCTATTTTATTAAGTATATCTACTTATGCTAGAAGTTTTAAAGAAGCCCAAAGTTACATGGCACCGCTGGTGTTTGTAGTGATAGTTCCTACGTTGATGTCATCTTTGCCGGGCATTGAGTTAACGGGTGGTTGGGCTTGGGTGCCTTTAACAAATGTTGCTCTTGCGATTAAAGAACTCATAAAAGGAACAATGGATTATTACCAGCTTATTCCTATCTTTGTTTCTTCCATGGCTATTGCATTAGGTACATTGAGTTTTTGTGTGTACTGGTTCAACAAAGAAAAAGTACTTTTTCGTTAATGTAAGAGCCTGTAGATATTAATGGATACTAGGGTGTCGAAAATGCAGCCTAGTATCACAACTCTTTGAGCGTATTGATTCGGTAAATTGGATATAGCCCACTTCCTCCCACGTCGCTTTACTTTTACCCTTGTTATGAGCTTTAGCTGCGTATATTTGGTACCTTAATTGGTTTCCTTCATAGTGTTTCAAATCAAGTTCATCGCGAAAATCTAATTTATCAACACGGGCTATTGTTGGGGCCGTTTTTACTTTTATCCACTGAGGTGAATGTATATCTTCAACCTTAGAGCCATTCTTATCGATTTTTGCTAAATGCGACACTGGACGAAATCGCGCATTGGCTTTTTCTTTACTGTAAAGAGCATCGGCATCTTTCAAATCAGATTCTAGTCTGTGAGCGGTGAGAAGCTGGCTAAACGGGGGTAAAGAACCCAGCTCAGGTTCATTATCCATTTCGAGGTCGAGTACTGCGTCTGTTTTTATTCCGCCTAAGGAATGCAACAAAAACAAATTTAGGGTTTGATCGTGTTGCGGTGATTGAGGCGAGCCAAACACCTTAATTGCCATTCCCATTGCTCGTTTGTCTTTTTGTGTAGTACCGCTTAAGGACACTGAAATTCTAGCCAAAATGGGCACACTGGTATTGGCGGCATAAAACCCAGAATACTCACTTTGTTCATTAATAACCCACTTTCCTGCGAAACAAATACCATTGGCTTGGAGTAATTTTTGCCCGGCGGGAAACTCAATTAAATCGTCGCCGCTTTCTAATGTTCTTTTCGCATCTGCGAAGAGAAGGTTGTGGCCGTCGCGGTCAAAGTGTTTTTTAGTTACCTTGTAGTGAGGTAGAGCGCTGTATTCATCGGAAAATACACTGTTTTTGATTGAATTGAAGTACTCAAGATTAGGTTCATCTACGCTCACTTGATTTGCATAAGCTACCGTAAAAAAAACATGTGAAAACAGAAATAGTGATACAAAGGTTATAAATAAAGAAGTGAGTATCGTTCTACAATAATGAGTAAGCATGAAAGCAATGACTGCGATAAAAGGTCTATTGCAATACATAAACATAGATTCAATACAAAGACGACATTTTTTCGAGAATGGTACTCAAATTAATAATTAACTAGGTAAGTCTATGGCGATTTCGTTAAAGCAATCAGCAAGCGACACTCCAATTTATACGCCCTCCATACGCCAGCAGCAGTTAGCGTTAACCCAAAAACGAATGGGGGAACACTTTACTCCCAATCAGTTGTTGGGACGTTCATTGACTGTGGGATGTGTTGCAGTAGAAATTACCCAAAAATGTAATTTAGATTGCACCTTGTGTTATTTATCTGAACATTCTCAGTCTGTAAGAGATATTCCATTAGTTGAAGTGTTTCGCCGCTTAGACGATGTACTTGCCCATTATGGCCCAGGGACCAGTGTGCAAATAACCGGTGGTGACCCCACGCTGCGAAAGCACAGTGAGTTAATCGAAATTGTTGAATATGCAACTCAGCTAGGATTAAACACAGCTTTGTTTACAAATGGCATTGCTGCCTCTAGAAAATTACTGGTTAACCTCGCCAAAGCCGGTTTGAAAGATATTGCCTTTCATGTGGACACCACACAAGAAAGAAAAGGCTATACCGACGAAGCCTCCTTGAATGAAATTCGAGAAGAATATATCGAACGGTGCAATGGCTTGGGGCTGATGATCATCTTTAATACTACTGTGCACAACGGCAACTTTAGTGAGTTACCACAGATGGTGCGTTTCTTTGTGGACAGAGCTGAAACAGTGAGCTTTGTATCGTTTCAATTACAAGCAGAAACAGGCCGAGGGGAGTGGGGTGCGAGAGATGATGTTATCGACCCGGTTACCGTAAAAGCGGGAATTGAAAAAGCCATTGCTAAGTCACTTCCTTGGGAAAAAGTGCGTATTGGCCACAATAATTGTCACAGCTATATGCCCACATTAGTGACAAACAAAGAAGTGTATTCTGTGGTAGATGATGAATCTTTTTTTGCTAAATTTATTCACGATTTCGATGACGTACAAATACTTCGTCAAGAAGGCTTAGCAAGTATTGTTGCCCGTTATACTTGGGCGTTACTGAAAAAGCCGGTGTGGATCCCACGACTTATCGGTGCGACCTTGACTAAGCTCAACGAAATGAAATCGGATTTATTTAGGGCTAGGGGAAAGGTTCACAAGCTGTCATTTTTCGTACAGAACTTTATGGATGCAAACGCATTAGAACAAGACAGAATAGATGCTTGTTCTTTTATGGTGATGACAGCTGACGGCCCTGTTTCCATGTGTGAGCATAATGCTCACCGCGATGATTACATTTTAAAACCTTTGGAGTACGTAAACAAAAAAGGTGAAACACAAATGTATCAGCCTCTTCGTGAAAAGAAGAGTCACGGGATCCCAGTAAAAGTTGTCGGCGCCGCACCCGCTGCTTGCGGGAGTTGTGCAGGTTAATGCGTTATCCAATTATTTTTAATATTTATACATTACATAGGAGCAGATAAATGCTATCTCGAGTTGTTCTACTTGTTGGAATTTTATTAAGTTTTCAAAGCCTTGGTCAAACACCACAAGCGCAAGAGGAAGCACAAAAAGAATGGGCGTACATTGTTGCAAATTACGTTGACGAAACCGGCAGCACAGACTTTGCTCGATTAGCTAAGTCTGATGATTTAGCGCGTTTGAAACAAGTTGTGGAGTTTATAAGTAAAACTAGCCCTAATACCCACCCTGAACTATTTAAAGCCCCTAATGCAACAATGGCTTATTACATTAATGCATACAATGCACTTGCTATGTACGGCGTTATTGATAGAGGCATTCCCGATGGCTTTACAAGTTTTATAAAGCGCGCGAAATTTTTTAAATTCCGCGATGTTGTTATTGGCGGTGAAGAAACGAATCTGTATGACTTTGAAAATGATGTAGTGCGTCCTTTAGGTGAGCCACGGGCACACTTTGCCTTAAATTGCATGGTTAAAGATTGTCCTCGTTTGCCTCAAGTCCCTTTTGTAGCTGAAACCTTAGATGAGCAATTAAAACAAGCCGCGTGGGAATTTTTTGCTAAGGAAAAACACTTCTACAGAGATGACAAAAACAATGCAGTTTATGTGTCAGAAATTCTCGACTTTTATACTGAAGACTTTGTTGAATCTGGCAAAACAAAAGATTTAGGTGAATATATAAATCGCTACGTAAACACGCCTATTCCAGATAGTTATAAAATTAAATTTATCGATTATGACTGGCGTATCAATGCGCAGAAATAACCTGTTTTTTAATTAAAAATAGATAGTGAGGCTGAGTTAAAGCGGTTTAAATTAGGTAATACCGCATTTAACTCAGAATCGCTAAGCCCAAACCATCTAGCTAAGCTGGCAATATATTCATCTACTGAAGTAGTAGGAATAATACGGCCATCGTCTAAATCGTCGTTTGAACCTAGTGCTAGTTCAGGTAAATTACCTACAATATTTCCACCATTTACAGCTCCTCCCATTACCAGTTGATGACCGCCCCAACCGTGATCAGTGCCATCACCATTACTGGTTAAGGTTCTACCAAATTCAGACATAGTAAATGTAGTAACTGCATCCGCCATATTTAACTGAGTTAAATTGGTTTGAAAGGCGCTCAGCGCTTCACTTAGCAGTTGCAGTTGTCTGGGGTGAGTATCGACTTGTCGATCATGGGTGTCCCATCCTCCTAGACCAACAAAGTAAACCTGTCTGCGCTGGGTAAAGCGCTGTTCAACACTGATTAGCCTTGCCACTGTTGCAAGCTGTGCGGCAAGTGGATTTGACTCAGGGTAGCCACTGGCATTTTGTGCTGATGAGGTTAACGCTTCGTCAATAAGCACGTTGTTGGTCATTGCTCGGCTCACTTTTTGTATATACCCTTGTTCTAATACATGAGAGCTAGTAGCTGATAATTGTTCCAGCACATTAAACCGCTGAGCATTAAAAGCCTGTGTGGGTGTTAATGCTTGAAACTGCTCTGTTCCCTCTGGCGTTAATGAAAACAAAGAAGTAGATAAGCCTGTTTGCATTAAATTATTGCCAAATAACGACAAATTGATTGGTAGCGCACTGGCTGATTCTGTCAGTAAATCGGCCATTCTTCCTGCCCAACCACTCACTGAAGGTGCATCGGGACGAGATGTTTGCCAATTGGCTTGTTGATCATTATGAGAAAACAATTGAGGTGGTGCTAATTGAATATTATTCACTAAGCTTTGTTTTGTAACTGGAGCAAGTAAAGGTCCTAGGTTTGCTACAAAGGACAAATCTCCCGAGTCGAAAAAAGGCATTAATGACGACATTGCGCTAGGTAGTCCAACGGGATATGTATTGCTGCTACGAGTATTTAACGGTAATAAAGACGCTTGTGAAAAGGCGAGATTTTGCCGCACATTTTGATAGATAGAGTAATCAGCATTGTCAGTAGGAACAAGCATGTTAAGGGAGTCATTACCGCCGAAAAGAAACACGCAAACCAGGGCTTTGTAATCGTCAAAACGAGTACTACTTTGAGCAAGGGCTGCATTCATCAAACCTAAGCTCCCACCCACCGCAGTTGCACTCGCAGTCGCACTCGCAGTTGCCACACCAACTGACGAGCGAAGTGTATTGCGAAGGAAGTCTCGGCGTGAAAAAGTCGTTGTTGTCATAACACCACCTTACTTCTGAATTGCATATTGGGGAGAGCTCATTATCAAAAAGAGCAAGTTTGTTATTCTGTCTACGGGGGCAAACGTTAGTGTTCGGGTATATTCGGCAAATAAAATATCGCGCATTTCGTCAGACATTTGCCCAGCCATTAATAAAATGTCCAAATGAGATATGAGTTCCTCTGGGTCATCTGCCAATGCGAGTTCAGTGGATAAATCAATTAATATGCGATCATCAGTTTGATTTTCGATTTGATTGTGTCCGGCAAAAATCGAGAATGACAAAAAATTACTGGTGCGAGCCAAAAAGGTATCTGTGGCAATTTGAAATTCAGGTGCCACGAGTCCTTGGTCTGAAATAATGCCTTGGGGAGTAAAGTCGGGAGAGAAAAAATTAAACACAGAAGGAGCGGCAAGAGGCGCTTGGTTGAAAAAGAACTCTGGAAATCCAAGAGAAAACACTCCATCGGGTGATTCCCCGTCAAATGCCCGCCATAAATGAGTTGCAACTAAAATGGGCTCTCTTAATTTACCAAAGGTGTTGGGCTGTAATTCAGCACCATTTCTCGCTTCCTCGTCCATCAGCAGGGCTTTAACAACTGCGGCTAAATTACCCCGTACGCCATTGCCATCGTCGTTAAAAACACGAGCAACTCTCTCTACATAGGCTGGTGTAGGGTTGCTTGTGACGAGTTTTTGGATCAGCTGTTTACTCATAAAGGGAGCGACATTTTGATGATTGAATAATGAATCTAGGGCAATAGCTAAATCTTGCTCTGCGGTTTGGCCTTGAGGCACAAAGGTGTTGTTGAGTAAGGTTTTTGCATTGGTATCATGAAATGCTTGAATGGGCTGCATTGGCGCACGAGAGTTGTAGTTTCTAGAGAATTGGGTAAATGTTTGTTCGTTCGCACCAGCGAAATTCCAACCGGTATACACTCGTGCATAGTTTTCAATGATATCTTGATTGTAGGTGGGAATAGCAAGGCCATTTTCATCTAAACGTAGGGTGCCGTCTAGGTTCAGTTCGACCAAACCAATGCTGAATAATTGCATGGATTCTCGAGCAAAATTTTCATCTGGCCTGATATTGAGGGTGTTATCAGGTGCTTGATTACCTAGCATACTCAAATACAAACCCATGATAGGGGATAGAGTGATGTCTTCTAGTAAGTCGCGATAATTGCCAAAAGCATGATTGACCAATATGTCGTAATAAAGGGCAATACCTAAGGTATCTTCATTAAATACACTGTTTTCACTGACAACCAAAATTTCGCTTAATGCGAAAGCAACGCGCTGGCGCAATTGGTCTTCGCCTTGTAATGCAATTTCCCACCAGGTTTCAATGCGCCGTTCTCTGGACACGGTTTGATTATCCGATACCCCTTCAATTAGCCTTGCATTGTTTACCCCTTGGGCATGGGATGAACTAGGTGCGTTAATTTGACTATCAATCCAACCTTCGATACCTAAAGCAACAACATTATCGATATCTGATGTACGAGGGCCAAAGCTTCCCTGATTCAGTAGTTGAGCTGCTTGGGCTCGAGTGGGAGGTTCAACCGCAATAGGGGGCGGAGCTGGAACAGGTTGAGGGTCTGCTATGGGTGCTGGTTCTTGATTTGATGAATCTCCACCGCCACAGCCGCTTAACAGCAGTAAGAAAACAAGTAGCGAAGGTGTAATTACTTTCATATCAAATCACTTCTAACTATCTCAGGTAAAGGTACATGCCTTATTAGATAGTAGCCAAAAACCATTACTATGCAGAATAATACGCCCAGTTGTGGGTATTTGCGATAAAATGACGTCAACACAGAATTGTAAGCCTAAAAATTAACGTCCTCGCCTTTTACGACCTCGACCCTTGGCTTTTTTCTTCGGATTAATGTCTGCTTCAAAATGTCCATAAAGATCGCCGTCATCTTCAACTTTCTTTTCAATGACTTTCTTGGGTGGCGCAAAGGCCGGTATGAAATGGCGTTTAAACTGACGGCCTGTACTTCGCTCAATTGCTCGAAGCTGTTTGGCTTCATCTTCGCTAAATAAGGTAATTGCGAGCCCTTCTGCAGACGCTCTACCTGTGCGACCAATTCGGTGCACATAATCTTCAGGTACGTAGGGAAGGTTGTAATTGATGACACAGGGTAGCTGATTTATATCTATGCCTCTTGCAGCAATATCGGTTGCGACAAGGACTTGAATTGTACCTTGTTTAAAGCCTTCTAGCGCCTTTGTTCTTGCATGTTGGGTTCTATTAGCATGAATAGATTCAGCGCTAATTCCGGCTTCGCCTAATGTGTCTCTCAATGCGTCGGCATCGCGTTTTGTTTTAATGAATATGAGTAATTGGTGCCATTTATGTTGTTCAATCAGGTAACGTAAGAGCTCGGTTTTTCGCTCCTTTTCTACCGGATGCAGCATTTGAGTAATGGTATTAATATTATTATTGGTGTTTTTTATTTCTAATGAAATAGGCTGCTTAAGCATGCCTTGTGCGAGGGACTTAATTTCTTTGGAAAAAGTAGCTGAAAATAATAATGTTTGTCTTTGCTTTGGCAATAGTGTTTGGATATGGCGAATATCATCAATAAAGCCCAGCTCTAACATTCGGTCAGCTTCGTCGAGCACAAAAAACGCAATATCATCGAAACTAAGACTGTGGTTGTTGTACAAATCAAGTAAACGCCCAGGCGTCGCAACCAGTATATCTAGCCCTTTTTGTAGCTCAATGAGCTGAGATTCAATGCGCACACCGCCAAATACAGCAAATGAACGCAAGTTTGTATACTTTGAATACGCTTCAACACTCGTGGCAACTTGCGCAGCAAGTTCACGAGTAGGGGCAATAATTAAAGCGCGTATAAGCCCTGAATCCGTTTTTTTTGCGTTATGTATTAAGTGTAATATTGGTAAAACAAAACTTGCCGTTTTACCCGTGCCGGTTTGTGCGACAGCCATGACATCTCGTTCACTTAATATAGCGGGCACGGCTTCTATTTGAATTTCTGACGGTGTGTCGTAACCTTTTTCTGCGACAGATTGTAAAAGTTCGTCACATAAGCCTAGTGCCGAGAACGTAGTGGTGGGGCCTGTCATTAAATATGATACCGAATTTACTTTTTAATAATTTTATCACCAAAGGACAGTACAGGGGCTTTTTTTCTATAAATAGCTAGCGAAGACCAAGTGGCCTTGCTAGCTAGTCTTCCTTGTTTATTTTTCTAACGTATTAAAGTGGATTGCGCTGGGATACTGTTTATTGTGGTAAATAGTATGGAAGGCTTTAACAAAGTCTTCTTCTTTCGCATCAAAAATGTTTTCTACATAGTTCTGTGGATTAATGTCGGTAAAGGGAAAGAGACTGCTTTGCACTTGTATTTGTAGCTTGTGACCGCGCTTAAATGTATGCAGAACATCATATAATTCAAACCCAACTTTGGTTGGTTTGTTGGCTTCAAAAGGTTTAGGGTCGCTCATACTTTCTCTAAATCGACCTCTGATCACACCCCAACGCACAAGCTCGTGGCGATTCCCCGTTTTTTGGTCAACCTTATTGTTATTCACATCTACACCAGGGAAAACATCAACCAGTTTAACCACAACGTCCGCTGCCGTTTTATTAGTAGAAAACCATAAATCTAAATCAATTTCACCGGCGATTGTTAAGTCATTTTCAAGTGGGGCCGTTTCAAACACTAATACATCTGGGCGTCGTGCAGCAAAACGCTGATCTTCAACCATGTAAGGGCGATCCCACCCTCGACTGATGTTTGCAGAATGTGGAACCGGATTATTGGGGTCGCTAATGTAGTCACTTTGTCCTGCGCTTGGTTTTTCATCGCTAAACTTCTGGTTTTTATTCAAATAAAGTGTTTTGTTTTTGGTGTTTTTAGGGGGCCAAACATCAAATTTTCGCCATCTATTTGCACCTGTTTCAAACATTGTTGCTGTAGCAATGTTTACATTATCTTCTTCTTTTAAATGCTGTTGAAAGAACGGAAGTAAAATGTTTTTTTGAAACCAAGCACTGGTGTCAAAACCAAACTCTGCTTCACCTAGGCTTTTGCCTCCTTTGGGGCTGTTCCATTGTCCGTGATACCAAGGCCCCATAACAAGTTGTATATGTTCGTTCTTGCTTTTGTCAGACATGGTTTGGTAGGTAGCAAGTGGGCCGTATAAATCTTCCGTATCGAACCAGCCTCCTACCACTAAGGTTGCAGGCTTGGTGTCATTAAGGTGCTGAAGTACATTTCTGGCTTGCCAATAGTCGTCATAGTTAGGGTGTTCTGTTAGTTCATTCCAAAACGGGCGTTCGCCGTGAAAATGATCTTTATTTACATTGGATAACGGACCAAGCTCTTTAAAAAACTGATAACCATCTGGAGTGACTGATTCCATTGCTTTGGGCCAATAGCCAAATTCACCGTCTCTTTGTTTGTCGAAGGTATCAAAAAAGATAAAAGCCATAGGTGTAACAAATGCACCATTGCGATGGAAATCATCAAAAAACCAATCGGCAATAGGCGCTTGAGGAGAAATCGCTTTCAACGCAGGATGGGCATTAATTGACGCAACAGAAGTGTAATATCCAGGGTAAGATGTGCCCCACATACCGACGTTTCCATTGTTGTTGTCGATGTTTTTCACTAGCCAATCTATGCTGTCGTAGGTGTCGGTGGAATCGTCTGTGGCTTTTTTGCCTCTTTTGTACGCGTCTTGAGGGCGCATGTTCACAAACTCACCTTCAGACATGAATTTGCCTCTAACATCTTGAAATACGAAGATGAACCCTTCTTTTTCAAAGGCTTCGCTTGGCCCTAAACGGGTTTTGTATTTGCTAACCCCATAAGGCGCTACTCTATATGGCGTGCGCTGGAACAAGATAGGGTGTGGGGTCGAGTCGTCGTTGGGAATGTACACAGATGTGAACAATTTCACGCCATCTCGCATCTCAATTTGATATTCGTATTTGGTGTAGTTATCTCGAATATATTCAGCTCGCTTTTCAGCAGCGTCGTCGGCAAAGGCTGGGGTAGCATGAGTCAATAATATAAAAAGGGGTATGACGAACAGAGGAAGTAGCCGCATGGTGTTCCTGTTGTTAGTTTGAGTTTAATAGTGGGTAATGTACCAAGCTTGAGGGTGACTCGATAGGCAGCTTAACTTTGAAATCAATTCGTTCACAGTATTGTGGGTGTTAGGTGAAGGAAAGAACAGATATTGTTTTAGTTAAAACTTCTACGACATAATTAATCTCATAACAATGATGTTATGTTGTTTTTTTGATCTAAATCAAACTGAACGCATTTTCAGTGAAAAACGACTTGCAGCGACTTGAGTTCGAAAAACTCATGGGTAAAATTCCCGCGTTTTTATTGGTCGGTTAGTATTATGTCTCAGAGAACAGAACTTTCGAAAAGCGCATTTACACCAGAGCTTTTGTCTCCTGCGGGGTCATTAACAAACATGCGTTATGCTTTTGCCTATGGTGCTGATGCAGTGTATGCCGGTCAACCACGCTACTCTCTTCGCGTACGCAATAATGAATTTGATTTAGAAAAACTTGGAATGGGTATTAATGAAGCTCATGAGTTAGGTAAAAAACTCTATGTAGTCAGTAATATTGCGCCCCACAATGCTAAATTAAAAACCTATTTGCAAGACTTGGCACCTGTGATTGATTGTAAACCCGATGCGCTGATTATGTCCGACCCTGGACTGATTATGATGGTACGAGAATCCTTTCCAGACCAGCAAATTCACCTTTCAGTACAAGCTAACGCTGTAAATTGGGCCACTGTGAAGTTTTGGCAACAGCAAGGTATTTCTAGAGTGATACTCTCTCGTGAACTATCACTTGATGAGATAGAAGAAATTCGTATGAAAGTACCAGACATTGAGCTGGAAGTATTTGTACATGGTGCGCTATGTATGGCTTATTCTGGACGCTGCCTGCTTTCTGGTTACATGAACAAACGAGATCCAAATCAAGGCGCATGTACCAATGCTTGTCGCTGGCAATACAATGCCCACAATGCCAAACAAGATGACGCAGGTCAGCTTATTGCCGACAGTAATTCTATTATGCCATCCGGCGTTCAAGTTCAAGCCCCAACAGACCAATTATTTTTACTTCAAGAACGGGATAGGCCCAATGAGTACATGCCTGCATTTGAAGACGAGCATGGCACTTACATTATGAACTCAAAAGATTTACGCGCCATCGAACATGTAGAGCGTTTGGTTAAAATGGGAGTACACTCTTTGAAAATCGAAGGCCGAACTAAATCACTTTATTACGTAGCGAGAACCGCTCAAATATACCGTGAAGCAATTGAGGATGCAGTTGAAGGTAAAGGGTTTAATAAAGAGTTACTAGGTAATTTAGATAACCTTGCTAACCGAGGTTATACAGATGGTTTCTTACAACGTCACCGTCATGTGGATTTACAAAATTACGATACAGGGAACTCTATAAGCCAGCAGCAACAGTTTGTTGGTGAAGTGGTTAATACGAATGAAAAACTTTTGACGGTGGAAGTAAAAAATCGCTTTAGTGTTGGTGACTCTATAGAGCTGATGACTGCTAAAGGGAACGTAACATTTTTATTAGAAAAACTTTATGATAAGCAGGGGCAAGCTATTGAGGTTGCTAAAGGTAGCGGTCATGTAGTCAAAATACCTTGTCCGCAAGGAGTAGATGCCACAATGGGAATTTTATTAAGAAATCTCAGCGCAGGGCAAACCACACGGCAACCACATTGTAAAGAAACGGCGTAACCAATCTAATGGCATTATTAATCAATAATCGATGCATTAACTGTGACATGTGTGAACCTGAATGCCCAAATGAAGCTATTACTATGGGGGCGAATATTTATGAAATTAACCCTGATAAGTGCACAGAGTGTGTTGGTCATTACGAGCAGCCTACCTGTGTTGCAGTATGTCCTATAGATTGCATAAAACTTGATCCAAACAGGTTAGAGTCAGAAGATCTGTTATACGAAAAGTTCGTTGAATTGCATTTTGAGATTTAATTTACCTTTCAAATAAATGAGAAAGCACAACGGGCTTTAAATAGGCTCAATTGGTAAAATGATCAACACACACAAACCACCTTGGTCGCGATTATTAAATAATAGCTTACCATTGTGGGCTTCGATTATTTCGCGGCATAAAGCTAATCCTAACCCTGTGCCCGAATGCTTGGTGGAATAAAAAGGCAGTAATGCATTTTGTATTACCTCGGCAGACATACCGTCGCCATTATCATTAATAGTGATTTCAATGGTGTGAGCTGTGTCTTCAAATTGCATTGAAATATCACCAGTGTCATCGGCCTCATGGGCGTTTTTTAATACATTAATAAATACTTGCTCTAGCTGTGCTAAATCAGCATATAACTGGGATGCAGGTAAAGGGTTGGTTAATGCAAATGGATATAAGGCCTGAAGTTGCTGTGTTAATAATTGCCAGTCAATAAGTTGTTTATTTGGTAGCTTTACTTTTGTTAAGGAAGCGTAGCCTTTTATGAAGTCGTTAAGGTGATTTACTCTGCCGCTGATTGTATTGAAAACTCTATTTAATCTAGGCTCGTCTAAATTCTTAGCCAGTAATTCACCGCTGTGACACATGGAGCTGATGGGTGCGATAGAATTATTAAGTTCGTGGCTAATAACGCTTATTACTTTTTTCCATGTCGCCACTTCTTGTTTTGATAACTCCTGAGTAATGCTTTTGAGCAAAAACAGTTGATGACGTGCTTGATGAATTGTCACACTAGAGCTGGTTACATGCCATGCTTGCTGCGAGCCTTGAGGATCCGTTAAGGTAAATATTGATTCCCCTTGGTTTTGTAACGCATGTTGAAACTCTGGTGCTAATGACGCAACCAAGTTTGTCCAACGTTTACCTACAATAGACTCGTTTAATTCAAACGCCTGTTGGGCACTGTTGTTGGTAAATACGATAGTGTCACGGTGATCTACTAATATTGTCACCATAGGAGAGGCGTTAAGCACTTTATCTAACATCATTTCACGCTGATAAAGGCGTTGTCGTTCTTCCCGCAGCTTTTCACTTGTCTGGTTAAAAGCACTCACTACGGAATCATAATTAGCGTCTTTTTGTAAACGTAAACTGATGGAAAAGTCGTTATCACGTAAACTTTGTAATCCGTGATCTAAACTTTGTAATAACTTTTTTTGTTGTCTGTATTGCTTATTTAACAAGTAGAATGTGATGTATAAAGATACAATCAGTAAAACAATTAATAGCCTTGGATGTGTATCAATAAAAAAGTAAACAGCTAACATTAAGGTTAAATGCAGCGAGCCTAAAAAAATAATCACTGGCATGTAATAGCCTTATTCTTGAGTTAATTGGTATTTTTCAATACGACGATACAGGGCTTGACGGCTTAGCCCAAGTTCAGTTGCAGCTCTAGCAATCACCCATTGGTGTTTATCTAAAACGGATTGTAAATTAGTTTTATCATCCAGTTGGCTGTTGTTTGATGTGTTAGTATTCAATATAAAATGCTCAGGTAATAATATATCGTTGCTACAAAGCACCATAGCGCGCTGACATTGATTTTCTAATTCTCTGACATTACCAGACCAAGGCTGTTGAATTAATAGCTGTTCGGTTTCTGTGGCTAAGGTATGGCTTCCAGATACAAAATGACGGGCAAGTGGGACAATGTCGTCTTTGCGCTCACATAAAGGGGGTAAATTTAATTCCACGACATTAAGTCGGTAATATAAATCTTCTCGGAATGTTCCGTTTTTAATTGCTTGGGGTAGGTCACTATTGGTAGCGCTGATCACGCGAACATTAACGCTAGTCGTCTCACTTGAGCCAACACGTTCAAATTGTCCAGTTTGTAGCACTCGTAGTAGTTTCATTTGTCCGGCAAGAGACAAGTTACCAATTTCATCTAAAAATAAAGTACCACCGTCAGCTGCTTCAAAACGTCCTACTCGTGCTGCGGTTGCACCTGTGTAAGCGCCTTTTTCTGCACCAAATAACTCCGCTTCCATTAGTTCATTGGCAAGTGCGCCCATGTTAACTTTGATAAAAGGTTTTGCACTTCTGGCTGAATGTTGATGAATATAATCAGCAATGCGCTCTTTTCCACTCCCATTTGGGCCTGTAATAAGTGCACTTATTTCACTGTCAGCAATTCTTTTAGCCATTGCCGTGAGCTGTTTCATTGGCGGACTTTCAACAATAAATGATGACGAGTTAACTTTCGAACTGGATGCGGATTTAGGTGCAGAACGTTCTAAATTAGTATTGGCCTTGGCCTTGTCACTAGCGGATGTTCCATTTTTTTCAGCAGCGCTGATAGATTCTGCGATAATATTTAATAGTTTTTCATCATTCCATGGTTTAGGTAAATAATCCGCAGCGCCTGATTTTACTAATTCAATTGCGGTTTCTAGCTGGCTCCATGCAGTGATCACAATAATAGGTGTATTTGGGACAACGTCTTTTAATTGATAAAAAAGAGACTTTCCTTCATCGCCAGAGGTGGTTCCTTGGCTAAAATTCATGTCTTGAATAATTAAGTCGAGGCGTTGATTTTGGGCGGCGAATACTGCAGCTTTTAACGTATTCGCTGTGATCACATCGTAGTTGTGTAAGCTGAGTAACAAGTCTAAAGCGTCTAAAATATCAGGATTGTCATCCACTACTAATATGCGCTTCATTTCTGTTATTCCTGTTTTTATTATCGTTACATTATTAATGTGTTATTTAACTAAAAAGTGACTATTGTTACTCAACAGCCACTTTTTAAATTTCTTATATATTACAATGTTCTAGTTGCAATAACGGGTGGTATTTTTGTTGTTTTATAAGCGGGTAACCAAGTGGCTAATGAACCTGCTATCAATACAACTAACACCGCCAATATATATAATATTATGTTTGGTTTATCGATATTAATCACTTGTGATAGCGCTATATTCAAACCTACCATGGTGGCGATACCAAGCAAGCTTGCCCCTAATGTCAACATCCAGTTTTCACTAAATACATAAAGCATAACATCTTTTTTACGTGCGCCAAGGGCACGACGAATGCCAATAAACTTACGTTGTTGGGTAACATGAAAATGGGCATGAGCGAAACTGCTTACTACGGTTACTAAAATCATTAATAAAGATAGCACCGCAAAAAGGTTAGCTAAACCAGTATCTTGGCTGTAAAACGTCTCTAGGTGTTCTGACATGCTTCTAATTGTAAGAATATCACGCTCTGGCTGAACTCCCAAAATGGTATCGCGTAACTTTTCTTTAACTTGTTCTATTTTCCCTAGCTCTACACGTATTAAATAGTTTTGTGGGAAGTCAGCTCGTGCAAACATAAAATTACCAAAGAATGCAAAGTGTTTTGCTGGCCCTGTTAATGTCGGGCCAACAACAAAATCTTTAGCAATTCCTACAACTCGCCCGTTGTTTGTTAATTCACCTATAGCTGATTTATTTGGGAAAACGGCTTTAGCGGTAGATTCTGTTAGAACGATATTTTGCTCTATATCATCTAGATTTTTATCGGGATTATAGTAATCGTCAGTTATGTCATCGGCATCTGTTAAACCTCGACCTTCTATAATTCTAACGCCAAGATTATCCAGTCCAATTTTGCTGCTATAAAACTGCGGAACATATTGTAATTCTCTTGGTAAAACGGCGTCGTCCGGAAAATCAGCTGCTTGCAAATTACCATTCCAGCCGCCTCTTTGAATTGGCAATTGGTTATAATGTGCAGCGCTTATTACGCCATCTAATTCAGAAATTTTTGCAATGTCTTGTTGAATAATAGATCGCGCATAGTTGTTGTCTCTAAATGCGCCCGATGTTGGGATTAAACTCACTGAAATTAGCTGATCTACATCAAACATGAAAGGTTTGTTTAACTTTTCGATGGCTGAATTGGTTAAAATCACGGTATTAACCATTAAACCTATTGTTAAGCTGAGTTGTAATAATAATAAGCCAGTGGCGAATTTACGTAATCGCAATGATTTAAATAACGCTTTAATACTCATAATGCTGCCTTATTTTAACGTGGTTGAAAGTGGTGTTTTACAAGAGCGAATTAGCGGGTAAAACATACTTATGAATGAGGTAACAAGCGCAATACCAATACCTATCAATATTAGTGTTGTGTCTATGTCGCTGGTTCTTTGAATACTTGGAAAGAGTTCAATGGAGATTTGTAAAAATAACCAACCAAATAATAATGAAAATACAGCACAACACATTCCAACCAATAAACTTTCGACTAAACCTTGGTAAAACACATCTTTAATTCTGGCGCCAACAGCACGTCTTAAACCGGTTTCAAAACGAGCACTATGATAACGAGCTAATAGCAAGCTACTGGCATTAAAAATACACACGATTAAGAATAGAGAAGTGGCTAAGCCAAATGCCAACATGCGTTCATCCACTACCGATTGATATGTTAACCATTGATTTACATCTAATAACCGATTGTTGTTAGCACGTAAGTATTCACCTTGTTCTTTACGGTGTTGTGAGTAATTATCAAGATATTGTTGCATCTCTTGTTTTTGTTCAGGTGTGTCCAACTGAACGTATGCTTGAATAAAAAATCCATTTTTCCCTCGATTATCAGATACCGTAGCAATATGTTCAGTGGCTGAGCTTCTTACGTCCACAGACCATTCATGATCCATTGCTGTTTCTATAGGTGCAAAAATATCATCTGCAGAAGAAAATGCTTGTTCATAAGCTGCGTTATAAAAATTGGGCTTTAATTTCCAAGGTTTTAATACGCCCACAATTTCAAAAGGTGTGCCATCAATCTCAAGTATTTTTCCAACACTATTTTCACCCGCAAAAACCTGTTGATTAAGTTGGTTACTGATAACGAGCTGTTTGGCACGATCTTGTTGCCAGCTACCGCCAAATTCGAACGGTGCATCAGTTAAAGGAAAAAAGCCCTGAGTTGTCGCTCGTACTTTTGCTTTATGGCGAGCAAGGCTTGTTGATTCAGAATCTCTTACATAAACCTGAGATTGATAATGCACCATGGTATGCGTTGCGATGTCATTTTTTAAGAGGTGCATCGCATCGTCATAACGCATAATTTCCAATAGCTCTGCATCTGGATTATCATTTGGCCAAATGTTTAGTGAGACATTAAATATTTTGTTACTTTTATGTGGAATAGGGTCCGCTGACATAGATTTAATAATGGCGATATTAGCCAAAAATACACCAACGCCCACCGCTAAAGTTGAGATCATTAATGTAAAAAATAATTTGTTGCGAATTAAATTTCGCACACTTAATTTTAAATAGTAGTTAAACATTTCCATGATAACTCCTTAACTTTTAACAACAATAGAGGCGTTTTCATGGGCTGGTGCATAAACGCTATGGTCGGTAATTTGTCCATCAATAACTTGAATGTTACGGCCTACGGCACGTGCTTGATCCGGGTCGTGCGTTACCATAATAATGGTGCTACCAGCTTCGTTTAATGTGTGTAGTAGCTCCATAACTTGGCGCGCCATTAATGAGTCAAGGTTACCTGTTGGTTCGTCGGCTAGTAATATTTTAGGTTCACCCGCGAGTGCTCTTGCAATGGCAACACGTTGTTGCTGACCACCAGATAATTGACTAGGAAGGTAGTTAACACGGCTCGCTAGCCCAACTTGCTCTAAAGCATCATTAATAAGGTGTTTTCTTTTTGCAGCACTAAAGCCACGGTAGCGTAATGGCATATCAATATTGTCAAAAAGATTAAAGTCGGGAATGAGATTATAGTTTTGAAAAATAAAGCCAATTTTCTCATTACGTAAGCGCGATAAATTATCGTCGTTTAACCCTTGGATATTTACACCGTCAAGTTCGTAGCTACCTTGGTCAAAGCCATCTAATAAGCCTGCTATATTTAAAAATGTTGACTTACCTGATCCAGAAGGCCCGGTTACAGCCACAAACTCACCTTCTTTTACCTCTAAATTAAAGTCGCGTAATGCATGAGTTTGGATAGTATCGCTACGATAAATTCGGCTAATGTTTTTCATGTTAAGCATATCTATAGTCCTAAATTAATTTGTGTTTTATATTCAAAGATACTTTTATTCGTGTAGAGATATTTGTGTGTGTGTTTGAAACGCTTCTGAAGATGAAATTATGATTTCGTCACCAGCTTTTAACCCTGATGTAATTTCAACAAAATCAACGCTTTGAGAACCAATTGATATTGGAGCTTTTTGAGCACTGTTGTCGGTAACAATATAAGCGGCTTTACCAGCATGGCTACTTAAAAAACCACCGCGTTTAACCATTAGTACATTGTCTTTTTTCTCAAATTCGATACGAGCATTAAGACGTTGGTTTTGGCGTAACTGGATATCAGCAACATTATCAACAGATACCCTTACCGCGACTTGGCTGTCTTTAATTTCTGGTGAAATTGAAATAACCTTTCCTATCAGTGGTTTGCCTGCAATTTTAATTTGCACATCTAAGCCAAGGCCTAAATCATCAGCGTAAAATTCAGGAACATTTAACTCTGCTTCATATTGGCTTAAATCAACAATGGTCATAATAGGTTGCGTATTTGCAACGCGTTCTTTCTTTTGAACCAACCAATTACCAACAACACCATCTACAGGCGCTTTAATGTCTAGAAGTTCAACTCGACGCTGTAATTCATCAACAATAAGTTGCTGACTTTTAACAAAAAACTGTCTTGTTTGACTTTCAAATGCTAAACGCTTTTTAGATAAATCAACGCGTTTTTGGGCATGTTTAAGCAGTAACTCGCTTTCCGTTTTTGTATCTTGTTTGGTAACCAGCTCTAATTCACTTATTACTTTTTTGTCAAAAGATAATTCAGCACGAGTTAATTCTCTAACACTTGCGTTATAAGTTATTTTCGCGCTATCAAGGCTGCGCTCTAAATCGAGTAATGCTTCATTATCACTTAGTTCACCGCGGCTAGATTCTATTTTTAAACGCTCTAAGGTTGCTCTTGCTTGTTTTACTGTTGACTGTAACTCTGGACTTAAAATAGAAGCGACAATCGTCCCTTTTTTTACTACATCACCGGGCTTAGCGAATAAACTTACTTGCCCAGCTTCAGAGCTATAAAGTGTCGGAGCATTTGCCGCTACTAATTTTCCACTTACTGCAACATCTCTGATTAAGGTTCCTTTAAATACTTTTGCTCGGCTAATTGTGTTTGCTTCAATGCTTGGTACACCACCCATCCATTGATTCAGAGTTGGTAAGCCTAGCCATGTTATGGCAATAACAACTAATGAGCCGATTGTGATTTTTTTCCACGGTTTGTTGTTAACGCTTTTACTGATAACTTCATCTTGTCCGCTAGTATTATTGATCATGGTTTTTTCAAATTTCTTAAACAATATACTTAAGATAAAGCGAGAGTTGTGCCAAATTTGTAACTAATTGTTTTATATTCATAATTTTTGTTTTTGGATTTTAAAAGTGTCCGTTCGGACAGGTGGAAGTGTCCGTACAGTGTCCGTTTTTACTGAGTGGACAGTGAATAAAAAAGGAAAGGGAAATTTGTGTTGTAATGTCGGTTTTCGTTCAATAGATAAGGTGTGAATTTTACTAAAATGCAATCCACATATTGATGAGTGCAAGCGAAGGCGCTTATTCTGGTTTGTTGGTGTCGGATGATTTAAGATTAAACTGGCAGCTAATTCGCTAAGGAAGCAGTTTAACGCGAAGTCTGTACTGTTTTAAAAATAGAATGAAAAGAGCGTGTTATGAAATATTGGTTATTCAAAACAGAGCCCGATGCATTTGGTATTGATGATTTGGCAAATATGCCTAATCAAACCGAGCATTGGGATGGGATCCGCAATTACCAAGCAAGAAACTTTTTGCGAGATGATATTGCCGTGGGAGATTTAGTATTTCTTTACCACTCTAGTTGTAAACAAGTGGGTATTGTTGGGTTAGCTGAAGTGACTAGAGCAGGGTATCCAGATCACACTCAATTTGACCCAGAGGCAAAATATTATGATCCCAAATCTTCAACAGATAAGCCTCGCTGGTACATGGTTGATATTCGTTTGAAAGAGAAGTTTCCTCAATTACTGTCGTTACAAGCAGTTAAAGCGATGGAAGAAATAACGGACATTGGTTTAGTTAAAAAGGGCCACAGGTTATCTATTATGCCAGTGGCCGAACATGAATTTGAAATCTTGCTACAGCGTTGTAAAGGGTAAATCTCTTTCAATTATTGAGGCCCTTCAACATAGGGAGTCAACTTTTCCGCTAACTCGTAATTGCCTTGGCTCAGGGCGATATCAACGAGGTTGTTACCCGAAGCGTCTTTTGTACCTAAATTCGCACCTGCTTGGCTTAATTCATTAAGGGTCTCGGTTCTATTAAATAAAGTGGCAAACATTGCGGCAGTTTGTCCATTTTCATTTTTCTGATCTACGTCACAATCGGCTTGAATAAGCGCTTTTATCGCACCAAAATTGCCTTTAAATATTGCACCCATCAATGCTGTGTTACCTGAATTATCCTTTTGGCAAGGGTTCGCATCAGTTTGCTTTAATAAGTAATTTACGGCCTCAGTTTCTCCGTGGTATGCGGCTAGTATCAAAGCGCTATAGCCCTTTTTGTCGGTGACATCGGGGCTTAATCCTGCATCGTAAAAGGCACTAAGTGTTGGGATGTCACCTTGTCGAGCTGCGTCAAAATACAAGGTTTGTAGCGCATCTTCATTGGTTTGTGCATGGCCTGTAAAAGTGGCGCTAACTAGTATAAATAGGGCAAGGATTTTTAATGATTTGGTTACTAAGGCTTTCATACTTGTTCCTTTTTAAAAAGCTAATGACACGGAGGTTTGTGTCATTAGCGATAAGGTTAAATGAATGGATTAGAAATCTTGTCTGTACGCGATACGGTTATAACCATCTGCTACTTTCTTTGCGTGTTTCTCTCTTTGTGCTTGCGCATCAAGTAGCTGCTTGGCGACGATTTTTACTTTACGCAATGGAGCATTAGCTTCTTTCGCTACCGCTTTTCCATAATTAACATCTGCGTTATACATGTAAGCGCTGATGATGACTCTGATTTCCTCTTCTGGCACACCTGCCAAGGCTGAACCTAAGTTTTCAATAAGGTGTTGCTGCTCAACTTTACTGAACGAGCGGAATTTCTCTCCTGCTTGGGCAAAATTGCGTTGCTTGTAGAAAGGCGCTTGTTGCGTAGTACCAGCCAGTGGGGTTTGTGCATATTTAAATTGATTGTCATCATTTAAATCCAAACGGCGGCTAGGCTGATAATTCACATCGCGCTTGCTGTTTGTAGTACGCAATTGACCGTGTTGCTCGTGGTTGTTAATGCTTGCATTACGAGGCGCATTGATTGGAATGCGGTATGCATTTGTACCAATTCTGTAGCGCTGAGTGTCAGCATATGAAAACAAACGACCTTGCAACATTCTGTCTTCAGACGGCTCTATTCCCGGTATTAAATTACTTGGTGCAAAAGCCGACTGTTCCGTTTCTTCAAAGAAGTTATCAGGTACGCGATTAAGCGTTAATTTACCTATCTTTCTTGCCGGAATTAACGACTCAGGCCAGATTTTTGTAGTATCTAGTGGATTAAACTCAAAATCATCAAGTTGCTCTGGCTCCATAGTTTGTAGATATAAATCCCAAGTTGCCGATTCGCCATTTTTGCCAATGCGAGTGTAGATATCCGTTGTCATTGGCTGGAAGTCTATGCCTTGCATTTCTTGTGCTTCTTGAGCGGTAAAGTTCTTCACACCTTGGTTGGTTTTCCAAGTTAGCTTAAAGTACTTTACTTGTCCTTTTTCGTTGACGAATTTAAAAGCGTGAACACTAGAACCATCCATATTTAGATAACTTTTTGGGGTTCCCATATCTGAAAATAAATGAGTCAACATGTGAGTCGCTTCAGGAATGTGGGAGAAAAAATCGAATACACGGGACGCATCTTGAGCATTGGTAACCGGAGATGGCTTTAAACTATGAACCATATCGGGAAACTTAATTGCATCTCGTATAAAGAAGATTGGGAAGTTGTTTCCAACTAAATCCCAGTTACCTTGTTCGGTGTAAAATTTCACTGCGAAGCCACGAGGGTCACGCAGTGTTTCTGGTGATTGGTGACCGTGAATAACGGCTGAGAAGCGCACGAAAACATCGGTTTTTTTGTTTTCACCTTGAAACGGTGCGGCAACCGTGATGTCGGAAAGATCTACGTAATTCTCATAGTAACCGTGCACACCTGTACCTCTTGCATGCACAACGCGCTCTGGAACACGTTCACGGTCGAATGCTGCAAGCTTTTCAATTAGGTGACTGTCTTGAAGTAATACTGGGCCCCATGGGCCGGCCGTTTGAGAATTTTGGTTGTCGCCTACGGGCGCGCCATTTTGACGAGTAAGTGTATCTGCACTTGCTGTACTTGCTAAGCCGAAAAGGGTGGCTGCAATAATTAGTGAATTCTTTAATTTCATTTTTACTCTCCAGTAAACGTTTTGCCTAATACGCGAGTCGTATTTTTTAGAGGCCTTGGTTTTGGCTAAGTGCAGTATGGAGAATTAGAGTTGATCAATAAAACTGTTAAATTAGATTGATTTAATCTTATTTTTGGATTGGATGGTTTTTTTGTTTAATTTCGTGTCGATTAGTTACTGAGACTACTCGATACGAATTATTCATTTGATGCACTAGCCGTCAGTAGTGATGACCTTGATAAGTTCACTGAGGGCGCTACTGCTTTGTTAGTGAGGTACTTGGCATGTTCCTGCTGCGTCATGCCTGCCGCCATTGAACTTAAGCATGAGTTCTCCCACGTTTGTTTTCTGATTTTTCGTTACGCAAAGTTTCACTGTGGTGGTGATCAAAGGCAATATGTACATCTTTTACATAAGGTAAATTGGTTGAAATATCGTGTCAGTAACTTCAATGACACCATCTTGCATGTCTTTAGGGTGGAAAAATTAATATGCCATTCCGAACGCTTCATAAACATGCTTTCGAATGCCTTTATGTAGTTTTTCATCAAACGGGAGTTTTTGGGTAAAAAAGACAACCGTTATGTCGTTGGTTGGGTCTACCCAAAATAACGTACTGGCAAGGCCATCCCAGAAGAACTCTCCCACAACGCCAAAGTTTTCGTTGCTGTCTTTTGGAGGGGCAATGCGAACGGCAAAGTTGAGCCCAAACCCTACATTCCCTTTACTCGGTAACCAACTTTTTTCTGTTAACCCTTGTGGTAAATGATTTTTAGTCATTAAGTCTAAGGTTTCAGGTTTAACAATACGCACACCGTCTAATTCACCTTTGTTTTGCAACATTAAAGCAAAGCGCATGTAATCATCAATAGTGCTAATTAGCCCGTGGCCTCCATTGATTTGTACTGGTGGGGAAGAGTATAAGCCATAAACCAACTCGTCAGGTTCGCGAATGAAGGTACCATCATCATTTTTAATATAGATAGCACTAACCTTGTGTTTTTGTTCACCAGGTACGAAATAGCCTGTGTTGTTCATTTTTAACGGCGAGAGTACCTTTTGGGTAACCAGTGTTTGATAGTCTATGCCTGAAAGCACCTCTGCTAATCGTGCTTGAATATCTACTGACGCACCGTAAAGCCACTGCGTTCCCGGTTGGAAATGAAGTGGCAGTGATGCTATTTCTTCGCTCATTTGTTTAAGGGGTTTTTCCGGTAAAAATGGGGCTAGTTTTTCCATTTGCTTAGCGGGGTAGTTGCCTTCCCAATCATAACCAATACCTGAAGTGTGACGCATTAAGTCCAGAATAGTTATGGGGCGCTCGATTGGCCTAAGTATAGGTTTATCATTGCTATCTAATGTTTCAAAAACACGCAGGTTACTAAATTCAGGTAAGTAGCGAGATACCGGATCATCTAATTTGAATAAGCCCTCTTCATAAAGCGTCATTAACGTAATGCCGGTGACGGGTTTAGTCATTGAATAGATATTAACCAGTGTGTCTCGGCTCCATTCTCGCTTTGTTTCGCGGTCGCTTACACCAAGTTCACGATAAAACACTTCTTTGTTGTTTTGAAAAACCAGCACGGATAAACCCAGAGTTTTGTTTTCTGAGATTACCTGTTGAAGGTAACTGTTTAATTTTTCTTCCTTAAAGTGGGCCGGTTCAGCACGAGCTACCAATGTAAATAGAAGAAAAATAGCGGAGCCGTAAATAAATTGAAAATTATATTTCATTGTATAACCCAACTACTAAAAGGTTGCTAAGTAAATTTCAAGTAAGTCAACCTAAAGTAACATCGATAGTGGTGTAAAGGTATTGTCATATTCTATACATCCAAATATTCCGTAATCCTCATTTTCAAGATACTGCAGTTTTTACCTGTTTTATATCTCTCTAGACGCCTTGTTCTTTGCGGAGTGGAGTTGTCTATAACTAGCAATTTAAGCTTTGGTTAGTTTTGTATTGTTATTATTCGGCACCCTAATTGCTTAAATAGATCCTTATATTAAATTTTAATTAACTTATTGGATTAGGGTTTTTCTGTGTTATAACGTAACAGTTGGTTGTTTTATCGCCTTTTTTAACTCCCAACATTTTTCTTTCAAAAGGTAATTGTTAAGGAAGTTTATAAATGAAACTTTGGAAAAATCACGGCTTACATTTTTTAAGCGCTACAATACTGTCTATTTTAGCGGGTTCCATATCTGCTCAAACAGCTGGAAGTTCCTCAGCACAATTTTTGTCAAAAACTAATATCGGAGACAATGATAGTGTTCCTACAGTCAGTTGTACTGATGTTGTTAATACTATTTCTGCGTTAGAACGTGCCGCGGATACTGACTTAACAGCAGGTACTACACTATGCTTAGCTGATGGAACATACACGGGTTTAAATATTGATTTTGGTGGTGTTGGCAGTGCTGATAATCCCATAACCGTAGCGGCTCAAAATCCGGGAAAAGTGGTTATTGACGGAACGATTGAAGTCAACATGAGCGGTGAGTATGTTGTATTACAAGGGTTTATTTTCAGAGAGGGTAATGTTGATGAAAGATTAATACAAACCCGTTCTGAGAGTCGGGACATTTGTCAGCATTGCAGAGTAACCGAAAACACTATTTTAGATATGAATGGCTTAACTTCGGATACACGTTGGATACAGGTTTATGGTACAGATAACCGTATAGATCACAACCGATTCTCTGGTAAAACGGCGCAAGGGCCATTACTAGTAATAGAGCGGGTCGTTACCGACGAACCAGATCGAACTCTTATTGATCACAATTATTTTGGTGATAGACCACCTGCTCAAGGTAGGGCTTATGCGTTAAGCAGCGACAATGAATATGAAGCAATGAGGTTAGGTGATAGTCGTTCTCATACATCTGATTCTTTCGCAATTGTTGAGCATAATTATTTTGAACATTTTGATGGAGAAGCTGAAGTTATTTCAGTTAAAGCTGGGAATGTTACGGTTAGGCATAACACGTTAAGGGATAACAGAGGGTCACTTGTTACACGTCATGGTGAAAATACGACTATTGATAATAATTTTATTTTTGGCGACGGAAACCCTTTTGCTGGTGGAATTAGAATAGTTGATGCTAATCATTCGGTTACAAACAACTATATTTCTGGTGCACGGAATCCTTCTTCAAGTTTCTATGGCGGCATATTAATACACAATTCTGATCTATCAACAACAAATGGATATCAGTTTCTTGAAAATGTATTGATTGCAAAT
Organism: Alteromonas sp. 5E99-2; assembly: GCF_017368475.1. GTDB lineage: Bacteria > Pseudomonadota > Gammaproteobacteria > Enterobacterales > Alteromonadaceae > Alteromonas_F. The sequence goes on from NZ_JAFNJE010000008.1 coordinate 155,204, forward strand.
AATACCGTTGTAGATAGCGTTAACAGTATTAACTTATCTGGTGGTAGAGAAGAAGAAGATGCTCGAAATGTATATCTAGTTAACAATATTGTAGACAATGCGGTAGACGCTGCAATAAGAAACCCAGAAACAATTTTAGAAGATTCAGTTATATCGGGGAACATTGTTTTTGGAGCAAGACTTACTGATAGCAGCTCTATAACTAACATTGAAGGCTTTACGTTTTCTGATCCCGAATTAGTAGAAGATAGCCTAGGTGTTTTTAGGCCGAGTCTAGATAATTCAAGTTTGATTGCTAACCTTGGGGTTGATACAGGAAATTTTGAGTTACCTTCACTGGACATGGATGGGCAAACACGGACTCAGCGTACTTTTATTGGTGCTGATGAGGTCCTTACTGAAGTACCATCAGTTACAAATCGAAGGGGTGTTCTTGATGCAAGTTTAGTTGGCCCTATAAGTTATGAAGCGCCTGTTAGTGAATTTAAAGTGCCACGGATTGAGCTAACTAACCCTGAATTTAGTTCAGGTGATTTAACCGGGTGGGAGAGTTCATCAGCGACAATAGTAACCAATGCAAGTGATGTTTTTTCTTTGGACAATTCAGTTCGACTTGATGGCACGAGTGCTTTTCTAGCTCAGAATATCGACCTATCAACGAATACCAATTATACCTTTTCTTTTTTTGCTAAAGGAGCAGGGAAAATACAAGTAACAGTTGATGATGAAGTCATTGAAAGTGAATTTGATAACTCTCGATACCGTTTTGTTTCTGTAAGTTTTAATACTGGAAATACTACATCGGTTTCACTGGAAGCTATTGCAATTAATGATAATGGAAGTGCTGAAGCTTTTGTAGATAGTGCAAGATTAGTCTCTCATGAATCAATTTAAGCTGAACGAATCAAATTAAATTACGAGGTGACGATTTAAAAAACGTTATGGCGTTATTGCCATAACGTTTTCTTTTTTCATTACTCAATTATATTCAAGCTTATTAAAATGGCGTACTCTGAGTTGGGTTTACTTACTCTGAAATAGGGGAGTTTAATACAATACCTTCAACCATATACAAGTCGTCATATAAAATACCGCCATTTCCATAAGGGTTTTTCTCAGGACCAGTATTGCAGTTCATTAAGAAATACGTCAATGGCTGTTCACGTTTCATTCTAAAGTCAGCGTGAGAATAGACTTTTGTTTGGGTAAGAAATTCACCACCTTGAACATACACATCGTAAGATTGGCCACCTTCAGATTTAGATGCATTGTTTACGACATACCATATTTGGTACCACACGCCTTCTTTCAGCGGCATAGCCGTGATGCTTGTGTCTGCCGTGTGTATTTTGTCGTACCCTTTGCCTTTTTTAACCATTAGGGTGCCGTCGTTTTTAAATCCGTTAGATTCGGTTTTATCGGTAATACGGATAGAAGGCTCGAAGGCATTGTAGTCGTTTTCTTCAATTCCTTTAGGGTCTAAATTACTAAGACCAAAAACATGGTTATTGGGAAAGTACTCAACTTGAAAGCGAGAATAAAATGTATAGGTTTCACCCACAGCCACTTGGGTAGGCAGAGCTTTAAAAGAAAGTGCTTTGCGATTACCTATAATACCTTCTGGGGCCGGTTTTTTGATTAAGTAATGGTTTTTCTCAGACCTTGATTGTCGTACTTCAGTAACTTGAGGGTTCGGCAAGTGCGGTGACGTGTTGTTACGGGTGTCTTTTTTTACCCAACCGTTTAATGTTCCCGACTCGAAATCATCAATAAGTAACCAAGCTTCATCTGCAAAAGCATTCGGCATGATAAATAAAGTGACCAATACAATAGTGAATACAGTTTTTAGTGTAGTCATAGGTGTAACCTTTATAGGTAAACAATGTTAAGTAAGCAAAGCACAATTGAGCTATACAAAACAGAGATAGGAACGCCCACTTTTATAAAATGCTTAAACTCGTAATGAGTCGCATTGTAAGCAAGTAAATTAGTTTGATATCCGTAAGGAGAAATAAAACTCGCACTGGCTGCAAATGCCACTGCCAATGCAAAAGGTAATATAGGAGCGCCGACAATTTCGCTTAGGCCATAAGCAAAGGGAAACATTAATGCGGCTGCTGCGTTATTTGTGACAAATTCGGTCAGCAATAGGGTGACAACGTATATAACCACCAATGCATGAAATACACTGAAACCAGATAAAATTGGGGTAAGGACGTCTATGAATAACGGAATCACACCTGCATTTTCTAACGCTGAGGCTAAGCTGAGTGCGCCTACAATCACCATGATCAGGTTAAGAGGCAGGTTGCGTTTAATTTCACCACTGTTGGTGACTTTAAATGCAACTAACAAAGCACAAAAGAAAAGTAGCCCTATTGCCAAGGGCACTACTTCACATGCTGCAAGCAGTATAGTAGTGATGAAGCCACCTAATGTCGCCCACTCTTGTACATGAGATAACTTTCTAGCGACCCGTTGTTCCGATAAGGTGAAGAAGTTTTTTGCAATGTTTTGTCGACTATTAAAGTCTGGCCCAGCGGCTAGCAATAAAAAATCCCCAGCTTGGAGTTTTATTTCGCCCAATTTTCCCGATAGTTGCTCGCCGTCTCGGCGTATAGCGACTACCGCCGCATCGAATAAGGCCCTGAAGCCTAGAGCTTTAATAGTTTGACCAATAATTTGTGCGTGGTTAGACACAATCACTTCTGTCAGGTCTTCTCGCATTAACCCATTTGATTCTGCGAAAATAGTTAAACCTTTTATATGAGATAGGTTGTCAATATTTTGCACGTTGCCGCTGAAAATGAGTTTATCGCCTTGTTGAATAACGAACTCAGGGGAAACAGGGGTAACAAGAGTGCCTTTGCGAATAATTTCGACTAAAAACAATTCAGGTAAATTTCTTAAGTGATTGGCTTCTACACTTTTTCCAATTAATTCTGAATGTTCTTCTACTTCAGCTTCTAATAAGTACTCTGTGTATTTCGCCTCTTTTCGTTTAATTTCTGGCAACAAGGGCGTGAGTAAAAATAGTAAGACACCGCAGCTTAGCCCTGCGATTAAACCAAATACGGTGAAGTCCCAAAATTTAAAACCGGAATGGCCGTGTTCTATGAGGAAACTGTTAACGATTAAATTCGTTGAGGTTCCTATAAGGGTCACTGTTCCGCCTAAAATAGCAGAATAGGAAAGGGGAATAAGTAATTTAGAGGCACTATGGTGTTGGTTTTGTTTTACTGGTCCAATTAATGTGGCCACAATAGCCGTGTTGTTTAATAGCGCAGACGAGAAAAAAGTGAGACCAAATAACCGTAAATAAGATTTTTTATAGCTGGCAGTAATGAGTTTTCGTCCCCAGCTTTTTATTAACGCGGTTTTGTCCACAGCGCCACTTACAATAAGTAATAAAACGAGGGTGATTAAGCCTTTATTGGTTAAGTTATGTAACAGATCATCAAAAGTGAGCTGTTGGGTTACCAGCAATATCAATGCTGACAACGCAAAAATGGTTGAGGGGCGTTGTTTGCTAAAAATTAACGCAAAAATTGTACTGGCAAATACTGCCAGTACAATGAGTTGTATAGAGTCCATATTCCCGTCTGGTTACAGTTTAGTAATGTCTGTTGTGTTCCAGTGAGGGAAATGTTTGCGTACTAATGCATTGAATTCAAGTTCAAATTCAGAGAATTGAGCAGAAGCATGCTGTTCACCTTCAGCCAATGCATCGATAACCATACCTGCACCAACAGTGCCATTAGTTAATCTATCAATAACCACAAATGCGCCTGTTTCACGGTTTTTCGTGTACGGGTCACACGCAATAGGCTGGGTTAATTTAAGATCGACAACTGCAATTTCATTTAGGTTTAAATGCAGCGCTTGCTGCTGTTCTAAAGTATTTACATCAATTTGATGATCGATGTGGGCAACGGCACCTGTTGTCATTTTTGTCGCAAACTTGAAGTAGTACTGCTTGTTTGGCATTAATGGCTCTTCAGACATCCACACTAAATGAGTTTTCAACTGAGATGCATGAATCGGCGTGTTGTTTGATTTTACAATCATGTCGCCACGAGAAATATCAATTTCATCTTCAAGTGTTAGTGTGACTGCTTGCGGAACATAAGCATTTTCTTGTTCGCCTTCAAAGGTGACAATGGATTTCACTTTCGATGTTTTACCCGACGGTAACGCTGTAATTTCATCACCTGGGGCAATTTGCCCTGACACTACAGTACCTGCAAATCCACGAAAATCTAAATTTGGACGATTAACGTATTGAACAGGGAAGCGGAAATCTTCAGTGTTTGAATCGTTGCCAATTTCAATTGACTCTAGCATCGCCATCAAAGGTTGGCCTGAGAACCAAGGTGTTTTGTCGCTTAAATTAACAACGTTATCACCTTCTAGTGCAGAAATAGGCACAAACTGAATATCTTCAATATTAAGTTGTTCAGCAAAGGCTAAGTAATCTTTTTGAATTTGATTGTAAACTTCTTCGCTGTAATCCATTAGGTCCATTTTATTAATGGCAACAACAACGTGTTTTATACCTAAAAGTGATACTAAGAACGAATGACGTTTTGTTTGGGTTTTCACACCACCGCGGGCATCAACCAAAATAATCGCAAGATCACAGGTAGACGCACCGGTTACCATGTTTCTCGTGTATTGCTCGTGTCCTGGTGTGTCTGCAATAATAAACTTACGTTTATCAGTTGAGAAATAACGGTAAGCCACATCGATAGTGATGCCTTGCTCACGCTCTGATTGAAGGCCGTCTACTAATAGTGCAAGGTCAACTTTTTCACCTGTTGTACCCATTTTTTTACTGTCTTTGGTAATGGCTGCAAGTTGATCTTCATAAATCATTTTTGAGTCATGTAACAAGCGACCAATAAGAGTACTCTTACCGTCATCAACACTACCGCAAGTTAAAAAACGCAGTAGATCTTTATTTTCATGTTGCTCTAGGTAAGCAAGGATGTCTTGTTGGATTAATGTATTATCACTGTTCATTATTCAGCGCTCACAAGGAAATAAGGGTTTAAAACAGAATCTTTTTGGTTGTACGTTAAAGCTAACGCAGCGTCATCAAAAGGATTGTTCGGATCAAGAACGGTTACATTGGCGCCTGCGGCTAAAGCCACGGCATGGGCTGCGCCGGTATCCCACTCTGATGTTGGACCTAATCGAGGGTATAAATGGGCGTCACCACTTGCAACGAGGCATAGTTTCAAAGAACTGCCCATTGCAACTAATTCAGCTTCACCGCCTAATTCAGCCAGTAATGCTTGTATCTCAGGGCTTTGATGAGAGCGGCTACCTACCACTTTCCACGCTTCGCCGTCTTTGTGCTTGGCAGCGGATATTGAACGGGTACCTTGCTCATCGTCCATATAGGCACCTGACTCTAGGCTTCCCCAGTACGTGCGTTTTAATGCCGGAGCATACACCACACCAAAAACAGGCGTACCTTGGTGGATAAGGGCAATGTTAACCGTAAACTCACCGTTCTTTTTTATGAACTCTTTTGTACCGTCAAGAGGATCAACTAACCAATAGGTATCCCAAGTCTTACGCTCTTCCCAACTAATACTTGCGGATTCTTCCGATAAGATTGGAAACGTAGAGCTTGCTTCCAAGCCTTCAACTATAATGTTGTGGGCGGCTAAATCTGCTTCTGTTAGCGGGCTGCTATCTGACTTGTCGTATACCGCAAAATCTTTATCGTAAATGACCATGATTGCATCGCCAGCCTTTTTCGCTAACGCAATAATGTGATCTTGAGTGTTTGAATCTATCATAGGTTTACAACACCTTTTTCTACCAGCATTTGGAATAAACGCTCTGCTGATGCTTCAGGTGTTTCATCTTTCCATGTAAAGTGAATTTCAGGAGATTCCGGCGCTTCGTAATCTGAACTTATGCCTGTAAAATCTTTGATTTCTCCCGCTCGGGCTTTTTTATACAAGCCTTTAGGGTCGCGTTTTTCGCATTCAGCAAGTGGCACATCAACAAATACTTCAACGAACTCGCCGTCGTCTAGTAAGTTTCTGCAATAGTCTCTGTCGGCTTTAAACGGGCTTATAAAAGCGGTTAAAACAAGTAAGCCTGCATCGACAAAAAGCTTGGATACTTCACTCACGCGGCGGATATTCTCTACGCGATCTTTATCGCTAAATCCGAGATCGCCACACAAGCCATGTCGAACGTTATCGCCATCGAGTAAATAGGTGTGTTTTTGTGCCGCGACGAGGCGCTTTTCAAGCAAACCGGATAGTGTTGATTTACCAGAGCCGCTTAAACCTGTTAGCCAAATGACTTTAGCTGCCTGTCCCAATGCTGATGAACGAGCAGCTTTGTTTACTGCGTGCTCGTGCCATACAATATTGTCGGTGGTCATTAGAAATAACCTTCCATTTTTTTCTTTTCCATTGAACCAGAACTGTCGTGATCGATAACGCGACCTTGGCGTTCAGAGGTCTTAGTCAGCAACATTTCTTGAATAACTTCTGGCAATGTATCTGCTTCAGATTCAACAGCACCTGTTAATGGGTAGCAACCTAAAGTACGGAAGCGTACAGAACGCATTTCTGGTGTTTCGCCATCTAAAGGCATACGCTCGTCATCAACCATAATTAATACGCCGTCTCTTTCAACAACAGGGCGAGGTTTCGCTAGGTACAATGAAGGAATTTGGATGTTTTCTAGGTAAATGTACTGCCAAATATCTAGCTCAGTCCAGTTAGACATTGGGAATACGCGAATACTCTCGCCTTGATTTATTTGAGAGTTGTAAATATTCCAAAGTTCAGGACGTTGGTTTTTAGGATCCCAGCGATGGTTTTCATCGCGAAACGAATAAACCCGCTCTTTCGCGCGAGATTTTTCTTCATCGCGGCGAGCACCACCAAATGCAGCGTCAAATTTGTATTTGTTTAAGGCTTGTTTTAAACCTTGAGTTTTCATTACATCAGTGTGCTTTGCACTACCGTGAGAAAACGGACCTACGCCTTGGTCAACACCTTCTTGGTTTATATGAACCAACAAATCGAAGCCATACTCTGCCGCCATACGGTCGCGAAATTCAATCATTTCTTTGAATTTCCACGTAGTATCAACGTGTAGTAATGGGAACGGTATTTTTCCTGGAGCAAAGGCTTTTCTTGCTAAATGAAGTAGTACAGAAGAGTCTTTTCCTACTGAATATAGCATTACAGGGTTATCAAATTCTGCAGCCACTTCACGGAAAATATGAATACTTTCAGCTTCAAGTTGTTTTAGATGTGTTACAGACGGTATGTCTAAAGTCATTGCACAGTCCCTTAAGGTAGTAATATGGGAATAAGTAAGTTAAGCATAGTCATATGCTAAATCATTATATGCATAGAACAATAACACAATTAGGCAGTAATCGATTATTCAATTTAGCTATGTCTAATAGGTATTTTATTCCAAATTGACTATTTTGTTTAAAAATCACTTCGCAATACAGGTTTTGTAGTAAAGAAAAATTCATTACTACAATTTGTTCTATACTCTATTGGCGTTTTTCATTTTAAAACGTTGACTAAGGAAAATGAGCTGAGGCTTAAAAATAATCAATATTACACTCTGACCATGACTTCAATGACGATAACTTTAGAATAACTTTGCCGATGGGAAAAAATTTAAATGCTCTTGGTCGGAATAGGGAAAACCCAATATTAATAATAAAATCAATAGTATTTAGTAATTACATCTATCGATAAAGAGTATTATACATTCACCTGTTACTACGCAATATTATATCCATAACGCAAACCTACACTGGAAATGGAAATGACAATAAATAATAAACTGACTACAGCTAATGGCGCTCCTGTCGCTGACAATCAAAATGCACAAACTGCTGGGCCTCGAGGGCCAATGCTTCTTCAAGATGTATGGTTCCTTGAGAAGCTAGCACACTTTGATCGCGAGGTAATTCCTGAGCGACGCATGCATGCAAAGGGGTCCGGCGCATACGGAACTTTTACTGTTACTCATGATATTTCTAAATATACGAAAGCCAGTATATTTTCCGAGATAGGCAAAAAAACCGAAATGTTTGTTCGCTTTTCTACCGTTGCTGGTGAGCGTGGTGCAGCAGATGCAGAACGTGATATCCGTGGTTTTGCGATGAAATTTTACACTGATGAAGGAAACTGGGATTTGGTGGGCAATAACACCCCAGTATTTTTCCTAAGAGATCCATTAAAGTTTCCTGATTTAAATCACGCGGTTAAACGAGATCCACGTACAAACCTACGTTGTGCGAATACCAATTGGGATTTTTGGACTCTGCTTCCAGAAGCTTTGCACCAAGTCACTATTGTGATGAGTGATCGTGGGATCCCACGTACTTACCGTCATATGCATGGCTTTGGTAGTCACGTGTTTAGTTTTATCAATTCAGATAACGAGAGATCGTGGGTCAAATTCCACTTCGAAACGCAGCAAGGTATTGAAAACTTGACTGATGAGGAAGCGGAAGTGTTAGTGGGTAAAAACCGTGAAAGCCATCAACAAGATTTGTATGAATCGATTGAAGCAGGAGATTACCCTCGCTGGACATTAAAAGTGCAAATTATGACCGAGCAACAAGCAAGAGAATGCTCTTATAATCCTTTTGATTTAACTAAAGTTTGGTCTCACGCTGATTTTCCATTAATCGATGTAGGGGTAATGGAATTAAACCGCAACCCAGATAATTATTTTGCTGAAGTAGAGCAAGCCGCCTTTGCTCCTGCAAACGTTGTTCCGGGGATTAGTTTTTCTCCAGACAGAATGTTGCAAGGACGTTTATTTTCTTATGGTGATGCGCAGCGTTATCGTTTAGGGGTCAACCACGCACATATTCCAGTAAACCAACCCCGTTGTCCTGTGAATTCATATCACCGCGATGGCGCTATGCGTGTAGACGGAAATTTCGGCAGCACGAAGGGCTATGAACCAAATAGTTTGGGGTTATGGCAAGAACAGCCTCATGCAAAAGAGCCGCCATTACAACTTGATGGTAATGCATATAACTGGGAGTTTGGTGAAGATGATAGCGATTATTTCTCTCAGCCCCGTGCTCTATTTAACCTTATGTCGTCAGAACAACAACAGGTGCTGTTTGATAATACCGCTAGAAGTCTTGGCGGAGCATCGGTCGAAGTTCAACATCGTCACATTTACAATTGTTATCAAGCATCTCCAGCTTATGCAGAAGGTATTGCAAAAGCACTTGGAATTAACTTGGATGATGTTGCGCTGTAGCTAATTTTTGAGTTAAAAGCGGGCTGAGTCAATCAGTCCGCATTTTCAAAATTCAAATAACGGAGTATCAAATATATGAAAACTTGGAGTGACTATAAAACCACCTTTCGCAGTGAGTCTAATCTACTAGATTACGCTCGTACAGGAGATTTGCCAGGACTCGTACACCTTGTGACTGATGATCCGAATGTTGATCTTGATATGAAAAATGCTCGTGGGTATTCCGCGCTTATGTTAGCTGTTTATAATGGCGAAAAAGATTATTGTGAAGCTTTATTGAAGCTTGGCGCCGATGTTAACTCAATGGATTTTATGGGTAATACGGTACTAATGGCATCGGCATTTAAAGGTAATGTAGAGATATTGAACTTATTATTACAATACGGTGCAAATACACATTTTAAAAATCATACAAACATGAACGCCAGAGACTGGGCTGCAATGTTTGGGCGTAAAGAAGCCGTAAGGTTTCTTGATAAAAACGCACCAAGCATTGATGCTTCCTCTAAACTTACTAATATGCTGCGGTTTATACAATTGAGTGTTCTACTTTTGTTAGGAAAAAATAGAAAACTCAATCATCCAATTTAATACAAATATCCACTGTATTATCCTAAATGTCAGTACAATCAAAGCAAGTATAAATTCATTGACTGACTTGCACTTAGCAGGCTAAACATCTCATACAGAAGTCCGGCTACGCAATATAGTTTGCATATGAAGCTTAATGTTAGGCGTGTTATACAAAGCCTTTACCTGTGTTTTATAAGCGGTGACAAAAGCTTCTGAACTCGACACACACGAAAATAGAGATGCTAACTCTAGTAGTGAGTCTGAACGCTGGGCCGTTTTATTCGCGAATTGATGAACTTCGTCAGCCATTTCATCAGCAATAACCAATGGTGTTCCTTGTAAATCGACTTGTTTATCACTGTATAAACACCAAGCAGCTATGACTAATGTTGCACATTGGATCTCACCCTTTTTAGCTAGGTTTTCTACAATGGTAGGCAACATAAAAGTACTCAACTTTGCACTACTCTCAGAGCATATTCGCGCCAAGCTATCTTTGATATTGGGATTCGAAAAACGCTCAAATAACGTATTCTTATACTCATCTAAATCAATACCAGGCACGGCAGGTAAAATGGGCGTGACTTCTAAATCCATGAAGAGCCTTAAGAACTCTGCAAATAAAGGGTCTTGTACACTTTCATCTATGGTACTGAAGCCATGCAGTGAGCCTAAAATGCCCAAAACAGAATGGCCAGCATTGAGCAGGCGAATTTTCATGTTTTCATAAGGGGTCACGTCATTAACAAACTGAGCGCCTACCTGTTCCCATTGCGGACGTCCTAAAGTGAACTTGTCTTCAATTATCCACTGATGAAAGGGTTCGCATGTTACTGGCCACTGGTCTCTTAAATCTAGCGTATTTAAATATGCAATATCTTCTGGAGTGGTTGCAGGTGTGATGCGGTCAACCATAGCGTTTGGAAATGATACTGATGATTCAATCCATTTTGCCAACTCATTGTCAACCTTCATTGCATAGGCAATAGTCATTTTCTTAGCGACATCACCATTGTGTTGTATGTTGTCGCAAGACTGAATGGTAAAAGGGGCTAAACCTCTTTTAAAGCGCAACTGTAGTGCAGCAATCAGAAAACCAAACACCAAGCGCGGTGTATTCGGGTTAGCCAAATCGTGAATGACATCAGGGTTTGTAAAATCAAATTCCCCTGTTGCGGGGTTAAAATTATACCCACCTTCAGTGATGGTCAGAGATACAATTTTTGTTTCTTCACTGGCCATCTTGTTTATAACGGCTATTGGGTCATCACAGCCTAATAAAAAATCTGTTAGGCTTCCAATAACCTTGTTATCAATTGTACCATTTGGGTGACGTACTATGAGGGTGTATAGATAATCTTGTTCTTTGAGAATCGATTGCATTTTTCTGTCTGCATCTCGCAAACCTACACCACAAATCCCCCAACTTAAATCACCACTTTGAGCCATATATTCGTCGGTATAAAAAGCTTCGTGAGAACGATGAAAGCCACCTACACCAATATGAACAATACCCGAAGTAACTTTTGAACGGTCGTATGCCGGTACGCTAATAGCCGAAGGTAAGGCGTGTAAGTTTTGGTTATTTAAACAAATATTTGTTCGAGTTTGCATAATGAGGTATTCCTTTTAACTTAATCGACAACTTTGTTGTTTTGTTGCATAACCCAATAGGCAGAAGCAAAATAAATAATGGTGCAAATAAAGCCAATATCGAAAAATAGCTCTCTATTTTCTTCATACGCTAAGACATCTCCGCTCAAAAACATAGTGTTGAACGCTAACGCTAGGGTCGTAGCTAAACTAAGCAAAGAAATGGAATTTACTATTTTAGTCATTAGTGATTGTTTTTTTACTAATACCGGCTCGTGTTGCGCTTGTGCTTGATGATATTGCTCAACTTGATTGTCGTAATTATCAAGGCTAGCTTGTTGCTCAGGGTATTTTTTAGCTGCGCCATAACGCTTGGATAGTAAAATATAGACGACAGCAGTAAAGAACCAAGTAGGGATAAACAAATAATAAAACGACATTAGATCTAATGCATTAAGGCCAAAACCAAATGCTAACCCAAGTCCCCAAGACGCGACGGCGGGGGTACTGTGCGTTAAATTGCGGAAGGTTGCCCAATAACGGGTAAAGCCAATACGAGGAAATATAAAGTGTTCGGTAAATACAATAGCTCCAACAGGAACAACCAATAGGCCTGCATAGGTTAATAAAGGTAACATCTTGTTAAATACAAATGGGAAACAAGCTATACATACAGCAACAATACCTACAATCAATGTTGTTTTAGTACGCGAGTGGTCTTTGAATATAGCTTGAGCCGCTAAACCCGCTCGATAAAGGTTTGCATTTGCGGTAGTCCAACCTGCTACTATAACTATCACTAAGCCAGATAAGCCTAAGGCTTGAAATGCTACATCACCTGGATCGAGCTCTACAATTGATTTTTGAACGATAACCGCTGTTCCTGCTCCCATTATACCCGCTGAAATCCACGCAATATAATGTCCAAACATCATGCCTGAAGATGTGCATAATCCATAGGTTCTACTTTTGGCATAGCGCAAAAGGGCCATATCGATTAATCCAACATGAGTAATTGTATTTGCTGCCCAAGCAAAGCCTATCACTTCAAGTAAGCCAATTCCTGGCTCACCTTGGGCATTGATACCTGTCCACACAGAAATGCTACTAATATGCATGAAGTCAGCCCAACTACTTAATGTTGTTGCACCAATAACGTGTTCGGCTAGTGCAGGCATTAATACCATAGGGCCGCTTATAAACATTACAAAAAGCCAAGGAGCACAAATTTTAGAAAAATTAGAGACTGCATTAAATCCATACATCGCAACCAGAACTACTATCATACCCACTGCCAGCACAATGAGTACAAACCATGCATTTGTTGGGTACCAGTTTAATTGAGCGGGTATACCGAATGCGAATCGAACAGCAGTGGCAGAAACCGTGACCATAGCGGCTGAAATAACGGTAAAGATAATGACATTTACCCAGTTATATAGGGTGGTCATTGAGTTACCCGCAATCTTTTGTAAATAGGTATAAAGGCTTAATCGCGTCTCAACAGCAATAGGTGTGGTGATTAACGTCCAACTCAAGACTGCAAGAAGGTTACCAATCAAAAGTCCTAACAATATATCTGTCATCGTTGCGCCAAGGGCTACAAAAGTTGCACCAATAACAAATTCAGTTGCCGCTACGTGCTCTCCAGCGTACAAACCCAGAAAATGACCCCATCCTTTGCGCTTATGCTTTGGTATAGGGAGCTGTTCTTCACTTATATTGTCAAAATTCACTTTAGACGATTCAGGTTTCATCTTAGTTACCAACCTTTTAATTTATTGGTTATCTCATTTCATGCAATGCATAAAAGCTATTGCAAATCGAAGCGACCGCATCTCATAAGTGTTTATCAGCTTGAATAAAAAATGATACTTCACGTTACAGAAAGGAAAAAATACCTAATGATGGGGCATTTGCTATATATTTGGGCATAATCCCAGAAAGCCACTGTGACTGTCAATATTTTGTTAACAAATTTTTTATGTAAGATTATGGTTGACTCTAACGTAGCGTAATAGCCGATAGTAAAATACTTTAGGGCGTGTTGATCTTTGCTGTACAATTTTGCAGCGGTTTGTGCCCTGTTTATGCAATGCAGAACGACTGTAGTGTAGTTACTCTACATAAAGGAGTGATAAAGCAGCAGAAATAGGGCACAAGCACTGCCCGAAGGGTTCAA
>NZ_JAFNJE010000090.1 GCF_017368475.1 Alteromonas sp. 5E99-2
TTGATACTCATTGAGCCTCCTCCAAATTAGCATAAACAGAGTTTATCCTAATAGGCAACCAAACCAACGGAGAAAACTCAATGAATTTCTATACTAATACACATCCTTACTATTGTGGAATCGATTTACACACTCGCCTACTTTATGTCTGCATTATTGACAATGAAAACAATGTGCTCGTTCATGAGAAAATAAATGATTCGCCCGAAAAACTCTTAAGGCTACTACAACCCTATCTTGGGGCGGTAGTGGTCGGCGTTGAGTGCATGCACTGTTGGTATTGGGTAAGTGACTTCTGTCAAGACAATGGTATTGATTTCATCCTTGGCCACGCACTTTACATGAAAGCCATTCATGCAGGTAAAACTAAGAATGATAG
>NZ_JAFNJE010000091.1 GCF_017368475.1 Alteromonas sp. 5E99-2
AAGAACCAGCACTGACAGACCTTCCGCCAGTTGCGGAAGTGACAGACGTCACGACGCCAAGCGCAGCAAGCGAAACCGGCACAGCCACAACGACGCCAGATGTCACTGAAGCTGCTGTCGAAGCACCACGCTTGATGATCGAAACGCCTGAATTGGTTGGGTCTTTGTCTTTGCAAGGTGCACGGATCGATGACCTGTCTCTGACACAATACCGCGAAACGCTCGAAGAAGGCTCTCCCATTGTACGCCTTCTTAAGCCAGTCGGCGAAGCAGAAGCCTACTTTGCCACCTTTGGTTGGGCCGCTGCCGAGGGGCTCAGCGTTGATCAAGTTCCCGGCCCCGACACGATTTGGGATGTCGAATCCGGTGAAATCCT
>NZ_JAFNJE010000092.1 GCF_017368475.1 Alteromonas sp. 5E99-2
GCCGTGCCGAACTTCTCCGCCAAGGCTGTTTGGCCACCGAGCGAGATCAGTTTGAGGTAGTCTTTTTGCGGCTGATACGACCGCAAATCCGCACCCGACAAACGTGCCCGGAGGTTGTCGAATAAAACCGGTGCCTCTCGGACGGCATAAACGCCTGCTTTTGGGCGAGGATCGAAACTCAGATGTGCGCAGTCTCCGACGGCAAAGATGTCGGGGTTACTCGACTGTAGCGCCTCGTTCACTGTGATAAAGCCTTCGTGGATATCAACGTCGATGTCAGCGACCCAATCGTGCGGCTTTGCGCCCGCCGCCCCCGTGGTGAAGTCTGATCTGATGTGTGTGCCATCGGACAGCAGAAGGCCGTCAGCA
>NZ_JAFNJE010000093.1 GCF_017368475.1 Alteromonas sp. 5E99-2
GGCTTTTTTATCCAATTTACCATTCGCATTTAACGGCAAGTCAGCCAAGATAATAAAGCGACTCGGTATCATGTAATCGGGTAAGCGGGCTGATAGGGCCTCTTTGATATGAGTGATGTTTAGCGTTTGGTTATCTGTTTCATGGCCTTCGGCTACCACAAACCCATATAGCTGCGCTCTATCATCTTGCGATTCAACAAGTACCGCTGCATCTGACACCGCATCAAGGGCAAGCAGGTGTTGTTTGATTTCATTTAATTCAACACGATATCCACGTATTTTAACTTGCTCATCAACTCGACCAATAAACTCAAATTCACCCGACTGGGTTTGCTTAACCGCATCACCGGTTCGGTATAAACGCTCACC
>NZ_JAFNJE010000094.1 GCF_017368475.1 Alteromonas sp. 5E99-2
TCATCCCTCTCAAGGTGCTTATATTATTTATACCTCGGGTACCACAGGTCAGCCTAAAGGGGTTGTGGTGACCCATCGAGGGTTAAGTAATTACACACAAGGTGTTTTATCAAAGACTAATATTGAAGAGAATGTCACAAGTATGGCGATGGTCTCAACAGTTGCTGCTGACTTAGGTAACACCACTTTGTTTGGCGCATTGTGCCGTGGCTGTACGTTACACATGATACCAACAGATGTTGCCTTTGAAGCTGATTTATTTGCAAAGTACATGGCAACACATCAAGTGGATGTACTTAAAATTGTACCCAGTCATCTACAAGGCTTACTCAGTGCTGCGGAGCCTGCCAAAGTACTGCCTCA
>NZ_JAFNJE010000095.1 GCF_017368475.1 Alteromonas sp. 5E99-2
TAACGAATAAGTTAAGCGGCGCACTTATGGTGTTAGAAAAAAGCTCCGCTGTTGTATGCGTCCGCTTTAACGCTTTGTTATACGATTGCGAGCACTGACCTTAGTCTACCCGCAAATCCTATTCCGTACACCTAGAAAATATTCCCTGTTACTCGATGCCGTACGAGCTGTTACTCGAAGTTTGAAAGCTTCACTTTTAGCGTCTGCGATGCCGCGATTAAGCCACGTCTTATCCGGCTTCGCAGACGCTAAAAGCGTGCCATAAAAGCTCAAACGTTACTACTGACTTTTGGGACTGTTTATTGGGTTCGCTACGAGTATATTTCTCTAGGTCTTAACGCTCGTACCGTATAAC
>NZ_JAFNJE010000096.1 GCF_017368475.1 Alteromonas sp. 5E99-2
GCACAGGCGGGCCCCAACCCGGAACGGTTTTTTAGGATGTCGCGCTCCTCCGTCATCCGGGCCAACTCACGCTTGAGCCTACGGTTCTCAGCTTCATGGTCCACAGATGATGCCTGTGACGCAGCCTTCGCGTACAGCTTCATCCATTTGTACAAAGAATAGGTGCTGACGCCTAAACGCTCAGATACCTCTCGAACCGGATACCCACGCACCGTGATCCCCCTCTCATCGAAACTCTGTTTCGACTGTCGGGCAGTGGATGCACAGCATCACGCTTGAAATCTTCACTGAAATTTGGCTTCCCCATAACGGCCTCCTTGCCTCAAAATTAGGGAAGAAAGCGTCTACAA
>NZ_JAFNJE010000097.1 GCF_017368475.1 Alteromonas sp. 5E99-2
GTTGGGAAAATGGCATCATCGATATTACTGTCACCAGTTGCGGCTGTATTGGCTGTGGCAACGTTGGTTACAGAACCGATAGAGACATCATCAGCGACAATCTCATAGTTGGCAGTACAGGTGAGCAGGTTCACGCCTTCAACCAAGGCATCTGGTGTGCCATCACCATCGGGATCAATCGGTGGGAGGCCACCAACTGGGATTGCTGGACAGATCAGTGTTGCCAGATCAACCCGGTTATCATTGATCGTCAAGGTGTCCGCCTCAGGGATGCTCGCATTGCCCGTATTGGTCACTTCGAACTCATAAAACAGCGTTTGACCAGGATTAAACAC
>NZ_JAFNJE010000098.1 GCF_017368475.1 Alteromonas sp. 5E99-2
TAATTACTTAACCCTCGATGGGTCACCACAACCCCTTTAGGCTGACCTGTGGTACCCGAGGTATAAATAATATAAGCACCTTGAGAGGGATGAATGCTAACAGGGGTATAAGAGTGACGGGGATTAACCTGATTGCTATTAGCCTGACTTGCATCCAAACCTTCAACACGCTCAAGTTCAATGTGTACATACGAAGCCCTTTGCTCTGCCTGCAAAGCGCTCATCATGACCGACGTCTCTGCTGTCGTTAAGACCACCTTGGCTGCACTGTCTATCAGTTGAAACTGTATGCGCTGAGCCGGCTGCTTACTGTCTAACGGTAAGTACATTCC
>NZ_JAFNJE010000099.1 GCF_017368475.1 Alteromonas sp. 5E99-2
GGAGGACCACATGCGTATCAATGAAGCTGCCCAAGAAACAGGATTGAGTGCCGACACGATCCGGTATTACGAAAAACAAGGGATTTTGCCACCCGTCGCTCGCGACACCAGTGGCCATCGCCAATTCAGCGCCGACAACATCAATTGGATGACTATTCTGTATTGGTTACGCAAAACGGGCATGTCGATGGAGGTCATGTTGCGATTTGCCCGTTTGGTTCATGCTGGCTCCCACACCATTCCTGAACGCCTGACGATTTTGCGTGCCCATGATGCGTTGCTTGCGCAGCGCCGAGAAGATCTTGATCGTTGTGCCGATCTGCTTGCTTAC
>NZ_JAFNJE010000009.1 GCF_017368475.1 Alteromonas sp. 5E99-2
AGCACTGCCCGAAGGGTTCAATTAGGGCCTCACTGCTCTTTGTTACTTGCTTTTGACTCAGAACCACTGAGCCTGCAAGCAAGTGCCGCGGTCAGTAAGGCCCTAAATGAACAAAACTTGTACAGCAAAGATCAACACGCCCTAGTTAAACATGGAGTTAAAAAATGAAAAAAATCGAAGACATGACAGTTAAAGACATGGCGTTGTTATCGGGCGTTACCATTCGAACTCTTCATCATTACGATGATATTGGTTTGCTTAAAGCCAATAGAACCGAATCCGGTTACCGTATATACACTGAGAAGCACGCCTTAAGGTTACAGCAAATATTGATTCAAAAATCCTTTGGCTTGCCTTTAGAAGATATAGCCAGAAATTTAGATGATGCTAATTTCGATACGCTCTTAAGTTTGCAACAACAAAGAAATGCTGTGGTTAAACAAGCAGAAAATATAAACGCAATGGTAGAAGCAATCGATATGGCAATTAAACAGTTAACGGATGAAGCCAATATTGATTTGAGGGATATATTTAAAGGGTTTGACCCTTCTTTGTATGAAGAGGAAGTAGAACAAAAGTGGGGTGGGACTGAGTTCTATAAAGAGAGTCAAAACAAGACAAAGGACTATACACCTCAAGATTGGGAGCGTATTAAGCGTGAAGAAAATGCTATTTGGCAAGATGCAGCACATGCCCTTCGTTCAGGAGTTGCACCTACAAATCAAGTGGCCTTGGAATTGGCCCAAAGGTATCGAAAGCACATTGATAACTGGTTTTATACCACATCAGTTTCGGGCTTTGCCGCGCTTGCGGAACTCTGGGAAAGTGACGCAAGATTTATTGCTAACATTGATAAATTTGAAACAGGTTTAGCGAAGTGGATTGCAACGGCTGTTCGAGCTAACTATGGTTATTCAAATGAATAATTGAAACTGAATCAATAAAAAAGCCGCACCTCATGGGTACGGCTTTTTATTAAAACACATTAATTAAGCGCGATTCATACTGGCTTTAACTTTCTTTGTTATCTCAGTGATATCTGTGTTTTTATCGCCTACCACCATGACATTAGCTCGTTGTGATCTAAAACCTTCCCCAGTGTAGGAATCCTCAGAAAAACGTTCTGGTAATGCTGAATCCTTATCATAAGGAGTAAAAAACACAGATACTGGACCATCGTCTGTATCGACAACAACGTGTAGTGATTTTACAAAATCCAATCGACAAAAGTTTGCAGAGTAAATTCTACCAATATCACCAATAAGTTGTGCCCCCATAGAAGACAGCTTGTCGTTGACTTCCTCAATAGAGACTTCGCTAGCTTGAGTAAACTCAGCTGGTGAATGGTTCATGTGGGCTATCGCAGCATGACCTAAATCTTGTTGAGTTGGCGACCACATGGTAAAGGTCATGCCAATTACGAAAGCAACTGATGCTGCCATCGCTAAATGCACTCTTGAACGCTTTTTCTGGCGAGCAAGATCTTGAAATGTGCTTTGCAAAATTAGCTTGTCTGCTAAATCGCTTGGAACTGGGATATCCACGGCTGACTTAATTTTTTCATTAAGAGCACGGGTTTCTTGCCAAAATTTTTGGCTAGATTCATTGCTTTCCGCTTCCTGTAATAAATCTTCATCGCGAGAATCTGGATCTTCATATATTCGGCGTCTAAATTCTAACTCACCCATTTGCCTGGCCTCGTAAAACAGGTTGTTCTAATGATTCTTTTAATTGACTGCGCGCTCTAAACAAACGCGTATTGACGGTATTCTTGTTCAACGACAGTTGTTCAGCAATTTCTTCACCGGTAAAGCCAAAAATAACTTGTAGCATTAATGGGTCTCGGTATTCTTCATCTAATTTAGAAATGTGCTTTCTTACTTCGTCATTGGTATGAGACGCCTCTAAAGATGCTGAGTGGTCTTCTACATGAACATCGTCTATATCAACTAAATCGAATTGTTTACGTTCGAAACGCCGTGCGTTTTCTCGTCTTAAAATAGTAATCAACCACGATTTCGCGGCTTTTTCGTCTTTTAAAGAGTCGAGCGAACGCCATGCGCGTAAGAAAGTCTCTTGCACTACATCTTCGGCTATCGCTTTATTTCCAATCAGCCAATATGCATATCTGTATATGTCTGTATGGAGAGCGCGTACTAATGATTCGTAACGTTGTTGTTTTTTCATAACGTCAGATAAGACCGTTACCTTGTCATTTTTATTTCGCTTGAACATAAAATTGTCCGCAATTATTTATAAGTGTGTACGAGTGTGATGTCACAGGGTGTATTATTATCTTTACCTTATAACTTGTACAAAGGTTCCAGTCCACCAGTATTCGCGTTTGCTGGTTTTGCTTTTTTAGATAATGCATTAATGGCTGATTTTAACTCTTCACCATCTACATTGCTTCTCTTTTCGCTATATAATCCAGACATATATCTGGATAAAGCTTGGTTTAGAGAGTCATATTGAGGGTCTTTTAACGCTTCTGCTAGACTGTCGTACTGTTTGTTGTCTTGCTTTTGTAACCAAGCTAATAATTGAGACTGTATTTTTCCCGACTCTTTATTATCAATTGCCGAGTGTAATGTGCCTGTTGAAATCGGTAAGGTTACTGATTTGGTTTTAACGTCCAACCTTGCTGTTGGTGGTTTATTTTTGCTGCGTAGTAATAAGAATAAGGTTATTAGCCACAAAGCACCTAAAACGCCGGACACAATTTGCCACAGTAATAGCTGTTGCTTGTTTTCTACCAATACCGGTGCTGGTTGAGCGACAACTTCAGGTGCAGATTCAAACTCTTGCGTCTGACTAGGGGAGCCCTTATTCGCTGCGGATTCAGCCGCTGGAAGCACTTGAAATGAACGAGCGGGAATAGAGGCGACTTCTGTCTGTCCTGTTCTTGTATTAAACCAGGTGACTTCTACGCCGGGAATAACTAATGTACCTTCTTTTGAAGGAATAATTGCAGTAGATTCTTTGCGCTGAGATAAAATAACCCCGTCTTTTTGTGCTGATGCCGTTGATGGTTGGTCTGGGTAATGTTTCACAAATGGAGGGTAAAACTGCTCTATTTCAGGCAGTTGTTCTTTGTTTTGACCGGCAACTGTCAGGGTTAGAGTGCGAGTGATGGGTTCTCCCACCATAAATTTCTCGTCATTAGACCATTCTTCTGAAAGTGCGACATATTCACTGGGTAACCATTTTGCTGTAAAGCTACTTGGAATAGGCTTTACATTGATCTGGGTTGCTGGGCCTCGTCTGACGATATTTTGAGTCCGACTGAATCGAGAATATGATTGGCTACTACTGGGTAAAAATACGTTGCCCGAAAATACGGGTCCTTGTAGCTCAAATTGGCCTGATTTTTCCGGCGCGATAACATAAGTTCTTTCAATAATTTGAAAACGCTTACCGTTAATGATGTCAGAATATTGGTTGTCTTCTCCAACTTGCTCTATAGATGCGTCTTCTAAAGCTGGCCCCTGTAAACTTCCACTTTCAATGTTTTGCGCCATATGTAGTTTCACGACATATTTTACGTGTTGCTGAACATACACATCATCTTGGGCTATTTCACCGGTAACAAAAAAGTCTCGTTGTTCGTTTGCACTGGTATCTGGTACAGGGATAACTTGTACCGCTATTGGCTGGGTAGCACTGCCATCGATATCCAATGAAGGTATAACAAATTGGCCGATTTTTTTCGGAAGCAGTGTAGTTTGCCAGGTGGTGGTTGTTGTTTTATCAAAATTGACAATACTGGTTCTACTGCTGGTAGACGTGTTACTTACAATAAAGTCTTTCAGTAGGGGCGATGAGTCAAACGCATTTCTGTTAACTTTGCCCGTCGCTGTAATTGTTAATATTATGGCTTCGTCCATTAACACCGGATTTTTATCTACAGAGGCTTCTACCTCTAATGCATGAGCGAAAGGCGTAGCTAAAAATGCTAGGGTAATAATGAGTAGGGTGCGCTTTACCATTGTTTCTCCTGAGGTGCAGAGCGAGTTTTTCCGGCACGTTTTTGCGCTTCAAGGCGCATTTTTTGTTGCAATAAAAACGCTGGATCATTGGGAACTCGTCGCAATAATGCTTCTATTTTTTGTTGTTTTTCTCGCTCTTCGTCGGTGAGAGAGCTTTCATTTATTTGTGCATTTTGCACAGCTTTTTGTTGCTCTAATTCTTCGCCTTGGTCATTACCTTCATCTGCTTGCTCACCTTCACGAGACTCTTCATCATTGAATTCAGGGGATTCTTCACTTTGTTGTTGACTATTTTCTTCAGATTCTTGAGGTTGCTCTGAATTTTCAGATTCATTTTCGCCGTTTTGCTGCGGATCCGATGGATTACCTTCGCTGTCTTCTTGCTGTTCATCACTTTGGCCGTTGTCTTGATTAGAGTCTTGGTTGTCCCCTTGGCTCTCTTCTTGTCCCTCACTCTGACTATCGTCTTGTTGGTTATCTTCGCTATTTTCACCGTTTTGATCTTGGTTGTTTTCGCTATTCTCGTCGTTTTGTTGCTCTTGTTCTTGCTGCTCTTTTAGCGATTCCACTAAGGCTTTATTTTGTTCAGCAGCAGAGTAACCAGGGTCTCTAGATAGCGCATTGCCATAGGCTTCTATGGCTTCGTCTAATTTACCTAACTGCGCCAGTGCATTGCCGGTATTGTACCAAGCATCAGCGCTGTCTAATTGTGAAAATGACGATATAGCCTCTTCGTAATTACCCTGGCGGTAATGAGCGGAGCCTTGCCACATAGGGTCGTTAAACTCGTTGGCAGCGTCTTCATAATCTTTGTTCTTGTAAGCATCTAAGCCCCGTTGGTCTTTGTTTTTAAACCAACTTGTGACTGAGTTAGGCGACCCTTTGCTTGGCACACTTATGTCTGCGTCATTGGCAAAACTGGGGTGAGGATAAAACACCGTGGATGAAAAGGTGAGTACCATAACGGCAATCAAACCGCGGCGGAATAAATAGGCGACAAAGGGAAGGGCTAGGATAACAAGCCAAGGGCCTAGTTCACGCCATTGGTCACCACCGAGTTTTTCTTCCTCTTCATCATCAGATGCGCTGGGAGGGACAACTGCTGATGTGATGCGTTTAATATCACTATCATCGGTTGTAATTTCACTCGCCGCACCACTTGATTGCTTGGCAACGGCGACTAAAGGGCCGACATTCAGTTTTGGAATAACAATACTGCCCGAATAGTCTTTAAATAATTCGCCATTAGCTTGGGTTATAGGAGCACCTTCTTTGGTTCCTACCGCTAACACATTGATTTGAAAAGAGGACTGGTTTATCCACTCGCTAATGTCTTTTGCTTCGCGAATATCAATTCCATCAGTGATCCAATAAATGGTTCCATTTGGATAACCCGCTTGGAGTAACAAGTCAGCAGCTAAGGTCAGCCCCGCATAGGCATCGCTACCGCGAACTGGCATGATTTCTGGACTTAGGCTTGGTATCAAGGTTTCTAAAGTTGAAATATCTTCAGTTAATGGGCTAATGGTAAAAGCATCGCCAGCATAGGCGACTAGACCAATTTCACCTTCATTAATGAGTTGTACTAAGTCAATGGCTTTAAACTTTGCTCTGGTAAGCCTGTCTGGTGCAATGTCAGTTGAACGCATAGATAACGACATATCCATAACCACAACGTGCCCTTTATCTACAGAAAATACTGGCTGAGGCAGTTTTTCTACTGTGGGCCCAGCAGCGCCGATGACACCTAGGGCTAATGCAAAGGTGAGTGCATAGGCTAACCCTAATAGGTTGATATTCTTCTGTGATGTAGGAAACAAATGCTTATACAAATGAGGCGAAATAACACCTTGCCAGTCTTGTTGATTCTTAGGAAATTTGTTTACTAGGATCCATACTAATATTAATGGAATTAATGCATAGAGCCATTCAGGCCTTAAAAAGTGAAAATCATTTAACATTGCGCATTCCCAACCAATAAACCTGCGACAAGCTAAGCAAGAAGAGTAGGGCTAACGCCGCAAGTAGTGGGTATAAAAATAAACTGTGTAGTGGGCGATAGGTTTGACCATCACCTTCTATAGGCTCTAATTGATCTAATAAGGTGTATATGGTTTCAAGCTCTTGTGCATTATGGGCCCTAAAATATTGTCCACCAGTACTTTTTGCTAGTTCACTGAGCAGTTTTTCATCAAGATCTCTAGACGGGTTAACTTGTCGTGAACCAAAAAGACTACTGACACGAAGTGAATCAGCACCAATACCAATAGTGTAAATTTTTACATTTTGTTCTATTGCGAGCTGATTGGCTTCTTCTGGACTAATGTTCCCAGCGGTATTTTGTCCGTCTGTTAGCAGTACTAACACATTGTTGCTTTCTTCTTTATTTCGAAACCGTTTTACGGCTAAGCCTATGGCGTCACCAATGGCTGTTTTTTCACCAATTAAGCCAATAACGGCTTCTTGTAAAAGGGTAAATACCGTTTTGCGGTCAAAGGTCATCGGGGCTTGTAAATAGGCAGTATCAGCGAACAATATAAGGCCCAATCTATCGCCTACTCGACGCTCTACAAAATCGCTTAAAACTGATTTCACCATAGTTAAGCGGTCCACGGTTCTGCCATTGAGTTCCATATCTTCTATTTGCATCGAGCCTGACAAGTCGACGGCTAGGATCATCTCTCTGCCTTCACTAGGAACTGTAATTGGGTCGCCTAACCATTGAGGACGAGCTGCAGCAGTCAAAAAGAGTATCCAAATTACCCATAAAACCAATTGACTGAAAATATGGGTTTTATTGTTTGTGGCCGGAGCGGATAATTCACTGGATAAGTGAAAGGGCACAGTAAGAGACTGAGATTGAGACGACAAGGTTGGTAGTAACCATCTGCATAACACAGGTATAGGCAATGCGGCGAACACCCACACCCATTCAAAACTAAACATGGCCGACCTCATTTTTGTAGGCAATGAGCTTGTTTAAGTCAACGGCCTTTAACCACGTTGATGTGAGCTCAAATATGAGTGCTGAGTTTGATTCTGGGTTTGGCATATAATGAGACTGCGCAAAAAGAGTCAGTTGTTCAGTTGTTAGTTTGTTCTGACTCGATGTTTTTAGCGAATTAAACAAAAATTCAACCCATTGTGAACCATGTAATTTGGCGATAGGCTCTCTTCCGCAGTAACTAATGCACGTACGTTTTAATAAAGTACTGGCTTGAGAAACGCTAAGGGTATTCGTAGCGTTAGCGTGTTTGAGTTGTGCTAATGCTGTTTTTCGCACTGCATTGCGTTTAACGTTTTTTGCAATGATGACGAAAAGTAATACAACTAACAGTAATACAATAGAAATAACGGCCCACCAGCCCCATGCCAGAGGCCAGATGTTTACAGAGCTCGGCTCTGCGATGTCAGCTAGATTATCCAGTGGATTCATTTGGGTATACCGCTGTGTGTTTTTATTTGGTCGAGTAAGAATTCACCAGCACTAATGGGTAAGTATTGATTCACATAAGGCATTAACAGTGAATCTAAACGCTGTTGCTTTTTGGCCCTTTCTTTTGAATAGGCATTATGAGATGCCGCAGAACCTAGGGTGACGGTTTCTGACGAAAACGCAGATTTTAGCGAAAGCCTACGCCCTTTAGCTGAAGCTGGAAGAGTGATTTCAATGGGGTCGAAAATATCGATTGCATGGACTTCACAATGACGGTGAATATCACTTATGTACTTAGAGCATGTTTCATTTAACTGCTCAAAATCCGACAGTATATAAACCAAACTTCCAGGCTTGGCTAACCGTCTTAAACGCATTAGGCTTTGCTCAAACACATTTTCTTTGTTCGCAGACGTTTCAGCAGCACTGGTTGAAGCTTGTGAATGAACCGAAGTTAGGCCGTGAAATAAGGCAAGGGCTGCTTTTTTCCGACTTTTGGGTTTAATTTCTATATGGTCGTTGTCATTAAATAAAATTGCGCCTAATTTGTCGCCGCGATTCACCGCAGTCCAACCTAAAAGGCTAGCAAAGTGGGCAGCTTGTACCGACTTTAAAAACAACTGAGTACCAAACTTCATACTGTTGCTAGCATCACAAAGAATAAAGACAGGGCGCTCTCGCTCTTCTCGGTAAATTTTAGTGTGGGTTTTACCCGTACGTGCAGTAACCCGCCAATCGATAGCTCGAATGTCGTCACCGGCTTGATAGTGGCGCGCTTCATCAAACTCCATACCTCTGCCTTTGATGGCGCTCACATAGCCACCGGACAAATGGGCTTTTACTTTTGATAAAGGCGACATATCGAGTAATTTGGTATAACTTTGGTAGAACAATAACTCGCGGGTGCCTAAGTTTACACCGTCGGCTGATAAAGCCGCGAGTTGTTGTGTCATTTTATTCACATTATTCATTTAAGGAACAGGCACACAATCCAAAATACGTTTGAGTACACCGTTAATAGTGTGTCCTTCCGCTTCCGCTTGATAAGACAAAATAATTCGGTGGCGCAACACATTAAAAAATACGGCTTGTATGTCGTCAGGACCGACGAAATCTCGGCCTTGTAACCATGCGTGAGCGCGCGCACAACGCTCTAAAGACAGAGAGGCTCTAGGGCTAGCGCCAAACTCAATTACTTGAGCAAGACTTGAGTCATAGGCACCAGGATTTCGTGTTGCCATGATCAACTGCACTATATAAGTTTCTAAAGACTCTGCTAGATGCAAATTGAGTGATGACTGTCTTGCTTCACTAATTTGCTGCTGTGACAAAGGCTCTGGCGTGGCAGATTTTTCGTGTTTGGCTTCGCTTCTGTTTAACCTTAATATAGTTAATTCTGTTTCGGCGTCAGGGTAATCCAGTTCAAGCTTCATTAGAAAGCGATCTAATTGGGCTTCAGGAAGGGGGTATGTGCCTTCTTGTTCCAATGGATTTTGCGTAGCCATTACCAAAAACAGCTCTGGTAAAGGGTAGGTTTTATTCCCCACGGTAATCTGACGTTCTGCCATTGCTTCTAACAAGGCAGATTGTACTTTTGCCGGTGCTCGGTTTATTTCGTCGGCAAGCACAAGATTGTGAAACAAGGGGCCAGATTGGAAATTAAACTCGCCGGTTTCTGGACGGTAGATATCAGTACCGGTCAAATCCGCAGGCAATAAATCTGGCGTAAATTGAACTCGGTGAAAATCGCCTTCAATGCCTTGAGAGAGTGCGTTAATTGCACGGGTTTTTGCTAACCCAGGAGGACCTTCTACTAATAAGTGACCATCGGCAATTAATGCGATAAGTAAGTTTGTCGTTAGGGAACGCTGCCCTACAATTTGACTGTCTAAATAATCGTGTAGCTGAACAAAAGGCTCCTTCGCCATACAAATACTAACCTTTTTATATTTATTTTTTTTTCTAGACCATAATACCTATATAAGGTTCCTTTTATTTCTTTCAAGCATCTAATGTTTGCTATTTATGCGGGAGTCTGCAAGAATCTTGTCTTATTACAGGTCTGACCACTTACGGTAGAAAATTTTAAGGTGACATATGGCTAAACAACAATCAGTAACAACGCGAAGTGGCGATAGAATTGCGGTCGTCGCAGGTTTGCGTACTCCATTCGCAAAAATGGCAACTTATTTTCACGGCGTACCAGCCGTCGACTTGGGAAAAATGGTTGTAAACGAGTTATTGGTTCGTCATGGCGTTGACCCTAAATGGGTTGAGCAAGTGGTTTATGGTCAAGTTGTACAAATGCCAGAGGCGCCCAATATCGCCCGTGAAATTGTGCTGGGCACTGGAATGAATGTGCATACTGACGCGTATAGTGTGTCTCGCGCCTGTGCGACGAGTTTTCAGTCTACGGTCAATATTGCTGAAGCCATGATGGCTGGAAATATTGAAGTCGGTATTGCAGGTGGTGCTGATTCTACTTCAGTTTCTCCTATTGGCGTATCGAAAACCTTAGCAAGAGCCTTAGTGGATTTACAGAAAACGAAAACCCTTGGGCAAAAATTAAATGTACTGAAAAAGCTATCAGTGAAAGATTTGTTGCCAGTGCCTCCTGCGGTTGCTGAATATTCCACGGGCTTGTCTATGGGACAAACCGCAGAGCAAATGGCAAAATCTCATGACATTTCTCGCCAAGAACAAGATGCTTTAGCTCATCGTTCTCATTCTCTTGCTGCTGAAAGCTGGGAGCAGGGCAAATTGAGTGAAGAAGTCATGACCGCCTATGCTGCGCCTTACAAAGGGGCATTAGAAAAAGATAACAATGTACGTTTTGATTCTAAACTAGACGGATACGCAAAATTACGCCCTGTGTTTGATAAAAAACACGGTTCGGTTACTGCCGCGAATGCTACGCCGTTAACAGACGGGGCATCGGCTATTTTAATGATGACTGAAAGCCGAGCAAAAGCCCTAGGCTATACCCCACTTGGTTACATTAAAAGCTATGCGTTTTCCGCTATTGATGTGTGGGAAGACATGTTGATGGGACCGTCTTATGCTACGCCTATCGCCCTTGATAAAGCGGGTATGACGTTAGATGACTTAACCCTTATTGAGATGCACGAAGCGTTTGCTGCACAAACCTTGGCTAACGTTAAAATGTTCGCAAGTGACAAGTTTGCGCAAGAAAAATTAGGCAGAGATAAGGCTACGGGAATCATTGATATGGACAAATTTAATGTCATGGGAAGCTCTCTTGCCTATGGCCATCCATTTGCAGCAACGGGCACTCGAATGATTACTCAAATGCTGAATGAACTTAACCGCAGAGGTGGTGGTACCGGTCTAGTAACTGCGTGTGCAGCAGGTGGATTAGGCGCAGCAATGATTGTGGAGACAGAATAATGACTGATACATTTACCCTTAAAAAACAAGATAACGGCGTTGCTATATTGACTATGGACGTACCCAATGAGTCCATGAACACCTTAAAGTTAGAATTTGGTGATCAAATTAACGCCATTTTAGATGAAATTGATAATGACGCTAGCATCAAAGGTGTGGTGTTAATCAGTGGAAAATCCAATTCTTTTGTTGCTGGCGCAGATATATCTATGCTGGCAGAGTGCGAAACGGCTGAAGACGCTGAAACTATAGCGAAAGGCGGCCAAGATGTTTTCAATCGTATTGAAAACATGAAAGCAACTTTTGTTGCGGCTATTCACGGCCCTGCATTGGGTGGCGGGTTAGAGCTTGCACTGGCGTGCCATTATCGCGTGTGTAGTGATAGCGATGCGACTCAGCTAGGTTTGCCTGAAGTTCAGTTGGGTTTGCTTCCAGGTAGCGGAGGAACTCAGCGTCTACCTGCTCTTGTGGGTATTCAGCCAGCAATGACAATGATGTTAACAGGGTCTTCAAAGCGTCCAAAACAAGCTAAAAAACTTGGCTTAGTGGACGATATGGTGCCTTTGACTGTGTTAGTGGATGTAGCAGAAAAATTTGCTCTTAAAAGTAAACCGGATCGTGCTAAGCCACAAAAAGGAATGGTTAATAAAGTTCTAGAACAAACTGGATTTGGCCGCGATATCATGTTCAAAAAAGCGCGGGAGCAAACGTTAGCTAAAACTAAAGGTAATTACCCTGCGGCAACAAAAATTATCGAGGTGATTGAACGCGGAATTAAAAGCGGTATGGTTGCTGGATTGCGCCATGAAGCAAAGAGTTTTGGTGAGCTAGTTATGACATCAGAATCAAAAGAATTACGTAATATTTTCTTTGCCACAACGGAAATGAAAAAAGAGCATGGTGTTGCCAATGTTGACCCTAAGGTTGTACACAAAGTAGGTGTGCTTGGTGGTGGTCTAATGGGCGGTGGGATTGCGTTTGTTACTGCAACAAAAGCGGGTGTGCCTGCACGAATAAAAGATATTCGTCCAGAAGGCATTGCCAATGCGATGAAATATAGCTACGACTTATTAAATAAAAAAGTGAAGAAACGTTTTATTAAAAAGTCGCTAATGCAAAAACAAATGAATATGTTAACGGGGACATTAGATTACCGTGGCATGCAAGACGCAGATATTATTGTTGAAGCTGTATTCGAAGATGTTGGTTTAAAACAAACTATGGTTAATGATGTTGAAACGCACTGTAGTGAGTCGACTATCTTCGCATCAAACACGTCATCAATTCCAATTGCAGATATTGCGGAAAAAGCCGAACGTCCTGAAAATGTCATTGGATTACATTACTTTTCACCGGTAGATAAAATGCCGCTTGCTGAAGTGATTGCAACGGATAAAACTTCAGATGAGACCATTTCTACCACAGTAGCGTTTGCTAAAAAGCAAGGTAAAACCCCCATTGTAGTAAAGGATGGCGCAGGATTTTATGTAAATCGTATTCTAGCTCCTTACATGAACGAAGCTGCGGTAATACTGCTTGAAGGTGAGCCCATTGACCACATCGACAAATCCTTGGTGAAATTTGGGTTTCCTGTTGGCCCAGTTAAATTACTTGATGAAGTGGGTATTGATGTGGGAACCAAGATCATTCCTATCTTAGTGAATGAATTTGGTGATAGATTTAATGCCCCTTCAGCGTTTGACAAGGTTTTAGCAGACGATAGGAAAGGGAAAAAGAATAAACGAGGCTTTTATGCGTATAGTGGTAAAAAGCCAGGAAAAGACGTTGATGAGTCCATTTATTCCCTTTTGTCGGTAACACCTGAAAAAACATTACGCAGTGCAAAAGTGGCAGAGCGTTGTGTAATGATGATGCTAAACGAAGCTGCTCGGTGCTTAGATGAAGCGGTTATACGTTGCCCTAGAGACGGTGATATTGGAGCAATTTTCGGTATAGGGTTTCCCCCTTTTCTCGGTGGGCCATTCCGTTACATGGACACATTAGGCATCGACAATGTGGTAGAAACATTGACTCATTTTGCAGATACCTTAGATGAAAAATTTAAACCAGCTGAGTGCTTAGTTACTATGGCTGAAGAAGGGAAGACGTTCTATGAGTAATCTTGGCTAATTTCCGTTTAAAAATAGAAAAGAGGCGTCCTGTCTCTTTTTTATTTCTATAGATGTCTATTTTAGTTAGGTATAACTAAAATGCTACCGCCTCGCTTGTAGCCTTTTTGAACTTGAGAATCAATACTTGGAATGACTAAAATACTTCCACCTCTTTTGTATCCTTTTTGAACACTGGTTTGGGTTGAAGTATCTTTCAATGGTTGGTTTTGAACTTCAGTGGTAGTTTCCACAGGCGTAGTTGTAGATAAAGCTACAGCAACAGCATACGCTTTCAACATGGTTTCGATCCTCATTATTTAAATTTAAAATATCGACTGTCAAAATTAAAGCAGTCATTGATTTATAAGCGATTTATATGCCATTTTTATATTTAAACAATGATTAACGAGATAAAAGTCTGTGTAGACTCATATTGTCACGAAGCATAGCTTCAAACCTTTCAGCGCGTACAGGCTTACTAAACAAGTAGCCCTGAAGCATTTCACAATCATATCGCTTCAATATAGCTAATTGTTCTTCTCTCTCTACTCCCTCAGCGACTACATTGAGATTGAGATTGTGAGCAATGTTGATGATAGCAGCTGCCATATGGCGATCTACATTTGAGTGAGCAATATCATCAATAAATGCTTTATCTATTTTCAATGTATTTAGTGGGAATCGCTTCAAGTAGGCAAGTGAAGAATAGCCAGTCCCGAAGTCGTCAAGGGCTAAATGAATACTTTTTTCTCTAAGCCTGTGCATTAGCTCTAAGCCTTGCTCAGGGTTCTCCATCAAGGTCCCTTCGGTTATTTCACATTCTAAGTGGGCAGGCGAAATACCCACTTTGTTGATGATTTTTGTGATCCTTTCATCCAAATCAGTGAGTTCGAACTGTTTTGCCGACAAATTGACTGCAACTCGGCCTGAAAACAAACCAGCATCTACCCAGCGCTTAGTATCTTGTAGTGCTTTTTCTAGTACCACTTCGCCTATGTCAATAATTTGACCTGATTGCTCGGCTAGAGGAATAAATTGGCTTGGACTTATAATACCTTTCTCTGGATGTTCAAAGCGTACTAAGGCTTCCATACCAGTCATTCTGCCCGATATAATATCGACTTTAGGTTGATAAAATACGGTGAATAAGTCGCCTTTTAGGCCGTGACGGATCAAATTCTCAATCTGCAGTTGCCGTACTGCATTTTTATTCATTTCTCCACTGAAGAACTTGTATGCATTACCCCCCGTGTTTTTTGCAATATACATAGCAGTGTCGGCATTTTTTAATAGTTCCTGAGGAGATGCACCATCGACTGGATACAAAGCTATGCCTAAGCTAGCACTTAATACAAACTCTTGTTTATTAATAACAAAAGGAGCTGATAGAGAGTTAAGTACATTTTGCGCATAGCGAGTAACCAGGTGCACGTTTGTTTCTTGTTCAATCAAAATACTAAACTCATCACCACCAATGCGATAGCATGTATCAGCATTTCTCGTAATGCTACGAAGTCGTGTGGAAATTTGCTTAATGAGTAAATCGCCCGTGTGATGACCTAGAGAATCATTAATCTTCTTAAAGTTATCCATATCTAAAATAAGCAAGGTATGGTTTTCGTTTCGACGGACTAGGTTTTGTTGATAAGCCTGGAAAAATGAACGGTTGGGAAGCTCAGTTAACGGGTCGGTGTTAGACAACTTGAGTAATTCTTTTTCAGTTCCTTTTCTCGCGGTAATGTCAGAAAATACCCCTACGTAGTGGCTTATTTTACCGTCATCGCCTTCAATTGCATTGATATTCATTTCAATTTCGTAAGATTCACCGTTACGACGTTGAGATTCGACTTCGCCAGACCAATTCTGGCGATGCTTCAGTGTTTTTTTCACTTCTTCTGTAAATACATCAGGATATTGATTAAAACTCAAATAAGATGACAATGCCTGAGTTTGAGTTTCTCCGGTAAACTTGCAATAAGCACTGTTTACAGAAATAAACTTAAATGCGGTGTTTGTAATAAATACGCCTTCAGAGATATTTTCAAAGGAGCGTTCGAATAATTCGAGTGTTTTCTCTGCTTCCTTAAGGTGTTGAATGTTCTTCAACGTACCTGTCATTCTTATAGGAGTATTCGTATCGTCTTTACTAACCACCTTGCCTCTATCTAGTACCCATATCCATTCATCCGCAATGGTTTTTACGCGATAAGATATTTCATAAAAGTCAGAAAGCCCGTCAAGATGTTGCTGTAAGGCTAATTTCACTTTATCTAAATCAAGAGGATGAATATTCCCATTTGCATTTTTGTTTCCTCTTATTGAATCAATTGGGAATGAAATTGTTCCCCAGATATTAGAGCGATGAACGTGGTTTTTAGTTATATCCCAGTCCCAAAGTTCATCACCACTACTCCAAAGGGTTAACTTTAGGCGCTCTTCTGAAGCAAGTACTATCTTCGCTGCTTTGCTCTTTTGCTGTGCGTAGCGAATAAACAAACCAATTAATACAATGAACGTAAAAACATATACAAATATAGCTTCAGCTGAGAACCAGGGGGGAGGTGCTATATTAATTGCCAATTGGGTAGAAGACGACCATGCCTTGTCTGGCTCTTTGGCCTGTATTAACAACGAGTACTTGCCCCAAGATATGTTATGAAAAATAGCTCGTCGAGATAGGGCATCTTCGGTGTACACCCATTTATCGTCGTAACCTTTGAGTCTATAGCGATATTGTACTTCCAATGGTGAAGGGGAGTTTACCAGCGCGAATAGAAAGCTAAAGCGGTCATCGTTGTAATCTAGATTAAGTTCGTTAGATAAATAAATCGGTTTGCTTAAAGACGAGCTAGGATCTGAAAATGGTAAATTCTCTGAACGCAGTCGAAATCCGGAAATGATTGGTGAATTGGTAGTTAAGGATGTTTTTTGTGACGCCTTTAATAAACTTGGATTTAACAGGTGGTACCCATATTTGCCCCCAAACAAAAAAAGCTCATCTGACGCTTTTAACGCGACGCGCTCGTACAATATGTTGTATGACAATTGTGCCGGTTTAATTGTTTGATTAATTAGGTGAGTATCAAAATCAAATGAATATAGTGAGCTACCGTTAGTAAACCAAATACCCTCGTCACTACCTAAGGCGGAGAATATTGTTTCATTTTGATTAGGTAATAAAAAAGTGTCAGTAACTTCTAATGTATCAGAGTTTACTTTAAGGATACCCTGGTCGTGGGTGATGAGCCAAATGAAGTCTTTAGCTTCAATGACAGCGATAAGTGCCTTAATTGTGTCTAAATAATCTGGAGCATCAATAATCTGCCTTTTGTCATTGTCATAAATAATTGTTTTGAATGGACTGGCAAACCAAAATCTATTTTGGCTATCTAACTTAGCCACTCGAGATTGAGGAAGAGTAGTATCAAATTTTATGTCTACTTGGGTTAAAGATGGGTCACTTGTTTCTATATAGCTAAGCGTTGAATCGTCAGTAAAATACCAAACTTTTTCATCATCCATGTATATGTCATACACAGGGTTGTGTTGTAACAGAGTTGAGATTGGGACGAGATTGTTATTCTCGATGCTAAACACAAGTAACCCTTTATTAGATGCTATCCATAGGCTATTACTTCGGTCAATAGCTAAGTCCCATGCTTCTATATTTTCTTCAATATGAAACAATGTGACTTGTTCGTTGGATGGGGTGTATTTCTGTACTTCACCGTTCTGAGATACTGACCAAATATTTCCACTGGTATCTTCCCCGATACCCCAAATGTCATTAGGAAGTAACTCAGAATCGCTATTCTCGTTGCGAAACTTTGCTGTAATGATCGGAAGGTAGTTGGTGAAATTGGTTTTTAATTTTACTCCGTTATCTGTTCCCAGCCATCTAGAGTTATTTGTATCAATGTACAATGAGAGAATATTGTCATTGCTTGAGTCGAATTGAGAGGATACATAATAGGTAGAGTCTGTTTGATTTTTTAACAACTCAACAATTTCAGAACCGCTAGTCACAATTATTGTTTTTTTGTGTTGAGTCACACTCCTAATAACACAGTCTTTCACATAATACTTGTGTTCATTGTTGCCAGTTTCTGTATCGAGAAGCACTAATCCTTTTTCTGTTGCAAACCAGTAGTTGTTATCTAGGTGCTGAATGTCCCGAATTTCTTTGCTATCGAGGTGAATGGAGAAAGGGTTAGTTTCGGTTAGCGCATACAGTTGCCTACTCGTTTTGTCGTAAACAAAACCACCGTCTCGTAATGTACCGAATAATATACGATTTGGTTCATCTAAGAAGGTTACAATATTGGAAGGGAAGCGGATATTTTTATTGTATTTTACGAGCTTGTTTATTGATTCTTCATACTGATAAAAATCGTTTGAACTCGCGACTAATATTTTTCCGTCTTGTGTTTCGTTTATTTCCCAGATATCGGTATCTAGACTTGCATTATCGGAAATGAAAATTCGGTCAAACTTTTCAGTATAGCGATTAAATCTAGCTAAGCCTTTGATTGTTGCTACCCAAAGGGTTCCTTTTGTGTCAATAAATACACGTCTGACGAAGTTGCTAGGTAATGTAGCTTTATTGTGTTTGTCGGATAAATAAATTTTAGTTTCATAACCGTCAAAACGAATTAAGCCTTCAGAAGAGGCAAACCAAAGGAAACCAAATTCGTCTTCAATTGTTTCTAAAATGTAAGTTTGTGGAATGCCAAGTCGTATGTCAGCTGATAAATATTTATGATTGTTTGCAGAGGGCATTAAGGACGATGATACGGCCGCAAAGCCGTTAAGCGAAAGCCCACTCAGCACAACAATAGCTAAATACAAAAAAAGCGAATTAATGAGAGTCAGTTTACGCACATACTACCTTATACGGTGAATACCAGCTTAAAGTTATTTTAAGCATCCATACTCTATTACCTTGATAAATATGCACAATTTATTCGTGCTGTACAAGTTATTTTAATCAAAAAAGGAGGCTTCGTCTTTGAATCGGGATAAATTGGTGATATTTTTGCCGAAATCATTGTTTAAAAAAGAAAATTTACCTTTTGTGTAGAGTATTAATTCACCAAATGACTGTCTAGAAAGTATAGATTTTGCGTCCTCGACGAGTTCGTCAAATGAGAATTCGTTGATAGCAAAAGCTAATTGTTTTTGCCTGTTATTTGACATATCTCCAGCGGCTAAATTTAACCAAATTCTTTGTGACTGTTTTGCCAAATTAGTGTCTTCTTCAGAAACTTGCTTTAATAGGTTTTTTCTAATTGACGGCCAATAGTTTTTGTAAAATACCAAGTTATTAATTTGTTCTTTTAAAAAACTAATCATGGCTAAGTAAAGTTCATTTGGACCGTGAGTTGGGCTTTGAATATAAAATGCTATTCCGGGGTGTTGGTTGTGAGGTACATAACCTGAGCCAACAATATAGCCAAGTTGTTTTTCAGTTCTCAGTGCGTTGAAATAAGGACCCGCTAATAGCTGTTCTACTATCATGCAAAAAGCAGTATCTTTAGCGCTATCACTAGGAGCCTGAAGGTATAAAACAACTGCTGCATCTTCATGTTCACATTCAACGCAGTTTATAGATGTTTTACCTAAAGGAAGCTGAATAACGTGTCTTGATATACTTGGAATATCAAAGCGTGATGGCAGTGTATCAAGGTGTGATGACCAAAATTCACTGTTGGCGAGAGTCCAGTTACCATGAAGTAATGATTCGCTATAACTATGGCGAAATGAATGACTTATGACTTGACTAAAATTAGTGAAATTTATTGTATCTAAAGCGCTTAGTAAAGACGCTGGAGCATAATTGTACTTTTGAATAATTACGCCAAGCCGTGATAAAAGACGATTTATCGGCTTATTTAAGAGTGTGTTAGCAAGGGCTCTTTTTTGTGCATGATAAGCATGATTAAATGCTTTTTCATCCAAGGGGTCGTTAAAACTCTTATCTAATACATCAGCAGCTAAACCTAAAAGGTTATCTGTAAAACCTCGACAATGCAGGGTGAAACCACATTGATGTCCATAAAGGCGATAGTGTAAACCGGCGATACTAGCATGGTACAAAGATTCTTGTAATCGATCGTTAACGGCTAATAACCATATGCGTTTTACAGCGTTGTTTTGTGCGTTATCACACAATGAAGGTAAGTCAAAACTGCAATATAGGTCACCTTTACTACTGTTAAATTGCAGCTCTTGACTGAACCATACTTTTTTATATTTCCGGCTATTTATTAATCTTGGGGATGAGAACCGGTTATGTCTTGGCACTTTCTTCGGCGATGATTTTGCATAAGGATTGCGTTTGGGTAAATAAATTTCAGGATTTTCGGTTGGGTTATTACATACTTGAATTTTACTGTCTGATAAATCATGAACAGCGTATTGAGCATCGTAATATGCACACACTCTATTCGCTTCTATATTTGGAGATATGAGTTTGATTCTTAGATTATCCGTTGTCATCCAACCTAACGCTGACATCAATTCTTCTTGTGTACAAGGTTCATTGATGTGTCCGTGGCTGTTTTCAAATAACCTGTCAGCATATTCGCAAATAGCATCAAGGGATGGTGGAGACTCTGAATGCTCTCTTGCAAGGTTATCTAAAAATGCCTTTTCGTCTCTTCGCCAGTTCTCATCGTCTTTTCGTATAAGGGTTAACGTGTAGAAAAGAGAGTTAAGTATTGTTTCAATGTCATCTTCGCCTTTTTCGGTAAGCTGAATGTTAACGTTAAAATCTTTAAAGTCTGAGCCCTCTATTCCGCTACCTGCAACTAGGTTTGTCGCTAGCTCTTTTGCTTTTAGGTAGGCTAATAAACTACCGTTGCTTTCGTCTCCTAATAGGTGGCTAATGTAAAAAAGCGCATTTTCTACACGTTTAATTTTAGTTTGTAAGGCAAAGCTAACAATAAGTCGTCGTGCTTTTTGTAGAGGTTTAACATCTATCTGTATTTTTAAATCTTGCTTTCTATACAACTGAGGCCAACCAGTTTGAACCTCTGGAATAGAAGGTAAGTGCTCAAGGGATGCCGTTAGTGTTTGTATATCGTGGTTTGACAAAGATGACCCACAAAGGGCGACTCTAATATTACTTTTTGTATAATGACGAGAATGAAATTCTTTTAAACTGCTTCGTAAATAACTGCAACTATGCTGTCTAAAAAGCGCTGCGTTTCCTACAGAAAATTTGCTAAAAGGGTGGTCTGGGTTACAAGTTTCTTTATGAATTTGATATAACCTGCGTAATTCATCTTTACGTTTAAACTTGAATTCGGCATCGATAGCGTCAATTTCTTTTTCAATCATATCCATCGATAAAAGAGGATGGAAAATAGCGTCTATGAATGCAGGAATAATTTCGCTGAAAGACTCATTCGGACAACTAAAATGGTAATTAGAAAACTCCCCTGATGTCCATGCGTTTACTGATCCTCCTTTTTCTTGAATATGATGTATTATTTGATTCGGATTAGGCTGCTGTCGGCTGCCTAAGAACAACATATGCTCAAGTAAGTGTGATAACCCCTGAATATCATCAGGATCAAAAAAATGGCCCGCTCTTACTGATAAAGAAAAGTGCACTGTAGATGTGTTTTTGGACTTGATGCTGACAAAAGAAGAAGCATCGTTTACAGAGTGAAATATCGTATTTTTGTTTAAAACACATTTTATGCTCAATGCGGAGTTCTCATTTGTAATAAATTTGACGTTCACGCTGCTTGTGTCTTGCCAACGTTATGAAATTTGTTATTGTTCACTATACATAAGAGTTTAAGCACAATATTTATGCTGGGTCAAAGTAGTACGCAAAACGATTCAAAGGTAACGCTATGTATAATGCGCCATGGTATGGCTGAAAACATGGTAAAAAATGATGCTTCTCGTCAGTTAGTTAGTGTTGGAGAAGAGCAAGCTCGCGATACATCTTATTGGTTCTCTCAGCATTATCCACATATTAAAATCGATTTAGCTTTAGTTAGTCCGTATGTAAGGGCTGAGCAGACTTTTAATATCGTTAAAGGTCATATTCCAATACGCCATAAATTAATAAGTAGAGATGTTACGCCGGATGCTAGTGCTGCTCATTTTTGTGATTACTTGAGTGCTTTATTGGAAAGTAAAAGTGATTTTAATGAAATTAATGCTATCTTAATTGTTAGCCATATGCCGTTTGTAAGCTTCTTAATGTCAGAGGTTCTTTATTCTAAAGAAGGTGTTTTGTTTAATACAGGCTCCATGGCAGTTGTAGAATGTGATAGGGCGACATTAAAAGGCATATTAGCTAAGCATTATCAAGGCGTTCTATAAGTCTCGTTAAATCTATTCAAGTAATTTACATTTTCACCGATAACGAGATGAGAGGTTTATTTTCGCTAAAAGCGATAAGAATAGAGAGTTATGAGGTCTAATACATTACCAGAACATTTAAAAATCGCACTGCAACGTCATGTTGAAGATGATGATTTGCGTGATGATTCTGATTTACCTGCATTAATGGATAAATTAACCACCTTATCTGAAAAGGTTAATGCAGCTAAAGAAAAAGCGTTAGCGCTAAGAAAGCAGCGCGCTTAGTTTTCTTTGGCTATTGCTTCCGGGGTTTTATAATACTCTGGCATCACACGCACCGTTTTAATCATATTTTCAGTGGTTTCAATAATTTCTAATGGATATCCGTCTAAACGAACACTGACTTTGTTTTCAGGTATTTCTTCTAAATATTCTAAAATCAAACCATTAAGTGTTTTGGGTCCTTCAGTCGGCAGATGCCAGTTCATTTCTTTGTTGAGTTCTCGTACGTTAGCACTGCCATCTACTAAAACAGAACCGTCTTGTTGAACGTTCGCTTCTTTACTGTGATCAGGGAGAATATTGGTGGTAAAGTCCCCGATAATTTCTTCAAGAATATCTTCTAGTGTGACTAACCCTTGGATATCACCATATTCATCAACAACGAGCCCTATTCGCTCTTTTTCAGCTTGGAATTGGTACATTAACGTATGCAATTGAGTGGTTTCAGGTGTGAAATAAATTTCTCTTACAGCCCTTAACAAAGTCGCTTTACTGAATTGGTCTTTAGACAAGAGTCTTAGGGCATCTCTGACGTGAACAAAGCCTACGGCATCATCAATACTGTCCCTAAACAATAAAACACGGGTGTGTTGGGAGTTAACCAGCTGACGTTGTATATCTTTCCAATCATCATTTACATCAATGGCAACAATATCGTTTCTGGGCACCATGATGTCTTCAGCAGTTACATTTTCGAGTTCTAATATACTGACCAGCATATCTTGATGGCGTTTGGGAATAAGCGCACCAGCTTCGTACACAACGGTTCGTAGTTCTTGAGGGCTAAGGGTATCAGCGTTACCTTCGCTCGGTTTAATGTTGACGATGGCGAGTAAACCATTAGTGATGCCATTTACCAGCCGTACAATGGGCATAAATACAAATAATAATGGCAATAGTATGATTGAACTGGGGTAAGCTATTTTTTCAGGGTAGAGTGCAGCTAATGTTTTTGGTGTGACTTCAGCAAAAACAAGAAGTATTAGAGTTAATGCACCTGTGACTATGGCGGGTCCCCAAACCGGACCAAATAAACGTACACAGATTTCTGTTGCGACAAGAGTCGCCGCAATATTGACAATATTATTACCAATAAGAATGAGGCCAATGAGTCTATCAGGCTTGTCGAGTAAAGACATAACCCGTTTTGCACCGCCATGGTTCTCGTTGGCTAAGTGTTTGAGTTTGTACCGGTTAATCGACATCATACCGGTTTCAGAACTAGAAAAATAAGCTGAGCATAAAATGAGTATCACTAACGCAATGGCCAGTGCACTTGTATCTATAGCGTCCAATACAGGGATTCCATAAAAGTTAAAGTAGGACTTCGCGTACGAAGCGGCTACCGAAATAGGCTAGCGTTAATAATGCTAACCCGATAGAAATAAGCGTGACTACTTGTTTGTTTTTCCAACCCCAAGCACGTTGACCAATCAACAGTAAGGTATACACACCTAATGCTAAGATCGACAAAACAGTTTTATGGGCATAGTGAGTTGAAAACATAGAATCAATAAAAACAAACCCAGTTGCTAATGCTGCCAATAATAGCATTGAGCCAACAAGAGTAAGCCCAAATAAAAATGATTCAACTAGCATCAGTGGAGGCAATGTAGAATTGATCAGTGCCTTTCCTTTGTGCTTTAGCTTACTTCTAATCATCATCATTTGAATTGCGTATAAAAAAGCGATGCTTAAACAGCCATAAGCAAGTAAAGACAAGGTTACGTGGGTAATCATACCTGCCGATAATGGTACGGTTACTGTAATGTTGGGGGGAACAAGCCCAGTAACTAATACCGATAAACCTGCAAACAAAGAAACGCCAGGTAACAATAAGGTATTTGAAACAAACCGAGTGCCGATTAACATTGAGACACTAATTATCCAAGAAACAAGAGAAAGGACATTGGTCATGCTCATGCCTTGCTCAGTGCCTTTCGATAGAGTCATAATTAAAATTAATGCGTGTATAACAACTGCAAATGCAGCAACACTATAATCTAATGGACGGGTACTCTTATTTTTTACTATCCGCCTTAAGAAAATAAGGGTAGTAAAAAAATACAAGCACATTGTAATGGCAACGAGTAAGCCTTTCATATTGATTTTAACAATTAACCATAATGAATTTTGACAGCCCCATTGTGACTGAGTAACAGAATAAAATCCAATGTCGTTTTAACCAGCTCAGTTTGAGGTATACTATAGACATAGAATTTACCATGTAATCATAATTATGTTTGAGAATTTAACAGATCGCCTAAGCGCAACACTTAAAAATGTCAGTGGGCGCGGAAGATTAACCGAAGACAACATTAAAGAAACCTTACGTGAAGTGCGCATGGCATTGCTTGAAGCCGATGTAGCCTTGCCTGTTGTTAAAACGTTTGTCTCTCAAGTTAAAGAGAGAGCGTTAGGTACTGAAGTAAGTAAAAGCTTAAAACCAGGCCAAATGTTCATCAAGATAGTTCAATCCGAACTTGAGTCTGTTATGGGTGACGCCAATGTTGGTCTTAATTTAGCAACTCAGCCTCCTGCGGTAATTTTAATGGCTGGGTTACAAGGTGCTGGTAAAACTACCAGTGTAGCTAAATTAGCAAAATATTTAACTGAGCGTGAAAAGAAAAAAGTGATGGTTGTGAGTGCTGACGTTTATCGTCCAGCAGCGATTAAACAACTAGAAACCTTAGCTGAGGAAGTCAATGTTACTTTCCAGCCGTCGAATATTATGCAAAAACCGGTTGCCATTGTTGAAGACGCAATCGAAGCTGCGAAAACACAGTTTTTTGATGTGTTACTTGTAGATACAGCGGGTAGGTTACACGTAGATGCAGACATGATGTCTGAAATTAAAGACCTACACGCAGCAGTCAACCCCATTGAAACCTTGTTTGTTGTCGATGCGATGACGGGACAAGATGCGGCAAATACAGCCAAAGCATTTGGTGAGGCTTTGCCATTGACAGGGGTCATTCTGACCAAAGCCGATGGTGATGCTAGAGGTGGTGCGGCTCTCTCTGTAAGACAAATTACCGGTAAATCAATCAAGTTTATTGGTATGGGAGAAAAGGTTGATGCATTAGAGCCTTTCCACCCAGAACGTATGGCATCTCGTATTTTAGGTATGGGCGACGTGCTTAGCCTAATTGAAGAAGTAGAGCGTAAAGTTGATAAGAACAAAGCGCAAAAACTAGCGCAAAAAGTTCAAAAAGGTAAGGGGTTTGACCTTCAAGACTTTAAAGATCAATTAGAGCAAATGCGTGGTATGGGCGGTATGATGGGGCTAATGGATAAGCTTCCAGGCATGGG
Organism: Alteromonas sp. 5E99-2; assembly: GCF_017368475.1. GTDB lineage: Bacteria > Pseudomonadota > Gammaproteobacteria > Enterobacterales > Alteromonadaceae > Alteromonas_F. The sequence continues at coordinate 24,864 of NZ_JAFNJE010000009.1, forward strand.
TAATATGACAGCGCAGATTAAAGACCAAGCAAACGACAAACAGTTTGTGCAGATGGAAGCGATTATTAACTCTATGACACCGGGCGAACGAGCTAAGCCTGAAATTATCAAAGGCAGCCGTAAGCGCCGCATAGCATCGGGTTCAGGCACTCAAATACAAGATGTAAACAGAATGCTGAAGCAATTCACTCAGATGCAAAAGATGATGAAGAAAATGTCAGGTGGGGGCATGAAGAAAATGATGCGCCAAATGAAAGGTATGATGCCACCAGGCGGAGCTGGCCCTGGCGGCATGTTTCCGCCACGCTAATTGTTCTTATTAGTCTGAATCGTTAGTTCGCTTAAATCTTCGGCTGGCATAGGCTTTCCGAAGAGCCAGCCTTGACCTAGGCCAGTATTTAAGTTTTTCAATATGCTGGCTTGATTTTCTGTTTCTACCCCTTCAGCAACAAGCGTGACATCGAGTTGTTCAGCTAGAGAGATAATAGTTGGGATAAGCGTTGATTTAACATTATCCCCTTCTAGCGCCATAATAAAGCTTCTATCGATTTTCAAAAAATCGAACTCTAAGTTTTGAAGTTGTCCTAAATTCGCATACCCTGTACCGAAGTCGTCAATAGCAACGGTAAAACCTTGCCTTCTTAATCTTGCTAAATTACTCAGGGCTTCAGGAGTATTGAAAGTTGCGTCTTCGGTAATTTCAAAGCAAATATTAAAATCTTTTGTATTTGCGGCAGCGGCCATAAAATCGGTAATGTTATCTTTGGTGATATCTGATGGGAACAGGTTTAAATTAATTTTAAATCCATTGGGAATATCGTCTTGTGCAGTGAGCTCGGCCACCGCAGTTTTAATTAACTTAGTAGTGAAGGGTAACGTTAAATCTAATTGAGGTAATAAAGGAATAAATTCATCTGGGTACAAAGGTCCTGCGTTGTCTGAGTACCTAGCGAGTACCTCACAACCAATGATCTTATTGGTTTTTAAATCAACGATAGGTTGGAACAAAGGAAAGAAATTGGTGCATTTTAAACCTCGCTTAATTCTTTCGGCCATTGAGTTTCTATGGCTAAGTGCTCTGCTCGCAGCAAGGTAACCAAATATTCCTGAGGACATGAATATCAGGAATAAAAAAATGCTCACCTTTGCGCCGATTAAATCAAATAAGCTAAATCGGCTCACTACGCAAAACGAAATACTGTCCAGACATTGTTCCACCACGAGATCTGTAAGGCCTTTACTTTGCTGAGATGAATTTTCTGAATAGTTAGCGTAGCTGTTTGGAGTACCTAAAACTGGGATGAATTGCTCGTCAGGCCGATACACCAGTTGCCAATCTTGCATAGGATTTTCATCTGATAGTATTTCTTCAAACTCAGTGACAACGAAAAAGGAGTCATTCTTCATTCTAAACGCAGAATAATCTAAATCAAATAACATTAGTGGGCTATTGATGACGATTTCAACACCATCTGGAGTGGTAAATCCTTGCTCTTCTTTTTCTATTGGAGATTCTAAAACGCCTAATGATGTAGAACATACAATTGTATTGTCTTTACCGTAGTAACCAATATCTTTTATGTAATGGCCTTGAAACATAACCTGTTGTAGAAAATGAAGATAATTACTGTCACAAGTGGTTTGTCGGTTATTAGCTAAGTGGGTTAGCGTTGATGCTGACTCTTTTGTCAATGTTTCTACTTGCATTAAGATACGGTCGACAAATTGCTGATTTTCTTTGTTTATTAGAGTTATGCCACCAACTGAGACTATCGCTATGCCAATAAAGGCAAAAATCAAGCTTACAGCTGTAATTAATAACAGATCTATTTTACGTTGTTGCATGTTAAATAATCAGGTCCAGTAAACAATTTCATGTAATGAAAAAAATGACAGAGTTTTCGTTAAAAACAAAAGAAGAGTTATTTACAATAGTTGTATTTACACTTTTGAGCAACATAAAGTATAAAGAGCGCTTAGGGATCGTAAACAACACTAGCTAGGATAAATCTGGTAGAGTCGATTTTACCTTGTTTAACAATATGTAATTCAGTATTGCGATAAATGGAGGCTAGACTAAGACAAAGTCACATTGCCATTGTGTTTTTTATTGGGCACTTTTTCTGTTTTATAAGGTCAAAACATCTCAGCAGTTCGTAGTTACCGTTCTTTGTAAGAAAATGAAGGAGTATGTATGCAGTTATCATCGGTTCAGAAGTTTAATCAGGCACTTATTCAAATGGCTGTCTTATTATATCAAGTTGATAGGAAAGTGACGCTAACTGAGCAAGATGCACTGGACGACGTTATCAGTAAAATTGAATGGAATAGTCCGATCTCTATAGAGGCATTTAAAACGGAAGCGATTTTTTTGGCTCGTCAATCTATTGATGTTGGCGAGGGCCTTAACTTTCTAAAAGCCATGGCAGCAGATTTATTGTATGACGCAGATAAAGCTGCAGAAGTAGCTTGTTTTATTACTGGAGTTGATGGTGATAGAAGCGAAGAGGAAGTTGAATATTTGCATTTATTGACTCATAAACTGCTAGCAAAAGCCTTATCCCCAGATAAAAAAGAATGCCCTGAAGCGGAACCGAAAACGGCTGCGTGATTTTCGATGAACACCAACAAAGCGAACTTTGTCGGTGTTCAAGCTTAATGTTAGGATAGGCTTTAGAATTTAATCTTGTGTGGTCGGCGGCACAATACAAAATGCATTGAGCTTGTTGCCATCTAAATCTCTAAAATACCCCGCGTAAAAACCTGCTGTTTCGCCTTCAGGTCTGAAGCCGGGTTTCCCTTCGCAACTCGCTCCTAATGAAATAGCTTTTTCATAAAAGCATTTAACTTGCTCTGGTGTCTCAACGTGTATTCCAGTCATATTGCCATTTCCCGGATGTTGAGCTTCTTTATTGAACGGCAAAGTGACAGCGATAGAAGGTTGATCTTTTTCTTTCGCCCATGCAATAAAATAGTCTGGAACCTCCATTACTCTTGAGGCGTTTACTGTTTTAAGTAAAGCATCGTAAAACGCACCTGACTTGTCTAAATCTGATGTTCCTAGCATGACATAACCAATCATTGTTCTCTCCATTTACAGTTGATGTTTAAGTTCCAGCTCAGTGTAACCATTGACTACTGACACCTACTGTCAGTAATCTTTGTATATTATTGATGTCATGCAGCAACGGGTTTGGCCTCTGGTATGAAAAAGTCTGAGCGATTGAATGATATTGTTCACTATTTACGTAGAATGCACCGCGCTGTAACTGCGCAAACACTAGCAAACGAATTTGAGGTTTCTGCACGGACTATTTATCGCGACATCGACAACCTGATTGATTCTGGTGTGCCCATTACAGGTGAGGCGGGGGTAGGGTATGTGATTGACAAAACCTATCACTTACCTCCGATAATGTTTGATGCTGATGAATTGGAAGCCATCGCCTTGGGAATTGGTATGGTTTCGAATTGGACGGATGAACAATTTGCAGCAAAGGCCAAAAGTGCGTATCACAAGATTCAAGCAACTTTATCCGCTCGTATGTGTAACGAACTACAACAAATCAGTACGTTCTCAGCGCCAAGCCGTTATAAAATTCCTTGGCAGGTGAGCTTTTCCCATGTCCGAGAATGTATTCGAAAAAAGCACAAAGTCACCATTCGTTATCTTGATTTAAACGAGGTACCTAGCCAGCGAACTATTTGGCCACTTGCGTTAACGTCTTTTAGCCCCGTGTGGCTGCTTTGTGCTTGGTGTGAACAGCGCCAAGATTTTCGTAACTTTCGCTTAGATAGAATTAACGAATTTACTCAGTGCTCGGCGCATTATAAAGATGAAAGAGGTAAGAACTTAACGGCTTACCTCAACAGCTTTAAACATTGTTAACGGGTTCAGCATTCGGTCTAAAAATGCCGACTATTCTGTCCATAATGAGGTAGTTTACGGGCACTAATACAAGGGTGATCAATGTGGCAAATATAATACCGAAGCCCAACGAAACTGCCATTGGAATGAGAAATTGTGCTTGAGTCGATTTTTCAAACAACAGCGGCATCAAACCAAAAAAGGTAGTTAAACTGGTTAACATTACAGGTCTAACTCGCGCTGCTCCAGCATTTAGAACACCTTCCATGATACTGTGTCCCTCACTTCTTTTCTTATTGATAAAATCAACCAGAACCAGTGAGTCATTTACCACAATACCGACAAGTGCGAGCATCCCTAGTAAACTCATAATGGACAAGCTCATGCCCATTATCCAATGCCCCATTACTGCACCTAAAATACCAAAGGGAATAATGCTCATTACAACTAATGGTTGCCAATAAGACTTAAATGGAATCGCGAGTAAGCAATAAATAATGAAAAATACAAAGGTAAGACCAAGCTTCAATGAGCCAAAGGATTCTCTTTGCTCTTTGGCTTCACCTTCAAGGGTATAACTGATACCTGGATATTGAGCTACTAGTGAAGCCAAGTAGGTATTAAGGGATGCTTGCAGCGCTGTAACGTTAGTCTTGTCTTTTTCAATGTCGGCAGTAATGTTGACTGTACGATACCGGTCAATACGTTGAATTGTCGATGGGCTAGTGCCAGGAATTAAGGTTGCAACATGACCAAGAGGAACAGAGTCACCACTTGGTGTAAGTACAAGCATTTGTTCTAGGTCTGCAACAGACTTACGTTCTTCTATAGGCAGCCTTACCATAATACTAATGTCATCTCTTCCTCGCTGCACTCGTTGTACTTCTGAACCAAAATAGGCGTTGCGAACTTGAGATGTTAAACCACTTCTAGTAAGGCCAAGTGCTTTGCCTTGAGATGTCAGCTCTAGTTGTAGTTCTTGCTTGCCATTAGACAGGCTATCAGCAATTTCAAATACGGTTGGATAAGTTTCCAAGTGAGATTTCACTTGTTCAGCTAGAGTATTCAAAGTCGTTAAAGACGAGCCTGTTAGTTGAATATCAATTGGATCTGAACTGCGTCCCAACTCGGCTCTAAAAGTAAGGCCTTCTGCGCCGGGAATTGGGCCAATTGCTTTACGCCATTCGTTTAAAAGCTCTCTCGAACCTATATTATACGTTCTTTGTTCTGGAGGTGTGATTTCAAAGCGTACTTGGCCTGAGTTAGTTGCACCGCCTCGACCTCCGGTTGACGCTAGAATATTCACAATCACACTTTCGCCTGTGCTTTCGTCGACGTGTTTTTGTTGTAATTTATACGCTTCATCTGAAATTCTCGAAATAAACTTATCGGTTACTTCATAAGGCGTACCTGTAGGCATGGTTAAATTCATACGTACAGTTTCACTTGGAATACGAGGGAAAGGAGAAAACTGAGTCCAACCACTGGTAATCAACGCAAGAATTACAATAAACAATGCCACGAAGCTCATTAGTGTAGCCGTTTTATGACGCAAGGCTAAGTGAAGCGTTGGTTGGTAGTATTTTATTATTGAACGTTCAAACCCATCAGCAAAGGATTTCTGCCATTTTTCAAACCTGTTTTGTTTATCGTTTGCGCTGCGCAATTTGACGTATTTTAGGTGAGCTGGAAGAACAAACTTAGACTCAACCAGAGAGAACAACAATACAGGGATAACCACAATGGGAAGCTGGGCAAATAGGTTTCCTCTTGCACCTTCTATAAATGCAAGGGGGAGAAAAGCGGCTACCGTTGTCAATACCCCAAAGGTCACTGGAGTAGCAACTTCTTCAGTACCTTCAATGGCGGCTTGTTCCGAGGTTTTTGCGGTTTGCATATGGGTATAAACATTTTCGCCTGTGACTATGGCGTCATCTACAACGATACCCAGCACCAAGATGAAGCCGAATAAGCTCATAATGTTAATGGTTGCGCCCAAAAAGGGCATGACAATGAATGCCCCCATAAAGGAAATAGGAATACCTAAAAACACCCAAAATGCGATAGATGGACGTAGAAATAAGGTTAGCATTGCTAATACTAGAATTCCGCCTTGTAGGGCATTGGAAAGCAATGTATTTAAGCGGCCTTTTACGATTTCAGAATCATCATTCCAATAACTTAATTCATACCCTACAGGTAAGGAATCTTGTCTTTCTTTGATATACTCTTTCACCAAATCAGCGACTTCTATGGCGCTTTGATCACCTATTCTGTACACCGAAATAAACGCGGCTTGCTTACCATTAAAACGGGTTCTAACTGGGGATTCTTCAAAGCCATCATTGATCGTTGCGATGTCTTTTAAATACAAAATACTGCCGTCGGCTTGAGTTTTAACAACAATATTTTCAAATTCATCTTTGCGGTAGGCTTGGCCTTTGGAGCGTAATAATACGTCACCGCCAAATGTGCGTAAGTTACCCGCTGAGATATCCACTGAACTCAGTGAAATGGCGCTACTGACATCGTTTATTGTGAGCTGGTATTGCCTCAAGGTTTGTTGAGAAACATTGATAGTGATTTCATAATCTCGCACACCATCTAACTCCAACTGAGTGATACCAGGTATACGCAACAAGTCGTCTCTGACTGTTTCGGCAAATTCTAAGGTTTCCTTTTCTCCATAATCACCAGATACAGTGACAGTGATAACATCTCTGACTCTTTGTGCAAGTGAGATCACGGGGTTCTCTGCATCAGCAGGGAAGGTGTTTATTGCGTCTACCCGAGATTTAACGTCGGACAATATTTCTCTTGGGTCATAGCCAGAGTCAACTTCAATATTAACTGTAGAGCTACCTTCTGAAGATACACTTGTAATTTGGTCAATGCCCTCTAAATCCTGAACGGCTTCTTCAACTCGAATGGAGACTCCTTGTTCTACATCTTCTGGAGTCGCGCCACGTAAGGTGACAGATACTGATACAACTTCTGATTCAACAGAAGGGAAAACCTCTAGCGGAATACGTGAGCGCATTGAAAATACACCGGCCAGTAGCACAGTAATCATCATTAGGTTTGCTGCAACGTGATTACGGGTAAACCAAGCAATCATAGTTGGCCTCCATTTTCACTGCGCTGCTTTTTTCGTCTTTCCATAAGTTCTGCTACTGATATGCCCTGTTCTTCAGCCATTCTTTGCAAATGCTGTTGTCTATCGCCTTTGCCACCTCTTGGTGGCCTTTGCCCTTTAGGTGCTTCGCCATTAATAGCAACAGGTGTGCCTGAGCTTATTTGTCCTAGCGCGGTCATTACCAATTGGTCGTTGATATTTAACCCGTTGCTAATAACTGCATCAGTTTCATTGTGCCAGAGGATGGAAACATCTTTTCTCTTTAATACGCCTTCTTCAACGATATAAACATAGCTACCTTGGTAAATTGCACTATTGGGAATAACGATGGCATCGGAGAGTAATTTGCCTTGAATTTCTGCGGTAACATATTGGCCTATTTTTAATGGAATAGAACTCTCATTTTCTAATGCGTACGGGTCGTCAATTTGAGCAACGACATAAAGCTGTTGTGACGATGAGTCAATTGCACTTTCTGTTCGTACCAAAGAGCCATGCCAATAGGATTTTTCATCTAATTCAGAACGAAAGGTTACCTTTAGTTCTGCGTTGTTAGAAGGCTTATTTACAACATTACGGAATTCTTCAGGTAGGTCAATAAGTGGCAAATCGGCATTATTTAACGGTAGTCTAATGTCAACAAAATCAACTGCAAATACCGTAGCTAAGTTAGTATTTACCGTAACAACTTGTCCGACATCCACAGATTGAACTAATACTCTCCCTGCAAAAGGGGCGATAACTGAGCTTCGCTCTAATGCTAGCTTTGCCTTGTCTACTTGAGCTTGCGCAGACAGTACTCTGGCTTTAGCGGCTTCTAGATGAGGCCCTCTGAGTAAAAGTGCGCTTGGCGTTTCGCTGTTAGTTAGTCTTTGAGATGAAGGTAAAGAGCTATATCGCTTCCAATCTTCCGATGCAATATCCACTTGGGCTTGTTCTTCTAATAGCCCTTGTTCCGCCTCACTTAAGGTTGCCAACGCAATATCTAAATCGGCTTTGTAATCGCGGTCATCTAATTGTAAAAGAACTTCACCTTTTTCAAAAAAACCGCCTTCTCTAAAGTTGGGACTGACGTGTTTAATTTGTCCTGATACTTGGGCTACAAGTTCACTTTGAGTTCGAGGCCTAACGGTGCCGAAGCTGGATAAAATGATTTGATATTGCTTTGGCTTAATCATTTCAACTTCCACATTCATTTGTGGCGCAGCAGATGGCCGACCTCTTTTTTGGGTCGGAGGGTTTTGTTTAATTAAATACGCTGCCACTATCGCAACAACGAATATGGTTAAAGGAATAATATATTTTATGCGTTTTTTTGAATTATTTTGAGATGCCAAAATTGAAAATCCGAAAAGTTAAATCAATTAAGGCGCATTTTTGACGGGTTAGCCAAGTAAAGCAAATGATTCACCGTAAAGATAACGTAAATTTTTTAATGTACAGAAACTCATCGTATTTATATGCAACTGGTGGAATTTAATACGATGAAATCTAAACCATACTTATTTCAGTAACTGCAATTCGGTGTACTTTTTATAAATTTTACTGGTTTTAACTAGGCTTTCATGAGAGCCAATGTCTTGAATTTTGCCATTTTCCATTACCACTATTTTATCAACGTCTTTCACCGTAGCTAATCTGTGGGCAATCACTAGAGTTGTTCTGGACTCCATTAAACTTCTGAGGGCCGTTTGAATATGGGATTCACTTTCTGCATCTAACGCGCTGGTGGCTTCATCGAGTAACAATACAGGGCTGTCTGCTAATATTGCTCTGGCTATTGCAATCCGTTGTCGCTGACCTCCTGATAAGTTAACACCTCGTTCACCTAAAAAGGTGTCATAGCCATTAGGCAATTTAACAATAAACTCGTCGGCATAGGCTTGTTTCGCTGCGTTTTTTACTTGCTCTAAAGTCGCGTTTGGGTTGCTATAGCGAATATTATTAATAATTGTATCGGCAAATACCACGGCTGATTGATCGACAACGGCGATGCCTTGGCGCAGCGCTCTTAGCGTTAAATGTTGAATATCTTCGCCATTAATTTGAATAGTACCCGAAGATGGCTGCCAAAATCGCAGTAATAAATTAAACACTGTGGTTTTTCCAGAACCGCTAGGGCCAACAAGAGCGACTTGTTCTCCTGCTTTTATTGACAGTGAAAAGTCGTTAAACAAAGGATTTTTGGGGTCATACCCGAATTTAATGTTAGAGAATTCAATAGTGGGGGCTTGGTTAAAAATAGAAGGTTGATCGTTACTTCCTTCTTTAATTGGATTTTCAGTCAATAGTAATTCGTGTAAACGGTCGCTAGCGCCTGCACCTCGTTGAATATCGCCGACGACTTCACTAATGGTAGCAATGCTGCCGCCAGCAACCACTGCATAGAATAAGAATGCGGTAAGTTCTCCTACACTTAAACGATTATTAATGACTTCTGATATTCCAAACCAGCCAATCATCACCATAGAGCCCATGCTTAACCCCATAATTAGCGCAATAAGCCAGGCTCTTAATTTGATGCGAGAGACTGCGGTGGTCAAGGCGTCTGATACCTTGGCCTGGAAAACAGTGTTTTCTCGTGATTCTGCGTTATAGGCTTGTACTGTGGCAATTTCATGAATACTTTGGTCAATATGGGCGCCTAAATCAGCCACTCTATCTTGGCTACTACGAGCAAGCTTTCTGAGCTTTGGTGCTAAAAAGCGAATGGGCAATAAAATAAAAGGGACACTAATCAGCACGGCAACGGTAAGTTGTATGCTTGCCGTTAACATGAGTATGAGTGCACCAATGAAGGTAACAGCCGAGCGTATAGCCATTGAAAGGCTAGATCCTATAACGGTTTGTAACACACTGGTGTCGCTGGTAAATCGAGATATGACTTCGCCTGTACGAGTATTGGCGTAAAAAGAAGGACCAAGGGTAAGCATATGCTGGTAAACCTGAGTTCGAATATCTGCGCTGACTTTTTCGCCAAGCCATGTCATATAATAAAAGCGCCAATAGGTTGCAATGCTGATTATCAGTATCGACACCGCTAATCCTATACCCGCATAGCCCAACACTTGGGTATCACCATTTATAAAACCAGAATCGATGCCGTATTTTAATCCTTGGCCTAGCGCAAGCCAACCTCCAGAGCCAATAAATAAAGCGATAATGGCAATCAGTGCTTGATAACGATAGGGCATAATTAATTGCTTATACCAAGAAACAAGAGATGTGCTTTGCATTTTTAACGGCGCTCGTACAACAGAGGTTTATCGGAAGATAAGACGGAGTTTATCGCATATTTGCCATCGAAGTAATTTAACTTGTGTTTATTTTGTATGCGCGTATAATTCTGCGGCCTTTCGTTCCGTCTTAACGAAACGAAAGGTATGTTAACAGTAACGCTACAACGATTTATCCGAAAGGATTGAGGCATTTATGGTTACTATTCGTTTACAGCGTGGTGGCGCAAAAAAGCGTCCATTTTATCAAGTTGTTGTTGCCGACAGTCGTCGCGCAAGAGACGGGCGTTTCATTGAAAACATCGGTTTCTTTAACCCAACAGCACGGGGTCAAGCTGAGCGTCTTCGCTTAGATCTTGAACGTGTTGAATATTGGGTAAGCAAAGGCGCGAGTTTGTCTGATCGCGTAACAAGCTTGGTTAAAGATGCACAAAAAGCAGCTGCATAAGTAGAGTAAAATGAGTCACGCGTCTGACAATGTGGTAATTGGCAAAATTGGAGCACCTCACGGTGTGAAAGGTTGGGTCAAGATACATAGTTTTACTCAGCAGCAAGACGGTGTGTTTTCTTATCAACCTTGGGTTGTAGGTGAGCGCACAGTCGAAGTTGAGCAATGGAGAGTACAAGGTAACGCATTTGTTGCAAAGTTAGTTGATGTGGATAGCCGTGAAGCGGTTGATGCATTGAAAAACTTTGAAATAGAAGTTGCGGCAACCTTGTTACCTGATTTAGGTGAAGATGAGTTTTATTGGCGCGACCTGAAAGGGATGCGTGTAGTGAATCTTAGTGGCTATGACTTAGGCCTTGTACAAGAGGTATTCAATACCGGTGCAAACGATGTGCTTCAAGTCAAAGCGAATCCTAAAGATGCCTTTGGTCAACGAGAGCGACTAATTCCTTTTGTATTTGACCAAGTGATAAACAAGGTTGATACAGAAGAAAAGGTGATAACTGTCGACTGGGATCCAGGGTTTTAATGACCTTAGACGAGCACTCTAAATGGTTTGGTATTGTCAGTTTGTTTCCTGACATGTTTGATTCTTTTTTTAGCCAAGGTGTCTTTGGACGTGCGGTAAAAAAGAGTCAAATTCAAACTCAAGTGTTTAATCCTAGAGATTTCACTCATGATAAACATCGAACGGTCGACGATAGGCCTTACGGTGGTGGTCCTGGGATGTTAATGATGGTGCAGCCTTTAAATGACGCACTCTGTGCTGCTAAAAAAGCAGCTGGAGAAAACGCCCATGTGGTGTATATGTCGCCCCAAGGTAATCCATTGGATTATCAAGGTGCAAAGCAACTGGCTAAACATAAAAAATTGATTTTATTGTGTGGTCGATATGAAGGTATTGATGAACGCATAATCGAGAAACACGTAGACCAACAAGTGTCTATCGGCGATTACGTGTTAAGTGGTGGTGAATTGCCAGCCATGGTGTTAATGGATGCAGTATCTCGTTTGGTTCCTGGTGTTTTAGGACACGCTGAATCAGCGAACGAAGATTCATTTACTCAAGGTTTGTTAGATTGCCCTCACTATACCCGCCCAGAACATTGGGATGGGAATTCGGTACCAGAGGTTTTGCTTAGTGGCGATCATAAAAAAATTAGACAGTGGCGTTTGCAACAAGCCTTAGGGCAAACCTTGCTTAAGCGCCCTGATATGTTTAACAACCTAGCTCTGACTGAGGAGCAAGCTGAACTTTTAAAGGCATTTGAAGACAGTTTGCAGCAAGATGACAGTTAACTAGGAAGAGAGGATATGATGAGTAAAGTTAGTCAAGATATCATCAAGAAAATTGAAGAAGCACAGTTAAAAACTGATGTGCCAGAATTTGGCCCAGGTGACACTGTTATTGTAAAAGTACGTGTGAAAGAAGGCGAAAAAGAGCGTCTTCAAGCATACGAAGGTGTGGTTATCGCTAAGCGTAACCGTGGATTGCACTCATCGTTTACAGTTCGTAAGATTTCGAGCGGTGAAGGCGTAGAGCGTGTGTTTCAAACACATAGCCCGGCAGTAGGTTCTATTGAAGTGAAACGCCGTGGTGCTGTTCGCCGTGCGAAACTTTATTATCTTAGAGATCGTTCAGGTAGATCTGCACGTATCAAAGAGAAACTTAACTAATATTACTAATTCCGCGTTACTGTTAACATTAAAAAGCCCGCTTCAAGCGGGCTTTTTTGATTTAAGACATTTCAATTTCACCATAAATTTCATTTATACCTCTGGGGATGTAATCAATAGCGTCATTGTCGAGCATATTATATAGCCCGTTTAAGGTTGTTAATTCAAACGTACTTAAGCCGCTATCTTTTAATATTTTCGTGGTTGCCCAACCACTGCGAACGCCTCTAGCTAGCCGTTTCAAATCATCTAATGTGGAAACCTTGGCAAATTTATGTAAGTTCTTCTTGTGAATTGCTCGGGTAGGGGGTGTAGGTAACTCAATAATTTTAATTTCGTAGGGACCAAACTCTTCAATGGTGGCCTCTAAAGCGGCTTCTAAAACTGTGGCTCGGTATTTTGCTCGAAAGTCATTGCTTAAGCCTCCAGTGTTCATTTTCACTATATCAACACCATAAGCTCTGCTGAGAGAGAGAGTTGATATTAAAATTAATAATAAGATAGACGAACCAATATTAAATTGACTCATGCGTTTAACTTTAATCCCTCAAATTTAAAATAAAATAGCTTATTTGAATCAATAATAGCAACAATGTTCACAATAACGCTAGAAGCAAAGGGAGAACAAGTAAACAGCTGTAATTTCAACTCAGCAAAGAAAGCGTAATGTTTAATGCCTTTAGTAAGAACAAACTGTGTTTATTCTGCGTAAAACCTCCACATTATTTTTAACATTTTATTGTCATAGTTAATGACAGTAACAAGTTAGATCTCAATCTTAATTGACTAGTAATCCGAGGTTAACAATGAAAAATAATCGTCACATTTCACCCATTTCTTTCGCTTTATTTATCTTACTTCAGGCCTGTGGTGGAGGAAGCAGTACAACTGAGAATGATAACGGCATTGAGCCCACAGATGGAGTCACTGTAGGTGACAACGAAACAACACCGGTTACAGATGAAGCAAGCGTAAATGATCGCGACAGACAAAGAACTCGCTCTCCCCAAGGGATCAGCGATGATGTAGACAGCCGCAGATATAATGCGCGAACCCGCAATGCACGGGCTGTTTTTCAGTTAAATGAGGAAGATTTTCGAGAAATCCGTTCTTATGACGGCTCAAGCAATAATATTGACAACCCTGATTGGGGTTCTAATTTTTCTCATCTACAACGTATTGGAGAGGCAAATTACACTGATGGTATTTCCTCTATGGCGGGAGACCCGCGAAAAAGTGCCCGTGAGGTGAGTAATTTAGTGGTCGCACAAAGTGAAGGTGAGAGCATACTTAATACCTATGGAACCTCTGATTATGTCTGGGTGTGGGGGCAATTTATTGATCATGACTTTGGCATTACTGATGGCAGTGAAGATGAGCCAGAAAATATCCTTGTACCCACAGGGGATGTATTCTTTGACCCAGAGGCTACGGGTCAGGTTGTTATCCCGTTTAACAGGGCTATTTACGACCCTGATACAGGAACCAGTGTCGAAAATGTAAGGGAGCAAGAAAACGAGATTTCTTCTTGGATTGATGGCTCTATGATTTACGGCTCAGACGATAATAGAAACGCTGTATTGCGAGAAGGAAGCAATAGTCCTTATTTAGCGACAAGCGAAAATAACCTGTTGCCGTTTAATACTGAGGGGCTAATAAATGCAAACGGCTTTATTGCAGAGCCAGAAACGTTATTTTTAGCCGGTGATGTACGGGTGAATGAACAAGCTGGTTTGGCTGCTATGCATACCTTGTGGGTCAGGGAGCATAATCGGTTGGCATCGGTGCTAGAAAGACGAAACCCAGAAGCGTCACCTGATACGATTTATGAGCAAACACGACGTTTGGTTATAGGTATGGTGCAACACATTACCTACAATGAGTTTTTACCTGCGTTAATCGGTGAAAATACAATGCCAGCATATTCTGGTTATGATGAAAGTGTGAATGGTAACTTGTTCAACGAGTTTAGCAGTGCAGCGTTTAGGCTTGGGCATAGTGCGGTAAATAATACATTTTTACGAGTTGATGCGGATGGTAATACCATAGCTGAAGGTGATTTGGCATTGAGAGATGCCTTTTTTACAGCTCATCTGTTATTTACAGAAGAAAACGATATCGATCCTTTGTTACGAGGTTTTTCAATTCAAACCCATCAAAGGTTTGATAATCAGGTGGTAAATAATTTGCGTAATTTTTTATTTGGAATGCCTGGTGCAGGAGGGTTCGACCTAGTGTCTCTTAATATTCAGCGGGGAAGGGATCACGGTTTACCTACCTATAACGACGTGCGTGTGGCCATGGGGCTTGAGCCAGTAGAGTATTTCTCTGATATTACCGACAATACCAATTTGCAAATGCAATTATTCAATGCCTATGAAAGTGTTGAAAACATTGACCTTTGGGTTGGTGGACTATCAGAAACACCACTGGTTGAGCAAGGTTCGCAGTTAGGTGAATTGTTTACCGCGATCAATGTATTGCAATTTGATACGCTGAGAAAAAGCGACCGATTTTGGTATGAAAATACATTAACTGAAGAAGAAATTCAGTGGGTAGAAGCAACACGCCTTGCTGATGTTATTCGCAGGAACACGAGTATAGATGAGGAAATATCCGATACCGTATTCTATGTAAATTAACTATGGACCCCGTTGATTAACAAACAATGGGGTTAAATCCAAACATCATTTTGAGCAATGAGGTCGGTGTTATTGGTTTCTCCTGTGTTTATAGTGCCTTTAGGCTCCACAAGCATGACTTTACATTGCTCAATCGCCGAAGGCTTGTGTTCTACGCCTTTGGGAACGACAAACATTTCTCCGTCATTGAGATGTATTGTGCGATCTCTTAGCTCAATGGTTAATTTACCTTCAAGTACAATAAACACTTCATCTGTTTCAGCGTGAGAATGCCATACAAACTCTCCTTCTATGCGGGCGAGCTTGAATTGGTAATCGTTCATTTCAGCAACAACCTTGGGGGAATAAAGATCTGAAAAAAGCGTGAATTTTTCTATTAGATTAACTGGTTTTTGCATGTTTTTAGTTTTTAGCTTGTATAATAAGGGGAAAGCTTAGCACGAGTGAATGTTGAGCTTCAAAAAGGCTGTTGGTTACCACGTCATTACTATAAGCTACAGCCACTTTTTTCTATGATTTTTTCTTAAATAGGGCCACCTTTTATGATCCATAACGACGTTTTACGCCGCCTTAGATATGCATTGTCTATTAATGATACGGCAGCGGTAAGCCTATTTAAGCTAGTAGAATACGATATGGACCTTGATTACCTTCGCTCAATAATGAAAAAAGAAGGGGAAGAGGGGTATCTACCTTGTAGAGACAAAATTATTTCGCTATTCCTAGATGGCCTTATTATTAAAAACCGAGGCAAACAAGAAGGTGTTAAGCCTACCGTATTAGCTAGCGGCCAAAGGTTGAGTAACAACGAAGTGCTTCGTAAAATTCGCATAGCGATGAGTTATAAAGACGATGACATGATTGATATTCTTGCTTTGGCAAACTTCAGAATAGGCAAAAGTGAATTTTCTGCACTGTTTCGTAAGCCCGATCATAGAAATTACAAAGCCGCAGGGGATCAACTTGTGCGCAATGTATTGCAAGGCATGGTTAAAAAGTACAGACCTGACGCTGCAAACACGGCACATACGAAAGAGCAAGTGAAAGACAATATTAAGGCAAAAACCCAAGCCCGTAAAAATAAACCCAATAAGCCTAATTCAATTTGGGGCTGATAGCTCATCGATCATTAGGAGGTTTTATGAACATTGCGTTGGTAGGAGAAGCTATTCTTAAAACACCTGCATTGCCAGTTGAGACAAGTCATATTGTTTCTGAGTCGTGTCAGTCATTTATATCATCACTTATGCAAACTATGCTCAACGCTAAGGGAATTGGTATTGCAGCTCCTCAGGTCTTTGATTCAAGAGCAATTATGATTATTGCCTCTCGGCCTAACGAGCGTTATCCCACAGCGCCAGTTATGGATCCTTTAGTGTTAATTAACCCCACAATTACGCATTATAGTGAAGCGCAAACAAAAGATTGGGAAGGGTGTTTGTCGGTGCCATCACTTCGTGGGAAAGTAAAGCGCTCTGTGTGGGTTGATGTACAATTTCAAGATCGTGAAGGCACGTTTCAACAACGTCGTTTCGAAGATTTCGTTGCGCGTATTTTTCAACATGAATACGACCATCTTATAGGCAAAACATGGTTAGATCATATTGAATCAGCAGATGATATTGTCGCTGAATCAGTACTATTTAAAAACGGTTCTACTTAACGAGCTATCGCTCGGATGTCAGCAACAAAGCTCCTGCGCTTATAAATAATCCACCAGTGATTCTATTGAGTGTTTTCATTCGATTATTATTTGCTATCCATGATGCTGATTTCGTCCCTAAATAAGCGTATGTGGACAGCCAAGAGAGCTCTAATACGGCAAAACTGAATACCAACAACAGATATTGGGGAAGTAAGGGGGAACTCATATCAATAAATTGAGGGAAAAGCGCAGTAAAGAAAATAAGCGCTTTTGGGTTGGTTGCGCCAACTAGAAAACCACTGGTAAAAGCACTTTTATATGAATGATTTGACTTGACTGATTTCAGTGTTGTGGTGTTTTGGTTGTTGAACGACGCCATAATGTTTTTGACCCCAATAAATACAAGGTAGCCTGCTCCGAGCCATTTAATAATGGCGAAAACACTCTCTGAAGATGCAATAACAAGACCTAAGCCAGTAAAAGATAGAGACATTATTCCTATTATGGCAACTAAACTGCCCATTGCTGCAAACAAAGCGGTTTTAAAATTATAGGAAATAGAGTGAGTTACACACAGTAAAACAATGGGGCCAGGTGACGCAGTAAGAACGAAAATTGCCGCTAAGTAAACGAGATAGGTAGTCAAATCCATAGAAGGTCAATCTATAAAAAGAAACGATTTTCCACTATACATTATTTTAAATTTGTTGCGCTAAAAGAGTTTACAAGCAGCTTAGATATACCCTAACCTTGTTGCAAATTTGATTGGTGCTCAGTTTTTATTGAAAGCAGTGCTATATCTTCGAACAAGGTAAATGAAAAGCATGAAAGGCTGTATTCAACAACTAACGATTTATCCTGTGAAATCCTGTGCTGGAATTGCTGTAGATTCAGCGAAAATGACGCCCTTTGGTTTAGAGGGCGATCGGCAATGGATGATTGTGGATGAGTCGGGAAAAATGCTCACTCAAAGAGCAAACGCAAAATTAGCCCTTATTCAGCCTAGTTTTTCTAATAAGGGCTTAGTGTTATCTCACCCGAATGCACCTTCAATTGAAGTAAAACCTAATTTAGAAACGACTCCAGTACTAGTTTGGAGAGACTCGGTGTCAGCTTTTATGGTCAATCAAGATGTTAATGATTGGATTACTGAGGTTTTAGGCAGTGATAAGCCTTTGCGTTTAGTGAAGTTTGATAATCAGAAAATAAGAGAACCTGGAAGTGTTGAACGCTTCGGAGAAACAGGAAAACATTTCGCTGACGCAGCGCCTTATTTAGTTGCGAATGAGGCATCGTTAACTAGTTTAAATGGACTTCTTTCTGAAGAAGGAAAGTCACAAGTCACTATGCGAGCCTTTAGACCCAATATTGTTGTATCGGGTATTGCCGCTTTCGATGAGCACGCAGTGTCTTCAATGGTTTTCAATTCAGGTGCGAGTTTAGTTTGTGTAGATCATTGCCAGCGTTGTATTGTTATTACTATCGACCCAGATACAGGTGTTTTGCAAAAAGATCGGGTCCCTTATGATGAACTTGCATCAATTAATGGTATGCCAAATAAACCAAAGGCAGCGGCATTCGGTGTTAATGCCACTTTTTCAAGTAAAAATAAAACGTTAGAAATTACGGTTGGCGACAGCCTTGAATACGTTTATTAAGCCATTTCTTGTCGAAACAAAAAAGCATTAACTTGGTGAGAAAGCTTAGTAACAAAACCCATAATATGTTTCAATTGAGTGTAGATATATTTTTACAGCACAAGAATACTAATTTAAGAGACATCTAAAATGAAAAAAATCACACTAATTTGTTTTACCCTTGGTCTTTCACTAAGCGCAAATGTACATGCAGAAGGTTGGCTTGACTCAATCAAATCAGCATTGGGTTTTGAAACCACATCTACAGAACAAGCGCCACAACTATCTGCTGAAGGCCTTCTAAGTTCATTAACTAGTAACTTGGGCGTAAATAGCGAGCAAGCTGAAGGTGGTTTAGCCTCCTTGTTTAATTACGCAAAAAATAATGTAAGTTCAGATACATTTTCTTCACTAACATCTCAAATTCCTGGTATTGATGGTTATTTAAGCAAATTGCCTGATACAAGTAACTTAAAGCAAGACGGTATCAGCGGGTTACTAGAGCAAGCTGCGCAATACAGTGATTCGTTGAAGTCTATCAATGAGCTAAAAAGTCAGTTCGAGGCATTGGGTTTAGATACCGATATGATCTTAAAATACGTTAGTCAAATGCAAGCGTATTTAGACACAGAAGAAGGGCAAAACGCCAAACAATTACTTACTCAAAGCTTTTCAAGTTTATCACTTTAATTAAAACCTAAAGGCCTCATTGAACAGTATTGAGGCTTTTCCTTTTTTACAATTTCTACGATTATTGCTCTCATTTTAATCATGCTTGTTAGATCCTTGTTAGAAGTTTTAATTAATTTAATGTTAATATTCAATCTCTTACCTTTTTATATGCTTTTGTCGTTTAATTTTCATTAGCGCTTATTGTTATTTGTCCTACGCTTAATTCAAAATATCAGTAACCCCTTGTTCTAAGGCTTTATGCATTACAGCAAGTGGCACTTTTATTTTTCATGTTTTTTGACAAGTCGAACTGGGTAAGTGATTCCTGTTCTTAGAATAAAAACATACTAATTATTAAAAATAACTGTGCAGTTAAAGTGGATAAACCCATTTTAAAAACTTCACTTGGAGCGATAATGATGAAAATAAAACACATTTCTAAGTTGATTTTTGTTTTAGCACTATTTCATAGCAGTGCTTGGGCAGATGTAAGGGTAAATGGCTTTGCGTCATTTGTTGGTGGTATTACGTTAGATGACGACGAAACGCTGTTTGGATATACCAGCGATTTTGACGCAGATCCCGATACTCTTGTTGGTATTCAAGGAACTGTTGATTTAGCTGATAAGTTTACTAGCACTGTTCAATTAACTGCTAGAGGAGCTGAAGATTACGATGTAGACTTAGAGTGGGCTTATATCACTTATAACTACAACGAAAAAACGGCAATTAATTTAGGCCGCTTGAGAGTGCCATTTTTCAGCTACTCGGATTTCTTAGACGTTCGTTATACTTATTACTGGATACGCCCGCCTCAAGATGTTTATGGCGTTTTAGTTCAAAACATAACAGGTGCGAGTTTACTTTATTCGGATTCTTATGGAAGTTGGGATGCTACATTCCAAGTGGTAGCGGGTGCATCTGATGGCGAAACAGCCGTTGGCGACACGTTTGACTCTCAAAACTTTTTCGGTGGTTCAGTTCAGTTAGAAAAAAATTGGTTTTCTGTACGTGCTGGGTATTTTCGTAACAAGTTATCAATTAATTCAGCTGCCTTTCAAGGTGCAAGTGATGTTATTGCAAGCACGGGCGCTACGGAATTAGCAAGCCGTGTTTTAACACAAGATGATACTGCGACGTTTTCTCATATTGGGTTTAAAGTTGATAATGGCTCTCTCATTATTAATGGTGAATGGCGTCAAATTTATTTCCCTGAAGGTTTACCTCAAATTCCTACTGCTTGGTATTTATCAGCAGGGTATCGCATAGGTAAATGGACTCCAAATATTACATATGAAGAGTTAGACGTTGCTTTACCTGGTGGGAATCAAGCATTAATTGATGCCGCTGCACCACAGGCAGCTGCTATTGCAACTGGGTTGTTTAGCGCATTTCAAGAAGATCGTGAAACCATTAGTGTTGGAATTCGTTATGAGTACTCTTCAAATATAGCGTTCAAAGTTGATTACACCACAAGAGACGATAATCTTTCATCTACGGATGATGCAGATTTGATTTCTGTTGGTGTAGATTTACTTTTCTAAGAGGACATATTCATGAAATTATTTAATTCAGCGCTTTGTGGTTTGGTATTACTTAGTATTGCGTCATTCGCTCAAGCAGACATAGCTGTGATTGTTGCAAAAGATAGTGGACTAACAGCCTCAGGCGATCAAATTCCACGTATTTTCTTAGGTAAATTGAAGAATTTTGACAGTGGTGAAGTAGCGACTCCTATTTACGCTCAAGATGAGAATCCTTCTCATAAAGAATTTAACAGTAAAGTGCTTAAAAAGTCTGCTGGTCAGCTTAAAGCTTATTGGTCTAAATTACTTTTCTCTGGGAAAGGCGCGCCACCAAAAGAGTTTGCAAGTGACGCGGATATTATTAATGCGGTTGTTGCTAATAAAGGAACTATTGGTTACATCTCTGCAGCTTCTGTTACAGATGGCGTTACTGTAATAGGTACGTATTAGTTTAATCAAAAAAGATTAAAATGAGCCAGAAAAAATGGGGACTTCAATGATTGAAGTCCCCATTTTTACAAACTAAATCGAACAACCCCTACTTTTACTAAATCACTCATTTCATTACTGCTGGCTACTTTTTCTTCAAAAGAGAAATGTCATATTTTTTGTAAAGCTTAATGATAGTATCTCTTGTTAAAGGCTTTATTAAGTACTCACTTGCACCCATTTCTGAGGCGGTTTTAATTGACTGTTTGTCACGGTTCGAGGTTAGAACAACTTTCGGAGTGTTGGTATTTTTGTTTTCTGAATTTCTTATTTGATCGATAACAAATAAACCATTGCAATCATTTAAGTGAATATCAATTAAAACTAAATCGTATTCCTCGGCATTTAGCGATGCTAGCGCTCGTCTACCCGAGCTTGTGGTATCGACTTTGGCTAAGAACATTTGTAGCGTTTTTACTGAAACACTAAGACTAATAGCATCGTCATCAACAACGAGTATTTTGGGAATTTGAGGTGTTTTAGTTTCAGACGGTGAGGGGATTGGAGCGTTGTGTAAGTTATTAAACTTAGGCTCTGCGTTTTCTTTTTCTGAAACAGGTAGTGCTTCAGTTGCATTGGTGCTGCTAATATCACTTACAATGTGCTCTAGTAAGGAAATGGCTTTGTCTTGAAGTTGGAGCAAAATAGGCCTGATTTCATCGGAACGAATAGCAGCCAATGTGCTTTTTAGCTGCTCCATATCTAGCTTCACATCTTGGTTCGCTTGGATTTTTTCAGCAGCATTGTCTAAGGCTTGGCTAACGGTTTTTATGGTTTGTTTAAATTCAGATTTTAGATTCTCTTTACGCACTATGCCTTTTTGAACAATGTCTTTTATTTTTTCGGGCATATCATCTATTTGGTCTTGAATCATTTCTGGTTTTGCTGTTTTCCGCGTCATGCCCATTTCTTTTAATAGATGATCGCAAATCATAATGGGTCTATGGGTTTCATAAAGGGGGCGTGAAACGATGTAATCGTCAGCGAATCCAGCTTTAAATGCGTCCCAAGCGAGCTTTTCGTCACGACGAGAAACTAATGGGACAAACGCATGTTCAGGCAAGTCATCATCGGATATTAAACTTAAAGCATGATAGTAAATGGCTAAAGAGTGTTTAAAGTTTTCAGAACTGACTAACACAATTTTGGCGAATCCTTCTTTTAAGTGCATTGCGATATCAGAAGGTGAAGACACTATTACTATATTCTTATAGACGCCGGTTAAGGTTTCTATTAACAGCGATTCTGCTTCAGTATCTTTACAATATATAATGAACTTAATGTTGGCCATGGCGAAATTATCAATACTTTTGTTGTAATAACTAAAGTATTGACGCAGCTTGTTAATTTATCCAGTTTACTTAAGATTAAACAGAGGTAATAATAACTCGTCTAAGTTATTGACTGACTTTTGCTTTACTAATCGATTACAACCATTGAATATCGCCTTTCGGGCGTCTGTATCTAGTAATTCAAGCTGTTTTTGAAAATCAAAAGTGGATTGGGTTAACATTCTTCTATCAGCATGATTCAAATTAATTATTTGCTGATAAAGGTGAAGGAAGCGGCCGATGACTACAAAAGGAAAGTTTCGATTCGTGATCGGGCCAATCTTGGCTTGAAAGCCACCTAAGGGCAAACCTTTTATACGAGCGTTCAGTAGTGAATTGGCCCCTATCCAAGCCCCTGTTGCGCCAATTAAACCACCGCCAATCGTTCCCATCATTAAACTGGAGCCTGCGATAGCCGCATCTAGCATAGCACCACTTGCTGCTCCTGCAATTGTAGAAGCTGAAACAAGCTGTTTTTTATTGAGTCCCCATGCATACCACTCTTCACAATCAAATAAGTCAGGTGGAAGGTCTAGATCTTTAAGAGAAAATGCTGTTTTACTGTGGCAATATAAAGCTAGCAATTCTTCTATTGCATTATGTTCTCGTGTTTTCATCCATTGCGTGTAATTTTTCATCACAACGGGCTTTAGTTTGGTCGCTTGTGTTTTTGTTACTGCTTTTTGATGAGTTTGATGTGCACACAAATCTTCCAACAAATGAGCTAATATAGTAATACTTTCGCTTTTCTGCGAATGCCTTTTATTGACTAAGCCATCAGTAATGCGGTTCAGTGAATCTGCCCACTGCGGATTTAAATAAACAAATGTTTTGAGTAGTTCTATTTGTTTATCAAAGTCAGCGTTGAATGGATTAAACAAGCGGACAGATTTGAAATACTGAGCCAAAGCACTGCTCCATTCATCAACAAATTGGCCATTTTCGATTGGGTTGATTAACGCCATTGAAGGCTGACCTGTCCAGCGAAGTATTTCCATTTCCGATTCGTATTCCACACCATAAGGCCTTGAACCGTCAACGACATAAAGAATGGCGGCACCGTTAACTATAGGCGTGAGTAATTCGACTTCGTCTCTAAACTCTTCTTGGCACTGAGGAGAAGAAATAAATTCGTAAAGTGTTTTAGCCCGTTCACTGGCATTTTGGCAGTGCTCATTTAACCACTTAAGTACACGAGTAGGGCGTTGAAAACCGGGAGTATCAATAAGTTCGTAGTAACCTGAATGTGTTTCGACTGTATATGTTGTCGCATGTTCAGTTGTGCCGCTTCGGTTAGATATTGCAATGGATTGGTCGTGAGACAGAGTTGAAACAATTGAAGACTTCCCTTTATTCGGGTGGCCTACAACAGCAAACTGAGGGTGCGTATTTGTCTTCATATAGTATTTTAACTCTTCAGCCAGCTTGGGGGTTGATACAGCGACCAGTTTGGGTGTTCGTTGGTAAATCGAATCCATTCTTGTAAATGAGCTCTTGATGGGGGAGATGGAGTATTTTCATGGATATCAATGGGAAATATAAAACCGCTGCCCAGTGTGAGAAAGTCGCTTAATTCACCTAATGGTGGTTCCCATGATTTAGTAATGACAAGTACATTTCCTTCTTTATATTCTCTTATTAATTCGGTTTGAGGCTCTACAATTGTGCCGGTTAGCAGAACTTTTGCATTGGAAGGAATAACAAGTTCGATTGAGTTCAGGTTTGCCCAATTGATTATACCAATATTGGGAGGTAACGATGAGCAAATGGCACTTTTGGGCTTTTCGTTTTTTGTACCTTCGCCGAATTTAGCATGGGTTTTAGTGCTAGATGAATCTTTTTGATATTTTACTTCTTTTGTTAAAAGAAGATAACCCGCAAGTAACATAGTTAGACGTATTAATACACCGTAAACCAACTGGGTTAACAGGATAAATTTCCACCATGAACCATAAATTAGCGTGTTTTCATAATAAGTATCTAGTCGGCTGTCTTGGGTTAATTGTACCAATTTTAATGAGGGTTGTGCGTCGAGGTATAGCCACCAAGGAATAGCAATATAGCTGAGTAGGGCATGAAAATTGTTGTCGCTAATGATAGTACTTCGCCAGACAAAATTAACGTCAGTGATAACTAGCATAAGTAAAAAAACACTCATACCTCCTAGCGTGTAAAAAAGCGCAACTCCTTGAGTTTGATAAAAAAACCATGTCCCACTTACTGTTTGTTGATGCATTTGACGTATATGAGTATGAAATGACGCTGGCCAAAAAGGCAATAGGGTGAATACGTTAGCGATATTGGAATTACTCTTTAAGCTTAACGAGATTGCTGAATAGAGAGCTCCGGCAACAGGTACCAACCAAAATATGAACAATAAGTATAATAAATTTACTCTACCGAAGTTATCGCCGCTCATTACCGTAAAACTGCACATGGCACCCGTAATAAAACCAAGTACTAAAAAAGGTTTAGATAACACTGTGATTTTTTTAGACGCAAAGAAAGACACCAATAAACCTTGAACTAATGAAAAATAGATAATTAATGGTGGAGTGTAACAAAGATTGCGTTTTTCACGATGCTAATATTGTTATCGAATATGAATGATACCGTTAAACATGTATTCAATGTTCGTTTTTTGTTCAATTGATTTTATCAGTTAGTATAAAAATACAACTTTTACAAGAATACAGGTTAATTTTTTATTTTAACGTTTTGTCAGGTTTTTTTACGATATTGGGAATGTTGTAAATAGTAAATATACAGCTTTATAGGTAAGAGTAATCAGAGTTTCAACTTATAAAATCAAATTGAGTAGTGTCTATTTTTTTTACAAAATAACATTACTTTTCCTTTGAGTAAGGTTATCTAAATCAGCCATTTGGTTTGCTTATTTGACGTATTCTTACTGCCACATTACTGTCACAAAAGTGACATATTTGACGGGTAGCGTCACTTCATCCACCTGAACTTTTGTTCAGTAGATATAACAATAAAAAACAAAAATTAAGTGGCATTTGATTAGGTTTTAAATGAGCACATAAACAATGGTAGGAGAACGATATGTTTAAACCTGTTTTATCTGTGTTGGCACTTGCAGTATCTGCATCGGCGGCCGCACAAACAACAAACGACCTTGTGATCACTGGCGTCATTGACGCAGGGTTATCAGGTGGAACACCTAAAGCGGTCGAGTTATATGTCGCAAATGATATTGCCGATTTAAGCCGATGTGGCATAGGTGCAGCCAATAATGGTGGTGGAACAGACGGACAGGAGTTTACTTTTCCTAATGTAACTGCTTCTGCTGGGGACTACATATATATTGCTTCGGAAACAGTTCAATATACTGCTTTCTTTGGTGAAGCGCCGGATTATATATCCAGTGCCGCTAACGTTAATGGTGACGATGCCATTGAGTTATTCTGTGACGGAGCTGTAGTTGATGTGTTTGGCGACGTAAATACAGATGGAACTGGACAACCATGGGAGTATTTAGATGGTTGGGCATATCGGAATGCGAACACTGGGCCAGATGGCGCTGTGTTTACTGTTGGCAATTGGACCTTTAGTGGTATTAATGCCTTAGATGGTCAAACAACTAACGCTACTGCATCAACGCCATTTCCTAAAGCGTCATTTGACGGCTCTCAAGACAATGATGTTGTTGATACAGCACCGCTAGTTTTCAGCACGTCACCCGCTGATGGTACAACAGGCGTATCAGTGGATAGCAGTATTACTGTTAATTTTAGTGAAGCCGTTTCTGTTGCTACGTGGAACGCACTAAGTTGTGACGTAAGTGGCGATATTGCTTTAACTGACAGCACAGATAATGATATAGAGTACGTTCTTACACCGAGTTTAAATTTAATTGAAGGTGAAACATGTTCACTAACAATTTCAGCAGATGACGTGTCTGATTTAGATGGCACCGAAACGAACAATTTAGCAGCAGACTTCACATTTAGCTTTACAGCAGCCGAAGAAATTGTAGATACAGGTAATTTGCCAGAGCAAGGCGACTTGGTATTAACGGGTATCGTTGACGGTTCACTTTCTGGTGGCTTGCCAAAAGCAATAGAAATTTTTGTTGTAAATGATATTGATAACCTTAGCCTGTGCGGAGTTGGTTCTGCTAATAATGGCGGCGGCTCGGGTGGGCAAGAATTGACATTCGATGCAGTGTCAGCTTCTGCTGGTTCATACATTTACATTGCAACAGAAGAAGTTCAGTTTACTGAGTTTTTCGGTTTCACTCCTCAATATACCAGCACAACTGCTGCAGGAATCAATGGCGATGATGCGGTAGAGCTTTTCTGTAATGGCGAAGTGGTTGATGTCTTTGGCGATATTAATGTCGACGGTACAGGTGAACCTTGGGACTATCAAGATGGTTGGGCTGCTCGTGTTGCTGGTACTGGCCCAGATGGTGAAACTTTTGTATTAGACAGCTGGACTTTTAGCGGAACTGATGCGCTAGATGGCGTTACAACCAATGCTACTGCTTCGAACCCTTTCCCAATTGCAAGTTACTTTGTTCCAGAACAGCTAGTTATCTCCGGTGTATTTGATGGGCCTTTATCTGGTGGCTTGCCAAAAGCAATTGAAATTTATGCGGTATCAAATATCGAAGATTTGTCTATCTTCGGTCTTGGTGTAGCGAATAACGGTGGTGGCTCTGATGGTTTAGAGTATAACTTCCCTGCTGAATCGGCGAGTGCTGGAGAGTATATTTATATCTCAACAGGTGTTGAAGATTTCAATACTTACTTTGGTTTTGAACCTGATTTCACAAATAATATTGCCAATATTAATGGTGATGACGCAATTGAGTTATATAAAGACGGTGAAGTAGCAGATACCTTTGGTGACGTTTTACTCGACGGTACAGGTGAGCCATGGGAATACTTAGATGGTTGGGCGTATCGCGACAGTGGCACAGGACCAGACGGCGGAAGTTTTGTTTTAGACAGCTGGTCATTCAGTGGTGCAAATGCCATCGATGGCGACACATCAAATTCAACTTCAAGCACTCCATTCCCGATCGCTCAGTTTTCTACCAGCGGAAATAACAATGGTGGAGATAATGGTGATGACGGAGACGACGGTGTTGTTGTCGTTGACCCAGGTACTGAAGTTAAAATTAGCGACGTACAGGGGTCAGGTCCAGCGAGTCCATTGTTAAACCAAGTTGTTATTGTTGAAGGTATCGTTGTTGGCGATTACCAAAATGGTGAAGCCGGTTCAAATGGCGACTATGACGGTTTCTATATTCAAGAAGAAAGCGTTGATTTTGATGAAAACCCACTGACCTCTGAAGGTATTTTTGTTTTCGACGGAACGGGCGACATTGTTGACGTACAAGTTGGTGACAAAGTACAAGTTACAGGTACCGTTGCTGAATTCTTTGAAGAAACTCAAATTAGTGCAGTAACCAGTGTTACGGTAACAGCGACAAATAGCCTTGGTGAAACCGAAAGAACATCAATTACTTTACCTACTGAAGACGTTATTGCCTCTGGCAGTGGTGATTTCGTTCCTGATTTAGAGCGCTATGAAGGTATGTGGGTGCAATTTGCACAATCACTTACGGTTACTGAAGTGTTTTCATTAGACCGTTTCGGAGAGTTAGTGCTGACTGAAGGCGGGCGATTGTTCCAGTTTACGCAAACTAACCGACCTGATGAAGCCGGTTACAATGCGTATTTAGAAGACATTGGAAGCCGCAGCATCACCCTAGACGATGGCTTAACTGTACAAAACCCAGCTGATATTCGTTATCCAGCACCAGGTTTGAGCACGTCTAACTATGTACGTATTGGTGATGAAACCACTAACATTGAAGGTGTGTTGCGTTATTCTTTTGATGTATACCGCTTAGTACCTGCAGATGTAGAGCCTGTGTTTACGCAGTTTGCTCGACCAGAGCGTCCTGATGTAGGTGGAACGCTATCGGTTGCTAGCTTTAACGTATTGAACTTCTTCAACACTTTAGATGAAGGTAGTAATACCTGCTTCATCGGTGGTGGAACAGGTGAATGTCGTGGGGCTGATAACCAAGTTGAATTCGACAGACAGCTTGAAAAATTGGTATCGGCTTTTGTTGAGTTAGATGCGGATATTATTGGCTTAATTGAAATAGAAAACGACATCGTTGAAGGTGAAAACAGTTCTGTTGCAGAGCTAGTTTCAGCAATAAATGCCGACCCTCGTGACCGCAGCTGTGCACAGTTCGATTACGTAGACCCAGGTGTTCGCGTAGGGACTGACGCCATTGCAGTTGGCTTTATGTACTGTGCAGACACAGTTGAAATCATGAATGGTGATGCCATGGCTATCTTAGACGATAGTAACTTGGCTGAGTTAGGTTTAAGCGAGCTAGATCCTTTATTTAGCGGTGGCGGCTCTAACCGTGCAGCACTGGCTACAACCTTTACTGAAATAGCGTCAGGTGAATCACTTACTGTTGCTGTTAATCACTTTAAATCAAAAGGTTCTGGCTGTGGCGCAGGTGATGACGATACGACAACGGGACAAGGTAATTGTAACCTTACACGTGTTCAAGCATCGACAGCCTTGCATACATGGTTAGCAACGGATCCTACTGGTTCAAACGATGACGACTTCTTAATCATTGGTGACTTAAACGCCTATGCACAAGAAGACCCACTTGTTGAATTAGAAGAAAATGGTTTTACCAATGTCATTACTGACCCTGAAGCCTATTCATTTGTGTTTGACGGTCAGTCAGGTAACTTAGATCATGGCCTAGCCAGTGATTCATTACTTGAGCAAATTACCGGTGCTGAAGATTGGCATATCAACTCAGATGAAGCCATTGGCCTTGATTACAATACTGATTTTGGTGAAGAGGCGCGTTTACGCATCTTTGATGGCGAAGTGCCTTTCCGTTCATCGGATCACGACCCATTAATCATCGGCTTTGCACTAACGTCGGATAACGGCGACGTTGATGTGCTTGGTGATTTTGATGGTGATGGTGACGTTGATATCCTTGATATTCAAGGCATGTTCTCAGCGATAAGCCAAGGTGTTGAGTTAGATAGCTCGTTTGACTTAAACCAAGATGGTTCGATTAATATATTTGATGTTTTTGTTTTGTATAACCTGTGCTCACGCACAGGGTGTGCAGCGTAGTTTTAGTGAAATTAGGATAAATAAAATGAAAAAATTATTAGCAATGTGTGCCTTTTTAGCGTGTTTTAACGCAAATGCAGGTTTAATTGAAGTGTCTACCTCAGACAGTGTTGTTGAAGTTGGCGATACCTTAACCGTGACGTTAACAGGAAGCGGCTTTACTAGTGTAAATTCGTTAAGTTTGATGTTTGATTTTGACACGAGCGCGTTTTCGTTTGACGCGAGTTCTTTAACTTTGAATACAATCCTAACAGGATTTTCTGCTCCTGTATTATTGCCGGGCATAGATGTAGCAAGCGGCATTAGCCTTGGGTTTTTATCAGTATTTGCTCCGTTAACTGATTTTGAGTTTAGTTTTGATTTGTCTGTTGATGCATTAGGCGAGGGCAATTTAGGCTTAAGTTCTGTGACCGCAGGCTTCCAGGCTCTTACTGGGGGGTTACCAATACTTGAGGATGCAATTACTGTCGGGGCAAGTGTTGAATTTGCTAGCACCACAGCGGTATCTACACCAGCAACGTTTGCTTTGTTCGGTGTTTTAGGATTATTTGTAATGATGCGCCGTAAAGCCTAGTTAATAAATAAATGTTAACCCTAGGGTATTTATTAGGGGAACAGTAAAAAGCGGCCTTCTTAGGCCGCTTTTTTTATGTATTTAACTTGAACCCTGTTTAAGGAATGGTGCAAGTGTTTGTTTTAAAATGCTAATTTCAATCTTGATACTCGGTGCTGTTAGAATTGTGAAGTACAAGGCGTAAAAGTCATGTAATAGTGATTCTATTACTGGCTTTTACAACGCAGCAATTCGCAATTCTGGCAGTATTGAGCGCCGTTTCTTAAACAGGGTTCAGGTTATTTAAAAAAGACCGCTTGCTTAATTCTCTAGTTGTTGTTACAAAGTCAACCCTAATTAGCTATGAAATAATTTTCCAGTGTAAATATAAGTGTACACTGTAATTGCCAGTAGTAGTAAAACCCGAATTTTAAGAGCAATATAGATGCAAAATAATACCCTTAGTGATGTTCATGTAAGTGCTGAGAATGTCCTAGTTACTCCAGAAAAATTGGCACAAGAATTACCCGTTTCAGATCGCGCATTAACGGCAATTGGGACTGCAAGAAAAGAAATTAGCGATATCATTCATGGAAAAGATCATCGCTTGTTAGTGATTTGTGGCCCTTGTTCTATTCACGACGTAGATGCTGCAAAAGACTATGCACTGCGTTTGAAAGCACTCCGAGAAAGTTCAATTGATACTTTGTATATCGTAATGCGTGTGTATTTTGAAAAGCCAAGAACAACGACTGGGTGGAAAGGCTTGATTAACGATCCTCACCTAGATGGTAGTTTTGATATAGAAGGTGGTTTAAGAAAAGCTCGAGAGCTGCTTATTTGGTTGGCAGAACAGGATATTCCTGTGGCTACAGAAGCTCTTGATCCTATTAGTCCTCAATACTTAGGTGAGTTGTTTAGTTGGGCGGCAATTGGTGCACGGACATCTGAATCGCAAACTCACCGAGAAATGGCTAGCGGCTTATCTATGCCCGTAGGCTTTAAAAATGGTACTGACGGAAGTTTAGGTATTGCTATTAATGCATTGAAATCTGCTGCATCGCCTCATAAATTTATGGGGATTAATCGAGCAGGTCAAGTGACTGTAGTGGCCACACAAGGTAATCCAGATGGTCACGTTATTCTACGTGGTGGAAAGCAACCTAATTATAATACTCAAAGCGTTGCAATATGCGAAGGTGAACTCGAAAAAGCAGGTTTGGCGGCAGGTTTAGTGGTAGATTGTAGTCATGGTAATTCTAATAAAGATTACCGTAACCAGCCGCTTGTTGCCGGCGATGTTGTCGAACAAATTTTTAATGGAAATCAATCTATTATCGGCATTATGCTAGAAAGCCATATAAAAGCAGGAAATCAAAACGGTACAGACAAAACGCTGGATGAGTTAGAATATGGTAAATCTATTACTGACGGGTGTATCGATTGGGATGCTACCGAATTATTAATTAATGCGGCTAAAGATAAATTGCAGACTGTCTTGCCAACGAGATTGTCAGTTACATCTGAAGTTGCTTAACGTACAACAGTGGTTGAATGAACAAAGACAAACAACAAGCTGACCTTGATATCGCATTGCGTCAATGCCGAGAGGGTATTGACGCGGTAGATAAGCAATTGATTGAGCTTCTTGCTAAACGAGCTGAATTAACTACGGAAGTAGGAAAAATAAAATCTCAATCTGGGATGCCTATTTATGTGCCAGAAAGAGAAAAGCAGCTTATTGCGGCGAGGCGAGCACAAGCGGAAGAGCTAGGTGTTTCCCCTCAGCTGGCAGAGGATTTATTACGCAGAATGATGCGTGAATCTTATGTCACCCAAAATCATAAGTTTGTAAAAGCAGATAAATCTATAAACAATATTGTTGTTGTTGGTGGTAAGGGCGCATTGGGAAGAGTGTTTGTCGGACTGTTTGAACGCAGCGGTTATACCGTTTCTATTGTAGAGAAAGACGATTGGGATACAGCTGATACACTTTTCACAAATGCCGATTTAGTCCTTGTCTCAGTGCCAATCAATTTGACCGAAACTATTATTGGCAGACTTACCAATCTTCCCGTTAATTGTGTACTGGCTGACGTTACCAGTGTCAAAGATAAACCACTCTCTGCAATGATGGAGGCTCATGCTGGTCCAGTTGTAGGTTTGCACCCTATGTTTGGTCCTGATTCACCGGGAATGATCAAACAAGTGGTCGTTGTGTGCAACGGTCGTATGCAAGAGCAGTATCAATGGCTGGTGGACCAAATGACAGTATGGGGTGCTACTTTGTATGAAAGTAGCGCACAAGAACACGATAAGGCCATGTCGTTTATTCAAGTAATGCGTCACTTTAGCTCCTTTGTTTACGGCACGCACTTAGCTGCTGAAAATCCTGATTTACAAATTTTGCGTGATTTTAGTTCACCGATATATCGATTAGAGCTGGCTATGGTAGGGCGATTATTTGCCCAAGCTCCACAACTATATGCAGATATCATTTATAACAACCCCGAAAACGTTGCTTTACTTAAACGTTTCCATACTCGCTTTGGTGAAGCTCTGGAATTTGTTGAAAATGGCGACAAAGCATCATTTATCAAAGCATTTTTGAAAGTGGGGCACTGGTTTGGTGGTTACGCTAAAAAATGTTTAATAGATAGTAAGCAATTATTATTGAAAGCTAATGATGATAGAGCCTGATTGTGGCGGTCAGGCTCTAAAAACATGCTATTGATGTAAAGAGCGAATTATTCGCTCAGTGCATTTACAGCCGCAACGCGAGT
This sequence comes from Alteromonas sp. 5E99-2, assembly GCF_017368475.1. Lineage (GTDB taxonomy): Bacteria > Pseudomonadota > Gammaproteobacteria > Enterobacterales > Alteromonadaceae > Alteromonas_F. The sequence continues at coordinate 57,671 of NZ_JAFNJE010000009.1, forward strand.
TGGGCTAATTTCTTCACTTGGATAACAACCTAGTACTTTGAGGGTTCTAGCGCTTTTTCTCAGCTGTTCAAGGGCGTTTTGCATTGGCCCATCCTCGACATTCCCTTCAACGTCTAAATAAAACATTTCTTCCCAAGGGTTACCTGTAATAGGACGAGACTCTAACTTTGTCATATTAATGTTGTTATCACGTAATATGGTTAGCGCTTCTAGTAAGGCACCCGGTGTTTGCACCGTTGACATAATTAGTGTCGTTTTTGCCGGTACTTGTAAGGGAACTTTCACTGCGTCTTTAGCCACTACGATAAAACGGCTATGGTTTTCTTTTTGATTGGCCAAATTAGACTTAATTGCTGTTAGGCCATATAAACCACCACCCGCTTCACTGCCTATTGCAGCAATGGTGTTATCATTGGATTCTTTTACCGTTAACATGGCAGACGATGTGCTGTCACAGGTTTTTACTTCAACATTCCCTAAATCTGCGAGGAAATGGCTACATTGAGCAAACACTTGAGGGTGAGCGTACAAAGTCTTTATGTTTTTAATCTCACAGTCACCAGCAACAAGTAACGCATGGCGAATAGGGTGAGTAAGTTCACCAATAATACTCAGGTGAGTATGTTGGAGTTGGTCGTACACTTCATTGATACTGCCCGAACTTGTATTTTCGATTGGTAACACCGCGTAATCAGCGTCTTCGCTTTCAACTTTAGTGATGATTTCATTAAAACTTTGGCAACCCATTTCAACCAGCTCACTGGCACGGCGAGAAAAATACTTCTGGGTCGCTAAATAACTATATGAGCCCTTATCACCTAAAAAAGCGACTCTAGCTAAAGATAAAGTGCTACCAGGGTTAGCTCGCGCTGCTAACAAAGCTTGCTGATTGAGAACGGAGTCTTCAATAATGACATGAAAAAGCTGAGTGACATAATGGGCATCTAAGCCAACGTCATTGCCTTTTTTTATTAATCTTATTAGTAGCTCTTCTTCGCGTTTCTGGTCGCGAACAGGAATACCGTGATCAATTTTAGTTTCAGCAACTTGGGTTGTTAGCTCGCGTCTTCTGGCAAGCATGGAAAGCAAATCTGAATCTAATTTGGTTATTTCGTCTCTAACTGAGTGTAACGGGTTGGACATGGTGCGCCTAGTAAAAAAAAGTCCCCTAAGGGAGTATTCTGCTAGTGTAACGGGAGTGCTGTTTTACTAGCAATTATCATATTTTGATATTGTACCTGAATTTAAGAAGTCGCGCTTGTTATGTCAACGTAATTGATTATAAAAAGCGCATTTTTATTCCAACGAATTATTCGCTTAACAAAGCAGCAAGCATTTTTCTAACTTCAGCGGATTCAAAAGGTTTATCGCATAATGCGTTGACACCAGTTTGTTGGATATTGGTCATATGGGCACTGTCTGCTGATTCAGAGGTAACCATAATGATTGGAATGTGGGCTGTTTGAGGATTAAAACGAATATATTCAGCAAGTTCTCTGCCGTCCATCTCCGGCATATTGTAATCGGTAACGACTAAATCAAACTCACTCTCTTTAATATAAGTTAATGCTTCTGCGCCATTGACAGCTTCAGTAATAAGTTTAAGTCCCATACCTTCTAATACTCGACGTATGTGGTTTCTAGCTAGTTTGCTATCGTCAACTAATAGTACTCTTACTGTATGGATATCGAAAAACTCTAAGTCTAATTCATCAGTGTTAATTAAATCTAAACTGGCTTTTAAAGCTCTAGACAAATGTAATGGTTCAAAAGGTTTAGGTAAAATAGCTGCCACACCGGCCTGTTTAAATTCTTCTAATTTAGCTAAACGATTTTCACTGGAAACAAGCATGAAAGGAACTGCTGAAAGCTCAGTGTGTTCTTTTATAAATTTAAGCAAATCTATTGCAGTTCCGTCATCGTAATACATAGCACTGACAATAACATCTGAACTATGAGCTGTAAGAGCTGCTTTAGCTTCAGCCAAATTACTCACAGGGTCAACTTCGCTAACATTTTCTTTGATAAGCAACTGCGTTATTATTTTACGCTGCGTATCTGAAGGTTCCACCAGCATAATGTTTAGATCGGGTATAAGTAACTTTTCCATCCAACTTCCTGAATTTATTATTTTCTGGTGCGGTTTTTAGCCGCCCGCAATTTTTGATTTAAAACCAGCTCCTTCTAGTATAGAACGTATTTTTTCTCTGTCGTCAGTTTGTAGCTCAATTGTGCCTTCTTTTATTGCACCACCGCATCCACACTTCTGTTTTAGCTTTTTGCAAAGAGGCTTTAAGTCGTCCTTCCCTAACTCTAGACCTCGTATGACGGAAACACCAGCGCCTTTCCTTCCTTTTGTTTCTCGGTGAATGCGTGCAAAACCGTCTGCTGAAAACGAGATGTCATTATTTTTTTTGGTAGTCGTTGCTATTTTTCCAGATTGAGTTGAATAGACTAGAGGGTTGCTCATTGTTGATTATTCTTTGTTACACACTGATAAGGAATTATGGCAACGTCTTAAGCAGAGCTCAAGAGACGATGTAATTGTTATCGAAATTAGCGTTATTTCTATAGTTAGATCTATACTCAATAACGCTAACTTAGATAATGAGAATGAAAACACTATGCCTATAGAAGCTAAGACGTCATCAAATAACACTGAATTAACCATTGAAATAGATAGTAAATTCGACTTCACCAAAGTAGAAGAATTTAGAATGGCTTACTCAGAAACCGCTAGTGAAGTTCGCAAGGTTGTCGTTGATTTACAGAAAACCGAATACATGGACAGCTCTGCTTTGGGGATGCTTTTGAATATGCAGAGGTTTTTTGATGGTAAAGAGGTAACGTTTGACATTAAAAATTGCCAGCAACAGATTTTTCGTATTTTAACAATATCTCGTTTCGACAAAAAATTTAATATTAAATAACGTTATGCCGTCTCAGAAAATATTGATCGTCGATGACGATCCAATTAATAGGACGCTTCTAAGACATATGCTAATGGAGCAGGGGTATGGTGAGTGCTTCGAAGCTGAAGATGGTCAATCAGCGATAGATTTAGCGCAGCAATGTAAACCTGACATTGTCCTTTTGGATATAGTAATGCCTGGCATGGACGGGTTTGATGTTGCTAAATATCTAAAGGCACGAGCAAAGACTTACTTGCCTATTATTTTTATTACTGCATCAGATGATCGCAGTAAATTAATTAAATGCTTAGACGTTGGTGGCGATGACTTTGCATTAAAACCTTTTGATAAGTTTATTCTATCTGCAAAAATAAAAGCGCATTTGCGAATTCGAACCATGGCTCAGCAAATTGCCATGCAAAACCTCGAATTATCAAATTACCGCATTGGTGTTGATAGAGAACACGCGATTATTGAACACATTTATAAACATGCGTTAAAAAATCCTGCTCCAGCATTGTCTTTTTTTGATGTTAACCAAACACCCGCTGATAACTTTAGCGGAGACTTGTTTTTAACTCAGCCACACCCTAACGGCGGAGTATATTTACTACTAGGAGATTTTACAGGGCATGGCTTAGCATCAACAATTGGTGCAATTCCTGTTTTTCGTTCATTTGCTAGCATGACCGCTGATGGTATGTCCGTTGTTGAAATTGCCACTGAATTGAATTCTTCGTTGATTAATATTTTGCCACCAGACCGTTTTTTTTCTGCCATTATTTGTCACATAAATGAATCTGGAGAGCGAGCAATTGTTTGGCACGGCGGGCTTCCCGACATTTATTTGAAACGCAGAGTTAGTGGAGACGTCGAATCATATTCCGCAAAACACATGGCTTTGGGTATTTTACAGCCTGACGATTTTGAAACAGACTGCACTGTGATTGATTTAGAATCAGGCGATAGTTTATACCTTTCATCTGATGGCATAATTGAAGCAACGCCCATTAAAGATGGGCTAGATAGCTTATCAATTCAGGATATGTTGGGTGAAGATACACTTAGAGCTTGGATTGGTGAAGGTGATGATATATCGGTTACAGATATCGTAAATAAAGCCAAATCTACCTTGTCGAGGACTCAATTTGACGATGACGTTACGCTGATAAAATTCACCTCAAAAGATTTGAGTGTTCTGCGAAAAAGCCAAGTATTAACCCGTTTACCCTTTTCTTTTTCTACTGCGTTAGGCCCCAATGAATTTCGCGGAGAAGGGTGTGTAGAGCAAATTTTACAGGTGATTGCTAGTCAACAGGGTATGGCGTCTATTCGCTCTGATATTTTTACTGTGTTATCTGAAATGTATACTAATGCATTAGATCATGGCGTTTTGAAATTAGATTCAAAATTGAAAGAATCGCCCGATGGCTTTATGGAATATTACACCTTACGTCAGCAAAGGTTAGATGTTTTGACGGACGGATTTATTAAAATAGAAATTAATTTATATCCGTCTGAGAATAGCGTTGCTATTTCCGTTACCGATAGTGGTAACGGGTTTGACTATAAGTCTGTTTCTGTGGTGCATGATTACGCGTCCTCGGGCCGAGGGTTACTTTTATTGTCTGAAATCTGTGATTCGGTTTGGTTTGAAGGAAACGGTAATCGCATTGTTGTAGAACTTTCGGTATAGCCCCGCTGGCACAAATCAGATATTATCCAAATGAGACGTATTATTAATTATTTGGAGGTTATTGGGTGAACTACTTTCGTGTTATTGCGTTGTCTTGTTTGTTCGCAACTACGGTTACTAGCTTTACAGCAGTGTCTAAAGAAATTAACGTGTATTCGGCACGTAAAGAAGCATTGATTAAGCCTTTGCTCGACAAATTCACTGAGCAAACCGGTATTGATGTTAACTTAGTAACGGGGAAAGCTGACGGGTTAATATCTAGAATGCAAAGCGAAGGTGCGCTTAGTCCAGTAGATATACTAATTACCACAGATGCTGGACGATTGGTTCGGGCTAAAACACTAGGTTTGACTAAGCCTATACCTGCGCTGGTTAATCTAGACCGCGTCGATGATGCTTTGTTCGATACAGACCGTCATTGGACGGCATTAACGCTAAGAGCTCGTCCTATTATGTACTCTCCAGAACGAGTGGACGTAACCGGACTTTCAACACTAGAAGCGTTGGCTGATGCTCAGTGGCGAGGAAGAATTTGCATTCGCTCATCCAATAACATTTATAACCAGTCTATGGTAGCATCGTTAATTGAGCAATTAGGCGCCGGCAATACGCAAAGCTGGGCTGAAGGCTTTGTTAAAAACTTTGCTCGCCCTCCTGCTGGTGGCGATAGAGATCAAATCAAAGCGGTCGTGGCAGGGCAGTGTGATATTGCCATTGCAAATACTTATTACTTAGCGGGAATGCGTGAATCAGCCGACGCTGACACGAAAGAGGTAGCATCCAAAATCAAGGTGTTTTGGCCAAATCAAGACGACCGTGGTGCTCATGTCAATATTTCTGGCGTAGCCTTAGCCAAACATGCAAAAAACAGCGACGAAGCGGTAGCGTTGATCAGTTTCATGCTCGCTAACAGTAGCCAAGAATGGTATTCAGAAGTGAATGGTGAGTACCCTGTTGTAGAAGGTGTTTCTTGGAGTGAAACACTAGAAGCGATGGGGCGTTTTAAAGCCGAGTCAGTTTCATTGCAACTGGTAGGCGAGCGAAATGCAGAAGCGTTGCGTTTAATGGACCGAGCTGGCTGGAAGTAGTTGGCACGTATTCTGTTTTGGCTACTGCTTGTTGTAGTAGCCTTGCCTCTTGGTGTCATTGCCTTTAACTATACTCATTTAGATTATGGTTTATGGCAACACTTAACCGACACTGTTTTATCTCAGTATGTCACCAATAGCTTGTTACTGGCACTCGGTGTTGGGATAGGTACGGGCACTATAGGTACTGGGTTAGCTTGGTGTTTGACTCGCTATCAATTCTTTGGGAGCCGATGGCTAGCTTGGCTCGCTGTACTTCCTCTTGCAGTTCCGGCCTATATTATTGCTTATACCTATACGGGATATTTAGATTTTAGTGGCCCAATTCAAACATCTTTACGAGCACTATTTGGGTGGGGATACGGAGACTATTGGTTTCCTGAAATACGCTCTATTGGCGGCGCTATTGCCATGCTGTCATTGGTTCTATTTCCTTATGTGTATTTACTTGCCCGTAATGCGTTAGTGCTTACCCCACCGAATTTAATTCAAGCGGCACAAAGCCTAGGCATGAATAATAAACAAGTGTTTTGGAAGGTCATTTTTCCAGTGGCTAGACCGGCAATTTTGGCCGGTGTGATGCTAACTATGATGGAAGCATTAGCAGATTACGGCACGGTTGCCTTTTTTGGCGTATCAACTTTTACTACAGGTATTTTTAGAACCTGGTTTGGTATGGGCAGCCAATCTACCGCATTACAGCTTGCTGGAGTGCTAGTGGTGTTTGTTTTTAGTTGTGTGTATGTCGAGCAAGTCAGCCGTAGGAAAATGCTAAAAGAGGCTCAGGTAAATGCCACTCAACCTAGAAAAGTCACAGGCTTTAAAAGTGCGGGATTGTTCTTGTTGTGTTTATTGCCTGTGGTTCTAGGTTTTATATTGCCTGTTTTCCAATTAATAAACTGGGCTTTTTTACGTCAAAATGAATGGCAGCTTTCTTCTTATTTACCCTTAGTTGGGCAAACCCTTATGATTGCGAGCATCGGAGCTGTTGTTACTACCGCAGCTGCGTGTTTGCTGAGTTACGTAAGGCGTTTTAATCCAGGCTCTACACCATTGTGGACGTTGAATTTTGCGAGTTTAGGTTATGCACTACCAGGAGTGGTTATTGCGGTTGGTTTACTAGTCCCTTTTGGTTTTTTTGACAAATATGTGAATGCGCTCACAGTTGCTTGGTTTGATTATCAACCTGGCCTTATTTTATCAGGTACCTTATTTACTTTATTAATTGCGTATTTAGTGCGTTTTCTTGCGGTGGCGTTACAGCATACTCAAAGCGGCTTGTCGAGTATTACGCCTAGTATGGATAATGCCGCTGAAAGCCTAGGTCATTCTCGCTTTCAGATTATTCGACGAATACACTTTCCGCTAATGAAAAACAGTATTATTGCGGCTGTGTTGCTGGTTTTCGTCGATATTATGAAAGAACTACCTGCAACCTTGGTGTTACGGCCTTTTAATTTTAATACGTTGGCAATAAAGGCGTATGAATTTGCTATGGACGAACGATTACAGCAGGCAGCATTACCTTCTATCACTATTGTGTTATGTGGTGTTGCGCCAGTGTTTTTGTTAATTAAACAAATTAGAAAGAATGAGACCATGTATGTTAACCGTGACTAATTTAGCTCTGGGGTATGGCAGTACACGTTTATTAGAAGATATCAGTTTTTCGTTAGCGACTGGGGAAATTGGATGCCTACTCGGACCTTCAGGTTGCGGAAAAACGTCTTTGCTACGGGCAATTTGCGGATTTAATTCTGTACAAGCAGGAAAGATAGTCATTGATGATGCAGTGGTATCGGATGTTGATAAAAGCATTGCAGTAAAAGACAGACACATAGGTATGGTGTTCCAAGACTTTGCTTTGTTTCCTCATTTAAACGTATTTGAAAATGTGGCTTTTGGTCTGCATCTGATGAATGCAAATGAGCGCAAGAATAGAGCAGCTAAATGCTTAGAATTGGTAGGTCTGAATGACTTGTCTTCGCGCATGCCCCATGAATTGTCTGGGGGGCAAAAACAGCGCGTGGCGTTAGCGAGAGCTATGGCGCCAAAGCCTCGATTACTATTACTCGATGAACCCTTTTCTTCATTAGATGTCTCATTGAAAGAGTCTTTGTCTGCCGATGTTCGACGTATACTAAAAGAAGAAAATATCACCGGATTATTGGTGACTCACGATCAAAAAGAAGCCTTTTCAGTCGCCGACAGTATAGGGGTTTTGAATAACGGAGAGCTACATCAATGGGGTGATGCTAATGGGCTATATCACGCTCCAAAAACCGACTTTGTGGCTGAGTTTATTGGCGAAGGAACCCTTGTTAAAGACGCAAATTCAACATGTTACTTAGTTCGACCCGAGCATATTGTGATGGGAACGAGTGGGCAATGGAAAGGGGTTGTGAAATCCAGACAATTCAGAGGCAGTCACTTTATGTATTCTATGCAAGTGGTTAATAATGATGGCGAAGAGCACCATGTTATTGCCCAACATGGTATTGACACACTCTACGACATAGATGACTCGCTACAACTTGATATTAATTTTAGCCAAGCAATAAAAATTCACCAATAAAGAGTAAAACATGCTGAAGACATTTTTAACGTTATTTGAAAATAGCCAAGCAAGTGAAACAAACGAACATACCGTTGAACTTGCCACAGCGGCATTGTTAAGCGAAGTCGTCCGTGCCGATAATCAGATTGACGCGCAAGAATTACAGGCGGTGAAAAAACAAATAACAACGCACTTTTCACTCAGTAAGGAAGAGCTTTCTACCTTGTTAAACGACGGACAAAAACAATCTGAGCATGCTGTTGATTTAATACAGTTTACATCGGTAATCAATGATACCTTCGAGCTTGAGCAGCGAGTGAAAATACTTGAGAGCCTGTGGCAGGTTGCTCTTGCTGATGGCAATATAGATAAATACGAAGAGTATATTATTCGCAAAATATCTGATTTATTGTACATTCCTCATAGCCGATACATTCAGGCTAAATTAGCGGTAATCGAAGATTAGTTAGCTCGGTCGTTACCTAACTCACTTCTTTCATTTCTATTTAATTCATATTTGCCTGTTATTCCTGTGTATTTGCCATTGGGGTTTCAAGTGCATTTGTTTATACTATGCCCCATTGAAATAGAGTAATAATGTAAAAGAAGGTCGGTGGGCATGCGCTCGGATTATTGTGGAAATATTAATGCAGATCGTGCGGGACAAGAAGTCACGCTATGTGGTTGGGTAAATAAACGTAGAGATTTAGGTGGACTCATCTTTATCGACTTGCGCGACCGCGAGGGCATAGTTCAAGTTGTGTTTGAACCCGATGTTGCTGATGTGCATGAGCTTGCAAACAGTCTTAGAAACGAGTTTTGTATTGAATTAACAGGAACCGTTAGGCTGCGCCCAGAAGGTCAAGTTAATAAAGGTATGGCAACGGGAGAAGTGGAAATAGTGGCAACAGGCTTGTCTATTTTCAACCGTTCAGCGCCATTGCCTCTTGATTGGAATCAAGAAAACTCAGAAGAGCAGCGTTTAAAATACCGCTATTTAGATTTGCGTAGACCGCTTATGAGTCAACGCCTACAGTTCAGAGCAAAAGTGACTGGACAAGTTCGCAGATTCTTAGAAGAAGAAGGCTTTTTGGATATTGAAACGCCTATTCTTACCAAAGCTACACCTGAAGGCGCACGAGATTACCTAGTCCCAAGCCGTACCCACAAAGGTGAATTTTTTGCCTTACCTCAGTCACCTCAGTTGTTTAAACAATTATTGATGATGGCGGGAATGGATCGCTATTACCAAATCGTAAAATGTTTCCGCGATGAAGATTTACGCGCTGATCGCCAACCAGAATTTACGCAAATCGATATTGAAACCACCTTTCTAAATGCCGATGAAGTAATGAATATTACTGAGCGTATGGTAAGAGGCTTGTTTACTAGTCTGCTTGACGTAGATTTAGGTGAGTTCCCTACAATGACTTATGCGGATGCAATGCGTCGCTTTGGTAGTGATAAACCAGATTTGCGCAACCCTTTAGAATTGGTAGATGTTGATCACATTCTAAAAGACGTGGAATTTAAAGTATTCAGCGGACCTGCCAATGATCCTAAAGGACGTATAGCGACAATTTGCGTACCTGGCGGGGCCAAAATGTCTCGTAAAAACATAGATGAATATACTAAGTTTGCGGGTATATATGGTGCAAAAGGGTTGGCATGGCTTAAAGTGAATGAAAAAGCCAATGGTCTTGACGGTTTACAATCGCCTATTTTGAAATTTTTAAACGAAGAGGTTGTGGCTCAATTACTTGAAATTACCGGTGCAAACGATGGCGATATCCTGCTGTTTGGTGCCGATTCAATCAATGTCGTTACTGAAGCTATGGGTGCACTTCGTCTGAAATTAGGCGAAGACTTCGAATTAAACGAAGGTGAATGGCGTCCACTTTGGGTTGTTGATTTCCCAATGTTTGAAGAAATTGACGGTCAGTTGCACGCATTACATCACCCATTTACTGCACCGCGCGACTTAACCCCTGAAGAGTTAAAGTCACAAGCGACTACGGCATTGTCTAATGCTTACGACATGGTACTCAATGGTGTTGAACTAGGTGGTGGTTCGGTTCGTATTCACGACCAAGCTATGCAGTCGACAGTATTTGATTTATTGGGTATTGAAGCGGAAGAAGCTGAAGCTAAATTTGGTTTCTTATTAGAAGCATTGCGCTACGGGGCGCCGCCTCATGCCGGTTTAGCATTTGGTTTAGACCGCATGGTCATGTTAATGACAGGTGCTACGTCTATTCGCGATGTAATGGCATTTCCTAAGACAACCACAGCGGCGTGTCCACTTACTAATGCACCGAGCGCAGCGAACCCTCAGCAATTGGCTGATCTTGCGATTGCCACTGTTAAAAAACAAGACGAGGCGTAAATGCCATATAAAAGACCGGAATCTGTTTTAGTTGTATTGTACTCGGGTTCCGATGTTCTTTTGTTGCAACGAAAAGACGACCCCAACTTTTGGCAGTCAGTGACAGGCACTATGGAAGAAAACGAAACGCCGTTAATGACGGCGTATCGAGAAGTAGAAGAAGAAACTGGCTTGAGTTTTTCTGGTGGCAACAACACCATTGTCGACTGTAATACTGTGCGCCAATATCATATTCGTCCCGAATGGCAGCATAGATACGCACCGGAACATACGGTGAACACTGAACATGCTTTTTGTGTGGAAATAGACAAAGAAGCAGCACTCACGTTGACCGAACATTTGGCCTTTGAATGGTTGTCTAAACCAGATGCAATTAACAAAGCGTGGTCACCGAGTAATCAAGAGGCGATTGCTTCGTTTGTACCTGAACCTAAATTATGATTATACTGGGTATTGATCCAGGTAGTCGTGTTACTGGTTTTGGTGTTGTTGATTACAATGCTAATCGCTATCAGTATTTAGGTAGCGGTTGTATTCGCACTTCCACTGATGATTTACCGGGTAGGCTTGCGGTTATTTTTGATGGTGTAAGTTCTATTATTGAAGATTACAAACCTGAAGAATTTGCGATAGAGCAAGTGTTCATGGCAAAAAATGCTGACTCAGCGTTAAAGCTAGGACAAGCTCGAGGTGCAGCTATTGTCGCGGCTACTCAAGCCAAATTACCTGTTGCTGAATATGCAGCAAGACAAATTAAGCAAGCTGTTGTTGGTCAAGGTGCGGCGCAAAAGAGTCAAGTGCAACAAATGGTAATGCACATACTCGATTTGAAAAAGCGCCCACAAAGCGATGCCGCAGATGCCTTAGCAATTGCCATTTGCCATGCACATTCTAGACAATCACTTTTAAAACTTGCAGGACAAGCCAAAAGTACAGCAAGAGGTCGTTTGCGTTAATCAATGATGCACTGCCATAAAATAAGAGAATAAAATAATTATGATAGGCCGAATTTCTGGAACCTTAATTGAAAGAACCCCACCAAACGTATTAATTGATGTGGGCGGTGTAGGGTATGAAATACAAATTCCAATGTCTTGTTTTTATTCCCTACCTGAACAAGGTGAGTCAGTGGTTCTGCATACCCACTTCGTGGTGAGAGAAGACGCGCAATTATTGTTTGGATTTACCGATAAAATTTCACGTGAGCTATTTCGCGAACTGATCAAAGCCAATGGCGTCGGACCCAAATTAGGTTTAACTATTTTGTCGGGTATGTCGGCTTCACAAGTGCTGACCTGCGTGCAACAAAGCGATATTAGTTCGCTGGTGACGTTACCGGGCGTGGGGAAAAAAACCGCTGAACGCCTTGTTGTAGAACTAAAAGACAGATTAGCTAAGTTTGCTAAATCTACCGATGTTCCTATGCCTGATACCGCTCATGGTGATTTACCGTTAAATGCAGAAAATAACGCGAAACAAGAAGCCATTGAAGCACTCACTGCGCTAGGCTATAAACCTGCACAAGCAGAGAAAATGGTGAAGCTGGTTGCTAAGCCAGAATCAACTAGCGAAGTGTTAATACGCGATGCATTAAAAAGTAGCATGTAAGAGAGCGTTATGATTGAAGCTGACAGACTAATAGCGCCACATGAAACGAAAGACGAAGAAGTAGTCGATCGCGCTATTCGTCCTAAATTACTGAATGACTACACTGGGCAGCCCCATGTTCGAGAACAAATGGCCATTTTCATTGAAGCGGCTAAAAAACGCAGTGATGCTCTGGATCATTTACTTATTTTTGGTCCTCCCGGATTAGGGAAAACCACGTTAGCGAATATCGTCGCTAACGAAATGGACGTAAACATCAAAACAACGTCAGGCCCAGTATTAGAAAAAGCCGGTGATCTTGCAGCGCTGCTTACCAACTTAGAAGAGCACGACGTTTTGTTTATTGATGAAATACACCGCTTAAGTCCTGTTGTTGAAGAAATTTTGTATCCCGCAATGGAAGATTATCAGCTCGATATTATGATAGGTGAGGGCCCTGCTGCTCGTTCAATTAAGCTGGATTTACCACCGTTTACCTTAATTGGTGCGACAACCCGAGCCGGCTCGCTAACATCACCGCTACGAGATCGTTTTGGAATAGTGCAAAGGTTAGAGTTTTATTCAATCGACGACTTAACCACAATTATTAAACGCAGTGCTCATCACTTAAATGTGGATCTTAGCGAACAAGGCGCACGAGAAATCGCTAAACGCTCTCGAGGCACGCCTCGTATTGCGAACCGATTATTACGCCGAGTCCGGGATTACGCCGATGTTAAAACTCAAGGTAAAGTGAATGATAGCACCGCAGCTGCAGCTTTGGATATGTTAGATGTTGACGTTGAAGGGTTTGATTTTATGGATCGAAAGTTACTGACGGCCATAATTGACAAGTTTGACGGTGGACCAGTGGGATTAGATAACCTAGCCGCGGCAATCGGTGAAGAAAAAGACACCATTGAAGATGTGATTGAGCCTTTTCTTATCCAGCAGGGGTTTTTGCAACGTACACCAAGAGGGCGTATTGCGTCACAACGAGCTTATTTGCATTTTGGATTTCAAACGGAATAAATAAAAAAGCCCACACAAATTGTGTGGGCATAAGCAACATAAAATGTTGTAGGAAATATCAGGGATAAATAATGTCTAATATCAGCAGAAGAGAACTAAATAACTTCCTACTGCGACAAAACGAATTATAGAGATATTAGGAATCGTATCAACTGAATAAAAGTACTGTATTTGCATTAGAAAAACTAATGCAAATTGAATGTCGATTTTAACGCAAATAAGTAATAATAAACTGTATTATAGGAACTGAAAGTGCCTTGCATAACATGAAGATAAGAGTTTATTACGAAGATACAGATGCAGGTGGAATTGTCTATCATGCAAATTATCTTAAGTTTATCGAACGTGCGCGAACAGAGTGGTTGCGTGAACTGGGTTTTGAACAAGATCATTTATTGGAACAAAACCTCGCTTTTGTCGTCAAAGGGATTACTGCTGACTTTGTAAAAGCAGCAAGGTTTAACGAAACATTGAGTATTCATACGCACATAGTACAATTGAAAGGCGCTAGTATGAAGTTCAAACAAATAATAACTAATAGTCAAAACGAAGAGTGTTTTTGCGCAGAGGTTAAAATAGCCTGTATTAACCCTGTCACTTTAAAGCCCTCTCGTATACCAGCTTCAATTTTAGGGGAATGTAAACGTGTCATCTGAAATAACCTTTTTTGGTCTTTTTCTGGAAGCCAGTGTCGTTGTTAAACTAGTGATGTTAGCACTGGTCGCTGTATCTATTGCGTCATGGACTTTTATCTTTCAAAGAACGAAAGCTTTATCTTATGCGCGAAAAGAGATGCAAGCATTTGAAGATAAATTCTGGTCTGGTGCAGATCTAAACACCTTGTATCAAGAACTATCAGCCCGTGCTCGTTTAGATGGTATGTCTAATATTTTCTGCTCAGGTTTCAAAGAATTTGTACGTCTTCGCAAGGCAGGTACACCTTCCAATGCTATTGTCGATGCAACCTACCGCGCTATGCGTGTAAATATGTCACGGGAAATCGACAGCTTAGAAACAAGCCTTCCTTTTCTCGCTACAGCTGGTTCTATTAGCCCTTATGTGGGGTTGTTTGGTACGGTTTGGGGTATTATGAATTCCTTTATTGCACTTGGGCAAGTTCAGCAAGCTACGTTAGCTATGGTCGCTCCCGGTATAGCTGAAGCACTAATTGCTACGGCAATTGGTTTGTTTGCTGCAATACCTGCGGTTGTTGCTTATAACCGTTTTAGCAATCAAGTGGAAAAAATCGAGAACGCATATGGCAACTTTATGGAAGAATTTTCTGCAATTCTTCATCGTCAAGCAATGGCCGCGCAGCAGTCAAATAGCTGATTTAGCGAAAAGGGGATCTTATGTTTGTACGTAAACGCCGCCGTCCTGTATCAGAGATTAATGTAGTTCCTTACATTGACGTTATGTTAGTGCTACTCGTCATTTTTATGGTTACCGCGCCTTTAGTGACTCAAGGTGTAAAAGTTGAGTTGCCTAAGGCCAGTGCAGAACCAATTGAACAAGATGATAACCCTCCCATGATTGCGTCTATTGATGCGGATGGTTTGTACTATTTAAATGTAGGTGATAACCAAGAGCAAGCATTAGACGCCGAGGCACTTGCATTATTAGTACAATCTAAATTAAAGCAAAATGAAAATACCCCTGTGGTAGTAAAGGGCGACGGTGCTGTGCCTTATAAAAATGTCATTGGCTTAATGGTGCTTTTACAAAATGCTGGCGTACCCTCGGTGGGGTTAATGACTGACCCGGAAGATAGCTAGAGCAATGAAATTCGACCCAGCTTTAGCTAAGTCCTTTGGCTTGCATAGCGTAATTATCGCATTGCTTTTGATTAGCGTGAATTTTACCGCAGACCCTATTGCAATGCCTGTTCAAAATGTACCTGTTATTGAAGCGACCTTTATTGATGCGCAAGCTATTGCAGATAAAAAGAAAGAAGACGAACGGATTTTAGCTGAGCAAAAACGTATCGAAGATCAAAAGCGAGCTCAACAACGTAAAGCTGCTGATGCTAAACGTAGGGCTGAAGCAAAACGAAAAGCAGAAAAAGCGGCGAAAGATAAGCGTTTAAAAGAGCAAAAGCGCCAACAAGAATTAAAGAGAAAAGCGGCACAAGAAGCAAAGCGCAAACGAGAGTTAGAAGAAGCTAACAAACGCAAAGCTGAAGCCGCTAAAAAACAAAAAGAGCTAGATCGTTTACAAGAAGAGCAACTTGAAGCAGAGCGTCGAGAACAAGCGGCTCGGAGAAATCAGCAGCGTAATCAGCAGATTTTAAATGATGTAGAGCGTTATCGCGCAGAGATATATAGCAGAATTCAACGGCATATTATCGACGATCCGGCATTTAAAGGGAAAGAATGCCGCCTTAATATTAAACTTGCGTCGACGGGTCTTGTGATTAAGGTAAGTACCCTCGGCGGTGATCCTGCTTTGTGTCGAGTAGCTGAAAACGCAGTAGTCAGAGAAGAAAAACTCCCTGTGTCAGATGATCCTGCTGTCTATGAAAAATTAAAAAATATAAATTTAACGGTGAAGTTGTGAATATGATTGATATAAGGAAAGTGGCACAAGGTGTAGTGCTGATGTGTGGGTTATTCGCCCCGCTTTTGGCCAATGCAGCACTGGAAATTGTGATCACAGAAGGTGTGGATAGCGCAAGACCTGTTGCTATTGTGCCGTTTAAATGGAAAGGTTCAGGGGCGCTACCGGGTGAAATAAGCGATGTTATCAATGCTGACTTACGTAGAAGTGGAAAATTCAATCCTGTTAACACGGCGAATATGCCCCAATATCCGTCTACTGACAGTGAAGTTAATTACAGTGCATGGGCATCCACAGGAGCCGACACCATAGTGGTTGGCAGTATTTCGGATACACCCTCAGGTCAATACGAAGTCAAATTTGAAATTATTGATGTATTGCGAGCACAAGTAACCAATGGCAAGAGTAAATCCTTACAAAATGGAAATTTAGTGTTATCGGAAGATCACATTATAGATTCTCGTAAAGCTATTATTAATGCACAAGACTTCAGGCAGCATGGTCACAGAATTAGTGACGTCATTTACGAAAAACTAACCGGAACACGAGGCGCTTTTCTTACTCGTATCGCTTATGTGATTGTAAGAGACAGCAAAGTTTATGATTTACCCTTTCAGTTAGTGATTGCTGATTACGACGGTGAAAATGAAACTCGTTTGTTGTCCTCACCTGAACCACTTATGTCACCGTCTTGGTCTCCAGACGGTGAAAGCTTGGCTTATGTGTCATTTGAAAACCGTAGACCACAAATTTACATTCAAAATATTTACACAACTAAACGGACAAAGTTGACTGATTTTCCGGGCATAAACGGCAGCCCGGTATTCTCACCTGACGGTAAACAATTAGCCATGGTATTGTCGAAAGATGGTAATTCAGAAATCTATACCATGGATATTGCATCGAAACAATTACGTAGAATTACCCGAAATAGAAACATAGATACTGAGCCTTCTTGGACTCCAGATGGAAAAAGCTTACTATTTACATCAGAACGGGGTGGTAAACCACAGATTTATCGCGTAAATTTGGAAACAGGGAAGATTCGTCGCCAAACATTTGAAGGCGAAATGAATCTTGGTGCCACTATCGCGCCTGATGGGCAAGACATGGTGTTAGTGAATCGTACCCGAGGTAAGTACCATATCGCTAAGCAAGCGTTAGAAGGCGGAGCGATACAAGTGCTTACTCGAACCGATTTAGATGAATCGCCGAGTATTGCGCCCAACGGAAGTATGATTATTTACAGTACCTTATACAATGGTACCCAAGTGTTATCGTTGGTCTCACTTGATGGCCGTTTTAAGGCTAGGTTACCGGCAGCGAACGGGCAAGTTAAATCGCCCAGTTGGTCGCCCTATCTGTTTTAAAATATAAGTAGGTAAGCTACTACTCGTAACAACAATTGAATCATGTAGTACATTAAGAACGTACAACAATAAGGATTATCAAAAATGCAGCTAAACAAAATTATGAAAACGCTCGTTATCGCCATACCTATGGTTACTATGGTGGCGTGTAAGTCAGGCCCTACGGAAGCAGAGTTAGAAGCAGAGCGTAATCGCGAAGCGCAAGCTCAGCAACAAGCTGCTGCTGAAGCGCAAGCTGCAGAAGAAGCTCGTGTGAAAGTAGAAGCGGCTGCTCGAGCAAGCCGTGCTGCAGAAATCGTTGAACAAGAAAAACAAGCTTTGATTAACGACCAAACCGTATATTTCGAGTTTGACCGTTCAAGTGTGAAAGCTGAGTTTTATCCAATTCTAGATAAGCATGCGGCGTTTTTGGTTAAGAACCCTAGTCAAACCGTGGTTATCGAAGGCCACTGTGATAGCCGTGGTACACCTGAATACAATATTGCACTAGGCGAACGTAGAGCGCAGTCGGTAGAAACCTACTTGCGTAACCAAGGCGTATCGTCTAGCCAAATTTCTGTTGTATCTTACGGTGAAGAAAAACCAGTAGTATCTGGTGCAACTGAATACGCTTTCGCGCAAAACCGTCGCGGCATCGTTCGTTACAACTAAGGTAACTCAGCTTATGCGTTATTTTATTAAAGGCGAAGCATTGTGCTTCGCCTTTTTATTCTCTACATCCGTATTCGCACAAGCGCCAGTGTCTGATGTTAATCAAACTTCAGCTGCTAATAACGGTGCGGTAAATTCAACCCTAGCTGTTTCTTCACTAGAAGAACGCGTAGCGGTACTAGAGCGTATTATTAAATCTAGAAACGTTATGCAACAAAGCTTACAAACTCAGCTAGATGACATGCAGTATGAAGTCGACGAACTGAGAGGCACGGTAGAGTTACACACCAATCAACTTGAAAAAGTACTACAGCGACAACGAGAGCTCTATTTAGAAATAGACAAGCGCGTAGAGTCTCTTAAAAGTACTCAAATACAAGTGCCTACAACGACTCCAACTATTAACGAACCTATAGCGTCTGTTGAGTCACAGTTAGGTGAATCGGAATCATACGATAAAGCCGTAAATCTGATTTTGAAAACGCGAGAATACGATAAAGCGATACCTGCATTTCGTGAGTTTTTGCAAGCTTATCCAAACAGTGAGTTTGCCGATAATGCGTATTATTGGTTAGGGCAGTTACTTTTTAACAAAAAAGAGTGGGCTGATGCTGAATCGTCGTTCTCTACAGTTGTGAATAATTTTGCCGACTCAACAAAACGCGCAGATGCTATGCTCAAATTAGGTGTTATAAAGCAAAATTTAGGGCAGGGCTCACAAGCGAACGTTTGGTTTGAACGTGTACTTAGTGAGTACCCAAATTCTTCTGCTGCTAAGTTAGCAAGATCTCGCCAGCAATAATATTTATCGCTAAGCCGGTTTTTGTGTGTGTTTTGACCACTTGAACCGGTTTTTACGAAAAAAAGACAATAAAGTGCTAATTAAGGTTGCGCAGTCTCAGTAAATGAGTATTATATGCGCCCGTTGCCTAGCACAGGTAACAAATGATGGGTCGTTAGCTCAGTTGGTAGAGCAGTTGACTTTTAATCAATTGGTCGCTGGTTCGAATCCAGCACGACCCACCATCATTTAGTTAAGCGTTACAATATGTATATGGGTCGTTAGCTCAGTTGGTAGAGCAGTTGACTTTTAATCAATTGGTCGCTGGTTCGAATCCAGCACGACCCACCATATATACTTCTCTCAGTTAATCGATATCAATTTAATAATTACTTCATCACACAGATGCACTCACTTTATACTTTAGGTATAATTATCGAACATTAAAGATTTTCAAGCACGAGATGCTACATGTCCCAAGTTTCACGCGTTGATGCAATAGCGTATCCGTTTCCACAAAAACCTATTCCTTTGACCGCAGCTGACAGCGAATGGTACGAAAAAGAAATCACTCGGCTTTTAATTGAAAAAAACGCGGCCTTGGTTGCGCATTATTATACCGACCCTGAAATTCAAGCATTGGCAGAAAAAACCGGTGGCTTTATTTCAGACTCGTTGGAAATGGCGCGCTTTGGTCGAGATTGCGACGCGCAAACCCTTATCGTGGCGGGTGTGCGTTTTATGGGGGAAACCTCAAAAATACTCAGCCCCGAAAAGCGCGTATTAATGCCCACACTTGAAGCTACCTGTTCACTCGATTTAGGGTGTCCTATAACCGAATTTAGCGCCTTTTGCGATGCTCATCCCGACCACACTGTGGTTGTGTATGCAAACACGTCGGCAGCGGTGAAAGCAAGAGCCGATTGGGTTGTAACTTCAAGTATTGCGCTGGAAGTTGTTGAGTACCTAGATAGCCAAGGTGAAAAAATAATCTGGGGACCGGACAGACACTTAGGAAGCTATATTGCCAATAAAACTGGGGCCGACATGCTAATGTGGCAAGGTGAATGTATTGTTCATGACGAGTTTTCTGCAACGGCCTTGAACGATATGAAAACTCTTTATCCAGACGCTGCGGTTTTGGTACACCCAGAATCACCAGCAAGTGTAGTGGAAATGGCCGATGCCGTAGGCTCAACCAGCCAGCTCATTAAAGCGTCACAAACCTTAGATAACAGTACTTTCATTGTTGCTACCGACAAAGGCATTTTCTATAAAATGCAGCAACTGGCACCTGGAAAGACATTTATTGAAGCGCCAACGGCAGGGAATGGGGCAACCTGTAAAAGCTGTGCACATTGTCCGTGGATGGCAATGAATGGCTTAAAAGCCATTTATAATTCATTAATGCATGACACCGGACACGAAATTCACGTAGACGACGAATTGCGTAAACAAGCCCTTATTCCACTTGACAGAATGCTAAGTTTTAACAAACCTTAAGTTTTCGCAAAATTAAGCACACAATACTTGATTACAACACGTAATTTCCCTAATATACGGCGGCTTCAAAAGCCCAAGTATCAAATTCGGAGAGATGGCTGAGTGGCTGAAGGCGCACGCCTGGAAAGTGTGTATACGTTTATAGCGTATCGAGGGTTCGAATCCCTCTCTCTCCGCCATATTATAGAAAAAGCCCTGCTAGATTTAGCGGGGCTTTTTTGTATTTGGATTATGGGTCTTTGCTACGACAAGGAGTTATTGAAAGATTCTTCTTGTGCTCGATAGTAATTTAGGGATTGAGGTTTACCAAAATAATAACCTTGTTGTAAAACATAGCCCAAACTGGCCAATAATTCACTTTGTTCAGCGGACTCTATACCTTCAATAATGCAGTTCATATGAAACTCATTGGCAATGGTTTTAATGCACTTCAGTGTCGTGCTATGACTTGTGGCATCTTCAACAAAAGCTTTGTCTACTTTTACGGTTTTCGCAGGCATTTTATGAAGGTAAGCCAGTGATGAATAGCCTGTACCAAAGTCATCAATGCTTAAGTTGATACCCTGACTTACAAGCTCTTTTGCTTGGCACTTTGCGTTATGGATATTATCAACTAAAACACCTTCTGTTAGCTCAATGGTAAGATCATTAGGTCGTAACGAGTGGGACTGGATAATATTTGAAACCTTTTCAGCCGCACCTTCTTGGTTCATATGCATACCTGACATATTGACTGACATTTTGAGTTCTTCACCAAAAAAAAGTCTGAATTCAGATAAGTCGGACAGGGCGCGATTCAAAACCCAATATTCGAGACAATCGATGGACCCCATATTTTCAGCAATTTTTACAGCCTCTTCAGGATTTATATACCCTAATTCATCATCGAACCACCTAAGTAAAGCTTCAAAAGCAACCACTTTATTTGAACTTACATCGGTAATTGGTTGGTAAAAAACTTGTAGTTCATCTTCCTTTATTGCCGTCATTAAACGATTAGAAATATCACTGACTCGTTTTAAGGCAACATCCATTCCTGGTTGATAAAAGGTACATCTGTTTTTCCCTTTTTGCTTCGCGTTAAACATTGCTGCGTCTGCGCGAGAAATGAGTAAATTAATGTCTTTTCCGTTGTAGGGGTATTGAGCAATTCCAATACTGGCTGATAAAATTGACTGACCTCCTATTATTTGTTCAAACGGTGCTGACAAATCTTTTAAAATCTGATTACACAAATTTATTACATGGGCTTTTTCAGAAACCCCTTCTATACAGAAAATAAATTCATCCCCACCAAAACGAGATAAGATAGAACCATTAGTACAATGGCTTAGTAATCTCTTCGTGACCTCTAATAGCACTTTGTCTCCCATATCATGGCCAAATGAGTCATTTACCATTTTGAATCCGTCTAAATCTATACACAACAAAGCAAAGTTGTAATTGGGAAGGCTCTTACCACGATGAATAAGATCTGACAGTTTCTCGGTCAATCCTCTGCGGTTTAATAACTGGGTGAGAGGATCCGTTAAGGCTTGTTTCCTTAATGAAACTTCAAGAGATTTTCGTTCATTAACGTTATGGAGCTGTATTAATATAGAACTATCTACTTTTCCCTTATTAGACAAGGTTGTTTGCAAACGATACCACTGTTCACCCGCTAAACTTTTAAGAATAATATCGTCAAAAAAAGGCTCATCGCGTTTCATTTTAGATAAAAGGTTTAGTGCAGTTCCCTTGTTATCACATAGCTGCTCAATATTTTTTATATTTAGGCCAAATTCGTTTGCAAACGTAGGGTTTGAGCTAATTAAATCCCCAGACTGTGTAAGAGTCGCAACGATAATGGTTTTGCTTAAATATTGCCGTTGGAATTCGTCATTGACTCTAAAAGCTTCAACTAATAGTGCCATTCTTCCATCTTCAAGCTGATATCTGGAGAATTGGCTAAATGCAGTGATTTCTACACCATTGGGAATGAATGACCAAATTTCTTGATACGTATCGTTGTTGTATACGCCATCTTTATAAGCAGTTAAGGTTTGTCTAGTCGCTTCAGACATATTAGTTTTAAAATCTCTATCTTGTAGAGACGTTAAGTCGGGTTCTCCCCAAAAATCCAATGCAGCTTGATTCCCCCAAACCATTGTTGAGTTGTCTACATCAAAAATCCATATAGCTGACTTCAGCGTTTGATATACACTCAGCAAGAATACGTCCCCAGTCTAGTACATTAGATTTGATAAAAATAAACGATATGATCAGAATAAGATAGTAATCAAAATCTTGCGAATTTTTTTGAAAAATACTCTTTGCTTTTGCTTTTGCTTTTGCTTTTTCTTTTTGTAAAGGTTGTTTTATATCTGAAAATACATATAAATTCGACACCAATGAAAATAAAAAAAGCCCGATATAAAACTAGCAATATCAGGCTTTTTATCTGTTGTTGATAACGTTTTAAACTAAATTAGCAGCAACAACTTTCTTTGCAACATTCACATGTTTTGTTTTGACAACATTCAGATTGCTTACAATCGCACTTACAGTTACTTTCGCTCATAGGTACTCTCCGGTTAAAAAACTATTAGGTATTGGACTCGATTTTGTCGGCAAGGGCTCTTAGCTCTTTGGCAACATTCGCTCTGTCGAGGCTATAGGTCTTTTCTCGTCCTTTTTTGTTGAAGGTTAAAACGCCGCTTTGTGTGAGCGTCTTAAGGTGACGAGACACAACAGAAGAATCAACGTTACAACAGTCGCACAAACACATCGCATTTTGTGGTGTTTGGCATTCACACAGTTTGTAAACTAATGAAAGTCTATTAAATTCTCCTAAGGCCTTTAAGAGATCCACGGTTTCTTGTATTTGTTCAGTTTTCATTTGTTTATTGTTGCATATATTTGCAAGTATGCAAGTTTGTTCATTGTTTTTTACTTTAGTCCCAAACGGGCGCGATGCGACAAAGATAAACAGCTTAGGCGTAAATAATAGGGATCAAGGTTGGTTTTTGGTTCTTTATCGGTATAGTTGCCTGATATCATGTTGCTTTTCATTTTTGAGGGAAAGGGTTTTCACTATGCCAATCAGTAATGGTTTACTCGGAAAAATTGTAATCGTATTTGCAATTATTATGGTTTCGCTTGGTTACTATTTAGGAAAAAGAAAAACTCAAACGCCGGTGCTAACAGCCGTTATTGCTTTTTTTAGTGCACTTCTTCCGCCAATTGCAATTGTATTTTTAATGGTGTTAGTAATTAAAAACGATGTAGAGCCGCCATCAGAACGATACTGAGCGCCTAATTTGATACCTTATTAAGACAATGTACATTGGCTTTTAGAACTTGATGATAAAAGTTATGTGCGCTTTCTAATTCCCATATTTAAGCTCTGAAAAATTGGGTTTGTCCAAATTCTGATGAGGGAAACTAGGACGTAATTTAATACTTCAAAGAGGGTAATATGAAACAAGAGAATGAGCATATTCACATGCTTTGGCCTACGCCAATTTTACGGAAGAAATTTGATAAGCACGAATTAATTAACCCTAAACTAATTAAGTTGTTTTACGATCAAATGCGCGCAGACAATATTCCTGATGCACCCGTCTATTCGAGCAAAGACGATTTGTTAGTGCGTTACAATAATGAAGCGCTGAATCAATTATTCGCCTTTATTTCGAATTCAATGTTTGAAATAGCAAGTACAATGAATGGTGATATGTGGAAGCATAGCGCGTCAAAAAAAATGAATATGAATGTGGTTGGGGCGTGGTTTCAAATACAAAATGGACACGGGTTTCATGAAACTCACAATCATGGTAACTGCAGTTGGTCCGGTGTTTATTATGTTCAAGTAGATGATGAAAAAAAACGCATTGCCAATAAAGAACTGGGTGAAAAAAATGGCGTGACACGTTTTTATGGACACCATATGGATTTGATTGGTGGTGGCTACATGGATTCAGGTAATCATTATTTACAGTCAACTAGCTTTGATTCGAAACCTGAAGCTGGCGTGCTGTGTATATTTCCTTCCCACCTTAAACATATGGCTTTACCTTATATCGGCGAAAAAGACCGAATCATTGTGTCGTTTAATGCACAGGTTCATGGCGATAAAGGTGATGCTTTATATGATTATAGCTTTGTTTAATTCATGTCTTATTTTAGAAAAAATCCAAAATAAGACATGAATAAATAAGAAAACTTACCTCTATTTCTTATTTCCTTTATAAATACAAAAGCGAAGTCGATGTTGACGACTTTGTACTCCTATTTAAAATTTGATTGTACAAAATAAGCACTTAAGTATTGATTGGTACTATTGAAGCTGCCATATGGTCTGTTCGTGAATTAGAGTTTGAATGCTTGTTAATAAGGGTGTTAGTTTAAATCTGCTAAATTTTTATTCAGATTGTTAATCTTGTGTATTTGTTATGTTAAATTATTTACATGAGTACCTTTGTAAGTGCTAAAACGCTAATAAGATAAATAATTCAAGGAATTTCGAGGGTCACAATGATAGCTCCCAATTTTAAATACCATGCACCAATGAACTTGCAAGACGTCTTTGCTCTTATGAGCGAGTTTGGATCAGACGCGAAATTGTTAGCGGGAGGGCATAGTTTATTGCCTATGATGAAATTTCGATTTGCCGAACCCGCACACTTAATTGATTTAGGCAATGTTGAAGGGCTTAAAGGGATTGAAGTCACAGAGGAGTCACTCACCATTGGAGCGATGACATCGGAAAATGATCTATTGCGCTACCCTGATATGATTAACATATGCCCGCTTTTAGACAAGGCAGTCAGATTAATTGCTGACCCACAAAT
Organism: Alteromonas sp. 5E99-2; assembly: GCF_017368475.1. Taxonomy (GTDB): domain Bacteria; phylum Pseudomonadota; class Gammaproteobacteria; order Enterobacterales; family Alteromonadaceae; genus Alteromonas_F. Next base: position 82,622 of record NZ_JAFNJE010000009.1, read on the forward strand.
CAGAAATAGAGGCACTATTGGGGGAGATATCGCTCATGGCGATCCCGCGAATGATCAGCCTTCAATAATGCTGGCGCTTGATGCCACATTTGTACTTTCTTCTTCTTCAGGAAACCGCAAGTTAAAAGCTGACCAATTTTTTATTGGTACTTATGAAACAGCATTGCAATCAGGGGAACTACTTTCAAAAATCATTATTCCTCGTGCCGCAACCAAGAAGCGTTATGGTTTCCGAAAATTGAAGCGTAAAACAGGGGATTTTGCCACAGCTGCATGTGCGCTGACGTTGACTCTTGAAGGGAAACAGTGTCGAGATGTGCGTATTGCGTTAACTAATCTAGGGCCAAAATCATTTCGTGCTGAACGAGCGGAATGGCTACTCAATTCTCAGCCATTATCTGACGACAGTATTAACGCGGCTATACATTTGGCTATGGAAGACTGTGAACCTGCAGAAGATCAACGTGGGAACAGTGAATATAAGATAAAAATGGCTGGTGAGATGCTAAAACGAGCACTTAGTGATGCTATTGCATAATGCAGTTCAGAATAAAGGAGGTGAATAATGTCGAATAATAAAATCAATTTTAATCTCAATGGTAAAGATACAGAAGTTGAAGTTGAAGACCGTACTTTGCTGGTTCACGCACTACGAGAAAAGCTAAACCTTACAGGTACTCATATTGGGTGTGATACTACCCACTGTGGTGTTTGTACTGTTGATATCGATGGTCAATCAGTTAAATCGTGTACTGTTTTAGCCGTTCAAGCTGCGGGTAAAAAAGTGATTACCGTCGAAGGGCTAGCTGACACTAAAGGACTACATGCTGTACAAGCTGCGTTTATTAAAGAGCATGGTTTGCAATGTGGTTTTTGTACTACAGGCATGATGATGCGTGCGTATCGCTTTCTTCAAGAAAACCCATCACCAACAGAAGAAGAGATCCGTTGGGGATTATCTGGAAACCTATGTCGCTGTACCGGTTACCAAAACATCATTAAGGCAGTGATGACCGCAAGTGAGAATTTAAAGAATCTTGCCGCAGCAGAATAAAATACGAGGTTACTAATGAATACAAGTACTGATAGCACCGCAGTTGTAACAGAGAACCCAGAATCTACAGCAGAGCCAGAAGCAAAAAGTGCAACACAGAATGTTCAGGGTATAGGCTGTTCAAGAAAGCGTAAAGAAGATCCAAAGTTTGTAAGAGGCCAAGGGCAATACGTTGATGATGTAAAACTACCGGGCATGTTGTTTATCGACATGGTGCGTAGTCCTTATGCTCACGCTAATATTGTATCGATCAACAAAGAAAAAGCGCTTGCACTTCCAGGCGTTCAAGCGGTATTGACCGCAGACGATTTGAAGCCATTAAACTTACATTGGATGCCAACACTTGCAGGTGATATGCAAGCCGTATTGGCCGATAAAAAAGTACACTTTCAGTATCAGGAAGTTGCAGCCGTTATTGCCGACGACCGTTACATTGCAGCAGATGCATTAGAACTTGTAGAAGTTGAATACGAAATTCTATCTCCAATGGTCGACCCTTATGATTGTTTAAATGATGATGCTCCGATTGTAAGAGATGACTTGGTGGACGCGTCAAACGACAATCATCCCAATAAAATCTTTGAATGGGAAGTGGGTGATAAAGACGACACAGATGATATTTTTTCGCGGGCTCCTGTGGTTGTTAAAGAGGACATGTATTACCCAAGGGTACATCCTTCGCCATTAGAAACCTGTGGTAGTGTGGCATCGTTTGACCCAGTAAAAGAAACCCTAACTTTATATGTGACATCTCAAGCGCCTCATGTGGTTCGTACTATTGTGTCTTCATTATCAGGTATTCCTGAAAGTAAGGTTCGCGTTATTTCGCCAGACATTGGTGGTGGTTTTGGAAACAAAGTGGGGATATACCCCGGGTATGTATTGTCTGTTGTAGCGTCGATTGTTTTAGGCGTGCCGGTTAAATTTGTTGAGAATAGAACTGATCATTTATCAACAACTGCATGGGCTCGAGACTACTTTATGACAGGTGAGCTTGCGGCTGATGAAAACGGTATTATTAAAGCGTTACGAGTGAATGTACTAGGTGATCACGGCGCATTTAACTCTCAAGCTCAACCAACCAAATGGCCAGCGGGCTTTATGAGCATTTGTACTGGTTCGTATGATATTCCACAAGCCTACTTAAATGTTGTTGGTGTATATACCAATAAATCACCGGGTGGGGTTGCTTATCGTTGCTCTTTCCGTGTAACAGAAGCGGTTTATGTCATTGAACGTACAATCGATTTATTGGCCCGTAAAATTGGCGTGTCCCTCGCTGAAATTCGCATGCGTAATTTCGTTAAACCTGAGCAATTTCCTTATGATACACCGCTAGGTTGGCAGCTCGATAGTGGCGATTATCATACTGCTCTACGCAAGGTGATGGATGCAGTTGATTACCCTGCATTATTGCTAGAGCAAAAGGAAAAACGGGAAAAAGGCGAATTGATGGGAATTGGTCTTTGTACCTTTACCGAAGTGGTTGGTGCAGGCCCTACAAGAAATTGCGACATTCTTGGCGTAGGTATGTTTGATAGCGCGGAAATCCGCGTTCATCCCGACGGCAGTATAATTGCTCGTATGGGAACCATCACTCAAGGCCAAGGGCACACGACAACCTATGCGCAAATTATTGCGTCAGAGCTAGGTATTCATTCTGATCTCATTACCATTGAAGAAGGTGATACCGATACAGCGCCTTATGGTTTAGGGACTTATGGGTCTCGTTCAACACCTGTTGCCGGTGCAGCTGTAGCGAAAGCGTCTCGATTGATTAGAGATAAAGCCAAAAAGATCGCTGCTCATTTATTAGAAGTGGCTGAAGATGATCTTGAATGGAATGATAATAAATTCAGTGTGAAAGGTGCTCCGGGTTTAGAGAAGACAATGGCTGAAATTGCTTCAGCGTCTTATAACTCACTGCCAGATGATATGGAACCTGGATTAGAAGCTGTGTACTACTATGATCCACCCAACTTTACTTATCCGTTTGGTGCGTACTTATGCGTCGTTGATATTGATAAAGGCACTGGGGAAACTAAAGTAAGGCGTTTCTATGCACTTGATGATTGTGGAACCCGTATTAATCCAATGATTATCGATGGACAGATACACGGCGGGTTAACTGAAGGGTTTGCCGTGGCTTTCGGTCAAGAGTTACCTTTTGATAAGGAAGGCAATATTTTGGGTAATACCTTTATGGATTACTTTATTCCTACCGCTGTTGAAACGCCAAAGTGGGAAACAGACTATACAGTGACACCATCTCCTCACCATCCTCTTGGTGCTAAAGGAGTGGCAGAATCACCACACGTAGGAAGTATTCCGTGTTTTACCTCAGCGGTTGCAGATGCCTTTGCTCATTTAGGTGTAACACATTTGGATATGCCCCACACAGCATACCGAGTGTGGCAACAGATAAATGAACTAAATATTCCTGAGTCCGGTATCTCTGATTCTGTTCAAGAAATGATACAAAAGGCAAAAGACGGGTTTGTTCCTGAAGTAAGCAATGACTCATCGGTCAATGCTTCAAAAAGAGTTAAAAAAGCATCTGATTCTATTGTTGAAACCGATGATGGTATGGCGGTTCATAAAGAGTTCACTATCAAAGCAAGTGCTGATGATGGCTGGACTATTCTTCAAGATATTTCGTTGCTTGCAGGGTGTTTCCCTGGTGGGCGAGTAACAGAGAAAGTCGACGACAGTAACTTTATAGCAGTGGTTGAAATTTCTATCGGGCCAATCACCATGAAGTTTGATGGAAAAATTACCGTGTTAAAAATGGATGATAACACTCGTTCAATGCAGATAAGTGGCAGTGGGCAAGATTCAAAAGGTACATCGTCTGCTGAAATGAATTTAACGGCGGAAATTGTTGAAACTTCTGATGGGTTTGACTTGGTAGGAGACGCTACTTTTAAAGTTAGAGGTAAGCTAGCCGCCTTTGGTGGACGAATGATTGGTCAAGTGGCAGATCAAATGCTAAATCAATTTGGTGTGCGTTACCAAGATCATGTGTTGGCCATTGGTAGCAATAGTGATGCTGAAGCTGCGAGAGCGCGATTAGAGCAACAACCAAAAAGTGTAAATGCACTGAGTTTTGGTTTCTCAGTATTCGTGAACATGGTGAAAGGCTTATTTCGCAGGAAAAAATAATGACAGATAAAAGCCCAATTGATCAAACATATAGCGCAACAGGGATCTGCGATAAATTAAAAGAAGTTGGCTATTTGGCTTCGGCAGATTTGGGATTTAGTTTGTCATTGATGTACGGGTTAAATAGACCATTATTACTTGAAGGCGAAGCTGGCGTGGGTAAGACCTCGCTAGCTAAGTCATTAAGTAAAATTTATGGTTCGAAATTGATTCGGCTGCAATGCCACGAAGGTTTAAGTGTTAACCAGAGTGTTTACGAATGGAATTATCAGCGCCAATTACTCAGTATTAAATTGCTAGAAGGTAAGCCGGTAGATACTATTGAAGATGAAATTTATTCAGAAAAGTATCTATTACAAAGGCCATTACTTGAAGCGATACGTCAGCCTGAATCGCCGATTTTACTCATCGACGAAATTGACCGAGCAGATGACGAATTTGAGGCTTTTCTGCTGGAAGTATTAGGTGAGTTTCAAATTACTATTCCCGAGTTCGGTTCCATTAAGGCAAAAGCAAAGCCGAGAGTTATATTGACATCGAACGGAACACGGGAGCTCAGTGATGCGCTGCGTAGACGTTGTTTATATAACTACATAGATTATCCCAACATTGATGAAGAGTTGCATATTGTTCGTATGCAATTGCCCAACATGGATATTGACCTCGCTTCACAGTTAGTCCGTTTTGTTAAGAAATTACGCAGTATGCAATTACGTAAAGTTCCGGGTGTTGCTGAGACATTAGACTGGGCAGAAGCCCTAATGTGTCTGGGATTTCGAAGCTTAGACGAAGACCTTGTTAGTTTGCAATCTTCTTTAGTTTGCTTGTTAAAGTACCAAGAAGACAAGGACAACTTAGGCCCTGAGACGGTTAAAAAAATGGTCGGTTCGGTACTATGAACGCCACTGAGGGGCTATGTGAACAGCCCGAAGAAACCAACGGTTTTGGTTATGAACAACTTCATAATATGCAAGAAAAGCTGGTTTTGTTTGTTCGCCATTTGGTGGAACACGGGTTTCATATCGATGTAGACTCTCAAGTGATCGCTCAGCAGTTGCTAGCGGCTAACGACTTCAGCGTTAAGTTACACTTGCAACATTCGTTACGCACTTTACTTTGCAAAAATAATGAACAATGGCGTAGCTTTGACCAAATTTATTGTGATTTTTGGCTACGCAAACCCAAAATGGCAATGGTTAAACGCTCGCCTCAACCAGCAAAAACGTCCATAAACGCACAGCAAGAAGGGACATCGAAAAATAGCAAAGGACAAAATGCCCAAGCCGATAGTGCAAAAAATGAGGCCGGTAGTAGTCAATCTCGTGCAGATGTGGCATCGGCTGATGAAGTCATAGATAACATTGACTTTGCGTTTTTAGACGACGAAAAAATGCGCATAGCGTTTTCTGAAAGCTGTAGACAGCTAATCATGAGCTTGGCCAAAAAATTGCGTAAAACGCAGCATTCATCCAAAGGTGAGCGTATAGACCTAAGAAAAAGCATACAAAGCAATGTGAAAAACGGAGGAAACTTAATAGATCTTGTTTGGGTTCGTAAACCAAAAGTGTTACCGCGATTCACATTACTTATTGATGTCAGTCGTTCAATGTCGGGATACAGTGACGCCTTCCTAATTTATGCACTGGCCATGATTAAAGAGTTACCGGAAACGCGAGTGTTTATTTTCAATACTAAACTTATTGATATTTCGGCCGCGCTACGAGACAACCGGGTAGAAAAAATAAAGCAACAGTTAGACTTGTTAAGTAAAGGTTGGGGCGGTGGAACACGTATTGCGTATTGTATAGGGCTATTGCGTAAGAGAGGGTTGTTAAGTCAACGAGCAAATCACCATTTCATTATTCATAGCGATGGTCTCGATACCGATCCAGCAGAGGCGTTAGCAGGGCAGTTATGTATATTGAAAAAGCAATATAAAAACATATTTTGGTTATCGCCATTGCTAAAGGATATGAACTATAAAGTAGAAACAGGGGCGCTAAAAGCGGCTATGCCTTATATTGATAAATTACTACCAGTACATAATATTAACTGCTTGCGGGAACTGACATCTTTGATGACAAGCCGTTCATCTGTCGTGAATTCTAGGTCTTTGTCTTATGCTAAATAAATCGTGTATCTATACCCAATTAATGGACGTCATTCATTCCCACTCGCCACATATGTTGGCCAGTGTCATTTATACAGAAAATTCAACATCTGCAAGAGTCGGAGATAAAGCGTTAATCAACGCTAATGGCGATATTAAAGGGTGGATTGGCGGTGGTTGTTGTCAGTCAGTCGTTCAGTCAATTGCGCCTGAATTACTAAAGGGAAATACTCAATGTGTTATCAGAATATGTCCAGAAAACGCATTTGTTGATGATAAAGTGTGTTATCCATCAACATGCCCTAGTGAAGGCACAATAGATATTTTTTTAGAGCCTATTGCTAATCAGCAAGTGCTTCGCTTATACGGCAGTACGCCCATTGCTAAAAGTATTGTGAATTATAGCAATGAGCTGAATTTACGTTTGGATTGGCGTGAAGAAGTAGAGCCGAATAATAGTATTGAGTTACCGGCGAATATGGCAGTTATTGCAACGCAAGGAAAAGGCGATTTCGAGGCGCTATCGCAGGCGTTGACTGAAAAAATTGAGCATATTTTGTTTGTGGCAAGCCATAAAAAAACAAGTGCATTAAAACAAAAGCTGATCGACTCAGGAGTGTGTTCCGAGGATGTGGAGAACATCATTGCGCCTGCTGGAATAGATATTGGAGCGAAAAGCGGAGCAGAAATAGCACTGTCTATTATGGCTAAAGTGGTGTCACTCAAAAATAGCACGTCGCTTAAAAATACTGAAAACAAAATTGAGACTAAAGTGCAGCCGAGTACTTCTTCGTGTTGTGGAGGAAAGGTTAAATGACGTTTCCCTGCACCTGTGCCGTTCTTTTAGCTGCCGGTTTGTCGCAGCGCATGGGGGAAATCAATAAATTGCTTATTCCTGTTGGCAATAAGCCGATGGTACGCCATGTTGTTGAACAATACGTTGATGCAGGTATCAGCGAGATTGTTGTGGTTGTGGGTTATCAGCAAGAACGGATTCGTAACGCATTGGATGGGTTGGATGTTAAAATTGTATTTAATGAAAATTTTAGCGATGGCCAAATTACCTCTATTCGCTGTGGATTAACAGCACTTCCTGAAAAAATAAAAACAGTGTTGATAGGCTTAAGCGATCAGCCATTATTAACTGCGAGTGATTTGCAACAGCTGTTAAGTTCATTTCTACAACAATCTGAAAAAAGTATGCTAGTTCCTCATTATCAAGGTGTAAGAGGCAACCCTATCGTATTATCCGCAGAACAAGCATTAGCCGTAGACAGTGATGGTATACGACTGGGATGTAGAAAGTTGATTGACCGCTATCCCGACAAGGTATTTCGTTTTGAGGCGACAAACAGCCATTTCACATGCGATTTAGACACAGCCAACGAAGTAAAAGAATTACTTGGAGATAAAGCTATCAGCGAGGTCAGTGTGTTATGAATCAATCTATACAGCAATTAATTCAGCAGCTGATTGATGAAAGGAAGCATTTTATTGTGGCAACAGTGGTGGGTAATCACGGTTCTGTGTCGGCTAAGACTGGCTCTAAAGCGGTTATTAACGATAAAGGAGAGCTAATCTTCGGTTGGATTGGCGGAGGGTGTGCTGAGTCTGAAACCTGCTTCCAGTCATTAGAAGCTTTAAATGCTCGAGAAACACGAGTATTTGATATTGATTTAGACGACGAAATGCTTGGCGTGGGTATGCCTTGTGGAGGAGCGATGAGCGTGTATGTAGAACCCTACATTCCTAAGCCTAAACTTTGGTTAATTGGGCACGGTGAAATTGTTAAAAGTCTTTCAATGTTAGGCAACCTAGTAGGGCTGGAAGTCATTATTAATGACACCACAGCAAGTTTTGAACAATATCCTGATGCGAGCAGTATCATCAACGACGATTTGAATTACAGTCAACTCCAGCCCAGTAACGAAGATTTTGTCATTATTGCTACCCAGCACAAAGGCGATCATCTTTCGATGACACAAGCATTAAAATCAGGCGCAAAATACATAGCTTTAGTTGCCAGTAAAAAGCGGGCTAAATTGGTTTTAGAATACCTACGAGAAGTGTCTCCTGAACAATTAGAAAATAGCTATATTAGTACACCAGCAGGCGTTGATATTGGCGCTAAAACACCACAAGAAATAGCGCTCAGTGTCATTGCTGAAGTGGTTATGCACCGTCGCGATGCTACGGGCAATTTGATGAAAATTGACGAGAAACAACATATCGCTCAAATCGTTAGTGTGGCAAGTAAATAATGGCAGGAGTGGGTCGTGATGTGCACAGCAAAGCTATTAGTCAATTTAGTTATTACCAGAATTCTGGTAATCATTATTTAGACAGTGCTGCGACAACTCAAAAACCCGATTCGGTTATTGATGCTGTTACTCAAGGCTATCGCCACTTTTGTGCTCCCGTTCATCGCGGGAGTTACCCTTTAAGTGAAGTCGCATCCAGTGCTTACGAAACTGCTAGAAGTAAGGTTGCACAATTCATCAATGCGTCAGCTCAGCAGCTTATTTTTACTAAATCCTGTACAGAGTCAATCAACCATGTTGCTTTAGGTTGGGCAAAGTCAAAGATTAAGCCAGGCCATAAAATTTGGATAAGCCAAATGGAGCACAACGCAAACTATCTACCGTGGCTTCAGCTGTGCAAAGAAACGGGCGCAGAGTTGAAAATCATTGAAATAGATAGCGAAGGGCATTTACAAATAGACCAAACAGGTTTGTGGGATGACAGCACATTTCTAATTGCGTTAACACACTGTTCAAATATTTTAGGTGGCGAAACACCTGTACAAGAGGTATGTGATAAAGCTCGTAATCATGGCATTTACACCTTAATTGATGCAGCGCAATCTGTGTCTCATATTCCAATAGATGTAAAAGCGTTGGGGTGTGATTTTTTAGCTTTTTCAGCGCACAAAATGTATGGGCCTGAAGGTATTGGTGCACTTTATATTGATGCTCAAAGGCAATTGGAAATGTCGCCTTTGTTATTAGGAGGAGGCAGTATTGAATCTGTTAGTGAGCAACAGATTCGACTTCGCGAAGCGCCTCATTGTTTTGAAGCTGGAAGCCCAAACCTGTCTGGAGCATTAGGATTTGCCGCAGCGGTAGATTTCTTACAGGCTTTTCCACAAGGCGCTATTTCGTGTTATGTAGGGAATTTGGGGCAACAATTTCGCCAAGCTTTGGCAAAACAAAATAATATCACATTGTTACCTGTTGCTGGTGGGGGCAATACTACGTCAGTAGTTTCCTTTGTGGTTGAAGGAGTCCACCCTCACGATATGGCACAAACTGCTGCAGACAATGATGTTTCGATTAGAACCGGAAGTCACTGTAGCCATTTGTTAATGAGCTATTTGAAATTCGGGGCAGTGAACCGTTTGAGTTTAGGCATTTATAACCACAGTGACGATATTCAGCCACTAATTGAATCAATCAATGCTGCTGCTGACATTTTTGCTTAAAGAGGGAATATGAGCAACAAAGAACATCAGGCCATATTAATGGAGCACTACAAATCGCCTCACGGCTTGGGTGTGATTAACGAAAAGCATACTGTTGGCAAGGGTGTTAACTCACTTTGCGGCGATGAAATTAGGGTCGGTGTTGTTGTAGAAAACAATACAATTACTGATATTAAATTTGAAGCACGGGCATGTTCTATTTGTATAGCATCTTCTTCAATAATGACCCAAATATTAACCAACAAAAAAACGTCTGAAGTAAATTCTTTTTATGAAGAATTACTCGATATACTGAAAAAGAATGACGTGAGCGCAGAATCACATAGGCTTTTAATACCTCTTAGTAATATCAGTAAAATGCCATCACGACATAAGTGTGCCTTGCTTAGTTGGGAGGCGCTACGTGACGCATGTAAACTTTAACGGTTACGCAAAGCCCTCTTGTTTATTGTTTTTGAGTATATTTATATTGCAATTGAACTCAAATTTACAAGGGCTTATATTTTTTCTTTCGAGCATTTTTTTGTTGCTGGCCATCGCGTTCATTCATATTTTGCAGTTTAAGAAGCTTATTTTATTTACCTGGGAAATGTCGTTTGCCTTTATTGGCCTTTTCATTGGCTTTTACCTAGAATTTGGAATAACCAATGTCGATATTTTTTACGAGCTTTGTGGGCAAGGGAATATGTATGTTGTTGCTCCAATAACAGTAAAAGGTATGTTTGTTGGCTGCATGTTTGGAATGTTGGTTGCGGGAAGTTCGAAAGTTAGTTGGGCGAAATTAGTGTGCTTGAATTTAGGTATGCTTGTTGGAATGTTAATTTTTGAGCGTCTTAAAAGCGATGTAAATGTAGTTAATGCTCAATTGCAAATGTTTGCTCATTTAACATTGATGATCATCGCTGGGCATATTTTCCATATGCTTTACGAGTCATCAATTTACTACACAAAGCTGAAGTTGCAATGCTTTGATTCTTTTTTATTAAAAAGGAAGCAAAATAATATCAATAAGTAAGGCTATTGTTTTACGCCCATCTATATTTTTACGTTCCGCTATGTCTGCACCACTTAAATAAAGAAGCTTAATTATTAATGGGAGCTCCTACTTTTTTTGATGGCAACTCTACTAGTATCTTAGATTCTGCGTTATATGCTGAAATAGACGTGTCTTTAGATAATTCGTTTTAAGTCGCACATTAGCTGGATTAATAACCATAGGTTATGGATTCTGATCAAAAGGGTTGGCAGTAACGTAGAAATAAAATAACCTTTGTTAGGCGCAATAGTATGGAATGTTTTGCACTCATAATGAGTTAACTTGTACATGTGCTTTATTAGAGATACTGAATGGAAACTTTACAATATAAACTACAACAGTTTGACCCTGGCATTGTTTGGTTAGATTACAACAATCAGATCAGCGCGTTAAATTCAGTTGCAATGGACGTACTTGGTAATTTAAGAGAGTTAGCTCTTGGCGAAAATATACTTAATTTCCATCCCGAAAAAAGCCATGAAAAAATTAAACTATTATTGAAAGAATCCCGTTGCCCGATGGACTCTCCCGCGCCTGTTTCTATGATGGTCAATGCAATTGATCGTTTATTAATGATTAAAGTCAGTAAAATGTATGGAGAAAAGGAAGTCGTTGGTACCTGTATGATCTTTTATGATCTGACTGATATAGCGTCGGGCGTTAACAGTGATAGTTTAAGCGGTAATAAGCCCTTAAAAATAAGAAAAATTCCTGTTTATAAGAACAACAGGATCCTGTTAATTGATTTAAAATCCATTGTTTTTATCAAAGCGGAAGGACACTACTGTTCTTTGTACACAATAGACAATGAATACATGTGTAACTTGTCGATGTCTGATTTGGAAGGTACGTTAGATATTGATAGCTTTACTAGAGTACATCGAAGTTTTATTGTTAATCTTGACGAAGTGAATGAAATCGAAAGAAAAAATAAAGACATTCTTTTAAAAGTGAAAACAAACAAAGAACTCACTATCCCAGTAGGGCGAAATCAACAGGCATTGGTTAAACAATATTTAAATCTAGTCTAGTTTTTCGCGACCTTAATAACGTAAAAAAAAGATGAATCTACATAATATTAAGTGGAGTAAAGCTTTACGAACATAACGGAAATTAGCGAATGTGTTAGGATGACCACAGCATTATCGACAAAATAATAATTATAAATACCGCCGCAATGGAATACGGTAAAAAGTGAGCTAAATATGCAATCAGATCCTCTATCAACACATTCTCCTTTGTTTACTAATGACGCTACTGTTATGGGCATTATCGCCATAATGTTAGCCCTAGTGTTTTACACGGCCAACAGCCAGTCGGCGTTTTGGAAAAAGTTTTACCTATTCATTCCTTCTGTTCTTGTGTGTTATTTTTTGCCCTCGTTGTTAAATACCTTTGGTTTAATCGATGGTGAAAACTCGAAACTGTATTTTGTGGCTTCTCGTTATTTGTTACCTGCGTGCTTGGTGTTACTCACCTTAAGTGTCGATTTAAAAGCCATTGCAAAACTGGGTAAAAAAGCGATTGTTTTATTTTTAACAGGCACCTTAGGCATTGTTATTGGCGGGCCTATTGCGCTGTTAATTGTATCGAGTTTTGTTCCCGAATTAATTGGCGTAGAAGGCCCTAATGCCGTTTGGCGAGGGATGACGACTGTCGCTGGAAGTTGGATTGGCGGAGGTGCGAATCAAGCATCGATGAAGGAAATCTACGGGGCAGGGGACCAAATGTTCTCGGTTATGGTGACGGTAGATATCATTGTTGCCAATCTTTGGATGGCGGTATTGCTTATTATGGCTGGCAATGCAAAAGCCATTGACGCAAAAACCGGCGCTGATACCTCTGCAATTGAATTGCTTAAAGCCAAAGTTGAAGCGTTTCAAAAAAAGCATGCTCGTATACCCACATTGACCGACACCATGATTATTCTTGGTGTTGGTTTGGGTGTAACTGGCTTTGCTCACCTATTTGCAGACAATGTCACGCCGTATTTTATTGAACATTTTCCTAACCTAGACCGATTGAGTTTTCACAGTAAGTTCTTTTGGATGATTGTTTTCGCCAGTACTGTTGGGGTTATTTTGTCTTTTACTCGAGCAAGAGAACTTGAAGGTGTTGGTGCATCGAAAATGGGCTCGGCATTTTTATATATTCTTATTGCGACTATTGGCATGAAGATGGATGTCACCATGATAGTCGATGCGCCTATTTACTTCGTTATTGGCGTTATTTGGATGCTTATTCATGCCAGTTTAATGCTGCTTGTTGCTAAATTATTAAAAGCGCCGTTGTTTTATATGGCTGTAGGTAGTCAGGCCAATGTTGGAGGGGCTGCATCAGCGCCTGTTGTTGCTGCAGCCTTTCATCCGTCTTTGGCCCCTGTGGGAGTCCTACTTGCGGTTTTGGGTTACACGGTCGGTACCTATATGGCGTGGTTTTGCGGGCAAATATTGCAAGCTGTCGGCTGAGTGTAAGATTTCCTTTCTTCTTTTTTAACATTTGATAATCTATGCAGTCTCACGGTTTTAATGTGATCTAAGGATAGAGTTATTATTATTTAGAGGAAAATATGGAAGCGAATACAAGCACACCAATAGACGGAAACGCAAGACAATAACGTTAAAAACAATCATGTTTAGCTAACTACGGCGAGGAGAATATATTATTAATGATAACGGAGCCTTAATTACATATGTTGCAAATGACTCGCCTGCGGCTCAGCGAGGAGTTTGTGTTGGTGATTTCCTTCTTGATATTGATTCATTTCCGCCAACAGACGGGAATCACATTAGTGTGCCAGATGAGACTATAGGCTATAAAATTAGGCAGAGAGAGAAAGGTAATGTTTTTACCGTTTATGTGACAGACCTGCCAGTAGGTATTGATTTTAAATTGACCACAAGTGCTTTGGTAAAGTCAGCCAAAGGCGTCACCTTTCAGCTTGCGGATTTGGCAAATTTCTTTCTTCATGGGAAAGATGAGGAATTACTTGAGGTGATAACAGCTGCGATCAAACCTAGTTTGCTTAGAAGCCTGTTACTTTTTGCATTTACATTTAAATTTACTTCGCCAAATATTACTTTCTTGCGCGGGTTTCATGAAGCATTGGTAGGTGAACCCTTCAATGCGATAAAATTGTTAACAACATTCATCAATGAAGAGTCTAAATATCACACGTCCGTTTCTCGAGCCATGATGCACTTTATATTGGGGACGCTTTACGAAAGGGTTGGCGAAGAAAAGGAAGCGTATGTTTGTTTTGATGAAGCGTATTACTTTTACGATGCACCTAAATATCTATCTGCGTTACAAAAACGTAATTTACCGATAAAAGACTATCACTTAAACTTAGTCGGGAATGTACTCGCTGCTGATTATTCTTTACCAAATATATTAAAAAGCACAGAAATAGTTAGCCTTAGCCAAAGGCTTGAATCTCTTAAAGGAACGGAATTACACACCATTTGTTTTTTAGGTGCATACCGTTCAAATCAACCTTATGAGCACTTTCTTTGTCGTTATTATGCTTATGCCTGTTTACAACCTGAAATATTTAAGTCAATTGATATAATTACTGAAAACAAGGAGTTGAGGCCCGATTGGCTCGAAGTGGAAAATAAATTAATTAGCAAGGGATTTATTAACAGCATATTGCTAGACGACAAAGAGCAAACGTTAAGTGACACAATCGGTTTCACAGTGGCGCCTTTTGTTATTGTTTTAGATAAAACGGGTTTAGTTCATTATCAAGGGACTTTTGATGTAACTCGTACAGTTATAGATATGCTTGATGCGTTAACATTGCCCGTTAACCAACAGAGTTAGGTTTGGCATCTTCAGTCGTCGTAGTTTGTGGCTATTCAGGCTATGAAGCTTTATCATTAGCGTTTTGACAAGGAAGCCCTATCTCTTATGACGATTCATTTCATTTCTGTTAACGCATATTCCTTTTCAAAGATCGCTAAATTACGTAATGCTCTTTTATTGTTGCAGCTATTTCTATGTAATTATGCTTATGCGCAGTCAGCATTGGATTTGTGTTTATTAGATGAAATAAAAAACGGTCATAGTGATTTAACGGTAGCGGAAATACGAGAGCGGTGTGAAAACCGAAAAGAGCTTGCAAACACTGATGATGTCGAACGCAATGGCATTGATGGCAATCAGAAACAGGAGTTGCAATTAAGTTATCGCACCCGACAAGAAAGTGAAACTCAGTTTAATGAATTTGTTATTACTCCTCACAAGAAAAACTACGCGTTACCTGTAACAGTAACAAGTGGAATTAATCAAGAAGCCTACTCTTCGGTAGAAGAGTTTGCCGACAATTTAGAAGACATTGAAGCTAAATTTCAAATCAGTTTAAAGGTGCCTTTGAACCGTGAAAGCCTACTGGTGGAGGGAGATGGTTTGTATTTAGGCTTCACGCTACAAGCATGGTGGCAAGTTTATGTGAGTAGTATCTCTAAGCCTTTTCGGGAAACAAATTATCAACCAGAGCTTTTTTATTTGGCCCCCCTAAATTGGTCTCCGTTTGGAGGAAACACCCGATTGCTTTTAGGCGCTGAGCATCAATCAAATGGTCGGTCACAAGTCTTGTCTAGAAGCTGGAACCGGGTCTATACCGGATTGCTGTGGGAAAAGGATAACATGGCGTTACTATTCAGACCTTGGTATCGAATTCCGGAAGAAGAGAAAGAATTTGAGAACGATCCGAGAGGCGATGACAACCCAGATATTGACGAGTTTTTAGGGCACTTTGAACTTTCAGGTGCGTACGATTGGGAAGAGTATGAATTTACGTTTTTGGGGCGGCAAAATTTTGCTACTCACAAGGGGGCGTTGGAGCTGGGTTTAACCTTTCCTCTTTGGGGCAAGCTCCGTGGTTTTGCTACTGCGTTTACTGGGTATGGAGAAAGCCTTATCGACTACAATCATAAACAAACGCGTTTTGGTGTAGGTGTTTCGTTGAATAATGTATTGTAGTTCTAATGATAAAAACTTATCGGTGAGATGAGAGACAATACCAAAAATGTTTTACGATTTAATAATGAATTTCATGGTAAATGAAAACTAGGAAATGAAATAGTAGTTTAAATAAAAGGACGATTGAAATTGAAACTTTATAAAGTGTACTTGGCGTGTTTGTTTATTCTGGCTTTTGCCAGTTGCGGTGGTGGCGGCTCTTCAGATTCGGAACCTTCCGCGACTCCGCCCGTTGTAACTCCTCCAGCAAATGAAGCTCCCACAGCGGTTGTGATTTCAACCCTGTCAGCGCCGTCTTCATCTGAGGTTGTATTAGATGGCTCAGCAAGCGTGGATGACTCAGCTATTGATACCTTTTTGTGGCAGCAGACAGAAGGAGATACGGTTGTTTTAAATGATTCAGCTTCATCAATAGCGTCGTTTACTGCGCCTACTCTTGCAGCTGGCGAAAGCACTCAATTAACTTTTAGTCTGACAGTGATTGACGCAGAGGGAGAATCCGATACCGCAACAGTTGTTGTAACCGTTACCAATAATGAGCCTGTAGCTGTCGCACCCGAAACCTTAACCGGTTTGGCTACATTTGATTTGGTTCCGTTATCTGCAACAAATGCTCTGGATTATGATAATACGATACAAGCACCAATAAGAGGGGCTAGGGTAGAGTTACTAGAAAGTAATTCGGTTGTACAAACAACGACTACAAATGCCTCAGGCGAGTACAGGTTTGAAAGTGTGGCAGCACCGGGCAATTATACTGTTCGCGTCAGAGCCGAATTAAAAAAAGATGATGTGGCGCCGACATGGGATTTTACAGTGGTTGATAATACCAATGGCCAAGCGCTTTATACCATGCAAGCAAATATTGATTTTACTAACGATAACTCGGTTTTGAATTTAAACGCACCATCAGGTTGGACTGGGTCAAGCTATACTGAGCCTAGAGTCGCAGGGCCATTTGCTATTCTGAATTCAGTGTATCAAGCGTTGCAGACAGTGGTTGGTGTTGATGAAGACGTTATTTTCCCAGCACTTAAACTCAATTGGAGCGTGAATAATGTTGCCGTTAGTGGCAACTCAAGTATAGGGCAAATAGGTACTTCTTTTTTTGATGGAAGCGAGATTTTTCTTCTTGGCGCGGCCAATTCAGATACTGATGAATACGATGATCATGTTGTTATTCACGAGTGGGGTCACTATTTTGAAGGGCAGTTATCCCGTTCTGATTCAATTGGCGGCCTGCATTCTGGTGGTGATTTACTTGATCTCAGAGTTGCCTTAGGTGAAGGTTTTGGTAATGCGTTATCGGGAATGGTGACTCTTGATCCTTTCTACCGTGACTCTTTTGGTAATGCACAAGCGAATGGCTTTTTTATAAACGTAGAGCAAGCCAATAATAATCGAGGCTCATACTCTGAGGCTGCAGTACAATCTATTCTTTACGATATATTTGATGATGAACAAGATACCACCGAAGATACGTTATCATTAGGGTTTGGCCCTATTTATGAGGCGCTAATAGGTCAAGAAGTCAGTACCAACGCCTTTACCTCCATTTACACCCTAATGGCTGCAATTAAGTCACAAAGTCCTGAGAGTGAATCTGAACTGAATACGTTAGCTGAATCATTCAATATTGTATTGAACGATGATTTTGGGACCGGAGAAACAAACGACGGTGGAGACTCCCGTAACCTTCCTATTTATAAACAATTGGTTGTAAACGGAGCGCCTACTGAAATATGTAGTTTCAGTACTAATGGAACATTCAATAAGCTGGGTAATAACCAGTATTTGCGATTTAGCATTAATACCAATGGAAATTATCAATTTACAGCAATAGCGCAAACATCAGGAGATGTTGATTTTAGCGTGTATCGTCAAGGGCAACGTTTGTTTACAAGTGAGGCTACCGGCAATGAGTCAAGGTCACAAACTTTGGCCAGTGGAGAGTATGTAATGGAAGCTTATCACTTTGGAAATCGAAGTGGAGCTAATACTGCAGACCTTTGTTTTGATATTGCAATTAGCACTAATTAGGAGCGTTTTAATGAAAAACTTTAATTTACATATAATTATATTTGGTGCGTTTTCGTTACTTATGGGCTGTGGTTCAGGTGTTGACGTTGCAAGCTCAGAAGAATCATCAAAAGCAGATTTGAAACACAACTACCAAAAGCCGGGTGCGCCGATTGAAATGACATATAAAGTATTAACGCAGGCAGCTCAAGCGGGAGATGAAGTAGAAATTGAAGTGAGTTTTGATTCACCTGTCAAATCAACGATATCTACAAAATTAAACCCGCTCAAAAATATGTCATTAGTCAACGATAAGACAAGTTGGCAAAGTCATGTAGCTAAATCGGGTGAATTTGAATCGTTACCAAATCTAAAATTGAAGGCGCAAGCTGACGGCTTGTACTATGTTACTTTGGTTGCCTCTATTGAAGTTGACGGCAATGTACAATCTAAACCTTTTGTTATACCTATAAAAGTAGGCAAGGGTAATGTTAACTTAGAATCAAGTGGTGAAATCATTGTTGATGAATCTGGAAATAAGTTGATAGTTCACAAAGCAGAAAAAGGCGAGTAATAAAGGTTAGTTATTATATAAAAAGGCGGGCAATGACTCCGCCTTTTTAAGTAAAAGAATATAAATAAATTGAAATCTGAATGACGTAAATGCATTGAGATGCGTATTACCCTTACAGTAATATAATGCATTTACTGTCATTATTTATTGACACAGTTACCTACATTATTCGTAGCTAAAATTAAACAATAGCTATTTATATAAACAAAAACTCTCTATAGTCGAACGCACATCAGAGGGAAAAGGTTTGTATAAGTTGAAATACTACAAAGCTGTTTTGGTATCTTTATTTATTGGGATAATAAGTGGTTGTGGCGGTGGTGGCAGTGAAAATGCACCCGTAACTCTGCAAGAACAAATAACGCCTTTACCTCAAGTCAACTTAGTGGCTACTCAAGCCATAGCATATGAAAAAACAGAAGAACCCGCGAGTTTTACTTTTACTCGAAGCAGTTCAAATAATGCGTTAAGCGTTAATTTTGAATTAGGTGCGGGAGAAGACCCTGCCAAACTAGAGCCAAACACAGACGATTATGATCTGGTCTACCTCGACACGAAAGAGGTAGTGACTGGTACCTTGAGTTTTCTTCAAGGGCAGGATCAACGAATAATACAAGTTCGCCCTCATGTTGATGAACGTTTTGAAGCTCCTCAGAGTTTATCTATTCGTTTAGTAGAAGGCGATGGCTACGTTATTGATACACCGAATAGCCAAACTGTTGAGATAGTCGATGCGCGAAATACCGATGAAAATCAGCAGAATTTTGTTGGCATATTTAGACCTGTAGAAGGGGTAGCTACAACTGCTACTGGCGTATTGAGCTTAGCACTTAGCGGTGACAATCAAACCGCTACTTTAAATTATAATTTTCAAAATTTAAGCTCTAAGAAACAAGACCAATTTTTAGACATTGCTCCAAGTGGCGTTACTTATGCTGATTTACCTAAAGAGGATAGGGTTGAAAATTTTGTTTTTGAAATTAGACCTGGTGGCATTTATACGGTTAACCAAGAAGTACTCGACGCTTTATTTAATGGTAATTTCTTTGTTCGAATTTTGTCAGATGATTTTCCCGAAGGGGAAATTATTGCTGCCATTCAACGCTTTGGAGAATCTAAAGGGCAAGAAATTCTTGAAGAAAAGTTAACAATAGATCAGATAGATAGGGATGTTATTCGTTTTTTAAATCAATCGACATTTGGCGCAACTGAAAAGACCTATAACGAAATTCGTGAAAAAATTGATGATAGTGGAAGTAACCGCCTTCAAATTTATGAAGAGTGGATAGACAGCCAGCTAGATATGCAGCCAACCAATATGACAGATCTTATGACGGGCATTTCAAGCAACGAGGCGTTAGGTATCGCTACGCGTTTCGAACGTTTACATACCTTTTGGACACTTGCTGTGAATAGCCCTGATCAGTTACGACATCGTTTGGCACAATCGTTAAGTGAAATTTTGGTAGTCAGTGACGACGTCAATCCTATTTTCAATGCTTATCTTGGTTTAACAACCTATTGGGACATGCTTGCTTCTAGTGGTTCTGGAACTTATGAAAGTTTACTTGGAAATGTAACGCGTCACACCACTATGGGAACGTATCTTAGCCACTTACAAAATCAAAAAGAAAATCCAGAAGAAGGTATATTTCCCGACGAAAATTTCGCTCGTGAAATTATGCAGTTGTTCAGTTTCGGCTTAGTGCACTTGAACCAAGATGGATCCCTTGTTCTGGATTCAAATAACGCACCTATTCCTACCTATGACAGTCTAGTGATTAGTGAAATGGCCCGTGTTTTTACTGGATTAAGTGTGAGTAGAGTGTCAGTACGGGATACGGACACGGATGTTGAAAACACCAATTTTAATGCAGATGACAGAAATTCAAGTGGAAACCAAGCGCAATGGACACATCCTATGCGGTTTTTTCCTGATTTCCATGATTTTGGTGAAAAACGTTTGTTTACTGACCAAGGCCAACAGCGGGTTATTGAAGGTCGTTCTGAATCCATCGTATCTGCAGACCAAGAGCTTGATGAAGTCATTAGCGCACTAGTCGGGCATTCTTCAACAGCTCCACGGATTAGCGGTCTGTTAATTCAACAGTTAGTGACATCAAATCCTAGTGGAGCATACATTCAACGTGTTGCTAGCGCGTTCGGAGAGAATGGAGATATGCGTGCTACGATTAAAGCGATTTTACTTGATCAAGAAGCCCGTAATCCGAATGTCATCGACGTCGAATCGTTTGGTAAGCAAAAGTCACCTCTTTTTCAGTTAACATCATTTATGCGCATGACAGACGTGTCGAGTCAGTTCTATCTGGATGGACGTAATCATGATATTGAATTCGCCAATGCTGATCGTTTTGATAGTGATGGTACCTTTCTACGAGTTGGCGCTTTCAGTACTGACCATATTAATTTAGCGGCACCCAGTGTATTTAATTTTTACTCGCCTGATTATTCTCCGCCAGGTGAGTTTGCGAATCGTTCTTTGGTAGCGCCTGAAATGGAACTGTTAACAGAAACGTCTTTGTTCGACACGATAAATGATTTCTTTTTGCTAATTGACCGAGGAACTGCTGACTCTGGTGCTAGAGCCGATGCCTATAGTCTTAGCAGAACAGAACAAACCGTTGTAATCAACCGACAGAATTTAAATGCAATCTATGATAATGCGCCAGGTAGTACACGAGATAAGGCGGCTGCCTTAGTGGATTATTTAGACTTTTATTATAACGCTTCGCAAATTGCCCTGACGGAAGACATTTCCGGTACACGAGGCTTTATTATTGATGCGGTGGTTAATTCAAATGATGATGAGCGACTGGATATTGCATTGTATGGCGTAGTTAATGCGCCAGAATCCTTAGTGTTGAAATAACACAATATGGATACGATTAGCACAGTTTGGTGTCTTACGAATAATTGTTATATGGAACATAAATATGAGCAATAAATTAACCAGAAGACAATTTGGGAAACGCCTTGGTAGCCTTGGTTTGAGTGCATTAGCAGCAAATACTATTGGGCTCTCAGGTTTGCTCAGTGCGAGTAAAGCGCTAGCACAAACGTCGGATTACAAAGCACTAGTATACGTGTACCTGTTTGGCGGTAATGACAGCTTTAATATGGTCGCGCCGAAGGATGATGGTGTACTGCGTAGTCGTTATGAAAGTGGCCGAGGAAGGGTTGCGATACCAGCAGATGAATTACATACATTGAACTTGCGTTCGGATGCATTAATATCCAGTGGCGAGTTCTACAATGGCTTTGGCATGCACCCCAACTGTGGTGATTTGGCCGATATGTTTAATAATGGCGAAATGGGAATATTAAGTAATGTAGGTAATCTTATTGAGCCAACCAACCGAACTAGCTTTTCGAATACATCTCAGCAGTTACCACCGCAATTATTTTCTCATGCAGACCAATCACGTCAACTACTCAGTGAACCGACTAGCACTATTCGTTATGGATGGGGGGGCCGTATTGCTGAGATTTTAGGAGAATTGAACTCTGACACTTCACTTTCTCCATTGCTATCAACTGCTGGATTAAATCCCTTTCAGCTGACACTTAACCGGTTAATCAGTACATACTCTACAAACACACAAGGACCGTCAGCGCTTCGCAATGCTACTAATGTAAGGCGGACAATGCTCGATGGCTTTATGAGAGCGCCTTCATTTGATTTATTTTCCCAGCGTTATCGCAACGTTTATGATTCCGCCGTGTTGGCAAATTCAACTGTAGGTCAAGCCTTTGATATTGCAAATAATTCTTCTGTGAATTATGACGAAATTTTCGATGCAGCAGGGGCAGGGAATACAAGCCTAGGCGATCAATTAAAAGCGGTTGCTAAATTAATTGCAGGTAAAGATGCCAGTACGAATAATAGACCTATTTATTTTGTACGCATTGGCGGTTTTGATCAACACACCAGTTTGTTATTGGATCACGCAGAAAGAATGCAAGAACTTAACAATGGGTTAAAAGCGTTTCGTGACACGTTAATGGAGCAAGGCGATTTTGGTAATACCTTAACCCATGTTGGCTCTGAATTTGGCCGAACTTTTACGTCGAATAG
Source organism: Alteromonas sp. 5E99-2 (assembly GCF_017368475.1). Lineage (GTDB taxonomy): Bacteria > Pseudomonadota > Gammaproteobacteria > Enterobacterales > Alteromonadaceae > Alteromonas_F. The sequence continues at coordinate 105,140 of NZ_JAFNJE010000009.1, forward strand.
TTCGGGCACCGACCATGGTTGGGGAGGCAATATGATGGTTATGGGCGGGCCTGTGAATGGAGGGCACTTCTTTGGGCGTTACCCAGATCTTGTCCTGGGGGGAGAACGAGATGCAGACAGCCGAGACAGAGGACGCTGGATCCCACAAACATCAACATACCAAACCGCGGCAGTCATGGCGAATTGGCTTGGGGTCCAACCATCTGATTTAAATACTATCTTCCCAACGCTAGTGAACTTTGACGATCCGCTTGGGCAAGATGCTAATATTGGCTTTATTCGTTAATAATCCTAAGTTTAAGGCTTAAGTTCGAGGGGACTTCGCGTCCTCAACGTTAAACGCTTTATTCCCTTTATCATCACTCTAATCTCCACTTGTTCAAAAAGGCATTGGTTTCAAAGTGGTTTTTTCTTCGTCATTTTCATTTTAAACATTCTTATCGTCATAATTTGTTCATCTATTTATCGCAGATGAGTAACCAATTTGTCATTTAATCTGCTCATTATTAATTCGCCCTAGTGAGGGACATAAAATTAATAATCTTTTAACGCATGATCATAAGAATGAGAAATTCCATGGCAATATCTTCAAGAAATAAAGTTAAAGTAACTTTGCTCGCACTTTCGGTAGCCGTTGCTCTCAGTGGCTGTGATGGAGACGACGGTGCTCAAGGAGCAAATGGTGTAGATGGTGTCAACGGTGCTGACGGAGCCAACGGGCAAAATGGTGCTCCAGGTTTAGCAACGCTAACAGTTGTAACCGAATTAGACGCACCGGGTGTTAGACCTTGTTTCAACGGGTTCGTAATTACACAAACAGGGCAAGATGACAATAGTGATGGCGTACTAGAAGACGCTGAAGTTGACTCTTTTGTGACGAGTTGCGGAACCAGTCAACAACCTGCGCCTATGTCGTCTTTAGTGGCTACGTTTACCACTGAAGGTGGTTCTATTCCTGATTTCGTTAGAGATAAAGTCAATACATTTGCTACGTCAGATACAACACCCACTGGATTCCCTTTGTCGCAAGCGGTAACAGATTCTGTTCGCACTATTTCTGGTATTGGTAACAATGTAGTCACTCAATGGTTTCAACCTCTTAGTACTGAATCAGATGGGCCTTTGTTTGGCGCTAATCTAGATTACACCTCTTATTTTGGTAATGGATGGGATTCTGATTGGGGCGAAGATGATGTAGTTGGCAGTGCACCACAGTTTAATGGCGATCCTCGTTCTGGTGTAATGTGGGCAAACCACGAATTTGTTTCTAATGGTATCCCTTTCCCTGGTTCTGCTCCAACAGGTCAGCATTTATCAAATGCGTTGTTTGCGATGGGACAAGGCATTCTTAACTTTGATGTGACCAATGATGCAGCTTGGACAGTGGAGCGAGCTGAACGTTATATCGCTATTCATAAAGCTCAAGTGGGCGGAAGTGTATTTCGCGTGAGCCAGCAAGCGAACGGTGAGTGGCGAACAGAGCAAACTGCCGATGCAGAAAGATTTGATGCGTCTTCAAATACCTTGTCGACAGTGACTGATTTTGCATTGAATAATTTAGATATCAACGACGATGGAACTGCATTATTGAGCGGACAAATCGGTGGTATTTTAGGTAACTGTTCTGGTGGAACATCGCCTTGGGGCACGATTATTAGTGCTGAAGAAAATGTTCAAGGCGGTTATGGCGACTTAGAAGACGCGTGGGGAAGCAGACAAGAGTTCGACCCATCGCCAACTAATGATGGTAGCGTGTGGGGACCAGGTGCTAACGTAACAATTAACTATTCACCTGTTGCTGCGGGTGCAGCAGTATTTACCTTCACTGATGAATCATTGAACCATGAAAGAGATGTTTATGGATTCTTAAATGAAATCGATATTCGTGAACGCAGTAATGTGCCGTACTCTAGCGTGACAGAAGGCGGTGATGGCAACGGTCATAGAAAAATAGGCTCAGTTGGTCGTGCGCGCTGGGAAAACGCAACGTTTGCGACAGACGAGCAATTCGAATTAGTCGATGGCCAACCTGTTGTTATGTACGCAGCAAACGACCGTCGTAGTGGCCGCATTTATAAATGGGTTTCTGAAAGCGTATACAACGAAGGAATGACCCGCGTGCAAGTACGTGCTTTGATGGACGAAGGGAGCCTTTTCGTCGCTCACTTTGCCGATATGGATAACCGTACCGGTTATACCTTAGCGCCGACGGACCCTACTTCAACATGTGCAACATCTGATGTATCTGAGTCTGGTGAAGTAGAAGATAAAGCGGCTATATTCGCTTTAGGTTGTGAATCTCCAACTGAAGCCAATCGCGGTAGTGGTGAGTGGATATTACTTTCTACTACAAATACTGCGCAAACAGCGCCAAATGCAGGTGCAACTAACTCTGAAGGCGAAGTTGTATTAGCGGCTAATACCAGTGTTGCAGATGCATTAGCGGACGTTGATTATAATTTCATTGGTGGATTCACTGATGACAATACCATTTATTCAGCCTTGTTTACTGCGTCTATGAAGCTAGGCGTAATGGAATTAAACCGTCCAGAAGATGTTGAATGGAATCCTATTGATGACCGCTTGTATATTGCATTTACAAATAATGGTCGCCCAACGGCACTTGATCAACAAGGTGTTATGAAAAATAACGGTCTTGGTGGTGTAGCGGGTATTGATGAGCGTCTTGATTTTGAAGGAGCAATTTTCGTTCTAGAAGAAGGCAATCAAGCAACACCAGGATCCTCTGATACCTTTACTTTTTGGGCTGCGGCGCAAGGTCAACGTGGAAACTGCGACTTCTGCTTTGAAGACCCAGATAACATCATGATTGATGCTGAAGGCGGTGTTTGGTTCGGTACTGACGGTAATTTCAGTACTACTCGCGGTACAACCGATGGCCTATATTTCCTCGATTTAGACCCAGCTCACCAAGCAGGACAACCTGGAATCGTTAACCCTACTTACGGATTACCTTTCCGTATTGTTACAGGTCCAAGTGATTCTGAAGCAACAGGTCCGTCGTTTAACTCAGATATGAGTACCATATTCTTTGGTGTTCAACATCCTGGAGAGCAAAATCCAAGTACATTCCCAAATGGCGCGTTGTAGCCATTGAGAATTAAATACTAGTTAGAAAAAAGCATGATGTGAATACATATGGGAGCCTGTGATCAGGCTCCCTTTGATGTATGCGAATACTTAAAAGTATCAGGAATAATAATGAAAAGAATATGGCTGCTGTTTTTACTTTTAGTTGGCGGATGTGATTTAGCGACTAACCTTTCCTCTAAAAAAGAAACGGATGAAATTGGTTTAATTACAACAGTTTCTAATAGTAATGAACAGATTATTGATTACGAACCTCTGGCGCTAGCGTTAGCAACTCAGGGTGATATCTATAACGCAGAAGCGGTAATACCTCCTCAGTGCTATACCAAAACAGATGGAAAGAACAACCCTTGCTGGGCATGTCACACCAACAAAACCGCGCGTAACCTTAAAAGCGATTGGCCACTACAGCGTGAATATGCGTTTAGCGACCTTGGGTTAACTAACAATTGGGATAACTTGTTTAGCGACCATTCCAGTATAACCCAGAAAATTTCCAATCAAGGGATGCTTGACTACATTCGTGAAGACAATTATTCAGAATTTAAAACTGCAATGGAAAAACAGGTAAATTACGCAGGCTGGACACCTGACATTGACCTACACGCAGGGTTTGATAACGAAGGTTTTGCGTTAGATGGAAGCTGGTGGCGTTCATTTGTATATAAGCCCTTTTTAGGTACCTTTTTCCCCACAAATGGCGCGACAGACGACACTATGATACGTCTACCAAAGCCGTTTTATACTGATGAAAATGGGCAGTTATCAAAAGAAGTTTATAAAATTAATTTGGCTATTGTTGAAGCAACAATGACCACGGGCGGCAACGCAAATACACCAACTAATAGAAAAGTTGAACCCTTAGATGAAACCATAGCCCATGTTGATTTGAATGGAGATGGCAAATTAACCCAAGGCGTCACTACGATTGCGAACCTGCCTAAATTTTATGTAGGTAGTGCATCAAGGTATCCGGTGAAAAAGAATTTGTACCCGAGAGACGTAGAGTTTCTTCATACCGTGAGATATGTGGACCCAGATTCCCCTAACTTCTTGTCTAAGCGTATTAAAGAAGTGCGCTATTCAGTAAAAAATTTAGAAACGGATCGCTGGTCGATGAGTCGTTATTACGACCACGAAGAAGAAAACAAAGAAGAAGAGCGTTTACCTCTATTTGCAGGCAATGGAGTGTCTGGCATGCGCTCAGATATTGGCTGGAAACTACAAGGTTTCATTGAAGACGGTAAAGGACGGCTTCGAGCGCAAACCGACCAAGAGACTTATTATTGCATGGGCTGTCATGGCAATATTGGCGTGACCGCAGACCAGAGTTTTAGTTTCCCAAGAAAAGTGCCAGGCGAATATGGATGGGGCGAATTCACTTTAGCTGGAATACCGGATGTACCTCAGCTTGGACATGTTTTACCTGAAATTATGACCTATTTACTCAGAAATGGTGGCGGTGACGAATTTCGTAACAACGATGAAATGATTGAACGTTTTTTTGTTGATGGTCATTTAAACGAACAAGAAGTACGCAGAGCATCGGTAGAGGGTGACAAAGATATTCGCCATTTAATTTTACCAAGTCGAGAAAGGGCATACGCGCTAAACAAGTCCTATATGGCTTTGGTAAAACAGCAGCGCTTTGATAAAGGCAGAGACCCTATGGTGTCTATGCCTAAAAACGTACACAAAAATATAATTGAGATATCTGCTGGTCTGTCAGAAGAAAAAATCTTTAAAGACGGCACTATATTCTTAGATTGGCGTGGAACTGATTTTGATGTCGATGAATCGACTCAAAAAGTGGTTTTAAGCTTAATTGAAGTCCAGTCTGAAGGAGCACCATAATGGCACTACCTATGTTGGATTTTGCGTTAGCAAGTATCATTATGGGGCTTGGCATAGGCGCTGATGTAGCAGTCGCCACCATGCTAAGAGCTAAACATATGAAAACAATAAAAACCGTTGTTTTTTGGGTGTTTGGTGTGTCTTTTACTCATACTGTCTTCCCAATGTTGGGGTATGTGTTGACCTACTTTAGCGTTGAAACGCTACCGGCCTTAACCCCAATAGTTGGTGTTGTTGCATTTGCCTTTATTGCGCGGTTTCTGTATTTAGAACTCACTGATTACACCGGTGACGGAGAGCCAGAATCCAAAGCGGATGATCGCCAACTCATGATGAGTATGGGATTAATTCTTGCTGTAAGTTGGGATGCGCTCTGGTCAGGACCGGCCAAGTCTGCGCAAGTGATTGGATGGCCAGAATTATTCGTTTGGGGCTCGTTTATCTTCGTCGGTGTTGTCGTTGCTTTTTGCGCTGTATGCGGATTGGTCATGTCCAATTACTTTCGTCTTTCAAAACTGTCAGCTTCCATTCAAAGTCAGTGGCATTATGCCGGTGTACTTATACAGTACTCAGTTATTTCTTACTTCGGAGTACTAGCAATTTTAAGATATACGCTACAGCTTAATGTGCACTGGTTACACGTACTTATTTTTTGTTTAGTGTTAGTCTTATTGGTGTTAGAAACTCTACAAGTTAGGCATAAGCTTAAATTAATTCAAAATTCATGAATGTACTTATACAGAAGAACACAGGTAGGTAATTCTATTCTTTTTGTTATATTTCAATGAAGCTATAGAGTTTGACTCAGTGAAAATGAAATATTTTTTCATTTCATCTATAATCAATACTATAACTATCGTTATTATTAATGAATAAGGAGTCCTCTATGGATTTAATCAGAATTATTGTCGCCATTTTGTTACCCCCTCTTGGTGTATTTTTGCAAGTGGGTATTGGCGGAGCATTTTGGTTAAATATACTGCTGACATTATTTGGGTATATTCCTGGTATTGTTCATGCTGTTTGGGTTATCGCTAAACGTTAGAGATAAGGTTATTTGCCATGAGTACTATTGTTTTACCGAGTAAATTTAATTTTGGTTATCATAAAAATTTCACTGATCAGTATGGAAAAGCCCTTGAAAGTGCACCTTCAAAGGCAATCACGTTAGATTTTAGTAACGTTGAATATTTAGATAGTGCTGCACTTGGCATGATGGTGTTACTTAAAAAGAAAGCGGATGCCCAGAATACTGAAGTAACTATTATTAATGCCCACGGGGCGGCGTTAGACGTTTTAAAAATTGCTAATTTTCAGAATTTATTTTCTATTAAATAGAGTTTTTGGTTATGCCTAAGGTTTTGAGTAAACCCAGTTGCTTTTGCAATGGCGTTCCAGTTTCGGTTCGAAATAAAATCAGTGATGCAGTTGATTTTTGTACTGATGTAACTGAAATAACCGATATTGTCGTTATTTGGATTTCAAAATGGTCTGTTGATTTTAACCTTGAAGTGAGTCATTTAAGACATAGCCATACAGACATCGCCATACTCGTCCTAATGGAGTCCGAACTCGAAAGTGATATTCTAGATGCGTTAAAAGCAGGTGTTGATGAATGCTTACCACAAGCTGTTAGTGCTGATATGCTTAACCTTAAAATTAAACGCCTCGCTGCATCGTTAAATACCTACAAAGAGCTCTCCCAAAACAAAGCAAAATCCAATGCGGTGTTAGAGCGTATTCGACAAGAAGAGAGCTTCGCGCGACATGTTTATCAAAAAATAACTGGTGGTGCGCTAGAGCAAGCAAAAGATTACTTTTCTGTGCAACACTCTGCCGATGGATTCTGTGGCGATTTTATATTTGAAATGTCCAGCCCAACGGGTATTCGTTATGTATTTCTTGCTGATGCAATGGGCCATGGTTTAGCCGCAGCGCTTAGCATTATGCCTGTTATCCATGTGGTAAAAGCAATGGCTCATCGAAGCATGCCTATTACGACTATCGTCCATGAAGTAAACCGCAGGTTGAATGTTGAATTACCTGATGATCGCTTCGTTACTTTAGCAGGGCTTGAAATATCACCATTTTCACAAATGATTAGTTTGGTTAATGCGGGACTGCCCGATATATGTGTGTTATTAAAAAATGGTTCCCTAGAGTCGTGCTCATCTCATTGCATGCCTCTGGGCATTGCTGAAGGAAGCGCTTTTAGCTTTGAACCTTATACATTTAAAATTGCTGATGTTTCTCGTCTGTTCATGTTTACTGATGGGCTGATTGAACAAGAAAACCATACAAATGAAACCATAGGTAAAGAGGGGTTAACTCAAATCCTTATGGATTATGCTCTATTGAATAAACCTTGGGATGATATCTCTATTTTATTTGATGAGCACAAAGGTGATATGCCGTTATCTGACGATGTGACTTTATGCGCTATTGATTTCTCCAAATTCAATATTGCGGATCCCGATAGTGGGAATGAACAAGATAGCCGAAATGGCACAGTTACCTTTAATTTGGAAGTTAAAGGGGACTATTTAAAAACAGTAGATGTACCCGCATTTGTTTCTAAGTTTCTATATGCGACTGACACTAATGGCAAAATTGCAGGAAAAACATTTACCGCTATCGCTGAGCTTTACCAAAACGGTTTAGATCATGGTGTGTTGAATTTAAATTCAGATTTAAAAAACGATTTTTCAGGCTTTGAAGAATATCTGAATAAACGTGATAAGGCGTTAGAAGCTTTAACTAATGAAGATAGTGTAACGCTAAGTTTAAGCTGTGGAAGTGAAGAAGGTATTCGAGCCTCGATAACGGACTCTGGATTAGGATATGACTACAGTAAGGTTGATCCTGACAAGCACTCTTTAAGCGGCAGAGGAATAGCCTTAGTCAGACAATTGAGTGAACACTTGGAAATTAATGATAAAGGTAATCAAGTGTCTATTTTATTGAGAGATAATTAATATAAATTAATCCTACCTATGCAAATAGGCCGCATTATTTATATATTTTAACAGCATTTTTCCCGTCTTTTTTCACATCGTACATAGTTTGATCCGCTAGGTGAATCATATCTTTTAACTCTTCAGCGTGGCTAGACCCTGCGACACCGCAGCTGAATGTACAATGAAAGTTATCATATCCGTCTTTAAAACTTAACTTACTAAAAGTAAAACAGATGTCGTTAAGTTTCTTTTCAATACTCTCAATATCGTCTGAGTGAAATACGATTAAAAATTCTTCACCACCGTATCTGCCCACAACGTCGGTGTCTCTAACAGATGTTTTCAATAATTGAGCGAGTCCGACAATAACATTGTCGCCAATCATATGCCCGCGTTTGTCGTTAACTTGTTTAAAATTATCAATATCTATCATAGCTACAACAAGACTTGTGTTGTTACGTTTTGCCAAACGATGTGCAGAGTGAGCAGCTTCCATCATCTGTCCATGATTCAACAAACCTGTAAGGCTGTCTTTAATTGCCATATTTCGGATTTGTTGGCCTCGAGTAATTCTTCGTTCGATTTGTTTAAAAATAATATCAGGGGGGTTATCTTTTATAATGACGTCATCAGCGCCGGCTTCTAGTGCCGCTAGTTTCGTTTTTAAGCTGGTATCAGCACTTAGGAAGACAATAGGAACATATTCAAACCTTTGCTGTTGACGGAGTATTTTACAGACTTCTATGCCTGAAATTTTAGGCATATTTACATCGAGTAAAAAGAGATCGGGTTTACCAACCTCTAAGCCTTCAAAAAATTCTGTGCTGTTAGAGTAAAACGTTAAGTCAATATCGTTGTTTTTTGCGTATTTACCGAAAAAGCTCCCTACCATGGGTTGATCATCGAGTAATGACACTTGATAAGGTCGTCTAACATCAATATTACAGAGCCAACGAATGTTTCCAACTAAAACATTGATATCAAAAGGTTTAGTTACATATCCACCTATATCTGCGCGAACGGCTTTCAATCGAATGTCCAATGAATCAGAGCCTGACACCAAAATGATTTGAATGTTTTTTTGTCTTATCCGTTGAGCGAAATCAAACAGCATATCTTCGGTTACATCTGGCATAACAACGTCTAGCAATATGATGTCAACTGTATTTAAAACTTCAGTGTCTGCTTCAAAGTCAAAAATGCTTTCATATACCAACACGTTATAATTAAACCTGTCGAGCATTGCTTTGATGGTAACACGGGCGATTTCACTGTCATCGATGAGGGCTATATTCAGCGACCCGCCATGTATTTTAGGTTTAGATTCAGTTAGTGCTTGTTTTAGCAGGTAAGGATTTTCTAGGTGCTTTGCTGATTCAATCAGTAAGTCAATTTTTTCTGATATTTGTTCGATTGTCGAAGCACTTAAAGGGTATTCATTTGGTAGTAGATTTAAAATTTCATTTAAAAATTTCTCTAAGCGGTTTAATCCTTCTTTTTGAGTCCATTCAATCCATTTTCCAAGCACCTCATGAATGGCAATGAGTTCTTCTGAGTTTATATTTTGTTTAACTACTCCCCAACGCATTATGACATAAGAAAAGTGTTGTCTAAATTCTTGTCGTAAAACTTGTAGAGACGACATATTAGTCCATGTGGAAGTCTTTTTAATTAGTTTAGATCACCTTCGATGGAATACAAAACCAAGACCCCAGTTTTTTACTGGGGTCTTTTGTGTTTATTCTGCTTTGAGCTCAGAGGAGGGAGTCGCTTTCGATTTGCTTTTTTGACTTATTGAGGTAAACAAGAGCCGGAAAAATTGTTTAATATCCACCAAAATCAAATACTGACATGGAACCAAAACAAGAGTAACCATGGTGGCATATAAAACTGCGAAGCCTAATGCTACTGCCATGGGAATAACAAAGGCAGCTTGCAAGCTGGTTTCAAACATAATTGGAAGTACGCCAGCAAAGGTTGTAATGGAGGTCAAGGTAATAGCTCTGAATCTTGCCCGTCCAGCCTCTGAAACCGCGTCCCTAACACTGTAACCTTGCTTCCTGCGCTGATTAACAAAATCAGTCATTACCAAGGAGTCGTTAATTACGACACCTGCAGCGGCAATAAGTCCGAAAGAAGAGAACAAACTCATATCTAACCCTAATAGGAAATGTCCAGCGACAGCCCCCGTAAAGCTGAACGGAATTACTGACATGATAATTAAAGGTTGAGAATAACTTTTAAGGGGTACAGCAAGAAGAATAAATACCATTAGCATGGCAGCAACAAAGAATAACAACTGCTCGCTTTGCGATGCTTGCTGCTCTTCAATATCTCCACCTAGCTCTGTGATCACAGACGGGAATGCTTGCTTTAATTCAGGCAAAAGATTTTCTTCAATATTTTTTATTGCTTCATTGGGTTCAATGACTTCTTCGTCAATATTGCCCCACAAGTAAACACTTCGATAGCCACCCTCTCGACGAATATAGCTAATTCCCGGTGTTTCTGACAATTCAGCGATGTCGCCCAAGACTACATTATCACCTGTTGGTGTTTGAATAAGCGTGTATTTCAACGCTGCAAAGCTTTCTCGCGTGAGCCTAGGGTAGCGAACCATCACTTTTATTTCTTCGCCATCTCTAATGAGCCTTTGTGCTTCTCCACCAAAATAGCTGGCACCAACTTGGCTAGCAACACTGTTCAAGTCGAGACCTAAATCATAGGCAACAGGTAATAGAGCTAGTTGAATTTCTTTGCTCGCGGGATCAATTGTTGAACTGATATCCAACAAGCCTGTTGAATCCTGAAGGCGCTTAATTAACAATTTTCCCGCTTCATTTAAGGTTTCTACATCAGGTCCGTACAACAAGTAGCCAAACTCACCGTCACCGCCGTCATTACCATTGACATCGTCTTGAATAGTTAATGACTTCATTCCAGGTATTTCAGGTATCTGTTGACGCCAGCGCCGAGCCAGTTCAAAAGTATTAAAAGGGCGTAGGTCCTCGTGTATTAACGGAATGATAATACGGGCTTCAGTGCGTCCTCGGTTAAAGGCGAGTATGTCTCTAACCATACCTTGACCGAATTCTTCTTCAATTTTTTTATCTTCTGACAGGATAATATTTTCAATGGTTTTCAGTGCGTTAATTGCTGCAGTATCAGATACATTTTCGTTCATTTCTATACTAATAGCTGGAAAGTCATGGGGGACTTTAGGGTTAGGAACCAAGCGAACAAAGTTACCTTGAATTAGGCCTAAGCTTAAACAAAATAAAGCAATAAATAGGAAAAACACCAACCAGCGTAAGTCTAAGGCTTTTTCTACAAGGCGCTTATATGGACCATTCACAAAATTGTAAAAACGACGATTAAAATTAGCTCGCCAACTGGTTGGTTTAACTTCTGTAAAACGCGTATTGGCTAAATGAGCCGGTAGAATAAGTTTAGATTCAATGAGACTGAACACTAAACACAGTATCACAACCACAGCTATGTTGTAGAAAAGTGCGCCTTCTGGTCCAGACGACATAGTAAAGGGTGCAAAAACAGCAATAGTCGTTAACACACCAAATGTAGCTGGCGTGGCAACACGTTTAGCACCGCGAACCACATTATCAACACCACCCCCTTTACTTTCAATTTCAGAGTAGGCGCTTTCTCCTATTACAATGGCGTCGTCTACAACTATGCCTAGTACCATAATAAAGGCAAATAACGACAGTATATTAATGGTTACCCCAAAAAGAGGCATCATCATGATTGCACCTAAAAAGCACACGGGAAGACCTATCATTACCCATAGAGCTAAGCGAAAACGAAGAAACAAAGTCAACATTAGCGCCACTAAAATAGCACCTTGAAGTAGATTTTTTAGCATCATATTTAGACGCTCGTCTAAGTAATAAGTTAAATCAACTAACACCTCTAGAGATAAACTTTCTGGCAATGTTTCATTTTTTTGTTCTATGTATTGCTTTACTGTATCTGCAACCGGGGTAATACTTTGACTTTTAGTCGCAGCCACTTCAATTAAAATGGCATTTTTACCCGAATACTTGAAATACCGCTCGCCCTCTGTAAAACCGTCTTTCACTATGGCAACGTCTTGAAGAAGCACTCGCCCACCGGCTTTACTGGTTTTTATTGGAATGCTTTTAAACTCATCCCCAGTGTAATATTGATTTTCTACTCGTACTGAGATGATGCCTGCATCGGTTCTTAGCTGACCTGCTGAAATATTGGCTGAGTAATTTTGTATTGCTGCGGTAACATCATTAATTGTGACGCCGAATTTACGCAGTAGTGGCGGTTGTACTTCAATGGCAATCTCACCGTCAGGATTTGAAACGTCAACTAACGAAATATTGTTGAATTGAAGTAGTTCTTTCTCTATTTGCTTGGCAACCGGTTTCAATTCGGAAAGAGGTAAGTCACCAACCAATGAAAAGGTTATCACTTCTTGAGTGAATTCTATTTGCTCAATAATCACAGGCTCCATGGCCGCAGGAAATGTTCCTATACTGTCGACTTTGAGCTTTACTTTATCTAATACATCGGTAAGGTTGGCGCCCGTTTCGACTTCTATGGTTACTCGACCTGAGTTTCTAAATGAGCGCGCCCAGACTTTTTTAATTTCGGAGACATCTTTTAATGCTTCCTCAATTTTTATCATGATACTTTCTTCAATTTCTTGGGGTGACGCACCGGGATAACTCGCGTCAATGTCAATATAATTCACCTCAACATTAGGGAACATCTGACGCTGAATAGTAAAATAACTGGCAATACCCATGATGATGATAAAAATCATTAATAGGTTTGAGGCCACGGAATTATTTGCAAATGCCGCAATAAGGCCTGTAGGTTTTTGTTCAACGGAAGTAGGTTTCATATGTCTACCTTATTTCTCTGTGCGTTGAGCGGTAAGTAGAGAGTTGTCTGAGTCGTCGGGTGACGAGAGAACTTTTACAGCCATACCTTCTTTGGGATACTCAGGTAAGGTAACAACCACGGGTTGATTAATCGCACTATCAGCTTGGATGACAAAAAATTGGCCGTTTTCTCTTAGCACAGTAACAGCATGGGACAGTAATTTACCGTCAGAGTCGACCATCCATAATTTACCATTATTGATGAGTTGTTGAGGTACCTGATAGGTATTTTCTAAAGTAACACCATCAAACTTAACCGTTACATAGCTGCCGAATTTGAGTGCAGGTTTGTCTGACTTTAGTCCATATGGGTCGTCTACTCTCACGACAAAGTGGGTCATGCGAGTTTCTTCATCGATAATACCTGTATCTCGATTCAAAACGCCTAGGATTTCTTTGCCACTAGATGACGGTAAAATTTTGACCGTCTGTTCCGACGTAATTGCGTCTACAAACTGATTGTCAAAACCCGCAATAGGAAGTGTGATTTCGGCTTTCTCAATGTTATTTAACTCGCCTGCAACAGCGCCAACAGAAATAAAATCACCCACACCAATATTACGAGAAATCACTAATGCATCATAAGGTGCGCGAACATCACAACTGTCTAAATCTCGCTGAGCAATACTCAACTGAGCTTCAGCAGACTTTACAAATGCTTTGGCACTAATTAGTTGAGGCTTTTTCAAATACAGGTCTGATACCGAATTACTTGTAAATTTTTTCGCTTCTAATTGAGCGACATCACTTTGTGCCTGAGCTTCAATTAAATTAGCTTTCGCTTGTTGTAAATTTGCTTCGGCAACAAGGAGGGCAGCAGAGTATGTATCTTTTTCAATTGAAAATAGGATTTCGCCTTTAGGGACAATTCCACCTGGAACAAATTTTGGATGCCACGAGGTAATTTGCCCGGCTACTTTGGTTGCGAGCATAGTGCGCTCAGTTGGCGCCACAGCGCCATAGCTTTCTATTTCTATCGTGTGATCTGTTGCTGTGAGGGTGTCTACGCTTACTATAGGGCGATTATCACTCACCTCTTTTTCTGGCTCTTCATGGCCGGTGGCTGCAATCAGCTTCATTCCACCGATACCCGAAATCAAAATAGCGGCTACTGCAGCAAATTGATAGCGTTTCTTCATCCTAAATTCCACTCATATTTTTTGACGTTAACAGTGTAACGTAAAGCAATGTTTCATAGAGTGAATAAATGTAAATAAATGTTATTTATTGAAATGAAACTACTTTTCTATAGCTGTTAACTTCGTTTTTATGTGGTTAACCATATCATTTATGGCGCGCCTGTATACATTAATGGTATGAGCGTAACCATCTTCTGAAAGTGAGTAAGATTTACTGTAGGCCTGTCGAGATAGTAGCCGACTGCCATTGTTGATTTGGTAATTCGCGCTAATAATGACGTCACCCTTGCTGGTTGCTACCAAGTGAAGAATATCAATAGAAAGCGAATATTGATCGTCATTAAAGCCGCCCTCCGTAGCTAAAACATATTCGGATGAAAATGCATGTTGCATATATTTGGTTAAACTAGTATCAAAAGATTCTGCCCAAAGGTGTGTTTTTGATAGTTGTATTTGGTTTGATTCCAGCATCAGGGGCAGGCCGTTCTGCTTAAGATATTCTGGAATAGTGAGTCGAGTTAAGCGCAAGGTTTTACTCTGAGTTAAATCTACGCTTTGAATATCATTAGGGGAGGACAGCAAATAATGCTGAATGGTCGAAGTATGATTACTACATCCAGTAAGACTCAAGATAATGGCAATAAAAATGAAGTGGCGCATACTAATTTCCTTGTTTCGCTTTCGGTGTGACTTCGTCGTTACGGCTACTATTAAATAGTATACTGCTTGGCGACTCATTTAACTGTTGTAGCACTGGTTGAATACTTCTAAGTGTATCTTGTAGTTCTTTTGCTGTACTTTGGATATCTTTCTCAATTCCGCTATGACTAAGGTTATCAGTTAAAATCGCAATACTTTTTAACGTACTCACCATTTCATTATTCATAGTCGCAATATCGACACCATTAATTAGCTCATCAAAATCATCACTACTACTTTCCACTGATTCAGCTGCTTCTAGCATGGCATTAATCGCGTCAGTGGCATCCACGGCGAGTCGATCTAGAGGTAATGCATTAAGTTTATCCAGTAAAGCTTCTGCCTTTTGAGTGATTTGGGCGAATTCATTGGAAGCGGTTGGGATAACTTCATAATCAAGGAAGGTCTCAACGCTATCCGCTGTGTCAGTTCCAAAGTGGTGTAAATCGACGTATAAGGCTCCAGTTACTAGGCTTCCCATACGCAATGTGGCATGTAAGTTTTGGTTAATCCACTGTGTCATTTGTTGTTGCACAGCGACTAAGCCTTCTTTAGTGTCATCGGCTCTGACTTTCCCCGGATAAACACTTATTACAACGGGGATCTTATAGCCTTCTTGTAAAATATTGTTTTCTTCTAGAGATAACTTATTGATAGACACTACTTCACCAACGTTGATACCTCGGTATTCAACGGGAGCGCCTTCATTTAAACCTCTGACGTTTTCGTCTATGAGTAACACATATTTAGCTGATAGGTTAAACTGTTGAGCTTGAGCCTCTTCCTGAGATTCGAAAATTTCAAAGTAGGTTTTTTCAGTAATTAAATCACCAGATGTCATACCTTCAGGAACATCAAATGAAACACCACTAGACAATAGGGTTTCCAAACTACCAGTATCAATTTCTAAACCCGAAGCACGTAATCTGATTTTTATTCCACTGGTGTCCCAAAAACGCGTGTTTTCATTAATTAGTCTATGGTAAGGGGCTTTGATAAACGCAGTGTAATACATGGCTCTTTCAAATTGGTTAAAGAAAGACTCTTCAAATTGACCCACTTTATGACCTTTGTATACGATTGCGTCGCCTTCTTTATATGCGAAATCTTTTGTACTTGTCAGTGTAACAAATAAGCCTGGGGTCCCTTGAGGAGTCACCGGTGGACGAGGTAAAAGGGTAAATTTAGTTTTCTTTCTGCCTTCACCATCACCCGACATCGACAAATATACGCCTGATAGTAAAGTGTTTAAGCCTGAGACTTCGGAAAGGGTGATCCTAGGTGACACAATCCAAAATTTACTTGTTTCGGTCAGTAAGTGTTCAGCATTTTTATCTATTTGCGCTGTGACTAAAACGCTTTCGCCCCCTTCATTTAAGGAAACTTTTTTAACTTTTCCTATTTGTAAATCACGTACTTTAATTGCGGTTTTGTTGGCTTCTATTCCAACCGCTGATGTCATTTCAATGGTAATGAAAGTACCTTGGTTTAGCCATTGACTGTACACCATCCAACCGCCAATCACTAAAGCGAGTAGGGGAATTACCCACACTTTTGAAAATGTTTGATGGCCTTTTATTTTAGCTACTTCGCTCAAGACAGTGTTTCCTTTTGCCAAATTAAACGTGAATCAAAGGTAATAGCGGCGAGCATGGTAAAAAATACCACTGCACAAAATGCCAGTGCTGCATAGCCGGGAAATATAGATATGGTGCCGCCAAGTTGAATAAGTGCGACAAGTACTGCGACAACAAATACGTCTATCATTGACCAGCGGCCTACCCATTCTACTAGCTGGTACGCTAGCGCTCGCCTGCAATGAAGCTCTTCAGATTGAGTTTGTATACTCCAATTTAGCCATGCTAGCACAATTAACTTTGCAATAGGAATGGCCACACTGGCTAAAAATATAATGATAGCAATAGGATAAGAACCCGTATGCCAAAGTTTGATTACCCCACCAATTATCGTGCTAGGTTCAATTGAGCCAAAAAATTGGGTGTGCATTATAGGAAGTGTATTGGCGGGTATATAAAGTAAGGTAGCGGTAAATAGCAAGGCCCATGTTTGTTGAATACTTTTTTGTCTAGATAAGTGCGTGATGGGGTTGGGGGGCAAAGACGCTTCATCTAACCAATCGCTAAACTCTGTGCTGTCATAAAAATAAAGCGTTGCGGTCATGCAAACAATAAACAAACAAAATGCAATAAAACTCATGCCAACATCAAGTGTTGCCATGTCTGCTATTTTTACCAAACTGACTAGTGTTCCGACTAAAAAAATTTCAGCCATAGACCAAGGCAGCAGTAGCTTAACCATTTTAAACGTAGGGATTAACCATGTAGGTTTTTTGTTGATTACTCTACATCCATTCAAGCTAATAATACCCAATAAGACGATAGCGGGTATAAATAAAGTGAGTAGTGCCGTTACTAAAGCAAGTGGATAAAAATCTAATTCAGCAAGTGTTTGTAATCCCGAGGGTAAATCGATTTCGCGTTGTTGTCCGCTGGCTGAAAAAGAGAGGAATTTATAGGGCAGTGAAAGAGCTAAAAATACTAACGCTGCTAATGCAAAAGATAGCGCCTTCTCTTTATTATCATTAAGATATTGCGATAGCGTATTTGTACAGCGAGGACATTGGGCACAGTGGCTTTTGTCCAGCTCCGGTATTGCCACCTTTAATCCACAAAGGTGACAATGTGTGGTGAAGGCAGGTTGTTTATCCATAACGTATCAACCTATATGCCTTCATTAGTACTGGGCGTTGCCAGGTGTTCTTGGGAATGGTATTACATCTCTTACGTTCTGCATTCCCGTTACATAAGCAACTAAACGCTCAAAGCCAAGCCCGAAGCCTGAATGGGGAACCGAACCATAACGGCGCAAATCCCGGTACCAGCTGTAATCTTCTTTATCTAAGCCCATTTCTTCAAGTCGGCGATCGAACACGTCTAAACGCTCTTCACGTTGTGAACCACCGATGATTTCACCAATCCCCGGCGCCAAAATATCCATTGCGGCTACGGTTTTATTGTCATCGTTGATACGCATGTAAAACGCTTTGATGTCTTTAGGGTAGTTTTTCATAATGATTGGCGCACCTACGTGCTCTTCTGCAAGGTAGCGCTCATGTTCAGAACTTAAATCTACGCCCCACTCAACAGGGAATTCAAACTTCTTGTTACTCGCTTTGAGTATATCGATGGCGTCGGTGTAATCCATGTGAACAAAGTCAGACTCAACTAAGGCCTGAAGGCGATCGATGGCAGTTTTGTCGACACGCTGTGCAAAGAAGGCCATGTCATCGGCGCGCTCTTCCAATACCGCTTTACATACGTACTTAAGCATGTCTTCCGCTAGGCCTGCGATACTTTCTAAATCAGCGAAAGCAACTTCTGGTTCAATCATCCAAAATTCAGCTAGGTGACGAGATGTATTACTGTTCTCAGCTCTAAACGTTGGCCCAAAGGTATAGACTTTAGACATTGCAGAGCAATAAGTTTCACCATTAAGTTGGCCTGAAACGGTTAAGTACGTTTCTTTGCCAAAGAAATCTTGGCTGTAATCTACATCACCTTTTTCAGTTAGGGGGATATTCATCATATCTAATGTAGATACTTGGAATAACTCACCAGCACCTTCAGTGTCACTTGCCGTTAAAATAGGCGTACTTACCCATACAAATCCACGTTCGTGATAAAAACGATGTATCGCTTGAGATAAACAATTGCGTACACGGGTGACCGCACCAATAATATTTGTGCGAGGACGTAAATGAGCATGCTCACGTAAGTATTCAATTGAATGTCGTTTGGCCGCCATAGGGTAAGTGTCAGGGTTTTCTACCCAGCCAACAATTTCAATGGCTGTAGCATCAATTTCTAGTGCTTGACCTTTACCTTCAGATGCTTTAACTACACCGGTTGCAGACAATGAGCAGCCCGTGGTTAACTTTTGTATGTCTGAATAGTTTTCTAGTGTACTTAGCGCAACAACTTGAATAGGGTCGAAACTGCTTCCATCATGTAGAGCGATAAATGAAAGGCCGGCTTTTGAATCTCTACGAGTTCTTACCCAACCTTTTACTGTAACAGTCTCACCAACGGCGTAGCGGCCTTTTAAAACGTCGACCACAGGCGCATGCGTCATGGGTGTGTTTCCTTATATAAACGTGTTTTTAATATTTTTAAGTAGTATAACGAAATTGAATAGAGATACCATATTCATTATTCATCAGTACTTGAATTGATGTGTTTTAATCAACCGCCATTGACGAAGGCAGAATTGATTAAAAAATACGTGTAAGCACAGTAACCTGCAACAAAAACGGCGCCTTCCAGACGATTAAGTCGACCCGGCCCCTTTAAACCGATACAAAATATAAATAGAGCTACCGAAAAACCGACCATGATCAGTACATCTCTATAAAGAAACTCAGATGCCACACTCATAGGTTCAATCATGCCAGCAATACCAACAACGGCTAAGGTATTAAACATGTTAGAGCCGATAACGTTACCAAGTGCTAAATCATGTTCACCTTTTTTAACTGCAATTAAAGAGGAGGCCAATTCAGGCAAGCTAGTACCAATAGCAACTATGGTAAGACCAATAATAGTATCGCTAACACCAAAGTATTGAGCGACGTCTACAGCGCCCCAAACCAATAAGCGAGAGCTACCAATGAGCACCAATAACCCTACCAGTAACCAGATTACGTTGAGTTTTAAACTCTTTTCACCTGCATCAAGTTCATCTTGGTATTCTGCAGTTAAAATATCTTTGTCGGATTTTAAGCCGCTATAGATACTCCAGGATATGAGTAACACAAATAAGCCAATGAGCGCATAAGCATCATCGTGGCTTATTTTTAAATCGATAACCTGATAAGCACCAAAAAACGTCAGACCCAACATGATCGGGAGCTCTTTTTTGATGATGTTCGATTTCACCGCAATAGGGCTTATCATGGCAGTTAAGCCGAGAATTAATGCGACGTTAGCAATGTTAGAGCCATAAGCGTTACCTAATGCAAGGCCTGATTTCCCTTGCAAAGCGGCAATAATAGAAACGATTATTTCTGGTGCAGAGGTGCCAAAGCCAATAATTAGCATACCAATAAGCAGCGGCGACATGCCGATATGATTGGCTAGCGCAGCGGCTCCACCAACAAATTTTTCGGCGCTCCAAAGAAGAAGCGGCAGCCCCACCAAAATTGCAATACTTGCTTCTAGCATTAAATCCCCAACGTCAGTATCGATAAAAGCGATCAGGTTACTATGGCAACGGTGTCGCAGTACAGAAGGATTATAAAAAAACAGCGATTAATTTCGTCTGCTGTTTGTATATTGTACAAGTTGACGTTGGGAACGCAATAATTTACTAATTATTAACGAGCCTATTCATTGTTGATAACGCTAAGAGTAGTGCGTTTAAATCGTCTAGGGTTCCTTGAAATGACACTGACTTTCTCATTGTGATTGGGTTAATTGAAGGTTTTAGGCTATCTACTTGCTTCATTAGAGATTGCCACTTGTCTTGCATATGCGCAGGTATGATATGACGTTTAGCGTTTAATTTTTCACTGTGCTGAATAACTTGTGCAACGATAAGTGTTTCTTGATGTTTCATAAATACTACTCCTAATTACAAAACGAAGAGTAGCGATGGTTTCCTTAACCTAAGATTAACGAATTATGAAAGTATTAGAAATACGCTGAGCTAAATTTAGACTTTTTGCGGTCTCTAAATCGTTTTGCTCCCCAAAAGGGCATTAAGAATAGGATGTCGATAAGAATGGCGAGTACAACACTATAGCCAATTTGGTTAAGTGATAAAGGGATACCGGGTTGATAGCGACTGGCTACATTTTTAAGGGTATTAAAATTATTGGGTGACAGCATGTAAATAACCTGCTGCGGGAATTGTTCATTGGTCATTACTTTTAGACCAGCTTGTTTGTTGTAATAGTCTGACAAGGTAGCGCGTTTATTCTGTGCATCTTTGACCACTAGAACATCGTCGTTGGACTCAAGGTGTTTTATGTAAGCCTCTACAGATTGAAAATCGAACTCATAGGCGAGAATTTGCCAGCTTTCTACTTGCTCGGACAAAGCATTAACGTAACCCGCTAGATATTGCCTATATTGGTCGCTCAATATGGGGATTTGCAAAGCGCAAACTAATATTGTTGCGAATATCAGGCGATCTATCCAGCGAATTGGGTTCATTCTTCTAGTACCTTTCCTATTGCTCGGGTTATTTTACTGAGCTCTTCTGATGTAATAATGTACGGAGGCATCATATAAAGCAAGCGTCCAAACGGTCTTAGCCATACACCATGGGAAATTAATCGCGCTTGGGTACGGGCAACATCGATAGGATGTTTCATTTCAATCACACCGATAGCGCCTAATACTCTTACATTTTGTACCCGTTCGTTTTTATTAAATGGAAAAAGCGCTTGTTTTAGTTGGGCTTCTATTGCGTTGACTTGCTGTTGCCATTCGTTTTTTGCAAGGATATTGAGGCTAGCTGCGGCCACTGAGCACGCGAGAGGATTTCCCATATACGTTGGGCCATGCATAAATACGCCGGGCAACCCTTGGCATACACCTAATGCAACATCTTCAGTGCATAACGTTGCGGCTAGTGTCATATAACCCCCTGTGAGGGCTTTGCCAACGCACATAATGTCAGGGGTGATGCCCGCATGTTCACAGGCGAATAGTTTACCTGTACGACCAAAGCCAGTGGCAATTTCGTCACAAATCATCAATATATCGTATTGGTCGCATAGCTCTCGGCAGCGGCGTAAATATTCCGGTGAATAAAACCGCATTCCCCCAGCGCCCTGTACAACAGGTTCAATGATCAGTGCAGCAATATCCAAATGATGATTTTCAATTAATTCTTGCATTGGAAGAATGTCATCTTCGCTGAAACTTTGGCCAAATTGAGTTTGTGGTGCAGGTGCAAAATACTGTTTTGCCAAAGTTTGCTCAAATAAACTGTGCATCCCGTTTATGGGGTCACAGGCTGACATTGCGGCAAAAGTGTCGCCGTGATAACCGTTGCGAACTGTCACTAACTTATGTTTTTGGCTTTGTCCTTGGCAAGCCCAGTATTGCAATGCCATTTTTATGGCTACTTCAACAGAAACCGAACCTGAATCGGCTAAAAATACACGGTTAATACCCGCGGGAGCCATAGCAAGCAGTGCTTTGCTTACATCAATTGCTGGCTGATGGGTGAGGCCACCAAACATAACATGAGAAAATGTATCTACTTGTTTGTGGGCAGCGGCATTGAGTTCTGGGTGGTTATAACCATGTACGGCAGACCACCAACTTGCCATACCGTCGATAACTTGCTCGCCGGAGGCAAAGGTAAGGGTACAGCCTTCAGCGTGAGTTACTTCATAGCAAGGTAAAGGGTTGATCGCTGAGGTGTAAGGGTGCCAAATATGACGAGCATCAAATTCAATATTGTTCACAAAATAGCCACTTGTAAAGTTAAACTAGACATCGGAGTTGACATCGTTTGGGGTGAGCATAGACTAAGCCCGCATTAGAACCAAGTAAACTTAAAGGCATAGCATGCAAACACATCAACATAATAGCGCATTTCAAGCTGCATCATTAGGCGTTGTAAAGCACAATTGGACTTCAAAAGAGGTCGCTGACTTATTTGCTATGCCATTTAATGATTTATTATTTGAAGCCCAGCGCATTCATCGTATGCACTTTAACCCTAACGAAGTACAAGTAAGCACCTTGTTATCGATAAAAACGGGAGCGTGTCCTGAAGATTGCAAATATTGTCCTCAAAGTGCGCGTTACGACACAGGGCTAGAAAAAGAGCGCTTGTTAGAAGTTGAAAAAGTCATTCAACGAGCGAAAGAAGCAAAAGCCGCGGGGTCTACTCGTTTTTGCATGGGCGCTGCTTGGCGAAATCCAAAAGAAAGAGACATGCCTTATGTGACTGAGATGGTCGCAGAAGTTAAAAAGCTAGGTCTAGAAACCTGTATGACCTTAGGAATGTTAACTCGTGAACAAGCTTTGGCATTAAAGCAGTCAGGTTTAGATTATTACAATCATAACTTAGACACGTCACCTGAATTTTACGGCGACATTATTACCACCCGTACCTATCAAGACAGGTTGAATACACTCGATAACGTTCGTTCTGCGGGAATGAACGTGTGTTCTGGTGGTATTGTGGGCATGGGGGAAACCGCAGGAGACAGAGCGGGATTATTGATTCAGTTAGCTAATCTTCCAGAGCACCCGCAAAGCGTGCCAATTAATATGCTGGTGAAAGTGGAAGGAACTCCTCTTGATCAAGTGGAAGATTTAGACCCATTTGAGTTTATTCGCACCATAGCGGTTGCGCGAATTATGATGCCAGCCTCTCATGTTCGTTTGTCTGCTGGACGGGAAAATATGAACGAACAAATGCAAGCAATGTGCTTTATGGCCGGCGCGAACTCTATTTTTTATGGTTGCAAGTTGCTTACGACGTCTAATCCAGAAACCAATGCAGATGTGCAATTATTTAGAAAGCTTGGGATTAACACTGAACAGGGCAGGGAATATTCAGATGAAGCCCATGAGCAGGCGTTACACGAAGAAATTGCTTCGCAGAGTACTGACGAGCTATTTTACGACGCGAGCTAAACCCAATTTATGTCGTTTAATTCAATGTTCAATGCTCGCTTGGAAGAACAAAAGCAGCAAGGTTTGTTTCGAGAGCGGGTGTGTGTTGAGCAAAATCACCAAGGCATAGTGTCTACTCAAAGTGGCCATTTTCTTGATTTTGCAAGCAATGACTATTTAGGACTACGCCATCATTCAGATGTATTGCAAGGCTGGGTTGAGGGATTAGAGCTTTACGGCTCAGGCAGTGGCGCATCGCCACTGGTAACCGGATACATGAAAGCCCATCAAGATCTTGAACAACAAGTGGCAAAAAGTTTAAAGAGAGAGGCTGCCTTGTTGTTTTCATCGGGCTTTGCCGCGAACCAAGCACTTTGCAGAGCCTTGTTTCACGGCAAAGACGGAGCATCGGGAAATCTGTTTTGCGATAAGCTGATGCATGCGTCATTTATTGATGGAGCCTTGGCAAGTTCAGCCTCGTTTAAACGATTCAAACACAATGATTTAAATCACCTAGAATCATTATTACAACGCAAAAATAACGATTTACCTACCTTAGTCGCGACGGAATCTATTTTTAGTATGGATGGCGACGCGCCTGATATCAATGCAATGGCTGAACTGTCACAGAAATACGATAGTTGGTTAATGTTAGATGCAGCTCACAGTCTGGGTGTATTGAGTATTGAAGATCACCCCTCGCAACAGAATGCCCCTATTATTATGGGGACATTTGGCAAAGCGCTGGGAACGTGCGGGGCCTTTATTGCTGGCAGTGAAACACTCATTAGTTTTTTAATTAACTTTGCCAGAGATTACATTTATTCCACAGCAATGCCACCGGCACAAGCTCACGCCACACTGGTTTCGTGGAATATTATGCTAGCCGAAGAGCGCACGCGAGAATTACATCGAAAAATTGCGTATTTTAAGGCAAAAGCCACAAAGGCGAATATTGCCATCCAGCCTTCTGATAGCGCGATTCAATGGATTAAAATAGGATCTCCCACACGAACAATTGCATTAAGTCAGACGTTAAAACAGTTTGGTTTATGGGTTGGAGCGATGCGAGAGCCCACAGTGCCCAAAGGTACAGATAGATTACGGATAACGCTGAGGGCTGATCACAGTGAAAAAGACATTGATGCTCTTATCGATGGAATTTGTATTGCCAATAGTCAAATAGAGCAAACTAGTCAGGAGTGCGAACATGGCACTGACTCATAGCTGTGACACTCATCTTTTGAATAAGCGAGATATTGCGAAGCGATTTTCTAAAGCGTCGAGCCAGTATTTTACTATGGCGAATATTCAAAATACCATCGCAATTGCAGCAAAAGAACATATACCGGCTATCAATGGCAAAATTCTCGATATTGGCTGTGCAAGCGGAGAACATACGCGTTCCCTTGGCATGGATGTTGTCGGGGTCGACTTAGCTTTTGGAATGGTGCGCAATGCACAAAACACGCCTAAGACTCCTAACGTTAGCAGTGCGTGGGTTAATGCTGATATGGATGCGTTGCCTTTTAGGTGTGAATTGTTTTCTCATGTTTTTTCTAGCATGGCTTTGCAATGGTCTAAACACCCTGTGCTTGTGTTGAATGAAATTTATCGCGTGATTGCGCCTAGTGGTGGAGCAACCTTAGTGATCCCTGTGCAAGGGGCATTTTGTCAGCTTCAACAAGCCTATGAAAAGTGCGGTTTGAAGAGTAAAGTCCTGCCTTTACAAACATCAGCTGAATGGCTGTATTTAGCAACAGAAGCGGGGTTTAAAATCTCCCATTCATTTGAACATGTTTATCAAGACAAGCGAGATGATTTTAGAGCTTTGCTTAAGTCCATTTCGAAAGTGGGGGCGTCTTCTTCGACTATAAACACTTCATCAAATCAACTCACTAAGAGCAAATTGATACAACTGGAACGGTGTTATCCAAAAGTCGAAAATGCATTCACACTGGATTATCGCTGTTTGCACATGTCATTAGAGAAATAGTTCTATTATGCAAAAATGGTTTATTACAGGAACAGACACTGACGTAGGTAAAACTTATGTAGGTCAGCAAATTATGCTTGGCTTGGCTGAACAGAGTTTAAGAAGCATTGGCTACAAACCTATTTCTGCTGGTTGCCAATGGAATGAGGGACAGTGGATAAATGACGACGCTAAACAGTACCAAGTAAACAGTACAATAAAAGCCCCCATAGAGCAGATTAATCCCATCGCATTTGAAGCGCCTATTGCACCCCATATAGCGGCAAAACAACAGGGAAAAACAATAACTTTTGCGCAATTGGACGCTGGATTAGCCCAATTAGAAGAACATCAACCAGAGGTTATTGTCACTGAAGGCGCGGGGGGATGGCGTTTACCTTTGGGTAATGGCGAGTATCTTTCATCATTTCCAGCGCAGCACAAAATGAAAGTCATTCTGGTTGTGGGGTTAAAGTTAGGTTGCTTAAATCATGCCGTATTAACAGCTGAATCCATTAAAGCAGATGGCGCAGAGCTGGTGGGCTGGATTGGCAATGAAATTCACAGTGACATGTTATTTTCACAAGAAAATATTGAGTCTCTGAACGAAATTTTAGGCCCCGCATTAGCCATTGTGCCTAAAACCACAGCGCTCACAAAAGTACAGCGAGCGCAGTTAATTCATCGCCTTTTTAATAGCTAAATACTTTATACCGAGCTCAATTTAATTAACCACTAGGCCAAAAGATGACTTAGATCTGCGCCTTGTTCTATTTGAGTTTTCTTATCCGCTAAAAACACAAAAGCAGGTAAATTACCTTCCAACGTGAGTGTTTGTCCTTTGAGCAATAACGCTGAGCCTTCTTGAATTCCTACTACCGGTGTTGTGGGGTTTAACTGGGTAAACTCTTGAATTCGTTGTTGTCTGGTTTCGCCATTGTGACCGGGAGCGACAAAATCTGTGTAATGGGGGTTGAGTTGGAAGGGCACAACACCTAATGCGTTAAAAGAGGGTGGTTCTACTATTGGCATATCATTGGTTGTACGTAGTGTTGCACCACAAATATTTGAGCCAGCGCTCCATCCGATATAAGGCAAACCTTGAGCTAGCCGTTGTTGTAATGGGGCCAGAAGCGCTGTTTTGTAAAGCATGTCTAATAGGGCAAATGTGTTGCCTCCACCGACCAATATAGCGTTACTGCTTGCCAATGCTTCTTGTGGCTGCTCAAAGGTGTGAATGCCTTTTATATTCAACATTGGCAACGCATCTGCTACTGCTTGGGTGTAGTCATCATAGGTCACGCTAACGCCCGCATAGGGAATGAATGTCACGTCAGTGAGCCCGTTTAAATGAGTTAAAATCGAAGGCTTGGCATCAGATAAGTAACCACCATTGCCGACTTTAGAAGAGCTAAGCATTAGCACATTGAATTGTGACAAATTTTATCCTTAACAGTTAGAAGAAAATCTTTATACTAGTTTACACCATGTTATCCATAAGGAAGTTATAAATGTCGTTTACCAAGCCCTCTGTATTGTTTGTTTGCTTGGGTAATATATGCCGTTCGCCAACTGCTGAAGCTGTATTTAGACACAAAGCAAAAGAAGCGGGCCTAGATATTGAAATAGATTCTGCTGGAACTCATGGTTACCACATAGGCAAAGCGCCAGATAAACGTTCTCAAGATGTAGGCAAAGCTAGAGGTTATAGCTTCAAGGGCGTGAAATGCCGCCGAGTGGACGGATCAGATTTTGAAAAGTTTGACTACATTTTAGCTATGGACGACAGTAATCACGAGAAGTTACTGGAAAAATCTGAGAGCGAATTTCACAACAAAATTATGCATCTGCTTGATTTTACTGCTCATGAAGATAAGGAAGTACCAGACCCTTATTACGGTGGTTTGAAAGGTTTTGAACTGGTTTTAGATTTAATCGAAGAAGCCAGTGACGGTCTCATAAAGACTATTCAGAAAAGCGATTAAGCAATCTAGTTTATTTAATATAAAAAACACAATTTTCATGTGGTTATATGTTACTATTTCGCGGATTTTTAGTATCCATAAAATAGAGGACTATTCGTGAATTCTTGGAGCCCTGACAGCTGGCGTAAAAAGCCTATTCTTCAACAGCCTACGTACGCTGACCAATCACTACTTAAAAATGTTGAAGATAGCTTGTCGTCTTATCCACCTTTAGTATTTGCAGCCGAAGCTCGCGAATTACGTCGTCAACTAGGTGAAGTTGCGCTTGGCAAAGGATTTCTTTTGCAAGGTGGCGATTGTGCTGAATCTTTCAATGAATTCAATGCTCCGAAAATTCGGGATACCTTTAAAGTTATCTTGCAAATGGCGATTGTATTGACGTTTGCTGGACGCTGCCCTGTGACTAAAGTCGCAAGAATGGCGGGACAGTACGCTAAACCGCGTTCATCAGATATAGAAACGATTAACGGCGTATCACTTCCGAGCTACCGCGGTGATATTATTAATAGCTTCGAATTTACCAAAGAAGCTAGAGAGCCAGATCCAAAACGTTTGCTTGATGCTTATCATCGCAGTTCTGCTACCTTAAATCTTCTACGTGCCTTTGCTCAAGGTGGGCTAGCTGATTTGCACGAACTGAATCGTTGGAATATGACGTTTTTGGAAAACAATCCAAACCGCAGTCGTTACCAAGATTTGGCAAATCGCATTCAAGACGCGCTGTCTTTTATGGATGTGATTGGAATTAACAGCAATAATACTTCAACACTACATGAAACGGCGTTGTTTACGTCTCATGAAGCATTACTGCTAAATTACGAACAAGCATTAACTCGTACTGATACCTTAACGGGTAAGCCTTATGATTGTTCTGCACATATGGTTTGGATTGGTGAAAGAACTCGCCAACTTGATCATGCTCACATTGAATTTTTCCGTGGTATTCATAACCCGATTGGTGTGAAAGTAGGGCCTGGCATGGATCCTGACGAACTGATCCGTTTAATTGATGCACTTAACCCACTCAATGATCCCGGTCGTTTAACCTTGATCACCCGTATGGGCGCAGACAATCTTGGAGACAAATTACCGAGCTTGTTACGCAAAGTGAAAGAGGAAGGACGTCACGTAGTGTGGAGTTCTGATCCAATGCACGGAAATACTTTTACGTCGTCAAGCGGTTATAAAACACGTAACTTCGATGCGATCTTGAAAGAAATTAAGCAGTTCTTTGCAGCACATAAAGCTGAAGGAACTCACGCTGGTGGTATTCATTTAGAAATGACTGGCCAACATGTAACTGAATGTACAGGTGGCGCGTACGCTATTGGCGATGATGATTTGGCACAAGCGTATCAAACCCAATGTGATCCTCGTCTAAACGCAGATCAAGTACTAGAGATGGCGTTTTTAGTGGCTGACCATTTAAAATCTGAAAACAATATCTAATTGCTTATCTTGTTAGGTACTTCTTTTAGGAAGTACCTAACCCTTTAGTAAAGCAAGGCTAACCAAAGTATTTGGGTCATCTAAGGAACGGCGATCCCAACATCTGAATCCACGGGTAATAGTGTGAAATAGTTGATGTTAAATGAACTGCCTGTGACATCTATCCGGATGGTATAGATACCATCGCTTGGTATGCTAACTTCTCCCGATGGAAGGGTAACCCAATTTTGCCATCCGCCTGTTGCGTCTACACTAGCACTACCGACAACTTGTTGATTAATCGAAATTAAAAACTCTCCTGTATCAGTAACAGAAGCCACTCTAGATTCAATTTCGTAACTACCGGCTTGCAGCTGCACTGAATATTCTAACCATTCGCCTGAGGTGGTCCAACCCACGTTAAATCCGCCGTTTTCATCTGATGAAATTTCAATATCTACATCGTCACTACGGTATTGATTGCCGTTATTACCTGCATCTGTATCCAAAAAGGCCGTGTAATCTTCTGCTTCTACAAGCACTGCGGTTCTTGGTGGAGCTGGCGGTGCTTCGCCGGCAATTACTTCGACTTCAGCCAAGCTCAATGGGTTTGTGCCTATGAGTTGAATACGCACGTATTGCCCTTGAGTATTGACAGTAATGGTGTCAGAGCCATTTAATGTGCCATCGTAATACACACTGCTAACCTGATTAGAATTTACCGTTTGGGCCACGCTGTTTGATGTAAATGGTACATTGGATACAAACACATAAAAGTCAGTTAGTCGGCTTACGCAGCATGAATCAGTGCGGTTAAAAATATTGATATGGGTGATATCTTCCACTGAACCTAAATCAACTTGCCACCAAGGTTCATTTTCAGAAGCGGTGTGAGTGACAGAGGCATCGCGATATACTCCGCTAGTATTCCCGTCAACGGCCCGTGTTGATTGACCATTAAACCGAGTAGATGACTGCGAGGTGGTTTTATTTAGCGCTAAATTTGTGCCCGGCTCGGGAGCGTTGTCATCCACGGGAGCATCTCCACCGCCTTCCCACAAAATATTATCAATGGCAAATTGAAAAGTATTTGTGGGCAGATCGGTATCTAAACTCACAATAGCAAAAGGGTATTCAGTGGACTGCAAGGCGATAAGTTCACCTTGTAACTCTGAGACTGGTATGGTGACACTACCCCATTCGCCATCTCTTACAAGCCCATATGCAGTTTGATTTGCAG
The DNA here is from genome assembly GCF_017368475.1 of Alteromonas sp. 5E99-2. Classification (GTDB taxonomy): domain Bacteria; phylum Pseudomonadota; class Gammaproteobacteria; order Enterobacterales; family Alteromonadaceae; genus Alteromonas_F. The sequence goes on from NZ_JAFNJE010000009.1 coordinate 135,125, forward strand.
AGAAGACAACCCAATTTTGATTGGTAAAAGTATCAGTTATACCAATTCTAAAACTAATGTCCGCAGGTATCTTGATATTAAAGGTTAGATTGCCATTTTCTAAAAAACTACTCATATCAAGAGGTTGACGTGCTTGTACACCGCCGCCAAACCATAATCCTGGCGTGTGGTATTCCCAAGAAATTGCATTTTCACCTTCATAAGGGGCTTCTGTTCCACCTCCGGTGGAATTGGTGTTCCAAATGAAAATATCTGAATTAACACCTGGTTCGAGTTGATTATCAACAACAGCGTTGTCGGTAAAAACACCAAAGGTGCCAAATTCTTGGTTAGCGAAATTACCTTCTGTGACTTCACCAAGGCCGTTAAATTCATACACTCGAATGTAATCGACATACATTTTTGCAGGTAAAGGCGCTGAAATTTCACTGTCGTTTAAAAACCCCGTGAAATTGCCGCCAATAGCCAAGTTCATTAAAAAATAGAATGGCTCTGCGAGTTCTGCTGATTCTTCAGTAATAGGAATGGGGTTGTCGTACATATCGTATTCCACACCTTGGTCTATCGCGGTGAAACGAATTTCGGTGTCGGTCCAATACATGCGGTAAACAATGAAACGGTCGTTCATTGGCACAGTACTCACATAGGCGTTATCGGTTTGATATGCGGTACTTGCGGCGCAGGTCTCGTTGCCTACCACACAGGCATCGTCGGAATAAAAAATGGCATTAGCACCAACAAAATTGTTTTGTGGTGTGCCCGGATGGCCATGACTAATTATGCCAGCATCGCTTTGACCCATTTCCATGATGTCGAGTTCGCCCTTTCTTGGCCAGCCCGCAGTGGTTGTACCTAACATCCAAAATGCAGGCCACAACCCGTTTTGTAGGTCCGGTACTCGAATACGGGTTTCTATCATTCCATATTGAACCGCTAATCCATTTTCACTATGAATTTTGCCAGAGGTATAGACGAAGTTATTGCCAAATGTATCTGTGGCATTTTCACTGCGAGCTTCCATTACTAAGGCGTTATTACCGGCTTCACCGGGCACGGCTTCAATGGATACATTATTTGGAGAGTAATATTCTCGTTCTAAGTTGCCCCAACCACAGAGTCCTATTTCACAGCCGTTGCCTTCGTCTATTTTCCAAATAGACGGGTCTAGGGTGTTAAAATTTTCTTCCCATAACAAACCACCAACTTGTGCATTTGCCGATGATGCTATGGGTAAAATTAGACTTAATAGTAAAAGGGGGAGGGCGCGTTTTCCTTTCATTTGTAGCTGAGATCGCGCTGTTTTTTGAAACATTTCCATTCTCATTTAATAACAATTGAGTAAAGAAATTATGATAAAAATTTAACAATAGCAAGTCAAATCGCTGAAAAATTATACAAATATATGTGGAGGTATATTTATTATTAATTTTGAGCTTGCCAAAGTTGGGTGTAAATACCGCCTTGTTTGAGTAGTTCATTGTGGGAGCCTTGCTCTGCAACACTGCCTTTATCTAAAACAATGATATTGTCTGCATCCACTATGGTGGAAAGCCTGTGTGCTATGACAATACTTGTATGGCCTTCTGCTGCATTTCGCAAAGCCGCGAGAATGGCTTGTTCTGAACCACTATCTAACGAAGACGTGGCTTCATCAAACACGAGGATCGGAGGATTTTTAAGTAAGGCTCTAGCAATGGCGACCCGTTGCTTTTCTCCACCAGATAATTTTAACCCTCTTTCACCCACTCTTGTTTGCAAACCTTGAGGCAATTTGCTGATGAAATCAGAAAGGTAGGCGAGTTCGATTACTCGCTGTAATTCTTGGTTACTGGCGCCTGGCTTGCCGTAACGTATGTTTTCTTCCAGAGTATCGTTAAATAAAACGGTGTCTTGTGGGACTATACCTAGCGATTTTCGAAGAGAATCTTGCGTTACTTGGCTGATATCTTGGTGATCAATTTCTATGGACCCAGTTTGAATATCGTAAAAACGAAATAAACACTTCATTAATGATGACTTACCACTGCCGCTTTCTCCTACAATGGCCACTTTTTCGCCTGCGTTTACAGTAAAGCTAATATGCTTGAGTATTTTTCGTTCTTCGTTGTATTGAAAGCTTACATTATTGAAATTAACTTTACCTGAGGACACGCATATGTCAGGGGCATTAGGGTTATCTTTAATGGCTAATGGGCGCTGTAACAGCGAAAACAGGTTTTCAATATTTGCTAAGGATCCTTTTATTTCGCGGTAAACAAAACCAAGAAAATTAAGAGGTAAAAACAATTGCATTGTGAAGGCGTTAATCAAGACAAAATCACCAATTGTCATAGTGCCATTTACCACGCCATTCGCTGCAACTAGCATCATACTGGTCATTGAAAGAGCGATGATAAAGGCCTGACCTCCGTTAAGTGCAAATACAGATAACCTGTTCTTTCGTCGTGCGTTTTCCCATGACGCTAAGCTTTTGTCATAGCACTGGGCTTCGTGTTGCTCATTGCTAAAGTACTTTACTGTTTCGAAATTGATTAAGCTGTCTATGGCACGAGTGTGAGTGCGATTATCAGCATTGTTCATTTCCTTCACAAAACGAGTTCGCCAATTTGTTGCTTTAATTGAATAGCTTACGTAAGCAATCACAGACAATAAAATGATCAAAGCAAAGGTGAAACCGTAATAATAAAAAAGCAGGCCTGTGACCATAATGATTTCAAGTAAAGTAGGGCCAATGTTAAACACCATAAAACGCATAAGAAAGCTAATACCACTAGATCCTCTTTCAATGTCTCTCGATAAGCCGCCGGTTTGTCTGTCTAAATGAAAAGCCAGTTCTAACTTATGTAGGTGGTTAAACACTTTGAGGCCTATGCGTCGCATTGCTCGCTCGGTGACTCGTCCAAACAGGGTGTCTCTTACTTCGCCAATTAGTGTATTGAACAGGCGAATACAACCATAACCAACAATAAGCGAAGCAGGGGCAGCGATAAGTGCTGTTTGACTAGAATCTTGGTTTAAATCATCAACTATGTATTTCAATAAAAAAGGCAGTAGTACACTCGCGCCTTTTGCCGCCACTAAACAAAGAAGAGCAAAAATAACCCGAATTTTGTATTCGAGCATATAAGGCCAAAGCTGCAAAATAACTTGCCAATAAAACGGTGTATTTTCATCTAAATTGAATCTTCGCTTCGGCATGGCTTAAAAATTGTTCCTTTTTTTGTTATGGTCTCTATTATAAAACGGGTCGAAAACTAGGTTCGTTGTATGTAGAGGGTAGAATTTTTATGTTACAAGACCCGTTGGGCCGTCGGTTTTATTACTTAAGGTTATCTTTAACTGAAGCGTGTAATTTTCGCTGCAAGTACTGTTTGCCTAATGGATATATGCCTACTACAACAGAAAAGTTCTTAAGCCTAAACGAATGTGACACTGTGATACGTGCGTTTGCCAGTTTAGGAACAAAAAAAGTTCGCTTAACTGGCGGAGAGCCTACATTGCGCAGAGACATTGTAGAGGTTACCGCTGCCGCTGCACAAGCAAAAGGTATCGATTTAGTTGCAATGACGACCCACGGTGGGCGACTTAAACGTTTGTCTCGACCACTTCGAGAAGCGGGTTTAAATCAAGTTAACATCAGCATTGACAGCTTAGACCCACGGCAATTTCATGAAATTACAGGTCAAAACAAACTTTCTGAAGTACTTGATGGGGTAGATGAAGCCTTAACTCAAGGTTTATTAGTGAAAATCAATTCCGTTTTGATGTCGACCACCACACAAAAAACATTGGACCAATTTTTAGATCTTCTAAAGACGAAGCCTGTCACTATGCGTTTTATCGAGTTAATGGAGACCGGCCAATCTGGACAGTTTTTTCAATCTCATAAACAAAGAGCAACCAGTGTCAGAGAAATGCTAATTCGCACTGGGTGGAAACCCATTAAAAGAGAAATACATGCGGGGCCAGCAGAAGAGTTTATGCATGCTGATTACTTAGGGAAAATAGGCTTAATCACACCTTATGCTAAAGATTTCTGCGATACTTGTAACCGCCTGAGAGTCAGTGCGTTGGGGAAATTGCACCTGTGTTTGTTCAGCGAACAAGGTCTTGATATGCGGCCAGAAATTGCAAGTTTAGATGTTGAAGCGTTAAAACAAAAATTGCAGTCACTTATTGGTAGAAAAGCGGCAACCCACTTTTTACATGAAGGAAATACCGGTGCTACAAAACATCTTGCGATGCTAGGCGGTTAACATCTTTATGTTATTTGGGGAGTGCTTCTTCAGGTTGTGCTTCAATCTAGCTCTCTCAATATTTCTTTAACTTTATGATAGCGCTGATCTTGTTCAGCATTTAGTGCGCCATTTTCAATGGTTATCATGCAGTTACGTACCATTTCCTTATCGTACTTTGACTGTCCTTTGTCGCGAATACTGATTGCAGCAGCTTGTAATAAATTTAATGCGATAGACGGATTTTTGGGCATTATGGTGAATGCTTGTCGGAAGTTTTCTAATGCAGCATCTAAATTGCCTTGTTGGTATTGATTCACAGCCGACGACGTCAAGTTTTTAGGACTGTGGCGTATTTTGTCTTTTTCTTCTCTTTCTTGTTGAATGTAGTGCAAGAATAACTCACTTTGTTTACTGTCTTGGATACAGCGTTTAGTGATTGCATCTAAAATGGTTAATGCGTTGTCGTGTAAGCCTACATCGTGAAAGGCTTTAGCTTTGTCTAGCAAGGCTTCCATACTTTGCGCTTCTAGTCGAGTGTTGCTAAGCTGATCGAGTAATGCTTTGGCATTATGAGATTCGTCTTTTAAGTACAGCATACGGGCGTCGATTACTGTCATTTGTTCCGACAAATCTGCTTTTGGAAAGCTGGACCTCATTTGTTTAATGTACTCATGAACTTGTTTTAATAACTTCGATGTTTCACTGCTTTCTGCCGTCATTGCGAAGTCGATCCCCGCTCTTGCCACACTTAAGTATATTTCAGGCTTATCGTGGATAGAATTTTTGGCGTATTTTACTAGTCGTTTGGCTGCTTCAAATTGGGTTTCGTAGTCATGAGTTATACGAGATAAATCTACGGCCATATAGTGTCGATTAATGTTTCTCGGAGATACGTTACGAGCCACTTGTATTGATTCAAGCGCATCATCAAAGTCTTTGTGTTTGATGTGTAGTGCGGTTAAAAGGTCATATGCGGCAAGCATAGAGTCAGGTTGAAAAGCGAGTTCTAAAATGCGTTTTTCCGCTTCATCATCTTCGTCTAATTTTATGAAGCAACGAATTAACCCGAACTGTGCCCAAGTAAAATTCTGTACATTCAAAATGGCTTGATAAAAGTCTTTTGCTTGCTCTATAAAACCTTTTGCAAACAGGATTTCTCCTTTTTGTTTCAGCGCTACTGGGTAGAAGTCGGCATTTTTAGACTCACTTAGAAAAACTTCTATTTCTGAAAGTGCTAATTCAAGTTGGTTGCTTTCGATCAGCGAATAAATAGGGCGCAACGCTTGTTTACGGGTTAACACACGGGTTAAGCGTTTGCTTAGCTCTCGCACTGTAAAAGGCTTGGCTAAAAAGTCATCGGGTTGCAGCTCAACAATACTATGTACTATATCCGGCGTTGTATCAGCACTAATAAAAACAAATGCAGATGTCGGTCTGAAGTATTCACTTAACTTGAATTTTTCATAGAGGAAATAGCCATCTTGCTCATTCTTTAGTTGATACGAGCAGATAATCAAATCGTAATAGTTTGTTTGTAAAGCGGTTAATGCTAAGTTTGGTTTGTCGATATATTCAATATTTTGAAAGCCAAGTTCTTCCATTGAATATTTTAAGTAACCTCTGGCTAACATGTGATTGTCTATGACCAGTACACGCATGTTCTTGGTTAAATTGTGATTCATTGAACTGTCAGTTGCCTACTACATACACAGGTTATCGTCATCAATCAAATTATCATGACTTTTAGCCGAGTACTAGGGCGTGTTGATCTTTGCTGTACAGCAAAGATCAACACGCCCTAGGTTAACCCATTAAAACAGCTTTAATTATGTTCAGTTCACTTTCGTCAAAATGAAGGTCATTGAGGCAATGTAAGTTATGTTCTAGCTGTTCTGGACTACTTGCACCTATTAATACAGAACTAACCCGTTGGTCTTTCAAAAGCCATGATAATGCCATTTGCGACAGGCTTTGCCCTCGGCGTTGTGCTATTTCATTTAACGCTATTATTTTAGGTTGTAGCGCTGTTACCTCGTTCTTACCCAAATAAGTCATGCCTTTGCTTGCTCGTGATCCTTCAGGGATATTTGTTAAGTAACGATCCGTCAATAGCCCTTGCGCTAATGGCGAAAAAGCAATAAACCCGATACCCTTTTGTTGGACTTTGTCTAATAGTTTTTCTTCTACATTCCGATCAAACATTGAATAACGGGACTGCTGAATAAGGCAAGGTGTGCCTAAGTCATCCAACAGCTTAGCCATGTTCTTTGTTTGTTCATCATTATAATTAGATAAACCGACATATAAGGCTCGACCAGAACGGACGATGTAATCCAATGCCCTAGCGGTTTCTTCAAGAGGTGTCGCGATGTCAGGGCAGTGGTGATAAAACACATCAACATACTCTAACCCCAGTCGCTGTAAACTTTGATCCAAACTGCTTACTAAGTATTTCCTAGAGCCACCATAACCATAAGGGCCAGGCCACATGTCGTACCCGGCTTTGGTGGAAATAAAAAGTTCGTCCCTGTAATGGACTAAATCGTCTTTAAGTATGTGGCCAAAATTCTCTTCAGCACTGCCAAAAGAGGGACCATAGTTATTGGCTAAATCAAAGTGAGTCACACCTGCATCAAATGCAGTTCTTACAATGCGTTTTGCGTTTAGCAATGAATCCACCGAACCGAAGTTATGCCACAACCCCAAAGAGAGTGCTGGTAGCTGGATGCCGCTGTTACCGCATCGTCTAAAATGCATGTTTGTGTATCTATCTGCTGATGGAAGGTAGGGTGTTAACCCAGATTTATCGTTAATTTGCATTCAGACTAACTCTTTCGTTTGATGGAAATCTAGTAAATATCAAACGAGGAAAGTTAACAAGTTTTTTACACTTTGTAGACGAACTTGCCGAAAAATGTGTAACTTAAGACGTGTTTAAGTTAAGGGTAATAGGTTTGATGTATATTTTCACAATAGCGCACAAGGTTAGGAAAGTGTTTCACTAAGTCTTGCAAAGGAGACGGTAATGACGGAACCAAAATATTCCCAAGCATGGAATAAGCACAAATGTCAGCCATACTGAGCTGGTCATTAAAAAAATACGGTTTGTCACCAATTACCTTGTTCATAGACGCTAATTGAACTTCGGCAATTTGCAGTATTTCTTGTTGTGAGTGCCGAGATGTTCCTTGTCCTCTCAAAGCTTTTAATACGTCTTTACGGGCGACTTTTGGCACTATTTTACTCAGTGGAAATGGTAAACGTGAGAAAAGTGTGTCTTTTAATACTTGCCAGTTTGCATCGTAGGCCCAACGAAAATAAACAATATACCAGTACATACGGTCTTCTAACGCTGCGCACAGTAATTCGCATTCAGCTTTTTGTTGATCAGACAAGTGACTATTAATGTCAAAATCGTATGCTTGCTTTATATATTGCTCAATGAAAAAACTGTCAGCGACGGTTTTGTCACCATCAGTGATAAAGGGCAGTTTGCCTTTAGGGGCTTTTTGTAAATACTGAGGGCCACTTAATATTTCAAAAGGTATGTTGGATTGGGTTAATAGAAAATGGGTCTTGACGACAAAAGGGCTTGGGTCAATGAGGTTAAAACTAGAACCAAAACTGTATAACGTGATCATAATCGTATCTCCTTAATTAAACAGGAATCAGGTTAGCTAGCGGCTTCTACTGGAACGGCGTAGTACACCACTGAATCATTAGAATCGTATTTAAACTCTGGCCCATAGGTTTCAACATCTGGGCCATAGGTGTGTTTCATGTTTGAGCGCAGTAACCAACTCGAATAAATATAACTAATGGTGTGGTTAAAATGTTCGGTGTTTGTTAGACCGTGGTGTTTAAATTCAGCGTATTGTTGAGGTGGAAGAGTTGAATACGTCATGTCTTTTGGTATCTGAACGACTTTTGATACTTCAGTACATGCGGTATAAAACAAGCGTTGTTCTCCATCGTCATTTTCTTCGACATTAATGATGCCATAACAGGTCCCTTCAATTTTGTGGTTAATTTCAGATAGCCTTGGAATGAAATCTTGCCAAAGTTTGGGGAGCTTTTCCGCTATATTGGTTTTGTCTGATTCAATTCCGATGACTTCAACTTTAACGCCAATGAGGTGTTTTTCTTCTGATACATATAACCTAGGCTCTAAGGTTAAATTTTGATTTAAATTGGCTAAATATTCATGATCAAACCGGGCTTTCTTGATAATTAAAGGCTGTGCAGCCCGTTGCCGATATTCACTGGGCGAATAACCAAATAACTTTTTGAAAGCGCGAGTGTAAGCTTCATGAGATTCAAAACCAGATGCAATTGCAACATCTAGGATCGACAGCCTTTGGTCAAATAAACTGTCCATAGAATTAGCAATACGTCGTGAACGAACATAAGACTTAAGGGTTTCATTAGTTAAGGCTTTAAATATTCGTTGAAAGTGCCAATGACTGATATTGGCATGAGCTGAAATTGTCGTAAGTGGAATCGGCTTATCCAAATTATCTTCAATAAACTCAATGCCTTTTTGAATGCTGTTTAAGTGCTTCATGTGCTTTCCTAGATACCAGTAGGCTTAATCATAAACAACTAAAAGAAGGCGTGTTTGACCTTTTGTGCTTTTTATTCAGTAATTAATCGCAAATGCTAATCATTGTTATTTGCATGTGTTAGAATTGCGGAAATTACAACACACCTAACTATCTAGCAAAAGGATGATAGATGAAAAAACGTTTTTGGTTGATGAGCATTATTTGTACATCTGCGGTAACTGACATACATGCCCAAGAAGTGAGTGTCGATGAAGACGAAATTGAAGTTATTCAAGTTGTCGGTAAACAAGAGTCGTATTTGAATGCGGCGGTTTCTACTGCAACTAAGGGCTTATCAGACCCTTTCGATGTGCCATTTACGGTTAATACCATAAATGATGTGTTTCTAAGTGACTTACGAGCCAAAACCTTATCTGATGCCTATGGCTACACTACGGGGTTAAGCCAATCGGGAATTAATGCAAATAGCTTTACCCTACGAGGGCTTCCAGCAAGTCTACAAAGTATTCAAATTAATGGTTTACCTGGGCTGGCGTCTAGATTTGGTTCGCCAACAACAGCTAATGTTGAGCGTATCGAGGTGTTAAAAGGCCCTGCATCTGTGCTCTATGGGCAACTTGAGCCTGGCGGCTTGGTGAATATTTCAACTAAAAAACCTCAAGCAGAGCAATCTATTAATTTTGATTTATCTGGGCAGACTTATGACACAGACGTGAGTTCAGCAGGCACTGATAACGGTTTCACTGCCACATTAGATGCGACAGGTGCCTTGACTCAAGATGAAAAGTGGTTGTACCGACTTATTGTGAGCGTCGATGCCATTAATTCATACCGAGATAACGTCGATCAAGAAAGTTACTATCTTTTCCCTACGTTAACTTACCGTATGTCAGATATCAGTGAATTAACCTTTGGATTAGAGCTAGTTAAAGAAAATGCGGCTGCTGACCAAGGTTTAGTGGCGCTTAATAATGATATCAATCAAACAGCCTCTATCAATACCCGTTATCAAGAAGATGGCGATGTAGATAACGACGAAGCCTTTGTTGCATTTGCCACGTATAAAAGCGCCATAAATGACGTATTTGATTTAACGGCAAACTGGCGAAGCGTTTGGCATGAAGATAACCGAATTCTATTTGAAAATAACAGTGTTAATGACGATGACGGTACGTTAAGACGACGTGACCGGAACCAACTTAACAAGCGGGAATATCACTTTGTTGATATTAATTCACGAGGTGCAATTCAAACCGGGAATATCGAACATGAGCTGCTATTTGGCTTTAATGGTGGTTATGAAGTACGAGACTTTGACCGTATCCGTTTTGGAGTGGCAATAACTCCTAATATTGATATATTCAATCCCGTTTTGAATGAAGGTGTCCCATCTGTCGAACAAGACAGCAATGAAAGCGTCAATGACCGTGTCACTGAATTATCGAATTATGGTGCATATATTCAAGACGTGATATCCCTTAATGAACACTGGATAGCCATGGTGGGGGTTCGATATGAAAAACAATTTGTTGATTTTATTGAGCAAGTAAGTGAAGAGACGAACGATCAAATTACCGATGCGTTTGTGCCTTCTCTTGGCGCTATCTACAAAGCCACAGATAAACTGTCGATTTATGCCAGTTATGGCGAAAGCTTTAACCCAAATAGTGTGGAAGATACTAACGCCGATGGTGGCAGTTTTGACCCTGAAGAAGGTAAACAGTTTGAAATAGGTGCAAAAGCGTTTTTGTTTGAAGATAAAGCCAATATATCCGTGGCTTATTTCGATATTGTGCAAGACAATATCGTCGAAAATAACCCAGAAACCGGTGAAGATGAGCTGCTTGGAGAAGTAGAAAGCAGTGGGTTTGAAATTGAATTTTTAGCCCAGCCTATTGATAACTGGCAAATTAAATCGGGTTACGCTTATGTGGATTCAATTATTTCAAAAAGTCCTAGTGAGACAACACAAGGAAATGCTACTGCATTTGCGCCTAAAAATGATTTCTACCTGTGGACTCGCTACAACGCAACAGAAACATTCAAGGGGTGGTTAACCGGTGTGTCATTAGGTATTAATCATGAAAGTGAAAGATTTACCAGCTCTGATACCTCAACTAGAGTTGAATTACCTAGTTACACAACCTTTGATACTGCGGTTTATTTTGAACGAGACAATTATTCAATTGCGTTAAACATCGAGAACATTTTCGATAAGCGTTATTTTGATGGTGGAACGCGAGATACGATTTTGTATCCTGGAGAGCCTCGTAAAATAAGCCTTACGTTTTCTGCTAATTTTTAATCGCTAAATAAGGCCTTGGTGAACACTAAGGCCTTATTCGTTAACGATGTATTCTAATTATTAAAATGGTTAAATAAAAATTCGGTAAATGCGAGCACGTTACGTGGGATGTACGAGCGACTCGGCTGCACCATCCAAATTGCCGTTTGTGGAGTATCACCAGATATAAGGTAATCTGGCAATAATCGAACTAACTTTCCTTGTGCAATATCTTCATTTGTTGTCCAATCGGCCAATAGCGCTATGCCCATATCTTGTAATACACACTCTCGGATCATACCTGCATTCGTCGTCTGCAAAAACGGCGTGATGGAGATACTTTTTGTGCTGTTGTCCTTAGTAAAGTGCCATTGTTTGCGAAAATCGGAATAATTAAATGAGACTATTTGATGATTAACTAAGTCTTCAGGAGTGAGGAGTGGATGAGTATCTAAATAAGCTGGGGTAGCGACTAAAAAATAATTCACACTAATGAGCTTTCTTGCAATGAGCGAGCTGTCAGACAGAGCACCATGACGTATAGCAACATCAATTTGATTTTCAATTAAATCTAATCGGTTATCAGACAGCGATAATTCTAAATTGATATGAGGGAATTTCTCGTAAAATGCTTTGGTTATAGCGGGAAGTACACGTTGCCCAAATGTGGTTGACGCACTTACTTTCACTGTACCTGAGGGGGAGTCTTTACCGTATTTTATGTCTTCATGAAGGTTGTCTAATTCATCGAGGATGGTCCGAATACGCTCATAATATTCTATGCCAGCTTGGGTTGGTTTTAAGGTACGAGTGCTTCTTTGGAATAGCCGAGTATTTAATTGTTTTTCTAAATTTGCTACCGCTCTAGATACAGATGACGGAGAAATATTCAGCTGTAATGCAACTGCTGCGAAGCTGCCTTTTTGAAAGGTAGAAACAAAGAGTCTTAATAAATCTATATTCATTCCTGCATTTTACGCATTAATGAAGTGTCGTCAATCATGTTTATCTGTTATTAGCGCACGATTAATCTTTATTAAATCCAGTTTATAAGGCGTATGTATGAGTGATTATTTGAAAGGTAAAACGGTATTGGTGATTGGCGCGAGTCAAGGTATTGGTCTTGCTGCGGCCAAAAAGTTTGGCGAGCAGGGCGCTAGAGTGTTTTTAGCTGCAAGATCACTAGATGTTATTGAAAAACAATCCAACTTGTTGATAAAACAAGGTGTTTCAGCCACCGCGCTGCATTGTGATGTTACGCAATATCAGTCGGTAGTGAAATGTGTTGAAACCGTATTAGCAACAGACAGTCTAGATTTTGTAGTGAATAGTGCAGGAACTATCGACCCTTTAGCTCATTTGATTAATAGCGACCCCGATTTATGGGCTAAAGCCGTGGACGTCAATTTGAAAGGGAGTTACAACGTTATTCGCGCTTGTGCGCCTCATATGCGATCTCAAGGTGGTGGCACCATTATTAATTTAAGTTCGGGGGCGGCGAATAGCATACTGGAAGGTTGGAGTCATTATTGTTCAACAAAAGCAGCGGCTAAAAAATTAACTGAAGTAGCCCATAAAGAATTAAGTCATTATAACATTCACGTTATTGGTTTATCGCCCGGCACCGTCGCGACCGAGATGATGAAAAAAATTCGCGATGCAAAAATCAATGTAGTGAGTAATCTTGACTGGTCTAGCCATATTTCGCCCGAATCCGTGGCTCTAGGTATTGTTTACCTTTGTGGGCCTGAAGGCGGACATTATTCGGGAACGGATTTTTCGCTAAAAACAGAAGAAGGTAGAAAATTGGTGGGTTTGGAGTGAAGAAGTAGGGGAGTAAGTACTTTACTCCCCTTTCGTCGTTTTAATTGGTAGTTTTAATTTTTTTCGACAACTTCTTTTACCGTTGTTTCTATTTTTGCAACTACACGGCGGTTAGCAATGTGGTCAGCTAGTCTATTTCCATTAGAAAGTAACTGAGTTTCACCAAAGCCTTTTGCAGATAAACGGCTTTCAGCAATACCAAATTTGCTTGTAAGTACGTTTTTAACTGCATTTGCACGCTTTTCTGATAGGTATAAATTATATTCAGAAGTACCCACTTTAGAACTGTGACCTTCTATAACAACACTGGTGTTTGTATAAGTTTTCATAAAGTCAGCCAAGCGCTGTATATCGTCCATCGTGGACGCTTTTAATTGTGAACTGTTGTTTTCGAAACCAACATTTAGGTTAATCGCAACTGACTTTTCTGAATACAAAGCACACCCTTTAGAATCCACTTTTACGTTGGCTGGGGTGTTGTTGCATTTGTCGATGGAATCTTTGACCCCATCATTATCGCTGTCGACTACGCTAACTACTGCGGGTTTTATTGGGGTAGGTTCTGCTTTTGGCGCTACCACTGGCGCTTTTTTAACGTCGCCAAAGGTATATTTCAGTCCAAGTTTAAAGCCTTGGTCTGTGTAACCATAATCTACATCACGGTAAATGGCGGCTTCACTGTATACAGAAAAACGTTCACTAACCGATAACGAATAACCCGCACCGACATTTAGTGCATTATAACTTCTTACGTTATTAAAACGCTTTATACCTGAGAAAAGGTACCATCCAGAGTCTTCTATTTTATATATGGCATCAACACCATAACGGTATCCGTAATCTTTATCTGTTCCGTTATTAATATCGTAACGGGCACGAGACACTTCAAAGCGAAAATTCCATTGATCATTTATAATTTTTGATACGTCTATACCAATGCCTTTGCCAGCCTCTATTTGTTGGAAATCGAGAGACGTTTCTTTACCTGTGCTTGATTTAATGTAATCGCCAAATACGCCGATTTCCCATGTTTCATCAATTGTATCTGCAGCCAGAGGTGAACTGATTAACGCGGCTAGTAGAGATATTTTAACTATTTTCATAAATGGATCCTTATTGAGTTTCTAGAGCTTTATCTAACTCCTGACGCTGTAACGGGATAGAAATCAGAAAGTCACAAAATTAAGAAAATTTTTATTTATATTTTTTTATAAGTGAGCTTTTTTCGCCTTTTTGCGATAAAAAACCTAATAGAAACAAGCGAGTTAACGTAGAATGTGATAATCGAAAAGGGCCGCGAATAAAACACTCAAAAAGAATGAAATTCGAACAAATAAAATGTGACTTTTAGATGTGTGGACCGTTAAAGGGTTGTAGCGACAATAAGATTGCTTGAGGGTGACATGAATAAATTAGAGAAAGATATAACAGAGCAACTGGAAAACGATACTGATTTTGAGTTCAGTATATCTGACGGTGAATTGTTTAAACGCGCATCGAAAACGGCGAATAACCAACAAGGTGTGAAAGACTTGGCTGCATTAGGTATGGCTTCTATTTGGGTGGTTTTTGCTAGCCTTTTTATGCAAATTTTACAGCCAATATTCAAACAAATGGCAAAAACGCCAAAAACAAGAACAAATTCGACATTACCAGAACAAGGAACTAAATAATGGAAAATGAAAATATCACGCAAAAAGCATATTCAGGTTTTATTACGATTTGGCATGAAATTGTCACGTTTTTACCTGACCTACTTGTTGCTCTTGTCTTTTTATTAGTGGGCTGGGTTGTTGCATCTATTATTAAGAGTGTATTGAATAAAGGCTTGGTCAAAATCGGTTTCAATACCTTTTTAGATAAATTGGGTTTAGATACATTATTGAAAAAGATGGATGTCAGTGTTCAGGGAAGCCAAGTTGTTGCAAGTCTTATATCCACCTTCTTTTTACTTATTTTTCTACTTGCTGCATTAGACACTGTAGGGTTAACTGTATTATCGAACTTAATCGATACCCTAGTGTTATTTCTGCCTAAATTGCTGGCTTCTCTCGCTGTATTGCTTTGTGGTTTCTTTGTTGCTCAAATTGTGTTTAACGGCGTTAAAATTGCTGCAAGTAACACAGGCGTTGATTATGGTCGTTCGGTTGCGGAAGTATGCAGAGGAATCATCATTGTTATCACAGTTTCCTTATCAATCACTCAGCTAGATATTGACGTATCATTGTTAAATAACATTATGACTGTGGTGATTGCTAGCGTAGGTTTAGCTGCTGCGATATCACTAGGTATAGGCACTAAATCCATGGCGCAAGAAGTGGTGGCAGGTGTGTATTTACGAGAAATGTACCAGCCAGGAGATGGCATTGAAGTTAACGAAATTAAAGGAACCTTGGCGTCCATAGGTAGTGTGGCAACCAAAATAGTCGGTGAAGATGAGCTTATCACCACGGTACCCAATACCTTTTTGTTATCGAATAAAGTTACTAAAAGCTAGAAGCACGATAACAATTTGACTCAACTTAATGAACGTCAGCTCGTTGTTTTAGCGCAAGAGGGCTTGCCCTATGATACGCGTATGTTTCAGCAACTTGTCACGCCTTACTTACCCATTTTGAAAGGGTATTGTGGGAAATTGTTGGTGAATCAAGCCGATGCAGAAGACGTCACTCAAGAAACAATAATAAAGGCACTCTCTCATTTGAAGAATTTCAAATGGTCAGTGTCTTTTAAAGCGTGGCTGTTTAAAATTGCTCACAATGAGTGTATCAATAAAATGCGTGATCGCCGTTGGGATACCCACGAAAGCGATGAGAACTACCTAGAAAACCTTGTTGATGAGGTTAACACTCAGGACGATATATCCACCGCATTGTCTGAGTTAATGGTCAACCTGTCATTTATCGACCGCAATATTATGTTGCTGCGATACCGTACAGGGTTGGATTTTCAAGAAATCGCCGATATTTGTAACTTAAAGTTATCCGCGGTTAAAATGCGCCACAAACGGGTAATTGACTTTTTGTCAGAGCAAATTAATCCCTAGCGGCGTATTCTAGGTTTGATTAACAACTAAGATAACAATGAATTTTAATAAATTTAAGAAGGATATCTAATTGAGGAATATATAACTAAGAGATGGTGGACGCTACTGGGCTTGAACCAGTGACCCTCGCCTTGTAAGGGCGATGCTCTCCCAACTGAGCTAAGCGTCCATTGTATAGATAAGTAGTAAATTGTTTGACGTTGCTATGGCTCGTAACGAAGTTATTGAACCAGTCGATTTTTACGTCCTTCTAACTTGAATTTAGAATTCAGAGTTAAAAATTGGTGGACGCTACTGGGCTTGAACCAGTGACCCTCGCCTTGTAAGGGCGATGCTCTCCCAACTGAGCTAAGCGTCCACATACTCTGCCAATTGGTTAGTAACCTTGGCTAAGTGGAGCGGTATTATAGAGTTGGAATTGTAACTGTCAACACTATTTTTCATATGTTTGATCGTATGAATGAATTTTAGCCATTTTGGCGATTATTTAACTATTTTAAGATGAACATTGGGCACTTGAGCCTAGGTTAGGGCATAAGGTAGAATGCGCGGCTAAACCGTGATTAAGGTATCTTTTATGTCTGTTGTAACTCGTTTTGCCCCAAGCCCTACTGGCTATTTACACGTAGGCGGTGCTCGTACTGCTTTATATTCTTGGTTATATGCTAAAAGCCAAGGTGGAAAATTTGTTTTACGTGTTGAAGACACAGACATTGAACGTTCAACTGAAGCGGCTAAGCAAGCCATATTAGAAGGTATGGCGTGGTTAGGCCTAGATGCTGACGTCGGTCCGGTATATCAAACGGATAGATTCGACCGATACAAAGAAATTATCGATCAGCTGTTAGCCGAGGGCAAAGCCTATAAATGTTTTATGCCAGCTGAAGAGCTCGACCAAATAAGAGAAGAACAAAAAGCTAACGGCGAAAAGCCCCGTTACCCTGGTACCTGGAGAGATAGAAATGATCATCCGGCGGACGCGCCTTTTGTTATTCGTTTTAAAAACCCGTTAGAGGGTAGTGTTGTTATTAAAGATCACATTCGCGGCGACATAGAAATTGCCAATAGTGAATTAGACGATTTAATTATTGCTCGCAGTGACGGTACACCAACTTATAACTTTTGTGTTGTGGTTGACGATTGGGATATGGGAATTACTCATGTAGTAAGAGGGGAGGACCATATAAACAATACGCCTCGCCAAATTAATATTCTTCTTGCGTTAAATGCACCGATTCCAGAATACGCCCATGTATCGATGATTTTGGGTGATGACGGTAAAAAATTATCTAAACGTCATGGGGCAGTGGGTGTCATGCAATATCGCGATGATGGTTATTTACCGCAAGCCTTATTAAATTACCTTGTTCGTTTAGGTTGGTCTCATGGTGATCAGGAAATATTTTCTTTAGAGGAAATGATAGAGCTTTTCTCTTTAGATGCTATTGGACAGTCTGCGTCGGCATTTAATACCGATAAGTTGATTTGGTTAAATCAACACTACATTAAATCGTTGCCTGCTGAAGAGGTTGCTGAACATGCTGTATGGCATTTTGAGCAACTAAATATTGATACAAGCCAAGGGCCTAGTTTAGCCTCGGTTATCACCGTACAGGCCGACAGAGTGAAAACGCTGAAAGAACTAGCCGAGATTAGTGGCTATTTTTATGCTGACTATGACGAGTTCGATGAAAAAGCAGCGAAAAAGCATTTACGTCCAGTGGCAAAAGACGCGTTAGCCTTGGTAAAACAAAAATTAAATGATTTAACCTGCTGGGATGCTGAACATATTCAAGCTGCCATTAATGCGACGGCAGAAGAACTTGAAGTGGGTATGGGGAAAGTAGGGATGCCGTTACGTGTTGCTGTTACTGGCGGTGGAAACTCGCCTTCTCTAGATGTGACATTAGCGCTGTTAAAACAGTCAGAAATTGGTCAACGAATAGACAAGGCGCTCAACTTTATATCAATCAGAGAAAAATCGTAAAAAAAGCGTTGACATGAACCATTGGGATGCCTAGAATGCGCCCCGCTGTCAAGGAACAGTCACTGAGTTGAAATTTGTTCCTGTGTTTAGCACGGGGCCATAGCTCAGCTGGGAGAGCGCTTGCATGGCATGCAAGAGGTCGGCGGTTCGATCCCGCCTGGCTCCACCAGAAAAAACAAACCTAGTCCCCTTCGTCTAGAGGCCTAGGACACCGCCCTTTCACGGCGGTAACAGGGGTTCGAATCCCCTAGGGGACGCCATTTTCGTTAGTTTTTTGGCTAAAAAAATTAACACCAGAGTCTAGGTTAGAAATAAGCATGTTATGCTTTTTTCTGACAAAAGATCATGAAGGTTTTGCTTTCATAACGATTTTTTGTCCCCTTCGTCTAGAGGCCTAGGACACCGCCCTTTCACGGCGGTAACAGGGGTTCGAATCCCCTAGGGGACGCCATATTGAAGCCTCACTTGCAAAAGTGGGGCTTTTTTTGTATTTGTAGCTCACGCATTTTATTTTTAGGCTAGCAGCAATGAATTCTCTTTATCCTATCGGCCGTTCTGGCATTCCGTGGAACAGCGATGAAAAACAACAATGGTTTAACGCTCAGTCTATTAAACGCAGCTACCACGACGAGGTCATCACTCGTTTAGAGCAGTTTTCTTCGTTAACTCATCAATGTGTTCAATACGGTGCTTTGCCTCAAGATACATCGCGATACCCTTTATTTGCACTTGTACCGACTCACAGAAAAGAAAACTTACCTGATGTATTAGTTACCGGTGGTGTACATGGTTATGAGACCAGTGGGGTACAAGGAGCTATTGATTTCGCATTTGACCAATTACCCCATTATAGCGAATTGGCAAATATAGTTATTTTGCCGTGTATTAGCCCTTGGGGTTATGAAACCATTAATCGCTGGGGCGCGAATGCGGTGGACCCCAACCGTAATTTTTTTCCAGATTCACCTTCAATAGAAGCAAAAAGCGCCATGGCGTTTGTATCTTCAATTGGTTTAAAACCTTTGTTGCATATTGATTTGCATGAAACCACAGATTCGGACAATTCAGAATTCAGACCAGCATTAGCGGCGAGAGATGCAATTGAGCAAGGCGTGTGGCAAGTACCTGATGGTTTTTATTTGGTCGCAGATACCCATAAGCCTGAAATTGAATTTCAACGGGCGGTTATTGAAGCAGTCAAGCAAGTGACCCATGTTGCACCAACTGATGCTCAGCAAAAAATTATTGGTGTGAAAATTAGCAGTGACGGCGTGATTGACTACGATAAAAAAGCGCTAAATCTATGTGCGGGTTTCACCGAGGCCACTTATGTTACAACCACTGAAGTGTATCCTGATAGCGATAACGCAACGCCACAAGAATGTAATTTAGCACAAGTCACCGCCATTAAAGCGGCAATTGACTATGTAGTTACAGTTAAATGAACGAAAACAACTTTGTATTAGGATCGCCTTGTATAGGCCAATGCTGTCTGGACAACGCCGATATTTGCGTAGGTTGTAAGCGCCATATTGATGAAATCACAGGCTGGCATTCTGCTTCAGATGATAGAAAGCAGATTATTTTACGCCGATGTGCACAGCGCGAAGCTAACGACAACAAATCATGAAGATAGTGTTAGCGCCTATGGAGGGCGTGGTCGATCATTTAATGCGGGATATGTTAACGAGTATCGGTGGTTTCGATTTATGCGTCACAGAATTTGTTCGCGTAGTAGAGCAAAAACTCAGTAAAAAAACCTTTCTTAAATATTGCCCTGAACTCAAAAATGAAGGTAAAACCCCGTCGGGAGTGCCTGTTCGTGTACAACTTTTAGGGCAACATCCACAATGGTTGGCGGAAAACGCACAACTTGCTATTGAATTGGGTTCTCCTGGAATAGATTTAAATTTTGGCTGCCCTGCTAAAACGGTGAATAAGAGCCGAGGCGGAGCAGTGTTATTACAAACCCCAGATAAACTGTATGACATTGTTTCTGAGGTCCGCTCTGCCGTACCTAAAGAACAGGTTGTTACCGCTAAAATTCGGTTGGGGTATGACGACACCTCTTTGGCTTATGAAAATGCACAAGCGTTAGAAGCAGCCGGCGCGTCAGAAATTGTTATTCATGCGCGTACTAAACGAGACGGGTATAAGCCTCCTGCATATTGGGATTGGATAGCGAAAATAAAAAGCCGTATTGCTACGCCTATTATCGCCAATGGTGAAATTTGGTCACAAGCCGATGCCCTTCAGTGCCAACAGCAATCGCAGTGCGAGAATATAATGCTTGGACGCGGTGCATTGGCGTTGCCCAATCTAGCTAGGTGTATAAAACACAATGAAACAGCGATGACATGGGCAGATATAGCCCAGCTACTGATCCGTTATTCTGGATATGAAATATACGGCGATAAAGGCCGATATTACCCAAATAGAATTAAACAATGGTGTGGTTATTTAAAGCGTCAATACCCTGAGGCTGAGGTGTTGTTCAACGATATTAAACGGTTAAAACAATCTGAAGATATTGTGGCTGTATTACATTCTCAAATTTAATATTAATAGCTAGGGCGTGTTGATCTTTGCTGTACAAGTTTTGTTCATTTAGGGCCTTGCTGACCGAGGCACTTGCTTGCAGGCTCAGTGGTTCTGAGTCAAAA